>NZ_JBSVRK010000002.1:0-1255424 GCF_054052125.1 Lysobacter sp. A378 | reverse complement strand
AGGCCGACTGCGACCAAGCGGTCGTTAAACTGAACACACGACCGAGGAAACGCTATGGCTTCCAGACCCCCGCCGACCGCATGCACAAACTCTCAGGAGTGTTGCACTTGGAGTGTTAATTCACCACTCATCGCTCCGCCGCTTGGCGAGCGCACTTGAGCATGATTTCTTTAACCTTACCTTCCAGCGCAGGATCAGATGGAAAGGTGTCTAGCACCTTGAGCTCAGCTACTGTGTGAGAGCTGATGATAGTGTCCGCGGAGCAGAGGCAATAAGCGTCTCTAAGTTCGACGGTGAGTTTGCCCTGAGCAGACGTTTTGTTAGTGCAGCTACTAAGGACTTTTGAGCGATATTGCTTCTTGAAATCAGCTGCGGATTGTTGGGTGCAAGCGCCAGTTGATGCGGCAAGCAATACAAGCGAGATGGTGGATCGGTACAGCACAATACTCTCCCCAATGAGTGCTAACGCCTGAGTTAAGCCGACTTGCGTAGCGTAGCCGACAACGTGGCAAGCTTTACCTGCCACGTTGTTGGTGTAGCGAAGCAAGTTCGGCTTGAACGAATTGTTAGCGCGCCCTATAGAGTCTGACAGAGCGTGCACACACAAAAAACCATGCAAGGAAAATTACACTGAATAGAAAAATGTAAAAGTACGTCGCCCAAAATGAAAATGGATGTACGACTACCGAAATCCACCCCTCGTCTTCATAAAATGAGCGCGGGCAGCGCCGTGCCTTGCGCAAGCATTTTATCTTTCCAGCGATAAGTACTTGATAAGAAGTGTAAAAGGCTAAGCCAGAGTAAATTGCAGCCTGAACTAACCCGAGCCAAGCGCCAGAACTGCTTCGAGGCCGCAACTTTGCCCTGGGCCAAAAGAACTGACACAGCCAGCCAGTCGCGAGCGTGAGTGAAAATAGCAGGCCCATGCTTATAGGGTCGGCGCTATATGTCTTGACGCGTTGGTACATCAAGTACAGTTCTTCGATGGATGCTTGCGTTGGGTCCATGCGCTAACGCCTGAGTTAAGCCGACCTGCGTAGCGGAGCCGGCAACATGGCAAGCTTTTCCTGCCATGTTGTTGGTGTAGCGAAGCAGGTTCGGCTTGAACGAATTGTTAGGTGTGCGCCTCGGCAAGGTGGTCGCGCCACTCCACCAGCACCTCACCGATCTTTACGTGGCGGTCTTCGGCTCCAGACATGCCCATCCGTTCCGACTCGATTGAGGAAAGATGGCGGGAGATAGCTGCTGCGTCAGCACCCTGCTTGAGAAGGCTGAAGACCCCGGGAAGGTAGCCGTAATACTCGTCACGAGCTTCCGGCGCATCCGAGATGCCACATGGATCCCAGATGTAGTGCAGTACTTCGTCAGTCCTACGATAGAGGTTTTCATCTTGCGGCGAGAGTTTAGTTCCCATAGCACACCTAACACTTAGTAGATCCCCAAAGTGGGGTGTTATCTAATCTAACGGATCGAACGGCTGCATCTTTGAGGTGCTAACTGATAACACTCCAAATATGCCGTGTTATCCGCCCCAAGGCCGCCCCAACGCCAACTTCACCGCCTTGACCCCCGGCACCGCCTTCAACGTCCCCACCAGCTCTGCATCCACCCGTACCGAGTGGCTCCCATTGAGGTCCAGCATCCCCGCTGCGCCCGACCTTATCAAATCGACCCGGAGCGGCGTCGAACCCGGCCGGTGCTTCGCCAGCAATTCGTCCACCCGGTTCCAGACCCCCGGCACCCGAAAATCCAAGCGCAGCGACAGCCGCTTCGCGTGCTGCGCGCAGATCTGGCTGTAGTCCCAGCAGCGCGCCGCCTTCAGTGCGAAGCCGCCGCTGAAGGCGTCCTCGCGCAGGCCGCCCTGGATCACCAGCAGGCGGTCGCGGGTCAGCAGGGTGGCGAACTCGCTGTAGGTCTCGGAGAAGAAGGCGACTTCGAGGCGGCCGCGACCGTCCTCGATCTGCACGAACATCTGGCTGTCGCCCTTCTTGCGGATCGCCACCACCTGGCCGGCGACGGCGGTTTCCAATTCGGGGCGCCAGCCGCTGCGGGCGGACTGGGGACGGTTCTCCCAGATCTTCTCGAGGTCGCCGAGATCAAAGCCGGTCAGATCGTGCAGTTCTTCGCGATAGGGGTCGAACGGGTGGCCGCTGAGGTAGTGGCCGAGTGTCTCGCGTTCGCGAGCCAGCAATTGGCCGAGCGGGAATTCGTCGGTTTCCTTGAGCTCCAGCTGCAGCGCGGGGGCGCTTTCGCCGCCGCCGAACAGGCTGACTTGGCCGGCGTCGCGTTCACGCGTGAGCTGCTCGGTCGCGCGCACCACTTCGGGCAGCTGCAGCATCAGGCTGGCGCGGTTGCGGCCGAGTTTGTCCAGGGCGCCGGCGTGGGTGAGTGCTTCGAGCGCGCGGCGGTTGAGCTTGCCGCTGTCGACGCGCTTGCAGAAGTCCAGCAGGTCGGTAAACGGGCCGGCGCGGCGGGCCTCGACAATCGCATCGCAGGCCCCGTGGCCGACACCTTTCACCGCGCCCAGGCCGTAGCGGATGGTGTGGGCGGCGACAGGACGGTTGCCGTCGGCTTGCACGGCGGTGCCGTCGGCCATGGCATCCGGCCCGGTCGCCGCGGTGTCAATCGCCTCGAACATGTAGGCGGAGGCGCCCGCATCCGGCGGCTGCACGGTCAGGCCCATCACCCGGCATTCGTCGAGGAAGCCGGTGACCTTGTCGGTGTTGTCCATGTCGCTGGACAGCACTGCGGCCATGAACTCGGCCGGGTAGTGCACCTTGAGCCAGGCGGTCTGGTAGGCGACCAATGCATACGCCGCGGAGTGCGACTTGTTGAAGCCGTACTCGGCGAACTTCTCCATCAGGTCGAAGATCGGGCTGGCGACCTTGCGGGGGATGCCGCGCGCTTCGCAGCCGGTTTCGAACTTGGCCCGCTCCTTGGCCATCTCTGCGGCGTTCTTCTTGCCCATCGCGCGGCGCAGCAGGTCGGCGCCGCCCAGCGAGTAGCCCGCCAGGACCTGGGCGATCTGCATCACCTGTTCCTGGTAGACGATGACGCCGTAGGTCGGCGCCAGCACCGGCTCCAGCGAGGGGTGGGGGTAGCTGACCTCGGCCACGCCGTGCTTGCGGTCGACCCAGTCCTTGTCCATCCCCGAGCCCAGCGGGCCGGGGCGGAACAGCGCGGCCAGGGCGATGATGTCTTCGAAGCAGTCGGGCTTGGCGCGCTTGAGCAGCTCGCGCATGCCGCGTGATTCGAACTGGAACACGGCGACGCCTTCGCCGCGGGCGAACAGCTCGTAGGTGGGCTTGTCGTCCAGCGGCAACGTGGTGATGTCGAGCGGTTCTGCACCCGTCTTGGCGCGGCGGACGTTGATCGCCTTCACCGCCCAATCGATGATCGTCAGCGTGCGCAGGCCGAGGAAGTCGAACTTGACCAGGCCGACGGCCTCGACGTCGTCCTTGTCGAACTGGGTGACCGGGCTCTTGCCGTGGCCTTCACCGTCGTGCTCGGCGAACAGCGGGCAGAAGTCGCTCAGCGGGCTCGGGGCGATCACCACGCCGCCGGCGTGCTTGCCGGCGTTGCGGGTCAGGTTTTCCAGGCTGCGGGCGAGGTCGAGCAGGTCGCGGACATCGTCCTGGCTGGCGTAGCGCTCGATCAGCTCGGTCGAGACCAACGCCGGGTTCTTGCGCGCCGCCTCCGACTCGCCGAGCGCGTCGTCCAGCGACACGCCAAGCGTCAGCGGAATAAGTTTTGCGATGCCGTCGACAAAGCCATACGGGTGGCCGAGCACGCGGCCGCAATCGCGCACCACCGCTTTGGCGGCCATGGTGCCGTAGGTGATGATCTGGCTGACCCGGTCGCGGCCGTACTTGCGCGAGACGTAGTCGATCACCTCGTCGCGCCGGTCCATGCAGAAGTCGATGTCGAAGTCGGGCATCGACACGCGTTCGGGGTTGAGGAAGCGCTCGAACAGCAGGTCGTACGGCAGCGGGTCCAGGTCGGTGATGCCCAATGACCACGCGACCAGCGAACCGGCACCGGAACCGCGACCCGGCCCGACCGGGATGCCTTGCTCCTTGCCCCAGTTGATGAAGTCCGCAACGATCAGGAAGTAGCCCGGGAAGCCCATCTCGATGATGACGTCGAGTTCGGTTTCCAGCCGCGCGTCGTACACCTCGCGGCTCTTGCCCTCGGCCAGCGGAGCGGTTTCCAGTCGCTTTTCCAGTCCCTCGCGCGCGGCGTTGCGCAGCCAGCTCTCGATCGTGTGCTCGCTGGGCACCGGGAATGCCGGCAGTGCGTACTGGCCGAACGTCATCTCGACATTGCAGCGCGTTGCCAGCGCCACGGTGTTGTCGATCGCATCGGGCACGTCGGCAAACAGCTCGGCCATCTGCTCGGAGGACTTCAGATACTGCTCGGCGGTGTAGTCGTGGGGGCGTTTGGGATCGTCAAGCACGCGGCCGGTGGAGATGCACACGCGCGCCTCGTGTGCGTCGAAGCCGTCCGCATCAAGGAAGCGCGCATCGTTGCTGGCAATGACCGGCAAGCCACGTTTGCCGGAGGTGTGCAGGGCAAAGCGGTTGAAGACGTCCTCGTCGCCATGTCCGGCGCGGGTCAACTCCAGGTGCAGGCGGTCGCCGAACGTGCCTTGCAAGTCGGCCACCCAGGCTTCGGCCAGTTCCGGGCGGCTGCCGGTCGCGAGCCGCCCGGCGAGGCTTTTCCGGCCGGCCAGTGCGAACAGACCGGTGTTGTCCTCGCGCAGCCATTCCGGGCGCATCGCAACGCCGTCGACGCGGTGGCCTTCCATCCACATCCGGCTGAGCAGCCGCGACAGGGTGAGGTAGCCGGTGCGGTCGCGGCACAGCAGGGTCAGGCGCGAGGGGGTTTCGTTACCGTCGGCCAGGTCGATGTCGGCGCCGAGGATCGGCTTGACTCCGGCGGCCTCGGCCTTGCGGTAGAACTTGACCGCGGCAAACAGGTTGTTGACGTCGGTGACCGCAACCGCGGGCTGGCCCAGGGCGGCGCAGCGCTTTACCAGCCCGTCGATCCGGATCGTGGAGTCGACGAGTGAGAATTCGCTATGCAGGTGGAGGTGTATGAAGCGCGCTGGCATCGTGCCGTTGGCTGACCGGCTGGGACAGTGACCAGAGTATCAGTCCCGCCGGGGCGGACAAGGCTTGACAGACCCTGCCCGCCCGCCATGGCGTCAATGCACCTGAAACCGCACCGCATGGGTTGGGACGTGGAAATGGTCGAGGGCGTCGCGATGGGCCGCGGCAAACGCGATCTCGGCCTGCAGTGCTTGTTGCCACTGCTCCCGGCTGAACTCGAAGTCGCCGTAGTTGCAGCCACGCAGGCGCGCCTCGATCCGGCGCAGCCGACGGTAGTGAAGGTAGTTGTCGACTTCGTCACCCAGTGCCGGCCAGGCGGTATCGACCACGATCACGTCGTCGAGCCGACCGACCCGCGGCAAACGATCCGGCAGCAGGTCGTTCTTCGCACGGATGTATTCGACCACCAACGTCGCCAGTAGCGCGACATCGTTGGCCGTTTCCCATGCCGGGTCGGTGATCATCAGGGCCGCGGCGGCGGCGCGACGCATCCGCTGCGCGATGCCGGGGAGCGGATTGACGCTGCCGTCGCACAACTCGCGGCCGGCGGTGGCCAGTTGGTCGCGCTCAAACGGGGCCTGGGTCCGGCCCAGGCGCGACAGCAGCCGGTTGAAGCGGTCGACTTCGGTCTGGTCGATGGAAAAGCCGCTGATGGTGCGGCGCCGCATCTGGTGGGGGGACGCTGCCGTGGTGGCGGCTACCCGGTCCAGGGCGGCGGGGTACGAACCGGCGGTGGCGAGCATGGTGCTGGTAAGCATGGCGTTCATGACAATTCTCCGGGTCAGGCGCTGGGGATTCGGCGCAGGTCCAGATTCCGCTCGACGCCCGGATGGGTCATGATGTCCGGGGGAGTCTTTCGCCACCTTTGGCACAGGTTGGCGAGGTCTTCATGAGGTTTCACCGATGGATCCGTCAGGAATCACGGGAGAACGAGGACTGCCCGGCGTCCGCTTCCACTTCGGCGGGATCGTCGTGGACGCGGTCGCGCATACGCTGACCCGGGACGGATTGCCACAGGCGATCGAACCCAAGGCGTTCGCGGTGCTGCTGGTGTTACTGCGGCACGCCGATGAGCTGGTCGAGCACGAGACGTTGCTCGATGCGGTGTGGGGTCACCGCCACGTCACCCCCGGTGTCCTTACCCGCGCGATCGCGCAGCTGCGGGCCGCCCTGGATGACCATCCGCACCAACCGCGATTCATCCAGACCCAGCACGCGCTTGGTTACCGGTTCATCGGCGAGTTGGAGGCTGTGGAATCCATTCAGGCTGGGCAACCATCCCCCGAGCCGGCACCGGTCGGGGCCGCCGCGACCTTGGCGAAGCTGGCGGATCCACCGGCGTCAGGTGAAACTATGATCGCGCCCCTGCCAGTGCCGCGAGCCCCGCCAGACTTGTCCTCCCCGCATGGCCATGTCGGCATGGATGAGGCGCCGCCGGCCCGCGTCCGCGGTGGCGTCAAATCGGCCTGGTTCGCCGCCGCTGTCCTGCTGCTGATCGCGATGGCCGCGTTGGCCTGGTTCAACCGCGGGATGCTGTCGCAGCAACCGGCGGATGCCTCGGTTGCGGTGCTTCCCTTCACCAGCCTCAGCGATAACCCCGACGACCGCTACTTCGCCCAAGGCCTGGCGGTGGAGATGCACAACGCGCTGGCGGGCATGCCGGGGCTGCAGGTGGCCGCGGTACGCCCCGGGGCAAGCCAGGATCCCCCCGACATCAAGGCATTGGGCCGCCGTCTCGGGGTGGCGACCGTACTGGATGCCAGTGTGCGTCGTGACGGCGACCGGCTGCGCGTGAATGCGCGCCTGTCCGATACCGCCACCGGTTTCACGTTGTGGAGTAGGAGCTTCGATCGCAAGGCCAATGATGTGTTTGCCGTCCAGAGGGAAATCGCCAACCAGGTCGTGCACGCGTTGCCCGGCGTGCTGAAGGTCGATCCCCACGCCTTGGACAAGCTGGCGCCCACCCATGACCTGAGCGCCTACGAGGCCTACCTGAAAGGACAGCAGCTGCTGTTGGGCTCGGCAAATGACGGCTACCTTGACCAGGCCATCGGATTGTTCGGGGAGGCTTTGGCTGCAGACCCGGATTTCGCCCGTGCCCAGGCCGGGATCTGCCGGGCCCGGATCATCCGCTTCGAGGCTGCGCACGATACCCCGGCGTTCGACCAGGCGCAGGATGCCTGCATGCGTGCGGCGACGATGGATCCGGCACTGCGCGAAGTCAGCCTGGCGCTTGGCGAGTTGCACCGGGCGCGGGGCGATTATGTGCAGGCCAATGAGTTCTACACCGAGGCGCTGGAAGACTTCGGCTTGCGCCCGGCGGCCTACATCGGACTGGCGCGGGTGCAGAGCGCGCAGGGCAACAATGACCTTGCGCTGGAGTATTTCGAGCTGGCGCGCAAGTTGCGGCCCGGTGACGCGCAGGTCTACCGCGAGCGTGGCTACCACCAGTACCTCAATGATGATCTTGCCGGGGCGATCGAGTCGTTTCGCACCGCGACCACCTTGCGGCTCGACGACCCCAGCCTGTGGAGCAGCCTCGGCGGCCTGTACCTGACCGACGGCGACAACGTGCGTGCCGCCGATGCGTTCCAGCAGTCGCTGGCGATCAAGCCCAGCTATGCGGCGTTGAGCAACCTGGGAACCCTCAGGTATGCACAGGGTGCCTACGCGGATGCCGCCCGGCTGTATCGGCGGGCCGCGGATCTGGATCCGACCGACTTCCGCATCTGGGGCAACATCGGCGATGCACTGGTCGCCCAGCCTGCTACCGCCGGGCAGGCGCAGGTGCCGTACCGGCATGCCGTGCAGCTTGCCCAGGACTATCTGACCGTCAAGGACGATGACGCGCAGGCCCAGGCGCTACTGGGCTTCTATTACGCGCGTCTGGGCGATGCGGTGGCGGCGTTGGACCATATAGGCAAGGCGGAGGCGCTGGCGACCGAGCGCGGCGAAGTGGCGTTCATCGATGCCCAGTCGCTGGTGTTGCTGGGTGACACGGCCGGTGCGCGCAAACGTCTGGTGCAGGCGCGTCGGGAGGGCATCGCCGAGCAACGGCTCAAGGCGTCCCCGGTGCTGCACGAATTGTTTGCGGGCCAACCGCGGCAATGACGGCAATGGTTCAGACGATCCCTAAACGGCCTGCACGGTGCAGGCACCCACCACGGAGTGCGTCATGCAACCGAAATCAATAGCAATCATCACCATCGTGCTGTTCGCGGCAGGCTGCAGCAGCACCGGTCCGACCCCGGATGGCGACGGCTCGCCCACAACGCCCGCCGATCCCGATGGGGTGGCCTGCCAGGACTCAGCCGGTGCAGCTGCCGTGCACATCGACCTGGAGTACGACGGCAACGCGGTGAGCACGCCGGATGCGGTCTGCACCGTGGACCGGGGCACCGAGATCACCTGGCGCGCGCCCGCAGGCAGCAGCGAGGCGTTCCAGTTGCAGTTCGCCGATGCCAGCCCCAGCGCCCGTGGGATGCCCCGGAGCGTGGATTCGTCGGAGCAGGACGGTCGGCAGAAAGTGATGATCACCGCCGGCAACGCCAGCGGCGCCTATGAATACGAAATCCAGACCCGCCTTGGCGGCATCGATCCGGCGATCATCATCCGTTAGTGGCGGCTGGGTGCTGCATGTCAGATGCATGCGGCTGGGCGCTCGCGGCGCGCACCGGGGCAAAGCTGCGCCGATGCTGCGGGCAAGGTCCGTGCGTGGCCAGCGCCGCCAGGTGGGCCGGGGTCGGATATCCCTTGTGGGCGTCGAAACCGTAATGCGGCCATTGCCGGTGCAGGTCGGTCATCAGGCGATCGCGGGTGACCTTGGCCAGGATCGAGGCGGCCATGATCGCGCGGTCACGGGCGTCGCCACCGATCCATGCCTCGGCCGGGCAGGGCAGGCCACGCGGCAATGCGTTGCCGTCGATGCGCGCCAGTTCGGCCACGTGCAGCACACCCTCCAGTGCGCGGCGCATGCCGACCATGGTGGCCTGGAAGATGTTGATGCGGTCGATTTCCTCCACCTCCACCGCGACCACGTGCCAGGCCAGTGCGCGCTCGACGATGCGGTCGTAGAGCGCTTCACGGCGTTTGGCGTTGAGCTGCTTGGAATCATTGAGTCCGTTGACCGGGGTGCGGCCGGGTCCCAGCACTACCGCGGCGATCACCACCGGCCCGGCGAGCGGACCGCGTCCGGCCTCGTCGATGCCGGCAATGCGTTGGGCGCGGGGCGCAACCGCCAGGTCGAGCGTGGTCTGGATGACGATGTCAGCCATTTGCCTCGGCCACCAGATCGACGATGGCGTCGGCGGCCTGTGCAGAGGCCTCGCGCTTCAGCGTCTGGTGCAAGGCGAGAAAGCGTGGCTGCAATGCTTCGGCGGCCGCGGGGTCGTGCAGCCAGCGCAAGGTCGCGGCGGCAAGTTTTTCCGGGGTGCAGTCGTGTTGCATCAACTCCGGTACGACTTCGGTGCCGGCCAGGACGTTGGGCAGCGCGTAATGGTCGACCTTGAGCATGCCCAGGCCCTTGACCAGGCGATAGGTCAGCGGGGCGACCTTGTAGCCGACCACCATGGGCCGCTTCGCCAGCATGGCTTCCAACGTCGCCGTACCCGACGCCAGCAGGATCACGTCGCTGGCGACCATCAGGGTGCGGGCACGGCCAGTGATCTCGCGCAAGGCAGGTGCCAGCGCCTCGCGGTCCGGATGGGCAGCAAGCACGCGTTGGAAAGCTTCGTGCGCCTGTGGATTGGCCATCGGCACCACGATCTGCAGCGTCGGCTCGGCGGCGAGCACCTGCGCCGCGGCGCCAAGAAAATCCGCGCCCAGCCGCTCGATCTCGCCCACGCGCGAGCCGGGCAGCAATGCCAGCAGTGGCCGCTCCTGGTCCAGCTGGAGCACTTGGCGCGCCAGGGCGCGGTCGGGTTGCAGCGGCATTTCATCGGCGAGCGGATGGCCGACAAAGCGTGCGTCGACGTCGTGACGCGCGTAGATTTCCGGCTCCATCGGGAACAGGCACAGCACCCGGTCGGCGCTGCTACCGATCTTCGCGGCGCGCTTTTCGCGCCAGGCCCAGACCGAGGGACTGACGTAATGCACGGTGCGCACGCCGCGTTGCTTCAGCCATTTCTCGACACCCAGGTTGAAGTCCGGTGCGTCGATGCCGATGAATACATCGGGCTTCCAGTCCAATACGCGGCGGCGGAACTCGCGGCGCAATCGCAGCAGCCGTGGCAGGTCGCGAAGCACCTCGGCCAAGCCCATCACTGACAGTTCGGAGGCGTCGAACCAGGTTTCCATCCCGGTCTCACGCATGGCCGGCCCGCCGATACCGACGAACTCCGCACCCGGCCATCGCTGTTGCAGTTGATTGATCAGTCCAGCGCCGAGCAGATCGCCGGAGGCCTCCCCGGCGACCAGCGCGACCCGCTTGGCACGGGTTGGGGCCGGGTCATTGAAAATATCGACTGCCGGCGCGCCGCTCATCGCAGCAAGGGCCGTTCACCGCTGTCGATGAACTCCAGCAGCATGCGCACATCCGGGCTGTCGCCCGCGAGGTCGGTCAGCTTTGCGTGAGCCTCTTCCAGCGATGCGCCCGACACATACAAGGCGCGATACGCGCGCTTGATCGCACTGATGCGCTCGGGATCGAAACCAAGCCGCTTCAGTCCTTCGCCATTGATGCCCCGCGGCCGGCTGTAGCCCTCCTGGGCAACCATCACGAACGGTGGCACGTCGCCGTTGACGAAGGCGCCCATGCCGATAAACGCGTGGGCGCCGATCCGGCAGAACTGGTGCACCGCGGCAAACCCGCTGAGGTTGACGTGGTCGCCCACGACAACGTGCCCGGCCAGGGTCGCGTTGTTGGAGAACACGCAATGGTTGCCCACCAGGCAATCGTGGGCGATGTGGGTATACGCCAGCAGCAGGTTGTCGTCGCCAACCCGGGTCATCCCGCCGCCGCCGTGGGTACCGCGGTTGATGGTGACGAACTCGCGCACCGTGTTGCGGTCGCCAATCACCAACTCGACCCGCTCGCCGCGATATTTCTTGTCCTGCGGGTCGCCGCCAATCGCGGCGTGGCCGAGGATCCGGTTGTCGCGGCCAATCCGGGTCGGACCGTGCACGCTGCAATGCGGGCCGATCTGGGTGTTGTCGCCGATTTCGACGTCGGCGCCGATATAGCTGAACGCACCCACCCGCACGCCGGCGCCAAGCCGGGCTCCCGGCTCGATTACTGCGCTGGGATGGATGGGGGCGGTATTCATGACTTCGGCACGACCTCGGCGCACAGGATGTCGGCACTGGCCGCCTGCTCACCATCGACCCGCGCAATGCCCTGGTACAACGCCATGTTGCGGATCGTGCGCTTGAGGATGACCTCCAGATCAAGCCGGTCGCCTGGCACGACCATCCTGGAGAACCTGGCCGCGTCGATCTTGACCAGGTAGAACAGCTTGTTCTCGGCGGTACGGCCCATCGACAACTGCGTGAGCAGGCCACCGGCCTGGGCCAGCGCCTCCAGCACCAATACCCCGGGCATCACCGGCTGTCCCGGGAAGTGGCCGTTGAAGAACGGCTCGTTGCCGGACACGTTCTTGTAGGCGAGCACGCGCTTGTTGGCTTCGAACTCGATCACCCGGTCGACCAGCAGGAACGGGTAGCGGTGGGGCAGCAGCTCCTGGATCGTGGTGACATCGATCGGCAGTTTCAGGGTGTCGCTCATTCTTTCTGATCCTTGTTCGGTTGGCCGCGCAACTGGCGGGCCATCTTGTCCAGTTGCCTGAACCGCGCCGCGTTCCTGCGCCAGCTGCGATTGTCCATTAGTCCGGTCCCCGACGAATACCCGCCGGGTTCACGGATCGAATGGGTGACCAGGCTCATTGCGGTGATTACTACCCGGTCGCAGATCTCCAGGTGCCCGATGATGCCGGCGCCACCGCCGATCTGGCAGTAGCGGCCGATCGTGCTGCTGCCTGCAATTGCGGCGCAGCCGGCGATTGCGGTGTGTGCCCCGATGCGGACGTTGTGGCCGACCTGTATCTGGTTATCCAGGCGCACGTCGTCTTCCAGCACGGTGTCCTCGATGGCGCCGCGGTCGATGGTGGTGTTGGCGCCGATCTCGCAATCATCGCCCACCAGCACCCCACCCAATTGCGGCACCTTGATCCAGTGTGGCTCGCCATCCGGCGGTTGGTCCATGGCCAGGCCGAAGCCGTCGGCACCCAACACTGCGCCCGGATGAATCCGCACGCGTTTGCCCAGCCGCACTCGCGTGACCAGGGTGACCCGGGCGCTCAACTGGCTGCCGTCACCGACCACGCAATCGTCACCAATCACGCAGCCCGGCCCGATCACGACGCCCGTCTCGATACGGCTGCGCGCTCCGATACTGGCAAACGCACCGATGTGCGCACCGGGATCTATCGTGGCGCTGGGATCGATTTCAGCCAGGGGATGGATACCCGGCGGATGTGAAACCGTCCGCTCGAACAAGGCGGCCAGCTTGGCGAAGGCGCTGTAGGGATCATCGGCCAGCAAGGCGGTGCCGTCATATCCTGCGGCGTCCGATTCGCGCATCACCACCACGCCGGCCCGGCTGGCAGCCAGCTGGGCGCGGTACTTCGGGTTGGCGAGAAACGCCAACTGGGTCGGCCCGGCGTTGGCAAGGGTGCCGACGCCGTCGACCCGCGTATCGCCATTGCCTTGAAGTCGGAGCAGGAAACGATCTGCCAGCTCGGCGGCGGAATGGTGGGTGGGTTGCATGTCCTCTGTCAGCGACCTTAGAACGAGCCGCCAAAGGTGAACTGCAAGCGCTCCAGGTCATCGCTGTCTTCCTTCTTGATCGGGAAGGCGTAGCTGATCGTGATCGGCCCCATCGGCGAGCGCCACATCAGGGCAAGACCGGTGGAAGCGCGCAGTTCGCCGGCGTCAAAGGCGTCGATATCGGTATACACGTTGCCGAAATCAACGAACGCCGACGCCCGTGCCGCAGAACTGTCGATCAGCGTGGGGAAGATCATTTCCACAGACCCGGTCGTCTTCAGCGAGCCGCCGATGGGCTGCAGGTAAGAGGTGTTGCTTGCCGACTCGCGCGGACCCAGGGTGTTGTCGGTGAAGCCGCGAACCGAGCGCGTACCACCGGCGTAGAAGTTCTCGAAGAACGGCAGGCCGTCGGCGGTGACGGTCTTTACGTAATCCGGAGAACCCGGTCCGCAGGGGTCGGAAGGCGTCGCTCCCGGGGCGAGAACTGGTGGTGTCTTCGGGTCGTTGTCATGGTCGACCAAGGTCGGGGCCGAGTAACAGATGTCGCGGACGAAGGCATCGCCGTAGCTGTCGCCGTAACCCAGTTCCATCCGGGTATTGAGCACCAGGTGGCGTGAGATTGGCCAGAACTTCGAGAAGCTGTAGTTGAGCTTGAAGTACTCGACGGTTGATCCCGGTAGCGCGGCTTCCAGCCACACGCGCTGCGTTGAGCCGCGGGTCGGGGTCAATGCGCTGTTGAGCGTATTGCGGGCCCAGCCGATCTCGCCGCGCCAGGCGTGGAACGTGCGTTGGCCCACCGCATCGATGTAATCCACGATGGAGTCGGGCGTGACCCCGCGGTAGGCAAAAATCTGGTTGCTGTCGATGCCGAGCATCGCGGTGAAACTGTCGGTCTCGGTGATTGGCACGCCCAGCACCATCTGACCCATGCCGCTGGTGGAGGAATAGCGTGCGGTGTTGAAGTTGGAGTTGTTGAACTCGCTCCAGCGCAGGTTGTAACCCAACGAGACCCCGTTATCGGTGAAATACGGGTTCAGGAAAGAGAAGTCATAACGCTGCAGGTAGTCGTTGCGCTGCGCCTGTACCGCGATGCGGTTGCCGCTGCCGAGGAAGTTGTCCTGCGAGACCTGGACCTGGGTGCTCAATCCGCTCAGCTGCGAGTAACCCAAGCCGAACATGAAGCTGCCGGCGGCTACTTCGTTGAGGGTGTAGACCACGTCGACCTGGTCATGGCTGCCGGGCACTGGCGTGGTCTCGACGTCGACCTTGTCGAAATAGCCCAGGCCCTGGATACGGATCTTGGAGCGGTCGATGGCCGCCTGTGAATACCACGTCCCTTCGAACTGGCGCATCTGCCGGCGCAACACTTCGTCGGCGGTGCGCGAGTTGCCCTTGAACACCACCCGGCGCACGTTCACGCGCGGCCCAGGCACGACCTGCAGGGAAATGGCGACGGTCTGATCCTCGGCGTTCACGCTCGGGATCGGATTTACCTGCGCGAATGCGTAGCCGACGTTGCCCAGGGTTGCCGTGATCGAGTCGGACGTGATCTCGAGCAGGCGACGCGAGAAGATCTGGTCGGGCTTGACCAGTACCAGCTTCTCGATTTCTTCTTTCGGCAGCACGGTATCGCCGCTGATCTCGACCGAGGAGATTTTGTACTGCTCACCCTCGGTGATGCCGGCGGTGAGGAACATGTCCTGCAGGTCGCGGCTGATCGCCACCTGGGTGGAGTCGAGACTGAAATCGACGTAACCGCGATCCAGGTAGAAATTGCTCAGCTTTTCCAGGTCGCCGGAGAGCTTCTCGCGCGAGTACTGGTCATCGCGGCGGTACCAGCTCAGCCAATTGTGCTCGCCGGACTCCCAACTCTCGGTAATCTGCTCTTCGTCGAACAGCTCGTTGCCGACCAGGTTGATGTGCCGGATCTTGGCCGCCTTGCCTTCGTCCACGGCAATGGTCACGTCGACCCGGTTGCGGGCAAGGGTGGATACGCTGGGGCTGATCTTGACGTTGTATTTGCCGCGGTTGTTGTATTGCCGCGTCAACTCCTGGGTGACGCGGTCCAGGCTCAGCCGGTCGAAGGTGTTGCCTTCCGTCAGTCCGATGTCGTTCAGGCCTTTCATCAAGTCGTCGGTCTTGATGTCCTTGTTGCCGGTGAGGGTCAGCTTGTTGATCGCAGGACGTTCAGTGACCGTGACCACCAGGATGTTGCCCTGGTGGCCAATCTGGACGTCTTCAAAGAAGCCGGTTGTGTACAGCGCGCGGATGGCCTCTCCGGCCTTGGCCGGGTCGACGGTGTCGCCACGCTCGATCGGCAGGTAGGTGAATACGGTACCTGCGGAAATGCGCTGCAGGCCGTCGACGCGGATATCACTGACCGTGAACGCGCTGCCGGGATCCGCCGCGGCAGGCGGTGCCGCCGTGGTCGATGGTGCGGTAGTCGTCTGTGCCGTGGCATTCAACGTCGGTACCGTGGACAACGCCGAGGCAAGTGCAATAGCAAGCAGGCGGCGGGGAATGGGTCGCGTCATCATCACGTCCGGTTGGGGTGCGGTTGCGCGGTCAGGACCGGCAGCAGGGCAGGCGGGTTGGAGAAGTTGGTCGACAATCAGTGCACCAGGTTGTTCACGATGTCGTTGTAGAAAGCCAGGCCCATCAAGCCGACGATCAATGCAAGACCGATATATTGGCCAAGCGCCATCGTCCGTTCGCTGACCGGGCTGCCCTTGACCAACTCGATAAGGTAATACAGCAGGTGACCGCCGTCCAAGATCGGGATTGGCAACAGGTTCAGGATGCCCAGGCTCAGCGAGAGCATGGCCAGCAGCGAGAGGAACCACGCGGGGCCCTGGTCGGCATAGGCATTGGCAGCGCGGGCGATGGTAATCGGGCCTGCGATGGTGTTTTCTATCTCGACCCGGCCGGTGAACGCGCGGCCGATCATGGCGAGCAACTCGCTGGTCTGGTGGACGGTTTCGCGCAGCGCCGCAGGGATCGCCGCCACCGGGCCGTAATGCAGTTCCGCGTCCATCGGGGGCATCGGCGGCCGCGCCGCGGCAATGCCCAGCGCCCAGTAGGAATCGCCGCCGTCGGCAGGCCGGGTCAGGGTTGGCTGCAACTCCAGCGCGAGTCGATCGCCATCGCGCTCGACTTCGATCATCGCCTCACCACCGCGCTCGCCCAGGTCCTGGATCAATGGGCCAAGGTCGCCCCAGGCATGGACGGGAATGCCGTCGATGGCTCGGATCAGGTCGCCTTCCGCGAGCACGCCCCAGGCGGGGGTGTCCGGAGCGACGCGGCCGACCAGCGGGGGCACCAGCAGATGATGCGGGATCAGGCCCATCGCCTCGATTGCGCGGCGCTCGTCGAACTGCGCCGGCAGTTCGGACAACGCCAGCGTGCGGGTCGCCTCGTCACCGGTATCGGTGGATACGTGCAACTGGATGTCGGCGTGATCCAGGGCCGCCGGGATCAGGGCCAGTTGGACGTCACTCCAGGTCGGCGTCTGGCGATCGCCAATCCGGGTGATGGTGTCGCCGCGTTGCAGCCCGGCCGCCGCGGCGATGCCGTCAACGTGGCCGACCACCGGCTGGTAGTCGGGTCGACCGATCACGAACATCGCCCACAACAGCGCCACGCACAGGATCAGGTTGGCCAGCGGTCCGGCGATCACGATCGCGATCCGCTTCCATACCGACTGGCGGTTGAATGCCTGCGCGAGCTGTTCGGGTGGCAGATCCGCGGCGCCCTGCTCGTCGAGCCGCGACTCATCGAGCATGCTGACGTAGCCACCCAGCGGGATAGCGGCGATGGCGTACTCGGTGCCATCGGCGCCGCGACGCATCCACAGCGGCTTGCCGAAGCCGACCGAGAAGCGCAGTACCTTCACTCCGCAACGGCGCGCCACCCAGTAGTGGCCGAACTCGTGGAACGTGACCAGCACGCCGAGACTGACGATGAGCCACCAGATCGAACCGAGTAGTTCAGCCATGCGTCGAGTTCCGGTTCATGTCGCCGTTGGCAGCCACGGCCTGACTCGCATGGCGGCGGGCCCGGGCATCGGCGTCGTGCAGGCATTCCAGTGAATCCGCTGCCGAGGCAGGGATCGCCGCGAGGGTGTCTTCGACCAGCGCGGCAATGGACAGGAAGCCTATGCGTCGCTGAAGAAACGCTGAAACCACGACCTCGTTGGCGGCATTCAGCATCGCCGGAGCGGTGCCGCCGGCCGCCAATGCGTCGAATGCCAGCCGCAGGCACGGGAACGCTGCCAGGTCGGGTGCCTCGAAATCCAGTCGCCCGCCCTGGGCCAGCAGGTCCAGGCCGGAGACACCGGAGGTGATGCGACGTGGCCAGCCGAATCCAACGGCCAGCGCGGTGCGCATGTCGGGCAGGCCGAGCTGGGCCAGGGTGGAGCCGTCAATGAACTCCACCATCGAGTGCACCAGGCTTTGCGGGTGCACCAGCACGTCGATCCTGTTGCCGGGCACGC
Source organism: Lysobacter sp. A378 (assembly GCF_054052125.1). Lineage (NCBI taxonomy): Bacteria > Pseudomonadati > Pseudomonadota > Gammaproteobacteria > Lysobacterales > Lysobacteraceae > Lysobacter > Lysobacter sp. A378. Next base: position 1,238,060 of record NZ_JBSVRK010000002.1, on the reverse strand, counting down.
CGAACAGGTGATGCGCCTCGATCACCTCCAGCCCCTTGTTCATCAAGGTGGCCGAGTCGACGGAAATTTTTGGCCCCATCGACCATTTGGGGTGGCGGATCGCCTGCTCGACGGTGACGTCGGCCAACGACTCGCGTGAACGACCCCGGAACGGCCCGCCGGATGCCGTCAGGATGATCCTGGCCAGGCCAAAGCTGGCCGGCGTGCCTGCCTGGTCGGCAGCGTCGGACTGTCGACCGTCAACCGGAAAACACTGGAATATCGCGTTGTGCTCGCTGTCGACCGGCACGATGGTGGCCCCGCCTTCGCGGGCGGCCGCCATCAACAGCTCGCCGGCCAACACCAGCGACTCCTTGTTGGCCAGTAGCAGGCGTTTGCCCGCACGCGCTGCGGCCAGGGTCGACGGCAGGCCGGCGGTGCCGACGATGGCCGCGACCACGGTGTCGCAGGCATCACTGGCCGCCAATGCCTCGATCGCCTCTGCGCCAGCGTGCGCCCGGGTGTCGAGCCCGGCTTCGCGCAAGCCGTCGCGCAACGCCGGGAAGCAGGCCTCGTCCGCGATCGCGGCATGGCGGGGTCGATGCCGCCGGCACAGCTCCAGCAACGCTTCCACGTTGCGTCCCGCCGCCAGCACGGTCGCGCGCAGGTGCCCGGGATGGCGACCGATCACGTCCAGCGCCGACGCCCCGATCGAGCCGGTGGCGCCCAGGACGGCGACCTCACGCATGGCAGTTGCGACCGGCATCAGAAGCCCAGCACGGCCTTGCCCAGCGCAAACGCGGGCAGGGCAGCCAACACGCCATCCAAACGGTCCAGGATGCCGCCGTGGCCGGGGATTACGTTGCCCGAATCCTTCACCCCGGCGTGGCGTTTGAGCAGGCTTTCGAACAGGTCACCGACCACCGAGAACAGCGTGGCAATCAGTGCCACCAGTGCAATCGCCGGCAATTGCGCGGTGGTGGCGCCGGCCAACAACGACATCACCACGCCTGCGGTGACCCCGGCGACCACGCCGCCGACCAGGCCTTCGATGGTCTTGTTGGGGCTGATCAGCGGCGCGAGCTTGCGGCCCTTGAACAGCTTGCCGCCGAACCGGCGTCCGGCGAAATAGGCGCCGCTATCGGCCGCCCACACCACCATCAGCGCGGTCAGCAGCCAGAAGTGGCCGTTGGGCGTGCTGGCGTGGATCCAGGCCAGCGCGCACCAGGCGGGAATCATCGCCAACGCGCCGGCGAACAGCTTGAACACGCGTGCATGGGTGGCATGGTCGCTGGCGAATCGCGGCCGTCCCAGCCAAAACAGCGCCAGGAACCACCAGAGCATGCCGATCAAGGTCATCAGCTCCAGCAACGCAAAGCTGAAACCCCGGGTTGAGCGCGACGCCCACACCAGGGCAACCATCAGCGCCAGATGAGCCAGCAGCAGTACGGTACGGGCGAGGGTGTCCTCGATATCGGCCAGATCGAACCATTCCCACAGGCCCAGCAGGAAGACGACCGCGGCCAGTGCCATCAACCATTCCGTTGGCAGCAGCAGGATCGCGGAGATCGCGACCGATGCCATTACCAGCGCGGCGATCAGGCGGATACGGGTCATGTTGGCATCTCGTTGGAGTTGGCGACCTGCGCGCCAGTGAGGCCAAAACGGCGTTCGCAGGATGCGTAATGGTCGAGTGCACGTTGCAGTGTTGCCGCATCCAGCTCAGGCCACAACAAGTCGGTGAACCACAATTCGGTATAGGCCAGCTGCCACAGCAGGAAATTGCTGATCCGCTGCTCGCCCCCGGTGCGGATGAACAGGTCCGGCGGCGGCAGATCCGCCAGCGACATGCGCGACGACAGCATCGTCTCGTCTATCGTTTGCGGGTCCAACTGGCCGGCGGCGACCTCAAACGCCAGCGAGCGTGCCGCCTGGGTGATATCCCAACGCCCGCCATAGCTGGCGGCGACGGTCAGCTGCAAGCCGGTGTTGGCCAGGGTCTGGGCCTCGGCGGCGTCCATTCGCCGCCCGATGCCCGGGCTGAAGCGATCACGCTCGCCGATGAATCGCACCCGCACGCCGCGGCGATCGAGTTCGTCGACCTCCCGCTCCAGCGCGTTCATGAACAACTTCATCAAGGCGCCGACCTCGGCCTCCGGTCGCCCCCAGTTTTCGCTGGAAAAAGCAAACAGGGTCAGCGCCTGGACGCCCTTGCCGATGCAGAAGTCGATACAGGCATTGACCGCGCGCGCACCGGCGCGATGTCCGATGACGCGTGGTCGGCCACGACGCTCCGCCCAGCGGCCGTTGCCGTCCATGATGACGGCAAGGTGGCGGGGGATGCGTGCACCCGTAATTGGCGGGGAAGGCATGGCAGTGACGGACGCGCTCGTCAAACCGCCATCAACTCCTGTGCCTTGGCCTTGACCACGTCGTCGACGTCCTTGATCGCGGTGTCGGTCAACTTCTGGATTTCGTCTTCGACCCGCCGTACGTCGTCTTCGCTGGCTTCCTTTTCCTTCAGCAGTTCCTTGACCTGCTGGTTGGCGTCGCGGCGGATGTTGCGGATCGCGACCTTCGAATCTTCACCTTCACCGTGGACCATCTTGGACAGGTCACGGCGGCGCTCCTCGGTCAGCGCTGGCAGGTTGATGCGGATCACGGTGCCGGCGGTATTGGGTGTCAGGCCAAGATCGGAGTTGATGATCGCCTTTTCCACCGCCGCGACCATGGGCTTTTCCCACGGGGTGATGGTGAGTGAGCGGGCGTCGTTGACGGCGATGCTGGCGACTTGGCCCAGCGGCATCTCCGAACCGTAGTAGTTGACTTTCAAATGGTCGACCAGCGAGGTCGATGCGCGGCCGGTCCGGACCTTGGTCATGGACTGGCGCAGCGCATCGATGCTCTTGTTCATGCGGGTCTGGGCGTCTTTCTTGATCTCGTTGAGCATCGCCGGCTCCGGTGCTGTGCGGTAATCGCGGAAGTATAGCGAACCCCGCCCCATCCCGGCCGCCGGAGTCATTGCCCGTGCGGCGCACGATCGTGCAGGTCGTGCTCGCACGACTGTCCATGCTCGATCTGCAAGGTCGGGTGGTTGATGCCGAAACGCTGGTCCAGCTGGTGGTTGAGCGCATCGATGAATTGGTCGTGGTCAGCGCTGGCCGGACGTACCAGGTGCGCCGTCATCGCGATCTCGCCGGCTCCCAGCGACCAGATGTGCAAGTGGTGGATCGCACTTACCCCGGGTTGCCCGCGCAGGAATTCGAGCACCTCGGCGCGGTCCACTGCACGCGGTACCGCATCCATCGCCGCGTTGAAGCTCTCACGCAGCAACCCGAATGCGCCCAGCGCCACGACCACGCCGACCAGCAGCGCGGTGGCCGGGTCCAGCCACGCCCAGCCCAGCCACCACATGCCCGCACCCGCCAGCACCGCGGCCAGCGAGACCGCCGCGTCCGCCACCAGGTGCAGGAACGCCCCGCGCCGGTTGAGATCGTGCTCGTGCCCATCGCGCACCAGCCAGGCCGCGCCCAGGTTGACGGCAATGCCCAGCGTCGCCACCAGCATTACCGGCAGTGCAGGAACCGCGGGCGGGGCATCAAAGCGGCGGATCGCCTCCCAGCCCAGGGCGCCGGAGAACGCCACCAGCAGCACCGCGTTGGCCAGTGGCGAGAGCAGGGTGGCCCGGCGCCAGCCATAGGTGTGGGTGTCGGTTGGCGCGCGCTTGGCCAGCACCGCGGCGCCCCAGGCCAAGCCGAGCCCCAGCACGTCGCCCAGGTTGTGCAGCGCGTCCGACAGCAGCACCAGTGAATTGGTGGCAAAGCCGTACCCGGCCTCCAGCGCCGTGTAGGCCAGGTTGACCAGGGTGATGACCGCGAACGTCCGGGTCGCGTGGGAATGCGGGTGCGAGTGCATGCGCCGATCCTGTCACGCGGCTGCGGTGGACACTATTTCACCGCCGCAGCTACTGCCGTGCGGGGATCAACGGGTCAACTGCGGCCCTGGACCAGGGTTCCGATGTCCTCGCCACGCAGGATCTTCAGCAACTCGCCCGGCTGGCTCATGTCGAAGATCCGCAGCGGCAGGTCGCTGTCGCGCGCCAATGCGAACGCGGCGGTGTCCATTACCTGCAGGTTGCGCTTGATGACGTCGTCATAGGTGAGCTTGTCGTAGCGCACCGCATCGTCATGCTTGTTCGGATCCTTGTCGTACACGCCGTCGACCTTGGTGGCCTTGAGCAACAGGTCCGCCCCGATCTCGATGGCACGTAACGCGGCGCCCGAGTCGGTGGTGAAGAACGGTGCGCCGACGCCGGCGGCAAAGATCACCAGTCGGCCTTTTTCCAGGTGGCGGATCGCGCGCCGGCGGATGTAGTCCTCGCAGACGTCATTGATCTTGATCGCGCTCATTACCCGGGCCTTGGCGCCGAGCTTCTCCAGCGCGTCCTGCATGGCCAGGGCGTTGATCACCGTGGCCAGCATGCCCATCTGGTCGCCGGTGACCCGGTCCATCCCGCCGGCTGCCAATCCCGCGCCGCGGAAGATGTTGCCACCGCCGATCACCAGCGCGACCTCCGCTCCGGCGGCCTGCGCCTCCATCACCTCACGCGCGAGCCGATGGATCACCAGCGGGTCGATGCCGTAGTCCTCGCAACCCATCAACGCCTCGCCGGACAGCTTCAACAGGATGCGGCGATAGGCGAGCTGGGACATGAAGACCTCTTGATGAATGGCAACCAGAGAGATTGTACGGGAAGCACAGCACCGCTCGCCTGCTCATGTCGAGTCGGCTGGAAGGGGGCGCTCGCAGGTAAAAACGGACGGGCATCACGACATTATTTTCAAGTGCTGTATCGGTGGAGACGTGCTTATTAAATGTGACTTAAGTCACAGTTCAACAAATCAGGTAATTAATATGTTGTTAAGGGTCGGTGTGGAAAGCCATAGTCGCCCTGCCCGTTTGGGCCATCCATTGGCAGTGTTTGAGGGAGTAACCACGTGTCGAAACCATCTATCCATCGTATTTTGCGTCGCAGCGCGTTGACCGTTGCGCTTGGTCTTTGCTTCGCTGGTGCCGCGCAGGCCCAGAGTACTTCCGGCGGCATCAGCGGCATTGTCGCGGGCGGGGAAGGCAGCACCATCGTCATTTCGAACAACAGCGGTTTCAGCCGTACCGTGTCGTCCGATGCGTCGGGTCGCTACAGCGTTGGCTCGTTGCCGATCGGTGAATACACGGTGGCCGTGCAGCGTAATGGCCAGACGGTGGGGACCAAGGACATCACCGTCATCGTCGGCAGGACGGCAGAGGTCTCCTTCGCCGGCGGTGGTACCACGACTCTGGGGACCGTTAGCGTTACGGCCGCCAACGTTCCGGCGATTGACATCACCGCGCTCGACACCCGGACCATTGTCACGGCTGCGCAACTGGAACGCCTGCCGATCCAGCATTCAGCTGAAAGCATTGCCTTGCTGGCGCCAGGCGCCAACGCGGGTGCCGGTGGATTTTTCGGTACCAGCGTGTCGTTCGGCGGCGCTGGCGTGTCCGAGAATGCCTATTACATCAACGGCTACTTCTCCGGCGAGCCGCTGTCCAACATCGGCGGCTTCAGCATGCCGTACAACTCCATCGCCCAGCAGGAAACCTACACTGGCGGCTATAGCGCCCAGTACGGTCGCTCCGACGGCGGCGTGATCAACCAGATCGGCAAGAGCGGCACCAACGAGGTTCACTTCGGTGGCCAGGTCACCTGGACTCCAAAGGCTTCACGTTCAGATCAGAGGGATATCTATTATCCGGACCTGGATTTCTCCGAAGCCAATTCCAATCCGAATATCCCGCTCATGCCGGAGCGCGACGCAGCCGGCGATATCGTCACGGATGCGAATGGCGACGTCGTCTATACCGATGAGACGTACCAGTACGCTTATGGCGATCCCGGTTCGGCAGGCACCCTGTACAGCCGGGACAGCGAGGACGAGGATTGGCGCTATACCTTGAGCGGTTACATCAGCGGTCCGCTGATCAAGGACCGTCTGTTTGCCTTCGTGGCGGCCGAGTGGGAGGAGAGGAATACCAACACCACTCCGGAATCGGGCGGTACCAGCAGCACGCACAACATCAGGACAGATCCGAAGATCTACGCCAAGCTCAACTGGAACATCAGTGACAACCATCTGCTGGAATATTCCTACATGCATGAGGATAACCGCAGGAAAGGCCGTCTTTACGAGTACGATTTTGACACTGGTACCGAAGGTGCCCAGCTCTCGAATGCGTATCCGACGGAACTGCGGACGCGCAGCGATTTCTCGATCTTCAAGTACACGGGCTATCTGACCGACAGCCTGACGCTGAATGCCACATACGGCCAAGCTGATTTCCTGAACCAGAGTTTGGTCTACAGCGTTCCGGGTCAAGCGTATCTGTTTGGCACCATCAACCAGGACCCGAGGATCACCGGAGGTGATCCGATTAACAACGACATCAAGGGCTACCGTGGCCGCGATGGCCGCGACAACACCAGTGGCCTGCGTGCGGATCTGGAATGGCTGGTCGGCGACCATACCCTGACCGTGGGTATCGACAACCTGAAGACGGAGGCCGAGAACGAAGGCAACGCGCAGATCAATCCGTCCTGGCAATACAGCAAAGCGGCCGGCAACATCGTTCCTGCGCTGGGTGTCGGCAGTCCGGTGTCGGCGGCCAACCCGGATGGCTACTACGTCAACAGCCTCGTCTACTTCGACTCCACCAGCATGACCCTGGACCAGAAAGCCTGGTTCCTGGAAGACCGCTGGCAGATGACCGACAACTTCCTGCTTTCCGTGGGTATCCGCAACGACCAGTTCACCAACTCGAACAACGTCGGTGAGGTCTACATGGACGCCAAGAATCAGTGGGCTCCGCGCCTGGGTGCCAGCTGGGACGTGTTCGGTGATTCCTCGTTCAAGCTGTTCGCCAACGCCGGCCGCTACTTTCTGGCCATGCCGAACAACGTGGCGATCCGTGGCGCTTCGGCTTCGACATACACCCGCCAGTATTACACCTACACGGGCATCGATCAGTACGGCAATCCAACCGGCCTGACTGAGGTTCCGGGTGTCGATGGCGCGCCGCCTCCGGGCCCCGTGTCGGCCAACGGCGAGTATGGCGAACCGGTGGACGTGCTGGCATTCGCGCCCAAGGATATGGAGAACATGTACCAGGACGAGTACATCCTGGGGTTCGACAAGACCTGGGGCGAAAGCTGGGCCTATGGTGCGAAGCTGACCTATCGTGACCTGAAGTCCTCGATCGATGACGTATGTGATTCCGGCAAGATAGCGGCCAAGATGACAGAGATCGGTTTGGATCCCGATAGCGTGGAAATCGCCGGCTGCTACATGTTCAACCCGGGCGGCACCAATACCTTCAGCCTGGCAAACGTCGATGGCTCGGGCCGCACCGAAGTCAAGATGTCGGGCTCGGATTGGGGCTTCGAACAGGGAACCACGCGCACCTACAAGGCGATTGACCTATATCTGGAGCGTCCGTTCGACGGCAAGTGGGAAGTCCGCGTTGACTACACCTACAGCAAGCTGGAGGGCAACAACGAGGGCCAGGTGAAGTCCGAGTTCGGGCAGGACAACATCTCCAAGACCCAGGATTGGGACGCGGCCGAGATAATGGCGTTCTCGGATGGTTATCTGGCCAACGACCGTCGGCATCAGCTGAAGGTCCGCGGCAGCTACGAGATCACCCCGGAATGGATGGTCAGCGGCAAGCTCCGAGTCCTCTCCGGCATGCCGATCAGCTGCCTGGGCTACTACAGCCCGGATGGCAGCATCGACGAGAGCTCGACCGCAGGTGATCCCATCGGTTATGGCTCCAGCTACCACACCTGCTTCGGCCAGGTGCGGACGCCGGGCGAGGAACGTACCTCATGGACCCATCCGCTTGATCTGTCGGTGAGCTATCGCCCGGCGATGTTTGACCACAAGCTGGCCTTGGGCCTGCAGGTGTTCAACGTCCTCAACGAGCGCAAGGTTACCCAAGTGCAGGTTCAGGCCGAAACCGACCCGTACACGGTCGACAACACCTTCATGATGCCGCTGTCGCAGCAGACCCCGCGCTATGTGATGTTCACCGCTTCGGTGGATTTCTGATCCTGCAGGCGCAGGGTGTAGTAGCTTCACGCCAGTAAAGAAAAGGCCGGTCCCTGAAGGGGCCGGCCTTTTTCTTGTGGGCTGCATGAACCATGCGTCATTGCCCATAAAAAAAACCGCGGTTGCCCGCGGTTTTTTCATGACTGAAGCTTGAAGTTGGCTTTAAGCCAATCCGGCCTGCTTCATGACTTCGGCGTGGAAGTCGTCGGCCTGCTTCTCGATGCCTTCGCCAACGGCGAGGCGGGCGAAGCTGACCACTTCGGCACCGGCAGCCTTGAGCGTCTGCTCGACACTCTGGTTGGTGTCCAGCACATACGCCTGGCCGGTCAGGCACAGCTCGTTGACGGTCTTGGCGACCTTGCCGGAGATCATCTTTTCGAGGATTTCCGGCGGCTTGCCGGTGTCCTTGACCTGGGCCAGGGCGATTTCCTTCTCCTTGGCGATGAAGTCGGCGGGGACGTGGGCCGGCGAGATATACGGAGGATTCATTGCCGCGACGTGCATGGCCAGGCCGCGGGCGAGGGCGTCTAGGTCGGAGCCGGGGTTGCCGCCCTTCAGCTCGACCAGCGCGCCGATGCGGCCACCGTGGACATACGCGGCAAGCGTGTTTTCGCTGTCGACACGGGCCATGCGCCGGACCTGCAGGTTCTCGCCAACCTTGGCGATGAGCGCCGAACGGGCCTCGTCAACGGTCTCGCCGGAAGCCAGCTTGGTGGCCTTCAAGGCGTCGATGTCGGCGGCCGCCAGGGCGGCGTTGGCGACGGTCTCGGTGAAGTTGATGAAGTTCTCATCCTTGGCGACGAAGTCGGTTTCGGAATTGATCTCCACCAGTACCGCCTTGCCATCGGCCTGGGCGGCGGCGACGCGGCCCTCGGCGGCGACACGGTCGGCCTTCTTGTCGGCCTTCGCCAGTCCCTGCTTGCGCAGCCATTCCGCGGATGCCTGGATGTCGCCATTGTTCTCGATGAGGGCTTTTTTGCACTCCATCATGCCGGCGCCGGTACGCTCGCGCAGCTCCTTGACCTGGGAGGCTGTGATCTCTGCCATGGGGTTTTACCTCGGTGTTCTGGGGGGATAGAGCCGTCGCGCGAGTGTCGCGCGACGGCGTGACAGCGGCCTTACTTCGTGGCGGGCGTGTCGCTGGCCGGCTGGTCTTCGGCTGCCTTGGCGTCGGTTGCAGGCGCAACGTCTTCAGCTTCGGCGGTATCGGCCTTCACTTCTGCATCAGCGGCTTTCGGCGCGTCGTCGGCTTCCGCAGCAGCCTTCGGTGCTGCCGCCTTCTTGGCCGGAGCGCGGCGTGGCGCCTTGTCGGTGCCACCCTCGATGAAGTCTTCCTCGCGCACGCTGGCAGCCGACGGCGCAGCCGCCTTGCCTTCCAGCACCGCGTCGGCAGCGGCACGGGCGTACAACTGCACGGCGCGGATGGCGTCGTCGTTGCCCGGGATCGCGTAATCGACCAGGGTGGGGTCGTAGTTGGTATCGACCACGGCGATGACCGGGATGCCGAGCTTCTTGGCCTCCTTGATCGCGATGTCCTCATGGCCGATGTCGATCACGAAGATCGCGTCGGGCAGGCGGTTCATTTCCTTGATCCCGCCGAGCGAGGCCAGCTTCTTGTCGCGCTCGCGCTGCAGGCCGAGCACTTCGTGCTTGACCAGCTTCTCGAAGGTGCCATCGGTCTCGGCCGCTTCCAGCTCCTTCAGGCGCGCCACCGACTTCTTCACCGTGGCGAAGTTGGTCAGGGTGCCGCCGAGCCAGCGCTGGGTCATGTACGGCATGCCGCAACGCTCGGCTTCTTCCTTGATCGATTCGCGGGCGCTGCGCTTGGTGCCCAGGAACAGGATGACGCCGCGCTTCTGGGCGACGCCGGAGATGAAGTTCATCGCGTCGTTGAACAACGGGACGGTCTTCTCGAGGTTGATGATGTGGATCTTGCCGCGCGCACCGAAGATGTACGGGCTCATCTTCGGGTTCCAGTAACGGGTCTGGTGGCCGAAATGGACGCCGGCTTCCAGCATCTGGCGCATCGTGATCTGGGGCATTGGTGTAACTCCGATAAGGGAATCCGGCCGCCGGATAGGGTGGGGCGGCTGTCTCGGCGTGAACCGAGGCAAGGATTCCGGGGTTGGACTTCCCCGCTGCCTCCGTGACCGAACCTCGAGGCAACAAGCCTTGAAGCACCCCGGCACGGGCTTTGACAGCAGGTGTGTATTCGCCGGTGACGCCCGGCGTGGGCGAATCGCCAAGGCAGCGCCGTGGTGATCCGGGCAAGTATAGGGGTTGCCGACTGCGGTACGCAATTGCCGGCTCGTTTCGGTCCCGACAGGTCCGTCGCGAAGCGCCAATAGCTCGGTCAAGCGCCTTCCCAAGACCCGCAACGGGCAAGGGCTCATATAACGCAGGCAGATGGGCGATAATGTCCGGATGCCAGTCAATATAAAAACCCCCGAAGACATCGAGAAGATGCGTATCGCCGGCCGTCTGGCCGCTGAAGTCCTGCAGGTTGTCGCCCCGCATGTGAAGCCGGGCGTGACCACCGAGGAACTTGATCGCATCTGCCACGACCACATCATCAATGTGCAGAAGGCGACCCCGGCCAACGTTGGTTACAAGGGCTTTCCCAAGACCGTCTGCACCTCGGTGAACAACGTCATCTGCCACGGCATCCCCAACGAGGCCAAGGTGCTCAAGGACGGCGATATCGTCAATATCGACGTCACCGTGATCAAGGACGGGTGGCATGGCGACACCAGTCGCATGTATATCGTCGGGACCCCTTCGGTGCTGGCCCAGCGCCTGGTCGATGTCACCCGCGAGGCGATGTTCCGCGGCATCAGGGTGGTGAAGCCCGGTGCGACCCTGGGGGACGTCGGTCATGCGATCCAGCAGTACGCGGAGTCCGAGCGCTTCAGCGTGGTGCGCGAGTACTGCGGCCACGGCATCGGCAAGGTCTATCACGACGAGCCGCAGGTGCTGCATTACGGCCGTGCGGGCGAAGGGCTGGTGCTGGAGGCGGGAATGACCTTCACCATCGAGCCGATGATCAATGCCGGCAAGCGCCATACCCGGGTCCTGCCGGACGGCTGGACGGTGGTCACCAAGGACCGTTCGCTGTCAGCGCAATGGGAACACACGGTGCTGGTCACCGATGATGGCGTGGAGATCCTGACCCGCGTGCCAGGCGACGACAACGACCTATGAGCGACCCCGACCCTGGCGCCATTCAGGGCGGACAACAGGATGCGACATGGGCGGCCAGTGCCCGTGATGAGTTGGCCGTGCATGACGCCGGTTTTGCGGCCCGTTTCGACGCTGATGCCGACATCGACCGGTTGCTGGCCGAGCGTGCGGCGGCGGTGGATGTCGTGGTGCAGGCGGCGTGGCAGCGGAGCATCCCCGCGGACGCGGAGCTGGCGTTGTTCGCCGTGGGCGGCTACGGCCGTGGCGAGTTGTACCCGCAATCGGATATCGACCTGCTGGTGATGGCTGAGCCGGCGGCGTCCCGGGCCCACGCCGATTCGCTGGCCCGGTTCTTTGCCTTGCTGTGGGATTCCGGGCTGCCGGTCGGCCATGGCACGCGTTCGCTTGAGCAATGCACCGAGGCCTCGATCGAGGACATCACCGTGTTGACGGCGTTGCTGGAGGCGCGCCCGCTGGCCGCCAACGAGCATGAGCGCCGCGAGTTGCAAGGCGCGGTATCGCCCCGGCTGGTGTGGCCACCGCAGCAGTTCTTCGAAGCCAAGCGCGCCGAGTTGCGCGAGCGTCATGAGCGTTTCGACGACACCGCCGACAACCTGGAGCCCAACCTCAAGGAAGGCCCGGGTGGTTTGCGCGACGTGCAGACCCTGAACTGGATGGCGCTGCGGATCATTGGTACCGCCGACATGGAGTCGCTGGTCGCCTTTGGCCAGCTTGGCGCCGACGAGGTCGCCACCCTGGAGCGCGAGCGACGTGCGCTGGCGCGGCTGCGCTACGGCTTGCACCTGGTGGCCGGCAAGCGCGAAGAGCGGTTGCGTTTCGACTACCAGAAGTTGCTGGCGACCCGCCTGGGTTTCGAGGACGTGGGCGGCACCCTGGCGGTCGAGCAGATGATGCAGGGCTTCTACCGCAACGCCTCGCTGGTGCTGCGCATTGGCGAGCGCCTGCTGCAGCGCTTCGAGGAACAGTTGGAAGGCGAAGCCGAACCCGAACCGCTGGATGACCTGTTCGAATTACGCCGGGGCTACCTCGCCGCGCGCGACCCCGAGTGGCCGCACACCCCCGAGCAGGTGTTTGCGTTGTTCGCGACCTGGGCCGCGCGCGGTGAGTTGAGCGGCCTGCATTCGCATACTGCGCGGGCGTTGGCCGAGGCGCTGCCGACGTTCCCGGATTTCGGTCATGCAGCGCCAGCGCTGCGGCAGCAGTTCATGAAATTGCTGCGTGGCACGCAACCGGTCCGCACGCTGACCCGGATGGCGCGGCTGGGCGTATTGGGGCGCTGGATTCCGGCATTCCTGCAGGTTTCCGGGCGGATGCAGTTCGACCTGTTCCATGTCTATACCGTCGACCAGCACACCCTTGCGGTGCTGCGCAACCTGGCGTCGTTCGCGTCCGGCGGGCCGAGTGACCGTTTTGCGTTGGCCCACGAGGTCTGGCCACGATTGCGCAAGCCGGAACTGCTGTTGCTGGCGGCCCTGTTCCACGACATCGCCAAGGGGCGTGGCGGTGATCATTCGGTGTTGGGGGGCGAGGATGCGCGAGTGTTCTGCACCGCCATGGAGCTGACCGAGGTCGATACCGCATTGGTCGAATGGCTGGTACGCAAGCATCTGCTGATGTCGATGACCGCGCAGAAGCAGGACATCGCCGACCCGGACGTGATCCACCGCTTCGCCACCGCAGTTGCCGACCGCGAACGGCTGGACCACTTGTACCTGCTGACCTGCGCCGACATCGCCGGCACCTCGCCGAAGCTGTGGAATGCGTGGAAGGACCGGTTACTGGCCGACCTGTATGCCGCTACCCGGCTGGCGCTGCGACGCGGCCTGGAGAATCCCCTGGACGCCGCCGACCGCAGCGCGGAAACACGCCGCGCGGTGCACTCGATGCTGAGCGCGTTCGGCATTGATGATGCCGGGGTTGCCGAGTTGTTCGAGCGCATGCCGGCGTTGTCGTTCCAGCGCGGCCGGCCGGACCAGCTGGCCTGGCAGGCGGCCTCCCTGCGCGGCCTGGCGAGCGGCGGCACGCGGGTCCGGGTACGTGCGGTGGCCGCCCACACCGGTGCGCTGGAGGTGTTCGTGCACTCGCCGGATCGCGACGGACTGTTTGCGGCGATCGTCGCCGTGCTGGACCGCTGCGGCTTGGCGATCCAGCAGGCCAGGGTGCTGGACGGCCCCGACCACACGATCTTCGATACCTTCGAAGTGGTGCCGGTCGATCCGCGCCATGCACCGGTCGCCGATACGGTGGCCAACCGCCTCGCGCTGGCATTGGATGGCGCGCTGGAGGATATCCGGCCGGCCCGCCGCACCTTGCCCCGCCACCTGCGTCATTTCCGGATCCCACCGAGCATCGGTTTCAACGATACCGGCGATGGCCGCAGCACGCTCAGCCTGGTCTGCACCGACCGGCCCGGCCTGCTCGCCGATGTCGCCCAGGCCCTGCGCGACCAGGACCTGCGCGTGCACGATGCACGTATCGCGACCTTTGGCGCCCGCGCCGAGGACGTCTTCCAGATCACCGCCACCGATGCCGACGGCCACAACCAGCCGTTGGACGAGGGCCGCCAGGAGGCGTTGAGCATTGCGCTGCTCGCCTGCATTGAAGGAGAACACCAGTGAGTCCAGGCATTTCCGCGACCGATGAGCTGAGGGTGACCATCGAAGGCGCCTTCGCACGGCGCACCACGTTGACCTCGGCGGAAATCGAAGGCTCCACCCGGCCGGTCGTGGAGCGGGTGATCGAAGGCCTCGAGAACGGCGAGTTCCGCGTTGCCGAGCCCGACGGGGACGGTGGCTGGAAGGTCAATGAGTGGCTGAAAAAAGCCGTGCTGTTGTATTTCCGCACCCAGGACATGGAAGTGGTGGAGTCGTACCCTGCACCGTTCTGGGACAAGATCCCGGCGCGCTTTGGCGATTTCGACGAGGCTGCGTTCCGCCAACTCGGTGCGCGCGTGGTGCCCGGTGCGATCGTTCGTCGCGGCGCCCACATCGGCAAGGACGTGGTGCTGATGCCGAGTTTCGTCAATATCGGTGCGTACGTGGGCGAGGGCAGCATGGTCGACACCTGGGCGACGGTGGGTTCGTGTGCCCAGATCGGCAAGGGGGTTCACCTGTCCGGTGGCGCTGGCATCGGCGGCGTGCTGGAGCCGCTGCAGGCGACGCCGACGATCATCGAGGATCACTGCTTCATCGGCGCGCGTTCGGAGGTGGTGGAAGGTTTCATCGTCGGCCACCACAGCGTGATCGGGATGGGCGTCTTCCTCGGTCAGAGCACCCGCATCTACCACCGCGCGACCGGCGAGATCAGCTACGGTTCGGTGCCGCCATACAGCGTGGTGGTGTCGGGGCAGCTGCCGTCGAAGGACGGTTCGCACTCGCTGTACTGCGCGGTGATCGTCAAACAGGTCGACGCCAGGACCCGCTCCAAGACCAGCATCAACGAATTGTTGCGCGGGCTGGCGGATTAGCTGGATCGCGAACAACGGAAATGACCAACATGACCACTGTCTACGGCCTCACCAACTGCGACACATGCCGCAAGGCGCGCAAATGGCTCGACCGCTTCGGTATCGAGCATGCGTTCGTCGATTACCGCGACCAGCGCCAGGCGCCGGAGACGCTGCTCGAATGGAAGGAGCAGTTGGGCGGCTGGGACGCGATGATCAACAAGTCCTCGACCACCTGGCGCCAGCTGCCCGATAGCCGCAAGGCCCCCGGTTCCGACGCCGAGTGGAAGCTGCTGCTGAAGGAATACCCGCAGTTGATCCGGCGCCCGGTGGTGGTCACCGATGACGGCCAAGTCAGCCAGCGCTTCAGCGACAACGGCTTCAAGGCGCGGTTCGGGATCGACCCGTGAGCGATGTTGTCGATCTTGCCTGCGAGTTGATCTCGCGGCCTTCCGTCACACCGCATGACGGCGGATGCCAAGTGCTGGTTGCCTCGCGACTGGCGAGGGCCGGGTTCGTATGCGAATCGTTTCGTTTTGGCGCCGTCGAGAACCTGTACGCGACCCACGGTGATCCGGCCGCGCCCACCCTGCTGTTGCTGGGCCACACCGACGTGGTCCCGACCGGGCCGCGGGAAGATTGGTCCAGTGATCCATTCGTACCGGAGATCCGCAACGGCGTCCTGTACGGGCGCGGCGCCGCCGACATGAAAGGCAGCGTGGCCGCGTTTGTCGTCGCCGCCGAGCAGTTCGTCGCCGCCCATCCCGGTCACCCCGGCCGCATCGCATTGCTGTTGACCTCCGACGAGGAAGGCGATGCGATCGACGGCGTACGCCGGGTGACCGAGACCTTCCGCGGGCGCGATGAGCGCATCGACTGGTGCATCACCGGCGAGCCGTCATCCACCGCGGTACTGGGGGACCTGTTGCGCGTGGGGCGTCGGGGTAGCCTGACCGGCACCGTGGCCATGCGCGGCGTGCAAGGCCACGTGGCCTATCCCGACAAGGCGCGCAATCCAATCCACCAGGCGCTGCCGGCGCTGGCCGAGCTGGCCGCGCGGGTCTGGGACGACGGTTACCAATCGTTCCCGCCGACCAGTTTTCAGGTCAGCAACCTGCAGGCCGGCACCGGCGCGAGCAACGTGATTCCCGGCGAGCTGCAGGTCCAGTTCAACCTGCGCTACAACCCGACCTGGAGCGCCGCGCAGCTGGAGAGTGAATGCGAGGCGGTACTGCGGGCCCACGCGCTGGATTACACGATTCACTGGCATCGCAGCGGCGAGCCGTTCCATACCCCCGAAGGCCCGCTGCGTGCCGCCGCGCGTGACGTGCTGGCCGGCTTCACCGGCACCGCACCGGAAGAAAGCACCGGTGGTGGCACGTCCGATGCGCGTTTTATCGCGACCCTGGGCACCCAGTGCATCGAGGTCGGTCCGGTCAACGCCAGTATCCACCAGGTCGATGAGCACGTGAGCGTGGCGGACCTGGAAGCCTTGCCCGGACTATATTTGGCCCTGATCGAGCGGTTGCTGCTCGCGGAGACACCATGATCAACAACGACGTACTGCGCAGTATCCGTTTCATGCTCGACCTGAGCGACATCAAGGTGGTGGAGATCACCAGGCTGGCCGATCCTGATTTCCCGATCGAGAAGCTGGATGTGCAGGCGTTCCTGAAGAAGGACGAGGACGCGGACTTCATCGAGTGTCCCGACGACGTCCTCGCGCACTTCCTGGACGGGCTGGTACTGCACTGTCGCGGTCGCGACGAGAGCCTGCCGCCACGGCCGGTGGAAAAGCGGATCACCAACAACATCGTCCTGAAGAAGCTGCGTGTCGCCTTCCAGCTCAAGGACGTCGACATGCACCAGGTCTTCGACGCCGCCGGCTTCCCGATCTCGAAGCCGGAGTTGACCGCATTGTTCCGCCAGGCCGACCACAAGCATTTCCGTCGTTGCGGAGACCAGGTGCTGCGCAATTTCCTCAAGGGATTGACCCTGCGCCTGCGGGGCAGTGAGTAACGGTCAGCTGGGGCAGGACGTCGACGACGTACCTTTAACGCGGCTGTGGTTATACCGAGGGCCTGAAGTCACGCCACCTGTTCGCAGTGCGGCGTGTGCTTTTCGTGGCCTGCGCGTGGGAGGGTTCGATGTTCCTGAGTATGCACGAACAAGAACGGCTCATGATTTACCTGGCCGGCAAGCTTGCACTGGAGCGCAAGGCTCGCGGACTCAAGTTGAATCTGCCGGAAACCACCGCCGTCATCACCTCGTTCCTGCTGGAAGGCGCTCGCAACGGCGAGACCGTCGCCGACTTGATGGAGTCGGGCCGCAACGTGCTCGGGTGCGATGACGTAATGGAGGGCGTGCCCGCGATGCTGGCGCAGGTCCAGGTGGAGGCGACATTCCCGGACGGCACCAAGCTGGTCACCGTAACGGATCCGGTGGGATGAAGACCTCCAACCCGTTCGAGAATCCGGACTTCCGGCCCGCCAACCAAGACGAGCCACGACACGCCTCCGACGACCCGGGCCGGGATTATCCGGAAGGCCAGTCGGAATCCGAAGGTCCGACCCGGTCGTCGGGCATCTGCGGGCCAAGCGAGCCGCGCCGCCCGGGTACCGGCGAGCGGCAGGCGCCACGGCGCGAGTCGGCAAGTGAACTGAAAGAATCCGATCCGCTGATCCCCGGCGAGGTGCTGCTGGGGGAGGGCGACATCGAGATCAATATCGGGCTCGAGGTGACCACCGTCAGGGTGGTCAACGGAGCCGACCGGCCGATACAGGTCGGGTCGCATTTCCACTTCGCCGAGGTCAATGCCGCCCTCGAGTTCGACCGGTCGGTGGCCTGGGGCCAACGCTTGAACGTGCTCTCGGGCGGTTCGGTGCGGTTCGAACCCGGTGCCGTCGAGGAAGTGGAGCTTGTTCCGATCCAGGGGCAACGCGTTGTTCTCGGCCTGCGCGGGCTCTGTGGAGGCAAACTCGATGACTAGGGTTGCACGCGCCGAGTACGTTGCCTCCTATGGCCCCACCAAGGGCGACCGCATCCGCCTTGCCGACACCAGCCTGGTGATCGAGGTGGAGGAAGACCGTTGCGCGGGTGGCGATGAGGCCGTCTTTGGCGGCGGCAAATCCATCCGTGAGTCCATGGGGCAATCGAGTGCGACCCGCGCCGAGGGCACGCCGGATCTTGTCATAACCGGTGCGGTCATCCTCGATCACTGGGGGGTGATCAAGGCCGATGTCGGCATCCGTGACGGTCGCATCGTCGCACTGGGCAAGGCCGGCAACCCCGAGACCATGAACGGCGTGCATCCCGATCTCGTGATTGGCCCATGCACCGAGATCATGTCCGGCAACGGCTTGATCATGACCGCCGGCGCGGTCGACACCCACGTCCACTACGTGGGTCCGCAGATGCTGGAGATCGCGCTCGCCTCCGGAACCACCACGGTGGTCGGCGGCGGCACCGGGCCGACCGAAGGTTCCAAGGCCACACTGGCCACGCCCGGGTCGTGGTGGATGCAGCGGATGCTGGAAGGCTTCGATCCGTGGCCCCTCAATGTGTTGTTTCTCGGCCGTGGCAACACCGTTTCGCGCGAGGCCCTGTGGGAACAACTGCGCGGCGGTGTCGGCGGATTCAAGGTCCACGAGGACTGGGGCGCCACACCGGCGGCCATCGACGTGGCGTTGTCGGTGGCGGATGAATCCGGCGTCCAGGTCGCGATCCACTCCGACACCCTCAATGAAGCGGGCTTCGTCGAAGACCTGCTGGAGGCGGTGGCGGGGCGCACCTTCCACTCGTTCCATACCGAGGGCGCGGGTGGCGGCCACGCGCCGGACATCATCCGCATTGCGGGTGAGCCCAACGTGCTGCCGGCTTCGACCAATCCCACCCGTCCGTTCACGCACAACACGATGGACGAGCATCTGGACATGGTGATGGTTGCCCATCACCTGAATCCGCAGGTGCCCAACGACCTGGCGTTTGCCGAAAGTCGCGTCCGTGCCGGCACGATCGCCGCGGAGGATGTCCTGAATGACCTCGGCGCGATTTCGATCATGTCCTCCGACGCGCAGGCGATGGGCCGCATTGGCGAGGTTGTGATCCGCACCTGGCAGACGGCGCACCGGATGAAGAAGATCCGCGGCAGCCTGTCCGGCGATGGCCGTGCCGACAACCACCGGGCACGCCGCTACGTCGCCAAGTACACCATCTGCCCTGCCATCGCACACGGGCTGGAGAAACATATCGGTTCGGTGGAAGTGGGAAAAATGGCCGACCTGGTGCTGTGGCAGCCGGCTCTGTTCGGTGTGCGGCCGGCACTGGTGTTCAAGGGCGGCATGGCGGCCGTCGCCGCCCTCGGCGACCCCAATGCGTCGATCCCCACGCCTCAGCCCGTGCTCGAACGGCTCGGGTTCAACGTGCATACCCGCGCCGCCGCGTCCACCAGTGTCGCGTTCGTATCCCAGGTGGCCATCGACGACGGCCTCGCTGGCCGCTTGAACATCGACCGTCCGCTGGTTGCGATCGAGAATTGCCGGGGACGCACGAAGAAGGACCTGCCTGAGAACACGGCCTTGCCGCACATCGAAGTCGATCCCGACACCTATGCGGTCAGGGTGGACGGCGAGTTGATCGAGCACGAGCCCGCCACCGAGCTGCCGATGGCGCAGCGCTACTTCCTGTTCTGACGCGGCCAGGATGCCGTCCAGGGCTGCCCTGCTGCTGCTCGCCGATGGACGGTTGCCCGCCGGCGGCTACGCACATTCCGGCGGTCTCGAGCCGATCGTCCATATGCAGGACTTGAAGGACGCCGCCGACGTGGAACGCTTCCTGGAGGGCCGGGCGGCGACCACCGGCCTGGTCGCCGCGTCGTTTGCGGCCGCTGCATGCGAGGCTGCCCGCGCGGGCAATGCGCTCCTGCTGAAGGAACTGGACATCGAACTGGATGCCCGCATGCCATCGCCCACGGCACGCGCCGTTTCGCGCGCACTGGGTCGCCAGTTGCTGCGGGCGGCCTCGAGCATCCATCCGCACGTTTTGTTCGAGGGCCTGCAGGGGCGTCCACACCAACCGGTCGTCTACGGGGTTGCAGCGGCTGCGCTGGGGCTTGGTGCCCGTGATGCCGCCCAGGTCGTGCTGCACGATGCGGTTGCCGGGCCTGCCTCGGCAGCCGTGAAGGTGCTCAGCCTGGACCCGTTTGCCGTACACGCGGCACTCGTGCGGCTGACAGATTTTCTCGACGAGTTGACCGCACAGGCGGCCAGCCATGCGCGGACGCCGCCCATGGAATTGCCGGCGATGGGCTCACCCTTGCTGGACATCGCCGCCGAACATCACCACCGCTGGAAGGTGCGGTTGTTTGCCTCCTGAGCCGGCAGCCCGCAGCGCAACCACGATGATCGCGCGTGCATCGCTGGCGACCGAGCGGGTCGTGAGCGACAACGGCCGCGCAGTGAGCCGCGTTCGCGTGCTGCGGTCCCACGCCCCCCTCATGCTGCGACCGACGCTGCCGAAAGGCCGCGAACCGCTGGTTCATCGCATGACCGGCATCGCGCGGGTGTCGTTGGCCACCAGCGCCGCCGGCCCCCTGGGGGGCGACGATTTCACGCTGGACATCCACGTTGGCGCGGGCAGCACGTTGGTCCTGAACGAGATCTCGGCCACGCTGCTGCTTCCGGGCGCGCGGAGGGGGCGCTCACACATGCGTATCACCGTCAGGGTCGATGAGGGTGCAACGTTCTTGTGGCTGCCGGAGCCGGTCATCGCCGCACGCGGGTGTGATCATCTGCATGAGATCGACATCACGCTCGCCGCCGACGCACGCCTGTTCCTGCGCGAGGAGCTGTTGCTCGGGCGCCACCGGGAGCAGCCCGGGCATCTGACCCAGCACGTGCGCGTGATTCGAGCCGGTCGTTCGCTGTTTCAACAACAGCTTGTCCTCGGCCCGGCAGCGAAAGGATGGCGAAGCTCCGCCGTGCTGGGGGCACGCAAATGCATCGGCAGCGTGCTTGTCGTTGACCCCGCATGGCACACCCGCACACCCGGCACGCGCGTGCTGGGGCATGACGCGGCGTTGCTGTCCCTCGAAGGTCCCGGCGTCCTGGTGAGTGCGCTGGCGGACGACACGCTTGGGCTGCGCCGGCAGCTCGACCACGGTGTTACGCTGCTGGGGGAGCCGTGGGCACCGGCCACCGCATCGGCCACTGGAGACTGTCTTGACTGATCCCCGGAACACCACGCGAACCCGCTCGCTGCGCCTCGGCGTCGCCGGTCCGGTCGGCACCGGCAAAAGCACCGTCATCGCAACGCTGTGCCGCAACTTGAATGCGGAATTCCGCATTGGCGTGATCACCAATGACATCTACACCGACGAGGACGCCCGGTTCCTGCGCTCGGCCGGAGTGCTGCCCATTGAGCGGATCCGTGCGGTCGAGACCGGGTCCTGCCCGCACACCGCCATTCGCGACGACGTAACCATGAATCTGCTGGCCGTGGAAGATCTCGAGAAGGACTTCGCTCCGCTCGACATCGTCCTGGTCGAAAGTGGTGGCGACAATCTCACCGCAACGTTCTCCCCCGCGCTGGTTGATGCGCAGTTGTTCGTCCTCGACGTGGCCGGCGGCGGTGATGTCGCACGCAAGGGCGGGCCTGGCATTGCCCGCGCCGACCTTCTGGTCGTCAACAAGGTCGACCTGGCCGAGTACGTCGATGTCGATGTCGAGCAGATGCTGAAAGATGCGCGGGCCGCGCGTGACGACAGGCCGGTTCTCGCGCATTCGAAGAATCGCCGCGAAACCGACAAGCAGCTGTGCGACTGGGTCAGGCAGCTTCACACCGCGTTTGTCAACGGCACCCACTCGCCAAGCGACCCCGGCCCCATGGCACCGCACCATCACGCCAGCGAGGACGGCGGGCACGTTCACAGTCACGAACACGGCGGCCATACGCACCTACACCGGTAACGACGCTCCGGCCTTGCCGGAACTGCCAGGGAGCTTTCGTCATGCGATCGGTGCCGCCCACATCCAGCAAACTCACGGCATTGATCGGGATGGGTGTCGTCAACGCAGCGCTTTTTATCCTCGGCTGGGGCGCCTTCTTCCTGGTGGTCCTGCCCGGCGACTACATCATGGGTGGGCAGGTGGTGTTCGGGACCGGCCTGGCGGTTACCGCGTTCACGCTGGGGCTGAGACACGGTTTCGACCCCGACCACATCGCGGCGATCGACAACACCACACGCAAACTCGTCGCGGAGGACGGCCAGCACCCGGTCACGGTTGGCTTCTGGTTCGCACTCGGGCATTCCACCGTCGTCGTCGTCACGGTCTTGCTGCTGGTGGCGGGACTCAATGTGCTCGCCAGCCAGATCACGCTTGAGCACTCGACACTGACCTCGATCGCCAGCGTGTGGGGCGTGCTCGTTTCCGGCGTGTTCCTGTTGCTGATCGGCCTCATCAACCTGGTATCGCTGCAGGGAATCTGGCGGGTGTTCCGTAGCATGCACCGCCAGCAACTCGACGAGGCCGAACTCGAACGCCTGCTGACAAACCGCGGTGTGCTCAACCGGATTCTCGGTCCGGTCGCGCGCCGTGTGGACAAGCCGTGGAAGATGTACGTGGTGGGGCTTCTGTTTGGGCTCGGCTTCGATACCGCCACGACGATTGCGCTGTTCGTGATTGGTGGTACGGCCGCTCTCACCGCGCCGTGGTACGTGGTGCTGGTGTTGCCCATCCTGTTCACGGCCGGCATGACCCTCGTCGACACGCTCGATGGCGTGATCATGCATCACGCCTACGCATGGGCGTTCGCCTCGCCGGTACGCAAGGTCTATTACAACCTGACGATCACCATCATCTCGGTCGCCGTTGCGTTCCTGGTCGGTGGACTCGGGCTCATCGGTCTGGCAGCGGAAGCGTTTCCCGGCAGCTCCGGATTGCTGGGCTGGATCGCGGCCCTGGATATCGAGAACCTGGGCTATGTGATCGTGGCCATCCTGGTTTTTACCTGGCTCGCGGCATCCGCTTACTGGAGAATCGCGAAAGTGGAATCCCGGTATTCGGGTGACGACGGTCGCGCCGCCGACACGTGAGCTACATGGGCGCCGGCGACCGCCGCTAGTCCTCCAGCGTCAGCTCGGTCCACGACCAGCTCGAGTCGCCGGGACCGGATGGCACGGCGACCGCGTCGCGGGCATGCACCACTTCGGCCAGCCCGGCCGGCACACCGTGCGATCGGTCATAGGCGTAGAGGGTGACGGGTTCGCCGGCAGCGACCTTGAACTCGAATGTCGCGCCTTCGTCCGGCAAGCCGACCAGCGCGATCTTGCGCCACGTGGTTTCCTGCGCGTGCCAGCGCGACGGAGCCAGTGCCTGGCCCTGGACCCGGATCGATGCGACGTCGACGCTGCCGGGCAGGACCAGACCGCCTTCGATCGCGCCCCGGACGGAACGCAGGCGGAGCCGCAGCTGGCGTTTGCCGTCGATCACGACGTCTTGTTCCAACTCAAGGACCGGTGGCGTCAGTACCGGGCCATCGGGACCCGCGAAGCCCCGGCCCGACCACGGCAAGACGCGCTCCGATTCCGAGGCAAATCCGTTCTCCCGCAGGAAGCCGGCGGGCAGGTCTGCTCTGGGTTGCAGAAACACCCGCGCGCCTGAATCGGTGCCCACGTAGGCCAGGTTCATCGGTCGCGGGACATCGGCATCGAACGCTGGCCGCGCGAGTGCCAGCACGGCGCATGCAATCGTCGCCAACAACGCCGCGCCACCCAGCACGACTTCACCGCGGCCCAGCGACCTCAACGCCGGTATCAGAGGCAGCAACACCAGGCCGGTCAGCAGCATCGCTGCCGGCAAGCCCGGATGGCCGATGGCGCTGTAGCTGTCCACCGCATAGGGGAACCACAACGCCGCGGCGACCACCGCCGCGACTCCCGCCCACACGCGATGACGCCCAGGCCAGGCGTGGCCACACAGTGCGCCGGCCAACAGCGGCAACAGCCCCATGTGACTGGCGCCGGGCATCGCCATCACGGCGGCGATCGCGATGGCCGCAAAAGGAAGCAAGCTCGCGGCGGCAGCGGTCGCCTCGCCGCACCATCGCTGGAGCAGCCATCCCGCCAGCAGGGTCACTGGCAGGGCCAGCAACACGAACGTCGCAACCAGCATGCCGCCCTGGGCCGTCCATGCCGCCGGCATCGCCCCCAATGCCTGCATCACCGAGTGGATCGCCCAGCCGATTCCGCCCAACATGGTCAGTCCGGCGAACATGCCGGCTCCGGCACCAATAAGCGGCAAGACCCGAACCGTACCGTCGCGGAGCAGCCGCACTACCAGAGCCAGCCAGGCGGCCAGGCCCAGTACCAACAGCCAGACATTCCAGGTGACCGGCCAGCCGGCCAGCGCGGCCCCGAACACGTTGAAGAACACCGCGTCGTGACTGGATTTCAGCGGAACTGTGGCACTGGCCAGCGCGCGCGCCATGGCCAGTGCGTTGTCGCCATGTTGCTGCAACGACCCGGGATCCAGGTGGGCGATGTCATCCAGTGGCGTGTGGTATCGCGCTGCGCCCCGGGCCCAGGCGAAGTTGACCCCGACCAGACCCTCGCGCCGGTAGACGGTGAAGTCGGTGTCGTTGGGCAGGGTCTTGTAGATCTCGTAGTCCAGCGATGAACTGCCCGGTCGCGACAGCGCACGACGCACGGTCGAGACGATTGCGGAGTTGCCCGGCTGGGTCTCGATCAGCAGGCTCGCACCGGTGGTGCCGCGAGCCTCCAGGTTCACCGCCGAGCGGATGTGCTTGAACTCCGGTTCGCGCGCGAAGGCTTCCGCGCCGATCAGGCCCAGCTCCTCGCCATCGTTGGCCAGCAGCCAGACATCCCGCGGCAATGGCGGGCCGGCCTGCAACGCACGTGCGACCTCGATGATCGCCGCGACCCCGGCGCCATCGTCGGAGGCACCCGGCCCGGCGGCCACCGAGTCGTAATGGGCCGACAGCAATACCGCGTCCTCGGCACTCGCACCCGCCAGCCTGGCGACGACGTTGTCGACCGTCGCGCAGGTGTTGCCGCCGCAAGCAAAGCGACGCTGGACTTCGGCATCGATCCCCAGCCGTGCGAACTCGGCCACTATGCGGTCGCGCACCGCGGCGTTGGCGGGGCTGCCGGTTGGGTGGGGGCGTTCATCGCCGAGGATGCGGACCAGCACCTGTTTTGCCCGCGCGGCCGAGAATGCCTCGGGTGGCGCATCCATGCCAAGCGGAGCCGGCGGCCGGTTGCCACGCAGCGACAACGCCGCGACCAGCACGAACAACGCCAGCAGAATGGTCGATGCCAGCTGCGAGCCGGCCGGCCCTGCTCCAGTCGGTCGCGCCTCAGTTGGTCGAGTACCAGTCAGTCGAGCCCGGGCTGCGCGCAGACCCGCGCCAATGGATGGTGTCGTGTGCGGCATCTTCTTCCCCAGGCCAACCGGAAACGGCCTGCCGATGATAGCCGTGATCCGGCTGCACCCGTCATGGCATGCAACGCGGCGACGGTCAGCGCCGCAGGGGGTGCTTCAACGCTTGTCCTGCGACGCCTGCGCGATGGGAAAGCCGTGGGCATTCCAGGCCTCGAATCCACCCGCCAGCGGACGCACGTGCTTGAAGCCGCGGCTCTTCAGCTGCCGGGCGAGCAGTGCCGCTGACGCTTCGTTGGGACAGTCGCAATAGATGATCACTTCCGGCTGGGCGGCCAAATCCAGCTCGGCAATGCTGGAGGCCGCGATCGCGCCGGGGATCCAGCCCGACAGCTGGCGTTGATCCGCCGGACGCACATCCAGCACCAGTGGATTGATGCCGGTTCCCATCAATTCGTGCAGCTCGGCCGGCGAAATGCGCGCCATCTGGATCAGGCGGATGAAACGCTGCCGTTTCCAGACTTTGCGCAGGACAAATACCGTGATGGCGGCCAGCAGCAGGATCAGACCGATCCGCCCAAGCGACTCCAGCCGCATCAGGACATCGTTCACGGCCTCGTGGAAGATCGCGCCGGTGGCAACCGCGACGCTCGCCCACAGTGCCGCGCCGATGCCGTCGTAAAAGGCAAAGCGGCCCAGGCCGGTCCGGGTCTGGCCCGCCAGCGTGGTGGCCAGTGCGGCGAAGCCGGGAATGAATTTCGCGACGATCAGCGATGGCGCGCCCCAGCGCGAATAGATGCCCTGGGTGGTGCCGACGCAGGAGTCCGGTGAAAGTGAAAGGCGGCAAATGAAGCGGATCATCGGCCCGCCGAACCGGCGCCCGCCGGCATACCAGAACGCATCGGCCAGCACGGCTGCGACGGTGGAGACCAGCAGGATCGACCACAGGCTGTCGCCCGACTGCACGGCCATGGCGCTGGTCACGACGATCGGTGGATACGCCGGCACCGGAACGCCGCCCTGGTCCAGCAGGACGGCGATGAACACGACCCACAAGCCGTAGTTCTCGATCAGGTGGATCAATGCATCCATGGGGTTCCAGGCTCTTGCGAGCGCAGGTTTCTACGAGGGCAGGCTTCCAGGGTGATTGTTCATATCGGCGCAGGCGAGCGCAAGAGCAACCGCTGCCTTGCGCCCGATGACATGCCTGTCGATGGTGCGGTCAGGCCGGTGTTGCCACCGGTGTGGCCGATGCGGCTTGCGTGGGTTCGGCTGCCCGCGGGCGCAGGCTTGCCAGCGCGCCTGTCCACTTGGCCAGTTCGTCCAGCATCTGCTGCGCGGAATGGTCAATCAACTCGTTGGAAACAAAGATGCCTTGTTCGTCCAGCGATTGGCCCACCATTGGCACGGCAACGCCTTCGACCATCGGCATCATCTTCAGGGTGGTGACCAGTTGCTTGGCCATCTGCACCGCGCGCAGGCCGCCGGACACGCCGCCGTAGCTGACGAAACCGCAGGCCTTGTAGTTCCACTCGCGGTAGACGTAGTTCAACGCGTTCACGAACGCCGGCGGCGGGTTGAAGTTGTACTCCGGGGTCACAAACACGAACGCGTCGGCCGCCGACACGCTGGCCGACCAGGCCTTGGTGTGGGCGTGCTCGTATTGCTGCATGGCGGGGTGGGTTGGCTCGTCGTAGACCGGCAGGTTGAAGTCCGCCAGATCGACCAGCTTGACGTCGAACGCGCTGTGTTCGGCAGCGAAATCACTGAACCAGCGCGCTACGGCAGGACCGACACGGCCCGGGCGGGTGCTGGCAATCACGACATGGAGTTGGGGTTTCACGTGGTGCTCCTTGAGAGTGGTCGAGGTGGGGGTTTCGTGTCAGTCAGTGCGGCATCCGTCCGAATTGACCGCTGTTGAAGTCGGTGATCGCCTGGTGGATCTCGTCCTGGGTATTCATCACGAACGGGCCGTGGCCGACGATCGGCTCGTCGATCGGCTCGCCGCTGAGCAGCAGCACGGTGGCATCGCTGTTGGCTTCCAGCAGCACGTCGCTGCCGGCGCGGTCCAGCATCACCATCTGCGCCTCGCGGGCGATCTGGCTGCCGTTGACCTGCACGGTGCCGCGCAGGACGATCAGCGCCGCGGTATGGCCTTCGGGCAGCTCGAATTCGCTGGAATGGCCTTGGTCCAGGCGCACGTCCCACACATTCATGGCGGTGAAGGTGCGTGCCGGTCCCGCATGACCGGCGTACTCTCCGGCAATCACCCGGACCCGGCCGGCGTCGCCGGGCAGGGCTACCGACGGGATGTCGGCGTTCAGCAGGTTCTGATAACCGGGCGGACTCATCTTGTCCTTCGCCGGCAGGTTGACCCACAGCTGCACCATCTCCAGCGTGCCGCCGGTGCGGGTGAACTCATGCGAGTGGAACTCCTCATGCAGGATCCCGGACGCGGCGGTCATCCACTGCACGTCGCCGGGGCCGATCTTGCCGCCCGCGCCGGTGGAATCGCTATGCTCGACCTCGCCTTCATAGACGATGGTGACGGTCTCGAAACCACGGTGCGGATGCTGGCCGACGCCACGTGGCTGCGCGGCCGGGTCGAACTTCATCGGTCCGGCGTAGTCCAGCAGCAGGAACGGGCTCAGGTGCGCGCCGTGGCTGTTGTAGGAAAACATCGAGCGGACGGGGAAGCCGTCGCCCACCCAATGCGGCTTTGGGGCGCTGTAGATGCCGAGGACCTTCTTCACCTTGATCTCCTGTTGGCTGGGCCGGGATGGTTCTGGGCCGATGGAGATAGCTTAATTTCATGACGATTGATCCGGAAGTCCCCGTTTCCTATCCTCATCGTTCTGTTTAAAGAACGATGAGGCGGTCGCCATGCAGGATCTCAACGATCTGTACTACTTCGTGCAAGTGGTCGATCACCGCGGCTTCGCGCCGGCGGGGCGTGCGCTGGGTGTCCCCAAATCCAAGCTCAGCCGGCGCATCGCGATGCTGGAGGAGCGGCTGGGCGTGCGCCTGATCCAGCGCTCTACGCGTCGGTTTTCGGTCACCGAAATTGGCCAGCAGTACTACGGGCATTGCAAGGCGATGCTGGTGGAGGCGCAGGCGGCGCAGGAAGCCATCGACCTGACCCGCTCCGAACCCTGCGGCATCGTCCGCCTCACGTGCCCGATCACCTTGCTGGACGCGAACGTCGGCGCGATGGTGGCCGATTTCATGGTCGACCACCCGGGAGTATCCGTTCACCTGGAGGCGACCAACCGTCGCGTGGACGTGGTCGGCGAAGGCATCGACGTGGCCATCCGCGCACGCACGCCACCACTGGAAAACAGCGACCTGGTGATGCGGGTGCTGGCCGTACGCACCTCATGCCTGGTGGCCAGTCCGGCGTTGCTGGCCGGCCACACGTTGCCGATGATGCCGGTCGATTTCACCGGCCTGCCGAGCGTGGATCTCGGACCGCCGCAACCGCAACATGTCTGGTCGCTGCAAGGCCCGGAAGGTGCCTCGGTCGCGATCCCGCACCAGCCCCGGCTGGTCACCGATGACATGAATGCCCTGCGCGTCGCCGCGATTCGTGGCGTCGGCATCGCGCAGTTGCCGACCATGGTGGTCAGTGACGCGTTGAAGCAGGGCGCGCTGGTGAAGATCGCCCCGGAATGGGCGTCACGAAGCGGCATCGTGCATGCCGTGTTTCCGTCAAGGCGCGGACTGCTGCCCTCGGTGCGAAGCCTGATCGACTACCTGGCGAGGCGGTTCGAGCAGCTTGATCAGGACTGAAGCCACGGGACACTTGCGCAGATGCAGGCACCTTTCGGGCGAGTGCTTGCGCGCGGTAGGCATATGGAGCAGGATCGGCCAATGATCCTCGTTGTCTCCCAGCTTGCATTCGCGTCCGCAGTGACCGGTTCCGGTCCGTGTGCGGCGCATTGTGCTGTGCAGTTCAATTCGAATAATAACGTCAGCCTCCCGCAGGCCGGCGATTAGCGAACGCGACAAACGCTCAATCGATCCCCAAGGCCTGCACTGCGAAGTGCGGGCCTTTTTATTTTCTGCGCCTCAATGTCCTCACGGAGCCAACCCATGTGTTCAATCTTCGGCATCTTCGGCCTGCAACCCGGCGACGACCTCCTGCAACTGCGGCAGCGGGCGTTGGAACTGTCACAACGCCAGCGTCACCGCGGTCCTGACTGGAGCGGGGTGCATCTGGACGACGGCGCGATCCTGGTCCACGAGCGCCTTGCCATCGTCGACCCGGCTGGCGGCTCGCAACCGCTGCGTTCGGCCGATGGGCAACTGGTGCTCGCGGTCAATGGCGAGATCTATAACCACCGCGAGCTCGAGGCCTCGCTGGAGCAGCCCTACGACTTCCAGACCGGTTCGGATTGCGAGGTCATAAGCGCGCTGTTTCGGGAGGATGCCGATATCGCCGGCTGGCTGAACCGTCTCAACGGGATCTTCGCGTTCGCGTTGTGGGACCGGGAGCACCAGCGTTACCTGATTGCGCGCGACCCGATCGGCGTGGTGCCGCTGTACTGGGGTCACGACGGCAGCGGCCGGCTGTGCGTGGCTTCGGAGATGAAGGCGCTGGTGGAGGTCTGCAACGATGTCTCCCAGTTTCCGCCGGGGCATTACTACGACAGCCGCAGCGGTGAACCGGTGCCGTACTACCAGCGCCCGTGGCGCGAGCACGACGCCACCGTGGGCGTGGAGGTCAGCCCGCGCGAACTGCGCGAAGCCTTCGAGGCCGCGGTGCACCGGCAACTGATGAGCGACGTGCCTTACGGGGTATTGCTGTCGGGTGGCCTGGATTCGTCATTGGTGGCGGCCTGCGCGGCACGCTTCGCACGTAAGCGCATCGAGGACGATGACAGCTCCGAAGCCTGGTGGCCGCGGCTGCACTCCTTCGCGATCGGCCTGGAAGGCTCGCCCGACCTGGCAGCTGCCGAGATCGCCGCCGAGGCGCTGGGCACCGTCCACCACGGTTTCACCTACACCATCGAGGAAGGTCTGGACGCATTGCCGGAGGTGATCCGGCATGTCGAGACCTATGACGTGACTACCATCCGCGCGTCCACGCCGATGTATTTGCTGGCGCGGCGGATCAAGGCGATGGGGGTCAAGATGGTGTTGTCAGGCGAGGGCAGCGACGAGATCTTCGGCGGCTACCTGTACTTCCACAAGGCACCCGATGCTCGCCAGTTTCACGAAGAGTTGGTGCGCAAGATCGACGCGCTGCACAACTACGATTGCCTGCGCGCGAACAAGTCGATGATGGCCTGGGGCGTGGAGCCGCGGGTGCCGTTCCTCGATGTCGAATTCCTCGAAGTAGCGATGAGGATGGACGCGACCGCGAAAATGGTCGGGACCCGAGCCGACGGGACGCGAAGGATCGAGAAGGCCGTGTTGCGTGAAGCTTTCGAAGGCTACCTGCCGGACTCGATCCTGTGGCGGCAGAAGGAGCAGTTCAGCGATGGCGTCGGCTACGGCTGGATCGATGGCCTGAAAGCGCACGCCGCCGCGCAGGTGAGCGATCGCGAAATGGCGGCCGCGGCAAACCGGTTTCCGGTCAACCCGCCGCAAAGCCGGGAGGCGTATTTCTACCGGCGGATCTTCGAGCGATTGTTCCCCGGCGAGGCCTGCGCGCAAACGGTGCCGGGCGGCAAGTCGATCGCCTGCTCGTCACCCGCCGCGATTGCCTGGGATGCGGCGTTTGCCGATGCGGCCGACCCGTCGGGCAGGGCGGTCGCCGGAGTGCATGCCGCGGCGATCGCCTAGGGTTTCCCGGTGTCGGCCGGGTCGGTCACTCCAGGACGTAGGACCGGCCTGACCATCTGAGCGACTCGTAGTCGCCGCATTCCATGCACGAGTACCAGCGGACCTCGTCCGTGCCGTTGGCCTGCAGGGCGCTGAAACCGGCCTCGCCGGGATACTCGAAATGCTGCACCAGGGCGCCATCGCGGGTAATCGCGAGGAAGCGGCCGTTGCTGCCGGAACCGGTTTCAAACACGCCCACGAAGACCTCTTCGCCGCCCTTGGCCTTGTCCAGCTGCGAATGCAGCCGGAAGGAGAAGCCGGATTCCGCGTAGTGGGCGATCGCCATTTCCGGGATGCGGCCGTGGAGCAGGGCGTCGTCGAGCGCACTGGCCTGCGTCCAGGACGGATTGAAACGGTCGATTGGAACTCCGGTGATGGTTGTGGAGCTCGGCGCGAACTCGATGTCGTACCACCACGCGGCAACCGGCGCGTCGGATGGAGTGTCCGTGGCAGCGCCACCGGGCGCGGCGCAGGCGATCAGCAGCAATGCGGCGACCAGTGTCGTCAATGCAGCCCGTGGTGTCGCCCAACAGCGAAGTCGATTACCAGTCCACATGCCAGTGCCTCCCTCCTGCAGCGCGGGGTTCGCGCAGGACCGACGCCCCGAGTTCCTGGATCCGGGCCTCGATCAGGTCGAGTTCGCGGTGGCTGCCGCTTGGCCAGCTGATGTCGCGGGCCGTATTGGACAGATGGTTGGAGACCTGGGCGCCGCGGGCACGGGCCTGCTCAATCAAGGCCTCGAAGGCATCGACCGTCTCCGTCTCGGTCGCGCGCGGATAGCCGCGGAACCACTCGTCCATCTCGGTGATGTGCCGCGTCATGCGGTAGGTGGTGAGGAACTCCCCCCGGCTGACGCGGATCCGCTGCGCCATGAGCTCCGCTTGCCTTCGTATCGTGCGTGCCCTTCCGGTAATGCGGATTCTGGCGTCGGGGAATTCGAGCTGGATGGTTCGAATCAATTCGTCGATATTGGCCGGCCGTGTCTGTACGGCTGCCCGGGCGGTGGTCTGCATATCCCCTCCTTGGGTAGTCAATATCCGGTTGTCGCGTGGCTATCGCCGATGCAGACGATACACCACGGTCTGCAGTGCAGTGACGCCTTCCGCAATGAATTGCGGTTGCTGGGCGAGGATGTCGCGACGCTCCAGTACCTCGACATTCCAGTGAGGCTCGAACAGCTCGCGGACCTCGGTTTCCTCGACCGAGAACGGCGGGCCGGATTTCTCGGCCTGCGGGTATTCCAGGGTGATCAGCATGCCGCGGCAGCCGGCCGGAAGTTTCGCGTACACCTCACGGACGTAGCGACGGCGCATCGGTGGCGGCAACGCGATCAGCGCCGCGCGGTCGTAGACGATGTTGCAGTCAGCGAGGGTGGCGGTGCCCAGCGCGAACACGTCGCCCTGGATCAGCTCGATGCCATCGGCGCGGTAATGCCGGCCAACGGTCGATTCGGTAACTTCCGGCTCCAGAGCATGTTCGGCGAAGAACTGCCCGATGGCTGTGGCCGACAATTCGGCCCCGAGGACGCGGTGGCCCCGTGCGGCAAACCACGCCATGTCGAGGCTCTTGCCCGCCAATGGCACGAACACCCGGCTGCTCGGAGCTGCGTGCACGGCAGGCCAGTGTTTCAGCATCAACGGCGTCTCGCGGTCCTGATGAAAGCCGATGCGGCCTTCGTGCCAACGTTGTTGCCAGAATTCGGGCTCCACGGATAATCCTCCATTTCTTCGACCGCATGGGTCCGAAAGACCTGGCGCCGGGCCTGCCGCGCGAGGACCTACCTGTTCAACGGCGAGATCACCCATCGCGACAGTCTCGGCTCGGAGCAGAACATCTATCCGGGCGAGGTCAACTGGATGACCGCCGGCAAGGGCATCACCCATTCCGAGCGCTTCGAGCGCCTGCGCGCAGACGGTGCCGGGCGCGCCTCAGTGAGCTGTGGCAGCAACGCTGCGAGGTATCGATACCAAGGTGTTGACCGACACCATCGTCCAATCGTTCCGCTTCGATGCTTCTGTTTTGATCGACGCATGGCATTTCGTGGCGCATCCGAAAGGGCCCGGAGCAATGGATCAATGAGAACCATCAAGACCTACCCGACAAGGCTTGAAGCCGATCTGGCGAAAATCGCCCTGGCGACATTTGGTATTCCGGCAATCGTGGCTGGAATCGGTGTGAGTCTGGAAGGCGGAAGTGCAGGCATGAAGCTGCTCGTTCCGGACGACTGCGTGGGCGCGGCCATGACAGTACTCGATGACGCGTGAGATCACCTTGAAACCATTTCGACCATGAACTATCTCCACCGGGAGCAAACCCATGTCCAATAAATTCAACTTCGACCGCCGCAACTTCCTGGGCGTTGCATCAAGTGCAGTTATCGCCGCACAGCTCGGCATGATCGGTGTTGCACACGCGCAGCTTGGCAGCACGAAACCGGGCCAGGCAAAGTCCACGAGTGGTTCGAACGCGTCGTTCAAAGTGATCAAGCAGATCGATGCCGGCCCGCTCAATGTCGGATACGTGGAGCTCGGTCCCGCCGGTGGGCCCGTCGCGCTTCTCCTGCATGGCTGGCCTTATGACATCCACAGTTTCATCGACGTCGCCCCGGCACTCGCGGCGAAGGGATACCGGGTGATCATCCCGCACCTGCGCGGCTTTGGTACTACCCGCTTTCTTTCGCCCGAGGCGCTTCGCAACGCTCAGCCCTCGGCACTCGCCACCGACGTGATCTCACTGATGGATGCGCTCGGGATCGAGAAGGCAATCGTTGCAGGCTTTGACTGGGGCGCGCGGTCGGCCGCTATCGTGGCGGCGTTGTGGCCGGAACGGGTGAATGCGCTTGTCTCGGTAAGCGGCTACCTCATCGGCAGCCAGGAGTCCGCCAAAGCGCCGCTGCCACCCGAGGCCGAGTTGAAGTGGTGGTACCAGTACTACTTCACCACCGACCGTGGCGCTGCCGGTTATGAGAAGTACCGGCACGACTTCGCGAAGCTCATCTGGCAGCTCGCGTCTCCGACGTGGTCATTCGACGACGCCACTTTCCATCGCAGTGCAGGGGCCTTGGAAAACCCTGACCACGCGGCGATCGTCATCCATAACTATCGCTGGCGGCTTGGACTCGCGGATGGAGAACGCAAGTACGACGCCTTGGAGAAGCAGCTTGCCGGGTTTCCTGCCATCGCGGTGCCGACGATCACGATGGAGGGCGATGCCAATGGCGCGCCACATCCGCCACCGGCCAGTTATGCCAAGCGATTCACCGGCAAGTATGAGCACCGTCTCATCAAGGGCGGCATCGGTCACAACCTGCCCCAAGAGGCTCCAAAGGCGTTCACGCAGGCAATCGTCGATGTCGCTGCGCTCTGAGCGCAAAGATAAGGGAGCACATGATGAAACTGACTCTTCTCTCCGTTCTTGCCGGTGTCGCGGCATGCTCGATGTCGGTGCTGTTCGCGGCTGAAGCCGGCGCTGGTAGTGAACGTGCGTCGCCGATCTACGGCGTCACGCTTCCCGACGACTATCGCAAATGGCAGCTGATCGCGCCTGCCGTGGAAGCGGAACCGCTGGATGAACTCCGGGCTGTCCTGGGGAACGACCGGGCGGTCGAGGCATACCGTCTGGGAACGCTGCCATTCCCGGATGGCACCGTCCTGGCAAAGCTTGCCTGGAAGCATGTCCAGTCCCCCGAATTCGAACCGGCCTCCATACCCGGAGCGGCGACGACGGTTCAGATCATGGTCAAGGATTCCAGGAAGTATGCGTCCACGGGTGGGTGGGGTTTTGGCCGGTTCGTCGACGGCAAGCCCGCTGACGAAGCGCAACACCGCACTTGCTTCGCATGCCATGAGGCGCGCGTGCAAGAACACGATTTCGTCTTCACCCGATTGGCACCCTGACGCAGCCCCCATCAGCACACCGAGGATGACCCCATGATCAAGATCGAGAAAGTTCTGTATACCGCCAAGACCCATACCACGGGAGGGCGTGATGGCGCCTCGCGGAGCGACGATGGTCGTTTGGAGGTCAAGCTGTCCTCCCCGGGAACCGCAGGTAAGGGCACCAATCCCGAGCAATTGTTCGCCGCAGGTTGGTCAGCGTGTTTTGAGGGTGCGATGGCGATCGCCGCCAGGCAGCGGAAAATCACGCTACCGCAAGAGACGGCGATTGACGCAGAGGTGGATCTCGGCATGACCGGCGACGGATATCTGTTGCAGGCGCGCCTGCATGTCTCGCTGCCTGGCCTGCCCCGTGATGTCGCGCAGGCGCTGGTTGATGAGGCGCACCAGACCTGTCCGTACTCCAAGGCAACGCAAGGCAACATCGACGTCACGATCGATTTGGCTTGATCCCCCGTCACCGATTTTCCCAGAAATC
Source organism: Lysobacter sp. A378 (assembly GCF_054052125.1). Taxonomy (NCBI): domain Bacteria; kingdom Pseudomonadati; phylum Pseudomonadota; class Gammaproteobacteria; order Lysobacterales; family Lysobacteraceae; genus Lysobacter; species Lysobacter sp. A378. The sequence goes on along the minus strand of NZ_JBSVRK010000002.1, from coordinate 1,202,694 downwards.
AAATGAGACCTGACATGAAAAAGATAGTCGCCACATTGGCATTCGCTTCCGCCATGGTCGTTGGACCGAATGCACTCGGCCAGGAGGTCAAGCCCACGATCGTCCTCGTGCACGGTGCGTTCGCGGATGCATCGAGCTGGAATGGGGTCATCAAGATCCTGAAAAAGGACGGCTATCCCGTTGTTGCCCCGGCCAATCCGCTGCGCGGTGTCCGGGTCGACGCGCAGTCCCTATCCGACGTCGTGGGCGGCATCCAGTCGCCAGTGGTCCTTGTCGGGCACTCATACGGCGGCAATGTCATTACCGACGCCGCCAACGGGCATGCCAACGTCAAGGCGTTGGTCTATGTCAGCGCATTCGCGCCCGATGCGGGAGAAACCGCTGTCGGGCTCTCGGGCAAGTTTCCCGGAAGCACGCTCGGGCCGACGCTTGCGCCTCCGGTGAAGCTCTTCGACGGTGGCGTGGACCTGTACATCCAGCAGGACAAGTTCCACGATCAGTTTGCAGCCGATGTTCCCGAAGCACAGGCGGCGCTGATGGCGGCCACGCAGCGACCGGTGACGGAAGGCGCTTTGAACGAGCCGACGTCGAATCCGGCGTGGAAGACCCTTCCTTCCTGGTTCATCTACGGCACCGCGGACAAGAACATTCCGTCGCAGGCGATGGCGTTCATGGCCAAGCGTGCCGATGCCAGGAAGGTGGAAGTCATCGAGGGTGGCTCCCACGTAGTGATGGTGTCGAATCCTGGCCCCGTCGCGCGGCTGATCGAGTCGGCCGCGACCGGATATTAGGGGCAACTCAACGCGAAACGAGAACCGCGCGTTCCCCTCAGCCCTGAATGCCGGATGGCAGCGAGAGTCTCGCTGCCATCTTTACGAGGTTCGCAAAGGTGCGGGCATTCATTTTGCGCATAACCTTGCCACGATGCGCTTTCACCGTGATTTCGCTGATGCCCAGATCACCCGCGACCTGCTTGTTCAACCGGCCTGCGACGACCATCGCCAGGACCTCCCGCTCGCGAGGGGTGAGGGATGCATAGGACTCCCGGAGCAACCGCAGGCTCTCCTCATGGTCGAGGGCGGCCTGGCTGTCCTCAATGGCATTGCCGATGGCGCTCAACAGCACTTCATCGTCGAACGGCTTTGTCAGGAATTCGGCAGCGCCCGCTTTCATGGCCTGTACCGTGCTCGGCACGTCGCCATAGCCCGTGATGAAGATAATCGGCATGTGGACTCGATCATCCGCAATACGCTTTTGCAGGTCGAGGCCATTGAGATCAGGAAGATTGACGTCGAGTACCAGGCAGCTCGGAGTCGTTGACCGCGGATGGGCCAGAAATTCCTGCGCAGATCCGAACAGTTCCGGTTGCCAGCCCGCGAAGCTGATCAGCAGCTCCAGCGATTCACGTACCGAAATGTCATCGTCTACAACGAAGACGACCGGGGTGATCTGCGGCATGACCGATAACCTCGACTCCCTGACGGAAGTATTGGCTGAACTCAACATGTTAGACCTCCTGGGTGTGGACGGCGGCATTGAGCGCTTTAAGCAAATCGGCCTCACTGAACGGCTTGAACAAGCACTCCACGGCGCCCTGTTCCAGTAGGCGTGGACGCACGGCGGCATCGCCATGCGCTGTAATGAAGACGATCGGAATGTGTATGTGTCGCAGCTTCAATTCTCGCTGCAGGTCAGGCCCGGACATGCCCGGCATGGCGATGTCGAGGATCAGGCATCTGGTCGCGTCCAGATAACCAGACGCCAGGAACGCCTCAGCCGACGAGAACACCTGGACCGAGAATCCGAACTCCCTCAGCAGGTCGGGCAACGATTCGCGCACGGACTCATCGTCATCGACTACCGAAACGAGCAGAGGTAAACCCATCAAAGCATCTCCATTGTGTGATCTTGATCGCCGCCCGCCGTCAAATGAGGATGCGCCATCCCATCAGGGTCCGCCCATCCTACTTTGGTGTCGGTTTCCGGCGATTGCAGGGACTCGGATGGCTTATAGCTGAGGTTTCGCGATCATCAGCCAGATCACTCCAGCCCAGCAAAGCGAGTTGATGTACAGCACCGCAACCGGCAGCACACCCAAGTGAAACCCCGCGACTTGCCCGTCGCCAGCGCGAGCGGCCAACAACAAGCGCTTGCGCCCGGGATCAAGTATCGCGACACCCAGGATGACCGCAATGGCCACGAGCAGGTACGCGCCGATCAACCAGGCCGAGCCATAGCCGAAGGGGGACGCCAGGTGAAGGCCGGAGAACACGCCGGCAATCACCATGACCTTCCCCGCAAGTCCCGCGGGTTTCGAAAGGCGTAGGGCGGTTTTGATGAACTCGGAACTTTTCGAGTTGGATGAGACCACGAACACCAAGTCGTAAGCCGTCAGCGCGGCAAAACCCAGCATCATCGTCGCGACGTGGAACCATATGATGATGATCATGCGATGGAGTCACGTTCCTATGAGAAGCGGACGTCACTGATGTCAATCGACACCATGAGCGGATCAAGCACCGGATTCCGGTTGGCATCGCGGGTGTAGGCGCGGCGCCTGCCCGGCAAACGGATGCCGCCGTCCGCAGTGATGTAGTCGAACACCAGTTGCGAGGCATCGAACCCGCCGGCGACATCGACGTTGTAGTCGTGGCGACGCAGGAGGAAGTCGTCGCCGAAGAAGAAGTCCTGGGTCGCGCTGTGCGTGGCGATAGCGTCGGGAAACCGTGCGCGCAGCACCCGCCAGGTCTCGCCCGCTTCCGTCCAGGGTTCGATCTCCGTGACCTCCACGTCCTCGCGCGCCAGCACGAAAGGTGTCCCGAGGTACGTCCACAGCGCATAGCCGCTGAAGTACGCCCGTTGCAGAGGGTCCCAGGGCGTGGTCATTTCATGACCGGCAAAGGGCGCCCGCGGGTTGTCGGTGCGGATGACCGGGGTGCCGTCGCTTTTCATGATCGCCACATATTGCGGGGCGAAATCGAGATGCCAGTCGGGGTCGCCGAATGGCGCCAGGAAGGCGCGCTGCTCATGCAGCTTGGCGGTCAGGCGGCGCGGATTCTGGTCTTGCTCAACCGACTTCATCTTCCAGAATTGGCCGTCGGTGACGATGGTGGCCTCCAACTGGCTGAACCCGTTCCAGCGATCAATGCCGCCGTGGGCTTCCAATACCGCATTCAAAAGTCTGCTCATGTCTGTGCACTCCACGTTGAAGAAAGGTGGCCACCCGGGCCCGGAGGGGGACGGGCCCGGGTAGCCGACGGATTCGGTGCGCACAAGCGCTGTCGTTTCCGTCAAAACATCAACAACCCGATCCGGCTGTCGAAAAAAGTGTCGCGGGTCGCGGATTGGTACTAGTTCGTCGCGGGTGCAGCTGCCCGGGCCACCATGAGGGCGCTCGTCCACCAGTGGAGTTCGTCCAGCATGGCTTTGGCGTTCTGTTCGAGGTAATCAAGCTCGGCGATATCCTTGCCCTGCTGGAGGACGGCGACGAAATCGCCACCCTGGATGTGGACGCCCGTACGTACCGGGGCCATCTGCAGCTCGATGCCAATCATCCGCAGGTGCTCGATCGACCGGGCCGCGCCCACGCTCCCGTAGCCGACGTGGGCCATGGTCTTGCGGTTCCATTCCGGATACGCATAGTCGATGGCGTTCTTCAGGGCGGCGGGGATACTGCGGTTGTATTCGGCGGTGACGAAGATGTAACCGTCGAACTCCGCGACCTTTCGCTGCCAGCGCTGCGCCACCTCGCTTTCGGAGGGGACCCAGGCATTTGACGCCGGCTCGTCGAAGAATGGCATCGGGTAGTCGCGCAGGTCGACCACCTCCGTGCGCATGTCCGCCCTGGAAGCGGCCAGGTCGTGGATCCATTTCGCTGGCTTGTCGCCAAAGCGGGCTGAGCGTGTAGTGCTGATAATGATGGCTATATTCGGAACTGCCATGTGTCTGTCCTCGCCGTTGGGTGCGGTCCTTTCTTTCATCGGACTGTGTGTCCGGAGGAGCGACCGTGTGGCGACGATCTGACTACAGTCGGCCATCTGCATCCATTGCACGATGGTGTCGACCCGCATGCGAAGCGGTTCCCCGGCGTCGAATATTGCTCTGCAATGCGCCTGCGGCGGTGGGCCCTGGAGAAAACCGACACCAAAGTATGGTGGTCGGTGTACGGGAGGCGATGCATGCTGGGCCCGCAAGGGGGCCTGGAATCGCGGAACACATTGAGGGCGGCAGGATGGACCAGACGTACATGCACGATCATGGCGGGCCCTTCCGCTCGATCTTCGATGACCTGCCTGCGCTGGTATGCCTCTTGAAACCCGCGGGCGGCGTCGAGCTTGCCAATCGCCGCTGCATGGAATTTTTCGGTGCGACGCTGGAGCAGATGGCGACGTGGGAGCTGGCGGACGTCATCCATCCCGACGACCTGGCAACGGTCAGCGCGGCCTGGACGCGTGCGGTGGAAACCGGCGACCCCTACGAAGTCGAGGGACGCCATCGTCGCGCCGACGGGATCTACCGGTGGTTGCACATGCGTGCCCATCCGTTGCCGGACGCGCAGGGGCAGGTCACGCTCTGGTATCTCGTGCAAACCGATATCGACGACCGCAAGCGGGCCGAGGACCTGCTGAAGGGCGAGAAGCGGCTGCTGGAGATGGTGGCATCGAACGACCCGCTTCCCGACGTGCTGACCGCGCTGTGCACGCTTGTCGAGGAAGCCGTCAGCGATTGCCACTGCGGCATGCTCTTCAGCGATGCCAGCGGCCGCACGTGGAGCCAGGCCATCGGACCAACGCTGCCATCGGGCTACAGGCATGCGATGAAAGGCCGATCCTCCGCCGGCGACGCCGGCCCCTGCGGCTTGGCAGCGGCATCGGCCCAGGTGGTGATCGTGCCCGATGTTGGTCTGGATGAAAGATGGCAGCGGCAAGGCTGGAGCACCCTGGCCCTCGGCCACGGGCTGCAATCGTGCTGGTCGTCGCCGATCGTCGGGCGCGGCAATCATGTACTGGGTTCGCTCGCCATCTACCGCGGCGAACCGGGCCTTCCGACGCCGTTCCAGCGCGACCTGATCGACAAGGTCGCGCATATCGCGAGCATTGCGGTCGAGCGGGCGCAGCATGATGCGGCGTTGAAGCAGAGCGAGGCGTTCCTCGCCCAGGCCCAGCGGATCAGTTCCACGGGCGGTTTTTCATGGCACACCGTGACCGACGCGATGACGTGGTCCGACCAGGTCTACCGGATCTTCGGGCTCGACCCGGCCGTGCCGGCCACGCTGGAGGCCATGCTGGCCAGGTTGCATCCCGAAGATCTGCCTTCGTTCTCGGCGACGCTGACCCGGCAACGCCGCGATGGCGGCGACTTCGAACACGAACACCGGCTGCGGCTGCCGGACGGTTCGACCAGGCATCTGCACGTGGTGGCCCGCGCCACGCAGGGCCCGGCCGGGCAGCTCGAGTACATCGCCGCAGTACAGGACGTCACGCCGCGCAGGATTTCCGAGGAGGCGCTGGGCACGCTCAGGTCCGAGTTGGCCCACATGGCCAGGATCACGACGTTGAATACGTTGACCGCATCGATCGCGCACGAGGTCCGACAGCCGCTGACCGGCATCATCACCAATGCCAGCCTGAGCATGCGCATGCTCGCCGCCGACCCCCCGAACATTGACGGGGCGCGCGAGGCCGCGCTTCGCACGATCCGCGATGGGAACCGCGCGGCCGATGTCATCACCGGTTTGCGCGCGCTGGTCGACAGGAAGACCGTCTCCAACGAGCTGGTGGACCTGAACGATGCCGCGCGGGAAGTGATTTCCCTGGCCCGCACGGAGCTCCAGCGCAGTCGGGTGATCCTGCGGGCCGAACTCGCCGACGACCTGCCGCCGGTCATGAGCGATCGCGTCCAGCTCCAACAGGTCATCCTGAACCTGCTTCTGAACGCCGCCGATGCCATGACCGGTGTCGAGGACCGGCCCCGGTACGTGGTGATCACGACCGGGCGCGACGAGGGCGACCATGTCCGGCTGACCGTGCGGGATGTCGGGGTAGGGTTTGATCCGCGTCAAACCGAGAGGCTGTTCGATCCCTTCTACACGACCAAAAGCTCCGGGATCGGAATCGGCCTGTCGATCAGCCGCTCCATCATCGAGAGCCACCAGGGACGGCTGTGGGCGGTATCGAACGACGGCCCGGGCGCGACGTTCGGGTTCTCGATTCCACCGCGGCCGGCCCATCATGCACAGATGGACCCCGTGAGCGCCGGCTGATGTCGGTAACGGGCGACACGCCGTTGCGCTCGAACCCGGACGGGCGCGCCGTGCCGCCGGTCGAAAGCCCCGGCACCGAATCCCTCGACAGCCTGATTGGCCGGATGAAAGGGCAACGGATGGCGCTTGCGCGTTGCCTGCGCATCCTGATCGCGCTCGCGCGGTCGCTTGCGCAACTGCACGGCCAGGGGATCCTGCACAAGGACATCAAGCCGGCGAACGTACTGGTCGATGATGCGGGGGACGTGCGCCTGACCGGATTCGCGCCGGCCTCGCGACTGCGGCGCGAACGCCAGGTGCTGGCGCCTCCGGAGACCATCGCAGGGACGTTCGCGTACATGGCACCCGAGCAGACCGGGCGCATGAACCGCTGGATGGATGCCCGCAGCGATCTGTACTCGTTCGGTATCACGATGTACGAACTGCTGACCGGCACCTTGCCGTTCAGCGCGTCCAATCCCATGGAGTGGATCCATTGCCACATCGCCCGGCAGCCAACGCCGCCGGGCGAGCGCGTACAAGGCGTGCCTCCGATACTCGACGAGATCGTGCTCAAGCTGCTCGCGAAGGATCCCGAGGCCCGCTACCAGACGGCGGCGGGCCTGGCGAACGACCTGCGCCGCTGCCTGAGGCAGTGGGAGGCGGAAGGGCGCATCGGCCGGTTCGAGCTGGCCGAGCGCGACGTCCCGGACCAGTTGGTGATCCCGGAAAAGTTGTACGGACGCCATGCGCAGATCGCCGAGCTGCTCGGTGCGTTCGATCGCGTTGTTAACCAGGGAACGACGGAGCTGGTGCTGGTCTCCGGGTATGCGGGCATTGGCAAGTCTTCCATCGTCCGCGAGCTTCACAAGGTTCTCGCGCCGGCACACGCCCTGTTCGCCACCGGTAAATTAGACCAGTTCAAGCGCGACATCCCATACGCCACCCTGGCGCAGGCCTTCCGGTCCCTGGTGCGCGACCTGCTCAACAAAAGCGACACCGAGCTCGCGCACTGGCGGGACGCGCTGATCGACGCGCTGGGGCCGAACGGCCAGCTCATGGTCAACCTGATCCCCGAGCTTGCCCTCATCATCGGAGAGCAACCGCCGACGCCTCCTGTCGAGTCGCAGGACGCGGCGATGCGTTTCCAGCTCGCGTTCGTGAACCTGGTCGAGGTTTTCGCGCGTCACGCGCATCCGCTTGTGCTGTTCATCGACGACCTGCAATGGCTCGACCCGGGGACGCTATCGCTCTTGCAGCGTCTGGCAACGCCGCCGGGCTGCGGCCACCTCATGCTGATCGGGGCCTACCGGGACAACGAGGTGGGTCCGATGCACCCGCTTTCGACCACGATCGACGTCATCCGCAGCGGCGGCGGGATCGTGACGCAGATCGAACTGGCGCCACTGGAACGGCACGACATCGCCCAACTCACCGCCGATGCCCTGCATGCGGATCTCGAACGCACCCGTCCGCTGGCGGAGCTGGTGTCCGAGAAGACCGGCGGCAATCCGTTCTTCGCGATCCAGTTCGTGACCGCACTGGCCGACGAAGCGCTGCTGGGATTCGACCCGGAAAGCGGCTCGTGGCGGTGGGACATCGAGCGGATACGCGCAAGGGGCGTGACCGACAACCTGGCGCAGCTGATGACGGCGAAGCTCGGCCGGCTGTCCGCTCCGGCCCGTGAATCGCTGGGGCAGCTGGCGTGTCTGGGGAACGTCGCGGAGATCGGCATGTTGGCGGCCCTGCGTGGCGTTCCAGTGGACGAGGTCAATGCAACATTGCGTGGCGCGGTGGAGGAGGGGCTTGTGGTGGTTACCAACGGGTCGCTCTCGTTCATCCACGACCGCGTCCACGAAGCGGCTTACGCACTGGTCCCGGTCGATGCCCGCGCGCTGACCCATCTGCGCATCGGCCGGATGCTCCTGTCGCTCGCACCCGACATGGAGAATGAATCGAACATCTTCGAGACCGCCAACCAGTTCGAGCGCGGGGCTTCGGCGATCGACTCGCTCGCCGAACGCGAGAGCGTGGCCGGGTGCTTCCTGGCGGCCGGCGGGCACGCCAAGGCGGCCAGTGCCTACGCCTCGGCGAAGAACTACTTCGCCGCCGGGCGGGCGTTGCTGGGCAGCGACAGTTGGGAGCGTCGGTACGAGCTGACGTTCAAGCTCGAGCTCGGTCGCGCGGAGTGCGAGATCGTTGATTACGACCTGGCGGAGGCGGAGGAGCGGCTTACCGCGCTCTCGCAGCATGCGACAGGGCTGACCGACCAGGCCGAGGTGGTCTGCCTGGCGGTGTTGCTGTATTTCACCACCGGCCGCAACGAGCGGGCCGTCGAGGCGGCGCTGTGCTTCCTTGCCGGGGCGGGCATCGACTGGTCGCCAAGGCCGTCCGAAGAGGACGTGCAGCGGGAGTATCTGGAGATGCGTCGCAGGCTCGCCGGGCGTCCCATGCAGACGCTGACCGATCTGCCCGCGATGAGCGACAAGCGCAGCATCGCCATCCTGGCAGTGCTCACGGAGCTTTTCCCCGCGGCCTATGCGGTCGATCGCCACTTGCTGGACCTCGTGCTCCTGCGCATGACCAACCTCAGTCTGGATCATGGTCACGGCGAGAGCTCGAGCGTTGCCTACGCGGCGTTGAACATGACGCTCGGGCCGCACTTCGCCGACTACACGACGGCCTATGATTTCGGGCGGCTCGCCTGCGAGCTGGTGGACCGCCGCGGCATCGATCGTTTCAAGGCGCGCGTCTATTCGTGCTTCGCCGCGTTCACCATGCCGTGGTTCAAGCACCTGCCGCTGTGCCAGCCGATGATGGTCCAGGCATTCCAGATCGGCAGCTCCAGAGGCGACATGGCGTTTGCCGCGTACAACCTGCGCAACCTCCTCACGCACCTGCTGATGTCGGGCGTTCCCCTCGCGCAGGTGCAGCAGGAGGCCGAGCAGGCGATGACATTCGCCAGGAAGATCGAGCTGGGATTGCCGGCCGAGCGCTTCATCGGGCAGCTCGCGCTGGTGCAGGCGCTGCGTGGATTGCCGACCGGACAGGATCCGGCCGACGAGGCCTGGGCCATGGGGGAGTTCGAGGATCACCCCCAGATGGCGATGATGGTTTGCTACCACTGGGTTTTCCGGCTGCATGAGCGGTTTATTGCCGGGGATTTTCCCGGCGCCCTCGTGGCCGCGGCCCGCATCGAGGGCATCCGCTGGGCGATGCGATCCTCGATCGAGGAAGCGGCCTACGAGTTCCATGCCGCGCTCAGCCACGCCGCCGCGTGCGAAACTGCCACCCCGACGCAGCGCGACCATCATGTCCGTGAGCTTTCAAAGCATCACGGGAGGATCGCGGCCTGGGCCGTGACGTGCCCGGAGAACTTCGCCGGGCAGGAAGCACTGGTGGGCGCCGAGATCGCGCGGCTGGAAGGTCGTGAGGTGCAGGCCCAGCAGCTGTACGAGGCGGCGGTCGCGCGCTCGCGCACATACGGCTTCCTGCACAACGAAGCCATCGCCAACGAGCTGGCCGGTCAGCACTATGCGGCGCTGGGGCTGGAGACCATTGCCTGTGCCTATCTGCGCAACGCGCGCGATTGCTATGAGCGCTGGGGGGCGGAGCCCAAGGTCAGGCAACTCGATACGCGCTACCCCCGCCTGTGTCGACGCCCCCCGCATGAGCCGGTCAATGCAACCATCGATGCGCCAGTCGTCCAACTGGACGTGGAGGCGGTCGACAAGGCATCGCAAACCTTGTCGAGCGAGATGATCCTTCCGGCCCTGCTTGAGAAGCTCATGCGGATCGCCGTTGAGCATGCGGGCGCGGAGCGGGGCTTGCTCATCCTGCTGCACGATGGCGTGCCGGTGGTCGAAGCGGAAGCCGCCACGGGGCGCGGCAGCGTGGACGTGACGCTGCGGAGATCGCGGGTCGTGCCGTCCGACCTTCCACAGTCGGCGCTCCAGTATGTGCTGCGGACGCGCGAGCGCCTCGTGCTCGATGACGCGTCGGCAGGGGGGCTGGACCGGGACGACGAATACATAGGCCGGCATCGGCCCAGGTCGCTGCTGTGCCTGCCGATCTTCAAGCAGGCGCGGGTAATCGGTGTGCTGTACCTGGAGAACAATATCGCGACGCGGGCCTTCACGGCCGGAAAGGTTGCGGTGCTGGATTTCCTGGCCTCGCAGGCGGCGATCTGGCTGGAGAACGCGCGCCTGTACTCCGACCTGCGCCGCAGCGAGGTGTGGCTGAAGGAGGCCCAGCACCTGAGTTCCACCGGCAGCTTCTACTGGCTCGTAGACCTGGAAACCCTCGAATTCTCGGAGCAACTGTTCCGCACCTACCAACTTGATCCGGCGCAGCCGGTGACGCTCGACCTGGTGGCGACACGGGTGCACCCGGACGACCTGTCGCTGTTCCGGGAGATCATCGAGGTCGCGCGCACCACCGGGGCGGATCTCGACCACACGTATCGCGCGCAGATGCCTGACCGGTCGATCAAGCATCTCCACCTGGTCGCGCATGCGGTACGCAACAGCGATGGCCGCAGCGAGTACATCGGCGCGGTCCAGGACGTGACCCAGGGCCGGCTTTCGGAAGAGGCGCTCGGCAAGGTCCGCTCCGAGCTGGCGCATGTGGCGCGCATCACGACCCTGGGCGTGTTGACGGCTTCGATCGCCCACGAGGTCAATCAACCGCTGGCCGGCATCGTCACCAATGCCAGCACGTGCCTGCGGATGCTCGACGCCCATCCGCCCAATGTCGATGGCGCGCGCAGTACCGCGCAACGCATGATCAGGGACGGCAATCGCGCGGCGGACGTGATCACCCGTCTGCGTGCGCTGTTTACCAACAAGGGCGTGGTGGTCGAGCCGGTCGACCTGAACGAGGCCACGGGCGAGATCATCGCGCTGTCGAAGAGTGAGCTGCGCAAGGCAGGCGTGCAGCTGGTCCCGGAACTCGCGTGCGATCTTCCATCCGTGACTGGTGATCGCGTCCAGTTGCAACAGGTGATCCTCAACCTGCTGCTCAACGCGACCGATGCGATGCGCGACATCGACGACCGGCCCCGGCGCATGGAAATCCGCACCGAGCGCGACGGCGACGACCGGGTGCGCTTCTCGGTGCGGGATGTGGGCGAGGGGATCGATCCGCAGTCGTCGTCCCGACTGTTCGAAGCCTTCTACAGCACCAAGGAGGATGGGATGGGCATCGGACTGTCGATCAGCAAGTTCATCATCGAAAGCCATCATGGGCGGCTATTGGCCGCCACGAATGACGGGCCAGGCGCGACGTTCTCTTTCTCGCTGCCGCGTGCCGTCGAGTAGCACGAGCAGGCAACAGACACCTTCGTGCAATGGCTGTTGGCTGCGCAATCTGATGTGATTGATGCCACCCGACAGGAATGAATCCGCATGACACCCACCCCGTCAACGACATCGTCGACCCGTCCGACACGTGCTATCGCGCAGCGCACCCGCGGCAGGACGCAGGGTCCGGTAACGCGCCTGATGAGTCCGTCCGATTTCGGCCAGTTGCTGAAGCCTTTCGTATTCCTCGATCTGTTTGATCATGACGGTGCGCCGTACGAAGGCCCGCTTCATCCCCACTCGGGGATTGTCACCCTGACCTACGTCGCGGAAGGCGCGTTGAGCTACATCGACCCGGACAATGTACGTGGCACGTTGCCGGCGGGCGGTGTCGAATGGATGCAGGCCGGACGCGGCATGTGGCACGGCGGCGGCCTGGACAAGGCGACGCGGACGCGCGGTTTCCAACTGTGGATCGCATTGCCGCCTGAACTGGAACTGGGCCCGACGACCAGCATCTGCCAGCTCCCCGGCGAGGTCCGCGGAGATGACCGGGTTCGCGTGCTCCTGGGTAGCCATGAGTCCGTATCGAGCGTCCTGACGCCCCCTTCGCCGATGAACTATCTCGCCGTGCTGTTGAAGGCCGGAGAGCGCTGGACCTATCACCCACCAGAAGGCCACACGATCCTTTGGGTCGCCATATCGGCAGGCGTGATAGCAACCCCTGATGAGTTGACGCATGGAGATCTTGTGGCTTTCGAGCCATCGGGCAACGCAGTGGAATTCGAAGCATTGACCGATGCGGAGTTCATCCTCGGATCGGCGTCACCGCACCAACACGGTCTTGTGACCGGGTACTACTCGGTCCACACCACGCCGGAAGCACTTCGCGAGGGTGAAGCCCATATCCAGTCGACCAGGGAACGCCTGGTTCGGGAAGGTCGGCTGTGAGCAGGTAGCAAATGGCTCTCCATACCGAACAGGGCGCAGGGATCTACTCGCCCGCTACCCTCAAGCTCTACGACTGGTGGGTGTTGGGCATCTCCAACCGCCATGCGTGGGAATGCTCCACCGACTCCGTCTTGCTTCCGTTCTTCCGGCAGCGCGTTGGTGTCCGTCATCTGGATGTGGGAGTCGGTACCGGCTTCTACCCTGCAAATGCGCAGTTGCCAGAGTCCACTCAACTTACCTTGATGGACCTCAACGCCAGCAGCCTGGAAGCGGCCCGGCGACGATGGGGGCGTGCTCACACGGAAGTGATCCAGCATGACGCAATGATGCCTCTGGTCGAACCTCCCGGAGAGGCATTCGACTCAGTATCCATGCTCTACCTGCTTCACTGCTTGCCACGTCCGATGGCCGAGAAGAGCAGGGTGTTCGCCAATCTCAAGCCGCACCTCAAATCCGATGGCGTGTTGTTCGGCGCGACGATCCTGGGCGAAAGCGCCCACCACAACAGCTTCGGCCGGGCGTTGATGAACGTCTACAACCGCAAGGGAATTTTCAGCAACCAGAATGACACCGTCGGCGGCCTCGAAATGGCTCTACGGCGCCACTTTGCGTGGGTGAAGACAAGTGTTGAAGGCAAGGTCGCGTTGTTCGAAGCGCGCCAGCCGATTTTCCAGGGTCGTGCCGCGCCGAATGATGCTTTGGTATCGAGCGGCACCATCGTGCAATAGATGCCGCCCATCCGCTCTGGTGTGATTGCAATCGAATCTGCCTGTCGCAGATCCCAATCACCCAGGAGAGTAGTCATGCGGAAGTCAGGTCAACTACGGCGCGGTTTGCTCGCCATTGCCGCAGCAGGTTCACTCGCAATTCCCTTGCTTGCGGTTTCCAGCGGCGCCTACGCCGCACCCGAAGCTGGAGTGTCTGCTCCGTCCGAGAGCAGCGCTATCCGGACGTTCCGCATCAACGTTCCCGAGGCACAGCTGGTCGACCTGCGTCAGCGCGTGCGGGCAACACGGTGGCCGGAAAAGGAAACGGTGTCCGATGAATCCCAGGGCGTGCAACTGGAGAAGTTGCAGGCCCTGGTCAAGTACTGGGGAACCACCTACGACTGGCGCAAGGTCGAAGCCGAATTGAACGCGTTGCCGATGTTCGTGACCAACATCGATGGCATCGATATCCAGTTCATCCACGTCAAATCGCGTCATCCCGATGCGATGCCGTTGCTGATCACTCATGGGTGGCCGGGCTCCATCCTGGAGTTGACCAAGTCGATCGGCCCGCTGACAGACCCGACCGCTCACGGCGGTCGAGCCGAAGATGCATTCGACGTGATCATTCCGTCGATGCCCGGCTATGGCTTTTCCGGCAAGCCGCAGGAAGAAGGCTGGGATCCGGACCGCATCGCGAAGGCCTGGGACGTGTTGGTCAAGCGTCTCGGCTACAAGAAGTACGTGTCCCAGGGCGGTGACTGGGGCTCGGTGATTGCCGACGCGATGGGTCGCCAGGCGCCGAAGGGGTTGCTCGGCATCCACGTCAACATGCCGGCGACCGTACCTGCCGCGGCAGCCAGAGCCATGAGTGTCGGGGATCCGGCACCAGCGGGATTGTCGGCGGAAGAGAAGGCCGCCTACGACGCGCTGAGCTATTTCTTCCAGAGGAACGGCGCTTACGGCGCGATGATGGCGACCCGGCCACAGACGGTTGGTTATGGGCTCACCGATTCGCCGGCCGGACTGGCCGCGTGGATCTTCGACAAGTTCAACCAGTGGACTTACAGCGGCGGTGATGCCGAGAAATCGCTGACCAAGGACGAAATGCTGGACGACATCACGCTGTACTGGCTGACCAACAGCGCCATATCGTCCGCGCAGCTGTACTGGGAAAACAACACCAACAACTTCAACGCCGTGGAGCAGCGGACCGCTGAGATTACGGTCCCGGTGGCAGTGACGGTGTTCCCCGGTGAGATCTATCGCGCGCCGCGCAGCTGGACAGAGCAGGCCTACCCCACGCTCATGTACTTCAACGAAGTCGACAAGGGTGGCCACTTTGCCCAATGGGAAGAGCCGCAGCTGTTCGCCGAAGAAATGCGCGCAGCCTTCAAGTCCCTGCGCTGACTGAATCCTATGCGGAGCGCGCTGGGCGCTCCGCATAGCTCAGGCCATTCAAGGAAAATCTGATGCATATTCCAGTGACCAACGGCCTCGTTGCCATTACCGGTGCCTGGCAATGATTGCCTATGTGCTCGCGGCCGTGGCCGGCGTGGCGACCATCGCATCACCTTGCATCCTGCCGGTGTTACCGATCGTGCTCGCCACCACGGCGGGTCGCAGCAGGGTGGAGCCTCTGCTGATCATTGTCGGTTTTGTCTCCACCTTCGCGGCGGGTGGCATCCTGATCGGCGCGTTGTCAGCGTCATCTGGCGAACTGCAACAGAGCATCCGTACGGCCGCGATCGTGTTGTTGCTCGCTGCCGGTCTGTTCTGCCTGTGGCCTGCACCCTTCGACTGGTTGGTGCAGAAAGGCCGTGCGCTTCTTCCTTCGCGGGGATTCGTATCACCTCGTCTGGGATCAGCCTTTGGAAAGGCCGGTGCGCTTCTGGTTGGTGTTTCCCTCGGCCTTGCCTGGGCGCCCTGTGCCGGTCCGATTCTGGCTTCCGTGCTGGCGCTTGCCGCCAGCTCGCAAGAACCAGGAAAAGCGACCGTCCTGCTGGGAGCTTATGCGATAGGCGCTGGGCTCCCGATGCTCGCGATTGCCTACGGGGGCGAGTGGGTGTCCTCGCGCCTGGGCTTCTTCAACCGCCGCGCAAATCTGTTCCGAAAAATTTTTGGCGCCGTCGCCATCGCCTTCGCACTCCTTCAGCTCTTCCAATACGACGTTCTTTTCACTGCCTGGGCCACGCAGTGGCTTCCCTCCATTTCCACAGGACTCTGATCATGTTCCAGCGACTTGTCTTCACCTTGAGCTTCTGCCTGTTCGCAGTCGCCTGCACCCCTGGTGCGCAGGCGGATCCAGCGGTAGATACCCGTTCGGAATCGGTCCCCCTTGCGCCCGAATTCACCGGCATCAACCACTGGATCAACAGCGAGCCGCTCAGGATGGAAGAGCTGCGGGGGGAAGTGGTATTGGTGGAGTTCTGGACCTATTCCTGTATCAACTGCATCAGGGTCATGCCGTATGTGAAAAAGTGGCACGAACGCTATCAGGACAAGGGGCTCGTCGTTGTTGGCGTGCACACGCCGGAATTCGGATACGAAAAAAGCACGAAGAACGTCGAAGCCGCTGTGAAGCGCTTCGGGATCGAATACGCCGTTGCCCAGGACAATGGCTACAGGACGTGGAATGCCTACGGTAACCGCTACTGGCCGGCACTGTATCTCGTCGATCGGAATGGTCGAGTGGCCTATCGACACTTCGGGGAAGGCGACTATGAGCGTACCGAAGCCGTCATCAGGCAGTTGCTGGAGTCGAGTAGTGCGGCTCCCGTTTCCGCGAGCGCGGCGCCATGATGTCGGGCGGCACGTCCTGATCGAAGATCGGATTCCCGTTGTGGGATACGATCTCGATCAGTTCCGAAATCCGACGTCAGTTCAGCGGCCGCTCCCGACCCATAGCGGACCTAGCCGAGTGCTGCGTCGGGTGACTACAGATGCCGAGCGCCCTCAGAAATAGGGGCGGGCGGCTTCATCCGCTTGCGCGCGGTATGCCGGGATCTGCGCGGCGTCCGCCTTCGCCAAGGCCGCTTCAAGTCCCGCGGCATCCAAATCCTGGCAGTACGCCGGCGTCCCTGGCTGCTGCCGCCAGGAGTCAGCGAGCGATCCGGCGTCGACGCCATCAAAGCCAATCGCGTCGATCAAGCCCAGCGTCAACTCCTTGGCGTGCTTATTGTCACCGGCGACGGAAAGGCTGATGCGCCCTGGCGTGCCCGCTGGCGCGCCGCGTGACGCAAGACTACTGGCGACTATGTTGTTGAATGCCTTGACGACAGGTCGACCGAGCACCCGCGTGACCCATTCGCTTTCGGTCAATCCACCATCGATCTCGGCGATGTGACCGTCGCGCGACGGGTAGTAGTTCCCAGTGTCGACAACCACAGCCGATGAGGTGGCAAGGCTATCGCGCGGCAGTTGCGGAACCGCTTTCTCCGGGACAGTGATGATGACCAAGTCCTGCGCGCGCGCTGCCTGCTCCACCGTCACTGCGGTTGCGCCCGTTTCCGCGGCCAGCGCCGTCAGCGACGCAGGGCCGCGCGAGTTGGCGATCGACACCTGGTGACCGAGGCCCTTGAGGTGGCGCGCGAGAGTGCTGCCGATGTTCCCCGAACCTATGATTCCAATGTCCATGTCCATTTCCTGTGCCAGCGGAGTTGGCATCCAAGTACCTATGTGGGGGCGTACATCGGGCTGCGAAAGGCCATCTACGCAGGCTGCTTGACCTCCGCGAAAAGTGGGCCAATTGGCCAACCTCTGGGTGAACGCGCATGACGGCACAGTCGACCTGTCAGCAGAGGGTGGCCGCTTCTGGCGGGAAGCCGATCTTGGGCGGATCAAGCAGGGCCCCGCGCGTGCAGAGCCCTGCACCTGGCTTACTCCGCCGACGCCTCGTCTGGCGTTTCTTCCTCGGGGTACCACGAGTAACGCCAGCCGAGTGGTGCGTCGGCATCGACGGCGCGTGCGACGTACTGTCCATCTGGCCGCACCTGTACAACACGATCGGTATCGTTGCGCAGTGGCACCACCGTCACACCCGTTTCTACGCGGGCGGGGAGTGAACCTGCAAACAGGCGGCTCAGCAGCGTCTCAATGTCGGTCGCACCTTGCGTGAGCGCCGAACGAACCAGGCTGCAGTCGTCGGCCGTCCATGCACGCGCGCGCGCAGCAGCCGCTTCGCGCGGTGTCCACTCCAGTCCCTTGGCATCGCGCATGCGCGCTTGGTGGGTCCTGAGCAATCCGCTGGCGGCGCGGCGGGCGGTACGATCGCCCGCGTTGGCGGCTTGGATCAGCTTGTACACGCCACTGTCCGCGTAGCGCGTGGTCTCGCGTGAGATTGCGGTTCGAACGTCTTCCGGGGTCTTCTCGGCCAATGGGACGACGTCTGACACCACGACAAGGTCATCGCTCCACGCTGGCTTCTTCTGCCAGCGCGTCGGCGCCCCTGGCAGTTGCGACGAGTACGCGGCCAGCGCGACCGAGGTGACCAGCGCAGAATAGTCCGGCGTCATGCTGTAGGTCGCCACCAGCTCGTAACGCGGCTCGTCCTGCGGCACCAGATCGTCCACCGACTGATCTTGCGCGAGCACATGGCGTTGGACGCTTCGTCCCGCACCCCATGGCGTGCCACCAACGCTGCGCTCGATCGCACCCAACAATGCGTCGGTGTTCGACAGCTTGCACTGGGCACGTTCGAACTCCGTGTTCGCATCCCGGACCTGGTTCTTGGCTGAGGCTTTGGCCTCGGCATTGATGAGCGCGGAGGCGATCAGGCCACCTGCGAGGCCAGCGGCAGCTGCGCTGCCGTACGACAGTCCGGGTGTGCTCGCGTATAGGTTGTTCGTGGCGTTGGCGGCGGTGGCACCCACGTTGATGTACCCGTAGGTGATCTGGCTCTTGAGCCGGTCATGCGCGGCGGCGGCGTGCACCGCCATGCTCGAGAGTAGTTCGTCTTGCGACGGATCGTGGCCCTCCGGCCTGTCCTTCGCCGCGTGAGCGGCACCGCACGCGCAGACAAGAACCGCCGCCACGAGCGGCAGCCCAATGCTTCGACTCGTCATATCTTCCCCTTTCCCCTGAATGCGCGAACGCGCCGCGAGAGCATATCAACGAGCAGCAAAGCTCGTTAAGTGGATTGGCTTGGGGGCAGGGGAGTCCGACCGCGTGGGTTTACGGAACGGTAGCGGGGCGAGGTCGGCTCCAGGCGTGGCCGGAAAAGCACGCAGCTCCCAAGTCCGCTGATGTCGATCAGCCGATGTCCGCTTCCGACCCGAAGCGGACATTGCGCACGGTGCAGTAATGATATGCCGGGAGAGACTATGTCGACCGCCTAGACGCATTGGAGGGGCCGGTATAGCTTTCCTTGCTGATGAATGGGGAGGAGTCGAAGAAGTCTCTGAAGATCAGTCGGTGCAAAACGGCTCGCGTATTAAGGTCTACTGTTCATCTTGGGTGGGGATCGGTGACTGCGGTTGTGATAGTCGATCAAATGCTGCGAGTTTTCGCGGAGACTGATGGATTCAAGCCGCAACTCTCACGAGTTGCCACATCTTCACAATCTATCTACGTATGCCAACGCCAGACTAGTCCCGATACCCCCGACGAAGGAGCATTGAAATGTTTGTGACCAAACAACATCTGGTGATGGCGCGTACGCTCGGCGTGGCGATCGTCGCCACCGTGGGACTTGCCGGCTGCGCAACCTATGCTGACGAGTTTGCAGGAATCAACTCACGCCTCGATCAACTCGACACGAGGGTTCAGAGCGCCGCCCAGAGCGCCGAATCCGCCAATCAGTCCGCGCAGCAGGCCAACCAGCGGCTGGATCAAATGGAAAGCCGCGTCCAGCAGCTCGAAGCGGCGCCGGTCCGCGCGCCGCGAGGTTAGTCGCCCTCGCACTTCGCGACGGACGGCCTGAACTGGGACCCGGTGGCCTTGTGCTGGTCACCGGTCTCCTTAGTCTCGCCCAGTCTTCGTTCCAAGGAACCGCCCTATCAATACGTGCACACACCCTGCGATCCGGGCCGCTTTTGGTGCGCTGGTGCTGGCCCTGGCGTCCGCGAGCTTCGGCGTGGCCAGCGCCGAGGATGCCGCCGCGCAACCGGTCGCCGCCGTCGACCAGCTTCCGCGAGGCCAGGATGTGTCCGGCACGGTGGTTGAGCTCGCGGGCTGGGTTGTCGCAGCCAACGACAACCAAGGCTATCCGTTTGCGGTCATAGACAAGGCCGCCGCACAGATCCTGGTGTTCGATGGCGACGGCCGGCTTCGCGGCGCGGCCCCCGGGCTCTTTGGCTCGGCGATCGGCGACCATTCGGCCCCCGGCATCGCCGGTCTCGCTCTCCGCGAGATTCCGGGCCGGGATCGCACGACGCCCGCTGGTCGCTTTGTGGGCGGTTTCGGTCCGTCAATCGACGCTGGCCGCGTGCTGTGGGTGGACTACGATTCCGCAGTCTCCATCCACCCTACCGCTACTGGCGTCCCGGCCGAGAAACGTGCCGAACGCCTTGCATCGTCCTCGCCTGACGACAACCGCATCAGTCATGGCTGCATCAACGTCTCGCCCGAGTTTTACGAGCGGATCATCAGTCCGACGTTCGAGCGGGGTGGGGTGTTCTACATCTTGCCGGATGCGGCGCCGATAGCGGAGACCTTCCCGGAGTTCGCGCAAAGTCGCGCGGCTACGCAACACAACGATGGTTGACGCGCACGGCCCGCCCGCCAGTAAAGGGCGCGTCGGCGTGTCGCCTTTGGTGTGCGAGGCAGCGCAGCGGATGACGCTGCTCGTGGCCCGGCCTCTTTTGCTAGTGTGCGGCACAATGCCGTGCCTTCCATGCAGTGGGGATCCGGTCAGGCGTTACGTCTGATCTTGGCAGTCCTCGACCCACCAAGGTCCAGGAGCATGCGTCCTTAACTCAGACATCCGTCTCCTCGGCATTGCTCCGTCCAGTTTGCTCAGTGAACAGGTCTGACAATTTATTCAGGCCGAAGCGGCTTCGCGGTTCAGCTGAACTCTGGCGTTGGTCCATGTCCGTTTGTGGCCGATAGCGGACGTCGGCCTGAAAACAAGCTTGGGTGATTTTTCGAGCCTTCGATAGCGGGCTCGTCAAAAAAAAGTCGGCCCAAGTGGCAGAGCCTCCGCTCTTTTAGTCCGAATTTTCCGGCCTCCGTCGGCCATGCGCCTGCTTCATCGCATTGTGCTCCCTCTCGGGACGCGTAGCGGGCAGCCTGCTCGTGCGCGACCCAGCTCAGAACCGCTCCAGCTCCTGCGCCCGGCCATCGCGAACGCAGACCCGCAGTTTCGCCTTCTATAAGGAAAGTCCGATGCCTCAACGATATCCGCTCGACAGTAAGGCCCGACCCGATCGCACGACGCCGACCCTGCCGGCGCACGGTGAGCAAAGGAGCAGCGCCCGCTGCGTCGTTGCACTTGGAAAGGTCGTGGCGGTGTCCACCCTGCTGGCCGCGGTATTTGTCGCAACAGCAGCGACTCCTGTTCCAACAGTACTGGACGATGCCTGCGCGCTCGCGGACGTTCCATCGTCGGACGCGCTGGTGCATGTCCCGTTTGAAACCGTGGACGGGCGCATCTACGTCCAGGCCCGGGTCAATGGGCGCGGGCCATTCCGATTCGCGGTTGATACAGGTGCAAGTGGGATGGCCCGTGCGGATGCCAGTCTGGTCACTTTGCTGGGCCTGTCGATGCATGGAGAGACCACCACGTCGGACGGGGTAAAAAGCGCGAACGTGGAGACGACCCACCTGGACTCGCTTGAGCTCGGCGGCGTTGTCCGACGCGATTTAGAGGTCATCGCGCGCGACTACAACAGCCGCAACGCTCCGGATGCAGTGTTCTCGGGGATCATCGCGCGCGAGTTCTTTTCTGACGGGCTGCTGGTTATCGATTACCCACGCAAGACCCTGACGTTCAGTCGTGCGCTGCGACTGTCGGCGTCTGGAAATAATACCCTCGGTTATGAGCGCGCTTTTCGCATACCGGTGTCGATCGGTGCACTGCAGACCGTGGGACACCTGGATACGGGTGCCAATATCAGCTTCGTGCTTCCCCAGGCGTTGTACGAGAAGGTCGCTGCGGGTCCGCTGGAGCAGGCAGGCCGCGCACAGCTCACCAATGGCCAGATCGAGACCCAGCGCGCCACGGTGCATGGGCCGTTCCGGATCGGAGAGGTAAGCGTTTCCGACGTGGAGGTACGCGTCTCCGCACAATTCCCGGAACTGCTCGTCGGTGCACATGCGCTCCAGGATGCGGTGGTTCTGATCGATCAGCGGTCGAAGACTGTCGCCGTCTGCGATTGAAGGAAGCCGGTCTGCCGCGTCGCTCGCGACCCGAAGCGGACACTGGCGTGGATGTCCGCAGGCCGTGCGACGTGTCCCGCTTTCAGTAGCGGGTCGATCTAGAGTCCCGGCTCCGCCTCGGCAGCCGACCGCTCGATCACATCCGCCAGTTCATGTAGCACGACGGCGTCGTCGAAGCCTGGCGCCCGTCGCGTTCTCTGCCGGATGTCCTGCGCGAGCAGGGCGTAGATGCGCGCCACGTTGCGTGCGGTCGCGTTGTCCGGCAAGCCCTCGTAGGCGTTGGCAGGCGGCATCAGCTGCGCCAGTTTAGGGGCATCGCCATTGCCACCCCTCGCCGCGAGGTCCACGAGCTGGGCGTGGCCGCTGGCGTCGGTCGCCTGGGTGTCGCCCTGCGTGCCGTTGATCTCCCACAGCAGGTTGAGCCCGCGCGAGTCGCCGCCGCGATAGTGGATCGAGAATGCCGCGCCACTCTCGAGCGTGCCCTGCACCAGCACCTGCTCGGTTACCTCGTGAACTTGAGGACTGCGGTGGTGCCGTGCGTCGAATCGGACTGCAGGTCGAGCCGCCAGCCGAAGTGCTCGCACAGGCGCGAAATCAGCTCCAGCCCGATGCCTGAATCACCACCACCGCCACCGACGCGTGCCATTCGCGTGTAGATCGCGCTGATCTGTTCAGGGCTCATGCCGTGGCCGGGGTCGTGGATGACGATGGTGGCATCGTCCTGCAGGCGGATGTCGATGCGGCCGTTGTCGCTGTTCTCGATGGCATTGCGCAGCAGGTTTCCGACCGCGGCGCGGACAATGCCCGGCGGCGCGTTGATCTCGCAGTGCGGTGTTGGCGCCAGACACAACTGCAGCGACTTGCCCGCGGTCAGGTGCTGGTGATCGTCGATTATCTGGGGCAGCAGTGCGTCCAGCGCCAGCGGCTTGTTGATCTTCGCCAGTCGCGCCGGGTCCTTGGCCAGGGCCAGCAGCAGGATGATCAGCTGTTCCATCTCGCGCGCGCTGCGTTGGATGCGCTGCAACTGGTGTTGCATCGTCGCCGGGTCGGCATTCGCCTGCAGCGCCAGTTCGGCCGCGCCGTTGATCACCGCCACCGGCGTGCGCAGTTCATGGCTTGCGGTGTTGACGAAGGTGCGCTCGCGCTCGACGAACTGCGCGTTGCGCTGCAGGTAGCCGTTGAACGCATCGGCAATGACGACCAGTTCCGAACCCGCACCCGGTTCAAGCTCGATGCGATCCATGCCCTGCTCGGGCCGCATCGCGCCGATGCGCTGGGCCAGGCGACTCAGAGGCCGAAGAAGGTGGCTGACGCCCAGGGCGGTGGCCACGCCAATGGCCAGCAACAACAGGACGGCGGCGAGGACGGTGAGAAGCTCGTAACCGGACTCGTCGATGGCGAACTGCTCGATGTCCATCGCCAACGTGTACCGGGTACCGGCGTCGTCATGCACCAGCACGACGTGGCTGGTATCGCCGACGAGCAAATCGTCGTGCAAACCTTCATCCAGTCCGCGCAGGGCGGGCGGCAGGTCTGGATCACTGACGCCGACATAGACGACAAAGCCACTGGTGTCGTCCCAGCGGTAGCCGGGTTCGTCCTGGCTGCGCTGGATGAAGTGGTCCAGCTCTACCGTCATCAGCGATCTCCACACTATGCGCTCGACGTACTCGATGACCACCGTGCCCTGGGCGACCATGGCCACGGTCAACGCGGTGGCGAACAGCAGCAGCCAAAGCGTAATGCGCCGGCGCAGGCTATGCGGCTTGGGAAGCTTCATCACCGTCCACCCTGGGCCGGCAGGCGCGCGAGGCGATAGCCGACCCGCGGCAGGGTCTGGATCAGCTTGGCCGCGCACGGCCCGTCCACCTCACGACGCAGCTCGTAGATATGGGACCGCAGCATGTCGCCATCCGGCGGATCGTCGCCCCACAGAGCGGACTCGAGTTGTTCGCGGGTCACCACTGCAGGGCTGGCGCGCATCAGCATTTCCAGCAATTTCCGTCCTGCCGGGAACAGGTGCACCGGCTTTCCGGCGCGACTGGCTTCAAGGGTGGACAAGTCCAGGCGCAGGTCATCCACTTCCAGAACCGTGCGGCGCATGCGGCCTTGCATGCGTGCCTGCAGGGTTTCCAGGCGAATCTCCAGTTCCGGCAGGTCGAAGGGCTTGGTCAGGTAGTCGTCGGCACCGGCGCGGAAGCCGACGATCTTGTCCGGCAGCTCATCGCGTGCGGTAAGCATGATCACCGGCACGTCGCTGTTGCCGTCATCGCGCAGTTTGCGCAGCACTTCCGGACCGTCCATCCGCGGCAACATCCAGTCCAGGATCAGCGCGTCATAGGACTGCGTGAGCGCCAGGTGCAGGCCGGTGATGCCGTCTGGCGCGGCGTCCAGGACGTGGCCGCGAACCTCGAAATAGGCGAACAGGTTGGCGACCAGGTTGCGGTTGTCTTCAATGACCAACAGGCGCATGGGGATTCCGGAAAGTCAGCTTGGGACAATCGCGCAGTGTGGGGTGGAGCATGTCGGAATTTCGTCGCTCGCAGGTTAACCGAATTCATACCGGTGTCCGACGGGGTTCCGACAGTGCCTGAACCGGCTTCCGACGTGGCGGCTACCGGCTTCCGACGCGGCCATCGCGAACATGCGCGGCAGGTCTCCTCGTGGTCGTGTACGCATGCGTTCCGAAATTGCAGTTCTGTGGTGGTTGCCGTTCGCGGCATTCCTGTTGTTGTCTGCATGGCTATTGGGCCTGCATGGCGATCTGTGGCTGGCCGACCATGTGTATGCCTGGGAGGGCGGGCGCTGGGCGCTGCAGTCGCACTGGCTGAGCGAGCGTGTGCTGCACACCGGCGGGCGCTGGGCATCGACCCTGGCTTGGCTGGGCGTGCTGATGGCGTGGCTGGCAACACTGCTGCACAGGCAGTGGGGCGCCTGGCGCAGGCCGTTGGGGTACCTCGCGCTGGCGGTTCTGCTTAGTACTGGAATGGTGTCGGCTCTCAAGTCGTTCAGTCACATGGATTGTCCATGGGACCTGACGCGCTACGGCGGCACGCGCGCCTACCACGGGTTGTTGCAGATGCGTGCCGACACGCCTGGGCGCTGCTTTCCTGCAGGACATGCCAGTGCCGGTTATGCGTGGCTGGCGCTGTTCTTCTTCTTCGCCGCGGTGAAGCCGACGTGCCGCTTCCGGGGGCTGGCTATTGGTATTGGCCTGGGCCTGTTGTTCGGTATCGACCAGCAACTGCGTGGCGCGCATTTCCTTTCGCATGACGTGTTCACCGCGATGATCTGCTGGTCCATCGCGCTGGGCCTGTACCTGCTGATGTTTCGTTCGCGTGGTGCCGGGGGTACGGCATGAGCAGCGTGGCGTTGCCTGCATCGGTGTCCTTGCCCAGGGTGCCGGGCGCGCTCCGGCACTGGCGGCCGCAGGTCACGGTGGAAGTGCTGGCGATGCTGGCAAGCGGCTACTTCGCCCTGGCTTGCAACCTGCCGTTCTGGCACGCGGCGCTGACACATGGCTGGGAGCAGTGGCGGCTGGCGCTGGCCTTGTTCGTATTGTTGTTCGGTTTGCACGGCTTGTTGCTGGGCGTGATGCTGGCCCGGCCGTGGGCCAAAGCCATGTTGATGGTGCTGTTCGTCGTCACCGCTTGTGCGACGTATTACATGCAGTCCTACGGCGTGTACGTGGATGCGGACATGCTGCGCAACGTGCTGCATACCGATTGGGCCGAATCGCGCGAGCTGCTCACGCCTGGTTTGTGCCTGCACTTGCTGTTGTATGCGGGCTTGCCCGGCGCGCTGTTGTCGCGAGTGGAAGTGGTGCGGCGCCCGATGACGCAAGCCTTGATGGTACGTGCCGGGTTCCTGCTGTTGATGTGGGTGTTGATGATGATTGCCGCGGCTTTGTCCTTCAAGGATGTGTCATCGCTGATGCGCAACCAGCACGAAGTGCGTTACCTGGTCACGCCGGGCAACTATCTGTATGGCCTTGGCAACCTGGTGTTCTCGCGTCCGGCGAAGGCAAACGCGCCGCTGTTGCCCGTCGCCGAGGACGCCCACCAGATTCCGCTGGCGGCAACGCGCAAGCCGCGCCTGCTGGTGCTGGTTGTGGGTGAGACCGTGCGGGCGCAGAACTGGGGACTGAATGGCTATGAGCGCCAGACCACGCCGGAACTGGCGCGCCAGGACGTGGTGAACTTCGGTGACATGCAGGCCTGCGGCAGCAGCACCGAAGTCTCGCTGCCGTGCATGTTCTCGCCCTATGGCCGCCGCGATTACGACGAAGAGCAGATTCGTGCGCACCAGTCGCTGTTGCACGTCCTGCAGCGTGTTGGCGTAGATGTTCTGTGGCGGGACAACCAGAGCGGCTGCAAGGGCGTATGCGATGGCTTGAAGTTCGAATCAGTGGCCCAGTCCAGCGATCCCGCGTTCTGTAATGGTCTGCGCTGTCTCGACGAAATCCTGCTGAAGGACATGCCGACAAAAGTCGATGCAGACGGCGGCGACAAGCTCATCGTCCTGCACATGCTGGGCAATCACGGCCCGAGCTACTTCCAGCGCTATCCGCCGGAATTCAAGCGCTTCCTGCCTGCCTGCGAAAAGCCGGAGCTGGGCCGCTGCTCGCGCGAGGAGATCGTCAATGCCTACGACAACGCCGTGCTCTACACCGATCACGTGCTGTCGCAGGCAATTGCCCGATTGCACCAGGTGGATGAGTACGACGCCGCGCTGATCTATCTCTCCGATCATGGTGAATCATTGGGCGAGAACGGTTTGTACCTGCATGGCATGCCCTATGCGATTGCGCCGCAAGAGCAATTGCGGGTACCGATGGTGATGTGGTTCTCGCCCCAGTTCGCCGCTGACGTGAAACTCGACCGGTCCTGCCTGCGCGACAGATCCGCGCGGCCGGCCAGCCATGACAACCTGTTTTCCACCGTGCTTGGGCTGTTCGACGTGCAGACCTCGGCGCGAGTGCCGGAACTCGACCTGCTGGCCGCTTGCCGCAACGGGCGTTCCGACGATTTTCCGACACCACGCCCACCGGCTTCCGACTCCTCGCCAATCAACCTGACCCCGCCGCGTTGATGCGGCGCGGGTGTGCTGATGCTGTCGAGAATGTTTGCGCCGGTCTGGCCGGTGGTGTGGTTCTTCATTGCGGGGTTGCTGTTGTTGAGTGCCGCGCGGCTGGGACTGGCGTTGTGGCAATTCGATGCAGTGAACCAGACCCACGGCTGGACGACGGTGCTGCTGCAGGGTGTGCGTGTCGACGTGGCTACGCTGTGCCTGATGTTTGGGCTGCCGGCCGTCGTATTGCTGCTACTGCCGGCGTGCCGCCCGGTGCACGCGCTTGCATCGCTCTGGCTGGCGACGTGCATGGCGCTGTTGCTGTTGCTGGAGTTGGCCACGCCGGGCTTCATGGGCGAATACGGCCTGCGCCCGAACCGCTTGTTCATCGAATACCTGGTCTATCCGCACGAGGTGCTTTCCACCTTGTGGCACGGTCGACCATTGCAACTGCTTCTCGCGCCCATCGCGGTCGCCATGGTGTTGTGGTTGGGGTGGAAACTGGCGTGGCGCCTGTTTGCGCGCCAGCCACCCGCCGCGCCGTGGGGATTGCGGGCAGTGCTCGCCGTGCTGGTGTTGTGCCTCTCGGTGCTGGGCGTGCGCTCCACCCTGGGCCATCGACCCCTGAACCCGGCGATGGTCGCGCTCTGTGCCAATCCCCTGGTCAACCAGCTACCGCTCAATTCCTTTTATGCACTGGCCACGGCCGCGCGCCGGTGGCTGAAGCAGGAGGACAGCGCCGTGGATCTGTACGGCGCGCTGCCGGACGAGGCGGTGGTGGCCGCCGTGCGCGCAGCCAGTGGCCTGCCCGTCAGCGCTTTCACCAACGCGAGCATCCCCACGCTGGCCGCGCGCGTGCCGAGCTACACGGGCGAGCCGAAGAACCTCGTTATCGTGCTGGAGGAAAGCCTGGGCGCGCAGTTCATCGGCCACCTCGGCGGCCTGCCGTTGTCGCCGAACCTGGACCGGTTGAGCGAAAGCGCATGGACCTTCACCCGAATGTACGCCACCGGCACCCGCAGCGTGCGCGGCATCGAGGCCGTGGTCGCCGGGTTCTCGCCCACGCCGGCGCAGGCAGTGGTGAAGCAGCCCGAAGCGCAACAGGGGTTCTACACCTTGGCGCAAACCCTCCGCGGGCATGGGTACGACACCACGTTCTACTACGGCGGGGAAAGCCACTTCGACAACATGCGTGGGTTCTTCTTCGGCAATGGCTTTGGCCGCGTGATCGAACAGAAGGACTATTCCGATCCGGCGTTCACCGGTTCGTGGGGCGTCAGCGACGAAGACCTTTTCGCCCGTGCCGACGAGGAATTCACCCGGTTGCACGCAGCCGGCACGCCGTTCTTCGGCCTGGTGTTCTCGTCCAGCAACCACGATCCGTTCGAGTTCCCCGATGGCAGCATCGCGTTGTACGAGCAACCGAAGCCGACCCGGAACAACGCGGCCAAGTACGCCGACCATGCCGTGGGCGAGTTCTTCAGGCAAGCCATGGCATCCGATTACTGGAGCGACACGGTCTTCCTGGTGGTGGCCGATCACGATTCGCGCGTGTTCGGCGAGGACCTGGTGCCGGTGGATAATTTCCACATCCCCGCGTTGATCCTGGGCGCGGGCATCGCCCCGCGACGCGATGACCGGATTGCCAGCCAGATCGATCTGGGGCCAACCTTGCTGTCACTCATCGGTATCGGTGATGCCACGCCAATGAATGGCCGCGATCTGAGCGACACGGCGCTGCAAGGGCCGGGTCGCGCGCTGATGCAGTACGACGGCAACTTCGCATGGATGCAGGGCGAGAATGTGGTGGTGCTGCAGCCGCAAAAGCCACCGCAGCAGTATCGCTATGACGTGGCGTCAAAACGACTGCGGGCTACACCACTGGACCCGGCGCTGGCCAAAACCGCGCACGCGCAGGCGCTGTGGGGCTCGCTGGCTTACGCCAAGCATTGGTACCGATCTCCTGCAGATAGATGACTGGCGGCTTGATTCCTGCGAGCTGACGTTGCCTGGATCATGGACGCTCTATTCGACCGACAGCCCTTCAACCTTCTGCCACCCACGCGGCAACAACCCGCCGCGCGTCGCGCGTCCACCGAGGTAGGCCTCCAGATCCTTCCAGGTCACCGTCATCGTGCGCGCACCGGACTTCACGCTGAGCGATGCCCCCGGTGCGACCACGGCCACCGCGACCACGTGCTCGGTGCCCAGCTTGGCGCGGGGGATATCAATCAGCTTGTTGCCCTTGCCCTTGTCGAGCTCAGGCAACTCCGAGGCCGGGAAGGCCAGCAGGTGGCCGGCGCTGGTTGCCACGACCACGCGGTCCTGCGCCAGGTCGCTCACCGCGGCCGGTTGCAGCACGTTGGCGTTGGGCGTGAGCGACAGCATCGCCTTGCCGGCCTTGTTGCGGCTGGTGAGGTTCTCGAAGCGGGTCACGAAGCCATAGCCGTGCGAGCTGGCGAGTACGAAACGCTGATCGTTGTCGCCACTGGCGACAGCCTGGAATGACGTCTTCGCGGCGGGGGAGAAACGCGCGGTCAGTGGTTCGCCGTTGCCGCGCGCGGAGGGCAGGCCATGGACCACGGTCGAATAACTGCGGCCGGCGGAATCCAGGAACGCGACTTGCTGGTTGCTGCGGGTGCGGGTGGATGCCAGCAACTGGTCGCCGTCGCGGTAATTCATCGTTGCCGCGTCGACGTCGTGCCCTTTCGCCGCACGCACCCAGCCCTTTTCGCTGAGCACCACGGTCATGGGCTCACTGGGCGCCAGGTCGGTTTCCGACAGCGCCTGTGCGGCACCGCGTGCGACCAGCGGCGAGCGCCGGGCGTCACCAAATTTTTTCGCATCGGCCAGCAATTCATCCTTGACCAGCTTTTTCAGCTTGCGGTTGCTGCCCAGGATCGCCATCAACTGCTCGCGCTCGCGGGCAAGCTCGTCCTGCTCGCCGCGGATCTTCATCTCTTCCAGTCGCGCCAGTTGGCGCAGGCGGGTTTCCAGTATGTAGTCGGTCTGTTCCTCGCTGAGCGAGAAGCGCTGCATCAGCGCCGGCTTGGGCTCGTCCTCGCTGCGGATGATGCGGATCACTTCATCCAGGTTGAGGAACGCGACCAGCAGCCCTTCCAGCAGGTGCAGACGCTGTTCGACCTTCGCCAGCCGGTGGTTGAGCCGGCGGGTCACCGTGTCGGTGCGGAACGTCAGCCATTCGGTCAGGAACGCCTTGAGTCCCTTGACCTGTGGGCGGCCGTCCAGGCCGATCACGTTCATGTTGACCCGGAAGCTTTTCTCCAGATCGGTGGTCGCGAACAGGTGCCCCATCAACTGCTCGGCATCGATCCGGTTGCTGCGCGGGATCAGCACGATCCGGGTCGGGTTGGCGTGGTCGGACTCGTCGCGGATGTCCTCCAGCCACGGCAGCTTCTTGGCCCGCATCTGGGTCGCGATCTGCTCGATGATCTTGCCCGGCGAGGCCTGGTGGGGCAGGCCGGTGATGACGATGTTGGGACCTTCCCTTTCGTACACGGCGCGGGCGCGCACGCTGCCCAGGCCGGTCTCGTACATCTGCAGCAGGTCAGCGCGCGGAGTGATGATCTCGGCGGGAGTCGGGTAATCCGGGCCGAGCACGTGCTCGCACAGGTCGCGGGTGGTCGCGTCCGGATCCTCCAGCAGGCGGATGCAGGCGCTGACCACCTCGTTGAGGTTGTGCGGTGGCACATCGGTGGCCATGCCGACAGCGATGCCGGTGGTGCCGTTGAGCAGCAAATGCGGCAACCGCGCCGGCATCCAGGACGGTTCTTCCAGAGTGCCGTCGAAGTTGGGAACCCAGTCGACCGTGCCCTGGGTCAGCTCGGCCAGCAGGACCTCGGCGATCGGGGTCAGCTTGGACTCGGTATAGCGCATCGCGGCGAACGACTTGGGGTCGTCGCTGGAGCCGAAGTTGCCCTGACCCTCGACCAGCGGATAGCGGTACGAGAACGGCTGCGCCATCAGCACCATCGCCTCGTAGCAGGCGCTGTCGCCGTGCGGATGGTATTTGCCGATCACGTCGCCGATGGTGCGTGCCGACTTCTTCGGCTTGGAACCCGCGTTGAGTCCCAGTTCGCTCATCGAGTAGATGATCCGCCGCTGCACCGGTTTCAGGCCGTCGCCGAGGAATGGCAGCGCGCGGTCCAGCACGACGTACATCGAATAATCGAGGTACGCGCGCTCGGCATATTCACGCAGTGGGACTTGTTCGTAACCGTGGAAAACGGGCCGTACGGAATCAGTCATTGGGTGCGACGGCCTCAGCGGTGCAGTTCGCCTGCAGCCTCGGGCTGGTAGCGGATCGAAAGGACTTCAAGGGTGATCGTGCGGCCACCGGGCACCGGCCAGTCGATGACCGCACCCACGTGCAGGCCAAGCAACGCGCTGCCGACCGGCGCCAGGATCGACACCTTCTCCGGACTGCCGTCGGCGTCCTTCGGGTAGACCAGCGTCAGCTCACGCTCGGCGGCGCTGTTGACGTCGCGGAAACGGGCGGTCGAGTTCATCGTGATCACGTCATCGGGCATCTCGGCCGGCTCGAGCAATTCGGAACGATCGAGCTCGTGGCGCAATGCGTCGGTGTTCAGGCCCTGTGCCAGCGGCTGCTCGAGCAGGGACTCCAGGCGCTCGTAGTCCAAGCGCGAGAGCAACAGCGGCGGGGTAGTGGTAGCGTTCATGCTTCATGGCTCCAAAAGCAATGCGGACGACGCATCGAAAACGCGCGTCGTCCGCGGGAATCTGTCGTGGTGGGTTGAAGTTAGCTCTGAATCGGGCGCGCATCAACTGCGATGGCAGGAGCGGCCCGTCGAGCCCTTCCCGGATGCATTATCCCACTTTTCGGGAATCTTATTCGCACGCGGGGCGTTGACAAGACTTTCCGCGCACCGCAACATACGCGGCCCGCACAGCCAGATTGGCTTGCGGTTTGCCCGGGTGGCGGAATTGGTAGACGCACTAGCTTCAGGTGCTAGCGGGGGCAACTCCGTGGAGGTTCGAGTCCTCTCCCGGGCACCAACATCGTTCGACGACTACCTTGTCGGACAAATCAGAAAACCCCACTTCGGTGGGGTTTTTTGTTGCCGCTTGCCTGTCAAGTCCGCTTGCTCACTGCGCGGCGGCGATTTGCCTACAGCCTGTTGACGCGGCACCTGTAACATCTCGGCGATGAACAAGCCTCCCAGCAAGCGCCGTGGCGCCAAAAAATCGACCGGCAAGGCCGGAACCTCGCAATCTGCCGGTAGCGCCAAGCCCGGGAAAGGTGGTCGAGGGCCGGCCAAGGCTGGCGGCAAGAAGCCTGGTTGGCTGCCCGAGCCGCCACCGAGCGGTACCCGCAAGCCGCCGCTGGCGCCGCTGCACGGTAGTGCCGTGTCAAGCGATGGCAGGCTGCATGATCCCCACGCCGCCCGCGAGGCTGCCCGTTACGAGCAGCCCATCGCCAGCCGCGAGATGATCCTGCAGGTGTTGGTTGACTCAGACGGGCCGATGAACGCCGAGGCGCTGGCGGCCCGGTTGGGCCTGGACGAGCCGGAACGTTTCGAGGCGATGACCGCGCGGTTGCGCGCGATGGTTCGCGACGGCCAATTGCTGCAGAACCGCCGCGACGGTTACGTGCCGGCCGAGCAAGTCGACCTGGTGGCCGGCAGCGTGATCGCCAACCCGGATGGTTTCGGCTTCCTGCGCCCGGAGGCCGGTGGCGACGACCTGTTCCTGCCGCCCTACGAGATGCGCAAGGTGATGCACGGCGACCGCGTGCTGGCCAGCGTGACCGGTGTCGACCGCCGCGGCCGCCAGGAAGGCGCGATCGTGGAGGTGCTGGAGCGTCGGCTCAACCGGTTGATCGGGCGTTTCACCCTGGAAGACGGTGTCTGTTATGTCGAACCCGATGACCGCCGGGTCCAGCGCAACATCCTGATCCCGCCCGAGGCGCGCGGCGACGCCCAGCCCGGGAACCTGGTGGTCTGCGAATTGACCCGCTCCCCGGACGCGCGCCGGCCGCCACTGGGGCGGATCCTGACCGTCCTGGGCGACCGCCTGACCGCGTCGCTGGCGGTGCAGGCGGCGATCCACGGCCACGACATCCCGTATGAATTCCCGCCCGAAGTGCTCGACCAGGCGGCCGCGATCCCCGTGGATGTATTGCCGGCCGAGACCGCCAAGCGCGTCGACCTGCGCGAGCTGCCGTTGGTCACCATCGATGGCGAGGATGCCAAGGACTTCGATGATGCGGTGTGGTGCGAGCCCAACCGCGACGGCTTCCGCGTGGTGGTCGCGATCGCCGACGTGTCCCATTACGTGCGTCCGGGCCAGTCGCTGGACGAGGAGGCGCAGAATCGCGCTACGTCGGTGTATTTCCCCGGCTTCGTGGTGCCGATGCTGCCCGAGGTGCTGTCCAACGGCATCTGCTCGCTGAAGCCCAAGGTCGACCGGCTGTGCTTTGTCTGCGACATGCAGGTCGATCGCAATGGCCAGGTGACCGAGGCGAAATTCTACGAAGCGGTGATGAACTCGCACGCGCGATTGACCTACAACCAGGTCTGGAACGCGATTGGCGACGGCATCGAGGACGACGCCCGGAACGAGGCGCTGGAGCAGGTTGGGTCGCTGCTGCCCAATCTGCAGCGACTGCACCAGCTGTATCAGGTGCTGGCCAAGGCGCGGGCGAAGCGCGGCGCGATCGAGTTCGAGTCCAGCGAAGTGCGCTTCGTGCTGGGCGAGCGTGGCGAAGTGGTGCAGGCCGGCATGCTGGTGCGCAATGACGCGCACAAGCTGATCGAGGAATGCATGATCGCGGCCAACGTGGAGGCGGCGAAGTTCCTGATCGGCGCCGAGGTGGTCGCGCCGTACCGCACCCACGACCGGCCGCCGGAGCAGAAGTACGAAGACCTGCTGGAGTTCCTCAAGGAGTTCCAGCTGCGGATGCCGCCGTGGTCCAAGGTGCAGCCGCGCGATTACACCCAGCTGCTGCGCAACACCCGTGAACGCGCCGATGGGCCGTTGATCGAGTCGGTCCTGCTGCGCAGCCAGAGCCTGGCCGTGTACCAGCCCGAGAACATCGGCCACTTCGGTCTCGCGCTGGAGGCCTACGCCCACTTCACCTCGCCGATCCGGCGCTATCCCGACCTGCTGGTGCACCGCGCGATCAAACACGCACTCACCGGCGCCAAGGCGGAGCATTTCCGCTACTCGCCCAGCGACATGGCGCAGTTGTCGCTGCAGAGTTCCGAGCGTGGCCGCCGTGCCGACGAGGCATCGCGCGAGGTCGATGACCGTTATCGCGCCGCGTGGATGGAGCAGCACGTGGGCAGCCGGTTCGACGGCGTGATCAGCGGCGTGACCAGCTTCGGCTTGTTCGTGGAGCTGGACGATTCCAAGGTCAACGGCCTGGTCCACGTCACCCAATTGCCGAACGACTACTACCGCTTCGATCCCATCCGCAAGACCCTCACCGGTGAGCGCAACGGCCGCGAATTCCGCCTCGGCGACCGCGCCAGCATCATCGTGATGAAGGCCAGCCTGGAGGAGCGCAAGATCGACTTCCGCTTGGCAGAGGAAACGGGCAGTACCAAACCCGAGCCGCCCCGCGCCGAGCCGGCCAAACGCAAGAAGCAGAAGCGCTGAGCGGCCCCGCCGTCATCCCCGCCTCCCGCCGTCATCCCCGCGCAGGCGGGGATCCATGGACGTTCGCGATGACACCGTCAAAGCCATGATGCAGGAAGGACGCCATGGCTCCGGATAATGATCGAATCTGCATGGGGATAGAGATGGCGGTACCTGTATACGACGGCTTGGTTCTGGCGTTAGCTGAGCAAACAATATGCGCATCCTTGCTCTAGCTATTCTGTTCCTCGTTGTCTGCACATCGTGTCGCGCGATGGGCCCACACGAACAGCCAGAACGAGTTCTTTTCGTTGGCAACAGCCTCACGTATGTAGGGAACGTTCCTGCGATCTACTCGGCGCTTGCGGTGGCAAATGGGCACCCCGCCACCAGCGACATGATCGTGCGAGGCGGAGCAACGCTTTCCCAGCGCGTCGCTGATGGTTCAGCGGCGCGTGCGCTCGCAGCGGGAAAATACACAGCCCTTGTTCTTCAAGAGCGCGGCGGCGACCTGATCTGCTCATTCGGGCCTGAGTCCTGCATCGAGTCGCGGGCAGCAATCAAAGCCCTCGCAGATCTCGCCAGGGAACAAGGCGTGACCGTTGTTCTCCTGGGCACTTACCAGTCCAATGCGGTCGTGTCCCTGAACTTGGTGGAGAAGGAGGCCGCGGCGGCTGAGGAGGCGGGGATCAGGTACGTCGAGGTTTCCGAGAAGCTACAACAGTTGCGTAGCGTGGCGCCTGAGCTGACGTGGTTCGCCGCTGACGGCATGCACCCGGGGAAAGACCTGGCGCTGCTGAACGCCATGCTTGTTCATCAGGCGCTCCACGGCACCGCCCCTAGACCAAACCCGCTCACAGTTGTGGCTCCCATTTATGGAACTACAAGCGGCCTCACGGAAGCGCTAAGGCAAGCAGACGATCGGCCGCCGTTGCCAGATACCCCGAGCGAAGTGCGTTACACGTCTGACACGCTTGAAAAGCTGCTTGGCGTCATCAACGGTGCCGGGAGCCGCTAGTCGGCCGTCTGCTCCGCCGAGCCGTACAATGGCCGCCCCCAGACTCCAATTCCCGACCCGCATGAGCCAGAAACAATGGATTGCCGGCATCAATGCCGTTACCGCCGCGATCGAGCACGACGCCGACAATGTGCGCGAGGTGCTGATCGAGGCGGGGGCGAAGAATCCGCGCCTGACCGAGATTGAGACGTCTGCGCGCCGGTTCGGGATCGATGTGCGCCGGGTCAACCAGCAGGCACTGGCCGGCGTGGTCGGCAACCTGCGTCACCAGGGCGTGGTGGCACGTTATGCGGCGGCGAAGACCTGGGGCGAGGACGAGCTGGAAGATCTCGTCGCCGCTGCCGAAGGGCGCGCGCTGATCCTGCTGCTGGATGGCGTGCAGGACCCGCACAACCTGGGCGCCTGCCTGCGCAGCGCGGCGGCGGCGGGTGCGACCGCGGTGATCATCCCCAAGGACAAGTCGGTCCAGGTCAACGCCACCGTGCGCAAGACCTCCGCGGGTGCCGCCGACAGCGTGCCGGTGGTGCCGGTAACCAATCTGGCCCGGACCATGCGGGACCTGCAGAAGCTCGGAGTCTGGCTGTACGGCCTGGCCGGCGATGCGCAGGCGTCGCTGTACTCGATCGATCTGCGTGGAAACGTCGGGTTGGTGCTGGGCGGCGAGGGCGATGGCCTGCGCCGGCTGACGCGCGAGAATTGCGACCAGTTGGTGAACATCCCGATGCCCGGCGGCGACGGCGGCGGTGTCGAGAGCCTCAACGTCTCGGTCGCCACCGGCGTAACCTTGTTCGAAGCGGTGCGCCAGCGGCTTTGAGTTTGCAGGGCGCGGGGACGACCCCGCCGCTCCAGTTCATCCGGGGACGGCCCCATCGATACGGAGAACGTCATGGCCTGGATCATCCTGCTACTCGCCGGCCTGTTTGAAATCGTCTGGGCGATCGGGCTGAAATACACCGAAGGATTCACCCGCCTGTGGCCGACGGTAGGGACGCTGACCGCCATGGCGATCAGCGTCGGCATGCTCGGCATCGCGATGAAGTCGCTGCCGGTTGGGACCGCTTACGCGATCTGGGTGGGCGTGGGCGCAGTGGGCACCGTCATTCTCGGCGTAGTGCTGTTCGACGAACCGGTGAATGCGCTCCGGGTCGGCAGCATCCTGCTGATCATCGCGGGGCTGATCGGCCTGAAGCTGGCCACGCCGTAGCCATGACCGCCGTCATTTACGACTAAGACGGCAGCCGGGCCAGTGGCGCAACGCCGGCCATCGGTCCCGGCCACGCGTTAACGATATTGCAGAACAGCTCGGCGGTGCGCTCGGTGTCGTAGACGGCGGAATGTGCTTCGTTGGCGTCCCACTCGAAGCCGGCTGCCTGCACCGCGCGGGCGAGCACGGTCTGGCCGTACGCCACTCCGGCAAGCGTCACGGTGTCGAATACGCTGAAGGGGTGGAACGGGTTGCGCTTGTGACCGACCCGGGTGACCGCGGCGTTGAGGAAGTTGAGGTCGAAGTGGGCGTTGTGGCCGACCAGGATCGCGCGTTGGCACCCGTGCTTCTTGCACGCCGCGCGCACCGGGGCGAACACGTGGTCCAGCGCCGCGCGCTCTTCCTTGGCGAGCCGGAACGGGTGGTCCAGCACGATGCCGGTGATCTCCAGCGATTTGGGGTCGATGTCCAGGCCGGGCGCGGGCGTCACGTGGGCGTTGGTGGTCTCGCCGAGGATCAACAGCCCGTTTTCATCGATATCCAGCGGCAATACCGCGATTTCGAGCAGGGCATGGCGGTTCCAGTCGAAGCCGCCGGTTTCCACGTCGACTACGACCGGCAGGAAGCCGCGGAAGCGGGTAGCCATTGGCGAGATCGCGGGCACGGAAGGGGAGTCCGGAGTGGACGCAGTAGGTACGGCGTTGGTCATGGCGGGAAGCGTAGCAGAGGACGGCGACGCGTCCGTTGCGGTGGGGACCGTCGCAAGCCTGAAAGGCCTGCACAGCTTGCAGTGGAAGCCGCTACTACCGCCGATGGAAGTCCTCGATGAGGATTCCCGTATCGCACAGCTGTTGCAGCATGGTGCTGCCCTGTTCAATGAAGGCGGCGATCGACGGGGCGGCGGCTTCTTCGGCCAACTCATGCAACAAGGTCCGGGCATGCAGGCCGGGGGTCCGTTCGATGCGGTCCAGCAGCCGGAAGGTGAGTGCGCTGAGTTGCTGGAAATGCACTTCCCCGGCGGCATCGCGCTGCAACAGCAGGAACGTGGGTTCCGCAGGCGGCGATGCGGGCAGGTAGTTGGGAGCCAGACGGTGCACCGGCCAGTGATAGGCAAACGGCCATGCCAGCGGGGACAGGCTCAGCGTGCTCCCGTGCCGGTGTTCACCTGCGGCTATGCCGGCAGGCGTGGATGCAGGTTGGTTCGGCAGGACATTCGGCGGGCTGTCGGCGACGTTCTCGCTGATCTGCAGCGCCAGTTCCACCCACTCGTAATGGGCCAGTTCCGGCAGCCAGGGCGGGTCCCCGCGGGCGCTGTCCGCGCGGTGCTGGAGGTAGCGCAGGAACTCGCGCGCCAGTTCGGTGAACAGCGGCGTGCGCGAGGGGTGATCACGGTAGAAGTCGCGGACCAGGGGCGTCCAGCCGTCACCGTCGGATGACGCCGAGAGGATGCGGTGGATCACCGGGAAGTTGCCGGCCAGCATCGATTGCAGATTGTTGAAGAACAGCTCGCGATAGACCTTCAGTCGACGTGCTTCGATACCGGTGGGCGGCGGCGCGTTGTCGGGATCGCGGATGTAGTCGCTGAGTGCGCGCTGGGCGTTGCTGCCGGTCGCCGCCTCGATGTTGGCGCGGTTGCCTTTACCGTTGGCAATGGAGTCCTCAGGCGACACGGGAGGCCTGGCCATGCGGTAGTTCGCGCTGCTCTGCGCGGTGCGGATCGAGATGCCGACGGACGATATCCAGCTCGCCCAGCAACTCATCCAGCGGCGGCAGGTTGAAGTCGCGCTCCAGCAGCGTCGGGCGTGGGCCGAATGCGCGGTAGGTCTGCGCCAGCAACGCCCATACCGGGTCGCTGACGGCCGCACCGTGGGTGTCGATCTTGAGATCCGCGGCTTCGTCAAAGTGGCCGGCGACGTGGAGGTAGGCGATGCGTTCGCCGGGCAGCGCGTGCAGGAAGTCGAGGGCGTCGTAGCCGTGGTTGGTCGCGTTGACCACGAGGTTGTTGACGTCCAGTAGCAGGTCGCAATCGGCGCGGTCGAGCACGGCGCGGATGAAGTCGATCTCGCGCATGGCATCGGGCGCGGGCAGGGTGGCGTAGTAGGAGATGTTCTCCACCGCGATGCGCCGGCCCAGTGCGTCCTGGACGCGGCGGATACGCGCCGCGACGTGGTCGACGGCGGCATCGGTGAATGGCAACGGCATCAGGTCATAGAGCTGGCCCTGATCGTCGCTGCAGGCGCTGAGGTGCTCGCTGTAGATCGAGCATTGGTGCGCCTCCAGAAACCGGCGCAACTTGCCTAGGAAGGTGTCGTCCAGCGGGCCGGGCCCGCCGAGCGAAAGCGATAGCCCATGGCACACGAGGGGATGGCGCGAGACGAGTTCGCGGAAGGCCTCGCCCAGCGCACCGCCGACGCCGATCCAGTTTTCCGGCGCGGCTTCGAGGAAGTCGAAACTCCCTGCCGGCGCCACCCGCAACTCGGGCAGCAAGCCGCGCCGCAGCCCCAGGCCGACGGCGTGGGGTGCGAGCGTGGCGGTGGAGGTCATTGCGATGAGGCGGTCAAGGCGGGTCTTACATCGAGCCGCACTTGCCCTCGCCACACTTGCCTTCCGTGTCGGCCTTGGCGGGCATTTCAGCCTTCTTTGCCGCGTGGTGGGCCTTCATTTCATCGGCGTCGATGAAGCCGTCACCATTGCTGTCGTGCGCGGCGAACTTGCTGCTGTCGCCATCATGTGCGGCGGCGAATTCGGCAGGGGATAGCTGGCCGTCCTTGTCGGTATCCATCTTGTCCATGCCGCACATGCCTTCACCGCACTTGCCTTCGTGGGCGGTTTTGTCGGTGTCGCCGCCGGCGTTGCTGCTGCCACACTTGCCTTCTTCGGCGTTTTTATTGGCGCCACACGCGGCTTCGGCGGTCTTCTCGGTGCTCGCCGCGTCCTGCGCGCCGAGCATGTAGCCCTGCGCCAGCGGGGTGGCGGCAAATGCGGAGCCGGCAAGAACGGCGCCAGTGAGGACCAGGCTGCCGGCGAGGGCGGCACTGGCGGCGAAAACAGGCTTGTTCGACTGGTTCGACATGGTGTTGTCCCATCATTGGCGGCCGTGCCGCGGTGGAGGCAATGCTAGCGCGGTTGCAACGTCGATGGCATTAACGCGTGCCAGGGCCCTCCGGTCGGGGTGCCAACGTGTTGCTGTCGTCCGCCTTCGGGCGCGGGGGCAGGTCGTCCTCGCCATGGACCAGGAACCAGACGTTCTCGGCGATGTTGGTGGCGTGGTCGCCGATGCGCTCGATGTTCTTGGCCATGAACAGCAGGTGGGTGCACGGGGTGATCACGCGCGCGTCTTCCATCATGTGGGTCAGCAGTTCGCGGAACAGTGCGGTGTAGGCGGTGTCGATCGCGACATCGCTTTCGCGTACGCGCTTGGCGACTGCAACGTCGCTGTCGCGATAGGCCACCATCACGTCGCGCAGTTGGGTCACCGCCAGCCGTCCGATGACCTGCAACCCGCTGATATGCGGCAGCGGTGGTGCCAGGTTGAGCGCGGTGGAACGTTTGGCGACGTTGGCCGCGTAGTCGCCGATGCGCTCGATATCGGAGGTGATGCGGATCGCGGCCAGGATCTCGCGCAGGTCGCGCGCCATGGGCCCGCGCAGGGCAAGTTTCATGACGTCCTGGCTGATTTCCTGCTCGAGCTGGTCGATCGCCTCGTCGTTGTCGATGATCCGGGTGGCGGCCGCGTCGTCGCGGCGGGATACCACGTCCAGCGCGGCCTCCAGTTGGGCGGCGGCCATCTCACCCATGCGCAGGGTCTCGTCGAGCAGGCGGTGCTGTTCTTCGTCGTAGCTCTTGACGATGTGGTCGCTGGGAGTCGGTGTCATGTCAATGTCCTCAGCCGAAACGGCCGGTGATGTAGTCCTCGGTCTGGCGCTTGGACGGGTTGGAGAAGATGGTGCTGGTCACGTCGTGCTCGATCAGGTCGCCCAGGTACATGAAGGCGGTGTAATCGGACACGCGCGCGGCCTGCTGCATGTTGTGGGTGACCATGACGATGGTGAAGTCGGTCTTGAGTTCGGCCACCAGTTGCTCGATACGGCTGGTCGAGATCGGGTCCAGCGCCGAGGTCGGCTCGTCCAGCAGCAGGACATCCGGGCGCAGAGCGATGGCGCGGGCGATGCACAGACGCTGTTGCTGGCCACCCGACAGACCCAGCGCACTGGCCCCGAGCTTGTCCTTGACCTCGTCCCACAGTGCGGCCTGGTGCAGTGCGTGTTCGACGCGCACGGCCATCTCCGCCTTCGACAACTTCTCGTGGTGGCGGATCGCGTAGGCGACGTTCTCGAAGATCGTCATCGGGAATGGCACCGGTTTCTGGAACACCATCCCGACCTTGCTGCGCAGCCGGTTCATCGGATACTTCGGATCGAGGATGTTCTCCCCGTCCAGCAGCACCTCGCCGCTGGCGTCCTGCTTGGGATACAGCGCATAGATGCGGTTGAACACCCGCAGCAGGGTGGACTTGCCGCAGCCCGACGGGCCGATAAGCGCGGTGACCTGCTTCTCCGGAATCGACAGATTGATCCCCTTGAGCGCATGGAACTTGTCGTAGTGGAAGTCCAACCCGCGCGCAGCGAGCTTGGTCGGCGCATCGGCAGCGACCGCGGGGGAGATTGCATTCATCATGACCGAGGCCTTGTGGGTACGCGAAGGGGCAGGGCGTTGCAGGAGCTCAATCATTGGACACCCGGTGGCGGGAAATGATGGCGCGGGCGACGAGGCTGATCAACAGCACGAACGCGGTCAGCACCAGTGCCCCGCCCCAGGCCAGGTCCTGCCAGCTCTCGTACGGACTGCCGGCGTACTGATACATCACCACCGGCACGCTGGCGATCGGTCCGGTGATGTCGCTGCTCCAGTACTGGTTGCCGAAGGCGGTGAACAGCAGCGGTGCGGTCTCACCGCTGATCCTGGCAAGAGCGAGCAGGATGCCGGTGACGATGCCGGGCATCGCCGAGCGGTACATCACCTGCACGATCACCTTCCACTGTGGCACGCCCAGCGACAGCGCGGCTTCGCGCATCTGACCGGGCACCAGCCGCAGCATCTCGTCGGTGGTGCGCAATACCACCGGCAGCACGATGAAGGCCAGCGAGATCGCGCCGGCGATGGCCGAGAAATTGCCGCCGGCCTGCATCACGATCAGGGTGTAGACGAACAGGCCCAGCACGATCGACGGCGCCGACAACAGGATGTCGTTGACGAAGCGGACCACGGTGCCGATCCGGGTGTTGCGGCCATACTCCGCCAGCCAGGTGCCCGCGGCGATGCCGAGCGGGGTGCCGATCCCGATCGCCATCAGGCACATCACCGCGCTGCCGAAGAACGCATTGCGCAAACCACCCTCGGCCATGGGCGGCGGGGTGTCCTGGCTGAACAACGACCACTCGATGGCGCCGATGCCCTTGGCGACCAGTGTCCACAGGATCCAGCCCAGGAACAGCAGGCCGATCGCGGTGGCAACGCAGGACAATCCCAGTGCGACCACATTGCCGATCCGCCGGCGCCGGTACAGCGAGTCGGCGACGCGTGCCGATGCGGGCGTGGCGGCGGTGGAGGCGGCCATCAGTTGCCCTCCTTGCGCGACAGTTGGGCCAGCATCAGGCGCGCGATCGCGAGCACGATGAAGGTAACGATGAACAGCACGAAGCCCAGCAGCAGCAGGGCGGAGCGGTAGGTCTCGGTGGCCTCGCCGAAATCATTGGCGATCAGCGCGGCGATGGTAGTGCCCGGCTCCAGCAACGAGGCGGTGAAGCGGGTGGAATTGCCGATCACGAACGCGACCGCCATGGTCTCGCCAAGCGCCCGGCCCAGGCCGAGGAAGATGCCGCCGATCACCGCCGAACGGGTGTACGGCAACACGATGTCCCAGCTGACCTCCCACTTGGTCGAGCCCAGCGCGTAGGCGGATTCCTTCAGTCGCGTGGGCACGGTCAGGAACACCTCGCGCATCACCGAGCAGATGAACGGCACCACCATGATCGCCAGCACGATGCTGGCGGTGAGCATGCCGATGCCGATCGGTGGCCCCTGGAACAGTGGGCCGATGACCGGCAGCGTGCCCAGGTGCTCGTTGGCCCACGGCGTGACGTACTTGGTCATCACCGGCACCAGCACGAACAGGCCCCACATGCCGTAGATGATCGAGGGGATGCCGGCCAGCAACTCGATTGCGGTGCCGACCGGCCCGCGCAGCCAGCGCGGCGCGACCTCGGTCAGGTAGAACGCGATGCCGAAACTGACCGGTATCGCAAACAGCATCGCGATCGCCGCGGTGACGATGGTCCCGTAGATCGGTACCAGCGCCCCGTAGCGGTTTTCCACCGGGTTCCAATCGCTGCTGAAGAAGAAATCCAACCCGGTGACCTGCAATGCCTGGCGACCGCCCCAGAGCATCGACAGCGCCGCCCCGGCCAGCGCCAGCAACACGAACACGACGGTCGCGACCAGCGCGTAGCGGAACCAGCGATCGTTGCGCGCATCCTTGAAATCACGCGTGTTGGTGGGCAAGGCAACGGTATTCATCAGTCCAGGAAAACTCCAAGTGGTCGTAGGGCGCATTGTTAATGCGCCCTACGTTCCGATGTCGTGCGTAGGGCGTATTAGGCGAAGCCGTAATACGCCGAACCCCAACCAATCACGGGGTCTTGAACTCCGCCGCCCAATACGCCTCGACCTGCGCCACCAGCTCCGGCGGCAACGGCACGTAATGCAATTGCGATGCCTGCGGTTGGCCGTTCTCCAGCGCCCACTTGAAGAACGCCATCGCGTCCGCGCTGCGCTTGGCATCCTTGGGCTGTTTGTACATCAGGATGAAGTTGGTCGCGGTGATCGGCCATGCCTCGGCGCCCGGGGCGTTGGTGATGACCAGGTTGAAGTCTTTCGCGCCAGCCCAGTCCGCGGTTGCGGCGGCGGCCTGGAACGACTCGGCGTGGGGGGCGACGAAGTTGCCCGCGGCGTTTTGCAGCAAGGTATGGGACATCTGGTTCTGGATCGCGTAGGCGAGCTCGACGTAACCGATGGAGCCATCGATCTGCTGCACGTACGACGCCACGCCCTCGTTGCCCTTGCCACCGACGCCATCGGGCCACTGCACCGACTTGCCTTCGCCGACCGCATCCTTCCATGCCGGGCTGACCTTGGTCAGATAGTTGGTGAAGTTGAACGTGGTGCCCGAGCCGTCCGAGCGCTGGACCAGGTTGATCTTCGCCGCCGGCAGTTCTACGCCCGGATTGAGCGAAGCGATCGCGGCATCGTTCCAGGTCTTGACCTTGCCCAGGTAGATGTCGGCCAGCAGTGCACCGGTCAGGCGCAGTTCGCCCGGCTCGATGCCTTCAACGTTGACCACCGGTACCACGCCGCCGATGGCCGAAGGGAACTGGCCAAGGCCGGCCTCGGCCAGCTCCGCGCTGTCCAGCGGCGCATCGGAGGAGCCGAAGTCCACCGTGCCGGCCTTGATCTGGGCGATGCCGCCGCCCGAGCCGATCGACTGGTAATTGACCATGTTGCCGGTCGCGGTGTGGTAGTCGGCCGACCACTTGGAGATCAGCGGGAAGATGAAGGTCGCACCGGCGCCGGTGATCTGCGCGGCAACCCGGTCGGTGGTGTCTGCCGAGG
This sequence comes from Lysobacter sp. A378, assembly GCF_054052125.1. NCBI lineage: Bacteria > Pseudomonadati > Pseudomonadota > Gammaproteobacteria > Lysobacterales > Lysobacteraceae > Lysobacter > Lysobacter sp. A378. The sequence goes on along the minus strand of NZ_JBSVRK010000002.1, from coordinate 1,158,599 downwards.
CCGTCGAGCCGGCGGTGGTGCCGGTATCGGTGGTCGGAGCTGAATCGTTGCCCGAGCAGGCGCTCAGAGCGACCGCAAGGGCGAGGGACAGGGCAGCGGTGCGGACAACAAATCGGGCCGGTGTCGGGTTCATGGGGTACTCCGTAACGGAAGAGGCCGGCTTGATGCCAGCGGGTTGAGTCTATGAAATGATATTTTTGTTACACGCATATGACAGTCGTGCGGTTTTGTTACTGCGCTACCAGTAAAACTGCGCGCGCGCCTCGACGATATTCGGGTCATCGCTGACACCAAGACGCTCGCTGTCGACCTGCACATAGTTCAGGGCGAACTTGAAGTTCTTGCGCCAGTACCAGTTGACGCCGGCGGTCAGCGCATCCATTTGCCCGCCTTCGACCGTGCCGTCGTCGAGGTCGATGGTGTCGTAGCGCAGGCCGAGCTGCCACATGCCGCGGGCCGGGTCGATCGGCTTGGCGGTGCCGGGCGTGCCGCCCTTGTAGCTCCAGCTCTCGCCAGTCAGGTTGTAGAGCGCGCTGAGGTAGGCGCCGCTGGTGCTGTAGTCGGTGTTGTCGTGGCGGCTGACCTCGCCCTGCATGTATTCGCCCTGCAGCTTGAGCGGGCCGCGCACCCAGAACGCCTCGACGCCAGTGGTGGCAAGGCGGTCGGTATCGGTGAGTGTGCCGCTGTCGACCAGCCGCACGCCGGCCAGGTCGGCCTGCGGACGGGTACGCAGGCGCAGGGTGTCGGCGTCGGTGTCCTGGTCCACGTACGACAGGCCGAGGTGGAGGATGTTGCCGTCCTGGTTGATCGGCGCGAAGGTGGCGCGCAGGCCGTAGCCGCTGCCGTGGGCGCCGCCGCTGGTCAGCTCGCGGCCGAAGCTGCTGGCGGTGATGCTCCAGTCGTCCTGGCTGTAGCCATAACCCACGCCAAGCCGGCGCGACACCGCAAAGGTGTTGGTCGTCATCGCCTTGGAGATGAAGTCGTTGTTCTTGGTCGACGACAGCTCTTCCAGCCCGTGGGGCTGCTTGAACTGGCCGGCCTGCAGCATGTGGCCATCGCCGAAGCCATATTCGACGTTGACGTCGAGCCACTTGTCGGCCTTGGCGTCGTAACCGACCACCCAGTCGAGGTTGCCCGGGCCCTTGCCCTTTAGCACCAGCTCGGCGCGGCGCATTTCGTAATCGTGGTCGCTGCCGTCGCCGGCATCGCCATCAAGGTTGGTCAGGTCGTTGTCGTACCAGCTGCCGTCGGCCTGGATCAGGCCTTCGAACGTGATCTCGGAGCCGCCGATGGTGTCGATCGGCACGCCGGCAAAAGACAGCGGCGCCAGCGCGGCAAGTGACAGGCCGGCAAGGACCTGCGTGGTGAGGCGGTTTTGTTGAAGTTTCATTGCGGTTTGATGTCACGACTGGGGAAGTACGCGCAGGGTAGGCGCGACAAGTTGCAGAAATGTGACATTCCTGCAGTTGCGTGACGTTTTCATTGCATTTGCGTTTAGCTTCGCGTCGGTCCCGGTGGCAGGCCGGCCGTGCGGTCAATCCATCCATTGCCCGCTGTCGGTACGGACCAGCCCGGCCGGGGTATCCCTGAATCCGGCGACCTGCAACGCGAGCCCGGTGAGTGCGCCAGCGGGCTGGACGCGCGACTGCAACCGGTAGTGGCCGTTGCTCTCGATGTCGAGGACGGCTTCGACGCGGGGAGCATCGGGCGCCGGGATCGCGGCGAGTGCGATCGAACCGGCATCGCCATCGCAGCGTACGGGTCCCTGCAACCGGATCGGCTCGGCCAGGCCTGGAACGACCAGTTCCGCCTTGAGCGCGCCGGCGGCCTTCTGGCATCGGCCGCCGGCGAACACCAGGCTGGCGTTTTCGAAGGAAAGGCGCGCGACCAGCCCCGGTAGCGGCCGGTCGATGTCCAGCTGCAGTGGTCCGTCGATGTGGTCGATGCCGATGCGGCGACCACGCAGCAGGTCGACGGAAAGGTCGGACGTTGCCAGCTCGAGCCGTTGCACCCCCAGCAGGAGCGACAGCGGCTCCAGCGCGAGCGTGGCATCACCCAGCGTCTGCCCGCGCCATTCGACCGAACGCAGGCGGCCGGACCAGATCGAGCCCGATGCGCCGTCCGCCGACAGGCCCAGCGCATCCGGGTCGATGCCGGAGCCTGCCGCCAAACCCAGGCGCAGCGGCAACGTCGCCAGCAGCATCAGCGCCAGGGCCAGCAGGAACGACAACGCCAGTGCCCGCCGGCTCATGGCGATGGCGACCGGAAGCGGGCCTGCACCTGCAGGCGACCGTTGCGTTCGGCGATGTCGACGGCCATCGGCGCGATGCCGTGCTGCTCGACCAGTCCGTCGAGCCAGCCCAACAGCGCCGGTGCGTCGACTGCGTCGATGCCCACTTCGAGCACGCCGGCCTCGTCGATGCGCTGGCGGCTGACCGGCACCTGCGCGGCCGCGGCTGCGTCGAGGATGGCGCTGGCAAAATCGTCGGGCGCGGATGCGGCGGGCCGCTGGGCCTGCAGGGTGCGGATCGCAGTGACCCCACGCGTGACCTCGCGGAGGTCGGCGGTGGCGCGGTCAACGCGGTCGCGCGCCGCATCGCGCACGTGCCGCAGCGGCGCGACCACGCCGAACCACAGCGCGAACGCGGCGATCGCGACGAACATCACCGCCAGCATCCGCTGCTCGCGGAGTTCGCGCGATTGCCACCCATGCCGGAGCTTGTCGAAGGTGCTCATACCGATGGCCTCACGGTGATGGCGTACTGGTTGCGGCCGCCGGCATCGCGGCGACCGGTCTCGTCCAGCTCCAGCCCGGCCTCGGCCAGCGCGGTGCGGATGCGTTCCAGTGCGGCCGGCGCGGGTAGCACGAGGGCGGCCTGCAGTTCGCCGTCGGCGTAGGCGAGGGCATCGAGTTCAGCGCCGTCGGTCGCCGCGACCGCCGCCAGCAGCGCGGCGGCGGCGCGGGCAAAGCCGTCGCCGGCCTGCAGTTCGGCCAGCCGTGCGCGCACCGGCGGCAGCGGGTCGGCGTCCTTGCCCAGCGCGGGCAACACCTCGCGGGCTCGGGTGTTGGCCTGGGCTTGCAGGTCGCGCGCGGCGACCTCGTGGCGGATCGCCTGCGCGGCCAGCAACACCAAGGGTGACACTGCCACTACGGCGGCCAGGATTGCCGCGCGGCGCCAGGCCGGCCAACCCTCGCGGCGGGTGGTCTTGCGGGCGAAGGCGTATTGCAGCAGGTCGATCGGCGGCACCAGCGCATTGACGGCGAACGCGGCTTGGGCTTCCGTTTCAGTCAGGACGCGGCGCGGCCGTTCGCCGATGACCTGGTCGGCCAGTGCAGGCTCGGCGGCGAAGGCCAGCCGTTGGCCGCGGACCAGCCAATGACCGTCCATGTCGGCGATGACGACATCGCCGGCGTCGCCCGCGGACGCGTCCTCGGTCGAAGGCAACAGCATCGGCAGCGGCACCACGAGGTCGGGAGTCATGCCGAGCGCCGCGGCACGGTCGAGCCAGACCTGCATCGTCGCCGACTCGACCGCGACCACCTGGTGGCTGCCGTCGTCCGCGGCCGGCGCGATCGCGAGATGCAGGGTGTCGACCGGGCCGGCGACATGCTCCGCGACCAGCACCCGCGCCGCCGCCACTGCCTGCACCGGATTGCGCGCCGGCAGCTCCAACCATGTCGACAGGCATTCGATGCCGGGCACGGCCAGCACCTGCCGGGCAGGGGACTGGGTCGCAGTGGTGGTCAGGGGCGCATCAGTGTCGACCGTGCGCCGCGCGAGCACGCGGCCGCCGCCATCGACCTGAAGGCAGGTGGCCGCGGCTGCGGGCCTTGCCGGGAGCAACAGCAAGAGGGTGGTGGGGTTCATCGCGATGGGCTCACGCGGGTTCTTCATGTCATTCCAGTGGCGCCAGACGGCGCTCGACCAGCCGGGTGCGGCCGGCATCGTGTTCGAACAACGCGCTCGGCACGACCTGCGCGCCGGCGTACTCGATCTGCGACTGCAGGGCGAAGAACCGGGTCCGCAGCGCGACCTGATCCCGCGCCGACGTCAGCGGTTCGATCCCGTCCAGCAGCCGGTGCGACCAGAAGGCGTCAAGGTCCGGCCAGCCAACGGGTGGCCGCGCGCGGATCAGCCGGCGCGCCGCATCCGGACTGAGCGCGCCGTCGGTCAGCATCGACAGCAGCACGGCGTCGGTTTCGTCGAGGGTGTTGAGGTTGATCGGCGACAACATGTCGGTTGGCAACGCGCACACGTGCGGTCGCAGTCGGGTGTACATGTCGTCGTCGAAGCCGGCGATCGCGCGCAGCTCGCTGGGTTCGGCCAGCAGCGCGCCGCTGGTGCGGTGGGCCGGGGTACGCGACAGGTAGGTCGCGTCCTCGGCGCCGAGCGCACCGGGCACGCTGTCGGAATCGATCCAGTCGACCAGCGCGTCGACCAGCGCGTCAGCCTGATGCGCGGGGACGTCGAGCGCGCGCAGCAACGCGCCGAATTGCCGGCTACCCGCTTCGCGTTGCTGCCACAGCTCGGGCGCGCCCTCGACCACGCTGTTGAGGTTGAAGCAGGTGGTGGCGTCGGACAGCCGCGCGCTGATCGCGCCGTGCTCGACCGGGAACACGAACGGCCGGTCGTTCCAGTCACCGACCAGGGTGGTGCGGCCAGGGTCACGCGTCGACAGACGGTCGATCTGCGCCATCGCCAGCGTTTCCGCGCCGTGTGCGTACCACTGTGCCTGCGCCATCGATTGCGCGTTGGACGCCCGGCGCAGGCCGAAGCGGATGTCGTCCAGCACGCTCATCACCAGCACCGACATCACCGCGACCAGCAGCAATACGGTCAGCAGTGCGACGCCCGACTGGCGCTTCACGAACCGGCCCCCGGCAGCAGGAACAGTTGCTCGATCCGGCCCAGTCCCTCCAGTTGCAGTTGCAGCCGCACGGCATCGGGCATCGCCGTTGCGCCGCCGGGCCAGCCGTCGATCCATTGGCCGCGGTAGTGGTAGCCGATCGTCGCCGACTCGATGCCTGCCAGCATCACCTGCGGCACGCCCGGCGCGGCACCGTCGAGCGCGGTGCGGACGCTGCGTTCGAGCTGGCCGTCGACCAGCCGGTATTCGACGTATTGCATCGATGCGCGCGGTTCGGCGTCGGGATTGGTCCAGCCGCGACGGACCATCGCCAGCAGCGGCGCCGCGCCGGACATCGCCCGGCCTTCGCCCGCGGTGCTGCCGATGAAGGCGTTGCGCGCGGGCGTGCCGTCGCGTTCGCGCACCCGGCGCACGGCCGCCTGGGCGAGGTCGGCCTTGAGCAGGGCGCGGGCGCGCTGGAACTCGCCGAGCCGATCCATCCGCGCCTGCACCACGCCCTGGTTGTCGGCGGCATACGCCATCACCGAGACCCCGACCGCCGACAACAGGGCGAACACCAGCAGGGCGACCAGCATTTCAACCAGGGTGAAGCCGGCTGCCCTGGTGGCACTGTCGTCAAGACGGCTGAACGCCGCGCCGCTGTGCTGCGTGGCCGGACTGAAGCCGCGTACGTTCATTGCACGCTCCGGAACACGCTGGCTTCCGCGGCGATGCGGTCCTCGCCGGCGGGCATCACGGTGACGTCGATCCGGACGATCGCGGCCATGTCGGTCGGGCTGACGGTGCGGGTCCAGCGCCAGTCGCGGTCGCCGGCGGACTCGGTGCCGGCGGACTGTGCGGCCAGTTGCGAGGGCGTCGCCAGCATCGCCTCGACCGCGCGGTTGTCGGCGACCACGCCGGCCAGCACGCGCTCCTCGATCACCACGGCGGTGCGGGTGTTCTCGCCGGCCAGGTTCAACAACGCCATCGCGATCAGGCTGAACACCGCCATCGCGACCAGCATCTCGATCAGCGAGAAGCCCGGCGCGGGCCGATCAGCGCGGCGCATCGACCTTGACCTCGCCGGCGGCGTCCACGCCGACCCGGAGCTGCTGCCCGTTACGCGCCAGTCGGACCTGTTCCTCGCGCCCGCCACCGGTCGGTTCGAAGCGGAAGCTGACCTGTTCGCGATCGCCATCGAGCACGGCGGTGGTGCCCTCGGCCCACGCCACCGGCTCGAATGGACCCTCGTCCAGCGACTGCCATTGACCGAAGCTTTGCCGTGCGAATGCATAGCCCCCTGCATCGACGACCACCTGCACCGCGCGGGTGGTCATGATCGCCTCCTCCTGCGCGCGCACCAGCCGCGCGGCGAGGGCGTCGGCTTCCCGCGAGAGGGTGTTGGCGTCACCCGGCGCGGTCAGCAACACCGCCACGCCCATCAGCCCGACGATCACCAGCACCACCGTCAGCTCCACCAACGTGAAGCCGCGCAGGCGCGCAGGGAGCCGCGAACAGGTGGGCTGGCGCGACAACGGTCAGTTCCAGTTGCCGATGTCGGTGTTGTCGGCTTCGCCACCGGCCGCGCCATCGGCGCCGAACGAATAGATGTCGAACGCGCCGCGCTCGCCGGGCTGGCGGTACTGGTACGGGTTGCCCCACGGGTCGGTCGGCAGGCGGCGGATGTAACCGCCGCGGCGGTAGCGTTCGGGACGCGCCAACCCGGCCGGCGCGCGCAGCAGGGCGTCGAGCCCGTGCTCGGTGCGCGGGTAGACCAGGTTCTCCAGCCGATACGTCTCGACCGCCTGCTCCAGCACCGACACGTCGGCGCGGGCCTTCTCGACCATCGCGCGGTCCTGGCTGGGCATCACGTTGATCATCACCACGGTGGCGAGCAGGCCGATGATGACGATCACCACCATCAGTTCGACCAGAGTGAAGCCGGCATTTTTGTAGCGGCGGCGCAGGGTGCGTGTGGCGTGCATGGGGTTTCCTCAACCAAGGACCAGGGAATTGAACTGCAGGATCGGCAGCAGGATCGCGAGCACGATCACCGCGACCACGCCGCCCAGGACGACGATGATGATCGGCTCCAACAGGCTCATCGCGACCGAGGTGAAGGTGTTGAATTCACGTTCGAGGTAGTCGGCGGCGCGCTCCAGCATCGGCGCCAGGCGGCCGCTGTTCTCGCCGCTGCCGGTCATGTACAGCAGCGTCGGCGGGAACACCCCGGCGCGCCGCATCGCGCTCGACAGGCTGCCGCCTTCGCGGATCGAGGCGACCATGGTGTCGGCCGCCGCGCGCAGTACCCGGTTGTGCACGGTGCGCGCGGTGATGACCAGGCCCTCCATCATCGGCAGGCCGCTGGCGAGCATGATCGACAGCGTGCGCGCCATCTGCGCGGCATGGACGTCGCGGACCAGGCGGCCGAGCAATGGCGTCTTCAACACCAGCGCGTCGAAGCGCAGGCGGAACGCCGGGCGTTGCATCATTCGCGTGAACGCCACCGCGCCCAGGCCGAGCAGCACCAGTGCCAGCAGGCCCCAGTCGGTCATCAGGTCGGAGATGCCAATCACGACTTTGGTCAGCATCGGCAGCTCGCGGCCCATCGAGTCGAACTGCTCGACCACCTTGGGCACCACGAACGCCATCAGCGCGATCACCACCGCGACCGCGGTCAGCGCCAGCGCCGCCGGGTAGACCAGCGCGGTGACCAGCTTGCCGCGGACCTGCTGCTCGCGTTCGAGCAGGTCGGCGAGGCGCTCGAGGATGTCGGGCAGCGCGCCCGAGCCTTCGCCGGCGGCGACCATCGCCCGGTACAGCGGCGGGAACGCCTTGCCCTGGCGCGCCATCGCGTCGGACAGGCGGAAGCCTTCCAGCACCTGCGCGTGGGTGGCCATCAGTACCCGTCGCACCGCGCGCTTCTCGGCCTGCGCGCCGATCGTGCGCAGCGCCTCTTCCAGTGGCGCGGCGGAGACCAGCGTCGCGAGCTGGCGGGTGACCAGGGCGACGTCCTTGGTGGTGAAGCGGTCGAAGGCGCCCGCGAGCGACCCGCCCGGCGTCGGATCGCCGCCGGCGCGGGCCGGCTCCAGCCGGACCGGCACCAGGCGCCGGCGTTGCAGCCGCGCGCGAGCGTCGTTCGGGTCGGCCGCATCGAGCCGGCCACTGCGGTTGCGACCGCGCTCGTCGAGGGCGTCGAAGTCAAACGCCGGCATGGCTGGCGCCCCCGGCCTGCGTCGTGTGGTTGTCGTCGTCGCGGGTCACCCGCAGCGCTTCCTCCAGCGTGGTCGCGCCACTGGCGACCGCGGCGCGCGCCGATCCCGCAAGCCGGTCGGCGCGGGCGAATGCGGCGCGGGCGAGGGTGTCTTCGGCGGCGTTGTCGCCGATCAGTCGGCGCATTTCGTCGTCGATGGTGATGGCCTCGTACACGCCCATCCGTCCGGCGTAGCCGGTGTGGTTGCAGCGCGGGCAGCCGACGGCCTGGTAGAGGATGCCGTCGAAGTCGCGGCCCATCAGCCGGTGGCCCAGTGCATCGGCCGGACGCGGTGCGCGGCAGTGCGTGCACAACCGCCGCACCAGCCGCTGCGCCAGGACCAGGCGCATGGTCGAGGCGAGCAGGAACGGTTCCATCCCCATGTCCCTGAGCCGGGTGATCGCGCCGACCGCGTCGTTGGTGTGCACGGTCGACAGCACCAGGTGGCCGGTCAGGCTGGCCTGCACCGCGATCTGCGCGGTCTCGGGGTCGCGGATCTCGCCAACCATTACCACGTCCGGATCCTGTCGCAGGATCGCGCGCAGGCCGGCGGCGAAGGTCATGCCGACCTTGGTGTTGACCTGGGTCTGGCCGATGCCGTCCATCGCGTACTCGACCGGGTCCTCCACGGTCAGGATGTTGCGGCTGCCGTCGTTGAGCAGCGCCAGCCCGGCATACAGGGTGGTGGTCTTGCCGGAGCCGGTCGGGCCGGTCACCAGCACGATGCCGTTGGGCACGTGCAAGGCCTTGTTGAACGCGGCCTCGACCGCGGCCGGCATGCCGAGCTGTTCCAGTGTCAGCGTGCCCTGGTCCCTGTCGAGGATGCGCAGCACCACCCGCTCGCCGCCGCGTGCGGGCAGGGTGGAGACGCGCACGTCGAGCGCCTTGGCGCCCATCGCCACCGAGATGCGGCCGTCCTGCGGGATGCGCTTCTCGGCGATGTCGAGCCGCGCCATCACCTTGACCCGCGATACCAGCAGCGGCGCGATCCGGCTCGACAGGCTGACTGCCTCGCGCATCACGCCGTCGATCCGGAAGCGCACCCGCAGCGCGGCCTCGGACGGCTCGATATGGATGTCGGAGGCGCCCAGCCGCGCGCCCTCGGCGATGAGGCCGTTGATCAGGCGGATGATCGGCGCGTCGTCCTGGCTTTCCAGCAGGTCGGCGGTGGCCGGGATGTCCTCGACCAGCGAATCCAGGCTGCCGTGCATGTCGAGCTGGTCGACCGCCTCGGTGGTGCCAAGGCCGGCGTCGGCGTAGACCTCCGACAGCTTGCGGTCGAACGCGGCGCGCGGCAGCCGCGCAACCTGCAGTGGTCGTCCGAGCGTGCGACGGACCTCGATCAGCGCCGTCGCCGTGGCGTCCTCGCGCAGGCCGACATGGATCGATTCCGCATCGGCCGCGCCGTCGAGCACGACCACGCCGTGCCGCTTGGCGAATGCGTAGGGCAGCGACGGCGCGGGCTTTGTCACCGGGTGTGACCCAAGGTGTTGTTATTCATGGGGCGGCCCGGCCTCGGTGTCGCGTTGCTCTTGTTCGTCATTCCCGCGAACGCGGGAATCCAGCGACCTGGTGGCTGCCTCTCCGTCACTGGATCCCCGCTTTCGCGGGGATGACGGCGGGAGGGATGACGGTTGGAGGGATGACGGTTGGGGGGGTGACGGTTGAAGGGATGACGGTTGGAGGGACGCTGCCGGCGCCGATGCCGGCGCTACCGGCGGGTGGGTGCGCAGGTAGTCGCGCACCAGTACGTCGAGTGCCGCCTCGCGCTGTCCCGAATCGTCCAGCTGCAGTTGCGAGTTGCGCATGTAGTCGTAGCGCGGCGCGGTCACGCGCTGGGCATCCTCCGGCCCGCCGACGATGGTCGGGCGGATGAAGACCATCAGGTTGGTCTTGTCCTTCGACCGGGCGGTGGAGCGGAACAGGCTGCCGAGGATCGGGATGTCGCCCAGCAGCGGCACCTTTTCAACCGAACTGCGCTCGGCCTGGTCGAGCAGACCGCCGAGCACGACGATCGCGCCGTCGTCGACCAGCACCCGGGTCTCGATCTCGCGTTTGTTGAGGATCAGCTCGTTGAAGTCGGCCGAGACCGGCCCGGCGACCGACGACACTTCCTGCCGCAGCTGCAGGGTGATGCCGCCGCCGGCGTTGATCTGCGGGGTGACTTCCAACTGGATGCCGACGTCCTGACGCTCGATGGTGCGGAACGGGTTGGAGTTGCCGTCGCCAAGCACTTCGCCCGAGGTGATCGGCACTTCCTGGCCAACCAGGATCCGCGCCGGCTCGTTGTCCAGGGTCATGATCGACGGCGTCGACAGCAGGTTGGAACCGTTGTCGCTCTTGACCGCGTTGATGATCAGCCCGAACAGGGTGTCGCCGGCGCTGCCCGCGATCCCCGCCAGCCCACCGGTCAGCCCGAGCAACGATTGCATTGCGGCGTTGCGCGCGGTCTTGGCGAGGGCGGAATCGTCGTCCTTCAGCAGCGCCGCGCCGGCGAGCTCGGTAATACCCGGGCCGGAGTTGCGGAACTGGCTGATCCCGAACGGCACGCCGTCCTTGTTGGCCACGGCGATCTGCGCGCCGAGTTCGCGGGCGGCATCGTCGGAGATCTCGACCACGATCGCCTCGACCAACACCTGCTGGCGCCGCACGTCGAGTTGCTTGATCACGCCCAGCAGGGTGCGCTGGGTTTCCGGATCGGCGTTGATGATCAGTGCGTTCTGGCCGGGCGCGCGGACCAGGGTCGGGCGCTTGCCCGGCACCGCCGAGATCAGCTGGCCCTGGCTGGTATCGATGCTGGTGCCCGATGGGCCGGCGCTGATCCGGGTTTGCGCACCGGTGTCGCCCGTTGCTTCGGTGGGCTGCCCCGCCAGTTGCTGCAATACCGGCAACAACTGTTCCGCGCTGGCGTGCTGCAGCTGGACCACGTGCAGGTCGCCGGTGCTTTCGGCGCGGCGGTCGAGCTCCAGCACCATCTGCACCACCCGCTGGATCACCGCCGGACTGCCGCGGACCACGATCGAGTTGCTGCTCGGCACCGGCAGGATCGACATCGCCGCGTTGCCGCCTTCGGCCCCGCCCATGCCGAACAACTGGTTGACTGTGGCGGCGATCTCGCGCGCCGAACTGTTACGCAGGGTGACGGTGTCGATCGAGGCGCGGTCGCTGTCGATCTGCGCGATCAACCCGCGGATCCGGCGCAGGTTGTCGGCGTAGTCAGCCACCAGCAAGCTGTTGCCCTGGGTGGTGGCGATGACCACGCCGCCGCGGCCGACCAGCGGCTTGATGGTCTCCGCGGCGATGCGCGCGTCGACCCGCTGCAGGGGAATGATGTCGGTCGCGAAACCGGTCGCGCCGCCGCCGGCCGAACGCGGCTGCTGCGCGGCGGTGTCGTCGGGGACGACTCGGTAGGTGTCGGCGCCCGCCGGCACCGCGATCAGGCCGTTGGCGCGCAGGATCGTCAGCAGCACGCCGAGCAGCTCCGACTCGCTCATGGGCTGGTCGTTGGAGAAGTTGACCGTGCCCTGCACGCGCGGATCGACGATGAAGTTGGTGCCGGTCGCGCGGGCCACGTCCTGGATGAAGGCGCGGATGTCCGCGTTGCGCACGTTGAACGCGTCCGGCTCGGCGCCCGACTGGGCGACCGCCGGATGCATCGGTTGCAGCGCCAACGCGAGGGCGAGCAAGACGGCGGGGAAGAGACGGCTCACCGGGGTGCCTGCATGCTGGTGGTGTGGGTCTTGCCGTCGCGTTGGTACTGGATGGTCAATTGAGTCTGGCCTTTCAGTTCATCCTGCAGTCCCGCCAATCGGGCAGGGTCGAGCGGGCGTCCGTTGACCGACAGCACCACGTCGCCGGGCCGAAGGCCGGCGGGTCGTAGCAGTGACGCGCTGGCGCCTGCGGTGATTTCGTAGCCGCCACCCGGGTTCTCGGTGAGGCCGGTCGGGGACGGTGATTGGGGCGGCAAGGCCGGGGCACTGGTCGATGTGGTCGGGGCGGCGGGCTTGGCTGGCGGTGCCGTCGGCTTGGGATTGCCGACCGGCAGCGTCTTCGCTGCGGGCGCGGCGCCCGTGGTAGCAAGTGGCGGCAACTCCAACCGGTGCCGGGCACCGTTGGCGGCCAGCACCGCGTGCTCGGCGCCGACCGATTCCAGCACGATGCCCGGGGCAATCTCGCGGCCGACCGCGTACGACACCTGTTCGCCATCCTTGCCGAGGATCGCCGAGCCGGGCGTTGCCGAAGCAGGGCCACCCTCGCTGCGCACGCCGAACAGGGTGTAGCCGAGTGCTTCGCCGCTTGCGCTGGCGGGAGTGCGCGCGGAGCGGAAGAACACATCGGTCAGAGGCAGGGATGGGGACGTTTCAATGGCAATCGCCGGCCCGGCCATCGCGCTGCCGATCGGCCCGGTGGGGATCAACGCCACCCAGACCAGCCGGGCCACCTGCAGTGCCAGCAGCGTCACCAGCACCAGTTCCACCGCGACCGGAAGCCGGGTGCGCCGCTGGGTGATCTGGTCGTAGGAAAACCGGTTGAGGAGCAAGAGCTTGGGTCCTGTGGAGGCCGGGACACCGATATGTCAGGCGTGCGCACAGGATGAGATGGTTTGGTTACGGTTTGATTGCAGTTGACACATAAGGTTGCGGTGACTGTCATGTTTCGCGGCGGCATTAAAAAGCCCGGCAGGTTTCCCCGCCGGGCCGCTGCGTCCGGCCACTTCCCCAAGCGCCGGCCACTGCACTCGGGTGCCTCAGAACGAGGCGCTGATCTCGAACGAATAGCTGGTGCCCAGGTCGTAGCGCATCACGTCGGCGCGACCGCCGCCGAACTCCTGGTACTCGCTGTACTCCTCCCCCAACAGGTTGCGGGCCTCGAAGCCCACGGTCATGTCGGTGTCCCAGAGCCGGAAGCCCTTCTTCAGCACCAGGTCGACCGTGGTGCCCGGCTCCTGGATGTAGTCGGGCTGGACCACCACGATGCCGTCGGGCGAGTAGCCGTTGATGCCGCGGGCGTTGATGCGCTCGCTGGCGTAGCCGAACAGCAGCGTGGCCTGGCTACCGGTTTCCGGGTTCTCGATGCCCAGCTGCAAGTTGGCCAGATGCTCCGACTGGCCCTGCAGGCGGCTGCCATCGAGCACCAGCTCGGAGGCGGCCTGTGGGCGGCCGTTGCCGGCAAGGGTGTAGGCGACGTCGCCGTCCTCGACCTGTACTTCCGAATCCGACCAGGTGTAGTTGGTGCCCAGGAACAGGCGGCTGTCACCGGCCCAGTCGAACGGGCTGCCGAAGTACTTGCGGAAGTCCAGCTCCACGCCATACACCAGCGCCGATGGGGCGTTGATGAAGCTCTGCTGCCAGCTCGATCCCGAGCGGCCGTTGAGCACCATTTCCACCGGCTTGTCGATGTCCTTGTAGAACAGACCGGCGCTGAAGTACTCGCCCTGGTCGAAGTACCACTCGTAGCGCAGGTCGAGGTTGAGCAGCTCGCTGTCGACCAGGAACGGGTTGCCGATGACGAGACGGTCGCTGTCGAGGTCGAGGTACTGCTGCGGCGCCAGCTCGCGGAACTGCGGCCGGGCGATGGTTTGCGACGCGGCAAACCGCAATTGCTGGTTCTCGGCGAAGTTCCAGGTGAGCGCGAACGCCGGCAGGAAGTAGTCGTTCTCCAGCGGTGCCGCGGTCGGCAGTGGCCGGCCTTCGTTGAACAGGTCGATTGGCCGCACCTGCTGGGTCGCGTCCTCGTAGCGCACGCCGACGGTGGCGCGCACGGTGCCGGTCAGCTGCGACTCGGCCTCGATGTACACCGCGCTGGTTTCAAGCGAGGCGTCATACGCGGCCGCGCCGGTGCCACCGGTGGTCTCGCGCAGGGTCAGGTAGCCCTGGCTGATGTTGTAGTCCGACAGGAGGTAGTCGGGCCGCTGGTAGCGCTCGTAGAACGGCAGGTTGCCGAGCGACAGCAAGCGGAACTCGCGCGAGACCGCATCACGCTCGGTTTCGGACCAGGCACCGCCGAAGTTCACGGTGATATCGCGCTCGGTCGGCAGGCGCCAGCTGACGTCCACGCCGGCGTTGTCGACGCGCTCGTTGACCTGGCTGAAGCGGGTGTAGTTCTGCGCCTGCGAGGCGTCGTGCTGCCAGAAGCCGTCGGCGTCCTCGCGGTAGCGGAAGCCCTTCTCGTACGGCGCGTCGCGGCTGGCCCGCGAGTGGCTGGCGCGCCAGTCGATCTCCAGGTCGCGGTACTCGCCGAACGCGTGCTTGCCGGTCAGCTGGGTGTTGATCATCTCGCGCTCGAACCAGTGGCTGGTGTCGTCACGAACGTTGTCGCCGGTCAGCAGGCTGTAGCCCTCGCTGCTGCGGGTCTCCTTGTCGGTGTCGTGGACGTACATCGTCATCAGGCCGATCCGATGACCGTCCCAGTCGACCGCCGCGCCGAACAGGCCGTTGATGGTGGCGTTGTTGGTGGTCGACATGAACTCGTAGTCGCTCTGCACCGTCATCGCGCCATTCTCGACCGCGCCGTCCTGCTGCACGCCGAGCTGGGTTTGCCAGCTGTTCTTCATTGCAGCGGTGGCGACCAGGCCGAGCCGCGCGCCGCCGCCGACGTCATAGGCGTTGCCCATGCTGATCTCGGCGTTGAAGTCCGGGTCGATGCTGTCGGTCGCCTGCAGCAGGTTGAGCGGGGCATTGGTGAAGCTGCGCGCGATCTTCTTGACCTCGTCGCTGCTGAAGTCGCGCCCCGGGGTGATGCGGTTGCCGGTGGCGATCGCGTCCTTCAGCTCAGCAGTCATCTTGCGGGTGCCGTCGTCATAACCGAAGTAGTCGGAGTCGCCGCCGCCGTAATGGGTCAGGCCGGCCTGGAAGGTGGTCTCGCTGTTGCCACCGGTACCGATCTTGAGATCGAGGAATGCCTCCTCGGGGATCACCGCACTCGACAGGTTGATGGTGCCGCCGCCGAACTCGCCCGGCATGCTCGCCGAGTAGGTCTTCACCACCTCGATGGTCTGCAGTACGTTGGTCGGGAACAGGTCCAGCGGCACCACGCGCTTCAGCGGTTCGGGGCTGGGCAGCGGCGAGTTGTTGAGCAGGGCGGAGGAGTAGCGCTCGTTGAGGCCGCGCACGTAGACGTAGCGGCCATGGTTGAGGCTGATGCCCGCCACGCGCCGGAGCGCATCGGCTGCGGTGCTGTCGCCCTGGCGCTCGAGGTCTTCCCTGGAGACGTGGGTCATGACCGCCGAGCTGAGCAGCATCGGCTCCGGGATGTATTCGCCCTGGACCTGGACGGCGTCCAGGCTGGTCGCCTGCATCGGCGCAGCCGCGGCGGCGGTGGCTGCGGAGACTGGGGTGGACTGCGATTGCGGAGCGGTCTGGACGGACTGGGCCAACGCGATGGTGGGCATCAGCAGGGCCGAGATCGCCAGGAACAGGCCCGTACGGGCGGGTGTGAGCTTCATGAGTGGCAGCCTTTCAATGGGTTCGGTGCGTCCGAATAAGTCGATGCCGCGGCACTGCCGCGGCATCGATGGGGGCCCGGGGTCGCGGACACCGACCCCGTTTCCCGTGGTGTGGTGGCCGCGGCCACCACACCCGTTGTCGCCGCTCAGCAGTCGTCGGCGGTCAGGCCGCAGGTCCAGCCCTGCCACCAGGTGTCATTCGCATCCTTGACCGCGCCGATGTAGTCGACGTCGACGAAGGACGCGTTGATCGAGGCGAGGCCGGCATAGGCCGGGACCGCCGCCTCGTTGGCGCCGTTGATGAAGCCGGCGGTCAGGGTCGAGGTGCCGGTGGCGTTGTTGGTGTCGGCGGCGAAGGCCGCCTCGACATTGGCGTTGAATGCCGACGAGCCGGGCGTGCCGTCGCTGTTCGGAACGCCGCCGGCGAGTTCGGCGCAGGAGGCGTAAACCGAATTGAACGTGCCTTCGCTGGTGGCCGACTGGAACTCGATGCAGCCCGGCGCGCCGGTGAATACGGCGTTGTAGTAGCCCACAAGGGTGCCCTGGTTCAGCACCACCGCGTTGTCATGGCCGGCGCCGACGAAGGTGACGTTGGCGAAGTTGGACTCCGAGCGGTACGGCAGGTCCTGCGAGCTCATCTCGTTCATGCGGTCGCCGCCGCCGGCACGCTGCACGATCAGGCCGAACTGGATGCCGCCGCGGAAGCCGGAATCGGTATCGAAGGTGTCGTCGTCGTTGCCGGTGCCGACCAGGTGGGTGGCATTGACCGTGCCGCCGAACCACTCGAAGCCGTCGTCGGAGCTGTTGTGCACCTGCACGTGGTCGATCGTGGTGCCGTTGCCCAGACCGGCCAGTGTGATGCCGTTGAGTTCGACGTCCGGCAGGACCTCGAAGCCGGAGTGCATCACGCGGACGTACTTCAGCACGCCGGTGTTGTCGGCGTCGTCGTTGCCGCCGTAGTAGCCGTTGGCGCCTTCGACCTGCGCCTCGCAGGTGGCCGTGCCCGGCTGCGCGGTGCCCGGGCAGGTGCTGATCGCGGCACGGCCGAGCAGCACGAGGCCGCCCCACTGGCCGATCGAGTCGATGTCTGTGCTGCCTTCGACGCTCTGGCGACTGGTGAATACCACCGGCTCGGTCGCGGTGCCTTCGGCGAAGATCTGCGAGCCGCGGTTGACCATCAGGAAGTCGGCGCCGGCGGAGCCGAACACGGTCACGCCCGGCTCGAGGGTCAGGGTGCCCTTGTTCGCGCCCGGTGCCGGGTTGGCGGCGTCACCGCCCATGTCCATGCCGACATCGGTGCGGCCGTTGACCGAGTACACCACACCGTCGATCTTCGGGACCAGCAACTCGCCGACGATGCGTGAGGGCAGCTGGCAGTTGAGCAGGCCGGCGACTTCGCCGACATCGGTGGTGCCGGTCGGGCACTCGGCCGCCGTCGGCGGCGGGGTGGTCGGCGGCGGCGTGGTCGGGGGTGGGGTGGTCGGCGGAGGCGTGGTGGCCGGCGGC
This sequence comes from Lysobacter sp. A378, assembly GCF_054052125.1. Lineage (NCBI taxonomy): Bacteria > Pseudomonadati > Pseudomonadota > Gammaproteobacteria > Lysobacterales > Lysobacteraceae > Lysobacter > Lysobacter sp. A378. Next base: position 1,141,548 of record NZ_JBSVRK010000002.1, on the reverse strand, counting down.
GGCGGGAACGCGCCTTCGCCCGGCGAGGCCACGTTGTCGGAACCACCACCACACGCGCTGAGCGCGAAGGCCGCGGCCAGGGTCATCAACAGGGTCTTGGAATTGCTGGAAGCAGCCATTTGCACGATCTCTCCGGTCACGGGTTGGGTCAATCCACGGGAAACAGATCGGTCAACCGGCACTTTCCATTGCGACCGGGTCTCTCCGCGTCCCGTAGCGAAGTTTCAGGAAATCTTTATAGGCCCGGTTTGTGACAGCCCGGCTTCAGCAACCGCGGCTTTTTGATCCAGCCGATGCGTAAAGAAGCTGCAATCAAGCTCGGTCACACTGGCGTCATGAAGCGAGAACTCGCCCCCGACACCGTCGAATGGATCCTTGGCCAGGCACGTGCGGGACAGCCGCCCGACATGCTGCTGCAACCCTTGTTGGAGGACGGCTGGGAGCAGGGCGAGGCGAGCGAGGCGGTCGAATCGGTGGTGCGCGAATGGCTCGATTCGCACGCGCGTGACAGCGGGTTGCCGCCGTCGGTGCCGGTGCCGTCGCCGATCGAACTCAAAGGTCCGTCGGCATTGCAGGTGGGCGACCACGAGGTGTGCGTCCTGGCGAGCCTGCTGCTGCCGCGGGTGATCGTGTTCGGCGGCCTGCTGGGTGACGACGAATGCGACGAACTGGTGGAGATGTCGCGACCAAAGCTGAAGCGTTCGACCGTCCTCGACCCGGACAGTGGCGGCGACGAGGTGCACGTGGATCGCACCAGCGCCGGCACGTTCTTCCCGCGCGGCGGCAACCCCCTGTGCAAGCGGATCGAGGCACGCATCGCGGCGTTGCTCGACTGGCCACTGGAGAACGGCGAAGCGCTGCAGATCCTGCGCTACGGGCCGGGCGCGCAGTACCGGCCGCACCACGACTACTTAGATCCGGCCTGGCCGGGTTCGGCGGCATCGCTGGCGCGCGGCGGGCAGCGGGTCGGCTCGCTGGTGATGTACCTCAACACCCCGCAGCGCGGTGGCGCGACCACGTTCCCCGAGGCCAATCTCGAAGTCGCTGCGGTCAAGGGCAACGCGGTGTTCTTCAGCTACGACCGCCCGCATCCGATGACGCGCTCGCTGCATGCGGGCGCGCCGGTGGTCGAGGGTGAGAAGTGGATCGCGACCAAGTGGCTGCGCGAACGCCGCCACGATTGATGCGTCAGGTGCCCGTGGTTGCCGGGACCGGTTCGCCCGGGGTCTTGTCCTTGTAACGGCAGATGTCGCGGATCGCGCAATGGGGGCAGTCCGGCGTGCGCGCCTTGCAGACATAACGGCCGTGCAGGATCAGCCAGTGGTGGGCGTCGCGCAGATACTCTGGCGGGATCACGCGCACCAGGATGTCCTCGACCGCGCGCACGGTCTTGCCGGGCGCCAGACCGGTGCGGTTGGAGACCCGGAAGATATGCGTATCGACCGCCATCGTCGGCTCCCCGAATGCCGTGTTCAAGACCACGTTGGCGGTCTTGCGGCCCACGCCGGGTAGCGCCTCCAGCGCGGTGCGGTCATGCGGAACCTCGCCGCCGTGATGGTCCAGCAACAACCGCGCCATCGCCACCACGTTGGCGGCCTTGGTGTTGTGCAGGCCGATGGTGGCGATGTACGGCTTCAACCCGTCCACCCCAAGAGCCGCGATCTGCTCCGGCGTGTTGGCGACCGCATACAACTTGCGGGTGGCCTTGTTGACGCCCACATCGGTGGCTTGCGCCGACAGCGTCACGGCCACCAGCAGTTCATAGGGTGTGGTGAATTCCAGCTCGGTGGTCGGGTGTGGATTGAGCTGTCGCAAGCGTGCGAACACCGCATCGATTTCGACCCCGGTCAGCCGTGATCGCGCCGGTCGCTTGCGGGGGGCCGGGCGGGTCAACGGCCGGCCCTGCCGGTTCCCGGGTTGCCGGCGGCTTTGGCTTTCGCCCGCGCCAGGGCAGCGGCAACCGCAACCGGCAGGGCCGGCTGCCGGGACGGGTCCACGCCGGTGGTTCCGCCTGTCGCGGCCACTTCGGTCTCCGCCGGTCGCGCCGGCGCGCTGCGTTGCGCCGCGCGCTCGGCGCGGCGACGCTCAAGACGCGCATCGCGGGCGCGGAAACGTTCGCGGGCGGCCAGGGCACGGATGCGGTCCGCGCGCGCAGCCACCAGGCGCGTATGGCAGTCCACGCTGCAGCCGGGGCACGGCATCGCCTTGAGCAGTCCGAGCTGCAAGGCGCCGTCCACATCGCCATCCATCAACGCAATGGCGACCGGGTGCACGCTGGCCCCGCGTGGATCCTCACAGCCGCAGATGCAGGCCCCGGCCACGAGCTGTCAGCTGCCCTGGAAAGCCGGTTTGCGGCGTTCAAGGAACGCGCTGGTGCCCTCGCGCATGTCGTCGGTGGAGAACATCAATCCAAATTGCGCAGTCTCGTACTCCAGGCCTTCTTCAATCCCGCACTCGCCGCCGACATTGATGCAGTCGATCACCCCACGCAGTGCCAGCGGCGCCGACGCAGCCAGTTGTGCGGCCAGCTTCATTGTTTCGGCCAGCAAGTCGGCGGCGGCCACCGTGCGATTGACGATGCCCAGTTCACGTGCCCGCGTCGCGTCGATCGGCGCGCCCACCAGGCACAACTCCATGGTCGCGGCCCGTCCGGCCAGCCGCAGCAGTCGCTGGGTGCCACCGAAGCCGGGAATGAGGCCAAGGTTGACCTCGGGTTGACCGATCTTGGCGGTATCGGCGGCGATGCGCAGGTGGCAGCACATCGCCAGTTCCAGGCCGCCGCCGAGCGCGAAGCCATTGATCATCGCGATCACCGGCTTGGGCATTTTTTCTACCCGTCGCATCAGGCGCTGTCCCCGCAGCGAGAAATCACGGCCCTGAACCGGCGTCAGTCCGTTCATCTCGGCAATGTCGGCGCCGGCGACGAACGCCTTGCTGCCAGCGCCGGTCAGCACCACGCAGCGCACGCCGGCATCGTCTGCGGCCGCATCAAACGCCACATGCAGCGCGTCCAGCGTCGCCGCGTTCAACGCATTCAGTTTGTCCGGGCGATTGACGGTGATGGTACGGACCGCGCCGTGGTCGGCGGTGGTGACAATGGAATCGGGTGCAGGGGCATTTGACATGAATGGCGTTTTCCGGCGAATGGTCGTTTACAGTGTTGAGTGGAACTTGCAAATCAGCATGTTGTCTGAATTGGTCGTCAGTGGCGGTTAAGCGCTGGCGTCGTTATCCTAGCGCGTCCTATCGGGGCTGTTGACCGATACGGGCATCCTATCGGGGCGGTGTCGCCGCTTCGCGCCATCACCGGAGGTTTTACCGAATGAAGTTGCGTTTGATTGCGGTCGCCGTAGCGGCCCTGACCCTGACCGCGGGCCAAGCCTTCGCGCAGGACATCTCATCCGAGAAAGGTAAATTGAGCTACGCGTTGGGCTATGACGCGGGCAATGATTTTGCCCAACTGGTAGCGTCGGGAGAGCAACTGGACTCTGCGTCCGTGGCCAAGGGCCTGCAGGACGCCATGGCAAAGACCCAGCCGGCCGTTTCCGCCGACCAGTTGCGCCCGGTGTTCGAGAATTTCCAGAAACGCCAGCAAGCGCGCGCGCAGCAGGCGCAGGCGGAATGGAACAAGCTCGCCGGTGAGAACAAGACCAAGAGCGATACCTTCATCGCCCAGAACAAGGCCAAGTCCGGCGTCAAGTCCTTGGCCAGCGGCGTGCAGTACCGTGTGGTCGAGAGCGGCAACGGCGCCAAGCCGACCGACGCGAGCAGCGTGGAACTGCTGGTCGCCGGTCCGTTCCCCTGGGGCGAGCGTCCGCAGGGCGAAGCCGCCCAGGCCCGTGCCATGCCGGCGATGAAGCTCAGCGAGGTCGAAATGCCGGCCATGCGTGAAGTGCTGCAGCAGATGCCGGCTGGCTCCAAATGGGAAGTCACTGTCCCGTCAGACAAGGCCTACGGTGCGGACCCACGTAGCGGGATTCCGCCGAACATGGCCGTGCAGTTCGAGATCAAGCTGGTCAGTGTCAAGTAATACGCTCTGGAGCAGTACGTCCAGGTGCTTCTGCAAGTCGTAGTTTCCGTCGCGCCGGCTTGTCCGGCGCGATTTTTTTATGAGTGGTGAGCTGCCATGGTTGTCCCTTTCCCCGTCATGCTCAGTCCCTGCACCGGGGTGTGCTGCCTGGACCAGCATGGCCGGTGCGAAGGCTGCTACCGCACCGGCGACGAGATCGCACGCTGGTCGACCATGGGCGATGACGAGCGGCTGCGCCTGATCGAGGACGTGCTGCCGCTACGCGAAGCCGGGCAGGGATGAACCGATCGTCCCTGATAGACCGCCTGCCTGAGGCGTCTCGCCTGGAGCGCGCGCTGTACCCGCTGGCCGCGCCACCGACCGGTCCTTGCTGGAACCAGGAAGGGTTGTCCGACCTGTTTCCGCCCTCGGCTGTGCATGCGGATGCCGCGGTGCTGGTGGGCCTGGTACCAAGACCCGACGCAACCCAGGTCATCCTGACCCTGCGCACGGATATCTTGCGTCATCACGGTGGCGAGGTTGCCTTTCCCGGCGGACGAGTGGAGGCCGGGGACCAGGACGGCATTGCAGCGGCGATCCGGGAGACCGGCGAGGAGATCGGTGTTGGCGCCGACCAGATCGCACCACTGGGCCTGCTGGATCCTTTGTTGACCATCACCGGCTTCCGGGTATTGCCGGTGGTGGCGGTGATCGACCCGGCCCACGTGATTGTTCCGGACCCGGGCGAGGTCGCCGAGGTGTTCGAGGTGCCACTGGAGTTCCTGCTCGATCCGGCCAATCTGCTGGATGTGGAGGTCAGCTATCGAGGGCGGACCCGTCTGCTGCACGAATATCGTTACCCGGATCGGCGGATCTGGGGTGCGACCGCGCTTATCCTGTTGAACTTGCGGCAACGGCTGGAGAACGTGTAATGACCGGGCATTCGGAACCGCGCACAAGCGCACCCAGGTGGCAGACGCTGGTGACTGCCGAGGCGTTATCGGCGGCACTGGGCCGGGACGATGTGATCGTGCTCGACGCGAGCTCGTCATTGGCCGACCCGGCCAGTTGCGAGGCGGCATACCGGCAGGCCCACATCCCGGGCGCGCGATTCGCCGACCTGGATCGCGACCTGTCCGACCATCGAAAGTCCGGTGGCCGCCACCCGTGGCCGGATGCTGCGGATTTCACCGCACGACTGGGCACGTGGGGTATCGACCCGACCGATCAGGTCGTGATCTACGACGCTGGCGACGGCGCGCTGTCGGCGGCACGCGCCTGGTTCCTGCTGCGTGTGCTGGGTCACCGCGACGTGGCTGTGCTCGACGGCGGCTGGTCAGGCTGGGCCACGCTGGGACTGCCGACCGCGTCCGGCCTGCCCGGGATACAACCGGGCCGCTACGTCGCGCAGTTCGACCGCAACCGCCTGCTCGATGCCCCGCAGCTACAGGTGCATCTGGCGAAGGGCGGGATGCTGCTCGACGCGCGCGCGCCAGAGCGCTTTCGCGGCGAGGTGGAGCCGATCGACAAGGTCGCCGGCCACGTGCCCGGAGCGATCAATCGCCCCTACAGTGCGAACCTGCGCGATGGTCGCTTCAAGCCGGCCGCGGAACTGGCAACCGAGTTCGCCGGCTTGCTGGGCGACAGGACGCCGCAGGACGTGGTGGCGATGTGCGGCTCCGGCGTCACCGCCTGCCACCACCTGCTCGCGATGGAGCACGCCGGCTTTCCCGGTGCACGGTTGTTCACCGGTTCGTGGAGCGGCTGGATCGAAGATCCAAAACGCCCGATTGCCCAGGGCGAAACCGGCTAGGAAAACCTCGGGGGGCAACTCGTAATCCCCGAAAACCCCCGGACCCCGAAAACCCCGGGCAACCCGTCATCCCCGAAAATCCCGGACCCCGCAAACCCCGGGCAACCCGTCATCCCCGCGAAGGCGGGGATCCATGGACTTTGGTTTTCCCGCACGTAACAGCCATGGATGACCAGCCCATTGGGCTGTTGTGGAGCGCTTCCCGCCTTCGCGGGAATGACGGTGATGGGTGTTACTTCTTGAGCTTGGCGACCATGGCGTGCAATGCCGCCTGGGTGCCGGGCTCCATCCATGCGTTGACGAAGCGCTCCAGCTCGATGTGTTCGGGCTGCAGCGCTTCGATCACCGCGGCGCGTGCGATCTGGCGGGTGTGTCGCATCGCTTCGGACGGTAACGCCAGCAGGGTCTGCAACCATTCGCGGGCGCGTCGGCTGACGGCATCGAGATCGTCGACCGGGTCCATTTCGACCAGCTCGTCCACCAGCCCGATCTGCAGCGCGCGCGCCGCGTCGACCATCTCGCCGGCGACCAGCATCCGCTCGGCGCGGTGTGGGCCGACCACGCGTCGCAGCAATCGCTGGACACCTTCCGGAGCGGTCAGGCCGACCTGGGTCTCGTTGAGGCCGATGCGGTAATCGCCGGCGGCCATGACCCGGTAATCGCAGCACAGCGCGTACACGCAGCCACCGGCAGGCGCATGGCCGGAGATCGCCGCCACCACCGGCACCGGGCACGAGGCCAGCGCCCGGGCGACGCCGAAGAACGCCTGCCACGCATCGGTCAATGCGCCCCGGTCATCGCCCAATGTGAGCAGGTAGGGCACGTCCAGGCCGGCCGAGAATATCTTCGGCTGGCCGGACAGCACGATGCCGTGGATGCCGGCGCTGACGGCGGCATTCAGCTCGTGAAGCAGTTCGCGGCACAGACCCGGCTCCAGCGCATTGACCGGCGGCCGGGCGAGCTTCAACTCGATGATGCTGCCGTGTTTGACGCGCTCGATAAGACTCAAGGGTTGTCCCCGGCGCTCCATCGATAGCGGACGGTATACGTCAGTCGGCTCTCGCCGCCTGCTGCAACCGGTACCTGGAACTCGACGTGGTTGGCGTCCTTTTTTGTCGCGGGTACGCTGCTGGCAACAATCTCCCAATCGCTCCAACGCGGCAGTTGCTCCACCACTTCGATGGTCGCGTCGGACTTCTTGGCGTTGCCCAGGACTATGGCGAACGACTCGGTGATCGTGCGGCCGGCCCGGTCGAGCTTGAAGTCGGTGGCCTCGCGCTCGGCGCTCAGGTCGAACACCTTGCCGACCTCCAGCCGGATGTCGGCCCCGGCGGGCGTGTGATGCAGCATCGACTCGCCAAGAAAATCAGCGCCATCGAACACCCGGATCCGCCCGGCGGGCAGGGGCTGGCCCAACCCGGCCGCCTCGGCGTTGTCCACCGATACTGTCGCGTTGACCGGCAGCGTGCCGGTCTGGCCGTGGCGATCGGGTTGGATCAACGGTGTTGGTGGCTGCCATTGCTGTCCACCGGCATCGACCACGTAAGCGCGCTCGCACGCGATCGCGGCGCGGTGGGCGAACAACGGGAAGCGCTCGGTTCCGCCGTCGCTCAGGCTGACGGTATCGGGCAGTTGGTAGGCGTGATATTCGGCCGATGTCCGCTGCTCGGGCATTGGAGATGCCTCCGCGAAGACCATGGTGTCCGCAGCGCTGCTGCGTCGCGCATAGTGCTGAGTCTGCAGCGGCGCCCGGTTGGGTTCACCCGCGATCAGGGTCAGCCGGGCATCGGCGAAACCCACGCCGGCGCGATTGATGACCATCGCCGCACCATCCAGCGCCAGCTTGCAGCCCGGGGCGTCGGCAGGGTCCAGCGTCGCCACATATTCGGCGCGCCATGCCATCCCGCCCATCGGATAGCTGAGCAGGAAGTCGGCGTCGCCGGCGTTCTGCGCCCGCACCGTCCATCGAAGTTCCGCCTGCTGTGGAAACAGGCGGGTGCCGTCGAGCACGCTGAAGTTGTCGTAGTCGCTGATGACCTTGACCCGGCCATCGCCCATTGCCAGCGTCAGTCCCGCATTGGCGGCCAGCAACACGCCCGTATCGGTCTGCTTGGCGTTGCCGGCGGTGTGCTCGACCACGATGCGGTGGCCGATCATCTGAGCGATGACATCCTGCGTGCTTTGCAGACCGGCAATGTAGCGTTGTGACGTTATCGAGACGCCGGTCGATTTGGGGCGCAACAATGCAGCTTCCACGTCCATCGACGGTGGCACGCTGGTGGCGGAGATCGAATTCAATCCTTCGGTGAGCGTGTAATGCAGCGGCCGCTCCACCAAGGCGTAGCCGGGCATGCCGGCCTGGGCCTGGCCGGTCCCGGCGAGTGCGTCGTAGGCGCCGCTGTAGATGCTCAGTTGGGTGACGCCGGCTTCCGCGGCGGCGGCGTCCTTGTCGGCGGGCACGACCGGTGGCGCCACCGGCAGCGCATCAGCGCCACGGGGCGCGGGATCCTGGGAGCAGGCGGCAAGCGCGCAGGCGGCGACGAGCAACGATAGGGTGCGGTGCATCGGGAACTCCGGAATCAGCCTGTTGGTATCATAAGCTGATGAAGCCCTTCCGCGTCCCCCTCGCCGCCGTCCTGTTGGCAACTGCGTTCAGCACGCCCCCGGTTGTCGCCGCCGATTGCAGCCCGGTAGTAACCGCAGGATGGGTGCGTCTGCCACCCATTTCGATGCCGATGCTGGCCGGGTTTGGCACCATCGATAACGTCTGCGACGCGCCGGCAAAGGTCATTGCTGCCAGCAGTCCGGCGTTTGCGGATGTATCGGTGCACGAGACGCGCGTCGTGGAGGGGATCAGCAAGATGCGCGCAGTGCCGGAGCTGGTAATTCCCGCGCATGGCCATGCCAGCCTCGAGCCCGGTGGCCTGCATCTGATGCTGATGGATCCGCACGCGCCGTTGCACGCCGACGATACGGTCGTGATCGACTTCCGGTTGGAAGATGGCACCCAGGTGCGCGGCCTGTTCCTAGTAAGCAAGTCCAGGTAGGCAAGTCCAGGTAAGCGAGTCCCGGTTGCGCCAGCCGGGCGACTGACGCGCCTGGAACCTACTGGGCCTGGCAGGCCTCACGCACGGTCGATGGCAGCGCGGCGGCCTGGCCACTGTCGCGGTCGATCCACACCATCACCACGTTGCCGTCGCAATACAGGATCTGCGGGTCCTGGGCGTCCACGATGCGATGGCCGACGGTCACGCTGGTATTGCCCAGCCGCTCGACAAATAATTCGATCGACACCTGTGCCGGCCAGGTGATCGGGCGACGGTAGTTGAGCTGGGCTGCAGCAACCACCGGGGCGACATGGTCGTCCATGCCCTGGCCGGGTACGCCGAGCATCCACTGCAATCGCGCTTCCTCCAGGTAGCTGAGGTACTTGGAGTTGTTGACGTGGTTGAACGCGTCCAGGTCGCGCCAGCGCACCGGCATCGGTACCTGGATCAGCTTGCGGGGCGAGGGCGCGGGCGCGGCGCTGGTTTCGATTGCGCTCGTCGCAGCCGGTTCCAGCTCGGCACGGGGCTTTTTTGCCGCCGGCCTGACGGGCTTTTTTGACGTCGTGGTTTTCGCCGGTTCGCGTTTGCCCGATGCCGGCTTTGCCGCCGCCGCTTCTGAAGCGGACTTCGCCGCAGCCGATTTTGCCGCGGCTTTGCGCGGCTTGGCCGGTTTAACCGGCTGCTCAATCTTGCCCGGCTTTCCGGGGGTGCTTCTGGATCCGTCGTTGTCGCTCATGCGGCAGTCTTCTTCCTGCGGGTCTTGGGCCCGGTCGAGGTGACCTTGGGCTGGTTGCCGGCCGCCTCGTCATTGGCCAGTGACCGCTCCAGCATCGGGGCCAGGAAGCGGCCGGTGTAGGAGTGTTCCAGCGAGGCGATGTGCTCGGGCGTGCCGGTAGCCAGGATGGTACCTCCGCGATGGCCTCCCTCGGGTCCCAGGTCGATGATCCAGTCCGCGGTCTTGATCACGTCCAGGTTGTGTTCGATCACCACCACCGTGTTGCCGTCATCGCGCAGGCGGTGCAGCACCGCCAGCAGATGCTCGATGTCGTGGAAGTGCAGGCCGGTGGTCGGCTCGTCGAGGATGTACAGCGTCTGTCCGGTATCGCGCCGCGACAGCTCCTTGGACAGCTTGACGCGCTGCGCCTCGCCGCCGGACAACGTGGTCGCCGACTGGCCCAGCTTGATGTAGCTCAGGCCGACGTCGATCAGGGTTTCCAGCTTGCGCGATATCGACGGGATAGCGTCGAACAGTTCCAGCGCGTCCTCCACCGTCATCGCGAGCACGTCGCTGATGCTGTAGCCCTTGTAGAGGATCTCCAGCGTCTCGCGGTTGTAGCGCTTGCCCTTGCACACATCGCAGGACACATAGACGTCGGGCAGGAAATGCATCTCGACCTTGATCAGTCCGTCGCCCTGGCAGGCCTCGCAGCGCCCACCGCGCACGTTGAAACTGAAACGTCCCGGCGCGTAACCGCGTGCGCGTGACTCGGGAACCTGCGCGAACAGTTCGCGCAACGGCGTGAACAGCCCGGTATAGGTCGCCGGGTTGCTACGCGGGGTACGGCCGATCGGCGACTGGTCGATGTCGACGACCTTGTCGAACAGGTCCATGTTCTCCACCGACCGGTAAGGCGCGACTGTGCGTGAGGCGCCGTTGAGCTGGGTGGCGGCCAGTTCGTACAGGGTGCTGTTGATCAGGGTCGACTTGCCCGAGCCGGACACTCCGGTGACACAGGTCAGCAGGCCGGCCGGGATCGCCAGATCGACATCCTTCAGGTTGTGGCCGGTGGCGCCACGCAGGTGCAGGATCTGCTTCGGGTTCGGCTTATGCCGCTTGGCCGGGATCTCGATGCGTTTGCGACCGCTCAGGTACTGCCCGGTCAGCGAGCGTGGCGCGGCCATGATGTCGTCGAACGAACCCTTCGCGACCACCTCGCCGCCGTGTACCCCGGCGCCCGGTCCGATGTCGACGATGTAATCGGCCAGCCGCATCGCGTCCTCGTCGTGTTCCACCACGATCACCGTGTTGCCCAGGTCGCGCAGGCGGGTGAGGGTGCCCAGCAAACGCTCGTTGTCGCGCTGGTGCAGGCCGATCGATGGCTCGTCGAGCACGTACATCACCCCGACCAGACCAGCGCCGATCTGCGAGGCCAGCCGGATCCGCTGCGCCTCGCCGCCGGACAGCGAATCGGCCTTGCGCTCAAGGGTCAGGTAATCCAGGCCGACATCGACCAGGAACTTCAGCCGGTCGCCGATTTCCTTGACGATCCTGACCGCGATCTCGCCGCGCCAGCCTGGCAGGTGCAGGCGCTTGAAGAAGGCGAGCGTCTCGTCGATCGGCAACACCACGATCTCGGGCAGGGCATGGCCGTCGACGAACACATTGCGCGCCGCGCGGTTCAGCCGTTGGCCACCGCAATCGGTGCAGGCGCGCTCGCTGATGTATTTGCTCAACTCATCGCGCACCGCCGACGATTCGGTCTCCTTGTAGCGCCGTTCCAGGTTCGGGACGATGCCCTCGAAGCGATGCTTGCGCTGGTGGCGGCTGCCGGCCTGGGTGAGATACGTGAATGAAATTGTCGTCTCGCCACTGCCAAACAACACCGCTTGGCGGACTTTCTCGCTCAACTGGTTCCAGGGCGTCTCGACGTCGAACTGGTAGTGCTTCGCCAACGACTGGATCAGCTGGAAGTAGTACGCATTGCGGCGATCCCAGCCGCGCACCGCGCCGGCCGACAACGCCAGCTCGGGATGTACCACTACCCGCGCGGGATCGAAGTACTCCGCCATGCCCAGGCCATCGCAGGTCGGGCAGGCGCCGACCGGCGAGTTGAACGAGAACAGTCGTGGCTCCAGCTCCTGCAGCGAGTACTCGCACACCGGGCAGCTGTACTTGGACGAGAACAGCAGCGGAGTGGCTTCGGTGTTGTCCAACGACATCACCTGGGCCATGCCGTCGCCCAGCTTCAGTGCGGTCTCAAAGGACTCGGCCAGTCGCTGCTTCATGTCCTCGCGCGGACGGAAGCGATCGATCACCGCCTCGATGGTGTGCTTGCCACGCAACGCCAGCGGCGGTACCGCGTCGATTTCGTGCAACTGGCCATCCACCCGGACCCGGACATAACCCTGCGCGCGCAGGTGATCAAACACCTGGGCATGCTCGCCCTTGCGCTCGCGGATCACCGGCGCCAGCAGCATGTAGCGTTGTTCGGCAGTGGCGGGATCGGCACCCAGCGCGATCACCTGGTCGACCATCTGGCTGACGGTCTGCGCGGCCAGCGGGTAGCCGTGGTCGGGGCATTGCGGCGTGCCCACGCGTGCATAGAGCAGCCTCAGGTAGTCGTAGATCTCGGTGATAGTGCCGACGGTGGAACGCGGGTTGTGCGAGGTCGACTTCTGCTCGATCGAGATCGCCGGGCTCAGGCCCTCGATCAGGTCGACATCGGGTTTTTCCATGATCGACAGGAACTGCCGCGCGTAGGCGGACAGTGATTCGACATAGCGCCGCTGGCCCTCCGCATAGATGGTGTCGAACGCGAGCGAGGACTTGCCCGAGCCGGACAGGCCGGTGATCACGATCAGCTTGTCGCGCGGCAGGTCGAGATCGACATTCTTGAGGTTGTGCGTCCGCGCACCGCGGATGCTGATGAATTCCATCGCCATCGAAAGACCTGCAAAATAGGGGAAGGCCGTCGGCGCAGCCGGCGAACCAGTAAGCGTAGCCAGTGCATGAAATGGGGGCAAATCGCGGAAACCGAAGAACCGCGGTGGATTTGGCCCTGTCCGGTTCATCCGGCAGCCGATCCGGCACGCCGATGTCGGTACTGGTTGCCGCAACCCCCTGAAGGGCCTACAATTCCGCTTCTGTCTGCCCTCGACGGCACGACAAGGACCAAAAATAACTACAGAGGAAACTGGTCATGTACGCAGTAGTAGTCACCGGCGGTAAGCAATACCGCGTCATGCAGGGCGAGACCCTGCGCGTTGAACTGCTCGAAGCCGAAGCCGGCAGCGAGATCAAGTTCGACAACATCCTGATGCTGGGCGATGGCGAGGGCGAAACCACGCTCGGCGATGCGCTCAAGGGTGCCACCGTCAGCGCCAAGGTTATCGGCCACGGCCGTGCGGACAAAATCCGCATCGTCAAGTTCCGTCGCCGCAAGCACTCGCGCAAGCAGATGGGTCACCGTCAGCATTACACCGAAATCGAGATCACCGGCATTGCCGGTGGCGACAAGAAGTAAGGAGCAGCAGCCATGGCACATAAAAAGTCCGGAGGCTCGACCCGTAACGGGCGCGACTCCAACCCGAAATACCTCGGCGTCAAGATCTATGGTGGCCAGGCGATCGATGCCGGCAACATCATCATTCGCCAGCGCGGCACCCAGTTCCATCCGGGTCCGGGCGTCGGCCTGGGCCGCGACCACACGCTGTTTGCGCTGGTCGATGGCAAGGTTGATTTCTCGGTGAAGGGGCTGAAGAAGCGCCGCACCGTGAGCGTCATCTCGGCGTGACCCACTCCGGTCAGGCCGCCACGGCTTGACCTGGTGACGAGCACCCGTGAAAGGCCCCGCTGCGGCGGGGCTTTTCGTTTCCGGGATATCTTGTTGTCCAGCCATTTTTACCGAGGTCTTGCATGAAACTCGTCGACGAAGCCGAAATCCAGGTCTCAGCAGGCAACGGCGGCAACGGCTGCGTTGGTTTCCGCCGTGAGAAGTACATCCCGCTCGGCGGGCCCGATGGTGGCGACGGCGGTGCCGGTGGCAGCGTTTGGGTCATTGCCGACGAGAACCTCAACACCTTGGTCGATTTCCGCCATCAGCGTCAGTTCCGCGCCGAACGCGGCGAGGACGGTCGCGGCCGGCAGATGTATGGCAAGGGCGGCGCGGACCTGGTCATCACCGTCCCGGTCGGCACCGTGGTGGTGAACGTGGAGACCGACGAGTCCATCGGCGACCTGGTCAGTCACGGCGATCGCCTGCTGGTTGCCAAGGGCGGGCAGGGCGGCCTTGGCAACATGCATTTCAAGAGCTCGGTCAATCGCGCCCCGCGCAAGGCGCTGCCGGGACTGCCGGGCGAGGAGCGGGTGCTCAAGATGGAGCTGAAGCTGCTGGCCGATGTCGGCTTGCTGGGCTTCCCCAACGCCGGCAAGAGCACCTTGATCCGTGCCGTCTCGGCGGCGACACCCAAGGTCGCCGACTACCCGTTCACCACCCTGTATCCCAACCTTGGCGTGGTCAGCGTGGAGCAGCATCGCAGCTTCGTGATCGCCGACATCCCCGGCCTGATAGAGGGCGCCGCCGATGGTGCCGGCCTGGGCGCGCAGTTCCTGCGTCACCTGCAGCGCACCAGCCTGTTGCTGCATCTGGTGGATGTCGCGCCGATGGAAGGCGGGGTGGAGATCAGTCCCGCCGAGCAGGTGCGTGCGATCGAGCGCGAGCTCGAAAAGCACGATCCGCAGCTGCTGACCAAGCCGCGCTGGCTGGTGTTCAACAAATCCGACCTGCTGCTGGAAGAGGAGCGTGACGCTACCGTCAAGGCGATTGTCGACGAGCTGGGCTGGAAGGACCGCTGGTTCCTGGCATCGGCCATCGGCCGCGACGGCACCTGGCCGATCATGCTCGACATCATGGCGTTCTTCGACCGCCAGAAAGCCGATGCGCTGGAGGCCGCCGCCGAAGCCGAAGCCGTGGCAGCAGCCAATGTCCATGATGCCGGCTGACGCCCACGAAAAAACCCGGCCTGGACCGGGTTTTTTCATGCAGCTCGATCACCCCGAAAGGGCAACCCGACTCAGGCAGCGGTCTTGATCGCCTTGATGCGGGCGGTCAGGCGGCTCTTGTGACGGGCGGCCTTGTTCTTGTGGATCAGGCCACGCGAGCTGAATCGATCGAGGATCGGCTGGGCCACCTTGTAGGCGGCCTCGGCGGCAGCGGCGTCGTTCTCGCCGAGGGCCTTCAGCACCTTCTTCACGGAGGTGCGCAGCATCGAGCGCTGGCTCGCGTTGCGGGCGTTGCGCACGACGGTCTGCTTGGCGCGCTTCTTGGCGGACTTGATGTTTGCCACTGTGTATTCCTGAAAAATTGATTGCTGCGGGTAAGAGAGAATATGGTACGGCGGAAAATCAGACCTGAAAGTATGGGGGATTCAGTGGCTTGCGTCAACAAAAGGACCCAGCGTTGAACATGCCTGCGCCCGACCGCGGTAGCCGGCAGAGCGGCATGTTGCGCTCCACCGCCGTATTCAGCGCGATGACGTTCATCTCGCGTATTGCCGGCTACCTGCGCGACTGGCTCCAGGCCAGCCTGTTCGGTGCTGGACCGGCGGTCAGCGCGTTTGTGGTGGCCTATCGCATCCCCAACTATCTGCGCCGGATCTTTGCCGAGGGCTCGTTTGCCTCGGCCTTCGTGCCGTTGCTGTCGGAGCTCAAGCAGCAAGGCGACGGCGAGGCGTTGCAGGACTTCCTGGACCACGTTGCCGGCGCGCTGCTGGCGGTGGTGGTGGTGGTCAGCGGCCTGGGCATCCTGGCCGCGCCGTGGGTGGCCAGGTTGTTTCTCGCCTTCGCTGACCCGAGCGAATCGGAGCTGATAGCGCTGACCGCGCAGATGCTACGGATCACCTTCCCGTACCTGGTGTTCATCTCGATGACGGCGCTGGCCGGCTCGGTGCTCAACAGTTTCAAGCAATTCGGCTTGCCGGCGTTGACGCCGGTGCTGCACAACCTGGCGATGATCGGCGCGATGTTGTTTCTGGCGGGCTACCTGGACGTGCCGGAGAAGGCGCTGGCCTGGGGCGTGCTGATCGCCGGCATCCTGCAGATGCTGGTGTTGTGGCCGGCGATGGGACGGTTGGGGCTGAGGCCACGGTTCAAGTTCAACCTGCGCCACAAAGGCGTGCGGCGGGTGATGACGCTGATGCTGCCGACGATTTTCTCCTCGTCGGTATCCCAGGTGAATCTGCTGGTCGGCACCGTGTTCGCGTCGCTGTTGGTGCCCGCCGCCCAGTCGTGGCTGTATTACTCCGACCGGCTGACCGAGCTGCCGCTGGGCTTGTTCGGGGTCGCGATTGGCACCGTCATCCTGCCGCAGCTGTCGCGCCATCACGCCGACAAGGATGCCGACGGGTATACGCGCTCACTCGATTGGGGCTTGCGGATGGTGCTGCTGGTCGGCCTGCCTGCCGCCCTGGGCTTGGCGCTGCTGGCCGAGCCGCTGACCGCCTCGTTGTTCCGCTATGGCGAGTTCACCCCGCAAGACACGCGGATGGTCAGCTACGCACTGACCGCGATGAGTATCGGCATCCCCGCCTTCATGCTCAGCAAGGTCCTGTTGCCTGCGTTCTACTCCCGCCAGGACACCAAGACGCCAATGCGCGCGGCGATCATCACCGTGGTCGCCAACGTCCTGCTGACGATCGCGCTGGTGACCCCGTTGTGGTGGGTGGGGGTGCCGTACGCCCATGCCGGTATTGCCGGGGCGACCGCGATTGCCGGTATCCTCAACGCCGCCTTGCTGTGGCGTTACCTGCGCCGCGACGGCATCTACCAGGCACAGCCCGGCTGGGGTCGCTGGTTGCTGCGGATCGTCCTGGGACTGGTGGCGATGGCGGTGGTCGTGGTGCTGATGCGCGAGTGGATTGGCGACTGGACCGCGATGCGCGGGTTGTGGCGCTGGATCTGGCTGCTCGCCGTGATCGCCGCCGGCGCCGGCGCCTACGGCGTGGTGCTGTTGATCGCCGGGCTGCGCCCGAGGCACCTGCGGCAATAGGGAAGGTATCGCCGCGCGTGCCCGCTATACTCGAGCCGATGAGCAGGCTGTTTAGAGACGTCGACGGCGGGCCCCGATGCCCGCACGGCAGTGTGGTCTGCATCGGCGCCTTCGATGGCCTGCATTTGGGGCATCGGGCACTGGTGCGCCACGCGGTGGCACGGGCGCGCGCGCTTGGCGTGGCGTCGGTCGCGCTGAGCTTCGAGCCGCTGCCGCGTGAACTGTTCGCCCGGGGCAACCCGCCGCCGCGCTTGTTGTCGCCGCGGGCCAAGGCCGAGGGGTTGTTCTGCCTCGGTGTGGACCAGGTCGGCCTGCTGCGCTTCAAGTCCAGGCTGGCGGCGATGAGCGCCGAGGACTTCGTGCGTGAAGTGCTGGTCAAGCTGCTGGCGGTGGACGAGGTCTGGGTTGGCCCGGGCTTCCATTTCGGCAAGGGTCGCGCCGGTGATCTCGCCCTGCTGCAACGGATGGGCGCCGAACTTGCCCGGACCGGGCAGGGGTTCGTTGCCGGCCAGATCGAGCCGGTCCTGCTGGATGGCGAACGGGTCTCCAGCACCCGCATCCGCGAAGCGTTGCAGGCCGGCGATTTCACCACCGCCACGCGCCTGCTCGGACGGCCTTATTCGATTGGTGGCCGGGTCGTGCGCGGTGCCCGGCTGGGACGCACGCTGGGCTACCCGACCGCCAACCTCCGTTTCGCCGGCAAGACCCCGGCGTTGTCGGGGATCTACGCGACCCGGGTGCACGGCGTCGACCAGGCACCGCTGCCCGCCGTATCCAGCCTCGGCACCCGGCCGACGGTGGATGGCATCGAGCCGCTGCTGGAAACCCACCTGTTCGATTTCGACCGCGACCTGTACGGTCACCGGATCGAGGTCGAATTCGTCGCCAGGCTGCGCGACGAGGAAAAGTTCGATGATCTGCCGGCCCTGACCGCGCAGATGCACCGTGACGCCGAGCAGGCGCGCGCACTTCTAACGCAACAACAACCTCGAGCCACCGCGTGAGCGATAACAAAGCCCCCAATCCCTACAAATCCACCCTGAACCTGCCATCGACGCAGTTCCCGATGCGCGGCGACCTGCCCAGGCGCGAGCCGGTCACGCTCGCGCGCTGGGAGGACGAGGGCCTGTATGCCCGCATCCGCGAGAAGGTCGGCGGCCGCGGGAAAAGCTTCGTCCTGCACGACGGCCCGCCGTACGCCAATGGTGTGATCCACATCGGCCACGCGGTCAACAAGGTGCTCAAGGACATGGTGGTGAAGTCGAAGCTGCTGTCCGGCTTCGACGCGCCCTACGTGCCGGGTTGGGATTGCCACGGCCTGCCGATCGAGATCGCGATCGAGAAGAAGTACGGCAAGGTCGGGGTCAAGCTCGACGCCGCGCAGTTCCGCGAGAAATGTCGCGAGTACGCCGCCGAGCAGGTCGACCTGCAGCGCACCGATTTCAAGCGCCTGGGCGTCATCGGCGACTGGGACAACCCCTATCTGTCGATGGCCCCACGTTACGAGGCCGACATGCTGCGCTCGCTGGCCAGGATCATCGATCGTGGTCATTTGCTGCGCGGCGCCAAGCCGGTGCATTGGTGTTTTGATTGCGGCTCGGCGCTGGCCGAGGCGGAGATCGAGTACGCCGACAAGGTGTCGCCCGCGGTGGATGTCGCGTACGCGGCCAAGTCAGACAAGAAGATGGCCAGCGCGTTCGGCGTGGTCCCCGATCCGGGGATCCAGGTATCGGTGCCGATCTGGACCACGACCCCGTGGACCCTGCCGGCCAGCCTCGCTGTCAGCGTCGGTCCGCAGCTGGATTACGTGCTGGTCGAAGGCCCTGTACGCGCGGACGGAGGCCGTCGCTGGCTGGTGCTGGCCGAGGCGCTGGCGTCGTCGTCGCTGGCCCGGTATGGGGTGGATGAAGTCGTCATCCACGGCCACGCGAGCGGTGCCGACCTGGACGGCCTGGTCGTCCAGCACCCGTTCTACGCCGACCGTGATCTACCGATCCTGCTCGGCGACCACGTCTCCGACGAGGACGGCACCGGCAACGTACACACCGCCCCCGGGCATGGTCAGGAAGATTTCGCGGTCGCCCAGCAGTACGGTCTGGTCGACCAGTACACCGCCGCCCAGCTCAACCCGGTCGACGCACGCGGCGTGTACCTGCCGGGGACGCCGCCGATCGGCGATGCCGCGCTGGAAGGCCTGCATATCTGGAAGGCCAATGACGTGATCGTCGACGGCCTGCGCGCCAACGACACCCTGCTCGCGTTCGCCAAGATCGAGCACAGTTACCCACATTGCTGGCGCCACAAGACCCCGGTGGTATTCCGGGCCACGCCGCAGTGGTTCATCTCGATGGGGCAGGCCGGATTGCGCGATGACGCGTTGGCGGCAATCGGGGACGTGCAGTGGTACCCCGAGTGGGGCCAGGCGCGGATCGCCGGCATGGTCGAAGGCCGACCGGACTGGTGCATCAGCCGCCAGCGCACCTGGGGCGTGCCGATCGCGTTGTTCATCCATCGCATCAGCGGCAAGCCGCATCCGCGCTCGGTCGAGCTGATGAACCGGGTGGCTGAACTGGTCGAGGCCGGCGGCATCGATGCGTGGCATGCGCTCGACCCGGCCAGCCTGCTGGGCGGCGAGGCGGTGGACTATGAAAAGGTCACCGACATCCTGGATGTCTGGTTTGATTCGGGCGTGACCCACGAATGCGTGCTCGCCCAGCGCCCGCAAGATGGCCTGCGCAAGCCGGCCGACCTGTACCTGGAAGGCTCCGACCAGCACCGCGGCTGGTTCCAGTCGTCGCTGCTGACCGGGGTCGCGATGGATGGCGTTGCGCCGTTCAAACAGGTGCTGACGCACGGGTTCGCGGTCGATGCGGCCGGGCGCAAGATGTCCAAATCGCTGGGCAACGTGATTGCCCCGCAGAAGGTCATCGATGCGATGGGCGCCGACGTGCTGCGGCTGTGGATCGCCTCGGCCGACTACAGCAACGAGATGTCCGTCTCCGACGAGATCCTAAAGCGCAGCGGCGACGGCTACCGACGCATCCGCAACACCGCGCGCTTCCTGCTCGGCAACCTGCATGGCTTTGATCCGGCCAAGCACCTGTTGCCGCTGGAGCAGATGGTCGAGCTGGACCGCTGGGCCGTGCATCGCGCGCACGAGCTGCAGGTCCGGATCATCGAAGCCTGTGAGGCGTACGACTTCCCCGCGATCGCGCAGATCCTCGCCAATTTCTGCAGCGTCGACCTGGGCTCGCTGTACCTGGATGTCACCAAGGACCGCCTGTACACGATGCAGGAGGACTCGCCCGGGCGCCGCTCGGCGCAAAGCGCGATGTACCGCATCGCCGAGGCGTTCGTGCGCTGGATCGCCCCGATCCTGAGCTTCACCGCCGAGGAAATGTGGGACCAACTGCCGCCGGTCACCGCCGACGGCCCGCGCGAAGGCAACGTGCTGTTCGCCACCTGGTACGACGGCCTGGCACCACTGCCCGACGACGCGCCGCTGACGGCCGAAGACTTCAAGCGCCTGCTTGCCCTGCGCGAGCAGGTCAGCAAGATCCTCGAGCCAATGCGCGCCGCCGGCAAGATCGGCGCCGCACTGGACGCCGAGATCGGCCTGCGCTGCGGCGTCACGGACCAGAACTGGCTATCGCCGTTCATCGACGAACTGCGTTTCCTGTTCATCAGCGGCGACGTCAGCATGATCGCCGACGACCAGGCCAAGGAACTCGAAGTGCACGCCACGCCCAGCACCAAGCCCAAGTGTGGCCGCTGCTGGCACCACCGCGCCGACGTCGGTAGCCACGACTCGCACCCAACCTTGTGCAGCCGCTGCATCGACAACGTCGATGGCAACGGCGAACACCGGAAGTGGTTCTAAGACGCAATGCCAACTCCCAAACCCAACGCCCTCATCTGGCTGGCCCTTTCGGCCGTCGTGATCGTCCTGGACCAACTGACCAAGTACTGGGTCCTGACCTCACTGCCCGAATACACCGCCATCCCCGTCATCGACGGCATCTGGAACTGGTACCGCACCTACAACACCGGTGCGGCCTTCAGCTTCCTCAGTGATGCCGGCGGCTGGCAGAAGTATTTCTTCGTGGTGCTCGCCGTGGGCATCTGCGGCCTGCTTGGCTACTGGCTGGCCAGGACCCGGCGCGGCGACTGGAAGACAGCACTGCCATACGCACTGGTGATCGGTGGTGCAATCGGCAACGTCATCGACCGCCTCATCCACGGCCACGTCGTCGACTTCATCCAATGGCACTGGCAAGACTGGTACTGGCCCGCCTTCAACATCGCCGACGCCTCCATAGTCGGCGGCGCCATCGGCATCGCCCTGTTCGGCCTCTTGGGGGCACAGCCAGGCAAGGGTGCCGGTAGCCCAACCCGGTAGACGGCGCATCGCGCCGTTGGGTGATGGAGGGCGTGGGGACGCGCATCGTCAATGCGCCTTACGGGCGTTTTGCGGAGCCTTGGCGGCTTGCGCCCAAGGGTGGTGGTTACGGCGTAAAATGACGGCATGGATCTGATTCTTGCCAATCCCCGTGGTTTCTGCGCTGGCGTCGACCGGGCGATCGAGATCGTCAACCGCTCGCTGGAGTTGTACGGTGCGCCGATCTATGTGCGCCACGAGGTGGTGCACAACAAGTTCGTGGTCGATGACCTCAAGCAGCGCGGTGCGATCTTTGTCGAGGAGCTCGATGAGGTCCCCGATGGGAGCACCGTCATTTTCAGTGCCCATGGCGTATCGCGCGCGGTCCGTGCCGAGGCCGAGCGTCGCGAGCTGAAAGTGTTCGACGCCACCTGCCCGTTGGTGACCAAGGTCCACCTGGAGGTCTCGCGCGAGTGCAAGGCGGGCCGCGACATGGTGTTGATCGGCCACGAAGGCCATCCCGAGGTCGAAGGCACGATGGGCCAATGGCGGCGGGAGGAGGGCAGCGGCCAGATTTATCTGGTCGAAGACCTTGCAGACGTTGCCGAACTGGTCGTAACCCAGCCCGAGCACGTCTCCTACACCACCCAGACGACGCTGTCGGTGGACGACACCCGCGCGATCATCAATGCGCTGCGGGCGCGCTTTCCGTCGATCCAGGGGCCGAAAAAGGACGACATCTGCTATGCCACCCAGAACCGCCAGGACGCGGTACGCGAACTCGCGGCGCGATGCGACCTGATGCTGGTGGTCGGCTCGGTCAACAGCTCCAACTCCAACCGCCTGCGCGAGCTGGCCGAGCGCGAGGGCGTCCAGTCCCACCTGATCGATGGCGCCGATGAGATCGACCCGGCCTGGCTGGTCGGTCGCCAGCAGATCGGCATCACCGCTGGCGCCTCCGCCCCGGAAATCCTGGTGCAAGGCGTCATCGACCGCCTGCGCGAGTTGGGTGCCGGCAACCTCAGCGCCTTGCGGGGCGAGCCGGAGAACATGGTATTCGCCCTGCCCAAGGAGCTGCGGCTCAAACCTGCCGATTGACCCTGCAACCCCGGCAACACTACAATCCAGCCCCTTGCCGGAATAGCTCAGTTGGTAGAGCGGCGCATTCGTAACAGGTCCTAGCGACTTTCGGACTGCGTCTTCCAGAGCACCAAACACGAGGCCCGCTGATGCGGGCTTTTGTTTTTTAAGGTGTTTCCAGTCCCGGGCATCGGATGCGGATGATCCTGGTCCAAACATGGTTTTAGGGGCTCCGATAGTTTTTGGCTTATCACTCACTTAAGCCTCTAGCATCCATGCGCACTCAACTGACTAAGCGGATCGTCGCGGCAGCACAGCCCCAAGCCAAACCCTACGAAATGCGAGACACCCTGGTCCGCGGACTGATCATGCGAGTTCAGCCATCGGGGCACAAAGCCTGGATCGTTTCCTGGGCGCATGGCAAGCGTCGGACGCTTGGGGCTGTCGCACACCTAACCCTCGAACAGGCGCGCGCCCACACGTCACACGCGATGGCTGAGGTCATCCAGAAGGGGCTGCCCAGCATCGCCAAGACCAAGGCCGTGACCTGCACGCTGGATCAGTTCCTGACAGATCACTACTTGCCCTGGGCGACCGTCGAACTGCGTCGGGGTAAACGCTATGTCCAGCGCATCCGGACCCAGTTTGCGGGCATGTTGAAGCTTGATCTATCTGCAATCGATGCACCCTTGATCGATCGCTGGTGGCGTGACCGTCTGACCAGCAACGGCACAGGAAAACCGGTCGCGAAGATCACCGCCTATCGTGACCTGGGCACCTTGCGGGCAGCGTTGTCGATGGCAGTTGAATGGAAGCTGCTGGAGCGCAATGCGCTGTTGGGCATGCGGGCAAAAGCAGTGGAGTCACGAAAGATCGTCCGGTTCCTGTCGGTTGATGAAGAAAGCCGCTTGCGGGGCAGCCTTGCAGCGCGCGACCGCAAGCTGATCCAGGGCCGCGCCAATGGCAATGCAGCGCGCCTAGCTCGTCACGTCCCAACACTGGCTGATATCCCGCTCGATGGCTTTGGGGATCACTTGACCCCTGTAGTGCTGCTGGCGATGAACACCGGGCTGCGTCGGGGTGAACTGCTGTCATTGCAGTGGTCGGACCTCAATTTGGATGCCCGGGTGATCACAATCCAAGCAGGCAACGCCAAGAACGGGCGCCAGCGGCACTTGCCACTGAACGATGAAGCGCTGTCGGTCGTCACCCGGTGGCACCGTCAGACCAGCGGACAGGGCAGGGTGTTCGAACCCCGAGACGTGAAGAAGGGCTGGAATGCGCTGTTGCTTGGAGCCGGGATATCAACGTTTCGCTTCCACGACCTGCGCCATCACTTCGCCAGCAAGCTCGTGATGCTGGGTGTGGACTTAAACACCGTTCGCGAATTATTGGGCCATTCGGACATCCAAATGACCTTGCGATACGCCCATCTGGCCCCCGCGCATCTTGCTGCCGCAGTAGCTAAACTGTCGGCTTGATCAGTCGGAGATGTCCACAATTGAGTAGCTACCAATGGCAGCCAGTCGCTTTCTGTAACCGTCCTAGCTCACGACAGTTACACACCCCTACGGAACGACTGGGGAGCTAGTCAGATCGCCCCTGGTTGCTTCCAGCATATGTGTGGCAGCGTAAAGGTGCAGCGTGCGTTACATCGAACTGCACTAGCCCCTACCGATCCGGAGTCCCAGACAAGCGTGTGGATCGCTACTCCCATGCAACCGGCGTGGAATTCGTCCGTAGCCAACTCCATACAAGCGAGTTGAAAGTTGCCCGTCGATTCCATTTATTCAACGACATGCGGTCAACGTCGCTGCGCCAATGCAATGCGGCAAACGAAATTTGAATAGCAGTCTCACGGATTCTCATGAAAATCTGTGGGCGGCACGACACGCTGCGCATGGGCAGTCACTAGTCGCTGAGTCATCTCGTTGCTTGGATGCGGGACCGAGGGCTCACTCGCCGTGTACACGCGCACCCACAGCATGTCTTCTTCCCCGCCAATACGTTTGCTTCCCACATAGTGGGAGGGATCATTGGTAAAAAAGATCGAATTCGCAGGACAGGGACTTGCGTATCCTTCGGCGTCAAGGTCCCGCATGGTCTTTTGAAGCTCGCCCTGCCATCGTTGCATTGCTTCGTTGTCAGCCGATGGGAGGTTGACGTCTATGAATATATAGAACGGCACTTCAGGTTGCTTTTTGTAGGCATCCAGGATGTTCTTTCGGACATCCACGGAGTAGCCGGGCGCGACGTCCAGCCCACCGCTGAAACCCAATACGCCCTTTCTGTGGCGACTCTTTACCTCCACTGCGATTTTTGCCTGTGTCAATCGATCCGTTCCAACGAACTCAGGATGGCGTCGTCTATTGTCGCGTTCGTCTTCAAACTGGAGATCGAATCCTGCCGACGCGCAAATCGCAGCGACTTTCAACTCGTATCTGGCAGCCTGAAAATTGCTCGAACTCAGCAGCCTTGCTCTCAAATCGTCTTGCAACTTTGCGTTGTCTCGAATCGTGTAGAGATCGTAGGCAAAGCGATACCAAGCCGCCCCGTTACCACTCGGGTACTCTGGGTTGCGCCCATACGCTTCAACATGTGCATGCATCCATCGAATGGCGGGATGGCGACTAGCGACTTCCTTTTTTTCCTCAGTGGCGAGCATATCTTCGCCAAAGAAATGTAGAGCGTGGTCATGAATTGCATTGACGAAGTTGTACGGGCCTTCTTGTGTCTGCTGATAAATTGCCCCATCCAGGGCTACCCACACCTTCCCGTTCATCTCGATGCCTATCGGACGACGGGCATACCCATATTTGGCTACATGCTTTTCGCGAAGGAGATCATCGGCCTTGATCTTGCGAGTCAATTCGGCGAACAGCGCGATGTTCCTCAAGCGATCTGGCCGACAGCAGCTCACGTAACGCTTTCCACTGCCACAGGGGCAACGACTCTTCTTCGACGGCTTACTCAAGAATTACCCCCGCATGCCCACATAAGCGCCATCACTCCAGCAGCTTTGCCATCTAAAAGGGGCAGTCGAATGCAAAGATGGGGCATCCATGAATGGGGCTTGGCCAGTCCTTCCATCGCCAAGTGGAAGGGTTGTCAGGTCTCCGGAGGGCACGCACGCTACTGGTGTAGAGGGGTTGCGCTTTCCCCAACGGCGACACAGTGTGCAGTAGCCATGGCACATTATAGGGAGCTTCTGACCGATGTTAATCATTGATGTTGATCATCGCAAGGTGGCCATCTCTCCAGGAAATGTGTGTCGCCAAGTCCAAGCCTACGTTAGGGTTCCATGGCGAGTGACGACAAAGAGAACCGCACGGTGATGGAAAAAACACCCGAAACGCCCACCGGTTGGGTTTCCTCCGAATTCGGCTACTACCCCTTAGTCGTCCACATAGAGACGGATCAGTTCTCGGTCCAGACCCTGGGCGATCATAAGAAGTCGGTGGCCGGTGTTGCAGACGATCCGAATGTTCACGACGAATGGATCTATCCAGGGGCACAACAGCAACGAGACTTCATGAGCGGTAGCATCCGCTCAATGCCCTATAGCGCCCGCGTCTTTGGACTGCCAAAGACTCATGTCTTGGCCCTGCATGAGGACGGCAATCAAGGCCAGGTCGAATTTGTCATATGGTGCTTGTCTTTCTTCACAGGCATGCGCCTGACAGCTACAGAGGCCGGCTTTCTCGATGCGACGCCCATTGAGCCGGGCAAGCTAGTCGATTTCGCACTGGGTCAACGCGCAGTTGCTGATGCCATCCAAGTGTCACTTGATTATATGGACTCAGAACGTAACGATCCGCGTGCGATCAAGCGGGTCGGCGCCGCCATCCACGCCCTGTTCTTGGGGCAGTCCCCGCACAACTTGCCGTTCGAGCGGTTTCAGTACCTATACATGGCACTCGACGCTTGCTCTAGCCTCGTGGTTGCCAAAGAGGCGCCGAAGCGGAAAGGTAGCCACGCAAAACGTATTCGATGGATGTGCGAGAGGTTTAGCATGTCCGTCCCTAGTTGGGCGGATACATTGTCGATAATTCGCAATGACGCCTTCCACGAAGCGCTGTTCTTTGAGCGGCCGCTAGGATTCGCAATCCACGGAGGTGACGACCCTGAGGCGACCGAAGTCAACATTGAGCTGGAAATGCAGGCTCTCGTCTGCCGGTTGCTGGTCGCCATTTTGGGTATGCCAGAGGCCGCCTACGTCCGAACGCCAGTCAACACCAGGATGCGGCACTCCCTCAACCTAGCCCGGGCGAGGTCCAATTTCGACTGACGGCTAAATAAAGTACTATCCAGTAAATTTATTTATATCCCAACAGATTAGCTAGTGCGAGGGTTTCATATTATGCCGCTGCAAACTCGCAACGTGTTCATTGATACACAGTCGTTTGAACGTTCCAACTTCGAATTTGAATCCAGGACACTCCAAGCATTTCGAGAAATTTGCAAGGACGGAGGGCTGAATTATCTCGCCACAACTATAGTGGTACATGAGGTGAAAGCTCATATCAATGAGCGCATAAAATTAGCATTCAGCGGAATCAAAGAGTTTCGCCGGAAGGCCAGAATTCTTGCCAATTCGACCGATGTTAACATCAAAGCATTATTTGCCGAACTGGATGAAGCGGCAACTCGGGGTCATGCGGTTAGTATATTCGACGACTTTTTGAATGATTGTGGCGCGACGGTGTTGGATATGAAGGGTCTTGATGCCGAGGTCGTGATTGAAGATTATTTCAACATAGCTCCCCCATTTCGGGGCAAGAAGAAATTCGAATTTCCAGACGCATTTAATATGTTGGCGGTTCAGGCATGCATTGGAAAAGAAGAGTCAGTTTACATTGTTTCAGAAGATACGGATCTGATTGCTTACTGCAACGTAAAGCAAAATTTCATCCACATTGACACTCTTGCAAAGTTGCTTGATTTATATAATGAACATGATGCTCAGCGATCTGCTTTCATTCGAGATTATGTAGACGAGCACACTGACGAAATCAAGGATGATATTGTTCGCCAATTGGAAGATGCGGGCGCTTACAACTCATCGACTTGGGATGATTCGCATGTCGAACAGTTGAATGTTATTAACATCAGCGATTTTGATCTGTCGATAATCTATTTGGATGATACTTCCTGTCAAATCACCATTGATACGACGGCAGAATATTCCGTGACGGTCACTGGCCCCGATACAATGAACGGAATCTATGACAAAGAGGCTGGGCGAGTTTACGCGCTCGGTGAAACGACCAGGGAGTCCGATGGGGAAATTGATATTTCTGTTGAAGTGGAGTTGAATTTTAGATCAGACAGCACGGGCTTCGTAATGGAAGACGCACATATATTTGTGGAAGGGGCCGTTCAAGGATTCGAAGTGTCTGTTGAGGAATGGGAAGATTCCGATTATCGCTAGTCTGGCCGCGTCATAAATCCTCTGCGGAGCCCCTGCGGCGACAAGCTTTTGCACAGCGCTATTGGAATGACGAAGCAACATCACCTGCTCTATTGCAATGCCAGTGTCAGTTGCAACTAGCTCAGCGAGCCGCACGCGCGACCTCCCGATGACTCGCTAGGAACATGCTAGACCGCCGCTAATCCCCTTTGCCAAGCTCTTTTGAAACGACCATAGAGGCAACGCCTTTGTCATTGCAGTGGTCGGACATCGACTTGGATGCCCGGGTGATCACCATCCAAGCAGGCAACGCCAAGAACTGGCGGCAGCGACACTTGCCGCTGAACGATGAAGCGCTGTCAGTCAATGCAATTCGCCCAACGAACGGCGTAATGCCAGCGAAAAGTCTCTGTTGCTAGAGATCAAAGGTGAGGACAGCGACCAGAACAAGGCCAAGCGCTCAGCCTGGATACCTGGGTTAAGGGTGTGAGTCCGAAGGGAGGCTTCGGCGTCTGGTGCTGGGATGTCCCGTTTGCGCCTCACCAGATACAGGAGATCTTGGCGAACCCAGCGACTAGCCTAGATTCGCGCTGCTCGTTCTATGGAGATTGCCAGCCACCTGGTTGACTTCGGCGGCACGCTAGACGGGCACCCACATACCTCCTAGGACTTCGCCCTTTAATCCCGACGTGCTTTTGAAATGGCTGACGGTTACCCAAGCTGATTGATTTGGTCTTATAGAGGCGCGGTAGCACACAACGTACGCGACTGCATCCTGCTTCTATAAGTTTTGCGTAGCGCGTTTTCTCTTGCGTTTTCCATGACGTTTTCATGACCTGCGTTCGGCCCCGAAGTTGTTGCGGCGGGTTATCGTCGCTCACAACATGCGAGATGACCTGGTTCAGATGCATGCACATTGGTGCATGCACTGCACTTGTCCAAACACCTTACGCATGCAGCGGCCAGTAATGCGGCCGCCGCGTAGGCTTTGTACGTTGAGTCGATGACGCTTTGGGGGACTGCTCCCCATCGGGAACGTGATCGATCACCCCGATTTTCTTACCAATCAGGAACCGCGCAGAGTGCACCCCGGAGCTCGTGCATTCGCGACTGGTAGGGTGGGGAGACCCGGGGTTGTAGGCAGCTCCAGCGGAGCGTTTAGGTGGCGTCCCGGCGATGTTTAAGGCTCGGGGTGGGAGGCTTTTACTCAACCCCTCGGAACCGGGATCTGGAGCAGGTGCTATACCTCTGACATTGCTGTTCCGGAACCTGGATTGAAGGCTGTCGACGCGGTGCGCCCGCCCGGCTCTGCCGGGCAGCGCCGCGACGGGCCCGCGCGGCGGCGCTGGGGGAACGAGCGAAGCGAGTGGGGGCAACGCCCCGCGAGCCCGTAGGGCGAGCCATTGCCCCGATCCTACGCCCCGTGCGCCGGTAAGAATGTTCTTATCTAAGTAGCTACTGCTCTGTTCTAGGTGCTTCTATCTATTAAGGTGGCCTGCCTTTCGGGGCACATCGGGGGCGTCATTCCGGGGCATCGTGTGCCCCGCATTTCAGTCACAGTGCTTCGTATACCCGGACCGCTAATCTTGCCGGCACAACTGGAAGCATTGGTGGCCACATGCCCAGCTTCCGGGCTCATAGCTCACCGCACAACGTCGTCTGGACCGACCCAGAAAAAAATTTCCGAATCGCGCGTCAAGTTTTCGGTTCCCTGACTACAATCTAAGCATAGGTGAACGCGCTGGCTCTCGGCGGTTCGCAGAAGAGATGACGCGAGGCATCCGCTCATCCCGGCAGGCAACTCCTACTGTCGACGATCACCCGCAGGCCTAACGGTCCGCTCGCCTGAAGATGCACACGCAGGCACCCGGCATCGAGTCGGGCTGCCAGACAGGAATTCCCCTGTCAACCTCAATCATCTATCCCGGGCGCGCCCGTCAAGGCGTCATTCGTCGCGATGCCGCGCGCTCAACCGAAATGGAGACAGCTAATGACGCAATTTATCCCCAGCACGCGAATCGATACAGCCAAGAACAAGTTGCAATGGAACGTTCGCTTCCTGCCCGTCCCTCACGCCGTGCTCGGTCACCCAACCTTTCACGAACTGTCAGGCAACGCGGCCAAGCTGCTACTCGCCATTTTGGCGGCCTACAAAGGCGACAACAACGGTCACTTGACCGCCACTCACTCGCTCATGAAGCGGCGCGGCTTCAACAGCAAGGATTCACTCGCACGTGGCCTGCGCGAATTGATCAGCTCCGGTTACATCATTCGCACTCGTGTTCAGTATCTACGCTCGGCGGCGCTTTATGCCGTTACGTGGCTCCCCATCAACCAGCCACCAACCGGGCAGTCTTACGACGTTGGGGTCACTGCGGGTGAGGAAGCTACGGACCTGTGGCGTGATACCAACCTGCCCAACACCAAGTGTGCAACATGAACGCCGGTCATTTTGCCCTGCAGTTCGGTGATTACGAGGAGCTACACGACGACTTTAGCCTGTCGGGGCCGCTGCCTTCGGTCGATCGTGCTGAGTGCCCTAAGCACTTCATCGAATCGGACCTGGCGCAATTGCACTACCGAGAGTATCGATCGCCTGAGGCCTCTGCCAACATCGTCACTTATCACGCAATGCACCGGTCCGGCGATATCGCTGGGTTCGTGTCGTTCCGTGCCCAGCGCGAAGACGGCGTGGGGTCGAGCCGGATATTCATCTCTGTAGAACACGTCTACGTCATGCGGAAATTTCGCATGCGCGGTCTAAGCAGGCTCCTCCTGAGTCCGCTGCTTAAGGAAGTGCAGACGCAACTGCAGCAGATGAAGCGCTCGTCCTCGCCGAAGGTCTATCTCCACTCAACAAGCGAATCAGAATCACCGCTTGGAAAGAGGACGCTCCGGAAATTCGAGGAAGAGCTACAGTTGATGGCGAGACGCTGTGTTGGAGTCGAGTTGATCGGTCGATACGTCGAGGATCCGCCCGGCGCTCGCCAGCGCTTGTGGGAGACTCATCTAGCGAGGTCACTAGCGCAGTAGTTGGGAGCGGCTCAGAGCGATTCACAGCAACTTTGGTGACGTCTCAATTGAGGTCCGTTTGCATCGGGTAGCTGGGTCAAACTGAGGTCCAGCTGACCCAGCGCAGGCCCCGTCCGTCTTCGGCTTACCAGCCACTTACCTGACCCCTGGACAGGCATAGCGATCAGGTAGTCTTTGATCCGAAAGGTCTTCCGGCGTCGTTCAGTTGGTAGAGCGGCGCATTGACTATGCGCCGCTCTCGGGACTAGCCGTCAGTACGTTGTCGACATCACTGTGGGCCGGCATCAGCGGAACCTATGTCGATGGCACTGAAGTGCACGCCTAACGCGCTATGCGCGGTTCCTGACAAGGGAACCTGCCCGCGGAGCAGGTTGGATGTTGGAGCGCGCCAGGCAGCGAGTGGGAGCGCCTGGCGCGAGTTACGAATAGGGGCTAGATGCAGTTTCTCGGGTCTGGGCGGAGGGCACGTACCCACGATCGCTGCGCGATCTCCCAGACCTCTCATATTCCCCGCGGGACGCATAGTGGAGTCTAGAAGCAAGCAGAGGCAGATAATTCCGTAGCAACGTCGCTCGATGACCTACAACGTAGGCGGAACAAAATCGTGCACGATTACATCAATGATCATTATTCGCTCAAAGATGTGGCCAGTGCACATGAGATCGTTGATCAAGGCGTCGATCATCTGAGCAAGATGGCCTGGTCTGCCGGTATTCCCGGTGCGTACAGTTCCTTAGGGCTCAGCCGGTAAAGCGTCCACTTTTTTTATATCATGGGACGCAGTTAGCTATTCTATCTAGTAATGGCGCAAAGCCTGAAAAGTCAATGGTTGGCCATTGTTTCTTGATGACATACTCCGCAAACATGTGTTTGCCGTAGTGTATGGAGTTGTCAAATCCCTCGCCTTGTCTGTGGAACGTTTTCGAGCCGAGGGTAGCATCTAGAATATTTTGAGGAAAAAGATCTTCAATAGCAACCTCTTCAGAGCCTGATGGCAACGGCACCTGCACTACGTAGAGGTTGTGAATAACCTTTGTGTAGGGCGTGCCCGAATCAAAGTTCTGACCCTTCGGAAGATGTGGTTTAACTTTGGCGCGCACTATGTTGGCGCCCTTATCGTTGTCTATAACTATGATACAAGGTTGCCCGGACGGTGGAGCCTTGTTTCGTCTCCACATTCGGTCGTACTCAGAGATAAAGTTCGCAAGATTTGCTGATCCGCCATCGAGGCCAAGGATCCGCTTACTCGTTTTGGAGTATCCATAGAATTGAACCCTCCTATCAAGTTTGCCCGCCTCGCCCACGGTGGCAAGCTTAGGGAAGTCCGCGCCGAGGCGTCTAAGGGCGAACTTTAGGTAGATATTATCTGTCTTGCCTTCGCACAGCAACGTTGGAATTTCATTGGCGTAACATAGTCGATAAAATAAAAACTGGCGATAGACTTTCTCATCGGCAGATAAGGCCAGTAGTTCACTGTTAGGTTTCGCTCGCTTCCAGGCGTCCCGATTATGTTGATCACTCCTGCGGTGAACAGCCACTGAATTGATATGGCTAAGGACCCCGTGAAGCTTATTCATGCTTGGTGTGGGATCTTCTTCGGGTTCTTGTTTACTAGTAAAGTGGAAGGATCCGGTCTTAATTAGCTTATCTACCATGACGCGCGCACGCTTTCGATAGCTAACACTTACCGCGATTTTTTTGTTTACTGTAAGTCCCGTAACTTCCTGCCTTGAATTAATAAACTGCAATCGAGTCTTTTTGGTGTTCTCCTGATAGCCAGCTTGTTTCAAAACCCGACTGAGTGTCGTGCCTGTGAGAGTTTTCCCGGAGTTCGGACAGGCAGTGGCGAGCGCTTTCGGGAACGAATTAAGGTTAGTAGAAAATGTTAGGTCGTCCGCGTAGCGGGTGTAGGCGCAACTGTGTGCTTCCGCCAGCTTACTTAAGCGTGCGTCGACGACACGTGCCACAAGATTGGCAATGACTGGCGAGGTTGGCGCCCCTTGGGGTAGCTTGTTGTTATGACAAACAAGCTGCGCGATCGTGGTTGCAACTGCTGGCTTCAGTTCGAAGTCTTTGCTGCTGATCAGGTAGCCCCTGACTCTTCCGAAGTTGATTGTTCCGAAGAAGTCAGCAAGGTCTACGTTCAATACGAACCGTCGGCCGCGATGAACGGATGCGTTTGTCATGATGCTGCGCCCACGGATAAAGCCGTGAGCGTGGGGGCGTGTGAACCCGTTCTGTTTGTCCAGGTTCTCTAGGCAATCTTGCAGGTAGTCTGCAATCCGGCGTTGCAGCTTTAGTAGGCGCGGTTCAGGCGCGCAAATTTCACGCTGACCACCGCTCTTCTTTGGAATTGAAAAACTTGTATACCGCTTGCTTGGCGGCAATTTATAGATGAGGTAGCTGACTGCCTTCGGCTGGAAATCGACGAGGCGCGCCAGGTCCGCTAAGTCGTCACAGCGTTTGAGCTTGGCAAGCTTTGAATCCATGGAGAGCCCTGAAATTAAGGGGGGCCTGCAGACACTCCTTAGCCAAATCCATCGCGTAACAGATTGCACCCATTGTGCATAGGGAGCAATGCCGTCTGACATTGCTTTCACGCGCCGCGAAGCACGGCGCAAATTCTATCTGCAGGCCCCGGTTAAGCTTAGCACTCGTTAGGTACTGGGGCGGGAGTGTCGCGAGTCTTCGCCGCAACGACACAGGTCGATGGTGGCGTTTGCCTTCG
Source organism: Lysobacter sp. A378 (assembly GCF_054052125.1). NCBI lineage: Bacteria > Pseudomonadati > Pseudomonadota > Gammaproteobacteria > Lysobacterales > Lysobacteraceae > Lysobacter > Lysobacter sp. A378. The sequence goes on along the minus strand of NZ_JBSVRK010000002.1, from coordinate 1,108,284 downwards.
CCGCGAAGTGCTGGTTGCTCGTTTTGGTCGCAAATACGTGGGTGCGACATCACCCTGAAATTTGCGGGTTGGGCCAGGAGCTCCCGGGGCGCTGGGGCGGCGTCGGACGGTCACGGCATCAGGCATGCGCCCGAGCATAGCGCGCATGCGAAAGCCCCGGCGTCTGTGCGACGCGGGGCCCCCGGTATTCGATTGGTGGAGCGGAGGAGGATCGAACTCCCGACCTTCGCATTGCGAATGCAAGACTTGCTGGGTCACGCTAGATGCTGGGGCCGCGCTATTCGCATCCGCGCAAGCTGAACTGTGTGGCCCGCCACGCCACCCGAGATCCGGCTTAGCAGGTACTTATCGCACTTCCCGCGAGCTGGCCGAGCGCGAGGGCGTCCAGTCCCACCTGATCGACGGCGCCGAGGAGATCGACCCGGCCTGGCTGGTCGGCCGCCAGCAGATCGGTATCACCGCTGGCGCCTCCGCCCCGGAAATCCTGGTGCAAGGCGTCATCGAGCGGCTGCGCGAGTTGGGTGCCGGCAACCTCAGCGCCTTGCGCGGCGAGCCGGAAAACATGGTCTTCGCCCTGCCCAAGGAGCTGCGGCTCAAACCTGTTGATTGACCCTGCAACCCCGCTAACACTACAATCCAGCCCCTTGCCGGAATAGCTCAGTTGGTAGAGCGGCGCATTCGTAACAGGTCCTAGCGACTTTCGGACTGCGTCTTCCAGAGCACCAAACACAAGGCCCGCTGATGCGGGCCTTTGTTTTTTAAGGTGTTTCCAGTCCCGGGCGTCGGATGCGGATGATCCTGATCCAAACATGGTTTTAGGGGCTCCGATAGTTTTTGGCTTATCACTCACTTAAGCCTCTAGCATCCATGCGCACCCAACTGACTAAGCGGATCGTCGCGGCGGCACAGCCCCAAGCCAAACCCTACGAAATGCGAGACACCCTCGTCCGCGGACTGATCATGCGAGTTCAGCCATCGGGGCACAAAGCCTGGATCGTTTCCTGGGCGCATGGCAAGCGTCGGACGCTTGGGGCTGTCGCACACCTAACCCTCGAACAGGCGCGCGCCCACACGTCACACGCGATGGCTGAGGTCATCCAGAAGGGGCTGCCCAGCATCGCCAAGACCAAGGCCGTTACCTGCACGCTGGATCAGTTCCTGACAGATCACTACTTGCCCTGGGCGGTTGTCGAACTGCGTCGGGGTAAACGCTATGTCCAGCGCATCCGGACCCAGTTTGCGAGCATGTTGAAGCTCGATCTATCTGCAATAGATGCACCCTTGATCGATCGCTGGTGGCGTGATCGTCTGACCAGCAACGGCACAGGAAAGCCGGTCGCGAAGATCACCGCCTATCGTGACCTGGGCACCTTGCGGGCAGCGTTGTCGATGGCAGTCGAATGGAAGCTGCTAGAGCGCAATGCGTTGTTGGGCATGCGGGCAAAAGCAGTGGAGTCACGAAAGATCGTCCGGTTCCTGTCGGTTGATGAAGAAAGCCGCTTGCGGGGCAGCCTTGCAGCGCGCGACCGCAAGCTGATCCAAGGCCGCGCCAATGGCAATGCAGCGCGCCTAGCTCGTCACGTCCCAACACTGGCTGATATCCCGCTCGATGGCTTCGGGGACCACTTGACCCCTGTAGTGCTGTTGGCGATGAACACCGGGCTGCGTCGGGGTGAACTGCTGTCATTGCAGTGGACGGACATCAACTTGGATGCCCGGGTGATCACCATCCAAGCAGGCAACGCCAAGAACGGGCGGCAGCGGCACTTGCCACTGAACGATGAAGCGCTGTCCGTCGTCACCCGGTGGCACCGTCAGACCAGTGGGCAGGGCAGGGTGTTCGAACCCCGAGACGTGAAGAAGGGCTGGAATGCGCTCTTGGTTGAAGCCGGGATATCGACCTTTCGGTTCCATGACCTGCGCCACCATTTCGCCAGCAAGCTCGTCATGGCGGGAGTCGATCTAAACACCGTTCGGGAATTACTGGGGCACTCGGACATCCAGATGACGCTGCGCTACGCCCATCTAGCACCCGCCCATCTAGCGGCTGCGGTGGCGAAGTTGTCTGTTCCAGCCTAATCACAGACATCGCACGATTGGATGTGCTGCCAACTGCAGCCTACCGCTGCCTATGAGCGTCCTAGCAACTGACATTGACGCCCCTACATAGGTGATCGCGCGGGGCGGCCAGACGCATTTGACTGATGATGCTGGTTGACCACCGGCCTGCGTCGGGGGGTGAGCTGCTGGCACTGGCGGCCAAGGTGCAGACCTTCCGCTTCCACGACTTGCGACATCACTTCGCCAGTCGGCTGGTGTAATGCCGTAGCGGACTTGAACACGGTTCGTGAGTCATTGGGCCACGGGGATCTGACGATGACTCTGCGGTATTCCCACTTGGCGGGAGAGCACCTGGCCGCAGCCTTTGAGAAGTTACGCGCCTATCCCTAGTTGCTCACAACCGCCTTCGCTAGCAAGAACAACACCCCAAAACACAAACCGTCAGGTGATCTTGCGGTTCCACCGGTATGCTGGCCCCATTGGTTGGGGGACGTGTGCTGGCACGTGTGGGTCGACAGATGATGTCAATGACTCTAAACGATGGCTTCCAGCACGCTGCAGCGACGACAAAGTGGCCTGCCTGGAATGCTCCGGCGGATCACTTACGACATAGCTGTCACTCCTCGCGCGTTCAACCCACAGGGGGAGTGACTATGACGATCAGCATCACGACGAATGGGCCGTTCTATCAGGAGTACAAGCAAGCCAATTCTGATTTCAGCGCAGACACGTTTCGCTGTGCGGAAGATACCGTTGCTGCGCTCCTGAATCAGGCAACCAGCTCCGAGCACCCAGGAATGCTATTGGGTAAGGTGCAGAGCGGTAAGACTCGCACCTTCATCAGTGTGCTTGCACTCGCATTCGACAACGACTACGACATTGCTCTTGTCCTGAGCAAAAATTCGAAAGCGCTAATCGAACAAACGCTTAAGCGACTCACCAGCGAGTTCCGGATGTTCATCAGCGAAGGTGATGTCGAAATTAGCGACATCATGAAAGCGCCAAAAAAAATCGGGAAATTCGAAACCGACGCCAAGATGGTCTTCGTAGCCAAGAAGCAAGACGATAACCTCCAGCGACTAATTGGCTTATTTAATAACCACCCTGATATGGCCGCAAAGCGAATCATCATCATCGATGACGAAGCCGACAGCGCATCGATCGGCTATGCGAAGAAGAAGGACATCGTTACCGCAAACAAGATCGCTAAGCAGGTGAGTGAACTTCGCACCGTCATCAATCAGTCCTCGTTTCTGCAGGTCACAGCTACTCCGTATTCGCTTTATCTCCAGCCGACCGAAGTGAACGTTGATAACGTCGCAGAGTTCAAGCCGACTCGCCCGGCTTTCACCAAGCTGGTCCCGGTCCCTCCGGCCTATGTTGGTGGCGACACATACTTCGGAGAATCCGCTCGCAGCGGCAAAGAAACACTTGAGAGCCTGATCCACTACTCAGTTGATCACAATGAACTGGAACTGTTAAAGAAGCAGGATGGGCGCAAGCTCAAGCTAGACGACGTCCTCACCAGCTCCAAAATCGAGGGTTACCGCACTGCGATCATCAACTTCATCGTGGGCGGCTGCATTCAGCGCATAAACGGCATCACCGCAGGCGAAAAGCCGCGTAAATTGCGCTACTCCTTTCTCCTGCACTCGGAAGCAGGAAGACAAGCCCATCATTGGCAGGCAACGCTCACCAGTAGGATCGTAAAGAGGCTGACTGAGGCTGCCGAATCCAACGACCCTATCCTCAAGACACTAGCCGGGAATTCCTATGGCGATTTAGAGCGCTCCCTTGCTCTGGCGTCAAAGCCGATTCCGGCTAAAGAGCAGGTGCTTGATGCCGTTGTTGAGGCTCTGTCCGAAGAATTCATCACGATTACCAAAGTCAATTCGGATGAAGACGTCGTCACAATGCTGGACGATACGGGGCAACTGAAGCTCCGCAGCCCCCTGTGCATCTTCCTGGGAGGCCAGGTGCTGGATCGCGGCGTCACTATCGCCAATTTGATCGGCTTCTACTACGGACGTAGGCCAAATAGATTTCAACAAGACACGGTGCTGCAACACTCACGCATGTATGGCTATCGCCGCAACGATTTGGCAGTCACGCGCTTTTATACCTCTCTACCGATCCGCTATGCCATGCAACAAATGGAGGAATTCGACTCCTCCCTGCGTTCCGCTATCGAGGCCGGCGGTGACAAGGCCGTTCAATTTATTCGCCGGGCTCAAAATGGCTCTATCATCCCCTGCAGTCCGAACAAAATTCTAGTTTCGACCGCGCAGACACTGCGCCCATTTAAGAGAATGTTGCCTATCGGCTTCCAAACCGGATACAGGACCGGGGCAACCGGCATCGGAAAGAAGATCGAGCATATCGATGCACGTGTGGCGGAGTTGTGCGGATTTGGCGCGGACGAACCTGTGCTGATCGACGTGGGCACCGCATACGAGCTCTTGCGGTCGATCAAGCCGACATTGGAATTTCCTGATGACGACGCCCCGTCTTTTGATTGGAACGCCGCGGAAGCTGTTCTGGCGCACCTGAGTCAGCAACACCCGGAGAAGTCCGAGCGCGGCAAAGTCTTGTTGTGGGCAGCAAATAACCGAAACTCAGCACGATTGGCCGGCGCTGGTTCGCACGCGAAGTACATCGAAACGCCGGACTCGGAGAAGACTGAGGGTGATCTAACCAGAAGCTTTGCCATCGACTATCCGATACTGTTCCTACTCCGACAGAATGGTGCGGCAAGCAAGGGTTGGCGGGATACGCCGTTCTACTGGCCGGTAGTACGTGCGCAGAAGAACACGCCAACCGCAATCTACGCCGCCGAAACCATCGACTGATCATCGCCGCGCCTGCCACGAGACAACGCTATGGCTAAATCTACTGTTGCTGAAATTCGTTCTGCCATCCTGAACCTTTTGCCGAAGGATGGCACCGCCGTTGGCAACATGAGCATGCGGGGCCAGGTGACTGACAAGCTTGGAGCCAAGGTGTCCGAGGAAGACTACGCCGAAGCCCGCGATGCGCTGGTGGATGCCGGCAAACTCGTCAAAGGCAGGGGGCGTGGTGGTTCGGTGGCACTGGCGGTCGACCAGATCGAGCCGTTCTCGCTGTCGACGCTGGAGAAGCCGGTCGGCGCGGATGCACCGAAGCCAAAGCAGGCTTCTATTACTCTGGCGCAGGCCAGAAAGGCCAAGGCCGAGGTGAAGCCGAAGAAGGCTGACGATGGGGCGAAGGTCATCGCCTATCAGCACGATCAGAAGCGCAAGAACAACCCTGATGTTGGCATGGTGACACCGGACAATGACCCGGAGCTGCCGAAGGCGAAGTGGACCTACGACCCACACATCGACCCGGCGCTGCAGTTCGACATGGGCCGCGCGCAGATTGAAAAGCTGGTCGACGAGGCCCTAGCCAGCGGCGACGAGGCAGTGATGCGCGCGGCACTAGAGCAATTGAAGCGCCAGGCTGAGCCGTATCTCAACTGGACGGGTAAGTCGGAGCGGACGAGCTTCGAGGTCGACACTGTCAGTCTGCATGTGCATGAACGCATCGACCCTTCGACGATTCTTTCTGCCATCCAGAAACAGGTTAAGGGCGGCGACGGCGACGACCAGGGCGATATGTTTCAGGCATGGTTCGAGCGGCCACTGCCACTGCGCGAAGCGGTGGATTTCTACAAGCACGACCGGGGCTGGATGAACCGGCTGGTGGCAGGCGATTCTCTGCTGGTGATGAATAGTTTGCTGCAAAAAGAAAGCATGGCCGGGCAGGTGCAGATGATCTACATCGACCCTCCTTACGGCATCAAATACGGCAGCAACTTTCAGCCGTTCGTTAACAGCCGGGATGTGAAGGATCGCAAGGACGAGGACCTGACCCAAGAACCGGAGATGATCAAGGCGTTCCGGGATACATGGGAGCTGGGTATCCACTCATACTTGACGTACCTGCGGGATCGGTTGTTGCTGGCAAAGGAACTATTGCACGAGTCTGGAAGCGTATTTGTTCAAATATCGGATGAGAACGTTCATTTTATTCGCAATCTCTGCGATGAGATATTTTCGAACGAAAATTTTGTTTGTGAGATTCTGGTCCAAAAAACGGGGAGCCAAGAAGGCGAGTTCATTGTTCCAAACACCGATATACTTGTCTGGTATTGCAGAAGCAAGAAGGCAGCCGCGAAAATGTATCGCCAGCTTTACTCGCCGCGACGGGTTGATGATGATAGTTTTTCGGCTGACCCGTTGACTTCAGACGGCTTCCGCGCAACGACCACTACTGAATTTGTGTTTCGAGGACTGACTTTCCACCCGGGGGATAACAACCACTGGAAAGTAACGACCAAAGGCCTTGAGCGTGTTGCGGCTGCGGGTCGCCTTGCCGCTCAGAAAAAGCAAATCCGAATCAAGCGTTATCAATCCGATTTTCCAGGCAAGGCAGTCGGTCAGATTTGGAATGATGTGGGTGGTGCCAGAGATAAGAGCTACGTGGTGCAAACAGCGACTAAAGTGATAGAGCGCTGCCTTCTAATGACGACTGCCCCCGGCGACCTCGTTCTCGACCCCACCTGTGGCTCTGGCACGACAGCCTTCGTCGCCGAGAAATGGGGCCGCCGCTGGGTCACCTGCGATACCTCGCGTGTAGCCGTCACACTCGCCAAGCAACGCTTGATGACCGCCAGCTACGACTACTACGAGCTCAGGTACCCCCATGAAGGCCTGAAGGGTGGCTTCATCTACAAGACCGTTCCCCACGTCACCCTAAAATCCATCGCCAACAATCCTGATATTGACGACATCTGGGACAAGCTACACCCGGCTATAGAACAGGCATTGACTAAGCTTAACGCCGCTCTAGAAGCCGAAGGCACACCGTTTAAGGTGACCGAAGGGGATCGCAAAGGGAAGATCATCGACTTTGCCATCGGTGCGGCACTGCGTGAATGGGAAGTCCCCTTCGACTTTCCGGACGATTGGAAGCCTGGCGGGCGCGGAGCTTTCGACGCCTTCCACGCCGCCCGCCAGGCAATGCAGGCGAAGATGGACGACTCCATTGCTGCCCACGCAGGCCAGGAAATCCTTTACGACCAACCTGCAATCTCGAAGGACAAGCTACGCATTACCGGTCCCTTCACCGTCGAAGCGGTCCCCTTCCCTAGTGTGCTGTCGCTGGACGAAACCCAACCGGCACAAGACGCCGACGCCGCTATCGCTCGCAGCGGCGAATCGCAACGTCAGCATGGCTGGCGGGATGAGCTACTGAAGACTGGCATCCGCGGCAAGGGCGGCCAGATGTTCAAGTTTGCCGAACTGGAAACCCTACCCAGCGGCGACGGGTTCCGTCACCTGCACTGCACCGGACACCTGGCCACCGGCGAGCGCGTCGTCGTCAGCTTCGGCCCCGAACACGCCGCCCTGGAGCAGCGTCAGGTGGCGCTGGGGCTCAACGAGGCGGAGAAACTGCGCCCCGCTCCCAAGTTCATCGTGTTCTGTGCTTTCACCTTCGACCCAGAAGCCGCGAAGGACATCGATGAAACCAAGTGGGCGGGCGTCAACCTGCTCAAGGCGCAGATGAACACTGATCTGCTGACCGAAGATCTAAAGAAGGCCCGTAGCAACAATCAGAGTTTCTGGCTGATGGGCCAGCCTGACGTGGATGTGAAGCAGTTGAAGGATGGGCGATATCAAGTCGAGGTCAACGGCTTCGATTACTTCGACACCACTACTGGAAAACTGGAATCCGGTGGCAAGAAGAAGATCGCCGCCTGGAGTTTGGATACCGATTACGACGAACGCAGCTTGTTCCCTCACCAGGTGTTCTTCCCCATGGCCGGCGCCAAGGACGGCTGGAACAAGCTAAAGAAGAACATTAAGGCCGAGCTGGACGAGGCCAAGCTTAAAAAGCTGCAGGACACCGTTTCGCTGCCGTTCGAAGCAGGTGAGAACCGCAAGGTGGCTGTGAAGATTGTTGACGATCGCGGCATTGAGTCGCTGAAAGTGATTGCGCTGGACTAAGCCACGATGACCGCACCCAAGTCGCTAATTGTTAACTCGCCGTTCGAAGTCCCACTCTGGCACTGGCAGGACGACCGTGGCAACTTGAAGCTGGCCGAGGGTCGCCGGCCCGCTGGCTACGAAATCTTCGACACCCGCAACAACACCCGACGCACCGAACCACTGGAGCAAGTTGAGCGCATCCGCGAACGTGTGGATGCATGGCGGCAAGCGAAGTATCCGGGCATCACCACTGTCACTCGACGCCTGTTGGAGCACTGGAACGATCCTAGTGCGCGTCAATACCCGTTCTACTTCTGCCAGATCGAGGCCATCGAAACTCTGATTTGGTGGGAGGAAGCGCCGGCCGGCTACAAGCAGGGTATCGCCATTCCCCGCGATGGCGGACCTTGGGAGCGGCTCTGCAGCAAGATGGCCACCGGCAGCGGAAAGACCACGGTGATGGCCATGCTGATCACCTGGCAGGTGCTGAACGCTCTGGCCTACCCGAAGCGCAACAAGGATTTCTCCCGCGTCATCTTCATCGTGGCCCCCGGGCTTACGGTGCGCGAACGTCTGCAAGTGCTCTACCCAGGACATCCGCAGAACTATTACGACGCATTTGGCCTTTGCCCGAACGAGGCCATGCGCAGCAAGCTCAACCAAACCGAGCTACTGGTCGAGAACTGGCACACTTTGATGCCGCTGAAGGAGCAGGCACGCTCGGTGGTGAAGAAGGGCGCCGAGAGCGACAAGGCTTTCGTAAAGCGCGTCCTTGGCAAGCTTGCTGGCTACAAGGACATCGTCGTTATCAACGACGAAGCACACCATGCCTACCGCATCGCCGCTGAAGACAAGCGAGATCGCGAGACCAAGCGCCGCGCCGAGGAAATGGGCTCGGACATGGACGAGGCCACGCGCTGGATCGAAGGCCTTGATCGGATCCACAAAGAGCAGCGTATTCAGCGCTGCTTCGATCTATCGGCCACGCCATTTGCACCCACCGGCCGCGCGAATACCGAATCCGGTCTGTTCGAGTGGATCGTCTCTGACTTTGGCCTCAACGATGCCATCGAGGCTGGCCTGGTTAAGACGCCGCGAGTGGTGGTGCGCGATGGCGTGGTGCCGGACACCAAAACCCTGAGGCCCAAGCTTTATCACCTCTATCGCGACCCCGAGGTGCAGGAGGACCTGAATCGGCGCGGCGCAGAGCCACATGAGCCGCTGCCGCAACTTGTGCAGCAGGCATATACCCTGCTCGGTGCCGACTGGCGCCAGGCTGCAGAAGCCTGGGCGAATGGAGGTCACACGTCTCCACCTGTTCTGCTTACCGTCTGCAATCGCACGGAAACCGCTGCACGTATAGAACGCTACTTCACCAGCGGCGACGTCCATTGGCCAGAACTGCGCGATGCTGACCGCACACTGCGGGTGGACTCGAAGGTGCTGGAGAAGGCGGAGATCGGGGAGAAGGCCAGCGTTGGCTCCTTAGCTAAAGCCAAGATGGCTGCCATTGTGGACGCTCTTTGCAAGACCGATACGCAGAAGACCAAGTACAAAGACGCAAAGAAAGCTGCTGGGAAGCTCAGGTACCTGGTGGAATTATGTGGCCACCGTGCCAGCGAAGTTGCATCGGTTCGGCAATGGACGGATGCGAAAATCTCAGAGTGGCTGTTCAACCATGCCCCGCTGCCTAAGGCCCAGCGTGATTACTTCACCAGCGCCATGGATTACGAGTCCCGACTCAAGTCCATCGTCGAAGCTACGTCGCTCCCCAGAGACAAGAAGCAGGCTCTCCTTGAACTTGACAAGGAAGAACTGCTGCGCGAGATCGTCGACAACGTAGGCAAGCGCGGCACCGCTGGACAGAACCTGCAGAATGTCGTCTCGGTAGCCATGCTGTCAGAAGGCTGGGACGCCAAGAACGTTACTCACATCATGGGCTTGCGTGCTTTCACCAGTCAGTTGCTTTGCGAGCAGGTGATCGGTCGTGGCCTGCGCCGCGTCGGCTACGACACCGAGCCGGTCGTCGGCCCGGATGGTGTAGAGCGGCAACTGTTCAAGCCGGAATTCGTCAACGTCTTCGGCGTGCCGCTCTCCGTATTCCAGGACATCGGCGGCGGTGACCCACCGCCTCCTCCGAAATCCAGCACCCAGATCGAATCGCTGGAAGAACGTAACAGCCTGGAAATTCGTTGGCCCAACGTGCTGCGCGTCGACGCTATCGTGCGACACGGGCTGGCACTCGACTGGGCAAAAATGGAGCCGCTGAAACTTGACCCGGCAAAGACGCCGTTGGCCGCAGAACTGGCGCCGGCACTGGGAGGCGCTAATGCTTGGGATCAGATCACCGAGATCGACCTGGAGAAACTGCCGGACGAATTCCGTCTGCAGCGACTCGTATTTCAGGCTGCCCGCAAGGCTTACGATCATCTGCGCGACCAGTTCACCGGGACGCCAGAGTACCTAGCCTTTCAGCTGATTCGCCTGATCGAGAAGTTTCTCTCGTCGGACAGGTTGGACGTGCCGTCGCTGTTTCACCAGGAGCCGTTACGCAAGCGCATCCTCGTATCGCTGAATATGGACGTGGTTGTGCAGCACTTGCTGCGCTATCTCATTGAACAAAACCAGGAGCGTATTGAGCCGGTATTCGACGAAGAGTATCCGATCGGCTCAACCCGCTACATGCGCACTTGGTATACAACCCGGGCCTGTCAGGCTGCACAGAAGTCGCAGATCAGCCATATGGTCGCTGATGGTGCGTGGGAAGCCCATGCCGCCAATGTGCTGGAGACCAGCAAACTAGTGCAGTCCTACGCCAAGAACGACCACCTCGGCTTCCAGGTCTACTACATGTGGAACGGCGCCAAGCGTCGCTATATCCCTGACTTCCTGCTCCGCCTGTCCAACGGCAAGACCCTGGCACTAGAGATCAAAGGCGAGGACAGCGAACAGAACAAGGCCAAGCGTTCCGCACTGGACACCTGGGTTAAGGGTGTGAATCAGAAGGGGGGCTTCGGCGTCTGGTGCTGGGATGTCGCGTTTGAGCCTCACCAGATCCAGGACATCTTGGCGACCCATGCGGGCCCAACCCAGCCAATAACCTAGATTCGCGCTGTCCGTTCTATGGAGATTGCTAGCCACCTGGTTGACTTCGGCGGCACGCTAGAGGGACACCCACATGCCTCCTAGGACTTCGCTCTTTAATCCCGACGTGCTCTTGAAATGGCTGACGGTTACGCAAGTTGATTGATTTGGTCTTATAGAGCCGCTGTAGCGCGCGACGTACGCGACTGAACCATGCTTCTATAAGTTTTGTGTAGCGCGTTTTCTTTTGCGTTTTCCATGACGTTTCCATGACCTGCGCTCGGCCCCGGAGTTGTTGCGGACGGTTGTCGTCGCTCACAAACATGCGAGATGACCTGGTTCAGAGGGATGCACATTGGTGCATGCACTGCACCTGTCCAAGCACCTTACGCATGCAGCGGCCAGTAATGCGGCCGCCGCGCAGGCTTTGTACTTTAGGTCGTTGACGCTTGCGGGAGATTGCTCCCCATCCGGAGCGTGATCGAGCACCCCGATTATCTTGCCAATCAGGAACCCTCTAGATCGCATCCTGGAGCTCTTGGATTCTCGGCACGTAGGGAGGTCGTAGACGGTCCTGCTTGGCGTCTAGGCGGCTCTCCGTCGATGTCGTGAGCTTCCCGCGCGATCTCTTTACCTGCTTTCGGCTCTCCGTGTGCAGATACCATGGCGACCCGCGATTTATTCTCCTAGTAATTTCCTAAAATCCGGGACCTACTACCAAAGTGAGCGCTGCCGTGCGCGATTACCATCCGCTTGCGCACCAAGTCAAAGGATTTCTTTAGGCTATGCAAAATTTGCTGACTTCCGCGCAAAATTAAGATCGCCTAAATTTCTTACGTGCTTTTTCATTCGAAGTAGCTATAAATAGCTCCCCGTCGACGTACTTCCGTGTGCCGACGCAGCCCTTTCTCGTCAATCCACCAGTGAGGAAATCACTATGAGTAAACTTAGCAACCGAGGGAAGTGGTCCGGATCTAGTATGCAAGAGCGACACAAACTAGCTTCAGAACGCCGAGCAATCCGTAAAGAGCCTTCCGCAATCAAGCGCCGCACCCGCGAGCTGGCAATTGCTCGCAAGGTGGTTGACTCGAAGTCCCTGGAGCGCGAGCCGGAACTCACTCCGTCCGCATGGGTCGCCTATGGCTACCTGTCTGCGCTAGAGCGCACAGAGCTCTTCTGCGAGGCGTACCTCGACTGCTATCGGCGTTACTACGCGAGATACAAGGATATGAGCACGGCGGAAGAGCAACAGCCTATCGCCCGCGAGCTCTTCAATAATGAACCCAGCGAAATCAACAGCTTTTGGAACGCGCGGCAGACGGCTGATGATATCGGCATGCCCTACGACAAGTATCTCAACGAGGTCATGGAATGGGCGACCGCCCAGAAGAACCGGAAGAAGTTTCCACGGCCCAATCAGCTCTATTCCGCTTCCCAGGTCACAGGGGCCTCGGATGTCTGGAACGAATGGCACAACACCGTCGCGCTGTTCGAGGAGGGTTGGGATGATCGCTTCTTCAAACAAAGTGGGCGGTTAGACCCACCTCGTAAGCGAGCGCTAATGCAAGCATTCACCAGGATGAAAAAATCAACAAATCCGGAAATTGCTTTGGCGAACCTCTTAGGTCGCTCGGATGCGCTAAGCGAGGAACACGCGAGGCGTATCGCCATCACCGTGTTCCCCGACAAACCCAATTTGATGGAGGACGCGAAGCATTCTGTCGCACTACCGACAAAAATTCGTGTGGCAACCACCTTCGAGCCTTACTTACCGCCGTGTCTCGGCATGCGCGAGGACGTTAGTTCGGGCGCCTGCAGTCAATGCAATTTCATACTTCAGTGCCAGAAGGCGCGCTTCGTATCCAACAAGCTGCTGCTGACACAGACTGGGAGTTCAGACCCACGCAAGGACAAGAAGCGCGAACAGGATCGTATCCGGCAGCAGCGGAAACGTGAGAGGGATCGCGACGCACAGCGCGCGCCCGAGCCTGTAGTTGCCGCCAGTTGAAGTTGACTTGTCGATATACGATCTCCGGGGTGTGCGATCCGATAGCACTGATGATCTGTCACGCTTTCCAGTCACGCTCCCCTTATTATTCTTATTACCTATAAGCTAACAACAGTATTAATAGAAAGAAGAAGCGGGCGTGACATCCCCGGAGTGTGATCATCCCGATCAGGGCAATCCCGGAATGAGATGTGCCGGAATGCCAGTTACAGCCCGACTGGGTCACCATCCACTGGGAACCTTAATTCGAAGCCTGTGCAGGGGCGCTGTGGTCGCGCTGGAGCCGGTTCCCGCCCTCGTTTGGTCCCTGTCTACCGGGTTAACTTAAGATCGCTCCACAGCGCTTCTGAAGGCGTTCTAGCTCGACGCCAAAAAGAGCGAGCATCTGCTCGGAAAGCTGCAACTTGTCCGTATCAATAAGACAAATGATTCACAACAACGACATGGGTAGTTTCGCTTCGGGGCAAGCGAGTCACGAACTCCGGGCGGTCACGTTTCCCGTTCACCCTGCCAAACCATGCCTCAAGCAGTCTGCCGGTGGCACCGAGTCGGTTGCTATCAGCAGAGCCCTAAGCGCAGGACAGCGCCCAATCGCTTCCCCAAGGTGCTGGCAGTGCTCGTGACGAGGACCATCCGCAAAGGCGATCTCGCCATACTGAGGTTCAGCTCGCTTATCCAGCGGGCTCCAGCTGCATCCGGCTTAGAGGTCACCAATGAAGTTGCAGCACTTGCGACGGAGTCAGGTTGAACGGAATCGAACCATGGGCACCGGGAGTTCATCAAGTGAGGCTCGGACGGACATGCACACGCTAGTTCCTCACTTCAAACGGATTGCCACTTTGCCTGACTAGATGCTGGCGTTGATCGCTGCGTATCCCGACGACGAAGCGCTGCTGCGCGTCTACGCCAACTCGCAAGCCACCTCTGGTGACGCTGCTGACGAGCATATGAGACGGTTCCTATGGCGGGCGATCCAGTTCGTCCTGATCGACTATGGGTACGCGGTCAGGTGACCAAGCAATCAGCATGCCGCATCGTAGGGTGCTGCGAGTACCAGTCTTCGCTATGATCCGGCTACGGTCGCTGTCCTACGGTGGGGGGCGCTTATACTGGGGAAAGCGCGATGCTCGAAAGTGTGCGGGTTCAGCGGTTCAAGTCAATCACCGATGCGACCGTTCCACTCGGGAGAATCACTCTGCTGGTTGGCCCTAACAATGCGGGGAAAAGCAGCTTCCTGCATGCGATACAGTTTGCGGTGTCAGTGGCTCAAAGCTTGAGGTTGGACAACGTATCGTTGTGGAACGGGGAAGTCCTCTCCGGAAGCCTCTCCGCACAGCAGTTGGTGTACACGCCACTGCGCGACGTGCACGCGCTCGCAGCTGGGGGAAACTTGCGGCAGGACGCCAATCAAGCAATCGAGGTTACCCTCACTACGAGTGATCTGGGGTCGGCAACTATCCAGGTTCGTCGCGGCAAGAACAAGAACATTGCCGTGACAATTCAAGGGAGCGTCCTCGGTAAGCGGTTCGAAGTGATGGAAAGGCCATTCAGCGTTGTAGCTCCGGGTTTAGCGGGTATACCTGCCTTTGAGGAGTATCGATCGCCCGGAATTGTTCAGCGCGCTGCGGCGAAGGGCGATGCTAATGGCGTTTTTCGCAACGTTCTTTGGCTGCTGAAGCAACGTGCTGGAGATTGGCAAGAGTTTCAATCGAGACTGGAGACGATATTTGGTGGGCTAAATATCGACGTCGACTTCAACGCAGCCGTAGATGAAGTCATCTCCGCGCACGCGGTTAATGCCGACGGCAGCTTGCCTATCGATTCGTGCGGAACCGGGGTGCTGCAGGCGGTGCAGACGCTCTCCTATATCGGTGTCTACCAGCCCAAGGTACTCATTCTGGATGAGCCTGACTCTCACCTCCATCCCGACAACCAGCGACGACTAGCACGCCTGTTGGATGAAATAACTAAAACGATCGACCTTCAGGTAGTTATCTCAACCCACTCGCGTCATTTTTTAGATGAATTTTCGAAGTTGGGTGCCGCTACACACTGGCTCTCTGGAGGAACTGTGCACCCGGACAATAGTGATCGCGTTTCTGTGCTTCTCGGCCTCGGAGCGCTGGATGCTGGCGATCGGTTGCGAAATGGCGAAACGCCCGTAATTTTCTTGACCGAGGACTCCCGCACGGAAAATTTGAAGAGGGTTCTGCAGTCCTCCGGACTGGGCGACGATGTCTGCGATGTATGGTCGTACTCTGGGTGTACCAACCTACAATCAGCCAAAGTTCTGGGAAATTTCATCCGGGAACATGCTCCTGCAACCCGCGTAATTGTGCACCGCGATCGCGATTACATGTCGGACGACCTGGCTGTAAAATATCAGGAGGATCTGACGGAAGCGGGGCTGGAAAGTTTCCTGACGTTTGGAACAGACATCGAAAGCCATCTCCTTAGCGTGGATCACCTCTCCGCAATTGCACCGGGCGTAAACAGGGATGCACTTGAGCGCATGGTTGAAGAAGCAACTGCCGCATCACGCGAAAAATCTGTCGAGAGATGTATCAATCATTGGCTTTCGGACGCACAGCGCGCGAGAAACAAGGGCGGGCCTGAACCTAACGCCGGCAGGATATCCGCTGACGCAAACAGGGAATATGACGAAAACCCGATCCGTTACCGTTATGGAAAACGTGTTCTTGGCGTTGTGAAGTCGAAGTTACAAGAAGCGTTAGGTCGCAATGTGGAGCTAGCTCAAGTTTCCCCTGCGCTCTCGGTTCCTCAATTGCGCGCTATCGCCGATGGATTGGTGGCCTAGAGTCTTTTCCGAAATCGCCCTCCTCGCGGCACTGGTAGATGTCGGGGAATTCATATTCCAACTGAGGTGATTGATCATGTGGCAGCTGCTTCAGCTATCAAATTCGCGAGCGATACTCGTTGGTGCAGTGGTAGTCGACACGATCTGTCTTGGCACCCTGGCGCTACTGCTCATGGTTCCAAGTGTGGTCCTGGGCGAATCAGCCTCAACGACTGTGTTGATTTCGGTTGCAATCACGGCGCCCGTCCTCGCGCTTGGAATTGCAGCAATGGCGGGGATGGTGCCTAAGAGATTCGACGCAGAGGAACGCGCACGACGAGCGATCCTCGCCGGAACAGTCCTCCACATCGGCGTCCAAGCGAGCGCGGTGATCAGCATTTTGTGTCAGAAGGGCCCAGCTAGCCCGTCAGCCTATGTCCTGCACGAGCTGCTTTGGATGTTCCTATTGTTAGCGCCTATGGGCATCTTCGTTGCCATTTGGAGCTGGAGACGAGGTCATGCTCCTGCTGTTACTACTCAAGACGATCAATCTTCTGGTGCAATGCCGTAGGGGTGACTTGAGATTGAGCTAAGGCTTACCGGCCACTTACGGCGGAGCCACGCGAAGTTGAGCTTCGGTCAACTCCTTGTTCCACAAGGAGACAGCTGATCGCTTGTCTCGCCGCACGGCGCATTGCTTATGCGCCGCTCCCGGGCTCGGACAGATGCGGACGATGCTCATCCAACGTAATAAACGCAGCCTTTCGTGCACTCGTATGATCTACAATTTCCTCAGTCGCAATCTACGAGGCTAAGGAGTAGGAGTGACTTGCAAACGTGGAGAAGGGGCTAAAGAGCAACGGCGTCGCGCGTCAAGAATTGTCACGGCTTCGTTGAATCGGTGATGTATATGGGAGAAATCTGTGCTTGGGCTGTCTGTTTCGTTCCGCTTGCGGATACGGGGCAGAAGTTCTTTGGGTTCTCGGAGTACCTTGCTGCGCTGGCGCTGATGGTGCTGGCGTGGACAATAGCGGGCGTGCGTTATCGTTTTCGCATTAAAACAGCGCCGTTGCCATTGCTAGGGTTTACCTACTACGTCATAGGCGCTGTCGGCGTTCTTGCATTGCTAACCGATTGGTGGCGAGCGGAGGAGTGGCTTGTTCCCAAGGGGAATATGTTCACCCCGGCGGGGTGGCAGGCTGTTCTCGGAGGCGCGTTTTTGCTCACTTTCATGATATGGGCATGGTTCGCGTTCATTCGTCCGGCGGGGTTTAGTCGATGGAACGCCAGACGCTTCATTGAAACATTATACCGAGCCATTCTTAAGGGCTCCCCGGAGGAGCTTCCGGAAATCGCCGACGAGTTGACCCGTTCCGCTAAGTCCCTGATCCGGCATTCTTGGCAAAGTTGGGAGCTAAGAGCGTATCACGACCACCGAAAGGGGCGGAAGGAATCTGCGCAAGATCGCATCCTCAGAGTGCGCTGTTACGCCTACGACGTGTTGCTGATGATTGCAGATAGGAAGTTCTGTCGGCATGTAGTTCAATCTTCACCGATTATGGCGCTTGCCCTATTCGAGGAAATCGCGGCACAGGAGAAGTTCGATCTCCCCCTCGATACGTTTGCCAAGAACATCACCTCAGAAGCTATAGCTAATCGGGATTCGTTTGCTTATCACGAGGTTGAGGGGTACTACACGGGCTACGTTGGCTATCACAAGCCGCTAACTAAGGCGTTGTATGGAAACTACGCAGTTGTCGACTCGCTCGGCCGAGTGTTTGATGTCGATTATCGGGAGAGGGGCCGCTGGGATGCAGATCAATGGAAAACGTTCTGCCGCCTGGTCCTGGTTACCTTCAAGAGTTACATCGAGAGTGGTTCCGGGAATCAACATTCTTCCGTGCTCTCCGGAGTGGTTCGTGAAATTCAGAGCTCACTTGGTGGTCTATACAAGCTCAACGGAGCAAGTTCCGATTGGTGGACGGAAGATAGCATCCAGCAGCTAAACGGGACTGTGGATTTTGCTATCGAGGCGATAAAGATCCTCGACACCAGAAATGATGCTGTTTACACAACCCTTCGGCGTAGAAAGGGAGACCACCACCGAGACGTCTATGACCTTATTGCCGGGCTAGTGTTTGAAGTGGTCTTCGAGGCATCCTCGATCAAGGAGCCACAGGACTTGTGCTGGGCTGTGCAACACAACGCAGTATGGAGCAAGTTCTTTGAATCATTTTCTCCGGATGGGCCTGCCGCTAGGATTGTCAAGCACAAGGTGCGCCGGCTGATCTATGACGAGATCGCGAGGATGGGCGATTGGCCAAATTTCAAAGGGGCCAGGGTACTTAGCATGGCTTTGAATGTGCTGGGTTTAACTGATCATGGCAGTGATTTTGGGAAGCCAGCCAAAGCTCTGCGCAAAGCAGTTCTAAGGTGGACCAAGGAGCACTACGCGCAAATTGCAGCAGAGAGCCCGCGCGTCGCAGCATCCTGCCTTGTTGACGGCTTGACCTATGACGCCGAGGGGCCGCGGCTTATCAAGATAGGCATGCAAATACTGGATAGGGAGCCGTCGCGGCAGGTGTTGGAACTGAATCCGGCTCCCGTTACGTAAACAGTCATTGGGCATGCCCAAACGGCAACGGCGACTCCAGCCGCTAGCCCCGCGACAGCTTGATCCGGCGTGCTGCGAACGCGATCCGGCCGTGTGGTGCCACGGATGCGGACCGTCCGCACTTGTCGACTTCGACCCGCAGCGACCGGCTTACCAGGCACTTAGCACAGCAGGCGGGCTTGTCCTCGCGCGCTGTAGTCGCGGATCATCCGTATCGGCCCAACATGTGGCCGAGCGCGAGGGCGTCCAGTCCCACCTGATCGACGGCGCCGACGAGATCGACCCGGCCTGGCTGGTCGGTCGCCAGCAGATCGGCATCACCGCTGGCGCCTCCGCCCCGGAAATACTGGTGCAAGGCGTCATCGAGCGCCTGCGCCAGTTGGGTGCCGGCAACCTCAGCGCCTTGCGCGGCGAGCCGGAAAACATGGTCTTCGCCCTGCCCAAGGAGCTGCGGCTCAAACCTGTTGATTGACCCTGCAACCCCGGTAACACTACAATCCAGCCCCTTGCCGGAATAGCTCAGTTGGTAGAGCGGCGCATTCGTAATGCGTAGGTCGTAGGTTCGATTCCTATTTCCGGCACCATGTTGTTGCCGCGGCTTTTTCGGCCGTCGGTGAACGATCCGAAGGCTGCGGCCTTGCCGGATCCCAAGACCCGCTGCGGCGGGTCTTTTCGTCGAGGGCGTGCTTGGCGCCCACTGGAAAATGTCCCTGCCATCATCGGCCTGACGCCGAGCCGACAGTCGAATCAAGATGCGTTGCTTTCTTGGCGGTGCCAGGTTGGCCGGGGTCGGGACGATCATGCCGTTTGTGAAGTAACGCATAATCGATCGTGGCGCAGCCTGCGTCACGGCATGCGGCCGAACGGGGACAGACCATGCAGCACCGCTTCGCGCTGGACACAGCGAACATCGCCATCGTCGGCCTGGGCTACGTCGGCCTGCCGCTTGCGGTGGAGTTCGGCAAGCAGTACGACACGGTTGGGTTCGACACCAACGGGGCGCGGGTGGATGCGTTGGCTGCTGGTCACGACAGCACGCTGGAGGTGGAGCCGGAGCTGCTGGCATCGGCCACGCGGCTGGGCTTTACGTCGCAACTTGACGGTATTGCGCGCTGCAGCGTCTACATCGTCACCGTGCCGACCCCGATCGACGCGGCCAAGCGACCGGACCTGACGCCGCTGATCAAGGCCAGCGAGGCGATCGGCAGCGTGCTGCGCGACGGCGATACCGTCATTTACGAGTCCACCGTCTTCCCCGGCTGCACCGAGGAAGTCTGCGTGCCGATCCTGGAACGGGTGTCGGGGCTGAAGTTCAACCAGGGCTTCTACTGCGGCTACTCCCCCGAGCGTATCAACCCCGGCGACAAGGCCCACCGCGTCACCAACATCCTCAAGGTGACCTCCGGTTCCACGCCCGAAGTCGCCAGCTTCGTCGACAGCCTGTATGCCAGCATCATCACCGCCGGCACCCACAAGGCCAGCAGCATCAAGGTCGCCGAGGCCGCCAAGGTCATCGAGAACACCCAGCGCGACCTCAACATCGCGCTGGTCAACGATCTCGCGATCCTGTTCAACAAGCTCGGCATCGACACGCTGGAGGTGCTGGAGGCGGCCGGCACCAAGTGGAACTTCCTGCCGTTCCGGCCCGGCCTGGTCGGCGGCCACTGCATCAGCGTCGACCCGTATTACCTGACCCACAAGGCGCAGGAGGTCGGCCACCATCCGCAGGTGATCCTGGCCGGTCGCCGCACCAATGACGGCATGGGCGGCTACGTGGCCGACCAGGTGATCAAGTTGATGGTGCGCAAGGGCATCAACCCGGTGCGCGCGCGGGTGCTGGTGCTGGGGTTGGCGTTCAAGGAGAACTGCCCGGACCTGCGCAACACCCGGGTGGTCGACATCGTGGCGGCGCTGCAGGACTACAGCGCGCAGGTCGACGTGTTCGATCCGTGGGTGGATGCCGCCCAGGCGCAGCACGAATACGGCCTGACGCCGGTCGCCACCCCAGAGCAGGGTGCCTATGACGCGGTGGTGCTGGCGGTCGCCCATGATGAGTTCCGCGCGCTCGGAGCCGACGGCATCCGCGCACTCGGGAAACCCGGTTCCGTCGTCTACGACGTCAAATACGTGTTGCCGCGCGAATCGGTCGACGGCCGTCTTTAAGGACCCGCACCGGTAACCGGGATGCCGGGGCGGTAAACAAACCAATGAAAAAGAGTGGATTACATTGAAAATTCTGGTCACCGGAACCGCCGGCTTCATCGGCTCGCACGTTGCGCTCAAATTGCTTGAACGCGGCGATGAGGTCATCGGCATCGACAACCTCAGCGACTACTACGACGTGACGCTGAAGCAGGCGCGGTTGGCGCGGTTTGCCGACCACCCGCGCTATACCCACATCCAGGCCGACCTGGCCGACCGCGAGGCGGTCGAGGCGGCGTTTGCGACCCACAAGCCGCAGCGGGTGGTCAACCTGGCGGCGCAGGCGGGCGTGCGTTATGCGGCGCAGAACCCGCACGTGTACGTCAGCAGCAACGTCACCGGGTTCTTGCACATCCTGGAAGGTTGCCGGCATCACGGCGTCGAGCACCTGGTGTTCGCCTCGACCAGTTCGGTCTACGGCGCCAACACCACGATGCCGTTCTCCGAAGACCAGTCCACCGAGCATCCGTTGACGCTGTATGCGGCGACCAAGAAGGCCAACGAGATGATGGCGCACAGTTACGCGCATCTTTATGGCATCCCGAGCACGGGGCTGCGGTTCTTCACCGTGTATGGCCCGTGGGGGCGGCCGGACATGGCGCTGTTCCTGTTCACCAAGGCGATCCTGGCCGGCGAGCCGATCAAGGTGTTCAACCACGGCCACCACAAGCGCAGCTTTACCTACGTCGATGACATCGTCGAGGGCATCGTCCGCGCACTCGACAATCCGCCCGTGGCGAATCCCGATTGGAATGCCGCCGCGCCGGACCCGGCGACCAGCAACGCGCCGTACCGGTTGTTCAACATCGGCAACGAGGACACCGTCGAGTTGCTGCGCTATATCGAAGTGCTGGAGCAGTGCCTGGGCCGCAAGGCGAAGATGGAATTGCTGCCGTTGCAGGCCGGTGACGTGCCCGACACCGAAGCCGATGTATCCGCGTTGGTCCAGGCCGTGGACTACCGGCCGCAGGTGTCGGTGGAGGAGGGCGTGGCCAATTTCGTGGAGTGGTATCGGGGCTATTACACCCATGCCTGATGCACCCGGCCTCTCCCATCTCGACCGGCTTGAGGCCGAAAGCATCCACATCCTTCGTGAACTGGCTTCGGAGTTCCAGAATCCGGTGATGATGTATTCGGTCGGCAAGGACAGCTCGGTGCTGTTGCATTTGCTGGTCAAGGCGTTCCATCCGGCCCGGCCGCCGATCCCGCTGCTGCATGTGGATACCGGCTGGAAGTTCCGCGAGATGATTGCTTTCCGCGACCGTCGTGTGAGGGAGGCAGGGATCGAGCTGCACGTGCATACGAACCCCGACGGGGTCGCCCAGGGCATTGGTCCGATCAGCCACGGCGCGACCGTGCATACCGACGTGATGAAGACCCAGGCGCTCAAGCAGGCGCTGGATAAATGGGGCTTTGACGCGGCCATTGGCGGTGCCCGCCGGGACGAGGAGAAATCGCGCGCCAAGGAGCGGATCTTCAGCTTCCGCAACCGGCAGCACTACTGGGACCCGAAGAACCAGCGCCCCGAGCTGTGGAACCTTTACAACACCCGGATCCACAAGGGCGAGTCGGTACGCGTGTTCCCGATTTCGAACTGGACCGAGCTGGATGTCTGGCTGTACATCTTCCGCGAGAACATCCCGGTGCCCTCGCTGTATTTCGCCCGGGAACGTCCGGTGGTGGAGCGCGATGGCGCGCTGATCATGGTCGATGACGACCGGCTGCCATTGCGGCCCGGTGAGACGCCGATGACGAAGAAAGTCCGGTTCCGGACCCTTGGCTGCTACCCGCTGACCGGCGCGATCGAGTCCGAGGCCACCACGCTGGAGGCGATCATCGCCGAGATGCTTGTGTCCATCACCTCCGAGCGCCAGGGACGGGTGATCGATCAGGACCCATCGGCCTCGATGGAGAAGAAGAAACAGGAGGGCTACTTCTGATGAGCCTGCCTGACCGCGACCAGGCCGCCATCGCCGCCTACCTGCAACAGCACGAAACCAAGAGCCTGCTGCGCCTCATCATCTGTGGCAGCGTCGATGATGGCAAGAGCACGCTGATCGGGCGACTGTTGCATGACACCCGGTGCCTGCTGGACGACCAGGTGGCCGCGCTGGCCGCCGATAGTCGCAAGTTTGGTACCCAGGGCGAAGGGGTCGACTTCGCGCTTCTGGTCGATGGCCTGGCCGCCGAGCGCGAGCAGGGCATCACCATCGATGTCGCGTACCGGTTTTTTTCCACCGACCAGCGCAAGTTCATCGTTGCCGACTGCCCCGGCCACGAGCAGTACACCCGCAACATGGCCACCGGCGCGTCCACCGCCGACGTGGCGATCATGGTGGTGGATGCGCGCAAGGGCCTGCTGACCCAGACCCGTCGACACAGTTATATCGTTTCGCTGCTGGGCATCCGCCACGTCGTGCTGGCGGTCAACAAGATGGATCTGGTGGATTACGACCAGAAGGTCTTCGATGAGATCGCCGCGAGCTATCGCGTGCTGGTCGGTCAATTGGGCATTCCCGATGTCACCTGCATCCCGCTGTCGGCGCTCAACGGAGACAACATGCTGGAGCGCTCGGCCGCGACCCCGTGGTATCAGGGCAGTCCGCTGTTGCCGCACCTGGAAACCGTCGACGTCAGCGACGTGACCCGGACCGGCGGCTTCCGCTTGCCCGTGCAATGGGTCTGCCGCCCGGACCAGAACTTCCGTGGATTTGCAGGCACCGTGGTTTCCGGCCCGGTGGTGGTGGGTGACGAAATCGCGGTGTTGCCCTCTGGCCAGCGTTCGCGGGTGGCCGCGATCGTCACCGCGGGCGGCGACCTGGATTTCGCCCGGCCCGGCCAGGCGGTGACCCTGACCCTGGCCGACGAGATCGACGTGAGCCGCGGCGATGTCATTGCGGCGGCCGGCAACCTGCCGGAGGTCGCCGACCAGTTCGCGGCGCACATGCTGTGGCTCGGCGAGACGTCATTGTTACCGGGTCGGCGTTATTGGTTGAAGATCGGCACCCGCACGGTTGGCGCCCAGGTCACCGGGATCAAGCACAAGGTCGACGTCAACACCCAGGAGGAGCTGGCTGCGAAGACGCTGGAGCTGAATGAAGTGGGCTACTGCAATCTTTACCTTGACCAGCCGATCGCCTTTGAAAGTTATGCCGACAGCCACGAGTTGGGTGGCTTCATCCTGATCGACCGCCAGAGCAATGCCACGGTCGCTGCGGGGACGCTCGCCTTTGCGCTGCGACGTGCTTCCAACATCCACTGGCAACACCTCGACGTCGACAAGTCGGCACGTTCGCGGATCAAGGATCAGCAATCGCGGTGCGTCTGGTTCACCGGACTGTCCGGATCCGGCAAGTCCACGATTGCCAACCTGGTGGAGAAGCGCTTGCTGGCGATGGGTCACCACACCTACCTCCTGGATGGGGACAACGTCCGCCACGGCCTCAACAAGGATCTGGGCTTTACCGATGGGGACCGGGTCGAGAACATCCGCCGGGTGGCGGAAGTGGCGAAGTTGATGGTCGATGCGGGCCTGATCGTGCTGGTCAGTTTCATCTCGCCGTTCCGTGCCGAACGACAGATGGCCCGCAGCATGTTCAACGAAGGCGAGTTCCTGGAGGTGTTCGTGGACACGGCGCTGGAGGTCGCGGAACAACGCGACGTCAAAGGCCTGTATGCCCAGGCGCGCGCGGGAAAGATCCCCAACTTCACCGGGATCAGCTCGCCCTACGAGCCGCCCGCGCGGCCGGATGTCCACTTGCATACCGCGCAGATGGCCCCCGAGGCACTCGCCGAGGGCCTGGTGGCGAAGATCGTCGAGGAATGAAGCGGCGGGCCCCCAATCTCATACCTTGCGACGCGTGCAGGCTAAAGTAATGGCCGGTCCATCAGGTCTTCGCGTCCATGTCCTCGTTCCCCAGTAAGTCATCTGCCAAGCAGGCTCCCAAGGCCAAGGTCGCCTACGTGTGTTCCGAGTGCGGGGCCGACCACAACAAGTGGCAGGGGCAATGTGCGGCGTGTGATGCGTGGAATTCGCTGAGCGAGTTCGTGATCGAGTCGGCGGCGTCGTTGAAGGGGGCGGCCTCCGCACCTTCGCGGCGCAGTGGCTGGGCGGGCAAGGTCGATCCGCCCAAGGTGACGGCGTTGAAGGATGTCAGTCACACAGGCGAGGCTCGGGTCTCCACCGGAATCGTCGAGCTGGACCGGGTGCTGGGCGGCGGGATGGTGCAGGGGTCGGTGGTGCTGGTCGGCGGCGACCCGGGTATCGGCAAGTCGACCCTGCTGCTGCAGGCGGTTTCAAAAATGGCCGGGTCTTTGCCGGCTTTGTACGTCACCGGCGAGGAGTCGCTGGCCCAGGTGGCAGGCCGTGGCGCGCGCCTGGGCTTGTCGCTGGACGGGGTGTACGCGTTGGCCGAAACCGGGGTCGAGCGGATCCTCGAGCAGGCCGTGGAGACTCAGCCCAAGCTCATCGTCGCCGACTCGATCCAGACCTTGTGGACCGAGTCGTTGAACGCCGCGCCCGGCTCGGTCAGCCAGGTCCGCGAAAGTGCGGCGCGACTGGTGCGCTATGCCAAGGAGACCGGCACCGCGGTATTCCTGGTCGGCCACGTGACCAAGGAGGGCGGCATCGCCGGCCCGCGGGTGCTGGAGCACATGGTCGATGCGGTGCTGTACTTCGAGGGTGAGTCGGGCAGCCGGTTCCGGGTCCTGCGCGCGTTCAAGAACCGCTTCGGTGCGGTCAACGAGCTGGGCGTGTTCGCGATGGGCGACAAAGGCCTGCGCGAGGTGTCCAATCCTTCGGCGATCTTCCTGTCCGGCAGCAGCACGCCGCAACCCGGCAGTTGCGTGATGGTCACCCGCGAGGGCACGCGGCCGTTGCTGGTGGAGGTGCAGGCGCTGGTGGATGCGTCGCCGTTGTCGAACCCGCGGCGGGTCGCGGTCGGCATGGACCAGAACCGGATGGCGATGCTGCTGGCGGTGCTGCACCGGCACGGCGGAGTGGGTGTGGGTGACCAGGATGTGTTCGTCAATATCGTCGGCGGCATCCGCGTGCAGGAGACGGCGGCGGACTTGCCGGTATTGCTCGCGGTATTGTCCTCGTTGCGTGACAAGCCGCTGGCGGAGCAGACGATTGCCTTCGGCGAGGTCGGCCTGTCCGGCGAGATCCGCCCGGTGCCCAATGGTGAGGACCGGCTGAAAGAAGCCGCCACCCACGGTTTCAAGCGCGCGATCGTGCCCAAGGGCAACGCGCCCAGGAGCGGCAAGATCGGCGGCATGCAGGTGGTTGCGGTGGAGCGGCTGGCCGAGGCGGTGGACGCGGCAACAACGTAGGGTGCAATAGCGAAGCGCATTGCCCCGCCCTGCCTTACGCGCCCACAACCCCCAATACCAACTCCAGCACGAACTTGCTGCCAAAAAACGACAGCACCAGCAACACCATCGCCGTCAATGTCCAGCGCACCGCGACCGCGCCACGCCAGCCATAGCGCCAGCGGCCCATCAGCAGGCCGCCGAAGGCCACCCACGACAGCACGCTGAGCACGGTCTTGTGGACCAGATGCTGCGCAAACAGGTTGTCGACGAACAGCACGCCGGTCAGCAAGGTCGCCGAAAGCAGCACGAAGCCCACCTTGATGGTGCGGAACAACAGGATCTCCAGCTCCGCCAGGGGCGGCAACGCGCGCAGCAGGCCATGGATCCTGCGCCGGCGCAGCGCGCGTTCCTGCAACCACAGCATCACTGCCAGCAGCGCGGCGATCGCCAGGGTGGCGTAGGCGAGCAGGGCGGTCCAGGCGTGCAGTTGCAGGCGCCAGCCGAGCGGTTCCGGCGGCCGATGTCCGTGGAGGTGGTACCCGGTCAGGACGATCGCGGCGAGCGGGAAGACCACCACGCCGAGCGCGGCCATCCGCCCCTTCATGCCGACGATGACGGTCAGCGCCGCCATGCCCAGGCTGACCAGCGACAGGGCGGCATAAAAATGCATGTCCGCGCCGCCGGTGCCGCGCCACGCCAGCAGGTGCGCGCTGGCATGCAGTGCCACGGCAACGATGGCCACCCACCACCAGCTGTTGCCCGGCCGTTCGCCATGCCTGATGCCGATCACCAGCAGCCCGGTGGCGATGAAGTACAACACGACGGCGATGAGAACGATTGTCATCGCGGAAGTGTCGCATAGCCATGGCGGCGGCGTACCAGCAACCGGTGCAATACGCCGACGAATGCCGCCGCCCATGCAAACAGGGAAATGACCATGAACGTCATCGGCAGCCAAGCCAGGAATTGCAGGTCCAGCGCGAGGATCATCTCGTGGGTGCCGGCGGCGTACATGCCCAGCGGGAACACAGCGCCCCAGTACAGCGGGTCATAACGCAGCGAGGTCCGGTTGATGACGTAGCGCCACACCCCCAGCACCAGCAGCATCGGAATCCACCAGGTGCCGGTGGCCCAGTAAAACACCGTGAACCCTTTCAGGAAGGGCAGCATCGACAGCAGCAGGGGCGCGTCGGTTGCGTTGACCACCAGCAGCGAGCCGGCCAGGGTCGAGATCGCCATCGCGCCCATGTTGATCCAGTACGGCGGCTCCAGGTCGGTGGGTCGCAAGGCAAAGAATGTGTAGCGATAGAAGATCAGCGACATCATCCAGATGTAGAGCATCCCGCCCCACAGCCACATCGACAGGGCCAGGAAGTTGAATTCCAGTTGCCACGGCGGCCCGATGTAGCCGGCGAGCAGGGCGCTGAGCACGGCCACCGACTGGGTGGCCACCACCGCCAGCAGCCAGCCGCCATTGATGCCGCGATCCAGGGTCGGCTTGGCCTTCTTGACCGTGAGCAGCGCGAAGATCGTGTAGGTGAAGCCCAGCCACAGCAGGCACGCCAGCGCCCACGCGAGCAGCCCGCCGATGATGCTGTTGCCGATGACCAGGCATTGGCTACCCAGTACGCTGGTCGCCGCGATGATGGTGAAAAATCCGGGCCCGCGAAGATGGTCGCCCAGGTCGCGACGGAAGGCTTGCGGGTAACGGGCCAGCCGGGTCAGGTACAAGCACCACAACACGACGTAGAGGATCGCGTTCAGCGCGAACAGCCCTTGGCCGATGCGCGGCAACCCAAGCAGGTGGCAAGCCAGCGAAACGATGCCGGTCGCCATGACCATGCCGAAGTAGGCGGGCGACAGGCCTGCCAGGCCGGTGGCGCCGGTCAAACCCGCCGGTGGCAGGGACGGGTCCGGGGCGGTGGGCAAACCGGGCGTGACCGGGGGAGTGGGTGGGGTCGGGTCCATCGTGATGCCTGCGGGATACCCGTTTATGTTCGCATGGCGCCGGGAGATCCGCCCCTCGGGCTATACTTTCGGCCCGCTTTTGTTTCCTTTCCGCAGGTAGTGCCGCATGTTCGAATCCCTGACCCAGCGCCTGTCCGGCACCATCGAGCGCTTGCGTGGCCGCGGCCGCCTGTCCGAGGAGAACATCCGCGAATCGCTGCGCGAAGTCCGCATCGCGTTGCTGGAAGCCGACGTTGCGTTGCCGGTGGTGCAGGCGCTGATCGAGCGGATCAAGGTCCGCGCGGTCGGCCAGGAAGTGCTGAAGTCGCTGACTCCGGGCCAGGCCCTGATCAAGGTCGTGCGCGATGAGATGACCACGGTGATGGGCTCGCAGGCCAGCGAACTCAACCTCAACGTGCCCGCCCCGGCGGTGATCCTGATGGCCGGCCTGCAGGGCGCGGGCAAGACCACCACCGTGGCCAAGCTCGCCAAGCACCTCAAGGACAAGCGCAAGAAGAAGGTGATGGTGGTGTCGGCCGACGTCTATCGCCCGGCAGCGATCGAGCAGTTGAAGACCCTGGCCGAACAGGTCGATGTCCTGTTTTTCGCGTCCAGCGCCGACCAGAAGCCCGAAGCGATCGTGCGCGCGGCGATGGAGGACGCACGCAAGTCCTACGCCGATGTGTTGATCGTCGATACCGCCGGCCGGCTGGCGATCGACGAGGCGTTGATGGCCGAGATCAAGGCGCTGCATGCGGTGGCCAAGCCGGTCGAGACCCTGTTTGTGGTCGATTCGATGACCGGCCAGGACGCGGCAGCCACGGCCAAGGCCTTCGGTGAGGCGCTGCCGCTGACCGGCGTGGTGTTGACCAAGACCGATGGTGACGCGCGCGGCGGCGCGGCGTTGAGCGTGCGCTATATCACCGGCAAGCCGATCAAGTTCATCGGCGTCAGCGAGAAGCCCGACGGCCTGGACGTGTTCCATCCCGAGCGCGTCGCCAGCCGCATTCTCGACATGGGCGATGTGTTGTCGCTGGTCGAGCAGGTCGAGCAGCAGGTCGACCAGGACAAGGCGCAAAAGCTCGCCGAGAAGGTCGCCAAGGGTAAGAAGTTCAACCTGGACGACATGCGCGACCAGCTTGAGCAGATGCAGAATATGGGCGGCATCACCGGCTTGATGGACAAGCTGCCCGGCATGGGCCAGATCCCGGACTCGGTGAAGGCGCAGGTCACCGGCAAGGAAGTCCCGCGGCTGGTGGCGATCATCAACTCGATGACCAAGAAAGAGCGTCGCAACCCGGCGTTGCTGAATGGCTCGCGGCGCAAACGCATCGCTGGTGGTGCCGGAGTGACCCCGGCCGACGTCAACAAGCTGATGAAGCAGTACCAGCAGATGGAAAAGATGATGGGCAAGCTGGGCCGTGGCGGCATGAAAGGCATGATGCGCGGCATGAAGGGAATGATGGGCGGACGCGGCGGCATGCCCTTCTAAGCGCCGTACAAGCTTCTGATTACCTTCTCCCGTTTACGGGAGAAGGTGCCCGAAGGGCGGATGAGGGCTTGCGACAAGCAAGCAAAGACTTCCCCTGGCGCCGCAGACCCCTATATAATCGCAGGCTTACCTCGCCACCCTGGCGACTGGGCACCACAGGACACAACAGATCATGGTCAAGATTCGACTGGCTCGCGGCGGCGCCAAGAAGCGCCCCTTCTACCACATCGTCGTCACCGACAGCCGCAGCGCCCGTAACGGCCGCAACATCGAGCGCGTCGGTTTCTACAACCCGGTTGCTGCCGGTGGCGAGAAGCGCATCGAGCTGAACACCGAGCGCGTCCAGCATTGGCTGGGTACCGGCGCGCAGCTGACCGAAAAGGTCGCCGTGCTGTATCGCGAAGCATTGAAGTTGGCCGATGCGCCGGCCGAAGCGCCAGCTGCGACCGTCGCCTGAGTTGCAGGTCGCGCGTCCTGCGCGCGACCGCTTGAATGATGAACGACTCCGGGCGCCGCATCCTCCTTGGCAGGGTGCTTGGCGCCCTTGGTTTGCGCGGTGAAGTGAGGCTCGAGTCGTGGACCGAGCCACGGGCCGCAATCTTCGGCTATCAGCCCTGGACCTTGCGCGATGCGCATGGCAATGAGCGTGAGATCAGCGGTGTGCAAGGTCGCGAGACCGGCAAGCACGTGGTCGCGGTCTTTCCCGGTGTCAGCGATCGCGATGGCGCCGAACTGCTGAAGGGCCTGGAAATCCACGTTCCCCGCGACGCATTGCCGACGGCGAAACCCGGCGAATTTTACTGGGCGGATCTGGAAGGGCTGGGCGTCGTGACCGTCGATGGCGTCGACCTGGGCCGAGTCTCACACCTGTTCTCGACCGGCGCCAACGACGTCCTGGTGGCCCGCGATGCCGAGCGCGAACGGATGATCCCCTTCGTGCAACCGCAATACGTCACGGCGATCGACATCGCGGCGGGAGTGATCACCGTCGATTGGGACCCGGAGTTTTAACGCGATTCGTGGCCTCAACCACCCGCGAACCCCTTTCGCACGCCGCCGTGTCACACCGCGGGCCAACAACCCTTACGATCATTGCATGCGCATCGACGTCATCAGCCTGTTCCCCGACTTCATCGCCCAATGCGCCGCGTTTGGCGTGACCGGTCGGGCGGGAGAACGCGGCCTGCTATCGCTGCATGGCTGGAACCCGCGGGATTACGCCGAGGGTAGCTATCGCCGCGTCGATGACCGCCCATTTGGCGGCGGTCCCGGGATGGTGATGTTGATCGACCCGCTGCGCGCCGTCCTGCGCGCTGCTCGTGCCGCCGATCCGGCACCCGTCAAGACGATCTATCTGACCCCGCAGGGCGTGCCACTCACCCAGGCCAAGGTGCACGAGCTGGCTGAGCGCGACCGGATCGTGCTGCTGTGCGGGCGGTATGAAGGGATCGATGAGCGCGTGGTGGAAGCCGAGGTCGACGAGGAGATATCGATCGGCGATTACGTCCTGTCCGGCGGCGAACTGGCCGCGGCGGTGCTAATCGACGCGGTTGCCCGGTTGCAGGAAGGCGCGTTGAACGACGCCGAGTCCGCCGTCCAGGACAGCTTCGAGGATGGCTTGCTCGATTGCCCGCACTACACACGTCCGGTGGAGCATGAGTTGGGAGCAGTGCCGCCGGTGCTGTTGTCGGGCAACCACGCCCACATCGCCAATTGGCGACGGCAACAATCATTGTTGCGGACATTGCAACGCCGGCCGGAGTTGCTCGACAAGGCAGACCTGTCGCCGGCCGATCGACAGTTTCTCGCCACCTTGCGCGACCGTCACGGCCCTTCCCGCCATGGAGTGGCATCCGGGCGGAAATCCCCGCTATAATTGCGGGCTTAGCTGTTATCACGCCAGACGCGGGTCCACGTGCACTCGCGCTACAACTACTCCAACAGGCCAAGTCCATGAACAAGCCCTCGATCCATACGCTGCTGCAAGAGTTTGAATCCGAGCAGATCAAGCGCGAGCTGCCGGTATTCGGCCCCGGCGATACCATCGTCGTCAACGTCCGGGTCAAGGAAGGCACGCGCGAGCGCGTCCAGGCCTATGAGGGCGTGGTCATCGCGAAGAAGAACAACGGTCTGAACTCGGCGTTCACGGTGCGCAAGATCTCCCACGGCTTCGGCGTCGAGCGCGTATTCCAGTCCCATAGCGCGGTGATCGACTCGGTCGAGGTCAAGCGCCGTGGCAAGGTTCGCGCTGGCAAGCTGTACTACCTGCGTGGTCTGGAAGGTCGCAAGGCGCGCATCAAGGAAGATCTCGCTGGCGCTGCCAAGTTCAAGGCAGAGGCGAAGGCCGCTGCGGCCGCCGCCACCGCGGAAGCCGCCAAGTAATCCGATTCGGTCTCGTATCGATTCCCGGAAAAGCCACCTTCGAGGTGGCTTTTCTGTTTTTGGATCCGGCCTGTTTGGGCTACATTCGTCTGCGATGACCACTGATCAATCCGCTGCGACCGTCCGTCTCGACTTGTGGTTGTGGGCGGCCAGGTTCTACAAGAATCGCGCGCTGTCAAAACAGGCCGTCGAGACCGGCAAGGTCCAGGTCGATGGGCAGCGGGCCAAGCCGGCGCGTGCGCTACGGGTCGGCGACGCGCTGCGGATTACGCGTGCCGAAGAAACCTTCGAGGTGACGGTGCGGGCGCTGAGTGGCAAGCGTGGCGCGGCCAGTGTGGCGCAGGGTCTGTACGAGGAGTCCGAAGCCTCGCAACTGGCCCGGGCCGAACTCCGGGCCGTGCGAGCGGCGACGCGGACCGGCTACGAGGCGCCCAGGTCCAAGCCCGACAAACGCGCCCGGCGATTGATCCGGGCGCTGGGGGATATCGACTCGCTGTAACCCGCGTCGGGCGACACCACGCGGCGTGGTATCACGCTGGGCAATGTCGCGCCGGGTAACGTCGCGCCGTCAGCGCTTGCCGCCGAACAGCGAGCCGCCGATCTTCAACAGATCGGACAGGCCGGCTTGGCCATCGCCGTCCTGGTCAAGCACCGCTCCGAGCAGGCCGCCGCCGATGCCGCCCTGTTCGCGGATCTGCGCCTGTTCCTGGCCCAGCAGGCCCTCCAGTGCTTGTGGTGTGGCCGCCGCGTTGCCGCCGCTGCCCATCTGCTTGGCGAGGAAGGCCATCACCAGCGGGGCGAGCATCTTCAACAGCGATCCGGCGCGGTCGCCATCCAGTCCGGTGACGGCGCCCAGCCCCTGCGCGGCCGTCTGTTGGCGTCCGCCCAGTACGTGTCCGAGGATATCGCCGCCGTTGCCGCCTCCGCCCATAACACTGCCCAACACGCTGCCCAGGTCCAGCCCGCCGTGATCGCGTTGCAGCGCACCCAGCAGTTGTTGTGCGCCTTGTGGCTGGCTGGCATTGCGGCCCAATGCGCCCATCAGCAGCGGCAACGCCGCCGACACCGCGCTGGCAGTCTGTTCGGTGTCCAGACCGAGCTTCTGGCTCAACTGGGACATGGGCTGGCCTTGTAACTGCTGCAGGAGATCGTTGGTCAGGGTGGTCATGGGAGGGTTACCTGTGGGGTCGGAAGATCCATCCTAACGGCGAACGCATGCCCGCGACGTCACGTCAGCGACTTGATCCGGTACAACGCTTCGAGTGCCTGTTTGGGGCTCAGGTCGTCGGGATCGAGCGTCGCCAGCGCATCCAGGGCGGCCGAGCGCGGCGCGAACAAGCCGGCCTGTTGCGGCTGTTCAAGCGCGGCGGCGGACATCGAGGGCTTGGGAGCATCGCGACTTTGCTGTTCCAGCTCGGCCAACCGCCCGCGCGCCTGCTTGATCACCGATCGTGGCAGTCCCGCCAACGCCGCAACCTGCAAGCCGAAGCTGCGGTTGGCCGGCCCGTCCTTCACCGCATGCAGGAATACCAGCGTGTCGCCGCCATCGCGGTCGCGATGCTCGACCGCATCCAGGTGCACGTTGGCAATGCCGCTACCGCCGGTGTTGTTGGGCTCGCCGGCCAGGGCGGTCAACTCGAAATAGTGGGTCGCAAACAGGGTGTAGGCGCGGTTGTGGTGGGCGAGATGGCGCGCACAGGCCTCCGCCAGCGCCAGCCCGTCGTAGGTTGAAGTGCCGCGCCCGATCTCGTCCATCAGGACCAATGACTGGGCGCTGGCGTGGTGGAGGATGTAACTGGTCTCGCTCATCTCGACCATGAAGGTCGACTGGCCGCGAGCGAGGTCGTCGCCGGCGCCGATGCGGGTCAGGATGCGGTCGATCGGGCCGATCACGGCACGTGACGCGGGAACGAAACTGCCGATGTGGGCCAGCAGCACAATCAGCGCGTTCTGGCGCATGTAGGTGCTCTTGCCGCCCATGTTGGGACCGGTGATGACCAGCATCCGGCGGTCTTCATGCAGCATCAGGTCATTGGGCTCGAACGGCTCGCTGCGCACCGCCTCCACCACCGGGTGGCGACCGCGTTCGATGCTGATGCCGGGCTGGCTGGACAACTCCGGCTGTGACCAGTCCAGTGCCTGCGCGCGCTCGGCCAGGCAGGCCAGCACATCCAGCTGCGCCAACGCGGCCGCGCAGCGCTTCAGTGGTTCCAGTTGCCCGGCGAGGATGTCCAGCAGCTGCGCGTACAGCAATCGTTCGCGCGTCAACGAGCGCTCGCGGGCCGACAACACCTTGTCCTCGAACGCCTTGAGCTCCTCGGTGATGTAGCGCTCGGCGTTGGTCAGGGTCTGGCGCCGGGTGTAGTGGGTCGGTGCCTTGGCGGCGTGGGCCTTGCTGACCTCCAGGTAATAGCCGTGCACGCGGTTGTAGCCGACCTTCAGGGTCGGGATGCCACTGGCCTCGCGTTCGCGCGCTTCCAGGTCGACCAGGAACTGGTCAGCGGTCGTGGACAGCGTGCGCAACTCGTCCAGCTCGCTGTCATAGCCAGCAAGGAACACACCGCCATCGCGGGCCAGCACTGGCGGCTGATCGACGATCGCGGACTGCAGCAGGTGGGCGTGCTGGTCATGCTCGCCAAGCTCGGCGGTCAGCTCGTTGAGCAGCGGCGAGTCCAGCGGCGCGAGCACGCCGCGCAGCTCCGGCAGCAGGCCCAGTCCGTCGCGCAGGGTCGACAGGTCGCGTGGGCGCGCGCTGCGCAGGGCGATGCGGGTGAGGATCCGTTCCAGGTCGCCAAGGGCGCGGAACCGCTCGCGCACGGACTGATCGGTTGCTGATTCAACCAGCGTCTGGATGGCCTGGTGGCGGTGGCGCAGGGCAGGGTGGTCGCGCAACGGACGGTGCAGCCAGCGTCGCAGCAGACGCCCGCCCATCGGGGTGACGGTGGAGTCGAGCACGCCGAGCAGGGTGTGTTGGTTGTCGCCATCAATGCGCGAGTCCAGCTCCAGGTGACGGCGGGTCGCGGCATTCATCGCGATGGCGCCGTCGCCGGACTCGACCGCTATCGATGTCAGGTGCGGCAGGCGCTGCTTCTGGGTTTCCTCGACGTAACCGAGCAGCGCGGCCGCGGCGGAGATCGCCAACGGCCTGTCTTCCAGTCCAAACCCGGACAGGTCATGCACGGCGAAGAACTTGAGCAACTGGCGACGGCCACTGTCGGTATCGAACAGCCACGGGGCTCGCAGGCGCATGCCGCGACGCCCGGTCACGAATTCCGGCCAGCCATCTTCGTCGGGACACAGGGTCTCGGCGGGATCCAGCCGTGCCAGCTCGGCTTCCAGGGCGTCCGCCGTGGTGACTTCGTTGACCAGGAAACGGCCGCCGGCGAGATCGGCCCAGGCGACCCCGTAGCCGTGCTTGTTGCGTGACACCGCCAGCAGCAGCGTATCGCGACGCTCGCTCAGCAACGCCTCATCGGTGACCGTGCCGGGGGTGACGATGCGCACGACCTTGCGCTCTACAAGCCCCTTGCTCGCCGCCGGGTCGCCAATCTGCTCGCAGATGGCCACCGACTCGCCCAATGCCACCAGCCGCGCCAGATAACCTTCGGCCGCATGGTGGGGCACGCCGGCCATCGGGATCGGCTGGCCGGCCGAGTTGCCGCGCTGGGTCAGGGTGATGTCGAGCAGCCGCGCCGCCTTGCGGGCGTCGTCGTAGAACAGCTCGTAAAAATCGCCCATCCGGAAGAACAGCAGGACGTCGGGATGCTCTGATTTCGCGCTGAAAAACTGGCGCATGAGCGGTGTGTGGGCGTCGTTGTCGCGGGCGGTTGCGGTGTTCGAGATGGGCACGGATTTCCGGGGTCTGGCGGTGGGGCCGGATGGCGCTCGAGGTAATCGGCCATGGGTTGGCAAGTATGCCAGCCGGTGGTCGCCAGCCGCCGCCAAGACTCGTTATGTGACACCGTTCCGTTGCGTATGGAACGTGCTACGGTTCGCCTGCGGGCTTCCATCACGCCGCCATTGGCCAAGTCCCCCACGTGGCCAGTGGTGACAGTGGCCCGTACATTGCCGCCGCGAAGACGGCGCGCACTTGACTTGATCGCCGTTTGGGAGGGGACACCATGGGAACTGCAAGGCCTGCACGTACGTTGCTTGCCACATCGGTTTTAGTAGCGCTGGCGACACTGGCCAACGCGCCGGTGATGGCGCAGGAAGCACCAGCCGAACCGGTTTCGGCCACGACGACGACCAACGACGAACGCGCCACTACGCTGGCCGGTATCACCGTCACCGCCCAGAAGCGCGAGGAAGCCCTGCAGGACGTGCCGATCGCGATCACCGTGTTGCCCGAGCAGTTGCTGCAGGACACCGGGGTGCGCGATATCAAGGACCTGCAATTGCTGGTTCCCGGTCTGACCGTCACCAGTACCCAGAGCGCCGTGCAGACCACCGCGCGGATCCGCGGCATCGGCACGGTGGGTGACAACCCGGGGCTGGAATCGTCGGTCGGGGTGGTGATCGATGGCGTGTACCGGCCGCGTAACGGTGTCGGTTTTGGCGACCTCGGCCAGATCGAGCGCATCGAGGTGTTGAAAGGCCCGCAAGGCAGCGTGTTCGGCAAGAACACCTCGGCTGGTGTGATCAACGTGATTACCCGCCGGCCCAGCTACACCACCGAGGTCGAGGGCGAGCTGACCTTCGGCAACTACAACGCGCTCGGCGCGGCGGCCTCGTTCAACTCGCCCATTGGTGAGAACGCCGCGTTCAACATCTATGCCGCCAAGCGCAAGCGCGACGGGTTCATGGACGTGCACACCGGCGGCGGTCCGCGCACCGAGACCGAGGACTACGACCAGAACTTCCACTCGTTGCGCGGCCAGTTGCTGTTCGAGCCGAGCGACACCTTCGACATCAACTTCATCGCCGATTTCACCAGTCGCGAGGAAAACTGCTGCACCGGCGTCACCATCGCCCGCAATCCCACCCCGGGACTGCCATACAACGCGCCGATGCAGGTGATCAATGCACTGGCCGGCGGCGAAGGTGTCAGCCCGACCGTGGATCCGTTCGCGCGGGTCGCCTACAGCAACCGCAGCACCGAGCAGGACATCAAGGACAAGGGCATCTCGGCCGAGGCCAACTGGGTGACGCCGTGGGCCGGCGGCGCCGAGTTGACCTCGATTACCGCCTTTCGCAGCTGGGAGGCGATCAACGGGCTGGACTTCGACTTCAGCAGTGCCGACATCCTGTATCGCAAGGCCGACCCGGACGAGTCGTTCACCGGCTTCGAGACCTTCAGTCAGGAATTTCGCCTGACCGGCGCGACCGACAGTGTCGACTGGATGGTGGGGCTGTTCTATGCCAACGAGGACCTGGACCGCAACGACTCCTACCGGATCGGCGCGGCCTACGAGCCCTACTTGTCGACCCTGGTGGGCAGTCAGGTATTGGGCGCGGTCGCTGCCGGCCTGGCGCCGATGGGGCTGACGGTGGACATGTCGAACCCGGCGTTGTTCATGTCGCAGGTCAGCGGCCAGCCATTCGGGACCAACTTCGCCGGTCTTGGCGCGCTGGACCTGTATGAGCAGGAGTCGCGTGCGCTGGCGTTGTTCACCAACAACACCTGGCACGCCACCGACGCGTTGGACCTGACCCTGGGCCTGCGCTACACCCGCGAGGAGAAAGACCTTTCGTCGATCTACAGCAACCCCAATGGCTCCGTGGGTTGCGGCGCGGCCCTGGCCAACCCGGGTGGGCGCGTAGGCGCTGCGATCGCCTCGCGCATCAACGGCTTCGCGAGTTTGCCGCCGGAAACCCAGGCGGCGTTGCTGGGTGCCGTGGTCCCCGGCGCGGCGCCGCAGGTCGCCGGTTACATGTGCCTGCCCTGGGCCAATGCCCTGCATAACGGTCGGGTGACCAATCAGTCGCGTGACGAAAGCGAATGGTCCGGAACGGTGAAGGCCGCTTATCGCTGGAACGAGCAGGTGATGACTTACTTGTCGGCCGCGCGCGGCTACAAGGCCGGCGGTTTCAACCTGGACCGGGTGCAGTCGTCCAATGGCCTGTCCAGCGGCACCAATGGGATCACGCCGGTCGACGACACCTCGTTCCCGGGTGAGTTTGTCGACAGCTATGAGTTGGGTGCACGTACCACCTGGGCCGGCGGCGACCTGTTGCTCAACGCGACCTTGTTCCATCAGACCTACACCGACTTCCAGCTCAACAGCTTCCTGGGTACCAGCTTCGTGGTGCGGGCGATTCCGGAAGTCGTGTCGCAGGGCGTCGACGCCGAGATGATCTGGCAGACCGGCATTGACGGGCTGCTGTTGCAGGGCGGGTTGATGTACGCCGATACCCAGTATGGCAACCATCCGCTGCCGGATGACGACCTGGCCTTGTTGCCCGGCAGTCGTGCCAGCTTCGCGCCGCTGTGGTCGGGCACGGCCTCGGTCACCTACGAGCAGGATATCGGGGCCAACCTGATCGGCCGTTTCAACATTGGCGCCAAGCACACGTCCGACTCCAACACCGGCTCCGACCTTGATCCGCAGAAGGTGCAGCGCGCCTACACGACCGCCAACATGCGCGTGGGCATCGGTGCCAGCGACCGCAGCTGGATGCTGGAGCTGTGGGCGGACAACCTGACCGATGAGGACTACATCCAGGTCGGCTTTGACGCGCCCTTGCAGGCGGACGCGTGGAACGCCTTTCCCGGGGCACCGCGCACCTACGGCATGACCTTGCGCGTACGTTACTGACAGGAGTGACTGACCGGCGGGGTTGATTTGAACCCGCAGGAGCGGCTGATCGCGCTCCTGCGGCTTTTTGTTACGTGGCGATGGCGTCCGCCCGCTATAGTCCGTCCATGAGCAAAGACGCCTCCGACGCCGCCCTTCATCGACTCGCCGGGAAAGTTGCCGCGGCGGCACGCCAGCATCACCATCGACTGGTGACCGCCGAGAGCTGTACCGGCGGCTGGATCGCCAAGACCCTGACCGATATCCCGGGTTCCTCGGAGTGGTTCGAGTGCGGCATTGCCGCCTATAGCTACGAGGCCAAGCAGGCGATGCTGGGAGTGCAGGCCAGCACCCTGGAGGAATATGGTGCGGTCAGTCGCGAAACCGCGATCGAGATGGTCTCCGGTGCCCTGGTGCATTCCGGAGGAAGTCTTGGCGTGGCGGTGACCGGCATTGCCGGCCCTGGCGGCGGGATCGAGGACAAACCGGTTGGAACAGTCTGGATTGCCTGGAAGCGCCGGGGCGGGTATCCGACCGCACTGGTGTTCCATTTCGACGGCGA
This sequence comes from Lysobacter sp. A378, assembly GCF_054052125.1. NCBI lineage: Bacteria > Pseudomonadati > Pseudomonadota > Gammaproteobacteria > Lysobacterales > Lysobacteraceae > Lysobacter > Lysobacter sp. A378. The sequence continues at coordinate 1,069,077 of NZ_JBSVRK010000002.1, read as the reverse complement.
CCGCGAGGCGGTGCGTCGACAGACCGTCGCGGCGGCGCTGCACGGGCTGCTCGACCTGGCTGCCGCCTGACCCGTCGCGCCGCCGGCAACGCCGGATATCGGGCAACGCTTGCATCGTCATGATCATCGTTAGTAGTATTACTGCTAATGAACGCGCTCACTGAAACCCAGCAAGCCATCCTTGCCTTGATCGTCGATAGCATCGCCGAGGAAGGGGTGCCGCCGTCACAAGTCGAAATCGCCCGGGCGATGGGTTTTGCCGGCGTACGGGCGGCGCAATACCATCTGGACGCTCTGGAGCAGGCAGGGGCGATAAGCCGGTTGCCTGGCAAGGCCCGCGGGATCCGGGTGCTTGGCCCGGCCGTGCCCGAAGGCAGCGATAACAGCGGCAACGGCAATGCCAGGGGCATGCCGGGGCCGGCGGTGGAAGAAGCGTTGCGGCTGCCGGTGCTGGGACGGGTCGCCGCAGGCACACCGATTGGTGCGGATATCGGGTCCGATGACTACGTACTGATGGATCGCAACATTTTCTTCCCGTCGCCGGACTACCTGCTCAAGGTCCAGGGTGACTCGATGCGCGACGAGGGGATTTTCGATGGCGACCTGATTGGCGTCCATCGCACCCCGGAGGCGCGAAACGGGCAGATCGTCGTTGCCCGCATCGACGATGAAATCACGGTCAAGCTGCTGAAGGTCGGCAAGGACCGGATCCGGCTGTTGCCACGCAATCCCGATTACCAGCCCATCGAGGTCCAGCCGGACCAGGACTTTGCCATAGAGGGGCTGTATTGCGGATTGGTGCGTCGTGGCAGATAAACCACCGCTGATTCCGAGCCGGGGCGCGGCGCTTTCCGACCCGAAGACGGCGCCGGGGATGATAGGCCGGTACCGCGAACCAATCTTAGTGTCGTAGTCGTGGCTGTGTCGCAATCCGTGCGACCGGCCCCACGTAGTCTGGATCCACTCAACTGATGGCAGCAAGGAAACCCACAATGGACGAGAACAAGAAGCGAGCTCTTTCCGCGGCACTGGGGCAGATCGAGAAGCAGTTCGGCAAAGGCTCGGTCATGCGCATGGGCGACCGGGTGGTCGAAGCGGCCGAGGTGATCGGCACCGGCTCGTTGATGCTGGATATCGCGCTTGGCATCGGCGGCCTGCCCAAGGGACGGGTGGTTGAGATCTACGGCCCGGAATCCTCCGGCAAGACCACCTTGACCCTGCAAGCGATCGCCGAGTGCCAGAAGGCCGGCGGCACCGCTGCGTTCATCGATGCCGAGCACGCACTCGACCCGATCTATGCCGCCAAACTGGGTGTCAACGTCGACGACCTGCTGCTGTCGCAGCCCGACACCGGCGAGCAGGCGCTGGAAATCGCCGACATGCTGGTACGGTCGGCGGCGGTCGATATCGTGGTGGTCGACTCCGTCGCCGCGCTGACCCCTCGTGCCGAGATCGAGGGCGAAATGGGCGCCCAGTTGCCCGGCCTGCAAGCTCGTCTGATGAGCCAGGCATTGCGCAAGCTGACCGGCAACATCAAGCGTTCGGGCACGTTGGTGATCTTCATCAACCAGTTGCGTATGAAGATCGGCCAGATGATGCCCGGCCAGAGCCCCGAGGTGACCACGGGTGGCAACGCCCTGAAGTTCTACGCCTCGGTGCGCCTGGACATCCGCCGCATCGGAGCGGTCAAGAAAGGCGATGAGATCATTGGCAACCAGACCAAGATCAAGGTGGTCAAGAACAAGCTGGCACCGCCGTTCAAGCAGGTATTCACCGAGATCCTGTACGGCGAAGGCATCTCGCGCGAGGGCGAGTTGATCGAAATGGGCCTGGAGGCAAAGCTGGTCGACAGGGCGGGCGCCTGGTACAGCATGGGTGAGGAGCGTATCGGCCAGGGCAAGGAGAACGCCCGTCAATACCTCAAAGACAACCCGGCACTGGCCGAGGGCCTGGAGGCGGCGCTGCGCAAACTACTGGTGCCGGCGGAGGCCAACCCGGCGTTGGCTGATGCGGGATCGGACGATAAGGCGGACGATGCCGTGAGTCGCAAGCCGGCGAAATCCGCCAAGGCCGGTAAAGCGGAGAAAGCGGAGGCCTGATCGCCTCTTACGACAGAATCATGCAGGACGAACGCCCTGACGACGATGGCCGCGATGGCGGCCTGTTTGACACCGGCACCGGCTCGGCGGCTGGAGCGGGTCGAGGCCGCAAGCGCCCGCCGGCCAGCGTGACCGACCGGGCGCTTGGCCTGTTGACGCGCCGCGAGCACTCGCGCAAGGAGCTGATCGCGAAGTTGACCTCGCGAGGGCTTGATGCGGACGAAGTCCTGGTCGTCGTGGACAAGCTCACCGAGGCGGGCTGGCAGGATGACGGCCGCTTTGCGGAAAGTCTGGTCCGGGCTCGCGTTGGGGGGAGCTACGGGCCAATCCATATCCGCGCCGAACTGCGTACGCACGGGCTGGACAGCGATGCCATCCTTACGGCGATGGATACCTTTGAAGGCGACTGGACCGAAAATGCCCGTGACCTGGTCCGTCGCCGCTACGGCGATACGGTCCCGGAGGACCTGTCGCTACGTCGCAAGGCAGCGGACATGCTGATGCGCCGCGGATTCCCCGGTGATGTGGTGAGGGCGGCGACTCGTTACGATCCAGACGATTAGGTGCAGTGCCCGATGCGCGCTGGCTGGCGGCTCACCGTCGCAGGGCAAGGAGAGGCCATGTTCGTGTCGAGGTTCGGCCCCTGATACGCTTGGCGGCTTCGCGCAGTTGTCTCTGCGGCCCGGAGCCCTCATCTTGCGGGGACCGGCGCAGCGCCAGCGTGCCCAGCCCTTCGACAGCCGTGGCAAGTTAATGAATAACGCTACCCATCCCAGTACCAACGATATCCGTCGCGATTTCCTCGAATTTTTCCGCGAGCGCGGACATACCATCGTGCCCTCCGCGCCGCTGGTACCCGCCAACGACCCGACGTTGTTGTTCACCAACTCCGGCATGGTCCAGTTCAAGGACGTGTTCCTGGGAAGCGAAAAGCCCGGTTACGTGCGTGCGGCCGACGTCCAGCGTTGCCTGCGTGCCGGAGGCAAGCACAACGACCTGGACCAGGTCGGCTACACCGCGCGCCATCACACGTTTTTCGAGATGCTCGGCAACTGGTCGTTCGGCGATTACTTCAAAGAAGACGCGATCAAGTGGGCCTGGCAGCTGTTGACCGAAGTCTGGAAGCTGCCGCCGGAGCGGCTGCTTGCGACCATCTATCACACCGACGACGAAGCGTTTGAGATCTGGAACAAGCAGATCGGCCTGCCGCCCGAGCGGATCATCCGGATCGGCGACAACATGGGTGCGCCGTTCGCCTCCGACAATTTCTGGCAGATGGCCGATACCGGCCCGTGCGGCCCCTGCACCGAGATCTTCTACGACCACGGCCCGGCGCACTTCGGCGGCCCCCCGGGCTCGCCCGACGAAGACGGCGACCGCTTCATCGAGATATGGAATCTGGTGTTCATGCAGTTCGACCGCCAGCCCGACGGCAGTCTCGCCCCGCTGCCGGCGCCCTGTGTCGACACCGGCATGGGCCTGGAGCGCCTGGCCGCGATCCTGCAGGGCAAGCACGGCAACTATGAGATCGACCTGTTCCAGCACCTGATTGCCGCCGCTGGCCGACTGACCGGCACGACCGACCTGGACAACAAGTCATTGCGGGTGATTGCCGACCACATCCGGGCCTGCAGCTTCCTGATTGTCGATGGCGTGCTGCCATCCAACGAAGGCCGCGGCTACGTGCTGCGCCGGATCATCCGGCGTGCCCTGCGCCATGGCTGGATGCTCGGCCAGAAGGAGCCGTTCTTCCACCGCATGCTCGGCCCGCTGATCGAGGTCATGGGCGACGCCTACCCGGAGCTGATCCGGGACCGGGTGTTGATCGAGCGGTCGTTGCTGGCCGAGGAGGAGCGTTTCGCCGAGACGCTGGACTCGGGCATGCGCATATTCGATGAGGTTGCCGCGCGCTCCACGGACGTCATCCCAGGCGCCGATGCTTTCCGCCTGTATGACACCTACGGATTCCCGGTCGACCTGACCGCCGATATCGCGCGTGAACGCGGCTTGACGATCGAGATGGCGGGTTTTGATGCGGCCATGGCGCACCAACGCGAGATGGCGCGTGCGGCGGGGAAATTCGGCAATGCCACCACATTGCCAGCCGAGCTGGCGGCGCGTCTGTCGGCCACCGAATTTCTTGGCTATGACCGTCTGGAGGAGCGCGATCTGGAAGTGGTCGCGCTACTCAAGCAGGGCCGCCCAGTGGAATCGATCCAGGCTGGCGACGACGCCGTGGTGATCCTGGGCCGTACACCGTTCTACGCCGAAAGTGGTGGACAGGTCGGTGATGCCGGTGCTCTGGTCCTCGGCGATGCCCTGTTCGACGTGCATGACACGCTGAAGTTTGCCGGTCAGTTCCACGGACATATCGGCACGCTTGCGGCCGGTACCCTGGTGCGCGGTGACAAGGTGGCCGGGTCGGTCGACCAGGCCCGTCGCGGCGCGACCGTGCTCAACCATTCCGCCACTCATCTGTTGCACGCCGCGTTGCGCAATGTGCTGGGCACCCACGTGGTGCAGAAAGGCTCGCTGGTGGCGCCGGAGCGGTTGCGCTTTGACTTCTCGCACATCCAGCCGGTCACCAACGACGAGTTGGCCGATATCGAGCGGCGGGTCAATGCCGAGATCCGCGCCAACCATGAAGCGGAAACCCACCAGATGGACATGCAGTCGGCATTGGATTTCGGTGCCATGGCGTTGTTCGGCGAGAAATACGGCGATCAGGTGCGCGTGCTGCGGATGGGCGATACCTCAACCGAACTGTGCGGCGGGACCCATGTGTCGCGTACCGGCGACATCGGTGTGTTCAAGATTGTTTCCGAAGGCGGGGTGTCGTCCGGCGTACGTCGGATCGAAGCGCTGACCGGGCAGGGCGCGCTGGACCACATTGCCGGTGAAGAGCAACGTCTGGGTGATCTGGCCCACCTGCTGGGCGGGAGTCCAGCCGAGCTGGCCGACAAGGTGCGGCATTTGCTGGAGCGGCAGAAAAAGCTCGAGCGCGAACTGGACGCAATCAAGGCCAGCGCCGCTTCGGGCGCAACCGCCGACCTGGCGGGATCGGCCGTGGACGTGGTGGGGGTCAGGGTCCTTGCGGCGCGGCTGGAGGGCTTTGATGCCAAGGCATTGCGCGACGCCCTGGACCGGTTGAAGAACCAGCTGGGTGACGCGGTGATCGTCCTGGCCGGTGCCAAAGGCGGCAAGGCGGCATTGGTGGCGGGCGTCAGCGGCAGCGCGTTGGGCAAGGTCAAGGCGGGGGAACTGTTGGGGCATATCGCGGGTCAGATCAATGGCAAGGGCGGCGGACGGCCAGACATGGCGCAGGGCGGGGGCGAGGACAGCCCGTCACTGGCCGCGGCGCTTGCGGGTGTACCCGTATGGGTCGGTACGCGTTTGGGACTGAACGAATCCCTCGACCCATGACTTTCTTCGCTTGCGGACTTTGTCCGGTCAAGCAGATAATTTCCGTTTACTGAAACTGGAAGCGCCTGGCGTAATTGCGTAGGCGTAACCTACCGGGCACGATGTACCGGTACAAGGAGACTTTACCCATGCTAATTTTGACCCGTCGCGTCGGTGAGACCCTGATGATCGGCGACTCGGTGACTGTCACCGTGCTCGGGGTGAAGGGCAACCAGGTGCGAGTCGGCATCACCGCTCCCAAGGATGTTGCAGTCCACCGCGAAGAGATCTACCAGCGCATCCAGCGCGGCGAAGAGCCCGAGGTGCGTGGCGAAGAAGCCGAGGTGGATACGGGGAAAAGCGAAACAGACTGACAAAAAGTTTGCCCCCGGTTGGGTGAGCCGTTATGCTTCCCGCCCGCACATCGTGTGTGTCGCGGAGAGTTGCCCGAGTGGCTGAAGGGGCTCCCCTGCTAAGGGAGTATGGGGGTTAAACTCCATCGAGGGTTCGAATCCCTCACTCTCCGCCAATTTGCAAAAGCAGCGCCGGAAAATTTGACGAGATTGAGAATGATCGTCATAATTCTCCGACTGCGCGCCCGTAGCTCAGCTGGATAGAGCACCAGGCTACGAACTTGGGGGTCGGAGGTTCGAATCCTTCCGGGCGCACCATACAAAACGGACAAGGGCCGATGAGTGTTGACTCATCGGCCCTTGTCCGTTTTGCCTCGTGGATCACGCAAGCGCAGCTTCGGGACGCGTGGCCAGTTGGGTGTGCAGGTGCTCGGCCAGGCGGACCGCCAGGGCGACGATGGTGAACGTCGGGAATGCCCAGCCGCCGGTGGGGAATACCGAACTGCCCGCAACATAGAGGTTGTCTATTCCATGGACGCGGCATTGGCGATCGACCACGCCGCGCCGGGGATCGTCATCCATGCGGGTTGTGCCCAGGTGGTGGGCCGAGCCGGACAACGGTAGACGCGGCGGGGCGTGGCCCGGCTTTAGCCACGGCTCCATCTCGAACACGCCACCGCATGCCTTGGCAAGCGTGTCGCCAAACAACGAGGCCGCTATTTGGTAAGTACGGATGTCCAGCTCGGTCAGCTGCCAGTCGACACAGACCTTGCGTTGATTGAGGGCGTCGAGGTCCGTCCCCAGGGTGATGCGGCTGTCGGGGTTGGGGGCTTGTTCAAAGAATCCGATCAGGTCCACGCGGCGACTGGGGACGGTAGCGCGCCGACTCGCCTTGCGTATCAATGCGGCGGCAATGTCTTTACTACCCAGTGCCGTCCGTATCGCCAGCCGCGGGAGGCCGTGGGTTGGTTTGGTACGGAAGATGGGCTCCTCGCCGTTGTTGCGGGAAGATAGTCGCCTGCCCAAGGCAGTGCTTTCATCTTCCGGCTGCGGGTGCAGAGCAGCGCGAAACTCGCGTAGCGCCTGGATCCCGGCGGGCACGGACTCTTCTACTGCAAAAGGCCGTACCCGCGCGCCGAGGATCCGGTGGTCACGCTGGGCCTGTCGAGACAGGCATATCTCCGGGTGAGCCGGCACGGCGGTCTTCGACGGAGACGAGCTGTTGTAGGGACGGGTCAGGATCTCCGGCGTGTCGGTGCGGATCGTCCCCAGTTTTCCGCTGGGATGATCCATGAAATAACGGCCGACAAGATCGTTCTGGTTACCCAGTCCCGATGGCATTACGGAGTCTGACAACAACAGCAGGCGCGCGTTCTCGATGCCGCCGCAGGCCAGGACATACTGGCGTGCGCGGATCCGCGTGACGTGGCCGTTCAACGAAGCAACTCTTGCCACCTGGACCTGCTTTGCTTCGTCGTCGGTTTCCAGTTCCAGCAAGTTCGCGTGCAGCAGCACCCGGATGTTGTCCGCCTGCTCGAACTGGCGCCGGTAGGACTCCCCCGGCAGGACCGGGCTGATCGTGTATATCTGGTTGGCGAGTACGTCCGGGTCAAACGGCAGGGGTGGAACCTTGGGCTGGCTCAGGAAGCAGGCCTCTGCCAGATCCTGATTGTCGAGCTGGCAGAACGAACGTGCCCGCATGAAATAAGGCTCAAGATCGGCATGCGAGACAGGCCAGCCGCTGTGGGCCATCCATTCGCGCGCGTCCATCCCGTCCATGGGAATGCAGCCGCCGCCCCACAGGGTGCAACTTCCGCCGAATACCCGCATCCGGCCGCTGGCTGGATCGAGCTCCGGATTGCCGACTGACGAGCCGTCGTACAGCGCCTGATTGCGTTCCGTGCCCTCCAGTCCGCCGCTTTCGAGCACACACACTTGCAGTGGGGTGCCAAGGAACTCACGTGCGATCGCGAGCCCGGCCGCACCACCACCAACAATGCACAGGTCGGTCTCGACGTGTTCCGGACACGTCCCAGTGTTGAAGTCGATGATCATGCAGCGTCTCGTCGTAGTGGCCTCCCAGAAAAACGCGGGTCGACGTCGGTAGCGGCCAGTCCGGCAGCGCCCCTTGCGTCGGTGACCGGACGCCGGCGCCATTGGCGTTGGTTGAAGGTGAGTCGGGACAGTCGATGCGATGTTGCGGGGGAAAACCATGAAGCGGACATCTGGGTAATGAAGAGCGTATCGGCAAGCCGTGCCCGGCTGGTGATTCGGGGCCTGTGGCTGATGGAGCTGTCAATCTTGTTGCTGTCGGTCAACGCAGCGGTCTGGTTGCGCTTCATGGACGAGCCTGAAAGCCGTGCGATGTTCGTGCAGACGGCGCCATTTCGGACCTTGCTGGTCGCCATCGTGCTGACCGCGTCGATGGCGGCATTTGCCCTGTACCGCGAGCACGGACGGCTCAACCGAAAGGAGTTCGGTCTGCGTCTGGTGGCGTCGTTCGCATTCGGTGGCGTTGCGTTGCTGGTGCTGTACTACGCCGTGCCGCGTACGTACATCGGGCGCGGCGTGCTGACCATCGCGTTGATGCTGGGCCTGGTCACCATCTACGCGTTCCGCATGTTTACCCGGTACCTGTTTGGCGCCGAGTTGTTCAAGCGGCGGGTACTGGTGCTGGGTGCGGGGTACAACGCCCAGCTGATCAACACCAGCATGCGTCGGCGCAGCGACCGCGAGTCGTTTGCGATTGAAGGATTCGTGCCGCTACCGGGACAGCCACTGGTGGTGCCCAAGGAACTGCGGATCGACGTGGGCAATGTGCTGTGGGAAACGGTCAAGGCACTGAACGTGCACGAGATCGTGATCGCTCCGGACGAGCGTCGCGGCGGGTTGCCCATGGATGACATGCTCGCTTGCGCGCAACGGGGCGTGAGGTTGACGGCCTTGCCGGATTTCTTCGAGCGCGAGGCGGGCCTGCTCAATTTGAACGTGGTTGATCCTTCGTCATTGATCTTCTCCGGTGGGTTCGACCACTCACTGCCGCGACGGCTGAGCAAGCGGTTCTTCGATCTGGTGGCGGCGACGTTGCTGTTGCTGGTGGCCTGGCCGGTGATGCTGGTCGTTGCAGTGTGCGTGTGGCTGGAGTCGGGCTCGCCGATCCTGTACCGGCAGACCCGGGTTGGAGAGGCCGGCCGGAGTTTCCAGCTGGCCAAATTCCGCAGCATGCGCGCCGATGCCGAAGCCGATGGTGTCGCCCGCTGGGCCACCACCAATGACAGCCGGGTCACGCGGGTAGGGGCCTTTATCCGCCTGACGCGACTGGACGAGTTGCCGCAGTTGTTCAATGTATTGCGCGGCGATATGAGCTTTGTGGGGCCACGGCCGGAGCGACCGCAGTTTGTCGAGCAGCTCGATGAGCAACTGCGCTACTACGCCGTGCGCCATTCGGTGAAGCCGGGCCTGACCGGCTGGGCTCAATTGCGCTATCCCTATGGCGCCTCGGTCCACGACGCGGGCGAGAAGCTCAAGTTCGACCTGTTCTACGTCAAGAACCAGGGCTTGTTGTTGGACCTGATGATCATGCTGCAGACCGTGGAAGTGGTGCTGTTCCGGCGTGGTGCCAGATAGATGGAACCCCGTTGAAATCCCGATACATGAATGAGGAATCCTGCGTGGAAGTTACCGAAAGTCGTGTCAGGCAGTTCGTGCACCTGTCGTTCCCGTCGGCACTGCCCGGAGAGGAATATTCATCAACGCAGAGCTTGATCGAGACCGGGGTCATGGACTCGATGGGCGTGCTGGTGATGGTCACCTGGCTGGAGGAGGAGTTCGGGATAGTCGTCGATGACGAGGATGTCATTCCGGACAATCTCGACAGCATCGCCAACCTGGGAAATTACGTGGACCGCAAGCTGGCCGAGATGAGCCTGGCCGGATGAGCCGGTACGAAGATCACCTGGCCCAGGCGGCGCGCGGCAATCCTGGCAAGGCGGCGATTATCCAGGGTGATCGCCGCATCGGGTACGCCGAGTTGGATATCGCGGCGGATCGATTTGCCGCGGCGCTGACCGGCGAGGCCACCATGGCCAACGGCGAGCGGTGCGTGATCTTCATGGATAACCGCATCGAGGCTGCGGTTGGCGTGTTTGGCACGCTGAAGGCGGGTGGCGTGTTTTGCGTCATCAACCCGACCACCAAGGCCGATAAACTCGGCTTCGTGCTGGCCGATTGCGAAGCCTCGGTACTGTTCACCCAGGCCAGTTTGGCGGCAACCGCGCTGGAGGCTGCCAGACAGGCCCCCAGCGTGCGCCGTGTGGTGGTCGTCAACGAGCCGGCGACGCAACTGCCCCCTGGCACGGTGGACTACGGCAGCTTTGTCTCGCGCGCAGCTGGGCGGCTACCGGGGTCGGCCGGCATCGACATCGATCTGGCGATGCTGGTTTACACCTCCGGGTCCACCGGCCTGCCAAAAGGCGTGATGATGACGCACAAGAACATCGATCACGCCGCGACTTCCATCACTACCTACCTGCAAGCGCGCAGCGACGACGTGGTGCTGAGTGTGCTGCCGCTGTCGTTCGATTACGGCCTGTATCAGCTGCTCATGTGCGTGAAGATGGGCGCGACGCTGGTGCTGGAGAAGTCATTCGCCTTTCCGCAGAAGGTCCTGCCACAACTTGCAAGCAGGCAGATCACCGGTTTCCCGATGGTGCCGACGATGGCGGCGTTGATCGTGCAATTGCGCAACTTCAATCCCGATTGGGCGCGCAGCGTTCGTTACCTGACCAACACCGCGGCGGCGCTGCCCCCCGCCCACATCCGTCGGTTGCAGGAGATCTTTCCGCAGGCGCGCATCTACTCCATGTACGGGATGACCGAATCCAAGCGCTGCACCTGGCTGCCGCCGGAGCAGCTCGCCGTCCGGCCCGACAGTGTCGGCATCGCCATTCCCGGCACCGAGGTCTGGGTGGCCGATGAGCAGGGCAAGGCGGTGCCGCGGGGCATGGTCGGCGAGTTGGTCGTGCGCGGCGGTCACGTGATGCAGGGCTACTGGAACAATCCGCAGGCGACCGCCAAAGCGCTGAAGCCCGGCCGCTACCCCTGGGAAAAAGTCCTGCACACCGGGGACTTGTTCCGCATGGATGCCGAGGGCTATCTGTACTTCGTCGGGCGCAAGGACGAGATTCTGAAATCCCGCGGCGAGAAGGTCAGCCCCAAGGAAGTGGAGAACGTGCTGTATGCGCTGCCGGGCGTGCGCGAGGCGGCGCTGGTCGGGGTGCCCGACGAGATCCTTGGCCAGTCGCTCAAGGCCATCGTGGTGACCGATGGGACGGATATCGATGCACGTGCAGTCATCGCCCATTGCCGCGCCCACCTCGAGGAGTTCATGGTGCCGCGTGAAGTCGAGTTCCGTGACGCGCTGCCCAAGACCGGTACCGGCAAGATCCGTCGCAGCGTGCTGCAGGCCGAGGCAGAAGGCACAGCGCTGCCGCTGGACGGCGAGTAAGGCTGCAAACCGTACCGGTCAGATGTGGATCGGGCCGTCGCCGTCGCCACGGGTTATGTGCACGCGGGCGATATTTTCGTTCCAAGGCGACAGGGCCGATGCCAGTGCCTTGGAGGCCAGGAATCCGTAGTTCGACGGCCCCGGGAGGAAACCGCGTGCGCGTAATGCCTTGCACCACGCTGCATGGCGTTGGTTGCTGACGATCAGGTCGACGCCGCGCGCCCGGAGGTGGTCGGTGGCGGCATGTACGACGTCAGTCTCCTCGCCCGGCAGCGCGAGACAGTCCACGATCGTTCCCAGCCGCATGTTGTCGAACTGCTTGTGGCCGGCCAGCTGGGTGTCGAAAACGATCGCCCAGCCCAGGTCGCGACCGGCACGTGACACTCGCAGGCGTATGGGCTTGGGATTGGTCGAGGGATACAGCGTGTTCAAGCCATCCGCATCGCGCAGTGCAATCAATGCGTAGTCGCCGCGTGCATGCCGCCAGATGTCATCGGCCCAGACATCGAAGTGGTCGACGACTTCGACCGTGCAGCGATGCCGGCCCGGTCTTGTCAGCACAAGGTGCAACAGCCTCAGCGCCACGCCACCGATGCCCGTAGCCGCGGCCAGGTCCAGCATCCGGCGGCGCGTGGTGGTTGTGCGCAGGATGCGGATATTGCGCAGGAACGACGACGGACGGATCACGCGGAAAAAGAACGGCACCAGTTGGCTGCTCCAGCCCATGCTGGCCAGCACCTTGGGCAGCGGCGTGTGGATGCCGCCCATGCCGAGCGCATAGAGGCGCTTGTGGCGGCGCGTTGCGGTGGTGAGGATCTCCACGCTGACACGGCTGAAGGTGGGATCGATGCTGCCCTCGGACAGGGGCAGCTGCAGGTTCTTGACGTCCTGAACCAGGGCGCCGTTGAGCACGAACGGCTGGTGTTTGATCAGGTATCCGCCACGGACGGTATCGTCTTCCACCACGACGAACCCTTCCATGTAGGTCGGCCCTCCGGGGGCCCGCGGCGGCCAGGGGATCCGGCACGACGCGGGAAACTGGAACGCCGAGCCACCGCGGCGCAAGCGCTTGTTGAATCGCGCGACGGCCGCCTGGTGATGCTCGTTGTAGGACTCGATGGTCACCAGCGCCCTCAGGACGTGCCGTGACTGAGCTTGTGCGCCAGCCAGCGACGCTCCAGCTGGCCACGTTGACGACGTGCCAGCGGGTGGATGCCGCCGCGGGTCGTGGCGATATGGTCGAGCAGGGTGGAGACGGGAACGAACCAGCCACCGCGCCGGGAAAGACGCGTAATCAATTCGACAAAGCGTGGGTTGAGTGCTCCGTCGCTGACGAAGCCCTTGCCGAAATGGGTGTACATGATGCAGGCGCCTCCTTCCTCCACCAGCTCGTCCTGGGCCCCCTCGGACAGGGCGTTGTTGAACAGCGTGACTTTTGCGCCCTCCGACGAGGCGAACCAGGCCTTGACCCAGGGCCGATCGGCGTCGAAATAGGGCATCCACGGGCAGGTCTTCAAGGTGTTCAATCCCGGAAACGTGAAGTTGCGGACGTAGTCGACCTGCTCCAGGCACATATCGCCCCAGAAGTGCGGGTCACCCTGCACGTGGCCACCGAAGCCACGCTGGCGGAAGCGGGTCAGGGCGTCATACACCAGACGATGGGTATTGCTGACGCGGGCACTGCCCCAGTACATGCCATCACGGCAGTCGGTGTGGGTGGCCAGCGATCGCGGTGGGCCGCCGAAAAACTCCGAAAACTTCCCCAGCCCCGCGCGAACCTCTTCGCGTGTGGAGCTGTGGTAAGTGACGTTGTGCAGGCCGATCTCGAAGCCTTCGCGCTGCAACTGTTGCACCCAGGCCAGGTAGGCCGGGTCGGCGCACGTCGAGCCTCCGACGACACTGGGTTGGCGCGTGCCCTGCAGGGGCCACACCGACTTCGTCGTTCTCAGTCCGAGATCTCGCAGCAGCGCATAGACATGCGGCGCGTTGTCCAAGGTGCTTCGATCGGTGTCGTCAAAAATGCTGAACGCGAAACGGTATCCCTCCGGCCACTTGATGCGGGCGAGCTCGGATCCGGTATTCATTGCCTCGAAGCCTCCGGCCTACCGTGGACGAGCTTGACCGCATCGGGCTGCGGGTAGGCATCGCTGGTAGCAAACGTGAAGCGCGTTGTTCCGTGGCCATCGAGGCCGGATCTCCCGAGGAACTCCAGGCATGGAAGGTTCTTCGCAGTAGGCAGCAGCTCCAGGACGACTTTGGTTGCCCCCAGGTCACGGCCGCGTGCGACTACCCACGCCAGCAGCGTCTCCTCGATCTTGCGTCCCATGACCCTGCAGCTGAGGACATAGTCGGCAACCACGCAATTTTCGCCCTGCAACGAGAAGCTCGCGATGCCGGTGATGCCCGAGTCACCCAGCCGGTCGGCAACACGGAACGCCCACAGGTGGTTTCCCGGCTGTGCCGCCCATTGGCTGGTTTCGCGCTCCGTCAGGCGGCGGGTGCGCAGGTTCATCTGATTGGTCTTGTTGAGCAACTGCACCACCCGGGTCAGGTTGGCGTCGGTCAGGGGCTCGACGGTGACGGTGGTGTCGAGTCCACGCAGCCAGGTATCGATGTCGCCGGCCTCCAGGCGCTCGGCTTCACGGTGCCTCTGGGCCTGATAAAGCCCGGTGCGTGCCGAGTCCTCCACGGTATGGTGCAGCCGGTCAAAACAATCCAGCTTGCGCAGGGTGCATGCATACAACATGGGGTCCTTGGGCCAGTCCGGGACCAGTACCTCCGGCAGTGCAGTACGCACGCGCTCGCGTTCGACCGGGTTGTCGTCGAGGAACACCACCGATTGCAGGCCGATCCGGAGTTCGTTGGCGAGGTCGGCAATGTTCTGCGCCTTGTCTTGCCAGTTGATCCTCCAGCCGGCGAAATCTTCCAGCCCCAGGCGCATTTCCGGATGGTTGCCGATGGCCGCGAGCGCGACAGATTCGGTGTTCTTGCTGGCGATGCCGAGAACGATGCCGCGCCGGGTCATCGACTTGAGGGCCTGCTGGAACTCCACGAACGCCTCTCCGGCTGGATCGTGGCCACCGAGCAGCAGGTTCTCCCATCCAAGATCGCCGACGACACCGCCCCAGAGCGTGTCGTCCAGGTCGAGCACGATCAGTTTGCGCGTACCGCCATGCAGGGTGGCGAGCGCGGCGCGGATGTCCCGGGCCGCCTCCGCGAATACGTCGTTGCCGAAGGGAACCTTGCCCATGAACCACAGCTTCGGCGCATACGCGCGAGGTCCGGCGGCGAGTAGCCAGCGCTGCGCGTCGAGGACGAACACGTTGTCGTGAACCTCCAGGCGTTCGGCCAGGCGCAGGTTCATCCGTGCCAGCGTGGCCTGGATGCCGCGGTCGCTGCGATAGTCGAGCGGCCCCCAGCCTCGCTCCGCCGAGGGCGCCACCCATGTGGGCACGAGGATGATCCGGCTTCGTCCCGCCGAGCGCGCCACCAGCGCTGCGTAACGGTCCACCTCGGCGAGCAGTGCTTGCAGGGAGAAGCCGGCGAACGACAGGACGTCCGAAAACATCGGTATGACGGCCTGTGGCCGTGTCCAGATCACCGTGCATTCGGGCGTCGGTTGCCAAGCCGGACTGCGGACGTCGACGAGCATTTGCTCGACTTGCCCGAACGGCCCGGCGGCGGCGCTGAACGACGGCCAGCATTCCGCCGCCTCAAGGTAGTTGATGAGGATCTGGACGTTGAAGTCCGACAGCACCAGGCAGTGGTTCGTCTGGTCAGGCATGGCTCGTTGCTACCTCCATTATTGCGGGGTCACTGATGCTCAAGCCGCATTGCGATATCGCCTGCGAGGGTGTCCAGCGTCCGGAATGGGTTGCGCTCAAGCGGCATGCCGATCCCGTCGGCCAGCACGAACTCGACCCCGGTCTCATCGTGGATGCGCTCCTCAGCATCGACGATGAAGCTCATCAGGGTCAGTGATTCGACGGTGCTGTCGGGGCCGACGAGCGGGAAGTCCGGTGACTTCGACAATTGCCGGGTTTTCGGCAGCTGTGTGTTGATCGCATCGATGGAGCGATGGAGCAGGTCAACGATCGCTTCTTGGCTTCTCATGGTTTCTCATGCTGTTGGGGGAGTGGACGGATGTGGCGCGCAGGCATCACTTGCGTTGTGACAACAGCAATGTCGACACGATGCCGACGAAGGCCTGGTTGTCGGCGAAGCCGGTGACCTTGCCGGCGCGCGCCTTGGCATACAGGCGTGTTACGGCCGCGGTATCGAACAGTCCGGTGGACCTCAGGTGCGTGGGATCAAGCAGCGCGGCAACGTAGTCCAGCGGGCGGCCGTCGACGAAGAAACTCTGGCTGTCCGGTGCGCGGTAGGGTTGTTTGGTGCGGGCGAGGATGTTGGCTGGCAACAAGTCGCCGAGCGCTTTGCGCAAGATCGCCTTTTCGGTGAGCCCCTGGATCTTCCACGCTGGCGGCAGGCGGTTGGCGAATTCGACCAGCGTGTGGTCCAGGTAGGGGAAGCGGCCTTCGATCGAGCCGGCCATTGCCACCCGGTCGCCCTGGCTCGACAGCAGGTAGCCGGCGAGCAGCGTCTTGGCTTCGACGTATTGGTCGCGCGCCAGGGGCGCCCAACGCATCATGTTGTCGGGCAGCCGCGATTCGGCGAATCCGAGCGCGTCCCAGTCGCCGGCGCTGGCGCGTAATTCCGGCGAAAGAAACGACAGTGCGCGTTGCGAGGTGGTCCATCGCGGCACGTGGGCGAACACGGGTCGATCGATATGTTGCAGGCCCTGGCCGAAGAACGCCGCCGCCAGTGCCGGATTGGCGGCGGGCGAGTTCTCGAGATAGCCATACAGCCGGCCCAGCAGTTTGGGACGCAGTTTCGAATCTGGCTGGCGGGCCCAGAAGCGACGTACCTTGGCTTCCTTGAACAGGTCATATCCGCCGAACACCTCATCGGCGCCCTCACCAGTCAGAACGACCTTGTAGCCATGCTCCCGTACCGTTTTGGCGAGCAGCATCAGGGGCACCCCGGCGGTGCGCAGGACCGGCGTCTCGGTGTGGGCGATAAAGCGCGGGAACGCGTCCCCGATATCGCGCGCGCCCACCCGCAGCGTGGTGTGCTCGGTGCCCAGGTGTCGGACCATCGCTTGCTGATGGACGCTCTCGTCGAACTCGGGCTGATCGAAGGCGACCGAAAACGTGCGGACCGGGTTGTTGGTGAAGGTGCGGGCGAGGGCAACGATGCCGGACGAATCCAGGCCACCGCTGAGGTAGGCACCCACCGGCACATCCGCGCGCAGCTGCAGTCGGATGGCGTCGATCAGGCGCTCGCGCAGTTCCGCCGCAGCCTCGTCGATGCTGCGCCAGGGGACAGCGGGACAGGATTGTCCGGTCTCGGGGAATGTCCAGTCCCAGTAGCGGTTGAGGGAGCTTCGACCGTCCTGCTCGATGGTCATCAGATGACCGGGTGGCAGGCTGTGTACATCCTCGTACACGGTGTCCGGATCAAGCGGCGCCCAGTAGCTGAAGGTCTGGACAAGTCCACGTGCAGACAGTTGCGCCTTTTCGGGCACGGCGGCGAACAATGCCTTCATTTCCGACGCGAACCACAGCGCGTTGCGGGCACGGGTGTAGTACAGCGGCCGGATCCCGAAGCGGTCGCGAGCCAGCACCAGGCGGCGTCGCGTCGCGTCCCACAGTGCGATCGCGAACTGCCCATTGAGGTGCTGCACGAAATCATCGCCGTAGCGGTCGTAGAGGTGCACGATCACTTCGGTATCGGATCGGGTGTAGAAGCGATGACCCTTTGCTTCCAGCTCGGCGCGCAGTTCGAGGTAGTTGAAGATCTCGCCGTTGAAGACCGTCCACACCGTGCCCTGCGGGTTGTGGATCGGTTGCGCGCCGGTCGCCATGTCGATGATTGACAGTCGCGCGTGCGCCAGGCCGATCCCGGCGTCCACGTGATAGCCGAAGCCGTCGGGTCCGCGGTGGCGCAGGGTGCTGATCATGCCCTCGATCGTGGCGTGCTCCTGCCCGGCCGCAACCGGGTGACCCACGTATCCGGCCAGGCCGCACATCGTCAGGCGGTCCCGGAATGACGCGCAAACGACGCCGCGACCGGCAGCGCCGTGGACTTGTGTTGGAGCTCGACCAGGCAAGCGCCTGGTCGCCTGGTCAGCTGCTTGTCCTGGAGAGGCGCCGGCCGTGGGTGGGCGACCGGTAGCGGGTGCAGTGGGGAGCTGTACCAGTCGACCACCTGGCCGCACTCGAAGCGCACCCACGAGGGGCCATAAACCCAGTGCTCACCATGGCTGGTGTCAACGATGGGTGGGCCGGCGAGCTCGGTAACCGCGTCGGGCTCCATCCCCAATTCGACGAGGGTGGGGACGGGCGGGGTGGAATCCCCGCGGACGGAGGAGGAAGCCTGTCGGGCGGACGTGGTGCCCGTATCGAGGCCGGGGATCAGGTTCCACAGGGGGGTGATCGCCACCAGGCTGAGTACAAGCAGCAACCAGCGATTGGGCCGTTGGTGGAGCGCCACGGGCGGTCGTTCACGCCTGGCTTGGAGTACGCGTTGCGGATCGGCAGCCATGGTGGAAAAATCCGGCACTGCCGCGGGTGTCGTCCCCGGGAGCCGACCATGCCGGCGATAAAAACCGAGCGCTGCCGAGTAGTGCAGGTTCAGTGCCTTCAGTCCCTCGGAGTCATGCTCACCGTCGCCCATCCGGTCCGGGTGCAGTTCCGCGACCCGGCGACGATAGGCCTGCTTGAACGCCTGCAGCGTGCAGCCAGGCTCCACTCCCAGCTCCCGGTACAGCTTCAGGAAGTCGGTGTCGTCGCTCATAGCGGTCCCCGGAGATGATCGCGCGGGGCTTCGGTGCTTCGGCAAAATACCTGGGGCAGCGCCACCATGGCGTGGAACAGGCTGCTTTCCATGCCAGCCTCGATGGCGACGCGGGGCATGTCGTGCCGGGACGATTCGCGGGTGGCGATTCCGCCGTAGTAGGAAAATGCCAAACGCACCCCGGCCTCGTCCAGGCAGCGACGGGTGTGTTCATCGAATGCGTCCCGACCGCCTACCGGGTACGCAAAATAGTCCATGGGCTGGTCCAGCTCCTCGCGCAAGCGCGCGGCACAGCCAGAGATTTCCTCGCGTTGCTGCTCAAGTGGCAACCGCGACAAAACCGGGTGGTGCATGGTGTGGCCACCAATGGTCATCCCGTGAGCCGCCATGTCACGGATCATGTCCCAATCCATCCAATGGCCCGCCACCGGCCCTGCCGCGCTATTGCAGCCCGCCTGTTCGCGCAGCGTGGCCAGGAACCCCGCCGCGTCCTCGCCCTGCAGGGATTTGTAGGTCTTCAACAGCGTGCGGATGATGGCGTCATGATTACCGTCTTCCAGCGACAGCGGGCCCGGTAGCCAGTCACGCAGCTCCAGCTGCCGCGCGGGGGTGGTGCGGACCAGCATCGCGATTTCGTCCCACCACGGCAGGCAGGGGCGGTCGATGAAACCGGTGGCGATGAAGAACGCTGCCGGGAGCCCATGCTGGCGAAGCAACGGGTAGGCGAGCTCGTAGTTGTCGAGATAGCCGTCGTCGAAAGTGATGGCGACATGGCGGCCGCCGGGCTGTTCCAGCGCCGATTCGATCTCGTCCAGCGCGATGACGTCGCTATGGGTCTTGAGCAACGACAGCTGGTTATCGAAAGCGGTACAGGACGCACTCCACAGCGCGCGATCATGGACCGAGGCACTGCCGTCGCCAACACGGTGGTAGTTGAGTATCAGCACGCCCTCCCAGGGCAGCGCCGTGGACACCAGCCGCCGCAGGCCGGGGGCTGCCAGCAGTCTCGCCGCTTGAACTTTCTTTCCCATTGCACCCTCCAGCGCATGCGCGACTGTCCGGTGTCTGTGCCGTGTTGGATCGTCGTCATGAAGGTGGAACGGAAAAACGCGCAGATACCGGCAACATGTACCGGCACCTGTCGCCACGCGTGTCGCGCAGACACTACGAAGGCCGGTGCCGCCCGCGTTCGACGTTCCTGAAGCCATGCACAGAGCACACCAACCCACCAATCTCCGTTCGCTCCGATGGCAAGGCCGGCGCGGCCATCGTGGCTGGCGCGGATCGATACCCTTTCGCGCACTGTTGACCGGGTTGCTCTGCCTTGCAGGGCTGGCGGCAGGACCAGCGGCGGCGACCGAGTGGTTTGTATCCCCGACGGGTAATGACGCCACCGGCGACGGCCGCCTGCAGTCGCCGTTCCGGACCATCAAGCACCTGCTTTCGCAGAACGAAGGTATCGCGCGCCGGGGCGACACGATCATCCTGCGTGGCCCGCCGGGCAACAACACCTACAACGAGTGTGATGTGCGGTTACGGGTAACGCTGACGCTGCAGTCCTACCCGGGCGAGCGGGCGCATATCCATTGCGATATCCACACCCCCGACAGCGTGACCATCCAGATCGACCCGGACGCCTCGGGCAGTGCATTGAGAAACCTGGAGATCAGTGGCGGTAGCGTCTATGGCGTGATGATGCAGACCAACTGGTACCAGGGGGACGACGAGGGCGGGACCGGTGCTTCCCACATCGTGCTGGAAGACCTGGTGATCCACGATACCGGCCGCGACGGCATCAAGATCACGCCGAAATCGAACAACGTGACGATCCGGCGCACGGAGATCTACAACACCGGTGCGATCTATCCGCCGGGAACGCCGACCGACGACATGAACGCTGACGGCATCGACAATGTCAACGGTTCGGCGATGGTGGTGGAGGACAGCTACCTCCACGACATTGCCACCACCGGCCTGTACTTCAAGGGCGGCGCGGCGGACGTGGTAGTCCAGCGCAACCGGATCGAGGACACCGGCGCCGCGGGAATCCTGGTCGGCTTCGACACCAGTCCGGAGTACTTCGACATCAGCATCAACCCGCGCTATTACGAGTCGATTCGCGGGGTCGTGCGCAACAACGTCATCCGCAACACCGCCTATGCGGGCATCGGCTTGTATGCGGCCAAGGACGCGGTCGTTGCCAACAACACCATCATCGACGCCGCCCGTGTCGGCCATGCAGCGCTGTACTTCGGCATCAGCTTCCAGGATTGGGGGTCCCATGCCGGTCGCCCACCCAGTGTCAATCCGCGCCTGGTCAACAACCTGGTGCAGATGCAGGGGGGGAGCTGCATCGAGATCCGGCAGTCACGCGAGCTGGGTGGCCTGTCGGGACTGGAAGGCTCGCCGGGCAGCAACTGGAACGGGTTCGAGCGCGGCGGCTGCCGTTTTGTCGACAACCGCACCGGGTCGGGAGTGATGCAGGCGTCTACGGGCTCGCTGGCTCAATGGCGGGAGCGAACCGGCTCCGATACCGACAGCCTGCTGGCCAGCTTCCCGCTTGACCCCAAAGGCAAGCCATTGGCGGGCAGCGCCGCGGTGGACGCCGGCACCACCGTGGCGGAAGTTCGTGATGACATCGAAGGCGTCAAGCGCATGGCGCCATACAACATCGGCGCCTTTGAAAGTGTCGCGCTGGTGCCTGCCGGTGGGCCGCCCGTCGCCCGGGTACCCGCAGGGAGCAGCGCCGCACCCATGGCCGAGCCGCCACTTGCGGCGCTCGTAGCGCCCGCCGTGCTCGCGCCCAGGAAGCAGCGAAGTTTGATGTCCTTGTTGCCCTGGCTGTTGCCCTTGGGCCTCTTGCTCGCGTCCGTGGCATACGCCATCGGCCTCATCCGCAAGCGCAACGTCATGGGCTGGTTGCTGGCCTACCTGCGCCAGGACTGGCGCGAACCCGTGCCGGCCGGTACCACGCGGCACCTGCTGTTCTGCTTTGTCGACCATTACGAGCCGGCTTGGCAAAAGCCCGGCCTGGCGGTCGAGCGCGCGCGCGTTGCGCGTTGGCGTCAGGACCTGCCGGCGTTATGCGCGCATCATCGTGACGCCGATGGCAGGGCCCCGGTGCATACCTTCTTCTACCCCGAGGAGGAGTACCGGCCCGAACACATCAATGCCTTGGTGGAGCTGTGCCGGCAGGGACTTGGCGAGATCGAGATCCACCTGCACCACGATGACGATACCGAAGCCGGGCTGCGTGAAAAGCTGTCGCGATTCACCGAGGTCCTTGCCAGCCGGCATGATGCTTTGCCACGCGATCCTTTCACCGGCCAGCCACGCTGGGCGTTCATCCATGGCAACTGGGCGCTGGACAATTGCCACCCAAGCGGTCGCCATTGCGGTGTGGACAACGAGCTGGCGGTATTGCGCGAGCAGGGCTGCTATGCCGACTTCACCCTGCCGGCGGCGCCTGATCCCTGCCAGACCCGGACGATCAACCGGATCTATTACGCGAAGGGCGATCCGGGCAGGAAAAAGTCGCATGACACCGGCGTGCCGGTGCGGGCCGGGGGCGTGGAGCAGGGCGACCTGATGATCATCCAGGGACCGCTGGGGTTGCGTTGGAGGAGTCGCAAGTTCGGCATCTTCCCGCGCATCGAGAATGCTGACGTGCGCGCTGGTTGCCCGCCCACCCGTGAGCGCATCGACGGTTGGGTGAAAACCGGGATCCACGTCGTCGGCCGGCCCGAGTGGATCGTGGTCAAGGTGCACACCCACGGCGCCGAGGACGACGACATGGAGACCTTGCTGGGTAGCGCCATGGACGACGCCTATGCGTATATGGAGTCGCGCTACAACGACGGCCACCAGTGGAAGCTCCACTACGTCAGTGCGCGAGAGACCTACAACATCATCAAGGCGGCCGAACGTGGCCATCGCGGTGACCCGGGCCGCTATCGCGACTTCGAGATTCCACGTCCGGCGTACGGATCCGGCCAGGGCGAGGCCCGGCCGGCGGACGTTGCTCCGGCAAGCAACGAACGCTGCAGTGCTGCCGCCAGTGGGCATTGAATCGCACAAGGACCGGGAGCAGGGGAAGTGCGCATGAGGGTGGGAATCGTGGGCTGTGGAAAGATCGCCGACGGCCACGCAGAGCAGCTGCGGACGGTCGCCAGGGCGGATCTGGTCGCCGCCTGCGATCGCGAACCGTTGATGGTGGAGCAGTTTGCGCAGCGCTGGCCGGGGATTGCGCGCCACACAGACTTCGAGCGGATGGTCCGCGAGGAGCGACTGGACGTGGTGCATCTGGCGACGCCACCGGACTCACACGTGGCGCTGGCCTGCGCTGCGTTGGACATGGGCTGCCATGTGTTCGTGGAAAAGCCCTTTGCTCTGGATGCAAAAGGCGCGGCGCGCATCCTGGACGCGGCGCGTGCCGCAGGCAAAAAGGTCAGCGTCAACTACCTGTACAACTTCGAATCCCCGGCGCTGGAGCTGCACAAACTGATTGATGGCGGAGCGCTGGGCAGCGTCGTCCACCTGGAAACGGCCCTTGGCTACAACCTCGCCGGGGACTACGGCATCGCGGTGATGTCCGACCCGATGCACTGGGTCCACCGGCTGCCCGGCAAGCTGTTCCACAACGTGCTCGATCACGTGCTGGCCAAGCTGGTGGCACACATTGACGATGACTTCACGGTGCAGGCAACGGCCCTGAGACGGAGGGCGGCGACCGGTAACGAGGCCATTGATGCGATGCCCGACGAACTGCGCTTCCTGCTGCAAGGCAGCAACGGCGTTACCGCATCGGGCATGGTGAGCTCGCATGCCCGTCCGGTTTCGCACACGCTGAAGGTCTACGGCAGCCGCGACACGGTGGAGCTGGACTACGCGTGCCGCACCCTCGTGCGCAGCGCCCGCCAGACCCAGCCCAGCTCGCTTGGCCGACTGTTTCCGCCGTGGGTGCAAGCCGCGCGCTTCGGCGGTAATGCCACGCGCAACCTGGGGGCGTTCTGGCGTTATCAGTCCCATTATTTCCAATGCATGCGGGTTTTGCTGGAAGCGTTCTACCTCGCCATTGAAGACAACAGCGCCGATCCGATCGCGCATGCCGAGATACTGCGGGTGGCAAAAATGATCGACGCCATTGTCGCGGCGCTGGAGGTGCGCCCGTGAGGGTCCTGCTGACGGGTGCAGGCGGCTTTCTCGGGCGGCGCCTGGCGCGGAGCTTGCTGGAGGAGGGCATCACCGACCTGAAGGTCCACTTTCGTCATTCGGCGCCCGAGGACTTCGTCGCCGAGTTGAGGCAGGGCTACCCGGGTGCCCGCATCGACGTCGTGCTGGGCAACCTGCTCTACGGCCACGATGCCATCGGGCTGGTGCAGGACGTGGATTGCGTGGTGCATGCGGCGGCGGGGATGCGTGGTTGTCCGGCGGACATGTTTGCCAACACGGTGGTCGGCACGCGCAACCTGCTGGACGCTGCAGGCGTCGCCGGCGTGCAGCGCATCGTATTGGTCAGCTCCTTCTCGGTGTATCGGACCGAGGCCCTGGCGAAGGGTGCGGTGCACGACGAATCGGTGGAGGTCGAGACGGTCGGCATCGACAAGGGCCCCTACGCGTACGCCAAGACGCGGCAGGAGCACTTGCTTGCGGAGTACCGCACGCGCCAGGGCTTCAAGACCGTGGTGCTGCGCCCCGGGGTGATCTACGGCCCCTGTGGTGGCGCGCTGTCGTCGCGCATCGGGATCCGGGCGCTCGGTTTGTTCTTCCACCTGGGACGCAAGGCCACGTTGCCGCTGACCTATGTCGACAACTGTGCGGATGCGATTGCCCGGGCCACGGTGTCCGGCGTGGATGGATGTGCCTACAACATCGTTGACGACGAGCTGCCCAGTTGCAGCCAATACCTGCGCGCCTACCAGGCCGCCGTTGGCCGGATGCGGGTGCTGCCGGTACCGTACTGGCTGTTCATGCTGGGCTCGAAGCTGCTGGTTCGCTACAACCGGGCGTCAAAAGGACAGTTGCCGGCGGTGTTCACGCCCTACGTCGTGCGCTCCATGTACCGGGACTTCCGCTATCCGAATGCGGCACTGAAACGCCTGGGCTGGGAGCAGCGGGTCACGACCGCCGACGGGTTGCAACGCAGTTTCCGCTACTTCTCGCAACGCTCCTGATGGCCTGACGCCACGGTATAGAGATCGTCGTGGCTGCGGCGCATGGCCTCTATCGAGCCGCTTTCACGAACCCAGTCCCGCGCAGCCATGCCCAGGCGGGCGCGCAACCCGGGATCGCCAAGCAGGTCTTCCATGACGACGCGCGTCGCATCGCGATCATCGGACGGCACCAGGCGCCCGGTGTGCCCGTCGGTGATGATCTCCGGGTTGCCGCCGACTTCGGTGGCAACGATGGCCAAACCGGCCGCGCAGGCTTCCAGCAGCGCAATCGACAAGCCTTCGGTCAGCGAGGGAAGCGCGAAGATATCGAACGCGGGCAGCAGTTGGGCGACGTCGTTGCGGGCGCCGGGGAAATGCACGCGGTCGCTGATCCCGAGCGTGTCCGCAAGGCCCTCCAGCTCCGCCCGCAAAGGCCCGTCGCCCACCAGTGCCAACTGGAGCGCAGGGCAGGTCGCGGCCAGTGCCGGCATCAGATCCAGTAGCAGCCGGTGGTTCTTGAGCGCGACCAGCCGGCCTACCGAGCCGATCAGCATCGCATCCGGCGCAACCCCCAGGACCGCGCGCGCCGCGGCACGTGCGGCCGGCCCGGACACGTAACGTTTCGTGGGAATGCCGTTGAGCACGACGGCGCTGCGTTCAGCGGAGACGATGCCGCGATCGACGAAGCGCTCACGCACCTGCATGCCTACCATTGCCACCCGCGCGGTACGCAACAGCGACAGGCGGTACAGCCAGCGCAGGCGTCGGTTGGCCAGTCGCGAGCCCATGTTGTGACAGGTATTGACCAGCACCGGTCGACAATGACGACGGCGATGAGGCCATATCAGCGCCAGCGCGGCGTAGTAGTTGGGGACAAAGTTATGGGTATGGACGACATCGGCGTCGCAACCGTTCACGGCGCGACGCAACGCACGCAGTACGCCGATGTCGAATGTGCGTCGCTTGCCGGCAACGATGACCCGGACTCCGGCGGCATCCAGGTCGGCCTCGAAGCTCCCGCCGGCGGCGATGCTGAGTACGACGACCCGGTGGCCATGGGCAGCCTGCTCGATGGCCAGGTCGGTAACGACCCTCTCCAGTCCGCCCAGTTCCAGTGAATCCACGACGTGGACGATACCCAGAAGGCGGCCGCTGACCGCAGAATGGGCCGGGTCTGCGCCACCGACCACTGTCGGGGTCCGGTAGGCATCAATGCTCAATACATGCTCCGCGCGGTGAGGATCTGCGAAGCATAGCCAAATGCCGTTCGACGGCAACCAGTGCGGAACCGCGTGCGGCGGCAGCTGCGTTCCTGCGGTGCCTTCACGACGGGAGCGTGGCCGGCGGGGGCGTCGCCGTGCGTTTGTCACAGTAGGCTCCGCTTGAATTGCGATCACATCCCTTGTCGCACCAGCACATAAACAAGCAGACAAACCAGCAGTTCAGCGGTCTCGCCGCAATTCGCGGTGCGATGATGGTGATGGGGTCAACGTATGTCACCTACGCACTGGGGCTGCTGGCCAGCATCATCGTTGCACGGGTGCTGGGGCCCGACGATTTTGGGCGCTACGCCTACGTCGTCTGGTTGGCCGGTCTGCTGATCATGATCGGCAACAACGGCTTGAATGCTTCGACGATCCGCTTCGTCTCCGAAAGCCTGGGGCGCCAGTCACCCGGGTCGGCACGCGCCGTCCATGGCTGGGCACGGCGCCGCCAATACGCATGCCTGATGTTGGTTGCCGTGGCCTTCGCGGCGTTGTTTCCATTCTCGATGCCGGACGGTTGGGAAGGACACGCATGGGTCTTCGTCGCACTGACATTGTGTGCAGCGATCCCGAAGGCGCTGTTCCTGTTCGACGCCTCCGTTGGCAAGGGCTACGGCCGTTACGAGGTCGAGGCGCTGTCGGCCGTGGTGATGAGCATCATCAACATCATCGCCGTGCTGGTACTCATGCAGATGGGGGCCGGGCTTATCGGTTACATGGCGCTGTTTGCGGCGACCAGCGTGGGCTACGCGGTGTCGTCACGGCTACGGCTGCGTGCACGTGGCCTGCATCCCACCCGGGCCCCGGTGCCCCCCGAGTTGCTGGCGCGGTTGCGCCCCCATCTGTTCTGGACGTTGATCCTCGCGTTGGCCTACGCATTCAACAACAAGTCCATCGAGACCTATCTGCTGAACGATCTTGTGGGCGCGGCGGCGGTCGGCTATTTCGCGATTGCCGGTGCGCTGACCAAGGGGGGCATGGAGATGTTGTCCTCCGGTTTGTCGACGGTGCTGATGCCGATGATGGCGCACGCGTATGGACAGGGACGCGACGAGCGCGCCGGGCTGATCATGGCCAGCGCGATGCGCTATTTCTCGTTCATCGGTCTATTGCTGGCCGGCATCGGCGTGTTGGTGGCGGCACCCGCGGTCACGCTCCTGTACGGAGATGCCTACGCTGGAGTGATCCTTCCCTTCCAGATCATGATTGCGGTGGCCGGGCTGACGCTCGCCGATGGCGCTCTCAACGCACTGCTTTCCACCACCGACAACCAACGCATCCGCGTCGTCTTCGTCGCCGTGTCGCTGGGCATCACCGCTGCCCTGGCTTTCTGGTTGATTCCCCGTTTTGGGCTGATGGGCGCAGTGATCGCACACGCCGGCTCACGACTCATCGTCTTCATCGCCATTGCCTGCGGAATCAGCCGGATGATGCGCATGCATGTGCCGTGGCGCGAACTGGCCCGACTGCTGCTCGCCGCCGTGGTTGCCGCGATGGTCGCTGCGGTGCCGATGATCATGGTGCCGGGGCAATGGATCGGTTGGGTGGCAAGTGTCCTGTACGCCGTTGTTTTTGTTTCCGGCAGTGTTGTTTTCGGGGCGTGGCGGGCGCCCGATGCGGCGCAACTGCTTGGGTTCCTGGCGCAGTACCCGCGTCTGCACGCCCGCCTGGCGGGGCCCATTGGGCGCTGGGCGCAGGGGTTGCCGAATGGGCATTGACGGGAGCCGGAAGCGATGAGCATCGTCTTCTGGGGCTGCGCGGCGCTGATCACGTTCACCTATGTCGGATATCCCGCGTGGGTGCATGTGCTGGCAAAACTCCGGCCCCAGCCGGTGGCGAGATCGCCCATCACCCCGACTGTCACCGCCATTGTTTGTGTGTATGACGGTGAAAAACGGGTGCGTGCCAAGCTGGAGAACCTGCTGTCGCTGGATTATCCCTCGGCATTGCTGGATGTCGTGGTGGTCTGCGATGGCTGCACGGACCGGACGGCCGATGCCTGCCGCGCCATGGACGCCCGGCGCGTGCAGGTGCTCGAGTTCAGCCGTCGCCGTGGCAAGGCGGCGTGTCTCAACGACGCCGTCGCGGCGGCGAGTGGGGACATCCTGCTGATGGTCGACGTGCGCCAACGCATCGAACTGCTGGCACTGCGGGCACTGGTGGCCTGTCTGGC
The DNA here is from genome assembly GCF_054052125.1 of Lysobacter sp. A378. Lineage (NCBI taxonomy): Bacteria > Pseudomonadati > Pseudomonadota > Gammaproteobacteria > Lysobacterales > Lysobacteraceae > Lysobacter > Lysobacter sp. A378. The sequence goes on along the minus strand of NZ_JBSVRK010000002.1, from coordinate 1,041,272 downwards.
CGATCCCATGGTGGGTGCCGTGGGCGGGGAGTTGCGTTTCGAGCACCCCGGCACCGGGTTTGCCGCCAGCGTGGATGCCTACTGGCGCTATGAAAAGGCCATTCGGCATGCGGAAAGCCAGGCCGGTTCGGTGGTGGGAGTGAGTGGCGCGCTGTACGCGGTGCGCAGGGAGCTTTTCGTCCCGTTGCCCGAGGGCACGGTGCTGGACGATGTGCTGGTTCCGATGCAGGTGGTCCGGCAACGCCGGCGGGTGGTGTTCGAGCCGGGCGCGCGGGCCTGGGACCACGCCTCGGACTCGGTTGCAGACGAGCGACGGCGCAAGGTCCGCACGCTCGCTGGCAACCTGCAACTGGTACAACTGGCGCCATGGCTGGCCAACCCGCTGCAGAACCCGATCTGGTTCCGTTTCAGTTGCCATAAGCTGCTGCGCCTGGTGGCGCCGTGGGCGCTGTTGTTGATGCTGGTTGCGGTTGCTGCGCTGGCTTCGCAGCATCCGTTCTATCGGGCATGCCTGGTCGCCGCGGCGCTGGTTGCGGTGGTAGTGGCGGCGGCTCCGGCGGTACCGCGACTGGCGTCGATGTGGCCGGTCAGGCTGCTGGTTGCCTTCGTTCACATGAACCTGTATTCCGCGCAGGCGACCGTGGCATTCGTTCGCCGGCGGACGCTGCATCTGTGGTGACCCCGCGCGGCAGTCGCTTGCGTTGTCCCTGCGTGTCGATGGAGGTATCGCGTGCGGCGCGGCCCGATTCGGCGCGAGCCCGTGGAGTACGGGCGGATGGTTCTGCGGGAGACGCCTGACATTGGTTCCTTTCATTTTCATCGTGGCTTACCTGGTGCTCGTGCTGGTACGTCCCCAGGAGTATCCGCAATGGGCGCAGACGGGCATTCCGTTCCTGCCGATCGCGTTGGTGACGGCGCTGCTGGCATGGCTGCCGTCCAGTGACAAGCGTTTTGACGAACCCCAGTACGTGCTGCTGGCGCTGCTGCTGGTGGTCACCAGCCTGTCGGTTGCCATCAACGGCTGGACCGGCGGCGCGGTGGAGCATTTCAACGTGTTCGCCCCGACGCTGGTCGCGTTCGTCCTGCTTGCCAACACAACCCTGACCCGCAAACGGGTGGTGTTCGTCATTGGTGTGTTTACGGCCTGCGCCGTGCTGCTGGCAATACATGGCATCAAGCAGTCCGCGACCGGGCTGGGCTGGACCGGGATGCCGCTGGTCGATGACGGCCGCATCCAGTACGTCGGTATCTTCAGCGACCCCAATGATCTGGGCATGCTGTTTGTGATCTGCATGCCCATGGCCGTCTATCTCGGCGGCCGTGGCGGATTGTTGGGTTTGCGGCGACTGGTCTGGATGACGGCCGCGGGCTTGCTGCTGTACGGAATCTATCTCACCAACTCGCGTGGCTCGTTGCTCGCGCTGGTAGTGATGAGCGGGGCCTACCTGTGGCAGCGACGCGGGCCGGTCACCGCGTTGGTGCTGGCCGCGGTCTGCCTGACGCTGTTGAAACTGCTGCCGTCACGACTGGATCAGCTCGACGTTCAGGAGCAATCCGCGAGCGGTCGCGTGGAAGCGTGGTACGAAGGGATGCAGATGTTCATTGCCAACCCCGTGATCGGTGTCGGCACGGGTCGGTTTACCGATTTCAACGCGCTCACTGCACACAACTCGCTCATTCTGGTGCTGGCCGAGAACGGGTTCATCGGTTTCATCATCTGGTTTGCCTTCATGGGCTACTGCTTCTGGATGATGGTTCGGATCCTGCGTCACGTACCCGAGTTGGTAGACGATGAGGACGCGCTCGAGTGGCAGCGCGACCGCACGATTGCAATGACGTTGCTGGTGTCGCTGGTGGGGTATGCCGCCACCGCGTTCTTCCTCAGCCGCAGCTACGTCATGCTGCCGTACCTGCTGGCCGCGCTGGTCGTGGCGCATTTCACCGGCGTACGGGAGCGGTTCCCGGACATCCGGCCATTCCACCTCAGCCAGGACCTGCTTCGCTGGTTGCTGCTGGGCTGCGTCGCGGTCGTGGGGTTCTACGTGATGCTCAAGATACTGCTGGCAATGTCATGACCAGCGCACAGCGAGTGCCTGAGGCAGCGGCATCCCGCGACAAGCCGTCCACGCTTCGCATCGCCCTGGTGACGCCGATACTGCCGGTACCCCATGACAAGACCCGGGGCCGCTACATTCACGAGACCGCGCGCGCGCTGGCCCGGCTGGCCACGGTGCGGGTGTTCCTGCCACAGGTGCGCTATCTGCGCTTGCCCGGGCTGGCACCGCGCAGCTTCCTGCATGGCGAGGTTGGCGCGGACTACCAGCTCGATGGCATTGAGCTGGAACCCTATACCTACCCGGGGGTGCCCGGGCTTTCGCGAGCCACCAATGGCGTTGTCGGTGCCCATGCGCTGACCCCGCGGCTGCGTGCATTCCGGCCTGACGTGGTACTCGCGTACTGGGTATATCCCGATGGCTACGCGGCGCTCCACGCAGCGCGACGGTTGGGTGTGCCTTGCATCGTCGGCGCGCGTGGCTCGGATATCCACGTGCGATCGGGTGTCAACGCCTACCTGACACGCAAGGTGCTCGCCGGCGCGGACGCGGTGCTCACCGTCAGCCAGGCCATGCGCGCCGCTGCCATCGACACCTTTGGCGCGCCGGGCTCCAAGGTGCGCACGATCGTCAACGGCATCGATACCCAGGTGTTTCATCCCCGTGACCGCAGCACCATGCGCACGCGCCTGGGAATCGAGCCTGACGCGCGGCTGGTCACCTATGTGGGGAGGTTCGTCGAATCCAAGGGCCTCATCGAGCTGTTGCAGGCATTCGCCGCCATCGCCGGGCGCGATCCGCGCGTGCGCCTGGCGCTGGTCGGCGACGGTGTGATGCGGACACAGCTGCCGGAGCTGATCCGTGGCCATGCACTGGAGTCGCGCGTGTACCTGCCGGGCAGCATGGAGCCGACCGGCGTCGCGGAGTGGATCGGCGCCTCCGACGTGCTGACGCTGCCGAGTTGGTCGGAGGGCTACCCCAACGTGGTGGTCGAAGCCATTGCGTGTGGATGCCCGGTGGTGGTGAGTGATGTCGGTGGCGCGGGGGAGATCGTCAACCCGCGCAGTGGCATCCTGGTGCCGCCCCGCGATCCGGCGGCGCTGGAACGGGCGTTGGACACGGCATTGGCAAGCGACTGGGATCGCGCGGCAATGGCAGTGTCGATGCGACGTGGCTGGGATGACGTCGCCACTGACACCCTGGCCGCTTGCGAGCAGGTACTGGCCGGCCGCGGCCCCTGAGCGACGCGCTCGAGCGGCGGCAAACCCAAACGGCTGCAAATACGAGTGTCGGCCGGTTGCCGCAGCGGATGTCGTTCTACTTTGTACCTGATGCTGCGAGCCACCGACTGCAATGGACTTCAAGAGTACGATCAAGCCCTTCATCCTCGGCAACTTCCTGTTTACCGAGGACACCAGCGCCCTTGCCGATGACACGTCACTGATCCGTGGTGGAATCGTGGATTCGACCGGGATCCTCGAGCTTATCGAGTTCATGGAGACGACCTACGGCATCCGCGTCCAGCCTGCGGAGATGGTCCCGGCAAACTTTGATTCGCTCGACACCATCAGTGCGTTCCTGTCCCGAAAGATGGCGGCGTGAGTCACACGATGCAACCGCTTGCCTCACGCTTGCTTGCCACCGCCCGATCCGACCCGCACCGGGTTGCGATCGTGGATGGCGAGCGCCGGGTGACCTACGGGGAACTGGCGGATGGTGCGAAGCGTTTCGCCGGATGGCTGCGGGCGCGCGGACTGGGCGCCGGCGAGCGTATCGCCATGGCGCTGCCCAACTGCACCGAAGCCGTCATCGCCTGCTACGGCAGTTGGTTGGGCGGCTGTGTGGCGGTGCCGCTGAATGTGCAGGCCCGAGGACACGAACTGGGCGCCTGGCTCCGTCATGCCCGGCCGAAGGTGCTGGTTCACGAGGCCGGAAACAAGGAAGTCGATGCGGCGCTGGCTGCGGTCGGCTCTGCGCCATTGCGCATCGTATTGGGCGCGGGAGAAGTACCGGCCGGCGGCATCGTTTGGCAGCAGGTGCTTGAATCTGCACCAGCGCTGTCGACCGCACACATTGTCGAACCGGTTGCGACCATCCTGTACACGTCCGGCACTACCGGCTCACCCAAGGGGGTGACCCTGACCCACGCGAACGTGGCCGCCAATACCGGCGCCATCGTCAGCTATCTGGAGCTGACCCGACGCGACAGCACGGTCACGGTACTGCCGTTCTATTACTCCTATGGCGCATCGGTGCTGCACACGCATCTGGCGGTCGGCGGTCGCGTGGTACTTGAGCCGAACCTGGTGTTCCCGGTCGTGGTCGTGGAAACCATCGAGCGTGAGCGGGTCACCGGATTTTCCGGCGTCCCATCGACATTCTCGTTGCTGCTTGAACGGGTGCCCCTTGCCGAGCACGACCTGTCCTCATTGCGGTATCTCACCCAGGCCGGCGGGGCAATGCATCCGGCGCTCATCAAGCAGGTGCGCGAGGCTATCCCGCAGGCGCGATTGTTCGTGATGTATGGCCAGACCGAGGCCACCGCACGTCTGGCATGGCTACCGCCAGAGCGTCTGGATGACAAGCCCGGATCAGCCGGCAAAGCGATCCCCGGTGTGCAGGTTGAAGTGCGTGACGACGCCGGCCGGACGCTGCCGCCGGGTGCCGCAGGTGAAGTCTGGGCGCGCGGCGACAACGTCATGGCCGGCTACTGGAACGACCCGGTCGCCACCGCACGGGTACTGCGCGACGGTTGGCTGCGCACCGGTGACATGGGGCATATCGATGACGAGGGCTATCTGTACCTGGACGGGCGACGCAGCGACATGATCAAGACCGGGGCGCACCGCGTGCACCCGCTGGATGTGGAAGAAGTCGTGTGCGAGTTGCCCGGGGTCGTTGATGCCGCGGTCGTCGGCGTCGATGAGCCAACGCTGGGACAGGTCATCAAGGCCTTCATCGTGGTCGGTGACGGCGCGCGGGTGGATGCCGACCTGGTCCGTGGCCATTGCCGCCAGCGCCTGGCGACCTACAAGGTTCCCCGGCACGTGGAGTTTGTACCGGCATTGCCAAGGACTGCTTCCGGCAAGGTCCGGCGCGCCGTACTGGTCGATCCCTCATTGGCCGAGCGGTCATGGACGGGGCCGACATCAGCTGTGTCGTCCGCCGTGCAGGAGGTTCCGTGAAACCGCTGACTTTCGATGTGCTCAAGATCGACCTGGAGCGCGAAGCGGCGCGTATCGCCGCCCGCGTGCGTGAGGTTACCGCTGGCGTGTTGCACAAACGTGGGCTGGTGGTGGCGATTTCCGGTGGCATCGACTCGTCGTGCTGCGCGGCGCTGGCGGTGCGTGCGCTTGGACCGGAACGCGTGTTTGCGTTGATCCTGCCGGAGCGTGACTCCCATGACGACAGCGCCGTCCGGGCCGGCATCCTTGCCGGGCATCTGGGCATCCGCGCATTGACGGTGGATATTGCCCCGGCGCTGGAGGCCATCGGCTGTTACGCCGAGCGCGATGCCGCGGTGCGTCGTGCACTGCCCGCCTATGCGGATGGCTGGCGCTTCAAGATCGTGATCGATGGCGGAGTCGAGGGCCGCGTCAACATCTTCAAGCTGGTCGCCGAGGCACCGGACGGGACGATACATGAGTGTGCGCTCGGCCTCTCGGAATACCTGCAGATTGTTGCGGCGACCAACTTCAAGCAACGCATCCGCAAGACCCTGGAGTACTACCACGCGGACCGGCTCAATTATGCCGTGGTCGGCACCCCCAACCATCTGGAGTACGACCAGGGCTTCTTCGTGAAAAACGGCGATGGCTCCGCGGACATCAAGCCGATTGCCCACTTGTACAAGACCCAGGTCTACGCGATGGCGCGGCATCTCGGCCTGCCAGAGCGGGTCTGCGACGTGGTGCCGACGACCGACACCTACAGCCTCGCGCAGGGACAGGACGAGTTCTATTTCGCGTTGCCCTACCGGGAAATGGATCTAGCGCTTTGGGCGCGCGACCATGGCTATCCGGCCGGTGAACTGGGGCGTGCGCTGGACATCGACGTGGCACGGGCGGAGTCGATTTACGCCGACATCGACAACAAGCGCCGCACGACCCGCTACCTGCATGAGCCGCCGGTGCTGGTTGGCGCCATGGACGTGGAGCAAGGACATGGGCGTTGAGTGCGCCGTTGCGCCCCCGGCGTACTCGATATGTGCTGCCGACAGCGCCGATGATGCCCGCAGCGCGACGATCCAGGCCTGGCGCGGCAACCTCAGTGGTTGCGACGAGCTGCAGGGGGAACGCTTTGACGCGCTGTTCACCCGCTCGCCGTTTGGCGTGCCCGCGCTGCGCTTCATCGTTGATGGATCCAGCGGTCGCCGGGTAGGCGTGGCGGCTTTGGCGCCACGGCTGATGAGCCTGGGTGGCGACGAGGTCCGCGTAGGCGTGGTGTCCCATCTGGCCATCGATCCGGAGCACCGCTCGCTGGGCCCGGCCTTGATGCTGCTCGATGAACTGCTTGCCGTGGGAGCAGGGCGCTTCGACTTCATATATGGACTGCCGCGAAACAGTGAAGGCGCCGATGCCGCGCTGAGGCGGGCGGGGCTGAAGCCGGTCGGCGTGATGGAGCGGCATATAAAGCTGGTGCGGCATGGTTTCTATCTGGCGCGCCGGTTGCCGGCCCTGCTGGCTCCCGTGGCGCGCATTGTCGGTTGGATCGCCGATGTGGGCGATCGGTTCCGCGGGGTGTCGCCGGGGTCGACCCACGAGACCGAATGGGTAAAGGTCGTGGACGGACGCATGGACCAGATCTGGGCGACCTCCGGGCCCGGTACGGCGCTGACGGCCACGCGCGATGCCCGGATGCTGGGCTGGCGGTTTGACCAGTCGGCCGATCCCATCACGCGTTACCTTGTGGTCAGTGATGCCGTAAGCGGCGAGGCACGCGCCTGGTTCGCCTGTGACGTGGATCCCCAGTGGCCGCATATCCTGGATGTGCAGGACTTCTGGTCGGCGGAACCCGGCGGGACGCCGACGCGGGCATTGGTGGAGTCGCTGGTTCGCCAAGCGCGGCGTGACGGATATTCGGCGATCAGTATCCATATCTGTGGCCCGGACACTTCGATCAGTTCGTGGCGATCGGTGGGGTTTGTCGAGCGCGGGCGGCAACAGATCTTTGGTTGCTGGTTGAACCAGGGCTTGCGTGCAGGTGGGCCGCCCGATCTGCATTTCACCAATATCGACCTGGATGGTTAGGAGTATCGCCAGAGCATGGACATGTTGATTGCCAGCCGTCGTGTAGCACCTGCCCGGGCAAGCGTCGCCACTGCGTCGGCGGTGCGTGGTGAATTACTCGACGTGGACCGGTATCCGGGGCTCGCCGTCGATTGGATGCGTTTGGAGTCCCAGTGCGACGCTTCCCCCTTTACCTCCTGGGCGTGGGTATCGACGTGGCTCGCGATGCTGCCAGGCACCTGCCGCCCACTGGTGTTCCGGGCCTCCGACGAGACCGGGGTGTTTGCGCTGTGCTTGTTGGTGAAGGCGCCCGAGCGCGGCGTGGGTCGCTTGTTTGGCAGCCACTCGTTGTTGCTGCAGGAGACCGGCGATGCCCAGGTTGATCAGGTCACCATCGAGTACGCCGGCCTGCTGGTGCGCGCCGGCGCCGAAGCCCTCGGGTATGCGACGCTGTTCGAGTCCATCGAGCGCCTGGGTGGGAGCTGGCGTCGGTTGAGGATCAGTGCCACCGCCCAAGCCGACGCCATCCTGTCTGCGCTGCCGGCCGGCCTGGATGCGGCAAGTGTCGACGCACGCCCATCGTACTTCGTTGACCTGGCTGCGCTGCGGGCGTCGCAGCGCAGCTATCACGCCAGTCTCGGCGCCAGTACCCGCGGGTCGCTCAACCAGACCCGGCGGGGTTACCACGCACATGGCGAGTTGTGTGCACAGGTCGCGGGGGATGCGAATACCGCCCTGGCCTGGCTCGATGAACTCGCCGATCTGCACACCCGATACTGGAACACCCGGGGCAAGCCGGGTTCGTTCTCAAGCGCGTTCTTCTGCCAGTTCCATCGCGCCCTGGTGGGCGCTGGCACGGGCACTGGTTTCACCCGGTTGACCCGCGTCAGCGCCGGACCGCTCATCGTTGGTTATGTCTACAACCTCGCTTGGCGTGATCGGATTTATTACTACAACAGCGGCCTGAACTACGGCGCGCTGCCCAAGCACGACCGTCCCGGGCTGGCTGCATTGCACGCAACGATCGAGCAGGCGCTGGCCGAGGGATGGGATCAGTTCGACTTCCTCGCCGGTGCCCAGGAGTACAAGCGCCGCCTGGCCAGCGACGCGCGCAGGCTTCACTGGGTTGACATCCGGCGCCATGGCGCGCGGATGTCCGGTGAGCGCCTGACCGCGAGGTTGATGAAGAAAAACACATTTGGCAGGTCGCTGGCGAATGCGCGGGCGACAGATGCCGGGCAGCCGGACGCATGAATGACGCATTGGGCAAGAGCCAACAAGTTGACCAGCAGGAGATGATCATGCCGGACGGGGACAGGCAGCCGCGCGTACGCCGCGTGCTCTACCACCATCGCACCCAGGGCAAGGCCGTGGAGGGCGTGCACATTCGCGGCATCACCGATGCCTTGCGCGCGCAGGGGGTTGAAGTCGACATCATCTCGCTGCCGGGCGCCGATCCGTACTCGTCACCCAAGGCCATGTCGCCGACACGCCAGGGCAAGCCCTGGATGGGCGCGGTGACCCACTTGCCGGAGCCGTTGTTCGAGCTGGTCGAGATTGCTTACAACCTGGTGGCCGGGTGGCGGATCCGTGCGTGGCTGCGCCGCAACCCCGATGTGGACTTCATCTACGAGCGCTACTCGTTGTTCATGTTCGAGTCGATACGGATCGCCCGCAAACGCGGGATCCCGATCATCCTGGAGGTCAACGATTCGGCGACGGCGGTGCGGGTCCGTCCACTGTTTTTCCAGAAACTCGCCACCGCCGTCGAACGCTGGGTGTTGCGCAATGCATCGGGATTGGTGTTCGTATCGGGCATTTTCCGTGACCGCGCCCAGGCGGCACACGGTGAGATTGCGCCGGCCATCGTGACCCCGAATGCGGCCAACATCGACAAGTTCACCTTCACCGCGACCCAGCGGGACGAGGCGCGCAAGCGACTGGGACTGGAGGGGCACACGGTCTGCGGTTACCTGGGGGCATTCGTGCCGTGGCATGCGATCGATGCCTTCGTGCACCGTATTGCCGGCCGCCTTGCCGAGGCGCCGAGCCTGAAGCTGCTGCTGGTGGGTGATGGTGCGACCTATCCCGCGCTCAAGGAATTTGTCGATTCGCACGCGCTTGGATCGCAGGTGGTACTGACTGGCCGGGTCCCGCATGACGAGGTGCCGGGTCTGCTCGCGGCGATGGACATGGCCATCCTGCCCAGCGCTGGTGACTACACCTCGCCGGTCAAGTTGTTCGAGTTCATGGCTTGCGGCGTGCCGCCGGTAGCCCCGGACTTCGCGCCTATCCGTGAGGTGCTGGTCGAAGACAAGACGGGTTGGATGTTCAATGCGGGTGATCTCGACGCGGCCGTTGAACGGGTGCTGGTGCAGAGCCGTGACGCCGCCGGGTTGACGCGTGTCGGTGCGAATGCGCGTGCCTACGTCGCGGCCAACCGGCAGTGGCATCACAATATCTCCCAACTGCTCGACTTCCATGCCGCCCTGGCCGGCAAGGCCGTGTCCGCGTGACCGGCGCTTCCAGGAAACCCGACCCCGCGGACGAATGGCCTCGGGACAGCGCCGGGGAGCTGGTGCTTGCCGGTGGCCAGCCGCTGTCACGGGTGGTGGCAGCGGTCGGCGGAACGCCGTGCTATCTGTATGACCGGACGCGTTTGAGCGAGCGAGCAAACGGGCTGCGGGCGTTGCTGCCCCCGCAGGTGCAGCTGCACTATGCGATGAAGGCCAACCCGATGCCGGCGCTGGTGTGCCATATGGCGGGTCTGGTCGATGGTATTGATGTGGCCTCCGCCGGCGAGCTGCGGGTGGCGCTGGATTCGGGCATGTCCGCGCAGCACATCAGTTTCGCCGGGCCAGGCAAGTCCGATCGCGAGTTGTTGCAGGCGCATGCGGCCGGCATCCTGGTCAATATCGAGTCATTCCGTGAGGTCGGGATACTGGCGCGTGCCAGTGAGGCCGATGGACGACCGGCACGCGTCGCGGTGCGGGTCAACCTGCCGTTCGAGCTCAAGGCCTCCGGCATGAAGATGAGCGGCGGTGCGCGCCAGTTCGGGGTTGATGCGGAGCTGGTGCCGGAGCTGCTGGCCGAGATTGCCACCGCCGGACTGGCGTTCGAAGGTTTTCACATGTTTGCCGGCTCGCAGAACCTGCGCCAGGCGGCCATCGTCGAGGCCCAACTGCGTAGCTATGAGCAGGCTCTGGAATGGCAGGACTTGCTACCGGCACCCGTGCGCAGCCTGAACCTGGGAGGCGGCTTCGGCATTCCCTATACCGCCGGCGAATCTCCACTGGATCTGGCGCCGGTGATCGATAACCTGGCAACACTGGGTGCGCGCGCGGAAGCCGACATGCCTGGCGCTCACCTGGTCATTGAGTTGGGCCGTTACCTGGTCGGCGAAGCCGGGCTGTACGTTACCCGCGTGGTTGACCGCAAGATCTCGCGTGGCCAGGTGTTCCTGGTGGTCGATGGTGGCATGCACCACCATCTTGCGGCGTCAGGCAACTTTGGCCAGGTGTTGCGAAGGAACTATCCCGTCTCGATCAACCCCGTTTCGATCAAGGGGCAGGCTGGCGAGCGTGAAATCGCCAGCGTGGTTGGCCCGCTATGTACGCCGCTGGACCTGCTTGCCGATCGCATGGACCTCGCCGTTGCGCAGGTGGGTGATCTGGTGGTGGTGTTCCAGTCCGGCGCATACGGACGCAGTGCCAGCCCACGTGCGTTCCTGGGGCATCCCGACGTAGTAGAGGCGCTGGTCTGAGGAGCGAGTGGCAGCGTGGGTGGCGCGCTACGACGATTGCGCTGACGGCCGGCACAACGGCGCCGCTGGCGCCGCCGCACGGCCGGTAGCCGCTGTGGGCTTTGTCGGCGCGGTCGCGGGTACCAGATGCTCCCGCCCGGGCGGCGGCGCCAGCGTCGCGATGCGCCGGGCCGGATTGCCGGCGACCACCGTGTACGGGTGGATGACACCCGAGACCACCGATTGCGCCGACACGATGCTGCCCTCGCCAATCTCTGTGCCTGGCATCACCAGCACGCCGGTGCCAATCCAGACGTTGTCGTGGACCCTGATCGGCTTGACGTCGTCGAAGCTGGGCCCATCGCCGGCCTTGCGTTGACCCGGGTCGGACGGATGGCCACCGGAGTCCCGGAAGGTGACGCCGCCGGCAACCTGCACGTGTGAGCCGAGCCGGATCTCGCGGCCGACCACGAACAGGACGTCGTGTGACAGGTCGGTGTGGTCACCGATCACCAGCCGCGGCAGCTCAACGAAACTGGCTGCGAAATGGATGCCCAGCTTCCCGCTGACGTGGACATGATCGCCCAACACCAGCTCCCCGCTGCCCTGCACCCAGGGCACGAATATTCCCGCGGTGACACCCTTGCCCACGCGCGTGCAATAGGCCTTCAACAATGGCTCTGCGACAAGTACGCGTCGCAGGAAAAACACGCCGCCGCGCAGCATCAGGAACAGCCACAGATACGGTCGCACCAGCACCCGTGGAGCGGGCAGGGTGATGCGATGTGCGCGTCGACGCAGCGTCCGAAGTGTTGCCGCTGCCGGGTGTGGAGACTTCCTGACCCAGTGGCGAAACGAGGCAAGCGATTTCATGTTATTCCATCCTGCAGGCAGCTGTGGCGTGGCATCGAGGGAGCCCACCTACCGGTTGCGGTAGATGACCCTCAGGTACCAGACGTTCTGCTCCGCGTCGGCGGTCTCCACCGGGCTATTTCGCTCGTAGCGGTAATAGCTGAGGGCCGTGCTCCAGTGCCGCGACCACTGTTTGTCCAGGGTCAGTGAAAGATGGCGGGTGTCGTCGATACGGTCGATCTGACCATAGTCGACACGCTCGAAATTCACGTAGGACGACAGCGTCAGCGTGGGGCGGAAGCGATAGTCGACGCCGATCATGACGCCGCGGTTGTCTTCGTCATAGTTCAGCGCGTCGGGGTAGGTGATTCGCTCCGCGTAGGGCTCGATGAGGAACGTGGCACGGGTGCCATCGTAGGCATAACCCAACGCGATGCGTTGTTGCCGGTAGACCGCCGCGGTAATCGTGTCACCGTTGATCAGCACACGGTCCGGAATGGTTGTCCCACCGCCGATATCACCGATGGCGGCCGTGGCGGCGTCGGTAAACTGGTCGGCGGCAAACAAGGTGAAGCTGCTGCGCTCGCTCGGGTGCCAGGTGAGTTCACCGCGAGCCAGGGGGTTGGAGCGGTGGCCGGTGTGTTGATAGTCCAGGCGTGAGTAGCCCAGGTCCAGACCCAGCTCGACGCTCGGAAAGACACGCTCATAACGGACATACAGGTCGTTTCGCCTGTGGTCCAGGGCAGCAAGGTCGTCGTCGAAGTCGACATCCTGCGTCTGGGCGTTGAATGACAACGTACTGGCCGGACCAAGGTCCTTGGCAGCGCGCAGCGCCAGGCCCCAGCGCTGTGAGTTGAACTGGGGGGTGACTTCCGCGTCGGTATCGATGTAACGCGCTTCAAGCTGGCCCCGCATCGTCGGGCCGATGTTGAACATCAGGGTCGGACCCAGCGACAGGATGTTGACTTGCTGGCGGTTGTCGGGCGCGTCGGTGGCGAAGCGGTCGATCGGCTGCAGCTCAAGGCTGTCCTCAATGGTGAAGCTCAGGCGGTCCGGGATCATCAGCCAGTTCAAGCGGCCCGCCAGTATCCCTTCCACGCTGTCGGAATAAGCATGGTCCTGGAACATGCGGTAGTCGACACGACCGTCGAGGCTCGCCTGGATCGTCGACGTATCCTCCGTGGCCCGGAAGCCGATTCCGGTGCGCCAGATTTGCTGCTCGACCGGGTTCACTGCGTCCAGGCGCACGTTGTCGTCGTGCTCGATGCCAGCGTCGATGGCGTAGTCGACGCGTGCGGCATAAGCGTTGCCAGAGATTATCGCCACCAGGGCCGCGGCGATCACCCGGATCCGCATCCTGTGCTCCCCGGCCGAGCCGTCACGGCAGATCATTGAATACAATCCCGGCGAGCTTGGCCGGGTCGAAATTTGCGGCTGCCTCCTCGATGTTGCTGATGGTGACCTTGCCGTATCCCGCGACCAGTACCACCAGGTCGGCAAGCTCGGACAGGATCCGTGCATCCGGGGAGTTCAGGACCGAAGGGCCATCCAGGATGATGTAGCGATTGGGGCCGCTGCTACGCAACGAGTCGATCAGCGTGCGTGCGCGATGGGAGGTGAAATACTCGCCTGAAATCTCGTGTGTACCGCCGTTCGGGATCAGGTGCAAACGCGGGATCCCGGTCGGGTACTGGATCTGCGACAGCTCGGTGGCGCTGTCCTGGAGGTAGTCCATCAGCCCCCCGCTGGCGGCGCTCACGCCAAGAGCGGTGTGCTGGCTCGGATGCAGAGCGTCGCAATCAACAAGAAGAGCGGTCTTGGCCTCGTCGAACGCGAATGCCAGCGCCAGGTTGCGTGCCACGAAACTGCCGCCGCTGCAGCGGCCTACAGGCACCACCAGGGTGACGAAGCTCTGGTTGCCACCCAATGTCAGCAGGCGCGTTCGCAGATCGCGGAAGGCGTCCGCCTGGACCCGGATCGAATCCTGGCGATGGATCAGCCTGCGATCTTCCAGCGACCTGACGCTGAGGGGTTGTACCTCGGCGACTCGGGTGAGCGAGTGCAACTCGTCGTCGCCATCGCGGGCAGATACGAGCTCCTCGCGTCGTTTCACAGGCAGTTCCGGAGTATCGATGAAGTTCATTGCGATCTCATCCGTTGCTCATCTTGAAGGCATAGGTGGCGACATAGGCGAGCACCACGATCAGGATCATGGTCACGCTGCCAAATTGGCCGTAGAAATCATGGCGCCGCTCGCGAGGTGTCGGGTACGCCGGGATGGCGGTCAGCAGTGGGTAACGGCTGTACTTCTCGATCAGGTGCGCGGAGCGAATGCGCGGGTCGAAGCGTGCGAGCAGAAAGACCAGACCGATGGGCAGGGCGATGGCCAGCAGCAGGCCAGCGGCGGCGATATGCATGAGCCGCATGCCTGATGGCCGCAATGGCATGATCGCCGGATCCTGGACCTTCAGGGTCAAGCCGCGGTTGGCCTCGTCCAGGCCCATGGACACGCGGGCGTTCTCACGTCGACGCAACAGATCCTGGTAGATCTCGCGGTTGACTTCGTAATCACGGGTCAGCTCGGCCAAGGCACCCTCGGAGGCGGCAATGCGACGGCTGCGGTCCAGTTCTTCGGCGAGCATGGATTGGGCCGCGGTCAGGCGTGAGCTGGCCGCGGCACCTTCGCGACGTGCCTGTGCCAACTGGCTGCGCAGTTCCTGATAAAGCGGGTTGGCCTGGGCTTCCGCGGACTCGATGCCCGGTATCGGGGGATCCACGCGCATCTGCTCGTGCTCCAGGTTGCGCCGGATGTCGTCCATCTGGTGGGTGACGCGAACGACGTCGGGATGCTGCTCGGTGAAGCTCAGCATGAGTCGATCGCGCTCGGCTTGCAGTTCAATGAACTGGCTGCGCAGCAGGTTTGCACGGGTTTGTCCGGGGGTGACGGCGGACTCGCCCGACAGTTGCGAGACCAGCGACGCCTCCAGCGACTCCTGCTCCTGCAGGGCCATACGGGTCTGTTCCAGTTGGGTGCGCAGCGAGACAATTCGCGCGTTGACGTCAGTCGCGCTGCCAGGTTGCGCGTCGACGTTCCGCGACCGGTACTGCTGCAGGTTGTCTTCCGCGCCGGTGAGCTTGGCGTGGTAGTCCTGGACCTGGTTGTTGATGAATTCGTAAGCATCCCGGCTCTCGCGCGCTTTGGTGGCGAGTGCCTCGGTAATCAGCATCGAGCCGAACGCCTCGGTTACCTCGAACGCGCGCTGTGGGTCGGAATCCTGATAGGTGACCTCGACCAGGTCGGGACGCGGGCTTCCGATCAGGGTGCGCTTGCGGATCTCCTCCATCAGGCGCTCCTGCTCTACCGGACTGGGATTGGCCTGGTTCCAGTTGCCGACATCCAGGATCTGTTCCAGGATCTTGCGGCTGAAAAGGATCTGGCGTGCCATCCCGGCACGATCCGCAACGCCGGTCGACACCGCGCGTCCCTCCAGCAGCGGTTGGATGATGTCGCTGTCCTTGGCCAGGATGGTGACCGACGCCGAATAGTTCCTGGGGATCACGAAAAGCCCGACCACCAGGGTCAGCAGCGCGACCGCGGCGAAAATGGAAACCAGCAGTAGCAGACGCTTGCGCGCCTCCTTGAGCAGGATCGGAAGCAGTTCGCCGGGCGTGAGATCGCCTGGCTTGCGTACGGTTGGCGGGCGTCCGGGCCCGGAGAGTGCGCGGGTGGTCATCAGAACACCCGCTCCGGCACGGTGATGATGTCGCCGGGGGCCACCCGGTAGTTGGTCGTCAGGTCGCCACGGTTGAGGATGCGATCAAGGTTCACGTCATAGGCGATGCTGGTGTCGTCGCTGTTGCGCCGGTACAGCTCGGCACGGTCGGAGGCGGCGAATTCGGTGGTGCCACCGGCGGCAAGCACGGCGTCCAGCACGGTCATGCCTTGACGGTAGGGAATGGAGACCGGTTGGCGCACCGCGCCAGTCACGCGTACCCGTGAAAGGTATTCGTGGCTACGCAGGTCGGTCAGGATCACCGCCACTTGCGGTGTGCGCACGTAGGCGGCGAGTTTTTCCTCGATGTCCGCCGCCACGTCCGACGGGGTCCGCCCACCAGCGCGAACGTCGCCGACCAACGGCACCGAGATCTTGCCATCCGGGCGCACCGGCGCGGTAATGCCGAGCTCGGGATTGCGCCAGACCGTGACCTGGACGATGTCATCCACGCCGATCAGATAGTCATCCACGGCGGCCTGGGTGCGGTCGGGCGGTGGAGTGGGGTTGCCGCCTCCCGAGGCGCAGGCGGACAACACCGCGACCAGCAGCAGGACAAGGAAATGTCGAACGATCTGCATGTACGTTTCCAAAAGATCCGGTTATCAAGCAACAACGCCAATCAGGCGCCGGGCAGGTCACCGGTTTTCGCGCGGCAGTCGTGTTCAGGGGCCGCTGGACTGTGGCGGCGTCGCCGGTAGCCGCTATTTCCCGGGATTCGCGTTACTCCCGATACCTGCCACTAGCTCCAGGAAGTCCAGATGCGGATCCTCGTCTGCGGCGGCGCCGGGTATATCGGAAGCCACACCTGCGCCGTCCTCATCGGTCGCGGCCACGAGTTGGTGGTCGCCGACAGTTTCATCAACAGCTCGCCCCGGGTGCTGGGACGTTTGGGCACCATCGTCGGCAGTGCTCCGGCCTGCCACCGGGTCGACCTGCGCCAACGCGAGGCCGTCGCCGGGCTGTTTGCCACCCACCGTTTCGACGCAGTCGTCCACTTTGCCGCGCTCAAGGCCGTGGGGGAGTCCTGCGAGCGGCCGCTGGATTACTTCGACAACAACATCTGCGGCACGATCCACCTGTTGCAGGCGATGCGGGATGCCGGCGTCGGCCGCCTGGTGTTCAGCTCATCGGCGACGGTCTACGGCGACCCCGAGTCGGTGCCGGTCCGTGAGGACGCGCCGCTGCGGGTGACCAACCCGTATGGCCGCAGCAAGTTGGTGATGGAGCAGTTGATCGAGGACTTGTGCGAACGCGATTCGAGCTTCCGCGCGGTCAACCTGCGCTACTTCAATCCCGTCGGAGCCCATCCCTCGGGCCTGATGGGCGAGGATCCCGGCGGCGTGCCAAACAACCTGATGCCCTATATCTCGCAGGTCGCAGTCGGTCGACGCAAGCAACTGGCGGTATACGGTGGCGACTGGCCGACCATCGATGGCACCGGCGTACGCGACTACATCCATGTCATGGACCTGGCCCGTGCCCACGCCGATGCGCTGGAATTCATGGTCCGCGAGGACCGCAGCGCGACCATCAACCTCGGCACCGGCCACGGCATCAGTGTCCTGCAGCTGGTCAAGGCATTCGAGCGTGCATCGGGCAAGCGGGTTCCTTACCAGATCGTTGATCGGCGAATCGGAGACGTGGCCGAGGTGTATGCGGATCCGGGCCTGGCTCGGCAGTTGTTGGGTTGGCGCGCCGAACTCGGCGTCGACGCGATGTGCCAGGACGCCTGGCGCTGGCAATGGATGAACCCGGACGGCTATGCGGACAGTGATGCGGTAGCCCACACGGAACGGCTCGTGGTTGCACACCCCGCAATGGGGACGCCACGTCCGGTCGAGGTGGCATCGTTGCGCTGAGTTTCCGGGGTCGGATGTGGGTCGCCACGCCGGTTGCGGGCGGACACGTCGGTCAGTCGAGCAATGCGGACGCAACCGCGCCGGGCTGCTTCATCCACTGAAAATGGTCCGCGGCAACTCCGAGCGCCTGCTCGCCAAGTTTGTCGACCGTCGCGTCGGCCTGCGGCATCTTCGACAGCAGGAAACGCAGTGACGTGCACGGGGCCAGCCAGTCGTGCGTCAACACCACCGCGCGGATTCGTGGCGTGGAGATGGCCAGTGCCGTCTCCAGGTCAATGTCCAGGCCGCAAGCAGCATAACGTCCGCTGAGTGCGGACCGCGACCAGTCTGCGATTACGCCTCGGGCTTCCAGGCCGCCAAAACCGATGCGGCGACCGGGCAGGGCACCGCACCGGTCTGCCAGCCATGGCAGGAAGCGGTAGGCCAGCGGCAACCACCAACGCGTGGGCGGCGGGAATGCCCGCCAGTACGGTGCGCCGCTGGCAACCAGCCATAGTTGGCGCTTGACGTCCGGCGTCATCGCGATCCGGCAACTGGCGAGTTGACCACCGAGGCTGTGCCCGCCGATGATCGCCGGCAACCCGGTCGCCACGAGTTTCATCAACGCAGCCTCACTGGCGGGCAGGTCGCTATCGAGCAACTCCCGATAGCCCCAATCACACTTGTTTCCGGCGCGCCGGTTGCTGCTGCCGTGGCCACGCCACTCGTGCAGGAATACCGCGATGCCGCGCGTGGCCAGGGCTTCGGCCAACGGCAGGTAATGGCGCGTGGCCACGCCCAGTGCCGGCAGCCATAACAGGCTGGCGACCGGGTCGTCGGGGATGCGCGCCAGCAGGTTCCAGCGGTGGCCATCATCGGTCTGGACTGGCAGTTCCAGCGCCTGCATCAATGTCCACCGCCAGCATCGGCGCGATTGAATACGGTCGCGGTGAAGTGATCCAGCACCACGATATCGCTGTGCCCCGGCCGGTACCCGCCGCGCAGCGCGAGATGCACGTAGTCCGATGCATCGATGCACGCCTGGACCAGGGTCTTGCCCAGGGCGAGGTTGGCGGCGATCGCAGAGGCGAGCGTGCAGCCGGTGCCATGGGCTTCGAGCGTCAGGCGCGGGTGCCGGATCGGGGTGATGGTGTCGTTGGCGGCAAGCAGGTCGATGACATCGCCGCCGTCGTCCAGATGTCCGCCCTTGAGCAATACCGCGTTTGCTCCGGTGGACAACAACTCGTCGCAGGCCGCCCGCATGGCTTCCAGGGTGGTAATCGGGTGGCCGAGCAGCAGCTCCGCCTCGGGCAGGTTTGGAGTGATCAGGCTGGCGATCGGCATCAGCCGGTTATGCAGCGCGTCCAGGGCGGCGGGCTCCAACAGACGTGCGCCGGAGGTGGCGACCATCAC
Organism: Lysobacter sp. A378; assembly: GCF_054052125.1. Taxonomy (NCBI): domain Bacteria; kingdom Pseudomonadati; phylum Pseudomonadota; class Gammaproteobacteria; order Lysobacterales; family Lysobacteraceae; genus Lysobacter; species Lysobacter sp. A378. The sequence continues at coordinate 1,022,369 of NZ_JBSVRK010000002.1, read as the reverse complement.
CGGGTCCAGCACGATGTGCCGTGGGCGGTAGTGCTCCAGCGCATCGGTGACCGCGTGGATGACTTCTGCGTTGGCCAACATTCCCAGTTTGACCACGCCGATGCGGAAGTCATCAAAGCAGGCATCGATCTGGGCACGCAGGAAGCCGGTGTCGGGGACGTGTACCGCGGTCACTCCGCGGGTGTGTTGCGCCGTCAGCGCAGCGATCGCGCTCAGGCCGTGGACGCGGTGTGCGGCGAAGGTCTTCAGGTCCGCCTGGATGCCGGCGCCGCCGCCGGAGTCGGAGCCGGCGATCGTGAGTACGCAGGTCGGGCGAAGGTCTTGGTCGATGGTCATGGCGCCATTGTCGCGGATTCTGCCGCACGCGGCCGGGTGCGGGGATGGTGCGCCTGGTCGCTACAGCGCCGCGGGGGGATGGGTATGCCGGTAGATGGCATACGCCACGCCGGTGCAACCGGTCAGGATCACCGGCAAATACAGCGCGCCATAGTCGAATCGTGCGAACAACCATGCGCCCAGCAAGCCGCCGATGAAGAAAAAGCCGATGATCAGCACGCACAACGCCAGCCGCCGTCGACCCAGCGCGAGCCCGCGAATGGCATGGCCGAGCATGATTCCCAGGTCGGTAAACATCCCGCTCAGATGACTGGTCCGGATGAGCGCGCCGCTGTAGGTAGTCGTCATCGCGTTCTGCAGGCCGCAGGCCATGGCGGCCAGCAGGGGGCCAGCCAGGTGTTGCTGGCGGAACAGCGGGATCGCCGCAAGCAACATGACCGACTCGATCGTCAACACCACGCCGTAGCGCCGCCCCAACTGCAGGGTGCTGTCCTGGACGATCAGGCCACTCAACATCGCACCCACTACATAGGCGACGATCATGCCGGCCAGGTGGGTGGTGGCCAGGGTGTCGCCGGCGACCAGTGCCGCACCCAGCAACGAGGTGTTGCCGGTGAGGTGGGTGATGGCTTGCTGCTGGTAGCCCAGGAAGCCGATCACGTTGACGATGCCCGCCACGCAGGCCAGGGCCGCCGCGCCGACCCAGACCCACGTGGCAAATCGACTTGCCACCGGGCTACATCACCTCGGAGGCATAGTCGGCCAGCCGCGAACGCTCGCCCCGGCGCAAGGTGACGTGGGCGCTGTGCGGCCAGTGCTTGAAGCGATCCACCGCGTAGGTGAGGCCTGAGGTGGTTTCGGTCAGGTAAGGCGTGTCGATCTGTTCGACGTTGCCCAGGCAGATGATCTTGGTGCCCGGGCCGGCGCGGGTGATCAGGGTCTTCATCTGCTTGGGGGTCAGGTTCTGCGCCTCATCCAGGATCAGCCACCGGCTCAGGAAAGTGCGCCCCCGCATGAAATTCAACGAGCGGATCTTGATCCGGCTGGCAAGCAGGTCGTTGGTCGCCGCACGCCCCCAGCTGCCGCCTTCCTGGTTGTGCGTGAGCACTTCGAGGTTGTCGGTCAGCGCGCCCATCCAGGGCGTCATCTTCTCCTCCTCGGTACCGGGCAGGAAGCCGATGTCATCGCCGACGCTCACCGTTGCGCGGGTCATGATGATCTCCCGGTAGCGTTGCTGGTCCATTGTCTGGGCCAGCCCGGCGGCGAGTGCGAGCAGGGTCTTGCCGGTACCGGCGGTGCCCAGCAAGGTCACGAAGTCGATCTCCGGATCCATCAGCGCGTTGAGCGCGAAGTTCTGCTCGCGGTTGCGCGCGGTGATTCCCCATACCGCGTGCTGGCCGTGGCGGAAATCATCCACGATCCGCAGCACAACCTTGTTCTCGTCGACGCCGGTGACCTTGAGTTCGGCCTCGTCGTTGCCCGGCAGATGCAGGAACTGGTTGGGATACCAGTCATCACCGTCCACCCGGGATATCTCGTAATAGGTGCGGCCGCCGTCGGTCCAGGATCGCAGATCCTTGCCGTAGCGCTTCCAGAAATCCTCCGGCAGCTCGGTTGCGCCGGTGTAAAGCAGGCTGAAGTCATCCAGCGCGCGGTCGTTCTCGTAGTCCTCCGAGATGATGCCGGCAATGGCGGACTTGATCCGCAGGTTGATGTCCTTGGAAACGAACACCACCGACGCTTCCGGCTCGGCCTCGGTCAACGCCAGGATCGCGCCGAGGATCGCGTTGTCGGGTACTACCGCGCCGAAACGTTTGCCGGCATCGAAATTATCGGTCTGGAAGCGCAGGCATCCGATGTTGCCGGCGTCACGCAGCTTCAAGCCGTGCGGCTGTACCAGCGGGATCCCGGACGCAATCCTGTCGCTGCCTTCGGCTTCGATCAACTCGTTGAGGAAGCGGCTTACCTGGCGCGCGTTGCGGCTGGCGTCGGTGGTGCCCTTCTTGCCGTTGTCGAGCTCCTCGATGACCTGCATCGGAAGGTAGACGTCGTGTTCCTCGAACTTGAACAGCGCGGTCGGGTCATGCATCAGCACGTTCGTGTCGAGCACGTAGATCCGCTTGCCTTTTGTCATCGCGAGCTCCGGGTGGGAAGTAATGACGGCACACGCCCGCGAGGCGGGGTGGCGACGTAGCATGAAGCGGGACGGGTCACCGGGTGACGGCAGCCTTGAGCTCGTCGAGTACGGCCGCGGCGTGGCCCGGTACCTTGACCGGTTGCCATGACCGGGCGATGACGCCCTCCGGGTCGATCAGGTAGGTGCTGCGCACGATCCCCATCACCTTGCGCCCGTACATGTTCTTTTCCCGGATCACGCCGAACGCGTTGCACACGGCCTCGTCCTGGTCGCTGACCAGGTCGAACGTGAAACCCTGCTTGGCACGGAAGTTCTGGTGCGACTTCACCGTATCGCGCGACACTCCGAGCACGGTCGCGCCGAGCTTGGCGAATTCCGGCAGCAGTGCGGTGAAGTCGTTGCCCTCGGTGGTGCAGCCGGGGGTGCTGTCCTTGGGGTAGAAGTACAACACCAGCCACTGGCCCTGATACTCGGCAAGGCTCACGGTCTGGTCGTTGGACAGCTTCAACGGCAGGTCGGCGGGAACGTTGTCACCGGTATCAAGCATCGATGTGACTCCTCAGGATTTCATCGGGTCAGGACTTTATTGGGTCAGAACTTCATCGGATCGAGGATCGCATCAAGGTTCAGGTGATCGCAGAACTCCAGGAAGTCATCACGCAACGCGGCAATGTGCATGCTCGCCGGCACTCCGATGGTGATCTGCGCGGAGAACATCTCGGCGCCCGTTTGCATGGCCCGGTACCGGGTGCAATGCAGGCTCTCGATGGTGATGCCCTGGCGATCGAAGAAATCCGACAGTTGGAAGGTGATGCCCGGCTTGTCGGCCGCGACCACCTCGACGATATAAGGCAACAGGTTGGTCTGTACCTGCTTCTCGTCGGTGCGATACCAGACCAGTTTGATTTTCTCCTCACGCTCCAGCCGGACCAGCATCGCTTCCAGCTTGGCCACCGCATCCCAGGAGCCCAGCGCAAGCGCGGTCACCGATACGTCGCGACCCACGGTCGACAGGCGTGCATCGATCAAGTTGCAGCCGCTGTCGTTGATCCGCCGGGAGACCGGCAACAGGGGGGATTCCGGATGTGTCGACCAGGCATTGATCAACAGGTGGTTTTCGTTCGGTGACGGCCGGGGGTTGGGGTCGGTCAAGGCATCGCCTGCAAGGAAGGTGACTGGCTTCGGCGCGACGCGCGGACTGCATCGCCCGGAGGCTGAACGGCGGACCGCAAACGGGCCGTGGCTGGAAGCAGCATACTTGCCCGTGCTTTCGCGCCGCAAGTAACATCAATTTGCGACAGCCCTTTTTGATGGCACCTCGCCACTGGCCCATGACAGGACATCGAGACTTGCGACTTTCCGGCAGCATCACCGCGTTGGCGACACCTTTTGGCGCTGATGGCGAACTTGACCTGGATGCGTGGCGACGCCTTGTCCGGACGCAGTTGGAAGCCGGGACCCAGGCGGTCGTGGTGGCTGGCTCGACCGGGGAAGCGGCCGCGTTGTATGACGCGGAGTTCGACCTCCTGTTGCGCACCGCCGTGGAAGTGGTCGCCGGGCAAGTCCCGGTCATCGCGGGCACCGGGCAGTCCAACACCGCCAAGTCGATCGAGCAGACCCGGCGCGCCGGGGCATTGGGCGCCGACCTGGCATTGGTAGTGACTCCCCCGTACGTCCGTCCGACCCAGGCCGGCCTGGTCGCCCATTACCGTGCGATTGCCGACGACGGCGCCTTGCCGGTGATGCTCTACAACGTACCGGGACGCACCGGCAGCGATATGCTGCCCGAGACCGTGGCGGCGCTGGTCGGCCATTCGCGCATCATCGGCGTCAAGGAGGCACAGCCGGAGCCGGGACGCATGACGGACTTGCTGGCCCTGCAGTCGGCGGACTTCGTGGTGTTCAGCGGCGACGACCGGACCGCTTGCCGGGCGATGCTGGCCGGTGCCGACGGCGTTGTATCGGTCGCTTCCAATGTATTGCCGCGTGCCTTCCGGCGCCTGTGTGAGCTGGCGCGCCACGACAAGCAGGCGGCGGCGCAGGCCTGGGACGAGCGGATGGCGGCGGTGTACAAGTTCCTCGGCGTGGAGTCCAACCCGATCCCGATCAAGGCCCTGCTTGCCGCGCAAGGCGTGGGTTGCGGCCTGCGCCTGCCACTGCTGTCACTATCGCCATCCCATCATGAGACTGCAGCCAGGATTGCTGCGATCATCCGCGAACTTGAACTGGCCTGCGACCCCGTCGCGGACTGACCTGGAGATTGCCCATGCGTTCCACCATTTCGTTGTCCCAAGCCGCCGTCGCCGGCATTTTGCTGGTTGGCCTGGCCGCCGGTTCCGGCTGCAGCTGGTTTTCCAAGACCGATGAGCTGTATGCCCAGCAAACCCGTCCGTTGGAAGTGCCGCCCGACCTTGACTTGCCGCGTACCGGCGCGGCGGTGGACATGCCGGTTGGCTCGGCAACGGCGTCGGACACCGTCGCGGCAGCAGCCGCCAGTCCGGGCTCGACTGCGGCACCGGCACAGACGGGCTCGGTTGGAGCCGGGTTTGTGGTTCCGGGCAGTCGTGACGAGGTTTTCGCCCAGGTCGACGCGGCGCTGGCTGAAGTCGACGGGGTGACCGTTGCCAGCCGGGCCAAGTTGCTGGGGGCGTTTGACGTGAACTACCGCGACAGCAACTTCCTGGTCCGGGTGAGTGAAACCGAAGCCGGTGCGTATGTGTCCGCGGTTGATCCGCGTGGCATGCCGGCGGTCGACGAGGCGCCGGTAGCGCTGATCACCGCGTTGAAGGCGGCGTTGGGCGGCCAGTAACCGGGGCGCAAGCGGGGGCGGCGCTTGTTGGCCGCCTCAGCGCTCAAGCAGTGGCAGTTTGCCGGTCTTGTCGTCCCATTCGGCCGCGTCGGCCGGGGCGTCCTTGCGCTGGGAGATCACCGGCCATTGCTTGGCAAGCTCGGCATTGAGCTGCACGAACCCCTCCTGCCCACCGGGGACGTCGTCCTCGGGGTAGATGGCATTGACCGGGCACTCCGGCTCACACAGGGTGCAATCGATGCATTCGTCCGGGTCGATCACCAGGAAGTTCGGCCCCTCGTGGAAGCAGTCCACCGGGCACACCTCCACACAATCGGTGTACTTGCACTTGATGCAGCTCTCGGTAACGACGAAGGGCATTGGTCGGACTCCCCGTTTGGTCGGGCTCAAGGGCGGAAAAGAAGAAAGCCCGTACATCGCTGCACGGGCTTTCGGTATTGGTGCTCCCTACGAGATTCGAACTCGTGTTTTAGCCGTGAGAGGGCCACGTCCTAGGCCTCTAGACGAAGGGAGCAAGCCCGCACCGGACTCTCACCGTTGTGCGGCCTGCTAGTATATGGCGCGCCGTAGCCATCGGCAACGGCTATTCATGAAATATTTCCCGGATCCTCCCAACTGTCCTCCCAACTGCGGCGACGCCCGCCTGATGCCAGACAAAAATCAACTTCCCGTTCCCGCCCTGCGGGTCATCCCTCGCGATCAGCACAACGTATCGCGCAAGGACATCAGCCCCAATGCCCTGCGGGTGCTTTACCGCCTGCGCGACGGTGGTTTCGCTGCCTACCTGGTCGGCGGCGCCGTGCGCGACCTGTTGGCCGGCCGCGCGCCCAAGGACTTCGACATCGCCACCGCGGCGACACCCGAACAGGTCAAACAGCTGTTCCGCAACTGCCGCCTGATCGGTCGCCGGTTCCGGCTGGCGCATGTGGTGTTTGGTCGCGAGATCATCGAGGTCGCCACCTTCCGCGCCAACACCGACGATGGCAGCGGCGACCGCGAGCAACACGAAGGCGGCCGCCTGCTGCGTGACAACGTTTACGGCACCATCGAGGACGACGCGGTCCGCCGCGACTTCACCGCCAACGCGCTGTATTACGGCATCGAGGATTTTTCGGTGCGCGATTACACCGGCGGCTTCGAGGATGTGCAGAACCGCCTGATGCGGCTGATCGGCGATCCGGAAACACGCTACCGGGAAGACCCGGTGCGAATGCTGCGCGCCGTCCGGCTGGCCGCCAAGCTGGGCTTCCAGATCGAGCCCGCCACTGCTGCGCCGATCCGGCCGCTGGCACCGCTGTTGGCCGACTCGGCACCGGCGCGCTTGTTCGAGGAGTGCTTGAAGCTGTTCTTGTCCGGCCATGCGGTCGAGAGCTTCCTGGGCCTGGAAAAACACGGCCTGCTGCCGATGCTGTTGCCCGAAAGCGCTGCCGCACTGACGGCCAACCGCAGTGGCGCGCTGCGCAAGATGGTACTCGACGGCCTGCGCGGAACCGACCAGCGTGTCGCGGATGGCGAGCCGGTGTCGCCGGCGTTCCTGTTTGCCTTGCTTCTTTGGCCGGCGTATTGCCGGACACTGATGGCATTGCAGGCGCAAGGGGTGCAGGCGATCGAGGCCCAGCGTCGCGCCGCCGATCGGGTCACCGTGCACGAGCTGGCGATGGTCGCCTTGCCGCGCCGGTTCTCGATCCCGATGCAGGAAATCTGGCTGCTGCAGTCGCGCTTCTCACTTCGCCAGGGCAAGCGGGTGTCGCGGATGCTCTCCCACCCGCGTTTTCGCGCCGCGTTCGACTTCCTCACGCTTCGGCTCGGGGTGTCGGACGAGCACGCCGAGGATGTCGATTTCTGGCTCCAGGCCCAAAAGGAGTACGGGCCGTTGTTGGCAACCCAGCACGACGGGGACGACGAACCATACGCAGGTGACTCGGCCGACGCCGGCAAACCTTCCAAGCCACGGCCACGACGGCGCAGTCGGCGCACGGCGGCTGCCGACGAATGAACCCCGGCGTCGCGGTGTTCGTTGGCCTTGGCAGCAACCTGGGCGACAGCGCCGCCATCATCGGGTCCGCCCTGGGCGCGCTGGACGCCTTGCCCGGCACCCGTGTATTGAAGGTCTCGCGCCTGTATCGCACCCCGGCGTGGGGACTGACCGCGCAGCCGGATTTCCTCAACGCAGTGGCGTGGCTGGAAACCACATCGGCCGCGCAATCACTGCTGGCGGCGATGCTGGGCATCGAACGCGACGCCGGCCGGACACGCCGCGATGATGGCCGCGACCGCTGGGGCCCGCGCACACTGGATCTCGACCTGTTGTTATATGGCGACCAGGTGATCGATCAACCCGGCCTGCAGGTTCCGCACCCGCACCTGCATGAGCGTGCGTTTGCGCTGCTGCCGCTGGTGGAGATCGCGCCCGATGCCCGGATTCCCGGCCGGGGTCTGGCGCGTGAGCTGCTCGCCGTGATGGCCACCGACGACATCGAAGCGCTACCGTATGCACTCCCGCCGCGAACTGACGCGGCTCGTTAAGCGAAGAGCGCAATCATGTATACCTCCGCCGCCGTTCCGGCTGACCGCAAGCCCTGGACCGTGCCGTTGCTGCGCGCGGCCAAGAACGATGACCGCAAACTGGTGATGCTGACCTGTTACGACGCCGGGTTTGCCCGCGTGCTGGACGCCGCAGGTATCGACCTGGTGCTCATTGGCGACTCGCTGGGCATGGTCGTACAGGGGCAAGACAGCACCCTGCCGGTGACGGTCGATGACATTGCGTACCACACCGCCTGCGTCCGACGTGGTTTGGCGACCGCCTTGCTGGTGGCCGACATGCCGTTCCAGTCCGACGCCACGCCGCTGCGTGCGCTGGATGCGGCGACCCGGTTCCTGCAGGCCGGTGCGGCCATGGTCAAGATCGAAGGCGCCGGCCCCAAACTCGACGTGATCCGTTACCTGGTGGAGCGCGAGATACCGGTGTGTTCCCACCTCGGCCTGACCCCGCAGTCGGTGCTGCGGCTGGGCGGGTATCGGGTGCAGGGCAGGGATGACGCGGCGGCGGAGCAGTTGCTCGAGGATGCACGCGCCGTTGCTGCGGCCGGCGCGGAGTTGCTGGTGCTCGAGTGCGTGCCAACCCCGGTGGCGGCCCGCATCACCGCCGAGTTGGAAATCCCGACCATCGGCATCGGCGCCGGCCCGCAATGCGATGGACAGGTGCTGGTGCTGCACGACATGCTCGGCCTGGCCGGCGGCTCGCGTCGGCCCAAGTTCGTCAAGGATTTTCTCGCCGAGGGTGGATCCGTCCTCGGCGCGATGCAGGCGTATGCGGCCGCGGTACGCGAAGGTCGGTTCCCCGACGCCGCGCATTCCTACGCCTGACGGGTTGCAGACGCGATGATCGAGACCGTCACGGAACTGTCCGCGCTGCGCGAGCGCGTCGGTGAGTGGAAGCGCGCGGGCCTGCGGGTCGGCTTCGTGCCGACCATGGGCAACCTGCACCCCGGCCACCATTCGCTGGTGAAACTCGCCGGGCAGAGTGCCGACCGGGTGATCGCCAGTGTGTTCGTCAATCCGACCCAGTTCGGTCCCGACGAGGACTTCGATCGCTACCCGCGCACCGCCGATGCCGATGCGGCCGGGCTGGACGCCGCGGGCGCCGACCTGATGTGGCTGCCATCGGTTCCGACCATGTACCCGTATGGCGTCGAGGCCACCGTGCAGGTACGGGTACCCGGCGTGACCGAAGTGCTGGAGGGTGCGCGTCGCCCGGGCCATTTCGACGGTGTATCGACCGTGGTGTCGCGTCTGTTCAATCAGGTCCAGCCGGACGTGGCGGTATTCGGAAGCAAGGACTACCAGCAGTTGGCGGTGATCCGTTACCTGGTCCGTGACCTGGCATTTCCGGTCGAGCTGCTGGCGGCTCCCACCCTGCGTGAGACCGACGGGCTGGCGATGAGTTCGCGCAATCAATACCTGTCGGCCAGTGAGCGTCCGGTCGCGGCGCAGATCCAGTCGTGCCTGCAGGCCATGCGGCACGCCAGCCAAGCCGGGCAGGCTCGGGAAACGGTGGAGTCCGATGCCGTGCATCGCCTTGCCCAAGCGGGCTTCGAGGTGGATTACGCGGTCCTCAGGCGCCCCGACCTGACCGTGCCGACGCCCACGCAGTCGGCGCAGTCACCCGGTACCGATGACCCGGATGCCCGGGTCGCGCTGGTTGCCGCGCGCCTGGGCAGCACCCGGCTGATCGACAACCTCGAATTCAGGCGCTGATCGCAACCGCTGTTTGGCATGCAGTGTTTGGCGTGCACTCATGTTGCGCCGCGCCATCGACTGGTAAACTTCAATGCCCCGAAACACCTGCGCGCCGCGTTGGAGTCATCGCAATGCAACTGAACCTGCTCAAGGCCAAGATCCACCGTGCCACCGTCACCCATGCCGAACTGCATTACGAAGGTTCGTGCGCGATTGATGGCCGGTTGCTGGATATTTCCGGCATCCGTGAGTACGAACAGATCCACATCTTCAACATCAACAGCGGGCACCGCTTCATCACTTATGCGATCCGTGGCGAGGAAGGCAGCGGGGTGATTTCGATCAACGGTGCGGCCGCGCATCGCGCGAAGCCCGGCGAGCTGGTGATCATCTGTGCCTACGCCGAATTCGACGAGGCCGAAGCGGCAAAATACAAGCCGACCCTGGTCTATGTCGACAGTGACAACCAGCTGACCCATACCAACAACTCGATCCCGACCCAGGCGGTTGCCTGACCCGCTTGTCGGGTCGTTGGCAACCTCGTTCGATCAGTCCGGCGCGGCGGTCAGCGCTCGGGTGGCATGACGCTGCAATGCCCACTGGACGTGTTCGCGGATCAGTGGGTCTTCGCTGTCGCGGCGTGATTCCAGCGCGGCCAGCACCTGCGGTGTCGACGGTGCGTTGCCCAGCGCGACGGCGATATTACGCAACCAGCGCTGGTGACCGCTGCGGCGGATTGCCGAGCCTTCGGTGCGTTGCAGGAACTCTTCCGGTGTCCACGCAAACAGCTCTGCCAGGCTGGCCTGGTCCAGATGGTTGCGGGCGCGGAAGTCGGGCTCGTCGGTGCGCTTGGCGAACTTGTTCCACGGACACACCAGTTGGCAGTCGTCGCAACCGAAAATGCGGTTGCCGATCGGTTCGCGAAACTCCAGCGGGATCGACCCTTCATGCTCGATGGTCAGGTAGGAGATGCAGCGCCGCGCGTCGAGCCGGTAGGGCGCGGTGATCGCACCGGTCGGGCAGACATCGATGCAGCGCGTGCAGGTGCCGCAATGGGCGGTGGCCGGTTCGCCAATGGGCAGGGGCAGGTCGAGGTAGATCTCGCCCAGGAAAAACCACGAGCCGCCATTCTTGTCGATCAGGCAGGTGTGCTTGCCGATCCAGCCCAATCCGGCGTTCCGCGCCAATGCCCGCTCCAGCACCGGGGCGGAGTCGACGAACACCCGGTGGCCGAACGGGCCGACCAGCTCGGCGATCCGCGTCGCCAGCCGCTGCAGGCGTTGGCGCATGAGCTTGTGGTAATCGCGGCCCAGCGCGTAGCGGGCAACGTAGGCGCGCTCACCATCGTCCAGGGTCTGCCAGGCCTCTTCGTCGTCGCGACGTCCGTAGTCGAGGCCGACCGATACCACCCGCAAGGTGCCCGGAATCAGCTCGGCCGGGCGTGATCGCGCGTCACCATGGCGCGCCATCCATTCCATCGATCCGTACAGGCCCTTTGCGAGCCAGTCACGCAGGTGGGCCTCGTCATCGCCCAGTTCGATGCCACTGATGCCGCAGTGCTGGAACCCGAACTCGCGGGCAAGCTCGCCGATACGCTGGGCGACAGCGGAGTAGTCGGGCGCCGGCGCAGCGTCACTGGGCGTGGCCGGGGGCAGGGCGGTGGGCAGTCGGGTGCGGGTCACGGCTTGCCAAGTATAGAATCGCTGCATGCTTGCTGCCGCCGCCCTGTTTTCCGTCGCCGCCGTGCGCGAGGTCGAGGCCCGCGCGCTGGCCGGCTTGGGCGACAGTGCCGAGTTGATGCAGCGCGCCGGTCAAGGCGCATGGCGAGTGGTGCTGCAGCGTTGGCCGGCGACCCAGTTGTTGTTGGTGGTATGCGGCCCAGGCAACAACGGTGGCGATGGGTACGTGCTCGCCCACCATGCCAGGCAAGCGGGCAGGCAGGTCCAGGTGGTGCGGTTGCCAGGTCATTCGCCGAGGACCGATCCGGCGCGCCTCGCCAGCGCGGCCTATCTGGCCAGTGGCGGCAAGGTGGTCGAGTTTGAAGACGCGCTGCCGGCGGCCGAGCTGGTGGTGGATGCGTTGTTCGGAATCGGCCTGGCACGGCCGCCCGAGCCGCTGGCGGCGGCGTTGATCAGGGCGATCAACCGGCATCCGTCGACGGTGCTTTCACTGGACGTGCCCAGCGGTGTGGATTCAGCGACCGGCGCGGTGGAGGGCGAAGCGGTTGATGCCGCATGCACGCTGGAGTTCATCGCTTCCAAGGCGGGCCTGCGCACTGGTGCGGCACGTGATCACGTCGGCAAACTGCAACGCTTCTGCCTCGGGCTGGACGACGGATTGTTCGAGGGGATCACCCCGATGGCCGAGCGCCTGCAGGCCATCGATCTGCAACGATGGCTGCCTCCGCGCCGCCGCGACAGCCACAAGGGCCGCAATGGCCGGGTGCTGTGCATCGGCGGCGAGCACGGTCATGGCGGGGCGATCATGCTCGCCGCCGAGGCGGCGCTGCGCAGTGGCGCCGGCCTGGTCGACGTGGTGACCCGCAGCGCGCATGTGGCTGCTTTACTGGCGAGGTTGCCGGAGGCCATGGTCCACGGTCATGCCGATGATGCCGACGCGCTGGACAGCCATTTTATCGCCAGTGCCGACGTGGTCATGGCGGGTCCCGGCCTGGGGCAGGGCGACTGGGCGCGTGCGTTGCTGCAGCAGGTTCTGCAATCACCCAAGCCGTTGGTGCTGGACGCCGATGCGCTGAACCTGATCGCCGAGCAGTCGCTTGCGACCCCAGCCAATACGGTGCTTACCCCGCATCCGGGTGAAGCGGCGCGCTTGCTGGATTGCGATACCGCCGATATCCAGCGGGATCGATTTGCCGCCGCCACCGCGCTGGCGACGCAGTTCGACGCCGTGGTGGTACTGAAGGGAGCCGGCAGCATCGTTGCCGCACCAGGCCGGACGCCGCGCCTGATCGATGCCGGCAATCCCGGGATGGCAGTTGGCGGCATGGGCGATGTGTTGAGCGGGGTTATCGCCGCGTTGCGCGCGCAAGGCCTGGAGGCCTTCGATGCCGCCAGTTGTGGCGCGCTGCTGCATGCCGCTGCCGGAGATGCCGCAGCCGCCCGGGACGGTGAGCGCGGACTGTTGCCGAGCGACCTGATGCCCTGGTTGCGCGAGCTTGCCAACCCCGAGCTGACAAGATGAGCCTGCTCTGGTTGCCCAACCCGGCCAGTACCGATCAGCTTGGCTGGTCGCTTGCGGCGTCCCTGCCGCCGCAAGCGGTGGTGCACCTGCGCGGAGAGCTGGGTGCCGGAAAATCCAGTCTTGCCCGTTCCCTGCTGCGGGGGCTTGGCGTGCAGGGGGCAATCCGCAGCCCCACCTACACTCTGGTTGAGCGGTATCCGTTGCCTGGCGGCGGTGAGGCCTGGCACCTGGACCTGTATCGGATTGGCGATCCCGGCGAACTGGAATACCTGGGTCTGGATGGCGAAGACCCGGTGCTATGGCTGGTGGAGTGGCCGGAACGGGGCAGCGGTCACCTGCCGTCGCCGGACCTGTTGATCGAGTTGGCGGTGCAGAAAGATGGCCGGAGCGTGCAGTTGCTGCCGCAAACGCCGGTGGGGCAGGCTTGGCTGGATCGGATGGAAAAAAGCCCATGAACCCAGATCAACTCCTGAACGTTTCCACAAGAGTATGCGGCAGGTGTCGGATTCTTAAGGGAAAAAGTACTTGCAATCGTGGGGAAGCAGTGATTGACTAGCGCCCATGCGAGTCGATGGCGCCACCTTCAAGAATTTCCTGCTGGGTTTGACGCTGGTATCGGCGTCGGCTTGGGGCATCGCGGGCGCCAGCCAGGTTCAGGGCGTGCAGTTGAGCAATGGTGCGACCGGCACCCGTGCCGAGATCGCGTTGGACAAGGCAGGTGAGTTCAACATCATCAGCCTGGCCGGCCCGGACCGGCTGGTGATCGACCTGCCAGCCTCGTCGCTGTCGGCAAACCTGCAGGTTCCGGCCGGCACCGGCGTGGTCACGGCCGTCCGTACCGGTCAGCCGGTTCCCGGCACCGTCCGGATTGTCTTTGATCTTGGCCAATCGATTACCGCGATCACGCCACGGATTGAATCGGGTCCTTCAGGCCCGCGTTTGGTAGTGCAATGGCCGGGCGACGGTGCGGCAGCGCTTGCGTCTACTCCTGCGCCGATCAACAAGCCGGACGTCGCGCCGCAGGCAGTGGTCGACAATGTTGTCGTTGCCCAGGCTGTCGCCGCTCCCGTTTCCGACGCGCCAGCGGTAGACCAGACGGCAGCATCCGCCGAGGCGACCAGTCGCTTGATATCGCAAATTGCGGCGCGCGTCGCTGCTGCCGAACCGACGACCGCAGCCGCAGCCGCGGTTCCGACCACGGTTGCCACCGGTATTCCTACCCGGGTGGCCACTGGAAAACCTGCGGTCCCAGCGGCTCCCGCCCGAGCGGCGAGCGATCCGGTCAAGACCCTGGAGCAGATCATGCAGGGTCGCGGCATGCGCCCGCTGGTGATCGCGATCGATCCCGGGCACGGTGGCCAGGATCCCGGCGCGATCGGCAAGAATGGCACGCGTGAGAAGGATGTCGTGCTGGCGATCAGCAAGGAGCTGGCGCGCCAGATCGACGCCACGCCCGGCTTGAAGTCCTACCTGACCCGGGATAACGACGTGTTCATTCCGTTGAACAAGCGTGCCCGACTGGCACGCGCGGCCAAGGCCGACTTGTTCATCTCGATCCACGCCGATGCCGCGGAGAACCGCGGCGCTGACGGCTCTTCGGTCTACGTGCTGTCGCTGCGCGGTGCCTCTTCGCAGCGCGCACGCTGGTTGGCCGACAAGGAAAACTCCTCCGACTTGGTGGGCGGGGTGCGCCTGGCCCAGACCAACAATACTTTGGCTTCGGTACTGCTCGATTTGACCCAGAGTGGCCATATGAAGGCCTCCGCGGACGCCGCCGAGGAGATCCTCGATGGCCTAAAGCGGGTAGGCAACATCCACAAGCCGCACATCGAGCGCGCCAACTTCGCCGTGCTGCGGACCTCCGACATGCCGGCGATGCTGGTGGAGACCGCCTTCATCTCCAACCCGGCCGAAGAGATCCGTTTGCAGCAACCCGCGTTCCAGCGCAAATTGGCGGGCGCGGTGCTCGACGGCGTCAATACATTCTTCACCCGGCAGCCACCGCCGGGCACGATGTATGCCGCTCGGGCGGCTGTCACGACGGCTTCGGCAGGAGCCGCTGGCGGCAGTCCGTAGCGGGAGCCCGCAGTCCCAGCCGGGAGCCCGGTTGGCGACGACACTCGGTTATGATCGAAGGTCTGCCAGCCCACTCACGGACCCACCGCCACAGTGCCGATCCAGCCGCTTCCAGACACACTGATCAACCAGATTGCGGCGGGCGAGGTCGTCGAGCGTCCTGCCTCGGTGGTGAAAGAGCTGGTCGAGAACGCTCTTGACGCCGGTGCCCAGCGGATCGACATCGACCTTGAGGAAGGCGGTGCCCGGCTGATCCGGGTCAGGGACGACGGTGCCGGCATTTCCGCCGCGGAGCTGCCGCTGGCCATCTCGCGTCATGCCACCAGCAAGATCGCGTCCCTTGATGACCTGGAGCGCGTGTTGACGTTGGGCTTCCGCGGCGAGGCGTTGCCATCGATCGCATCGGTCAGCCGGTTCACCCTGATCTCCCGGACTACCGGGGCCGAACACGGCTCGATGCTGGAAGTCGACGGTGGCCGGGTCGGTGAAGTCGGCCCGAAGCCGCACCCGCAAGGCAGCACAGTCGAGGTCCGCGACCTGTTCTTCAACGTACCGGCACGGCGCAAGTTCCTGCGTGCCGAACGGACCGAGCTGTCCCATATCGAGGAGTGGCTGCGGCAACTGGCGTTGGCTCGCCCCGATGTCGAGCTGCGTGTATCACATAATGGCAAGCCGTCCCGGCGCTGGAAAGGCGACGTGGACATGCTCGACAAGGCAGGGCTGTCGGACGCACGTTTGCACGAGACCCTGGGCGAGGAATTTGCCAACAACGTCCTGCCACTGGACCATCAGGGGGCCGGTTTGCGCCTGCATGGCTGGATTGCGCAGCCGTCCTACAACCGGGCCAGTACCGACCAGCAATACCTGTACTGCAACGGTCGCGCGATCCGTGACCGCAGCATTGCCCATGCGGTCAAGCAGGGTTACGCCGATGTGCTGTTCCATGGGCGCCAACCTGCCTACGTATTGTTCCTGGAGCTCGACCCGGCCAGGGTCGATGTCAACGTGCACCCGGCCAAGCATGAGGTGCGTTTTCGCGATTCGCGACTGATCCACGATTTCGTCTACCGGACCGTGCAGACCGCCCTCGCCGGGACGCGTGCCGGTCTGGCAGGCTCGGCCATGACAGGAGCATCGGCGGGGGGCGATGGCACGGCGGCCGGTGCCCACCAAGGCCTGGGGTTTGCGCCGCGCTGGCATCCGCCGCAGGCACCGCTGGGGCTGCAGGTGGCCGAAGCGCGTGCCGGTTTCGCGACGCTTTATGGAAGCAGCGAATCAAGCGCTGCGTCGGCGTCGCCCGGTGCCCAGCTACCGGGGTCGGCATTCCCCGCCGGTGGTTTCCTGCCAGCCAGCAGTGAGGCGACGCTGCCACCACTGGGCCATGCGATCGCCCAGTTGCACGGGATCTACATCCTCGCCCAATCACGTGACGGGTTGATCGTGGTCGACATGCACGCCGCCCATGAGCGCATCGGGTACGAGCGGCTCAAGCGTGCGCACGATGGCGAAGGCCTGCGCAGCCAGCCGCTGCTGGTGCCTGCGACGCTGGCGGTATCGGAGCCCGAAGCCGATGTCGCCGAGAGCGAAGCGGCGACGCTGGACGCGCTCGGGTTTGAAGTGACCCGCGCCGGTCCGCAGTCGCTGACCTTGCGATCGGTGCCGGCGTTGCTTGCGCACGGGGATGTCGAGGCATTGTTGCGCGATGTCATCGGCGACCTGCGCGAGCACGGTGGTGCTTCGCCGCTGGGCGGGATACGGGTCGCCGCGGCGCGCGACGAATTGTTGTCGACCATGGCCTGCCACGGTGCCGTGCGCGCCAACCGGCGCCTCACCCTGCCGGAGATGGATGCGTTGCTGCGCGAGATGGAAGTCACCGAACGATCCGGCCAGTGCAATCATGGCCGGCCCACCTGGGCGGCGTTCAACCTGTCCCAGATCGATCACTGGTTCCTGCGCGGACGCTGAAATGCCAAAACTCCACCACATGTTCGTGCTGTTGTGCCTGACCACCCTGGGCGTGGCCCTGGGTGGTTGCGAGCGCAGTAATCTGTCTCCCACCAATGACGAGGTTTCGATGTCCGCCGAAGAGTTTGCCTTCAAGCAAAGCCAGCAAGCCTGGCGTCAGCAGCGTCGTGCCGGGTTGGTAGCGGCCGATGGCTGGACCAGTCTGGTGGGCCTGCACTGGATCGAACCGGGCGCGCACTACCTGGGCAGCGATGCGGACAACGGCATGCGCCTGGCAATGGGCCCGGAGCACATCGGCATGATCGAGTTGCGTGACGACCGCGTCCGCCTGGTGCCCGAGGCGGGGGTGGCATTGACGGTTGACGGTGAACCGTTGACCGGTGAGGCCTGGCTGCGCGCGGACGATGATCCTGCCGGCCCGACCACGCTGGGGTTCGACGAAGGTGATGGCCGCGCGGTGGTGATCAAGCGCAATGATCGTCTTGCGTTGCGCGTCCGCCATGCCCAGGCGCCCACAAGGACCGGGTTTGCCGGATTGGAGTATTGGCCGGCAGACCCCGAATGGGTGGTGCCGGCACGATTCGTTCCGCACCCGGCAGGACAGACGATGGAGATTGCCAACATCATCGGTGCATTCGATGAGGTGGCCAATCCGGGGCTGGTCGAATTCGAGCGTGACGGTGTGAGCTACCAGTTGGAAGCCATCGACGAGGGCGGTGACACATTGTTCCTGGTCTTCGCCGACCGCACCAACGGGCACGGCAGCTACGGCGCCGGTCGCTTTGTGTATGTCCCCAAGCCGGACGCTGACGGCCGACTGGTCGTTGACTTCAACCAGGCCTACAACCCGCCCTGCGCCTTCACCGCATTTGCCACCTGCCCGTTGCCGCCGCTGGAAAACCGGCTGGACCTGGCGGTGACCGCCGGGGAGAAATCCTATGTCGCCGGTGACGCTCCCTGAAACCCGCCGCGCCACAAGCCGAGTAGCGACATGCAACCATTGAAGACCGTGCTGGCCGGGCTGCTGGCGGTGTGCGCCACGGTGTCGGCGGGAGCCGTCAGTACCGTCGAGGTGCTGCCGGACACCTTGCCGCCGCCGTACAGCCCGCCCGTGCCGCTGCTGTGGAAAGTCTCCGACGCCGACAACGCGATCTACCTGCTTGGATCGTTCCACCTGCTGAAGCAGGATGACTACCCGCTGTCGGGCGATATTGATGCGACGTATGAGCTGGCGGACAGGATCGTATTCGAGGTTGCACCTGCCGAGC
The DNA here is from genome assembly GCF_054052125.1 of Lysobacter sp. A378. Taxonomy (NCBI): domain Bacteria; kingdom Pseudomonadati; phylum Pseudomonadota; class Gammaproteobacteria; order Lysobacterales; family Lysobacteraceae; genus Lysobacter; species Lysobacter sp. A378. The sequence continues at coordinate 1,004,335 of NZ_JBSVRK010000002.1, read as the reverse complement.
TTGATGACCCGACGACGGGGCAAAAATTCCTTGAGGCCGCCGGCTATGAGGACGGACGCGTGCTCGCCGACGTGTTGCCGCCGCGACTGCGCGAGAAGCTGCACCGATTGTTGGCCCGGCAGGGCAGCGGGCTCGAACAGGTAAACCAGTACGACCCCTGGTTCGTCAATTTGTCGCTGATGCTCGGCTTGTCACGATCGTTGGGCTTCAGCGCCGAGCTGGGGCTGGATCGTCATTTGATGGAGCGCGCGGCCAGCTCCGGCAAGCCGACCTCCGGGCTCGAATCGATTGATGACCAGTTGCAGGCACTGGACGCCGCGCCGATGCAAGAGCAGCTGATCGGGCTGAAGGATTTTCTCGACCGCCCGCAGGAGATGCCCGCGATGCTGGCCGATCTGCACCAGGCCTGGCGCGACGGCGACATGGAAGCGCTGGATGCCCTGACCCGGCAGGAAATGCTGGAAAAGACCCCGCAGACGTACCGGGCCATCAACCAGGAGCGCAACCTGTCGTGGCTGCCCCAGCTACGGCAGATGCTCGATGAGAATCATCATGATGATGTCATGGTGGTGGTCGGTGCCTTGCACCTGCTCGGGGACGATGGCGTCGTGGAGCTGCTGCGCGATCACGGTTACCAGGTCGAACGTATCTGCTCGGCTTGTGACGCCGCGCTCAGCGACTCGATTCCGCCGCCAGAGGGGCCACAAACTCCATCGTGATGCAATCCACCGGGCAGGCCGGCACGCACAATTCGCAACCGGTGCATAGCGGCTCGATCACCGTGTGCATGTACTTGGCGCCGCCCACGATCGCATCGACCGGACAGGCCTGGATGCATTTGGTGCAGCCGATGCAGTCGTCCTCGATGACCAGCGCGACCTGGGCCGGTGTGTGCTCGCCGCGATGCCGGTCGAAGGCCTTGGGCTCGACGCCAAGCGCCCGGGCCAGAGCCAGTGCGCCGGCATCGCCGCCGGGAGGGCAGCGGTCGATATCCGCATCGCCTGCCGCCATCGCCTCGGCGTACGGCCGGCAGCCCGGATAACCGCATTGGCCGCACTGGGTTTGCGGCAACAGGCGGTCGAGTCGCTCGGTCAGGTCGGCCATGGCGTTGCCTGGAACGTTATCAACGCACCGGCATGCCAGCCTGCGCGCTGCTGTCGGCATCCAGCAAGGCCAGCGCGTCGGCGTCGAAACCGGCGGAGAGGATCATGCCCTCGCTCATCCCGAACCGCATCTTGCGCGGCGCGAGGTTGGCGATGAACACCACGTTGCGGCCGACCAGTTTGCCTGGCTCCGGGTACGACGCGCGGATGCCGGAAAAGATCTGCCGGGTGCCCAGATCGCCGCTGTCGAGCTCAAAGCGCAGCAGCTTGTTAGAGCCTTCGACCAATTCGCAGGCCAGCACCTTGCCGATGCGCAGGTCGAGCTTGGCGAAGTCGTCGATGCCGATAGTCGCGACCTGCGCGGCGGCCTGCGATGCATCGGGCGTTGCCGGCTTCGCGGCAGCGGCCGGAGCGGGCTGGGCGATGGATGTCGGCGTTACGTCCGCCGGGGTTTGCGGCGCATCGGTCGCTTTCATGGAATCCTTGCTGGCTTCTGTCATGGCATCGATCAGCTTCGGGTCAATCCGGGTAAACAACGGTGAATAGGCGTGGATGCGGTGGCCGACAAGTGGCGCGTCCAGCGTGCGCCAATCCGTTACCGGTGCATCCAGGAAGGCTTCGGCTTGAGTGGTGACCCGGGGCAGCACCGGCTTGAGCGCGGTGTTGAGCACGCGGAACAGATTCAAGCCCTGGCTGCACACCGCCTGCAGTTGCGCGTCCTGCCCCTCCTGCTTGGCGATCACCCATGGCTTGTGGTCGTCGATATACCGGTTGGCCTCGTCGGCTAGGGCCATCGTCATCCGCAGCGCGGTGGCAGCTTCGTTGCGGTGGTAGGCGGCTGCGATCGGCACCAATTGCTCGACGAAACGCGCGTACATCGCCGGGTCGGGCAGGGCATCGGCGAGCTGACCGTCGAAGCGCTTGCTGATGAATCCCGCGCAGCGGCTGGCGAGGTTGACGAACTTGCCGACCAGGTCGGCGTTTACCCGCTGGGTAAAGTCGGCCAGGTTGAGATCCAGGTCGTCCACGCCGCCGGAGGTCTTGGTTGCGAAGTAGTAGCGCAGCGCTTCCGGCTCCAGGCCGACATCGAGGTAGGTACGCGCCATCACGAAGGTGCCGCGGGACTTGGACATCTTGGCGCCATCCACGGTCAGATAGCCGTTGACGTGCAGCCGCGTGGGCGCACGGAAGCCCGCGCCGTGCAGTACCGCCGGCCAGAACAGACCGTGGAAGTTGACGATGTCCTTGCCGATGAAGTGGTGCAGTTCCGATTGGCTGTCGCGGGCAAGATAGCTGAAGAAATCCAGCCCCTCACGCTCGCACAGCGCCTGGAAGCTGGCCAGGTAGCCGATCGGCGCGTCGATCCAGACATACAGGTACTTGCCCGGATGGCCGGGGATCTGGAAGCCGAAGTAGGGCGCATCGCGGGAGATGTCCCAGGCGCGCAGGCCGCCGTCGGCGTCCAGCCATTCCTGCAGCTTGGCCTTCACGCCCGGATTGGCGACATCCCCGGACAGCCAGTCGCGCAGGAAGGCATCGAAATCGCCCACCTCGAAGAAGAAGTGTTCCGACTCACGCAGCTCCGGCTCTGCGCCGCTGACCACCGAGCGCGGCTCCTTCAGCTCGGTCGGCGAATAGGTCGCCCCGCAGTGCTCGCAGTTGTCGCCGTACTGGTCGGGCGTATTGCAGTTGGGGCAGATGCCTTTGACGAAGCGGTCCGGCAGGAACATCCCCTTGACCGGGTCGTACAGCTGGGCAACCGAGCGCCGCTTGATGTGGCCGTTGTTGTCGAGCTTGGTGTAGATCGCCTCGGTCAAGGCGCGGTTGCGCGGGGAGTTGGTCGAGTCGTAATGATCAAAGGCCACCCCGAAATCCGCGAAGTCGCGCTCATGGCTGGCCTGGATGCCGGCGATGTAGGCTTCCGGCGTCATTTCGGCCTTCTCCGCGGCCAGCATGATCGGCGTGCCGTGGGTGTCGTCGGCACAGACGAAATGGGCGGTGCTCCCGGACAGGCGCTGCGCGCGCGTGAAGATGTCGCCCTGGATGTAACCAACCAGATGGCCCAGATGCAGGGGGCCGTTGGCATAGGGCAGGGCGCAGGTGACGAGGAGCTCGCGGGACATGGGCAGGGATGGCGGTGACGGAACCCTTATTGTCGCATGCGCCAGCGGTGACCCGACCGCTCGGCAACGGTCAGCTCACGCCGATCAAACCGGCGGCTGACCCAACGAAGACGGCCCGCAAGAGCGGGCCGTCGGGGTGTAAAGCGTGCGCGTAAACGCTTGCGATCTGCGTTACTTGCGGACCCAGGTCTGGGTGCGGCCAAGCAGGGAGAAGCCCATGAAGCCGCGGACCTCCAACTTGGTGCCGTCACCGTTGGGTTGCAACTTCAGCGAGTAGACCTTGCCCTTGGCCGGGTCGAGGATCTTGCCGCCTTTCCAGATATCGCCGTCCTGCTTGGCATCCCACAGGATCACCATTCCCTCGATCGGCTGGTTCTTGCGTTCGCCGTCGCACTCGCTGCAAATCGGGTTGTCGCCCTGTGCGGACTGCATCACTTCGAGCACCCGGCCGGAGAGCGTGCCATTGTCGGCCTGGTAAATTTCCACCGTCGACTTGGCCTTGCCGGTGTCATCGTCGATGGTCGTCCAGGTGCCGACCGGGCTTTGCTGGGCGAGAGCAGACAGCGGCAGTACCAGCAGTAACGCGAGCAACTTCATACGCATATTGTTTCCTCCGGAAGCAGGGGACAGTGCCGATCTTTATACCGCATCCGGTCGGAAGCCCGCGATAAGCAGTCGCTGCGGTTCATCAAGTGTCGCGATTGAAGGCGGGAAGCGGCACCGCCAGCGCCGAGCTGCTGCATCGGGGGGCGGATTCAACTTTGAAGTGCACGGTGATCGTGGTTGAAGAATATCTCGCTTGGCGTCAAGTAGCTCAGCCGCGGACTCCAGCCGATCCGGCAAAGCCGCTGCGACGGGCGACCAAGGTCACCCGCATGCCGGTTCCGCAAGACGAGCGTGGCTGTGAGCGATCGATCCGGCGTAAAGCGTGTCAGCCGCGATTGCGTCGCAGCTCGCGACCAATGGTGCTGGATGGCAGCTAATCGTCTCGGCGATGCATTTGTGTGAAATTTCCTGCGATGCAGGGCGGTGATCTGGTAGCGTTGCTCCAAGGTCAGGTATCAATAGCTCATGTGCAACTCCACTTGCCGGTGAAGTGGCGCAGGCTACGGCATCTGGCCCGCTTCAACTCAGGGGAGTTTCACTTCGCGGTTTAATTCACCGTGTGCGAGTTCAACGCGCGCGTCTTCCTGCGCAGCGTGACGCGGATGTTTGCTATGGCGCTGGGAAATCAGGTTCAAAAAACAGGGGAGAAAAAAATGATCAAGTCGTATCTGGCTATGCTGACGCTCGGGCTGGCTGCCATTGGTGGGCAGGCATTGGCCGCATCGCCGTCGATAGAGGATTTCGTGCGTCATCCGGCATACAGCGCCGTGAAGATATCGCCAACCGGTGAATACCTTGCCATGACGGTGGACCGAGGCGAACAGGACGTGCTTACGATCCTGCGCACTGGGGATCTTTCGCTTGTCCACGTCAACCAGCTGCCGAACGACAAGAGTGTTGGCAGTTTCTACTGGACCAGTCCCGAACGCTTGATGTTCAACGCGGTCCGCAAGGTTGGTAGCTACGCGCGGCCTTTCGGTACCGGCGAATGGTATGGCGTCGACGCAGACGGCAGTCGACCCAGGCCGCTGGTATTTTATGGCGCTCGCGACGTGACCCAGCGCGGGAAGCAGATCGGAAATAAACGTTTCAGTCTGCTTGATACCTTGAAAGCGAATGACGACGAAGTGTTGATGGAGGCCAATTACCAGCGTTCCGCGAACGGAGCGGGAACCGAGGTAGTGCTGTTTGATACCTTGTCGGGTCGCCACAAGACCATCGCTCGCGCGCCCCGGGAGAACTGCGGTATCGCACTGGATGCACAGGACCAGCCGCGATTTGCCGTTTGCTATGACCAGGAAAACGCGGCGGGGGAGTTCGATACCGAGACCGAGCTTTACAGATTGTCCGATGCGGGTGACTGGTCGCTGATCAATAGCTCCAAGGATTCGGGCAAGATGCTCACCATTGCGGGCACGGCCGAAGACGGCCGTGTCTATGCCTTCCAGCGGGAGGGAGGCGGAACGCAGGCGTTCGGAACCCTTGATACCGCTACTGGCGTATTTCATGACCTTTTTCACGATCCCGTATCGGACCCGGCGAAGTTTATCAGCGCTGCTGACGGCGACACCGTGATCGGGGTTGTTACTGAAGCCGGTGCGCCCAAGGTCGAATTGATCGACGAGGCGCACCCTGATGCAGCAGTTTATGCGTCCCTTGTGGCGGCATTTCCTGGTCAGTTTGTGGATTTTTCCAGCGCTACACAGGATGGCAAGCAGATCGTGGTTTCCGTTTCCAGCGACCGTAATCCGGGTGAGCTCTATCTTTTTGACCGCGACACAGGCAAGGCGCGTTTCCTCATGCAGGGTCGCCGCTGGCTTGACCCCGAGCAGATGGCCAGCGTCAAGCCGTTCTCGTTGACTACCCGGGACGGGCTGGAGATCTACGGGTACCTGACCATTCCAAACGGATCGGATGGCAAAAACCTGCCGATGATCGTGAATCCGCATGGCGGGCCGATGGGTCCTCGCGACAACTGGGGGTTCAACTCGGAGGCACAGTTGCTGGCGAGTCGGGGCTACATGGTCATGCAGATCAACTATCGCGGCTCCGGTGGGTTTGGCAAGGGGTTCGAGGATATGGCCTATGGCGAATGGGCCGGTGGCATCATGAATGACATCATTGACGCTACCCACTGGGTTGTTGAGCAGGGGTACGCCGATGAGGATCGCATCTGCATCTATGGCGGCAGCTTTGGAGGCTATGCGTCGTTGATGGCGCCGGTACGGGCCCCCGGATTGTTCAGTTGTGCCTTCGGCTACGTAGGTATGTACGACGCGCAGATCCAGATGACCAAGAGTGATACGAGTGAGCGTGAAGAAGGGCGCAAATACATGTCGCGTGCCTTTGGTGCGACCCGCGCGGAACAAGATGCCATGTCGCCGGTCAACCATGCCGAGGCGATCGATCTGCCGGTATATCTGGCCGCCGGTGCCCGTGATCCCCGTTGCCCGCCCGAGCACACCGAAGCGATGTATAAGGCATTGGTAAAAGCCGGCAATACCCCTGAGGGAATGATCATTCAATCAGGTGAGATGCACGGTTTCTACAAGGAAGAAAGCAATCTGAAACTATATACTGAGATGCTTGATTTCTTCGATCGACATATTGGAGCAGCCGGGGACGGAGTGGTCTCGACGGCCAACTAAGAAACCTGGCGATAAGCCCGAACAAAAAAAGCAAGCGTGAGCCTAATGCCAGTCAGCTAAGCTGACTGGCATTTTTCGTGGAGTACTTCTGGGGTCGGCGTTTGACTTCACGCGGGGAAGGTCGTCGTCGTCGTGGTGGCAAGAGATAGACGCGCGCTTGATGCCGGAATCGGGCCAACCGCTTGGGAAAGGCGCCGGAGGCTTCCAGCGGAACGTATCGCAGCTCGGCCTGAATCCCTGGAAGCTGATCCGGGTCGGCGGCACGCCAGCTCCTCTGTCGCCTGCTGTATTTCCCCGCTCGGTGGTATCGGACGTCGACCAGTGATCGAACGCGTCGGGAGACAGGTCACCCACCGCATCAAGGTGGGCTTGCAGGGCAGTCGTCAAGGCAAGAGGCTCATGGAAAACCATGAGCCTCTTGGGTCATTCCCGCTGCGTCAATGCCTTAACTTACTGGCATTAGGCGTGAGCCGGGCTTTTCTTTGTTGCGTCGAACGAAATCAGTTGAACCGGTAATCCAACTGGAAGAACACCTCGCGGCCAATTGGCTGGTAGGCACGCCAGAAGAACGGATAGCTGTTGTAGGTATCGTCTTCCGGGTGCAACTCGTCAAGCACGTTATTAACGAAGACGCCAGCAGTCAGGTTGTCCGTCAGCTTCTTCTGCACGTTCGCATTCCAGATGACATGCGAACCGATACGACCGGTCTCCGCCCAGTTCGGCAGTGATCCCCAGCGGTAGCCATACACAGAGGCATTCCAGTCATCCCGTTCCCAGCCAACCTGCCAATTCACCCGACTGCGGAAGTTGAAGAACTGGCGATGGTCACGTGTATTTCGCACATCGTCACCCGGGAACTCCTGGTCTTCCAGCTTCAGGACGTGGGTCCAACCAAGCTGCAGGTTCCAATCGCCGTGACGGTCGGTGTCAATCTGGTAACGCCATTTGGCGTCGATACCCGAGGTCTTGACGCGTGCCTGGTTGAACGGCACCGAACGGAACTGGTCGATTTCGTTGTCATTGACCGCATCGGTTCCGAGACGGTCGATCAGGCTCAGGTAGTAATTACAGCCCGTCGAGCCGCCATCCACGGGGGACCCGTCACGCGTCTCTCCGAGACGGCAATCCGCTTCGTTGCGCAGCAGGTAACCGGTGTCGATGTCCGAGACACCGCCTTCGAGGGTTATGTCGTACCAGTCGACGCTGATCGACATGTCGTCCACCACGTCCCACACGATGCCGATGGTGGTGGAGTCGCCCTCCTCCTCTTGCAATTCCGTACTACCGGAGCGTAGACCAAAGACCGAATAGGAATAGTCGTTGTCACCGGCGCAGGAGTTGTCCGCACTTGCGGGCGCGGTGGGATCCAACCCGTCCCGGCGGCAACGGTATTCATCAAGGACGGTCTGGTAGAAGCCCGACTCATCTGCGTAGACGTAATGCATGTCCGGCGCGCGGAAGCTGACGGCATGACTGCCGCGGACAAGGAAGCTCTCGAACGGACGCCATTCCAGGCCAGCTGACCACGTAGCCGCATCGTCGACGGCGGTCATGTCGTCGTACTTGTCGTAGCGACCTGCGAGGCTGGCTTTCAACGTACTGAAGATCGGCACGCTGAACTCCAGGCCCACCGCGTAGCGATCGCGCTCACCACCACCGCCGGTGCCGGTCAGGTTGTAGATGGGCTCATCACCGGCATAGTCCGGAGCGATACGCGCATCCGGCGTAACCCGGTATTCCTGCGAAGCGCCCTCGATGACTGCCGCCATTCCGAGTGGGCCGGCGGGGAGTTCAAACAGGTCTCCTGTAAGCACGAATGAGGCTTGGGTGACCTTGGACTCAGCGGCGGTCCTGACCCGGGTGTTCAGGGAATTGAAAGTCGCCGCGTCCATGGGGTTGAAATAACGATCCTGGTTCAGGTTGTAGATCGGGTATGCACCCAGGATCGGGTCCACCCCTGGCAACTGCTCGCCAAGGAAGTAGTCCCTCACGTTGTTTTCCAGGAAGCGCGGTCGGTCGATGTCGACCTCGTAGCGCGCATGGGACACTGTGGCATCCCAGTCGAACCGGCCGTCGAATATTGTTCCCCGCAGACCGGCAGCCAGGTCGATCGACCGCTCTTCGAACATGGTCGACTGGCTGCCAACTCCACCTACTTCATCGGGGGTGAATATGCGCTGGGTATTTACCAGCGTATCGAGGCTGGGATCGTAGAAGTAACCGCTTTGCCAGAATTGGGTGGAGCCGGCAACGATCGCGTCTGCGGAGTTGTAGCTGAGTTGGCCCCATGCCTGGAGGTCGTTGCCGAAGTCATAGGTGCCATACAGGTAGGCCGAGTAATTTCGGTCGGAGTTGCGGATTGCCTGCGTTGCCGGATATCCGTAGTAGTAGCAACGGTCCGGTGAATCGCTATTCAGTGCGAACGTCTCGAATTCGCTGAAACGGCCACAGGTCTCCTCGATGCCGGCCGGGAAGAGGTGTTCTCCGGTAAATCCGTCGACCAACTGCACGCCGGCGACTGCGGTGGCTTCGGACGGATCGACCGACGGGTCATCCCGGTACGAATCCATGAAGTCGCGCTGTGATGCGAAGATCGCTTCGCGCTCCAGGTACTCGAACGCATAGGTCAGACTCCAGGCATCCCCCAGCTTGCCACCCACCCACTGCACGCGGCCCGTATCACCACCACCCCGGGTGGTCGTGCCGCCGCGCACGGTTACGAGGTCTCCCTCGTAATTGGTCTTCATGATGATGTTGACCACGCCCGCTACCGCGTCGGAGCCATAAATCGCTGATGCGCCGCCGGAAAGGATTTCGATCCGTTCGATCGCCGCGGCGGGGATCGCATTGAGGTTCACTGCGTTGGATTGGCCGTTGTACGGCATCGGGTAGTCCGCTGCACGGCGACCGTTGATCAACACCAGTTGGTAGCCGGGCCCCAGGCCACGCAAGTTGAGGAAGCTGGCGTTGGGTGTGAAGCCGCTCTGGTTCAGTTCATTCTGGACGGAGCCGGTGAACTGGGTGAGCGTGCTCAATGCGTCGTAGACGGTGCTGAAGCCCTGGGTCTCCAGATCTTCGGCCGTGATAACCGTGACCGGTGCCGGGCCTTCGATGTCCACCCGTTTAATGCGCGAGCCGGTTACGACGACCGAGTTCAGTTGCACCGGGTCCTGCTCCGACACCGTGGTTTCCGCTGCTTGTTCGTTTTGATCCGTGTCGACGTCCTGGGCGGAAACCGCACCGGTGATCGGCATCAGCAGCGCAGCAAACAGCGCGGCGCTCAACCGGCTGCGTTGCAGCCTCGAGTTCTTGAATCGCATTCAACTTTCCCCTAAGTGGCTGTAATCAGTTGGTTTTATGCCGACTTCTCGTCACTGACCGGTCCCCCAAAGCACCGATGTCCGACCTTAACATGAGGTTAATAGCTCTGTCATGTAGCTGGTATATGGCCGGTGGGCGAGTGTCTACGCCGACTTGATCCATGTCAGCGCCCCTTTCGCGATGACTGTCACAATAGCGGGCCACCTGACTGGAGACCGCCGTGATTGACCAACTGCAGCGCTGCATCGCCGCGCTTCCGCTGCCAGGAACGATCGTGACACTTGAGAACACCGGCGTGCGGGTACGGGTCGCGCAGACCGACAGCAGCGTTGCGGTGGCGATCGACCTCGGGGTTCCGATCGCCTGGCTGCGCGATGAGCTGGAGGCGGCGGTCAAAGCGCTGCTGGCCGAGCAAGGCTTGTCCTTGACCCGGTTGGAGCTGACCCAGCGCATCAGCAGCCACGCCGTGCAGCCGAAGTTGTCGCCGTTGCAGAAGGTTCGCAACGTGATCGCGGTGGGTTCGGGCAAGGGCGGCGTGGGCAAGTCGACCACAGCGGTAAACCTGGCGCTGGCATTGGCGGCCGATGGCGCGAAGGTCGGGGTGCTGGATGCCGATGTCTACGGCCCCAGCGTGCCGATGATGCTGGGCATCAGTGGCCGCCCGGACAGCCCGGACGGCAAGTCGATCGAGCCAATGCGGGCCCATGGTGTAGAGGCGATGTCGATCGGCTTCCTGGTTGAGCAGGACACCCCGATGATCTGGCGCGGGCCGATGGCGACGTCGGCGTTGTCCCAGTTGCTCAACGAAACACGCTGGAGCGACCTGGATTACCTGATCGTCGACTTGCCGCCAGGTACGGGCGATATCCAGTTGACCCTGGCGCAGAAGATCCCGGTGGCTGGCGCGGTCATCGTTACTACTCCGCAGGATGTGGCGACGCTGGATGCCAAGAAGGCACTGAAGATGTTCGAGAAGGTCGAGGTGCCGGTGCTGGGCCTGATCGAGAACATGGCCGTGCACGTGTGCAGCAATTGCGGTCATGCGGAACACGTGTTCGGTGAGGGCGGCGGTCAACGCATGGCCAGCCAGTACGACGTGCCGCTGTTGGGCAGCCTGCCGCTGGAGCGCTTGATACGCGAGCAGGGCGATGCCGGCGTGCCCGTCGTGCTCGCCCAGCCGGACTCGGCGGCAGCGAAGGCCTATCGCGATGCGGCTCGCCAGATCGCGGTGCGACTGGCCATGCGGCCGCGGGTTACTCCGTCGATCTCGGCGTCGCTGTTGTAGGCCTTACAATCATCGGCTTTCGCCCGACGGGTTGCTCCGCGGGCTTGGCCCGACCGCACGGGGAAGTACTGCATGAGCATCAAATCCGACCGCTGGATCCGGCAGATGGCCGAGCAGCAGGCAATGATCGAGCCATACGAATCCGGCCAGGTGAAGCAGGTCAACGGCGAGCGCATCGTCAGCTACGGCACGTCGAGTTACGGCTACGACGTGCGCTGCTCGCGCCAGTTCAAGGTCTTCACCAACATCAATTCCACCATCGTCGACCCGAAGAACTTCGACCCACGCAGTTTCGTGGACATCGAAGCGGACGAATGCATCATCCCGCCCAACTCGTTCGCGCTGGCCAGCACGGTCGAGTATTTCCGCATCCCGCGTGACACCCTGGTGGTGTGCCTGGGCAAGAGCACCTATGCGCGTTGCGGGATCATCGTCAACGTGACCCCGCTGGAGCCGGAGTGGGAAGGCCACGTGACCCTGGAATTTTCCAACACCACCCCGTTGCCGGCTCGCATTTATGCCAACGAGGGCGTCGCGCAGATGCTGTTTTTCCAGGCCGACCCCGACGACGTCTGCGAGACCTCGTACAAGGACCGTGGCGGCAAGTACCAGGGCCAGCGCGGAGTCACCCTACCGCGCACCTGAGGGCTCGGCCGCGGTCAGTCCGGCAGGACGGCCTGCAATTGCCGGATTCGGGCAACCAGCTTTTCTGGCGAGTAGGGCTTTGCGCTGACCGTTCCCCAGACCGGCCGTGGCCACGCGATGTCGCTTTCAAAGCGTGCGACCACATGCACGTGCAATTGCGAGACCTGGTTGCCGAGGGCGGCGACGTTGAGCTTGTGGGGCCGGAAGGCCTGCTGCAGCGCCCGGCTGGCGAGGTCGATTTCGCGGGTCAGTTGGGCTTGCTGGTCGGCGTCCAGGTCGATCCACTCCACCATGTGTTCGATCCGTGGCACCAGGATCAGCCAGGGGTGGTTGGCATCGTCCATCAGGCGCAACTCGCTCAGCTCCAGCATCGCGACGGGATGGGTGTCATCGGCCAGCCGTGGGTCGAGCTGCCAGCCGTGGTCTTGTCGGTGGCTCATCGCAGGTTCTCCGCGAAAAATTCCGTGGTGCGTTGCCAGGCCAGGGTTGCGCTGGCAGGCTCGTGGTCATCGCGCATCTCGCAGTTGAAGCCGTGTCCGGCCGGGTAGACGTGGACCGTTGCGCCGGGATGCTTGTCACGGTGCAACTGCACGTCAGCGGCGGAGATGTTGCGGTCGCGCTGGCCGAAGTGGAACTGCATGGGCGCGCGTAGCGGCTCATCGAGGAACGGCACGTTGCGGGCCCCGTAGTAGCTGACCGCAGGCAGCCCGAGGCGGGTATTGGCGAGCAGGGCGACGGTGCCACCCCAGCAAAATCCCACCGCGCCGGTACGCAAACCCTCGCTCTGCAATTGGTTGGCGGCGGCGGCGACCATGTCGACTGCCGTCTCCATACCCACGGCATTGACCAGCTTTCGGCCACGGGCGATGCCCGCCGCGTCGTAATCCAGTTCCACCGATTTCTCGACCGGATCGAACAGCGCGGGGGCCACGGCGATGAACCCGGCCTGCGCTATTTGCTCGGCAACATGACGGATATGGCGGTTGACACCAAAGATCTCCTGAATCACCACCACCGCGCCGCGTGACGGTCCGGCAGGCTCGCAGCGCCAGGCACGTACGGGACCGTGGGTGGTTTCCAGATCAATCCAGCGGTTCATGTCGGCTCCGTTCAGCTTGGCTGGGTGGTCTTCCGGGTTGATTCTAACGCCAAGGTTATAATTCGCATCGGAAAACCCTCCCTACCTGGTCGCAACATGCCCCTGCAAGACACGCTGTCCAAAACCCCGAAAGTCGGCTTCATCAGCCTTGGTTGCCCCAAGGCGCTGGTCGATTCCGAGCGCATCCTCACCCAGTTGCGGGTGGAGGGTTACGATCTGGTGCCCAGTTATGACGATGCCGACGTGGTGGTGGTCAACACCTGCGGCTTCATCGATTCGGCCGTGGCCGAGTCGCTGGACGCGATTGGCGAGGCGATGGCCGAGAACGGCAAGGTGATCGTGACCGGCTGCCTGGGCAAGCGCGCCGAGGTGATCCGCGAGGCGCACCCGGGCGTGTTGTCGATCAGCGGCCCGCAGGATTACGACAGCGTGCTGACCGCGGTGCATGCCGTCGTGCCGCCACGTCACGACCCGTTCATCAGCCTGGTGCCGGACACCGGCATCAAGCTGACGCCGAAGCATTACGCCTACCTGAAGATTTCCGAGGGCTGCAACCACCGTTGCAGCTTCTGCATCATTCCCTCGATGCGCGGCAACCTGGTGTCGCGGCCGATCGACCAGGTGCTGCGCGAGGCCGAGAAGCTCGCGATGGGCGGGGTCAAGGAACTGCTGGTGATCTCGCAGGACACCTCGGCCTATGGCGTGGACGTGCGCTATGCCGAGCACGAGTGGCGCGGCAAGCGCTACCAGACCCGGATGAAAGCGCTGTGCGAAGGGCTGGGTGAGCTGGGGCTGTGGACGCGACTGCACTACGTGTACCCGTATCCGCACGTGGACGAGATCATTCCGCTGATGGCAGAGGGCAAGATCCTGCCGTACCTGGATATCCCGTTCCAGCACGCCAGTCCGCGGGTGCTGAAGCTGATGAAGCGTCCGGGAGCAATCGACAAGACCCTGGCGCGCATCCAGAACTGGCGCGAGGTTTGCCCCGAACTGACCATCCGCTCGACCTTCATCGTTGGCTTCCCCGGCGAGACCGAGGCGGAGTTCGAGGAGTTGCTGGACTTCCTCGACGAGGCGCAGCTTGATCGCGTTGGTGCGTTTGCCTATTCGCCGGTCACCGGGGCCAAGGCGAACGAACTGCCGGACCCGGTCGACGAGGACGTGAAGCAGGAGCGACTGGCGCGTTTCATGCAGCGCCAGGCCGGGATCTCCGCGCAGAAGCTGGAAGCCAAGGTCGGCAGCGTGCAGCGGTGCATCGTTGATGCGGTCGATGGCGAACTGGCCATTGCCCGCTCGATGGCCGATGCGCCGGAAATCGACGGCGTGGTGCAGATCCAGAACGGCTACTTCGCCGGCCTGAAGCCGGGTGATTTTGCCGATGTGGAGATCATGGGCAGCGACGAGCATGACCTGTTTGGCGAGGTTTCCTTCGGGGATTGAGCTACCGGTGGCCTGACACCGGCGCACACCGCGTATCTGCTTATGTAGGGTCGACAATGCACGCACCGGGCCATGGCCTGGCGCGTGCCGACCGCATGCCGTGGAGGCAGCATGAAGTGGTTGCTGGTGCCCTGTGTGGCCTGCTGTGCCGGTCTGCTGTGGCCGGCGCTGGCGTACGGCGCGGCGGCCATCGGCGATGAGGACCTTCGGGTTTATCTGGGCGCGTTGGAGCTGGGGGCGCGGCTGGACGTGGACCTCACTGGCGATGGGCGGGCGGAGCTGGTCTATGTCGCCACCGACAGCAACGAGCGGGTGCTGGGCGTCATCGATGGTCGCGGGGATCCCGCACGCCTGGGTGCGCACTTGCTGGGTGAGGCCCCGCTGGCGGCCACGCCACAATCCCCGGTGTCGCTCAGTGTCGATAACGGGCAGCTGCTGGTGGAGCAGTTCGCCGGTGAGGGCACCGTCAGCGTGAGCAGCTACCGCTATCGTTATGACGCTGCGGTGCAAAAGCTGCGGCTGATCGAGTTGGCCGTCGAGCAGTACGACGATGCAGCCAGGCAGGGAACCCTGCGTATCAGCTGGGACCTGGACGCCGGCGAGCAGGTGGTGGTGCACAGCGAGCCGGCGACGCTCGACAACGGCCAACAGGTCTATGTCTACGGCCCCGAATTGCGCTCTATCCGTCTGGCTGCGCCGATATATCTGTCCGGTACGCCGGACCCGCTGGCGTTGTTCGAGTTTGAGGGCCGGCGGGAAATGCTCGTGTCGAGCGACCGTAAGCATTGATGCGTGAAACACGCACGATGGTGCACGACGGGTAGCCTCCAGGCCGTGGGCGGGGAGCCGCTGCGGTCAGTCCGGGTACTGCACCCGTACGATCACCAGATGCTGCGGCCCCGCCGGTAGTTGCACCTGGATCTCGTCGTCCGGGCACTTCTTCAGCATTGCCCGGGCGAGCGGTGAATCGATGCTGATCCATCCCCGCTTCGCATCGGTTTCGTCGGGACCGACGACGCGGTAACGGAAGCTCTCGCCGCTGTCGGCGTCTTCGACATCGACCGTGGCGCCAAAGTACACCGCGTCCGGGTTGGATGGCGTGGATTCCACCACCCGCAGTGCCGGCAGTCGCTTGCTGAGGTAGCGGACGCGCCGGTCGATCTCGCCGAGCTGCTTCTTGCGGTAGGTGTACTCCGCATTCTCCGAGCGATCACCCTCGGCAGCGGCGGCCGCGAGCGCCCTGACCACCTCCGGGCGCTGGAATCGCCACAGCTGCTCCAGCTCGGCCTTGAGCCGATCATGGCCCTGGCGGGTGATCAGGGCAGTACTGCTTGCTGCGGGAGGACGCCAACGGCCCATCAGGACTCCATGCGGTCGGTGAAGAAGGTTGCAGGGCGGACGACCATCCCGGCGCGGTGGCTTGCGCTTTGACGGTTGAATCGCGGAATCTTGCGTCCTGCCCGGCCATTGTCGTCTTTCATGCTGATCCTGCCACTCCATCGCCCGCTCACCCGCGCCACGTTCCCGTTCGTGACGGTGGTGTTGATCGCGATCAATGTGCTGGTGTTCCTTGGTTGGCAAGTCGGCGACAACGCCACGATGCTGCGCGCGCAGCAACATTATCTGGATGCGGATCTCGGACGTTACGAAGTCCCGGCCTACGAGCGCCATTTACTCGCGACCAGCCAGGCGGATGCGCTGGCGGAATTCGAGCGGGTGTCGACATTGGCGCGACCGGCCTACGTGGCCAGGATCACGCTGCCCGACGTCGCATTTGTCGCCATGCTGCAGTCGGGCGAGGGGTTCGACCAGGTTGCCGACTTCCAGGCGTGGCAGCCGCTGCGGGTGGAGTACGACGCGTTGCTGGGCGAGGTATTCACCCTGCGCCACCTGCTGCGCAGTTCCGAGGTCGACCCGTGGCGGATGTTGAGTTCGGCGTTCCTGCACGGCGGGCTGATGCATCTGGTTGGAAACATGCTGTTCCTGCTTGCACTGGGATTGTTGGTCGAAGGTGCGATTGGCTCGGGTCGTTTCCTGGGTGTGTACCTGCTTGGCGCGCTCGCCTCCAGTGCAGTGTCGCTGTTGTGGCGCTGGGGCGAAGCCAGTGGCGGCCTGGGTGCATCGGGCGCGGTGGCGGCATTGATGGGCGCGTTCTGCGTGGTCTGGGGCCGCCAGCCGGTGCGCTTCTTCTACTGGTTCGGGGTGGTATTCGACTACGTGCGCGCGCCGGCAATCTGGTTGCTGCCGCTGTGGCTGGGCTGGGAGGTCTACAACCTGCTGGTCAATGAAGATCTCGGGGTCGGGTTCGACGCCCACGCGGGCGGGATCATCAGCGGCGCATTGATGGGGGTGGTGCTGGTGGGCCTGGGTCAGGTGCGCAACGGGTTCATCGGCAAGGATGATGCGGCCGCACTACCTGATGATCGCTGGGAGCGCGCGCAAGCCGATCTTGGCCGTATGCGATTGCTGCAGGCCGAAACGCTGCTGCTGGAGTTGACGCGGGAACAACCCGAACGGTTCGAGGTGCGGCTGGCGCTTTATCGAGTCGCGTGCAATGGCAAGCAAGCCGGGGCGGTGGCGCAACGCGCGACCGGGCTGCTCCAGCTCCCTGTTGTCGATGCCGATGAAGTCGCGGCGCAGCGCACCGTGCTGCTGGAATTGGACAGTGCCGGGATTGTCCTGGAGCAGGGTTTGCGCATGACGCTCGTGCGGCGCTGGCTGGAGGCCGGTGAACTCGACGCCGCCGAGGCGGGGCTGGCGCCCGTCGGCGTGGCCGAGGAGGCACCGGAGCACGCGCGGTTGTGGTTCCAGCTGGCACTGGCCCGGCGCGATGAGCATCAGGCCGAGGCCTATGTCCGGGCGTTGCAGGTGCTGGTGAAGCGTTACCCGCAACAGCCGCAGGCAACCAAGGCGCAGTTCCTGCTGGCCGGCTTGGCGGCGGGCAGTGGAGATGGGGCGTTCACGACATGACTGCGGAGCTGCCTTGACTGTTTGCAGGCACCTGCAAGGCGGTCAGCGCGGCCTCGATCCTGGTCAGCAACTCGTCGTCCCCGCTGTCCTGGCAGCGCTCGCGCGCCTGCTGCAGCAATGCGCGTGCCTCTTCGTCGCGGTCCATCCTGTCAACCATCAGCAGCGCCGAGTCCAGACCCCAGCGCGGTGCAGCCTGGTGCCGTGGATGGGCACGTAGCAGCGACTGCAGACAATCGAGCGCAAGCTGATTCTGGCCGGCGAGGCGGGCACGCTCAATCAGGTGCTCGGCATGTTCGACCTGCGTCGGCACGAAATCGGGATTGGCGTCGAGCGACTCGCGCAACAAGCCCAGTGCGCGCCGATCCTGTTTCTCCAGCAACAGCACATTGAGGTACTCGCGCGCATGCTCCGATACTGCGGCAGCATCGCCGTTGCCGAGCAGCAGGCGACGGTACAGATCGTGGGTTTCAATACTGACCGCACGGCTGCGAATCTCGCCACGCAGCAGTTCCAGCGCGGTGTCGAGTTGGCCGTCCTGCACGTAGCCTTCGGCCTCGGCCAGAAGGTCGGCGTCAGGGGTGTGGCGACCCGGCAGCGCCTGTGGGCCAACTGGCTGGTAGCCCAGTACTTCGTGGTACTGGTAGACCAGATAACCCATCAGGTGGAAGGCGGCGAACAGACCCCAGAACGCGACCGCAGTCGTCGCCAGGTCGACCAGCACCGGCGGCATTACTTTGGCGAGCCAGACGGTCGCGGTGAATTTGCTGGCCTGGATCACGAACAGCAAGCCGACCACCGCCAGGTATGGCCAGCCGATCCGCTGGACCAGGCGCAAGGGAGTCGCCGGGTTGAGTGCATGAGGCAGGCTGCCGTCGATGGCCAATGACATCACGCAACCGGGTTGCAGGAACGCGATGAAGGCGATCGTTGCCAGGCCGATGCCCGGGCCGCCAACCTCCATCGCGATCACGATTACCAGCAGGAAGACGAGGTGCATGAGCAGCAGTCGCAGGACGACGCCGTTGTCGACCCCGAGCATCCCCTCGGGCGCTTCCATGCGTCCGTCGGCAGTGGCCTGCAGGATCTCGAACGCGTACTTGTAGGCTCCAACCCAGACCAGGATCAGGACCACCCAGCCGATCACTGGGATCAATCCGAGCAAGCTGGCAAAGGTCAATGCCAGCAGGCTGTATAACGCGGCTCCGCGCACCGGGTACGAGCTGATTTCGCGCAGGCGATGCCAGAAGGGTACCGCGGGCGCGGGAGGGACGGGAGCAGGTTGCACGGGTTTTACTCCTTGGCAGGCGCTGGCATCAGCTGGTGTGGAAACACGCAGTCGCCGTCAGTTTGCGGCCTGGCGGTCGAGGCTGTAATCCAGTCCGCTTTCCGCCAGGTTGCCCGACGCATCAAGCAAGGTGATCTCCTGCTGCGAGGTGATCGCAAACAGCCGGTCCGGCTCGGACTTGCTGTTGGGATCCAGGCGGATCTGCTCGGCCAGGACCGTCCAGGTGCCATCCGTACTGACCGGTGCGCCGTCCTCGTCCTGGTAGGTCTCGCTCAACTCGTAGCTGCCGTCGGCGTTGAGCACCAGAGTGGTTTCGATGCCCGGGCAGCTGGCGCACGGCAGGGTGGCACTGAACGTGCCGGCAAAACCGCGCATGTCGAAGTTGGCGTTGTCGGAGGGCTGGTTGTCGGAGGGCATGTTGTCGCCGGTGGAAACGACATCGACTGCGGCCGGCGTGGTTTCGGTGACGGCGGGCGTGTCCGCGGCCGGCTCGGCCGACGGGGGTTTGCAGGCGGCGACAGTGAGCACGGTCAGGCAGGCGAGGGCAAGCAGCGACTTGGTCATGTAGTGACTCCTTTCGGTGGGAACTTGATGCGGGTGAACGTACTTGCGCGTAAGTGAATCAAACGCCGACGTCAGCGGCGGCCGCCGAAGATGCCGCCGAGCAGGCCACGCAGGATCTTGCGGCCGATCTGGTTGCCGACCGTGCGCGCGGTCTGCTTGGCCATGGTCTCGACCATGCCCTGGCGACGCTTGGTGCCGAACACGGCGTTGCGGATGGCCGTGCCGAAACCGCCTTCATCATCCTCGACCGCCTTGGCCGGCGGCGCCTCGGCTTGCTCGGTCGCCGCTTCCGCCTTGCCGGCCAGTATTTCCATCGCCGATTCGCGATCGACGCGCTGGTCGTACTTCGCGCCGACCGGGCTGCTGGCACGGACCTGGGTGCGTTCCAGTTCGCTGATCGCCCCCATGCGGCAGCGGGGGGGCGCGATCAACGTGCGTTCCACCGGCATCGGGATGCCCTTGTCCTGCAGCGTCGATACCAGTGCCTCGCCGGTGCCCAACTGGCCAATCGCCTCGGCGACGTCCAGCGCCGGGTTGCTGACGAAGGTCTGCGCCGCGGTCCGCACCGCCTTCTGGTCGCGCGGGGTGAAGGCGCGCAGGGCATGCTGCACCCGGTTGCCGAGCTGGCCGAGGATGTCGTCGGGCACGTCGTCGGGGAACTGCGAGCAGAAGTACACGCCCACGCCCTTGGAACGGATGATCCGTACCACTTGCTCGACCCGCTGCTGCAGCGCCTTGGGCGCATCCTCGAACAACAGGTGTGCCTCGTCGAACACGAACACCAGCTTGGGCTTGTCCAGGTCGCCGACTTCGGGCAACTGCTCGAACAGCTCCGACAACAGCCACAGCAGGAAGCTGGAGTACAGCCGGGGTTTCAGGATCAGGGTCTCGGCACACAGGATGTTGATCACCCCGCGACCGTCGGTGGTGGTGCGCATCAGGTCGCTCAGCTCCAGCGCCGGTTCGCCGAAGAACATCTCACCGCCGTCGGACTCCAGTCGCAGCAGCGCGCGCATGATCGCGCCAATCGACGCGGTGTTGACCAGCCCGTACTCGGTCGAGATGGCCTTGCGCTGCTCGGACACCAGGTTGAGCAGCGCACGCAGGTCGGGCAGGTCGAGCAGCAACAGCCCGCGGTCGTCGGCCAGCTTGAAGGTGATGTCGAGCACGCCCGACTGGGTGTCGTTCAGTTCGAGCATGCGCGACAACAGGGTCGGGCCGATCTCGCTCACGGTTGCCCGGACCGGATGGCCGGACTTGCCGAACAGGTCCCAGAGCACCGTCGGGTTGCCTTCGTTGACGTAACCGTCGATACCGATCTGGTCGAGCCGGGCCTGCAGCTTGTCGCTGGTCGTGCCGGGCATGGAAAGTCCGGCCACGTCACCCTTGACGTCGGCCATGAACACCGGCACCCCGATCCTCGAAAACCCCTCCGCCAGCGTCATCAGCGTCACGGTCTTGCCGGTGCCGGTCGCGCCGGCGACCAGGCCATGGCGGTTGGCGAGCCGTGGCTGCAGGAATACCTGGCCACGGTTTTCTGGCAATGAATCGGGCGTGGTGACGGCTTTGCCGACCAGGATCGGCGCGGGGATGGGTGGCATATCGACTTCCTTGGTGGATTGCGGTTGATTCTATGGCTTGCGGCGGGTCACCGGAATTGCTGTGTCCCTGCAATTGCGACATCCCATCGGCCCGACTACTCTGAAGCACGAATCCCTCTTGTTGCCATCCATGTCCGTGAATGCCTGTTTTCCGCGCGCTGCGGCGCTGCTTGTCGTCTCCTTGTTGGTGTTGGTCCCGTTGGATGCAGGCGCGATTTCCAGTCGGGACCAGGCGGCCGTTGATGACATCCATCAGCGCATGCAAGTGGCGGAGTCCGGCTACCGTGACGCGCTGGTCAAGATCGGCAACGCCGACCCGGCGGGTCCTGTACAGGCCAATACGGCGCTGGAAGACATGGAGGACGTGGTTGTGGCTTGCGCGGCGCAGCGGGGGTGCTCGGTGCCGTCGTTGCTGACGTCCTACGAGCGTCTGCTCAAGCTCAACGCCGACCTGGAAGCCGATGAGGACCTGCTGGTCGAGGAGTCTCTGGCGCAGCGGGAGGTCGGGCACCACATCGCCCCGTCGGTTCTGCCCACCGCCCCCGGCACGGTGTCCGGCGACGTGCCGGAAGCCGCCCGTGCTGCCAGCTTGCTGGGGGCCGACAATGGCCACCACTTCGACCGGATGGTCCAGTACAACCCGGCCGTCCAGGAGGGGATCCGACGCTGGTTGACCGACATGCGCGGCGCGTTCCTGACCAGTTTTGAGAATTACCAGTACATGCGCCACCTGATGTGGCCGCAGTACCAGCGTGCCGGACTGCCGGAGGCGTTGTTGTTCGGCATCCTGGCCAAGGAGTCCAACGGCCGCGTGCATTCCACCTCGCGCGCTGGCGCGGCCGGGCCGATGCAGTTCATGTACGCCACCGGCCAGCGTTTTGGCCTGGGCGACGACGGCACCGGCTTCGATACCCGCTACGACCCGTATGCGGCCTCCGAGGCCAGCGTCGCCTATCTCAACGAGCGGATGGGTGAGCTCAATCGTGATATCGAACTGGCGCTGGCGGCGTATAACGGCGGCGAAGGGCGGGCGCGGCGAATCCACCAGGCCAACCCCGGCAAAAGCTTCTGGCACGAGGATGTCTACCATCAGTTTCCGCCGGAGACACGGGACTACGTGCCGATGGTGATTGCGGCAGCCTGGCTGTTCCTGCATCCCAGGGAGTACGGGTTGACCTTGCCGAAGCTTGATCCGGAGCCCTCACAGCTGCGGCTGGAACAGCCTGCGTCGATCTACCAATTGACCATTTGCCTGGGCAATCGGCGCGCGCGCGAGGGCTACATGCGGGTATTGCGCAACCTCAACCCGCGTTATCGCGCCGATGACTGGCTGCCCGCCGGCACCGTCCTGGAGGCCACCAACCGGATCGTTGGCTTGTACAAGCGCCAGTGCGTGGATGGCCGGCTTGCGGACGTGGCGCGCGAACTGGTGGCCAGTGACCCGGCAATGGCCATCGTGAGCGGGCAGGTTGCGCCTGCGGCCCAGATGGGACCGTTGGTGCCTGCTGCGGTTTCGTCAGCGCTCCCGGTAGCGGCGGACGCGCCACGGCACTACCAGGTCCAGCGCGGCGAGACAGTGGCCTCGATCGCGAAGAAGTTCCAGTGTGACGTGGGTGAACTGGTGCGGGCCAACGACATCAAGGGTCCGCAACATCGGCTTCGTCCCGGGCAATCGCTCGCCCTTGCCGGTTGTCGCGGCTGACAGAAACTCAGCCGCGCAGGGTCGCCAGCCGCTGGCCAAGCCGTACCGGCGACTCCGCCAACAGCCCCGGCGCCAGTTCGGCGACACCGGGCGGCAGCAACACGATCACCGTTGAGCCGTAGTTGAACCGGGCCATTTCCTCGAAGCGTGCCACGGTAATGTTCTCGCCGCGGTAGTCCTTGTGCTTGATGGCGTGGCCGTAAGCCGGGATCTCCTCGCCGCTCCACACGGTCTCCACCCCCGACACCAGCATCGCGCCGACCATCACCATGGCCATCGGGCCGAACTCGGTGTCGAAATGGCAGGCCAGCCGCTCATTGCGGGCAAACAGGCGCGGCACGTGTTGCACTGCGGCCGGACCGACGCTGAACAACCGTCCCGGTACGTGCACGGTCTCGCGCAACTGCCCGCTCCATGGCATGTGCACGCGGTGGTAGTCCTTCGGCGACAGGTACACGGTCGCAAACAGGCCGCCGTCGTATGCCCGCGCCGCCTGCTCGTCACCCAGCAGTTCCGCGGCAGTGAAGGACTGGCCCTTGGCCTGGAAGATCCTGCCGGCATCCTCACCCGCGCTGCCGATTGGCCCGCATTGGCTGATGCGCCCGTCCGCCGGCATCAGCAACGCGCGCGGATCGGGATCGGCCACGCGGACCCCCGGCTTCAGGGCGCGGGTAAAGAATGCATTGAAGGTCGGGTAGGCACTCGGATCCGACTGCAGCGCCTCATCGAGATTGACCCCGAACCTGCGCGTTACCGTGTCGATCAGCCACTGCTTGGTGCGTGGATGGTCGGAGTAGGCGATCCGTCGTGCCAGCCCGGAAAGCAGGCGATGCGGCAGCAGGTGGGTGACGCGGGTGGCCAGGCTCATCGCTCAGGGTGCCGCGGCGCTGGTGAGCGCGGCCATGTCGGCGGCGATCGCATTGGGTTCGAAGGGTGGTTGCAGTACACCGGCCATGCGTCCCTGGGGATCCAGCACCGCCATCGTGGCGCTGTGGTCGACCGAGTACTGGTTGGAGGGCGCGCCATCTTCCGGTGGCACCTTGGCGAACACCAGGCTCAACGAGCGGGCGAAATTCTCCAGCGCCGGGATGTCGGCAGTGGCGGCAAGCGTGTCGCGGTGGAACGCATTGGCGTACTCGCCAATCCGGTCCGGGGTATCGCGCTCGGGATCGACCGAGATAAACAGCACCCGCGGGCGGATCGCGTCGGGGATCGACTCCCATTGCTGCTGCGCCTGCGCCATCTGGGTCAGGGTCAGCGGGCAGACGTCCGGGCAGTGGGTGAAACCCAGGAATACCAGGGTCCAGTGGCCCTTCAGTTCGCCGGGCACCAGCTGGGTGGCGTCGGACTGGCGCAGGCTGAAGTCGGGCAGGGTGCGTGGCGGATCGAACAGGCTCACCGCCCGGGTCTCCGGCCAGGACGGAGAACCCGACTGGCTGAAATAGCTTTGCGAGGCCCACAAGCCCAGCCCCATGGCGACTGCGATGACGAGGATGATGATGGTGTTGCGGTTGAACATGGTTGACCGTCTTGAGGCGAAGGCAACGCCCATGATAGCGGGCCGTAGCGGCTATAATTGCCCCCCATCCGTCGAACCCTTCGCCATGACCGTCGAACGCGCCGATTTCGGCTCCGCCTGCTTCGAGCAAGTCTCGATCATCGACCTGATCCGTTTTGGCGGTAGCCGCTTCGGCCACGCCGGCCTCGCGTTCGGCCACAGCTACGACAACGCCCTGGATGAGGCGACCCAACTGGTACTGCACGCGCTGCGGATGCCGCACGACCTGAGCCCGGTGTATGGCGCCTCGCGGGTGACCAGCGACGAGAAGCGCGAGGTGCTGGCGCTGTTCGAGCGTCGCATCAACGAGCGTATCCCGGCGGCCTACCTGACCGGTGAGGCGTGGTTTGCCGGGCTGAGTTTCAAGAGCGATCCGCGCGCGCTGGTACCGCGTTCGCCAATTGCCGAACTGATCGAGGCCAGCTACGAGCCCTGGTTGGGTGGGCGCGAGATCCATCGGGTCCTGGATCTGTGCACCGGCTCGGGCTGCATCGCCATTGCAACGGCCCACTACCATCCGCAGTGGCACGTCGACGGGGTCGACATCGACGACGACGCGCTGGCACTGGCGACCGAGAACAAGGCGCGCCTGCTGGCCGACAATGTCACCTTGCGCAAGTCGGACCTGTTCCGTGACCTGGACGGCGAGGTCTATGACCTGATCGTGACCAACCCTCCCTACGTGACCAACGACGAGACCGACGCGCTGCCGGCCGAGTACGTCCACGAACCCGAGCTGGGCCTGCGGGCCGGCGACGATGGGCTGGACCTGGTGCTGGAGATCCTGTGCGATGCGCCCAGACATCTTTCCGAAGCTGGCGTACTGGTGTGCGAGGTGGGGGAAGCGGAGCATGCCCTGGTGGCGCTGCTGCCGGAGTTGCCGCTGGCGTGGGTCGAGTTCAAGGTGGGCCAGATGGGCATCTTCGTGGCCGAGCGCGCGGATCTGCTCGCCCACCATGCGAGGATCAAGGCCTTGGCCCATGTCCGGCGTCGGGTCAGCACGGAGTAGCCATTGGCCAGCAACACCTTCGGGAAATTATTCGCGGTCACCACCTTCGGCGAGAGCCACGGGCCGGCCATCGGTTGCGTGATCGATGGGTGCCCGCCCGGCATCGCGATTGCCGCGGACGACTTCCGTCACGATCTCGCCCGTCGCGCCACCGGCAAGAGCCGCCATACCTCCGCCCGGCAGGAAACCGACGAGATCGAGATCCTCTCGGGCGTGCATGAAGGGGTCACCACCGGGACCCCGATCGCGCTGTTGATCCGCAACACCGATGCGCGCAGCAAGGATTACGCGAAGATCGCCGAGCAGTTCCGTCCCGGTCACGCCGACTACACCTACTGGCAGAAATACGGCATCCGCGACCCGCGCGGTGGCGGTCGCTCGTCCGCGCGTGAGACCACCATGCGGGTCGCCGCCGGGGTGATCGCCAAGAAGTGGCTGGCTGACCGATACGGCGTGCGGGTGCAGGGACTGCTGTCGCAGATCGGTGATATCACGCCCGACGCCATTGACTTGTCGGTAGTCGAAGACAACCCGTTCTTCTGGCCGGATGCCGCGCAGGTGCCGGCGCTGGAGGCGTACATGGACGCGCTGCGCAAGTCCGGTGATTCGGTCGGTGCGCGGATAGACGTCATCGCCGACGGGTTGCCACCGGGGTGGGGCGAGCCGATCTACGGCAAGCTCGA
The DNA here is from genome assembly GCF_054052125.1 of Lysobacter sp. A378. NCBI lineage: Bacteria > Pseudomonadati > Pseudomonadota > Gammaproteobacteria > Lysobacterales > Lysobacteraceae > Lysobacter > Lysobacter sp. A378. The sequence goes on along the minus strand of NZ_JBSVRK010000002.1, from coordinate 978,690 downwards.
TGGCGAGTTGGCCGGCGCGTTGATGAGCATCAATGCGGTCAAGGGCGTGGAGATTGGCGACGGGTTCGCCTGCATCGGGCAGAAGGGCACCGAGCATCGCGACGCCATCCGCCAGTCGGGGTTCGAATCCAACCACGCCGGCGGAATCCTTGGCGGCATCAGCACCGGCCAGCGCCTGCGTTGTTCGGTCGCGTTCAAGCCCACGTCCAGCCTGCGCCTGCCGGTGGACAGCGTGGACGTGCATGGCGACCCGGTGGAGGTGGTCACTACCGGCCGCCACGACCCCTGCGTCGGCATCCGTGCCACGCCGATCTGCGAGGCGATGGTCGCGCTGGTGCTGATCGACCAGGCGCTGCGCCACCGTGCGCAATGCGGCGATGTCGGCGATGTTTCGCCGCGCATCCCGGGCGCCGCGTCCGAATGATGTTCCTTCCTACTTCCCAGGTAATTCGATGAGCAAGACCGTGAACGTAGCTGTCGTTGGCGCCACCGGCGCTGTCGGCACCGCGATGCTGAAGATCCTTGCCGAGCGTCAGTTCCCGGTCGGTCAGCTGCATGCATTGGCCAGTGAGCGCTCCGCTGGCGAGAAGCTCGAGTACGGCGCCCGCCAACTGGTCGTGCAGGATCTGGCCACGTTCGATCCGGCCGGGGTGGATATTGCCCTGTTCTCCGCCGGCGGCGAGGTGTCGAAGCTCCATGCGCCCAGATTCGTCGCTGCCGGCGCGGTGGTGATCGACAACTCATCGGCATTCCGCCAGGACGACGACGTGCCGCTGGTGGTGTTCGAGGTGAATCCGCAGGCCGCGCGCAGCCGGCCACGCGGGATCATCGCCAATCCGAACTGCTCGACCATGCAGATGCTGGTGGCCCTGGCGCCGATCCACCGTGCCGTGGGCATCGAGCGCATCAACGTGGCGACCTACCAGTCGGTGTCGGGCACCGGCCAACATGCGCTGGAAGAGTTGGGCCGGCAAACCGCCGGGATGCTCAATTTTCGCGAGGTCGAGGCGAAGGTCTATCCGGTGCAGATCGCGTTCAACGTGATTCCACAGGGTGGCGAGTTCACTGACAACGGCTACACCACCGAAGAGATGAAGCTGGTCTGGGAAACCCGCAAGATCCTCGACGATGACTCGATCGGGGTGAACGCGACCGTGGCCCGGGTACCGGTCTTCTTCGGCCACTCCGAGGCCTTGCATATCGAGACCGGTTCGAAGCTGACGGCGGCAGATGCGCGCAAGCTGCTGCAAGACGCGCCCGGGATCGAGGTGGTCGACGAGCCGGTGGATGGCGGTTACCCGACGGCGGTGACCCACGCCTCCGGCACCGATCCGGTGTATGTCGGTCGCATCCGCGAGGACATGTCCCATCCGCGCGGGCTTTGCCTGTGGGTGGTGGCGGACAATATCCGCAAGGGTGCGGCGCTCAATGCCGTCCAGCTGGCCGAGTTGGTCATGGCCGAGTTGGCATCGGGCGAGCTGGCACAAGGTGAATAAGTTGGTGATCACGCGGCCATGCGCATTGCCGGCAGTGCGCGCGGCCGTTAGAGTCGCGATCAGCGGTTAGTCGGGGGGTGACGGTGAAGCGATTCATGCGCGTGGTACTGGTAATGATGCTGGCGCTGGCCAGCAGCTCGGTGGCTGCGCTGGGCCTGGGCCAGATCGAGGTGAAGTCCAAGCTGGGCGAGCCGTTGCTGGCGGAGATTTCAATCATCTCCAACGATCCGAGCGAACTGGAGCAGTTGCGGGTCGGGTTGGCGTCGCCGGAAACGTTTGCACGCGTGGGGCTCAGCCCGCCCGAAGGGGTGGTTGCGGGACTGCAGTTCGTGTCCGCGCTGGATGCTGCCGGCAACCCGGTGATCCGGGTGACCAGTACCCAGCCGATCACCGAATCGCTGCTGACTTTCCTGGTCGAGGTCGACTGGGGCCAGGGCCGGATGGTCCGCGAGTACTCGACGCTGCTGGACGCGCCGCGCACCGTGTCGGCACCGTTGCAGCCACAGGTCAACGCACCGGTGGTGACGCCGTCCAACACGATCTTGCGTCCGTCCGAATCCGCGGCACAGGGCGAGGCTCCGGATGCCGCCGCCAATGCGAATGCCACGGCCGCGGAGCCGGCAGAGCCGGCCAATGCGATCGCAACGACGCCCACGTCTGTCGCGACCACGGCCGTGCCCGCTGCGCCTGCGGCCAGACGCAACCCCGCCGAGGTCCGGGCCGGAGATACGTTGTCGGAGATCGCACAGCAGCTGGATCTTGGCGGCAATCTCAACCAGACCATGATCGCGCTGTTACGGTCCAATCCGGAGGCCTTCATCGGCGGCAACATCAACCTGCTCAAACAAGGCGTGGTGTTGCGGATCCCCGATGCCGCCGAGGTGTTGGACATCGACGCTGCCCAGGCGATGGCGAAGGTCCGCGAACAGACCCGGGCCTGGCGGATGGCCAGCCAGCCGGTGCCACAACCGACCCTGGTCGATGGTGAAGGCGAACCCGACCCGGCCTCCGCCGCGGAGGCAACGACGACGTCGGCCGCAGCCAGCGGTGCGCGGCTGCAAATCGTTCCGCCGGGCGCCAGTGACGCGACCCGGACGGGGCCACAATCGGGCATCAGTGCCGGAGGCGAAGGCGACATGGTGCGACAACAACTGCAACAGACAACCGAGACGCTGGCCGCACGCGATGCGCAACTGGCAGACATGGAGAGCCGGATCGCTGAACTCGAACAGCTTCAGGTCGACCAGCAGAACTTGCTGACCATGAAGGACAGCGAGTTGACCGCGGTGCAGCAGCAACTTGCACAGGCCCAGGCGGCCGAGGCTGGCGGTGCGGTTTCCGGGTTGCCCTGGATCCTGGCCGGCATTGGGTTGCTGGTGCTGGTATTGCTGGGCGCCTGGTGGTCGCGTCGGCGTGCCGTCGCGGTACCGAAGTTCCGTGTGCCTTCGACCACGGCCCAGGCGCCATCGACTTTGGCCAGCGGTTTCCCCGATAGCCGGAGTCCATCCCGGTCCGATAGTGCGCCGGACGAGCCGAAACCGCTGAACCACAATGCGGTCGCCGGTTCCCAGCCGTCGCCGCCAAAGGTGCCGGTGGGTTCAACTGACTCGTCATCGGTGGCCGGGGCCGCGGCAGTGCCGGTCTGGCATGCGGGGTCGGGTGATCAAAAACTGAATCGTCCTTCATCCGCGCCCGCTACCGACACGGATTTCGATGTCGATGCGCCCGGGTTGGAACGACTGGAGCTGGCTCGTGCCTACCTTGAGCTGGGTGACCGCGACAGCGCCCGCCAACTGCTGGACGAGCTGGTGCTCAGCGGTGACGAGGCTACCCGCCAGCAGGCGGCGCAACTGCTGCGCGAGATCGGCCAGGAGCGGTGATTCCGGAACCGTTACCGACCTCGTTGCAACGTTGGGCGCTGGGTCTCGAGTACGACGGTGGCGGGTTTTCCGGCTGGCAGCGGTTGAACAAGCCCGGCCAGCCCGAGCGACGTAGCGAGCCGACCATCCAGGCCGCGCTGGAGAAGGCCTTGTCGTTTGTCGCCGACGTGCCGATCACGGCGGTCTGCGCGGGCCGGACCGACGCCGGGGTGCACGCGTCCGCCCAGGTGGTCCACTTTGATGGTCCCGCGCAGCGCGAGCCCCGTAGCTGGGTGCTGGGCACCAGCAGCCGGCTCCCGCCCTCGGTCTGCGTACGCTGGTGCGTGCCGGTTCCGTTCGAGTTCCATGCCCGCTACTGTGCCCGCGCCCGGCGCTACCAATACCGGATACTCAACCGCACGATGCGGCCCGCCCTGCATCGCCAATACCTGAGTTGGGAGCGCCTGCCGCTGGACGCCGGGGCGATGCATGAGGCGGCCCAGGCACTGCGGGGCATGCATGATTTTTCTGCGTTCCGGACCGTGCACTGCCAAGCCCCGCATCCGCGACGTGATTTGCAGGACATCAGCGTCACCCGACACGGCGACATCGTGACGATCGAGGTGCAGGCGAATGGATTTCTGCACCATATGGTCCGCAATATCGTTGGCAGCCTGTTGCCGGTAGGCCGTGGCGAGCGGCCGGGAGAATGGATCGCGCAATTGCTGGCCGGCCGCGATCGCGCGCTGGCCGGCCCGACGGCCCCTTCCGCCGGGTTGGTTTTTCTCGGGCCACGCTACCCTGCACAATGGTTGCTTCCTGCCGAAGTCACATTGTGAGGGCCGTATCGTGAGCCGCATCCTGTTCCGCACCCGCGTGAAGTTCTGTGGCCTCACCCGCCCCGGTGACGTGCGGTTGGCGTGCGAGCTGGGTGCCGATGCGATCGGGTTCGTGTTTGCCAGCCAAAGCACGCGTCGGGTTGCGCCGCAGCAGGCGCGCGCGATGCGGCAGGCGCTGGCGCCGCTGGTCGATGCGGTCGCGTTGTTCAGTGACAACCCGGCCGATGAAATCCGCCAGGTCGTGCGCCAGGTCCGCCCGAGCCTGCTGCAATTTCACGGCAGCGAGGACGACGTCTTCTGCAGCGCCTTTGGCGTCCCGTACCTGAAGGCGATCCCGATGGGCAGTCCGATTGCGCGGGAGCATCCGGTGATGCTGCATCGCAGCTATCCCTCTGCCGCCGGCTTCCTGTTCGACAGCCACGACGTCGGCGGCGCCGGTGGCAGCGGCAAGGTATTTGACTGGCGGCGGATTCCGGCCGGTGTGCAGAAGCCATTCGTGCTCGCCGGCGGGTTGTCGGCCGACAACGTATTCGACGCGATCCAGGCCGCCTTGCCGTGGGGCGTGGACGTGTCCAGCGGCATCGAGAGCGCGCCGGGTGTGAAAGATGGCGACAAGATGCGACATTTCGTGGAACAGGTCCGGCGTGCTGACTGTTTCCAACCAGAGTGACCCAGCCAGAGTGACCAGCCAGGCTGATACCAGCCAGACTGACCTGCGCCAGCTGGCGCGGTGACCGATTACCCTCCCGGCGATGACGCCGGGCCTAAAGACGAGCGATAAATGCCCCTCCAATCTCCCCCAGGCCGGTTCGCTGCCATCGCGGCGATAAACCCTTCCAGCCCCACCTCTGCGGCGCCCCCTGACGCCGTTGATTACCACGCCTTTCCTGACGCATCCGGACATTTCGGCCGCTTCGGCGGGCGCTTCGTGGCCGAGACCCTGGTCGGTCCCTTGCAGGAGCTGGCAGCCGCCTATGACGCCGCCCGCATCGACCCGGATTTCGTGGCCGAGTTCGAGCGCGACCTGGCCCATTATGTTGGCCGGCCCAGCCCAATCTACCACGCACAGCGGCTGAGCCGCGAGGTCGGCGGTGCGCGCATCCTGCTCAAGCGCGAGGACCTGAACCACACCGGCGCGCACAAGATCAACAACACCATCGGCCAGGCACTGCTGGCCAGCCGCATGGGCAAGACCCGGATCATCGCCGAGACCGGTGCCGGCCAGCACGGCGTTGCATCGGCCACCGTGGCGGCCCGTCTGGGGCTTGAATGCGTGGTCTACATGGGCGCGACCGACATCGAGCGGCAGAAGATCAATGTCTACCGGATGCAGTTGCTTGGCGCGACAGTGGTGCCGGTGAGCAGCGGTTCGGCGACCTTGAAGGACGCCCTCAACGAGGCCATGCGCGACTGGGTCACCAACGTCGCCGACACGTTCTACATCATCGGCACCGTCGCCGGACCCGACCCGTACCCACGCATGGTGCGCGACTTCAACGCCGTGGTCGGGCGCGAGGCGCGCGAGCAGATGCTGGCCGAGTACGGTCGCCTGCCGGATGCCATCACCGCCTGCGTCGGCGGAGGCAGCAACGCCATCGGGATTTTCCATGCATTCCTGAATGACCCGGGGGTGCGGATCGTCGGTGCCGAGGCGGCGGGCGAGGGCATGGATACCGGTCGCCATGCCGCGTCCCTGGCGGCGGGACGGCCGGGGGTGCTGCACGGCAACCGCACGTATCTGTTGTGCGATGACGATGGCCAGATCATCCCCACCCATTCGATCTCGGCCGGCCTGGACTACCCGGGCGTCGGCCCGGAGCACGCGTTCCTGAAGGAAACCGGGCGCGCCGACTATATCGGCGTCACCGATGACGAGGCGCTGCAGGCCTTCCACCAGTTGATCCGTACCGAAGGCATCCTGCCGGCGCTGGAGTCCAGCCATGCGGTCGCCCAGGCGGTGAAGCTGGCGCGGGAGCTGCCCAAGGACGCGATCGTGCTGTGCAACCTGTCCGGTCGCGGCGACAAGGACGTGCACACCATCGCGGCGCGCGAGGGGATGGTGCTATGAGCCGTATTGCAAGCCGTTTTGCCAAGTTGAAATCCGACGCCCGTAAAGCGCTGGTGCCCTTCATCACCGCCGGTGATCCGTCGCTGGAGGCGACCTTGCCGGTGATGCACGCCCTGGTGGCCGCCGGGGCCGACGTGATCGAGATCGGCGTTCCATTTTCCGACCCGATGGCTGATGGACCGACCATCCAGCACAGCTCCGAGCGTGCGCTTACGCGTGGCGCCGGGATGGATTATGTCTTCGAGACGGTGCGGCGGTTCCGCGAAACCGATGATGAGACGCCGGTGGTGTTGATGGGCTACCTCAACCCGGTCGAGGTCCGTGGGCCCGAGCGCTACGCCGCCCAGGCTGTGAGCGCCGGCATCGACGGTGCGTTGCTGGTTGACCTGCCGCCCGAGGAGGCCGCCGAGTACCGGCTCGCGTTTGCGGCGTGCGGACTGGACATGATCCTGCTGGCGGCGCCCACGACCTCGCCGGCACGCATGGATCAACTGTGCGAGCTGGCGACCGGGTATCTCTACTACGTCAGTTATGCCGGCGTCACCGGGGCCGACCATCTGGATTCGGGCGCGGCCAGTGAACGCCTGGGTGCCATCCGGGCACGCGGCACGGTGCCGGTAGTGGCCGGCTTCGGCATCAAGGATGCGGCCAGCGCTGCGGCAATGGCGAGCCAGGCCGACGGTGTCGTGGTCGGCAGCGCACTGGTCGCGGCGATGTCAGGGGCGGACGACCCGGCCGACGCGGCGCGGCGCGCGGGCGCCTTCCTGGCGCCGTTGCGGCAGGCTATCGATGGATCGGGTCCGGCCTGAGGGCGCGCTGCGCTAAACTCGCATGTTGGCCGGCGACCCCGGCTCCCGCCACCCGCTACAGGAAATCTCGTAAACGCATGTCCTGGCTCAAGAAATTAATGCCGTCCGGCATCCGGACCGATGCCGCTGCTGCCAAGCGTCGCAGCGTGCCCGAAGGCTTGTGGGAAAAGTGCGACCGGTGCGGCGCGGTGCTGTACCGGCCGGAACTGGAGGAGAACCTGGAGGTCTGCCCAAAGTGCAACCATCACCGGGCGATCCGTGCCCGGGTACGGCTCAAGGCCTTGTTCGACCCTGGCAGCACCAGCGAGATCGCCGCCGAGCTTGCGCCGGTCGATGTGCTCAAGTTCAGGGATCAAAAGAGGTACTCGGACCGGCTCAAGGCCGCACACAAGTCCACCGGCGAACGCGACGCGCTGGTGGCCTTGCGCGGCACGCTCAAGCAGCGTCCGCTGGTCGCCTGCGCGATGGACTTCGCCTTTATGGGCGGCTCGATGGGCTCGGTCGGCGGTGAGCGCTTCGCCCGCGCCGCCGAGCAGGCGCTGGCCGATGGCTCGCCCCTGGTGTGTTTTTCCTCCAGTGGCGGCATGCGCATGCAGGAAGGCCTGTTCTCGTTGATGCAGATGGCCAAGACCTCCGCGGCGCTGGGGCGCTTGCGTGAAGCCGGGCTGCCCTACATCTCGGTGATGACCAATCCCAGCTTCGGCGGCGTGTCGGCGTCGTTCGCGATGCTTGGCGACATCAACATGGCCGAGCCGGAGGCGTTGATCGGTTTCGCCGGCCCGCGCGTGATCGAGCAAACCGTGCGCGAGACGCTGCCTGAGGGCTTCCAGCGCGCCGAGTTCCTGCTTGAGCACGGTGCGATCGACCAGATCTGCGACCGTCGCGAGATGCGCGACCGGCTTGCCGACTTGTTGGCGATGATGATGAAACAACCCCAGCCGCAGGACGATGCCGAAGTCGTGGCATGACGTCACATGGCATGACGTGAGTGAAATCTGATGAGTCGTAAATATTTTGGTACCGACGGCATCCGTGGCCGGGTCGGCGAGGGCGCTATTTCCGCCGACTTCGTACTGCGGCTGGGCAACGCTTACGGGTTTGCGCTCAAGCGCGCGGCGCAGGGCGAGCGCGCGTGGCGCAAGCCGGTGGTGATCATCGGCAAGGACACCCGGATCTCGAACTACATGTTCGAGGCCGCGCTGGAGGCGGGTCTGGTCGCGGCCGGCGTCGATGTGCAGTTGATGGGGCCGATGCCGACCCCGGCGGTCGCCCACCTGACCCGCTCGATGCGCGCTGACGGCGGGATCGTGATCTCCGCGTCGCACAACCCGCATTTTGACAATGGCATCAAGTTTTTCTCCGCACATGGCGAGAAGCTGGACGACGCGACCGAGTTGGCGATCGAGGCCTCGCTGGAGGAGCCCTTCAGTACCGTGCCCTCGGAGGAACTGGGCAAGACCGAGCGCACCCGCGACGCGATCGGTCGCTACGTGGAGGCCTGCAAGAACTCCGTGCCCAAGGGTTTCGACCTGGGCGGCATGCGCATCGTGGTGGATTGTGCCAACGGTGCGACCTACCAGCTGGCCCCGTTGGTGTTGCGTGAGCTGGGTGCCCAGGTTGACGCAATCGGGGTCGAGCCCAACGGCCTGAACATCAATGACGGGGTCGGTTCGACCCACCCGCAGGCGCTGGCCCGACGGGTGCGCGAGACCGGCGCGGTGCTGGGCATTGCGTTTGATGGTGACGGTGACCGGGTGATGTTCGTCGACCGCCAGGGCGAGGTTTGCGATGGTGACGACCTGCTCTACGTGTTGGCCAATGACTGGCGCCAGAGCGGTCGCCTGCGCGGCCCGGTGGTCGGTACGGTGATGACCAATTACGGACTGGAGCGCGCGTTCGAGAGTGAAGGGATTGGTTTTGTCCGGGCCAAGGTCGGCGATCGCCACGTACACCAGCAACTGGTCGCGCATGGCGGGGTGCTGGGCGGGGAAGCTTCGGGCCACCTGCTGTGCCTGGACCAGAGCGGTACCGGCGATGGCATCGTCAGCGCGTTGCAGGTGCTGGAGGTGCTGCATCGTCGTGGTGTCGAGCTGGCCCAAGCGTTGGCCGGGCTGGAAAAGGTGCCCCAGCGGACCGTCAATGTCCGCTTCAGCAATGGCACCCGTCCTGCCGAGGCGCCATCGGTGCAGGCGGCATTGGCCGACGCGCAGCTGGCGGTAAAAGGGCGCGGACGTGCATTCCTGCGGCCCTCGGGCACCGAGCCGGTGGTTCGGGTCACCGTCGAGGCCGATGGTGCCGAACTCGTGCAATCCACGCTCGACCGCCTGGCCGAGGCCGTGCGCCAGGCCGCGAAGCAGGGCAGCCCCCAGGAAAAGTAGTTCGCGCTGCGTTCCACACAGCGCTTCATTGCAATGGACAGGACATGAGCCAGACCCGCATCCCCGTTTTCGACATCCGACGCTTCGATGATCCGGCGCAACGTGACGGATTCGTCGCGCAGCTCGGCGATGCCTACCGCGAATGGGGTTTTGCCGGGATTCGCGGCCATGGCATCCCGGCTGACCGGATCGCCGAAAGCTACGACGTGTTCCAGCGCCTGTTTGCGCTGCCCGACGACGTCAAACGCGGGTATCACGTCGCGGGCGGCGGCGGCGCGCGTGGCTACACGCCGTTCGGCGTCGAGACCGCAAAGGGCGCCGTCCATCATGACCTGAAGGAGTTCTGGCATATCGGTCGCGAGATCCCGCGCGACTCCAGGTACGCAGGCGTCATGCCGCCCAATATCTGGCCGTCGGAGATTCCCGAGCTGCATCGGATCGCCTATGGCCTGTATCAGTCGCTTGACCGGCTGGGCGCGAAGGTGCTCAGCGCGTTGGCGTTGCATATCGACCTTCCGGCGGATTGGTTCGACGACAAGATCGACTCCGGCAATTCGATCCTGCGGCCGATCCACTACCCCCCGATCACCTCTGTCCAGGTGCCCAACGTGCGCGCGGGTGCGCACGAAGACATCAACCTGATCACGTTGCTGGTGGGTGCCAGCGCCGCAGGCCTGGAGGTGCTCTCACGCAGCGGGCAATGGGTGCCGTTCACCGCTGAGGCCGACACCATCGTGGTCAACATTGGCGACATGCTGCAGCGTTTGACCAACCACGTGTATCCCTCGACCACCCATCGGGTGGTGAACCCCATGGGAGAGGCGGCGCGCCAGCCACGCTACTCGGTTCCATTCTTCCTGCACCCGAATCCCGACTTCCTGATCGACGTGTTGCCCGGCACGATCAACGCCGACAACCCCAGCCGTTATTCCGAGCCGATCAGCGCGCAGGGTTACCTGGACCAGCGTTTGCGTGAAATCAATTTGAAGTAGTCCCGTCGCTGGCTGGTCCCGCAACCGGCGCAGTGGGTACTGGGGTAGAATCGCGTTCTTCAAAACCGCGGTTTTTACAATCGCGGCTTTCAACATCGGAGTTGGCATGGCTCGTCGCAAGATCGTTGCAGGGAACTGGAAGTTGCACGGTGATCGTCATTTCGCCGCGGAATTGCTGGATGCCATCAGCGCTGCGAGCGTGCTGCCCGGGGTCGAGCGGATCATCCTGCCGCCCATGCCTTATCTGGGTGAACTGGTGACTCGCTATGCAAGCCGCGGATTGGCATTTGGCGCACAGGACGTCAGTCGCAACCAGAAAGGTGCGTACACCGGTGAGGTTTCCGCGGCAATGCTGGTCGATGTCGGCGCGCGCTATGGCCTGGTGGGTCATTCGGAACGGCGCCAGTACCACAACGAAACCAGCGAGCTGGTCGCCGAAAAGTTCCTTGCGGCCAAGGCTGCCGGGCTTGCTCCGATCCTCTGCATCGGCGAGAGCCTGAGTGAGCGGGAGGATGGGCAGACCGAGTGGCGGCTGCAAGAACAGCTGGCCCCGTTGCTCACCGACGGTGCCGGTGCGTTCGATGGCGCGATCGTGGCCTACGAGCCGGTATGGGCCATTGGTACCGGCAAGACCGCGACTCCGGAGCAGGTGCAGGCGGTTCATGCATTCATCCGTAGCGAAGTCGCTGCCCACGATGTTAGAATCGCTGACTCGCTGCCGATCCTGTACGGCGGCAGCGTGAAGGCCGACAATGCCGCCGCACTGTTTTTACAGGCGGACGTCGATGGCGGCCTTATTGGCGGCGCCGCACTGGCAGCTGCCGACTTCAACGCCATCGCGGCTGCGTTGGTGCCCTGACCGGTTCCGGTTCACCCCGGACGATTGACTGAAGAGCTTTCCGATGCTGTTGTTCCTCAACGTCATCTATTTGATTATCGCGATCGCCATGATCGCCATGATCCTGATGCAACGCGGCGCAGGTGCGCAAGCGGGCGCAGGGTTTGGCGGCGGTGCGTCGGCGACCGTGTTCGGCGCGCGCGGTGCATCGAGTTTCCTGTCCAAGTCGACCAAATGGCTGGCCATCACGTTTTTCTGCATCAGCATGTTCATGGCGTGGCAGGCTACCAAGGTGCTCGGCCCGGCCGCGGCAAGTCAGGATCTTGGCGTGATGTCGCAGGTGCCGGTTGCGCCCGCACTGCCCCAGGAGAATGCGGCCGTTCCCGCGCCCATTCCCGCAGCGCCGGAGCAGGCGACACCCGTGCCCGTGCAGGCCCCGATCGATGCCGACGGCGTGCCAGCAGTCCCCGCCGACGCAGAGACACCGAAACCCGTCGGCAACTGAGGCAGCGCGATACAATTGGAGCAAAGTGACGTCCGGCATGGAGCGCCGGGTGTCCGGTCATGATGACCAAAAACCGTCGTTGCCCAGTGATGGGGCGCGGAGTCAGGGATGAAGGAGGTTTTGGAGATTGTGCCCAGGTGGCGGAATTGGTAGACGCACTACCTTGAGGTGGTAGCGGCTTAGGTCGTGGGGGTTCGAGTCCCCCCTTGGGCACCACTCCAGTTTGCATTAGTCAACGGTACCTACGCAGTCTGGTGCCGCCGAGCCAAGTCCGCGTTCGCGCGGCGTAGCCGAGAGAGAACGGAAGTGCTGGGCGAATATCTGCCGACCCTGTTGTTCCTTATTGTCGCCACCGGTATTGGCGTGGTGCTGTTGGTCGCCGGCTACGTGCTCGGCCCCAGGCGCCCGAGTCTGGCCAAACTGTCTCCTTATGAATGCGGATTCGAAGCATTCGAAGATGCGCGCATGCAGTTCGACGTGCGCTACTACCTGATCGCGATCCAGTTCATCATCTTCGACCTGGAGATCATCTTCATCGTGCCGTGGGCAACGGTATTCCGGGATCTTGGCCTGGTCGGCCTGGTCGAGATGGCGATCTTTGTCAGCATGTTGCTGTTGAGCTTCATCTATGTTTGGAAGAAAGGGGCGCTGGAATGGGAGTGAGTGAGACCATCTCGGGTCTGATGCACAATCCGGTACCGGTAGGGCGCCTGGATGACATCCTGCTCCCCGAGGCTGACAACCCGTTGATGCAGCAGGGTTTCGTCACCACCAACCTGGATGCGCTGTGGAACTGGGCGCGAACCGGGTCGATGTGGCCGGTGTCGTTCGGCCTGGCCTGTTGCGCGGTGGAAATGATGCACGCCGGCGCGGCGCGCCTGGACCTGGACCGTTACGGCGTGATCTTCCGCCCGTCACCGCGCCAGTCCGACGTGATGATCGTGGCCGGCACGCTGGTCAACAAGATGGCCCCGGCGCTGCGCAAGGTCTACGACCAGATGCCCGACCCCAAGTGGGTGATCTCGATGGGCAGCTGCGCCAACGGCGGCGGCTACTACCACTATTCCTACTCCGTCGTGCGCGGGTGCGACCGTATCGTGCCGGTGGACATCTACGTGCCGGGTTGCCCGCCAACGGCCGAGGCGCTGGTGTACGGCATCCTGCAACTGCAGAAGAAGATCCGTCGTGGCACCAACTTTGGTGGGGCCAAGCAGGGTGTGCGGGATGAATGAGTCCGTTGCAGCCTATGCCGATCGCTTGCGCGAGCGTTTCGCCGATGGCCTGGTGACGGTGGCGGAGCCGCGTGGCGAGATCACCCTGGATGTCGATCCGACCCAGTGGCTGGCGGCGGCGCTGGCGTTGCGCGACGAGTTCGGTTTCGAGCAGTTGACCGATGTCAGCGGCGTCGACTACCTGAGCTACGGCAGCGATGAGTGGAATACCGAAGCCACGTTCGAGGGATTCTCGCGCGGCGTCGAAGGCAAAGGCCCGGGGCGCTTTGTCTGGGGCGAGTCGCCCAACGGTGCGGCCGACGCGCCGGATCGCCGGTTTGCCGCGGTCGCCCACCTGTTGTCCTACCAGCACAACCGACGGCTCCGCCTGCGCACCTTTGCCGCGGACGACGCGATGCCGGTCGTGGACTCGCTGACCTCGGTCTGGGCGGGCGCGAACTGGTTCGAGCGTGAGGCGTTCGATCTGTTCGGCATCATTTTCGAGGGCCACCCGGACTTGCGCCGGATCCTTACCGATTACGGCTTCATCGGTCACCCGTTCCGGAAGGACTTCCCGCTGATCGGCAACGTCGAGGTCCGCTACGACGCGGAGAAGAAGCGCGTGATCTACGAACCGGTATCGATCGAGCCGCGGGTATTGGTGCCGCGGGTGATCCGCGACGACTCGCGCTACCAGACCGCTGTCAGTGAATCGGCGGCCCGTCGCGAGGTCAAGCCATGAGCACGCCCACCCACCAGATGCCGCTGGTCAACCAGACCCGACTCGACCCCAGCCCCATTTCCGGGTTGAAAGGCAGCCCGGAGATCCGCAACTACACCATGAACTTCGGCCCGCAGCATCCGGCCGCCCATGGTGTACTGCGCCTGATCATGGAAATGGACGGCGAGGTCGTGCAGCGTGTCGACCCGCATGTGGGCTTGCTGCATCGCGGTACCGAGAAGCTCGCCGAGTCCAAGCCGTTCAACCAGTCCATCGGTTACATGGACCGGCTCGACTACGTGTCGATGATGTGCAACGAGCACGCCTATGTGCGGGCGATCGAAACCCTGCTGGACATCGAGGTGCCGGAGCGCGCGCAGTACATCCGCACCATGTTCGACGAGATCACCCGGCTGCTGAACCACCTGATGTGGCTGGGCTCCAACGCCCTCGATCTGGGTGCGATGGCGGTGATGCTGTACGCGTTCCGCGAGCGCGAGGAGCTGATGGATTGCTACGAGGCGGTGTCCGGGGCGCGCATGCATGCGACCTACTACCGCCCCGGCGGTGTCTTTCGCGACCTTCCGGGGCAGATGCCGCGTTACAAGGAGTCGCCGTGGCGCAAGGGCGCCAAGCTCAAGCGCTTCAATGACTGGCGCGAAGGCTCGATGCTCGATTACCTGGAAGCGTTCTGCAACGACTTCCCGCATCGCGTGGACGAGTATGAAACCCTGCTGACCGACAACCGGATCTGGAAGCAGCGCACGGTCGGAATCGGCGTGATCAGCCCGGAGCTGGCCAAGGCCTGGGGCATGACCGGCGTGATGTTGCGCGGCTCGGGTGTTGCCTGGGACCTGCGCAAGAAGCAGCCGTACGCGAAGTATGCGGAGATGGATTTTGATATCCCGCTGGGCACCGAAGGTGATTGCTACGACCGTTACCTGGTCCGTATCGCCGAGATGCGTCAATCGACCCGGATCATTCAGCAGTGCGTCAAATGGCTGCGGGTGAATCCCGGCCCGGTGATGGTCGACAACTACAAGGTGCGGCCGCCAGAACGCGAGGAAATGAAGGAGTCGATGGAAGCGTTGATCCATCACTTCAAGTTCTTCACCGAGGGTTACTGCGTGCCCGCTGGCGAGACCTACTGCGCAGTGGAGGCACCCAAGGGCGAGTTTGGCTGCTACCTGGTATCGGATGGCGCCAACAAGCCTTTCCGGGTCAAGTTGCGCGCGCCTGGTTTCGCGCATCTGTCGTCAATGGACACGGTCGTCCGGGGCCATATGCTGGCCGACGCCGTGGCGATGATTGGTACCTATGACCTCGTGTTCGGCGAGGTGGATCGCTGACCGTGGCGATCGCTGAGGATTTGAAAGCATGAAAGCGACTGGAAATTTCGAGGCGTGCAAGAACGTCGACCCGATGGTTGCGTTGTCGGATGACACCCGCGCGCACATCGATCACTGGGTGGCCAAGTTCCCGCCCGAGCGCAAGCGTTCGGCCGTGATCCAGGGGTTGTTCGCCACCCAGGAGCAGAACCGCGGCTGGCTGAGCGACGAGCTGATCTGCGCGGTGGCCAAGTACCTGGGCCTGCCGCCGGTGCATGCCTACGAAGTGGCCAGCTTCTACTCGATGTTTGCCCTGGAGCCGGTGGGCCGCAACAACGTCGCCATCTGCACCAACATCAGTTGCTGGCTCAACGGCGCCGAGGACCTGGTTGCCCACGCAGAGAAGAAGCTGGGCTGCAAACTGGGCGAATCCACTGCCGACGGCCGCGTCTTCCTCAAGCGCGAGGAAGAGTGCGTCGCCGCGTGCTGTGGCGCACCGGTGATGCTGGTCAACGGCCATTACCACGAGAAGCTCGACGCGGAGCGCCTCGACGCACTGCTTGACGGGCTGGAGTGAGAGGCGGCATGGCACATCACGATTATTCCAAGGGCTACGGTCCGGTCGGTCCTGCTCCGCAGGAGCACAGTGTCGTTTACACGACGCTTCACTACGACACGCCGTGGTCGTATGACAACTACCTCAAGACTGGCGGTTACAGCGCCTGGCGGAAGATCCTCGATGAGAAGATCGCGCCGGCCGACGTGGTCGAGATGGTCAAGCAGTCCGGTCTGCGGGGACGCGGCGGCGCGGGCTTTCCGACCGGCCTGAAGTGGAGCTTCATGCCCAAGGGCGACGAGGTCCAGAAATATATCCTGTGCAATTCCGATGAATCCGAGCCGGGCACCTGCAAGGATCGCGACATCCTGCGTTTCAACCCGCATTCGGTGATCGAGGGCATGGCGATCGCCTGCTATGCGACCGGCTCGACGGTGGCCTACAACTACCTGCGCGGCGAGTTCCACCATGAGCCGTTCGAGCGTATCGAGCAGGCGCTGAAGGACGCCTACGACAACGGCTGGCTGGGCAAGGACATTCTTGGCTCGGGCATCGATATCGACATCCATAATGCCTTGGGTGCGGGTGCCTATATCTGTGGTGAAGAAACCGCATTGATGGAGTCGCTGGAAGGCAAGAAGGGCATGCCGCGCTTCAAGCCGCCATTCCCGGCCAACTTCGGCCTGTACGGCAAGCCGACCACGATCAACAACACCGAGACCTACGCCTCGGTGCCGACCATCATCCGCAACGGTCCGGAATGGTTCCTCAACCTGGGCAAGCCGAACAATGGCGGCGCCAAGGTGTTCTCGGTGTCCGGCCACGTCGCCAAACCGGGCAACTACGAGATCCGCCTGGGTACACCGTTCTCCGAGTTGCTGGAGATGGCCGGGGGCATTCGTCCAGGCCACAAGATCAAGGCGGTGATCCCCGGTGGCTCCTCGATGCCGGTACTGCCGGGCGAGACCATGATGGGTGTGACCATGGATTACGACGCGTTGCAGAAGGCCGGCTCCGGCCTGGGCTCCGGCGCGGTGATCGTGATGGACGAGACCGCCTGCATGGTGCGCGCCTGCCAACGCATCGCGCGGTTCTATTACAAGGAAAGCTGCGGTCAATGCACGCCATGTCGCGAAGGCACCGGCTGGATGTACCGCATGATCAGCCGCGTCGTCGACATGCGCGCGACCGTGGAGGATCTCCAGGTGCTGCGCGAATCCGCCGGACAGATCGAGGGGCACACCATCTGTGCATTCGGTGAAGCCGCTGCATGGCCGGTGCAGGGGTTCCTGCGCCATTACTGGGCGGAGTTCGAGTACGCCATCGTGAACAAGCGTTTCCTGGTGGATGACCAGCGCGACGGGCGCGTGGAGAAGGTGGCATGAGCGCCGAAGCGGAAAACACCAGCGTCGCCCCGGTAGTGCCGGAAGGGCATGTCGCGATCGAGATCGATGGCGTCGCGACCACCGCGCCGAAGGGTTCGATGATCATCCAGGCCGCGGACAAGATCGGCATTCCGATCCCGCGGTTCTGCTACCACGACAAACTGTCGATCGCGGCGAACTGCCGGATGTGCCTGGTGGACGTGGAGAAGATGGGCAAGCCCGCGCCGGCCTGCGCCACGCCGGTCATGGATGGCATGAAGGTCCGCACCCGCAGCGAGAAGGCGTTGAAATCGCAGCGCAACGTGATGGAGTTCCTGCTGATCAACCATCCGCTGGACTGCCCGATCTGCGACCAGGGTGGCGAATGCGAGTTGCAGGACCTGTCGCTCGGTTACGGCCGCTCGGTGAGTCGTTTTGCGGAACGCAAACGCGTGGTCGCCGATGAGGACATCGGGCCGCTGGTGGCGACCGAGATGACCCGTTGCATCCATTGCACCCGGTGCGTCCGATTTACCGCCGAGATTGCGGGGACCTACGAGTTGGGTGGCATGTATCGCGGCGAGGACCTGCAGATCGGGACCTACGATGGCAAGCCGCTGACCACCGAGTTGTCCGGCAACGTCATCGACGTGTGTCCGGTCGGTGCGTTGACCAACAAGCCGTTCCAGTTCCGCGCCCGCGCCTGGGAGATGCAGGCGCGCGAGTCGCTGGGTTACCACGACGCGCTGGGCAGCAACTTGTTCCTGCACGTGCGCCGTAGCGAGGTGATGCGCAGCGTGCCGCGCGACAACGACATGGTCAACGAGTGCTGGCTGTCGGATCGCGATCGCTATTCACATCAGGGCCTGTACGCGAGTGACCGCGCACTGGAACCGATGATCAAGGACGGTGGCCAGTGGCGTGATGCCACATGGGAGGAGGCGCTGGCGAAAGCCGCGACCATCCTGCGTGACAACGCGGCCGACCAGTTGGGGATGCTGGTGCACCCTGCGACCACCAATGAGGAGGGCGCTTTGCTGGCCCGTCTTGGCGACTTGCTCGGGACGGGCAATATCGATCACCGCCTCAGTCAACGCGACCTGTCCGACGCCGCGATCGCCGATGTCTTCCAGATGCAGGTCGCCGATGTCGAACAGGCCGACCTGGTGGTTATCGTCGGCGCCAACCTGCGGCACGAACTGCCGTTGGTGAACGCACGGGTTCGCAAGGCGTGGCAGAACGGCGCCAAGGTCCACGTGGTCAACCCGGTTGATTTCGACCAGACCTTCGACCTTGCCGGCAAGCAGATCGTGGCACCGTCCAGGCTGGCTGCAGCGCTTGCCGATACCGGGCTGCGCGATGTGGCCAAGGCGGCTTCGCGTGCGGTGGTGTTTATTGGCGCGCTGGCCGAGAACAGCCAGTACGCCTCCGCGATCCGGGCCGCCGCAGCCGATTTTGCGGCAGCGACCGGTGCGCGCCTGTGCCGGATTCCGCAGGGTGCCAATGCCGTCGGGCTGGCCGATCACGGCGTGTTGCCGACCGCACGCGACGCCGGCGCCATGCTGCGCGAGCCGCGTACCGCCTACCTGCTGTACGGGGTTGAGCCGGGCCTGGATTTTGCCGATACCGCCGCCGCCTTGAAGGCGTTGGGAAGCGCGCAGGTCGTCGCGTTCAGCCATTTTGCGTGCGAGTCGACCCGTGCGGTCGCCGACGTGATCCTGCCGATCGGTCTGTTGCCCGAAATCGACGCCACCCTGACCAACGTCGATGGCCGTGAACAAGCGGCGGTAGCGGCTGGCAAGCTCCCGGGCCAGGCGCGTGCCGGCTGGCGCGTGTTGCGTGCCCTGGGCGGTCAACTTGGCGGGGACTCGGTTGCGCAAGGCTTTGAATTCACTGATCTGGCTGGCTTGCGCGCGAGCATGGTCAAACGCGAGGTCAAGCCGGTTGCCGGCCAGGGCCTGTCCGTCGATGCTTCCGGTGAGGGTCTGGAGATTGCCACCAGTGTGGCGATCTATCGCTGCGATGCGGTCGTGCGCCGCGCTTCCGCGCTGCAGGCCCATCCGCTTAATGTGGGTCCGCGAGCGATGATCCATCCTTCCGACGCCGGGCAACTGGGACTGGAAGACGGTGCCACCGGCAAGTTCAACACCAATGCGGGCACGGCCACCTTGCCTGTGCTGGTCAGCGACCAGGTCGCGGCCGGCACGGTGTGGATTGAAAGCGGTTACGGCGCCACCGCACCCATGGGCGCCGGGCGCGCCAAGGTACGGGGAGCGTGAGCGTGATGAATGACCTGATCACTCCGTTCCACGGCTGGCTGAGTTCCTTCGGGGCGGTAGGGACCGTCGCCTGGCTGGTATTGATGATCCTGGCCATCACGGTGCCACTGATCATTGCGGTGGCGTTCTATGTGCTCTGGGAGCGCAAGCTGATCGGCTGGATGCATGTCCGTATCGGGCCCAAGTACGTCGGTTTCGGCGGTCTGTTGCAGACGTTCGCCGACGTGTTCAAGCTGCTGTTCAAGGAGTTGTTGCAGCCGTCAGCGGCCTCGCCGTTCCTGTACAAGTTGGCGCCGATGCTGGCGCTGATTCCGGCGCTGGCGGCGTGGGCGGTAATCCCGTTTGACGCCCAGGTCGTGCTGTCCAACGCCAACGCGGGCCTGCTGTACCTGTTGGCGATGACCTCGATGGGGGTCTACGGCGTGATTCTTGCCGGCTGGGCGACCAACTCGAAGTACGCGCTGTTGGGTGCGATGCGCGGCGCGGCGCAGATGGTCGCCTACGAGATCGCAATGGGCTTCGCGCTGGTCGGGGTGATGGTGGCCGCCGGGAGCTTGAACCTGACCGAAATCGTGATGGCGCAGTCCGGTAGTGCGGGCCTGTTCGAGTGGTTCTGGTTGCCGTTGCTGCCGTTGTTCGTGATTTATTTCGTGTCCGGCGTGGCCGAGACCAACCGGCTGCCGTTCGACATGGTCGAGGGCGAGTCGGAAATCACCGGCGGCCACCTGGTCGAATACTCCGGCGCCGGTTTCGCGCTGTTCTTTCTGGCCGAATACGCGAACATGATCCTGATCAGCTTCCTGGTCTCGATCTTCTTCGTTGGTGGCTGGCTGAGCCCGCTGCAGGGTCTGGGCATTCCGCTGTTGTCGGTGGATGGCTGGTGGTGGCTGTTTGCGAAGGTGTTCTTCTTTGCCAGCTGCTTCATCTGGTTCCGCGCCTCGTTCCCGCGCTATCGCTACGACCAGATCATGCGCCTGGGCTGGAAGGTATTCGTTCCGCTGGCGATCTTCTGGATCGTCGTGGTCGCGCTGATGGCGTATTTCGGCGTGTTCGTGCCGGGGCAATAAGGTAGAGCCATGACTCGCATCGTTTCCTTCTTCAAAAGCCTGCTGCTCATCGAGCTGTTACGTGGCATGGGATTGACCCTCAAGTACGCGTTCAAGACCAAGTACACGTTGATGTATCCGATGGAAAAGACGCCGCAGTCGCCGCGTTTCCGGGGCATCCATGCACTGCGCCGGTATCCCAACGGCGAGGAGCGTTGCATCGCCTGCAAATTGTGCGAGGCGGTATGCCCGGCACTGGCGATCACGATCGATTCGGAGAAGCGCGAAGACGGCAGCCGCCGCACCACGCGCTATGAGATCGACCTGTTCAAATGCATCTATTGCGGCTTCTGCGAGGAGTCCTGCCCGGTGGATTCGATCGTGGAAACCCATATCCACGAATACCACTTCGACCAGCGCGGCCAGAACGTCCTCACCAAACCGCAGCTGTTGGCCATCGGCGACCGGCTTGAAGCCGAAATCGCAGAACGTCGTGCCACCGACGCACCCTTCCGCTGAGTGCCCCCATGGATTTTGTCTTCATAGCCTTCATTGTTTTTTCCCTTGCGGCGATCGCGGCGGCAACCGCCGTCATCAGTGTCCGCAATCCGGTGCATTCCGCGCTGTCGCTGGTACTGACATTCTTCTCGGTGGCTTGCGTGTGGATCATCGGCGACGCCGAGTTCCTCGGTGTGGCGCTGGTGCTGATCTATGTCGGCGCGGTGATGGTGCTGTTCCTGTTCGTGGTGATGATGCTGGACATCGACATCATCCCGCTGCGCGAGGGGTACGTGCGCTATCTGCCGGTCGGGTTGCTGGTTGCGGTAGTGATGCTGGTGGAGATGCTGGTACTGATCGGTGCGAAAGCGCTGATGGACACGCCGTTCCCGGTCGATGGCGCGGCCGCCGCCGGCCTGCCCAATACCGAATGGCTGGCGCACGCGTTGTTCACCGAATTCCTGCTGCCGTTCGAAACCGCGGCGGTGATCCTGACCGTGGCGGTGATCGCGGCGGTAACGCTGACGCTGCGCCCGCCCCGTGAAGGCGGCAAGAAGCAGAACCCCGGCGACCAGGTGCGGGTGCGGGTTGCCGACCGGCTGCGCGTGGTCAAGATGGACGCGGTCAAACCGCGACCGCTGGATGACGTCGATAGCACGGGCAATCCCGGGGAGGGCAAGTAATGGATATGTTCGCTTCAGGCTTGGCGCTGGGCCACTTCCTCACTCTGGGAACCGTGCTGTTCTGCATCTCCGTGGCCGGGATATTCCTCAACCGCAAGAACGTCATCGTGTTGCTGATGTGCATCGAGCTGATGCTGCTTTCGGTCAACATCAACTTCGTGGGGTTCTCACGTGAGCTCGGTGACCCGTCTGGCCAGGTGTTCGTGTTCTTCATCCTGACCGTGGCCGCGGCAGAGGCCGCCATCGGCCTGGCGATCCTCGTCACGCTGTTCCGTAACCGGCGCACGATCAATGTCGCCGAAATTGACTCGTTGAAGGGCTGATCGGATGTCGGGTATGGAGTTCGCCATTTCCAAGTGGGTGCTGCTGGCCATCGCGCTGGCACCGCTGTTGGGCACGATCATCGCGGGCTTCTTTGGCCGCAGGATCGGTCGCACCGGTGCACACAGCGTCACCATTGCCGGGCTGGCGGTGAGTTGTGCGCTGTCGGGGTGGGTGCTGTGGCAACTGGTCGGGCAGGGCGCGGCGCCGTTCAACGAGAACCTCTACACCTGGTTCAAGGTCGGCGGGTTCGAGGCACACATCGGCTTCATGGTCGACACGCTGACCGCGATGATGCTGGTGGTGGTGACCTCGGTATCGCTGCTGGTGCATATCTACAGCATCGGCTACATGGCCGGCGACGACGGTTATCAGCGCTTCTTCAGCTACATCAGCCTGTTCACCTTCTCGATGCTGATGCTGGTGATGAGCAACAACTTCCTGCAGCTGTTTTTTGGCTGGGAAGCGGTGGGCCTGGTGTCATACCTGCTGATCGGCTTCTGGTTCAAGCGTCCCAGTGCGGTGTTCGCCAACCTCAAGGCGTTCATGGTCAACCGGGTGGGTGATTTCGGCTTCATCCTGGGTATTGCCGCGGTGGCGTGGCATTTCGATTCGCTCGATTACGCGACCGTGTTTGCCAACGCGCCAAGCCTGGTAGGGGAGTCCATTGCGGTCTTCGCCGGCCATGAGTGGTCGATCGCGACGGTGATCTGCATCTGCCTGTTTATCGGCGCGATGGGGAAATCGGCGCAGGTTCCGTTGCATGTGTGGCTGCCGGACTCGATGGAAGGCCCGACCCCGATCTCGGCGCTGATCCACGCCGCGACGATGGTCACCGCGGGCATCTTCATGGTGGCCCGGATGTCGCCGCTGTTCGAGTTGTCCGATACCGCGTTGCAGCTGGTCCTGTTCCTGGGCGCGACGACCGCGTTTTTCACCGGCCTGATCGGCATCGTGCAGAACGACATCAAGCGCGTCATCGCCTATTCGACGCTGTCGCAGCTGGGCTACATGACGGTTGCGCTGGGCGTGTCCGCCTACAGCGCGGCGGTGTTCCACCTGATGACCCATGCGTTCTTCAAGGCGCTGCTGTTCCTGGCGGCCGGTTCGGTGATCATCGGCATGCACCATCAGCAGGACATGCGCCGGATGGGCGGGCTGAAGAAGTACATGCCGATCACCTACTGGACCATGTTGCTGGGGACGTTGGCGCTGGTCGGTACGCCGTTCTTCAGCGGCTTCTACTCCAAGGACACCATCATCGAGGCGGCGCACCACGCCAGCCAGCATGGTGGATGGATTGCCCAGTACGCCTATTGGGCCGTGCTTGCGGGCGCATTCGTGACCGCGTTCTACAGCTTCCGTCTGCTGTACCTGACCTTCCATGGCGAGGAGCGGTTCCGTAATGCGCCTCCGGCGCACGAGGCCGGGCATGATGACCATGGCGAGGAGCACGGCAGCCACGAACCACACGAGTCACCGTGGACGGTGACCGTGCCGCTGATCGCGCTGGCGGTTCCTTCGGTGGTGATCGGATTCTTCACCGCGGGTCCGGTGTTGTTCGGGACCAATTGGAATGGGGATATCGGGCAGCTTCCATTCTTCCTCGGCTCGATCGACGTGGCGGCGGCGCGTGACGTGGTGGCAACGCTTGCCAGCCAGGTCTGGCACGGCCCGGTTGCATTCGCGCTGCACGGGTTCATGGCGCCGACGTTCTGGCTCGCGTTTGCCGGTTTCGCGCTGGCTACGGTGATGTATCTGTGGAAGCCCGAGCTGCACGCCAAGGCACGCAGGGTCTTTGCGTGGCCGGTCCGGGTATTGGAAAACAAATACGGTTTCGACACGCTGTGGATCAAGGGACTTGCCGGTGGAAGCGTCCAGTTGGGCAAGGCGTCACGAATGATCGACAGCCGGTTGATCGATGGCGTTGCCGTCAATGGCAGTGTTCGCGTAGTCGAGCTGATCGCCAACCTGAGCCGCCGGATCCAGTCCGGCTTCCTGTACCACTACGCTTTTGTGATGATTATCGGCTTGATCGTGTTGCTGGCCGCACTCATCCGCAACCTGATCTGAGAAGGACCGCGACGTGACCCCAGAGCCTTTACACAGCGCGCTGCCTTTGCTGAGCATGATTGTCTGGTTGCCGATCATCGGCGGCCTGCTGACCCTCGCATTGGGCAATGAACGCGCCAACGCCGCGCGCTGGTTTGCCACCGCGGTGGCGACCGTCACCCTGGCGTTGAGCGTGTTGCTGTTCACCGGGTTTGATGCTGGCACCGCTGCGATGCAATTCGTGGAGAACAACGCCTGGATCCCGGCTTTTGATGTGCGCTACCACCTCGGGGTTGACGGATTCTCGGTCCCGCTGATCGGATTGACCGCCCTGACATCGATGCTGGTGCTGGTCTATGCCTGGAGCGTGGACAAGCGCGTCAGCCAGTACTACGCATCGTTCCTGATCCTGGAAGGCTTGATGATCGGGGTGTTCAGCGCGCTGGACTCGATGCTGTTCTACGTGTTCTTCGAGTGCATGCTGATCCCGATGTTCATCATCATCGGCGTCTGGGGCGGGCCGCGCCGCGTCTACGCCGCGATGAAGTTCTTCCTGTACACGTTCCTCGGCTCGCTGTTCATGCTGATCGCGCTGATCTACCTGTACATGAAGGGTGGCAGCTGGCAGATCGCCGACATGGTCCAGTTGCAGCTGTCGGCGGGCGAACAGACCTGGATTTTCTTCGGTTTCCTGCTCGGGTTTGCGATCAAGATCCCGATGTTCCCGGTCCATACCTGGCTGCCCGACGCCCACGTCGAGGCGCCGACCGCCGGCTCGGTGATCCTGGCCGCGATCATGTTGAAGATCGGTGGCTATGGCTTCCTGCGTTTTGCCTTGCCGATCGTGCCCGACGCCGGCGCCGAGTGGGCCTGGCTGATGATCGCCTTGAGTCTGATCGCGGTAATTTATGTCGGACTGGTCGCCCTGGTCCAGGAGGACATGAAGCGGCTGGTGGCGTACTCGTCGGTCGCGCACATGGGCTTCGTGACCCTGGGTACCTTCATTGCCTTCGGACTTGTCCGCGACTTCGGCGACATGGACGCCGCGCGGCTGGGCCTGCAGGGCGCGATGGTGCAGATGGTCAGTCATGGCTTCATCTCGGCGGCCCTGTTTACCTGCATCGGCGTGCTGTACGACCGCCTGCACACGCGCAGCATCAAGGATTACGGCGGCGTCGCGGTGATGATGCCGATGTTTGCGGTGTTCTATGTGCTGTTCGCGATGGCCAACTCCGGCTTGCCCGGGACGTCGGCGTTCGTGGGCGAGTTCATGGTCATCCTGGCCAGCTTCCAGAGCAATCCGTTGATCGCGCTGGGAGCAGCACTGACGTTGATCATCAGCGCCGGCTACAGCCTGTGGCTGGTCAAGCGCGTGCTGTGGGGACCGGTGGTCAACGAGCCGGTCAAGACCATGAAGGACATCGGCGCCCGCGAGTTGTTCGTGCTGGGCGTGTTCGCGGCCGGAACCTTGTTTATTGGCGTATGGCCGAAGCCGTTGACCGACATGATGGAACCGTCCATCGCCAACCTGGCGATGCAGATCGCTGCCTCCAAACTGTAGACACGCCCAGTCGGGCGCTCGTGCCATAAGCACCGACCTATCAGAGATTGCCAATGATCCACGTACGCTCCGCCGCCGAATTGATGCCGTTGTTGCCGGAACTGGTGCTGGTCGGCGGCGCTTTCGCGCTGCTGATGCTCGACCTGTTCCTGTCCGACCGCCGCCGGGTGATGGTTCATGTCCTGGCGATGGTGTTGTTGCTGGTCACCGCTGGCCTGATCGCCTGCGGCGTCGGCGGCCACGCCACGGTGTTCAGTGGCATGTTCGTGCGCGACACCATGGCCGATGTACTGAAGGTCGGCATCGCCATTGCGACCGCGTTGTCGATGGTCTATCTGTGGCCCTACATGCGCGATCGCGGCATCTACAAGGGCGAGATGTCGGTGCTGATGCTGTTTGCAGCGCTGGGCATGATGCTGCTGGTCTCCGCCGGCAGCCTGGTGATGATCTACGTCGGGCTGGAAATGCTGGCGTTGTGCTCGTACGCGCTGGTGGCGATCGACCGCGACAACCCGCTGGCCTCGGAGGCGGGAATCAAGTACTTCGTGCTGGGTTCGCTGGCATCGGGCCTGCTGCTGTACGGCCTGTCGTTGATCTACGGCGCCACCGGCACGCTGGACCTGGATGCCATCGCGCTTGCCGCGCAGACCACCTCGTCGCAGACAATGCTGGTGACCGGCGTGGTGTTCGCGGTAGTCGGCATCGGTTTCAAGTTTGGCGCTGCTCCGTTCCACATGTGGCTGCCCGACGTCTACCACGGTGCGCCCACCCCGATCACCCTGTTCATCGGCTCGGCGCCCAAGCTGGCGGCGTTCGGGATGACCTTCCGCCTGCTGGAGCAGGGGCTTGGACCGGCAGATGACCACTGGCGGATCATGCTGGCCGCGCTGGTGGTGCTGTCGCTGGCGATCGGCAACCTCGGCGCGCTGATGCAGAGCAATTTCAAGCGCATGCTCGCTTACTCGACCGTCTCCCACGTCGGCTTCCTGCTGATGGGCTTTGCCGGGGCAGGGGCGATTGGCTTTGCCGCGGCGATGTTCTACGCGATCAGCTACGCGCTGATGGCCGCGGCGGCCTTCGGTGCGATCGTGGTGCTGTCCAGCCGTGGTTTTGAAGCCGATGAACTGGCGGACTACAAGGGGCTCAATGCCCGCAATCCGTGGATGGCCGGGATGGTCCTGCTGGTGATGTTCTCGTTGGCCGGCGTGCCGCCCTTCATTGGCTTCTGGGCGAAGCTGGCGGTGTTGCAGGCGGCGATCCAGGGCGACATGTTCTGGCTGGCCATCGTCGGCATCGTGTTTGCGGTGATCGGCGCGTTCTACTACTTGCACGTGGTCAAGATGATGTACTTCGATGAGCCGGTCGGCGAGATGCCGCCGCCGTCGCAGAACCGTCCGTTGCGGATCGTGTTTGGCGTCAATGCGGTCGCGCTGTTGGTGCTTGGCCTGGCTTGGAGCCCGATCATGGAGTGGTGCCAGCGCTCATTCGGGCCCTGATTGCCGGGGTTTGGCCGCGTTTCCGCACTTGCGGGACGCGCTTGTGCGACAAGTTTTGCAACAAGTGCGTGGGTCGGTTAAGCTCTGCCTCCCCCAACCGGGGCGAGGCCATGAAATGGGGCCCCGGGTTGGATCGGCGCTAGTAGTGTCGAGCAAAGAAAAAGCCTGATCGGGCTTGCGAAGTTCAAAGTCCGCCGCTATCATGGGCGGCCTGATGCGGGGTGGAGCAGTCTGGCAGCTCGTCGGGCTCATAACCCGAAGGTCGCAGGTTCAAATCCTGCCCCCGCTACCAGCTTCGGCCGGGACTGCAGTGTTTGGGCAGTTCGCTGAAAGCCTCGTTTAGAGGCTTTCTTTTTTGGCCAACAGCTCGGGCTTGGTGACGCGTTCTGCTCGCGCGTCACACCGACATCCAGCGGTACGGACAAGGGGCCCAATGGGCCCTTTGTTGCATTTGCAGTATTGACTCGCGGATCGACGCGCCAGTTGCCAATCGCAGGAGTAGGAACGCGTGACGGACAAAGCGGCCGAAATCTCTCAATTGCTGGCCCCCACGGTTGCTTCGTTGGGTGTCGAGCTATTGGGCATCGAGTACCTCCCGTCCCCGGGTGGGGCGGTTGTCCGGCTGTATATCGATTTGCCCGCGAGCGAGCTGGCCAGCGGTGACGCCCAAGCGGGTGACGATGGCACCGATGACGGTGCGCCACGAGCGGTCTCCATCGAAGACTGTGAGGCCGTCAGCCGCGAGGTTTCCGCCCAGCTCGACGTGGAAGATCCGATCAGCGGCAACTACACCCTGGAAGTGTCTTCCCCCGGGCTTGACCGGCCGTTGTTCACCGCCGCGCATTTCACCCGCTTTATCGGTGAAACTGCGAAGGTTACGTTGCGGCTGCCGCAAGACGGTCGTCGTCGCCTGACCGGTGTGATTTCACAGGTCACCGACGACGACATGACCTTCCTGGTCGACGGCGCGCCGCTGGTGATCCAGCAGGACAATGTCGACAAGGCTCGTCTGGTCCCGGACTGGGCGGCGTTGGGACTCGAGCCCAGCAAGCCCGGCTCCAAACCGGGACAGCGCAAGAATCCAACCAACACACCAACCAACAAGCCGGCGGCAAAGCCGTCCTCGGCGGAGTAAGCAGATGAGCAAGGAACTGTTGCTGGTCGTTGATGCGGTAGCCCATGAAAAGGGCGTGCCGGAATCGGTGATCCTCGAAGCGATCGAGGCGGCACTGGCGTCTGCGGCGAAGAAGCGTTACCACGATGAAGACGTGCTGGTCCGGGTCAAGATCAATCCCGAGGACGGCAGTTACGAAACCTTCCGCCGGATGGAGGTGGTTGCCGACGACGTGGTGATGGAGTCGCCTGACCGCCAGCTGCGCCTGATGGACGCCATCGACGAGGTCGAAGGGGTCGAGGTTGGCGACTACATCGACGAGCAGATCGAGAACCCCGGCTTCGGCCGCATTGCAGCCCAGGCCGCGAAGCAGGTCATCGTGCAGCGGGTGCGTGACGCCGAGCGCGCACAGGTCATCGATGCATGGAAGGATCGTGTCGGCGAGCTGGTGACCGGCATCGTCAAGCGGGTCGAGCGCGGCAATATCTATGTCGACCTTGGCGGCAACGCCGAGGCGATCATTCCCAAGGACAAGGGTATCCCGCGTGATGTGCTGCGCGCCGGCGACCGCGTTCGTGGCTACCTGTATGACGTGCGCCCCGAGCCACGTGGGCCGCAGTTGTTCATCAGCCGCGCGGCCCCGGAATTCATGATGGAGCTGTTCCAGCTGGAGGTTCCGGAAGTCGGCCAGGGCCTGGTGTCGATCATGGGTTGCGCGCGTGATCCAGGCGATCGCGCCAAGATCGCGGTACTCGCCCATGACAACCGCACCGATCCGATCGGCGCGTGCATCGGCATGCGCGGTTCACGCGTGCAGGCGGTGACCAACGAGCTCAACGGCGAGCGGGTCGATATCGTGCTGTGGTCGGACAACCCGGCACAGTTCGTGATCAACGCCATGGCGCCGGCTGAGGTGCAGTCCATTATCGTTGATGAGGACAAGCACTCGATGGACCTGGCGGTAGCCGAGGATCGTCTCGCCCAGGCGATCGGCAAGGGCGGCCAGAACGTACGCCTGGCCAGCCGCCTGGCGGGTTGGCAGCTCAACGTGATGACCCAGGACCAGGTCACCGAGAAGACCGAGACCGAGCAGGCTGTCGCGCGGCAGTTGTTCCAGAGCCGGCTGGAGGTCGACGAGGAAATCGCCGCGATCCTGGTCAGCGAGGGGTTCAACACGGTGGAGGAAATCGCCTATGTCCCGGTCGGGGAGTTGTTGGCAGTGGAGGGTTTCGACGAAAACATCGTCGAGGAGCTCCGCGCCCGCGCCCGCGATGCGTTGCTGAACGAGGCATTGGCGGCCGAGGAAGTACTGGACGAGCATCATCCGGCCGAAGACTTGCTGTCGCTGGAAGGCATGGACGACGAGTTGGCGTTCGCGTTGGCGGCGCAGGGCGTGGTCACGCGCGATGATCTGGCCGATCTGGCGACCGATGAGCTGGCCGAACTGGAAAACGTGGACGAGGCCCGGGCCGCGGCACTGATCATGGAAGCGCGCAAACATTGGTTTGAGTAGGACGGCCGAACAAGGCCGCCGAGTAGAACGGTAAAGGTTGTTGAACGGGTTCCAGAAACCCAGCCGTTAGAATGCATCATTACGCACGGGCATTGGTCCGTGCCACAGGACACGGAAACCGAATGTCGCAGGAAACCACTATCCGCAAGTTGGCCGCACTGGTGAACACGCCGGTCGAGAAGCTGCTGGAGCAGTTGGCCGAGGCTGGCATGCCCTTCGACGGGCCTGACCAGGCGGTCACCAGTGCCGAGAAGGGCAAGCTGCTCGGCTTCCTGCGCAGCGCCCATGGCAAGGGCAATGCGCCCCTCGCCGTTGGCGGCCCTGCCAAGAAGATCACTCTCAGCCGGAGCCGCAAGCAGGAGCTTACGGTCGGAGGCGGGAAAAGCCGTGCCACGGTTGACGTGGTGGTACGGAAGAAGGTCACCGTGATCCGCCCCGACGAGAAGCAGGGTGAGCCAACCGACGAGCGCGCCGAGATCCTGCGCAAGCTGGAAGCTTCCAGGCAGCGCAACCTCGCCGAGCAAAAGGCACTGGCAGAGGCCGACAAGCGCCGCGCCGACGAAGCCGAGCGGGTGAAGCGTGAAGCCGAGCAGGCCGCACAACTGAAGCTTGAGCAGGCTGCTGCGGCGGCGGCTCCCGCGGCTCCGGCAGCCGTGGAGGGCGAGCCCAAGCCCGCTGTGACCCATGGTCATGGCCATCCGAAGCCCGCCGCGCCGCGGGCTGGCGACGAGCGCGGGACTTCACGCCACAAGCGTGGTTCCAATGCCGCTCCCGCCAGCGCCGACGACGATGGAGGCAACAAGCGTTTCGCCGGGCAGATGCACTTGAGTGCGTCCGACCGTGCGCGTCGCAGCACCAACGCCCGTGGGCGCCCGGCGCCGCGGCGCCAGGGCAACCAGGCACGCAGCGGTACCGGGTTCAGCAAGCCGACCGCGCCCATCGTGCGCGATGTTGCGATTGGCGAGACCATCACGGTTGCCGACCTCGCCCAGAAGATGTCGTTGAAGGGTGGGGAGGTGGTCAAGGCGCTGTTCAAGATGGGCGTGATGGCCACCATCACCCAGAGCATCGACCATGACACCGCGGCACTGGTGACCGAGGAGCTTGGCCACAACGTCGTCCGCGCCGATGCAGCCGACGTTGAAAACGTCCTGTTGGCGCACGTGGAAAACAACGATGGCGAGCAGGTGGCCCGTCCACCGGTAGTGACCATCATGGGCCATGTCGACCACGGCAAGACCTCGTTGCTGGATCAGATCCGTCGCACCAAGATCGCCACCGGCGAGGCTGGCGGCATTACCCAGCATATCGGCGCGTACCACGTGCAGACCGACAAGGGCATCATCAGCTTCCTGGATACGCCGGGTCACGCGGCGTTCTCCTCGATGCGTGCACGAGGCGCGCAGCTCACCGATATCGTGGTGCTGGTGGTGGCCGCCGATGATGGTGTCAAGCCCCAGACCATCGAAGCGGTGCAACATGCCCGCGCTGCCAACGTGCCGTTGATCGTGGCGATCAACAAAGTCGACAAGCCCAGCGCCGATCCGTTGCGGGTAAAGAACGAGCTGCTGGAACAACAAGTCGTTGCCGAGGAATTCGGTGGCGAAACCCAGTTCGTCGAGTTGTCTGCCAAGACCGGCCAGAACATCGACGGATTGCTGGACGCGATTTCACTGCAGGCGGAATTCCTGGAGCTTCGCGCCGTCGCCGAAGGCCGCGCCAACGGTGTGGTGATCGAGTCCGCGCTCGACAAGGGTCGCGGCCCGGTGGCCACCGTGCTGGTCCAGCAGGGCGCGCTGAAGAAGGGCGATTACCTGGTCTGCGGCGTGCAGTACGGCCGCGTGCGGGCGTTGTTTGACGAGACGGGTGCCCAGGTCGATTCGGCCGGCCCCTCGATTCCGGTGCAGGTACTGGGCTTGTCGGGTGTTCCCGATGCCGGTGACGATTTCGTCGTGGTCGAGGACGAGCGCCTGGCCAAGGATGTGGCCGGCCAACGTGACGCCCAGCGTCGCGAGTCGCGCCTGGTTGCCCAGAGTGGCACCCGGATGGAAGACATCATGGCCCAGCTGGGCCAGGGTGGAGACCAGCTCAGCCTGCCGCTGATCATCAAGGCCGACGTGCAAGGCTCGGTGCAGGCACTGCGCGAGGCGCTGACCGCGCTGTCCACCAGCGAGATCCGCATCAACGTCATCGGCTCCGGCGTCGGCGGTATCAACGAGTCCGATGCGCAACTGGCATCGACCTCCAAGGCCACCATCATCGGATTCAACGTGCGCGCCGACGCGTCCGCCCGCAAGGTCATCGAGACCAACGGCGTGGACCTGCGTTATTTCTCGATCATCTATGACGTGATCGACCAGGTGAAGCAGGTTGCCTCGGGCATCCTGGGTGTGGAGATCCGCGAGGAAATCATCGGCAATGCCGAGGTTCGCGATGTGTTCCGCAGCTCCAAGTTCGGCGCCGTCGCCGGCTGCATGGTGGTGGAGGGCGTGGTCAAGCGGACCAAACCGATCCGCGTGCTGCGCGACAGCGTCGTGATCTTCGAGGGCGAGCTGGAATCGCTGCGCCGCTTCAAGGAGAACGTCGACGAGGTCCGGGTCAACACCGAGTGCGGTATCGGCGTGAAGCAGTACAACGACGTCAAGCCGGGCGACATGATCGAATGTTTCGAGCGCATCGAGGTCCAGCGCACGCTGTGATGCCATGAAGACTTTCCATCGTACCGATCGCGTTTCCGCCCAGCTCCGACGTGAGCTGGGCACCCTCGTGCACGAGGCCGTTCGCGAGCATGGCCTGCCGTCGGTGAGTGTGTCCGACGTTGAAGTCACCCGCGACCTGGCGCATGCCAAGGTATTCGTGACGGCATTGCAGCCAGAGCGTGCGCAAGAGGCGATGGAAGGGCTGAAAGAGCTGACCAAGCCACTGCGTTACGGACTCGGGCGCGCCATGCAGTTGCGCCACGTGCCGGAACTGCATTTCCATTACGACGACTCGGTGGATCGTGGTGAGCGCATCGAGAACCTGCTGCGCGAGAATCCGCCGGTGGGCGACACCGAAGACCCTGCCTGATTGATCCAGATGGATCGGAGCGGATCGGATCGATGAGCAAGCGTCGCCGTGCCAACTTCCGCCCGGTCGACGGGCTGTTGTTGCTCGACAAGCCCGCCGGACTGAGTTCCAACCAGGCCTTGCAACAGGTTCGCCGGTTGTTCCATGCCCGCAAGGCTGGCCACGCCGGCAGCCTGGACCCGCTCGCCACCGGCCTGCTGCCGATCTGTTTTGGCGAAGCTACCAAGATCGCGGGGTTGTTGCTGGGCTCACGCAAGGCCTACCAGACCACCGCGGTTCTGGGTTCCACCACCGACACTGACGACGCCGATGGCCAGGTGCTGCAACAGCGACCGGTGCCGTCATTGCACGCCGCCGATATCGAAGCGGCTTTGGCGCCGCTGCGTGGCGACATCCGCCAACGTGCACCCATCTATTCCGCCCTGAAGCAGGGCGGTGAGCCGCTGTATGCCAAGGCCCGACGTGGCGAGCCGATCGACGCGCCAGTCCGCGATGTCGAGGTACACCGCCTTGAACTGCTGGAGCACGACGGGCCGCGGCTGGTGCTGTCGATCGAATGCGGCTCGGGAACCTATGTGCGCAGCCTGGTTCGGGAGATCGGCGAATCGCTGGGGTGCGGTGCCCACGTGGAGGTCCTGCGGCGGCTCTGGGTTGAGCCGTTCACCGATCCCGGGATGTATTCACTCCCCGAGCTGGAAGCATTGGCAGGGCAGGGCGCGGACCTTCTTGATGCCTGTTTGTTGCCGATCGAGGCGGGGCTGGCCGCTTATCCCCGGATCACCCTGGACCCGGAACAAGCGCAATCCCTGGGCCATGGCCAGCCAGTCCGCCCGGACGTCACGCTGCCGGGCCCGGTGGTCGTCGCGGTTCACGATCAGGACGACCGGGTGCTGGGCCTGGGCCGAGTCGACGAGACCGGATTGCTGCATCCGCAGCGATTGTTCGCATGGGCCACGCCGGCGGCGTGCTGATTGCAACGGAAGCGCTGACGCGCCTTGTTGTCCCGGGGACAGAGGGCTACAATTTGCAGGCTTTCCCAAGCAAACCCACGTTTCATCATCCAATTCTGTAAACAAGCGGCGGACCAGGCGGTGCGCCGGTGCTGGCATTGCCCGGCATCGGACGCGTTCTGCGGGTCGCGCATCAACGAGGCAAACCCATGTCCATTGACACCAGCAAGATCATTGAAGACAACAAGCGCGGCGAGAACGACACCGGCTCCCCGGAAGTCCAGGTCGCCCTGCTCACCGGTCGCATCGAGCAGCTCCAGGGCCACTTCAAGGAGCACAAGCAGGATCACCACAGCCGTCGCGGCCTGCTGATGATGGTCAACCGTCGTCGCCGCCTGCTCGACTACCTGAAGCGCAAGGACAGCACGCGTTACAAGGCATTGATCGCGAAGCTCGGTCTGCGCCGCTGATCGAAGTATTCCCTCGCGGCGCAGTGATGCGCCGCGACTGTTTTCGGGGTCGCAAGACCCACCAGGTCGCGAGCCGGCGACCGACCGGGCAAGGCAAGGGCCATGACCGGATCGCACAGCACCGATAGGAAACCAACGTGGCGAAAATTACCAAGACCTTTCAGTACGGCAATCACCAGGTAACCCTGGAAACCGGTGAGATCGCGCGCCAGGCAGGCGGCGCCGTGATCGTTCGCATCGAGGACACCGTGCTGCTGGTCAGCGCCGTCGCCAACAAGACTGCGCGCGAGGGTCAGGATTTCTTCCCCCTGACCGTCGACTACCAGGAGAAGTTCTACGCCGGTGGCCGTATCCCGGGTGGCTTCTTCAAGCGTGAGGGCCGTCAGACTGAAAAAGAGACCTTGATCTCGCGTCTGATCGATCGCCCGATCCGCCCGCTGTTCCCGGACGGCTTCCGCAACGAAGTCCAGATCATTGCCACCGTGATGTCGATGAACCCGGAAATCGACGGCGACATCCCGGCGCTGCTGGGTGCGTCTGCCGCACTGGCGTTGTCGGGCGCCCCGTTTGATGGCCCGATTGCCGCCGCCAAGGTCGGTTACAAGGACGGCCAGTATTTGCTCAATCCGACCAAGACCGAGCTGGAGGATTCCCAGCTGGAGCTGGTCGTCGCCGGTACCGCCGACGCGGTGCTGATGGTTGAATCCGAAGCCGACGTGCTGTCGGAAGAGGTGATGCTCGGCGCGGTGATGTTCGGCCACAGGGAAATGCAGGTCGCGATCAACGCGATCAACGAGCTGGTCGCCGAAGCCGGCAAGCCGAAGTGGACCTGGGCCGCACCGGCCGCTGATCCGGCCCTGGTTGATGCGCTCAAGACCGCCATTGGCGATCGCCTGACCCAGGCGTTCGCGGTCAGCGACAAGCTGGAGCGCAAGGACGCCATCTCGGCGTTGAAGAAAGACGTGATTGCGTCACTGGCGCCGCAGGCGGAAGCCAACGATTGGAAGGCCTCCGACCTGTCCAAGCAGTTCAGCGTGTTCGAGTACGGCACCATGCGGGGCTCGGTGCTGAGCAGCAAGGTCCGTATCGACGGCCGTGCGCTGGACACCGTGCGCCCGATTTCCTCGCGGGTCGGCATCCTGCCCCGCGTGCACGGCTCGGCGTTGTTTACCCGCGGCGAGACCCAGGCCATCGTTGCGGTCACCCTTGGCACTGCGCGTGATGGTCAGGTCATCGACGCCGTCGCCGGCGAGTACAAGGACCACTTCCTGTTCCATTACAACTTCCCTCCCTACTCGGTGGGTGAAGCCGGCCGCATGATGGGCCCGAAGCGTCGCGAGATCGGCCACGGTCGCCTTGCCAAGCGCGGCGTGCTGGCAGTGATGCCGACGATGGAAGCGTTCCCGTACACCATCCGCGTGGTTTCGGAGATCACCGAGTCCAACGGCTCGTCCTCGATGGCCTCGGTCTGCGGTTCGTCGCTCGCGCTGATGGACGCCGGCGTGCCGATCAAGGCGCCGGTCGCCGGTATCGCGATGGGCCTGGTGAAGGAAGGCAACGACTTCGTCGTGTTGTCCGACATCCTGGGTGACGAGGATCACCTCGGCGACATGGACTTCAAGGTCGCCGGTACCAGCGAGGGCATCTCCGCCCTGCAGATGGACATCAAGATCCAGGGCATCACCGAAGAGATCATGAAAGCCGCGCTGGCCCAGGCCAAGCAAGGCCGCCTGCACATCCTTGGCGAGATGGAAAGCGCACTGACCGCCCCGCGTGGCGAGCTCAGCGAATTCGCGCCGCGCCTGATCACGATCAAGATCCACCCCGACAAGATCCGCGA
This sequence comes from Lysobacter sp. A378, assembly GCF_054052125.1. NCBI lineage: Bacteria > Pseudomonadati > Pseudomonadota > Gammaproteobacteria > Lysobacterales > Lysobacteraceae > Lysobacter > Lysobacter sp. A378. Next base: position 942,834 of record NZ_JBSVRK010000002.1, on the reverse strand, counting down.
AGTGATCGGCAAGGGCGGCTCGGTGATCCAGGCGATCACCAAGGAGACCGGCACCCAGATCGACATCCAGGACGATGGCACGATCACCGTTGCCTCCGTCAATGCGGCTGCCGGTCAGGCGGCCAAGGACCGGATCGAGCAGATCACTTCCGACGTCGAGCCGGGCCGTATCTACGAAGGCAAGGTCGCCAAGATCATGGACTTCGGCGCGTTCGTCACCATCTCCCCCGGAAAGGACGGACTGGTGCACGTCTCGCAGATCTCCAATGATCGCGTCGAGAAGGTCAGCGACGTGCTCAAGGAAGGCGACGTGGTCAAGGTCAAGGTGCTGGAAGTCGACAAACAGGGCCGTATCCGCCTGTCGATGAAGGCGGTCAACGACGGCGAGGGCACGCCGGCCGAGTAAGCCGCGCACGCATCAATCGTCATGAAAAAGCGGGCTTCGGCCCGCTTTTTCGTTGTGTGGAGCGTCTGCTTATGCGCTGAGACGGACCTGCGCATCCGGTAATACCTCTCGCCATTCGGCCGGCATGCCGGATCCGGTATCGGGTCAATGGAAATCGCGGGAGCGGGTGTCGAGGTCGCCGAGCAGGCCGCTCAGGTTCTGCAGCCGTTTCGCGACCAGGTGTTGCACGCCGTCCTTGCACTCCAGCCGGCCTTCGACCGCGAGCAGTCGCGATTCCAGCAACTCGCGGCGCTGGCGTTCGGCGAGGTCGCGCCAGACCACTACGTTGGTCATGCCGTCCTCGTCCTCCAGGGTCATGAAGATCACGCCGCTGGCGGTCTGCGGGCGCTGGCGCAGGGTGACCAGGCCGGCAATGCGGACGTGGCGGCCGTGCGGCATCGCCGCGACCTCGCCGGAACGACGGTAGCGGCGCGCCGACAGTTGCTTGCGGATCATCGCCAGCGGATGCCGGCCAAGGGTCGTGCCGGTCATCGCGTAGTCGGCGCGCATGTCCTCGTCGGCGCTGGGCAGCGGCAACACGATCGTCTCGCTTTCCCGCGTCGCCGGGGTGTCAGCGAACAACGGCAACTGCGGCTCGATCCCGGTGATCGCCCAACGGGCGCGATGGCGATGACCGGCGAGGCCGCGCAGGGCTCCGGCATCGGCGAGCAACGATTGCGTGCGGCGGTCGAGCGCAGCACGCGCGCACAGATCGGCGACATCGGTGAACGGACGCTGCTTGCGTGCGACCTCGATCCGTTGCGCCGCGTCGGGCTGGAAGCCACGGATCATCCGCAGGCCGAGGCGGATCGCGGGTTGTCGCGCGTCATCCCCGCGGAAGCGGGGATCCAGTGACTTTGGCGTATCTGGTGGACCCGCGGTATCCAAGTCGCTGGGTTCCCGCTTTCGCGGGAATGACGGTGCCGGGAATGACGGTGCCAATGACGGTGCCGGGGATGACGGTGTCGGGAGCGACGGTGACGGGAATGGCGGCATCGGGGGCTTGGAGATACCTTCCAGACTGCAATCCCGATCGCTGTGGCGCACGTCCACTGGCAACGTGCGGATGCCGTGCCGGCGAGCGTCCTGCAGTAACTGGTCGGGCGAGTAGAAGCCCATCGGCCAGGAGTTGATCAGCGCGCAGGCGAACGCCGCCGGTTCGTGGCACTTGAGCCAACTGCTGGCGTAGGCGATCAGGGCGAAGCTGGCCGCGTGTGACTCGGGGAAACCGTAGTCGCCGAAGCCCTTGATCTGCTCGAAGATACGCTCGGCGTACTCGCGGCTGTAGCCGTTGCGAAGCATGCCGGTCATCAAGCGCTCGCGGTGGGGCTCCAGTCCGCCGCGGCGCTTCCAGGCCGCCATCGAGCGGCGTAGCTGGTCGGCTTCACCAGGAGTGTAGTCGGCCGCGGCCATCGCGATCTGCATCACCTGTTCCTGGAACAGCGGCACGCCGAGGGTGCGTTCCAGCACGGCTTTCAGCTTTGCGGAGGGGTATTCGACCGGTTCCTGGCCGGTGCGGCGCAGCAGGTAGGGGTTGACCATGTCGCCCTGGATCGGGCCGGGGCGGACGATCGCGACCTGGATCACCAGGTCGTAGAACGTCTTCGGGCGCAGTCGCGGAAGCATCGCCATTTGCGCGCGCGATTCGATCTGGAACACGCCGATGGTGTCGGCGCGGCTGATCATCTCGTAGGTCTGCGGGTCTTCGGCCGGGATGTCGGCCAGCGCGGCGATGTCGCGGCGGCCGGTGTCGCGCAGCAGGTCGAGGGTCTTGCGCACCGCGGTCAGCATGCCCAGCGCCAGGCAGTCGACCTTCATCAGCCCGATCTCGTCGAGGTCATCCTTGTCCCACTGGATCACGGTGCGGTCGTCCATCGCCGCGTTCTCCACCGGCACCAAGGTGTGCAAGGGGTACTCGGAGATCACGAAGCCGCCGGGATGCTGCGACAGGTGGCGGGGCATGCCGATCAACTCGGCGGTCAATGCGATTACCTGGCGCAGCACCGGTGAGTCAGGGTCGAAGCCGCGTTCGCGCAGATGCTCGGCGAGGGGTGCGTGGCCGCCCCAGCGGTCCATCGTCGATGCCAGCTCGCCGACCACGTCGGTCGGCAGGCCGAGCGCGCGGCCGACATCGCGCACCGCGCCGCGGCCGCGGTACTGGGTGGCTACCGCGGTCAGTGCGGCGCGTTCGCGACCGTAGCGGTTGAACACGTATTGCAGGACTTCCTCGCGGCGCTCGTGCTCGAAGTCGATGTCGATGTCCGGCGGTTCGTCGCGCTCCTTCGACAGGAAACGCTCGAACAACATGTTCATGCGGACGGGATCGATCTCGGTCACGCCCAGCGTGTAGCAGATCACCGAGTTGGCGGCCGACCCGCGACCCTGGCAGAGGATGCCCTGCGAACGGGCAAAGCGGACGATGTCGTGCACGGTCAGGAAGTAGGACTCGTAGCGCTTCTCGGCGACGAGGGCGAGTTCCTTGTCGATCAATGCGCGGGCCTTGTCGTCCACACCGTCGGGCCAGCGCCAGCGCGCACCTTGCTCGACCAGGTGGCGCAACCAACTGCTGGCGTCGTGGCTGGACGGGACGAGTTCGTGCGGGTACTGGTATTGCAGGTCGTTGCGCAGGCTGAAACGGCAGCGATCGGCGATGTGCAGGGTTTCGGCGAGCAGGTCGGCTTGATCGTCGGGTCCGTAGATTGCGGCCAGCGCGCGACGGCTGCGCAAATGACGTTCGCCGTTCGGGAACAGGCGGTGGCCGGCTTCGGCGACGGTGACGTGGTGACGGATCGCGGTCATCGTGTCCTGCAACGCGCGACGGCCGCGCACGTGCATGTGGACGTCGCCGGCTGCGACCAGCGGCAGGCCGAGGCGGGCGCCGGCTTGCCTTAGCTGCGTTGACCGCGTCTCGTCGTCAGGGCCGCGGTGCAGCTCGACCGCGAGCCAGGCGCGGTCGTGGAAGGTGGTCTTTATCCAGTCTACGTGCGCCTTGTCGGGCTGCTCGCCGGGCAGCCAGAGCGCAAGCAGGCCGTCGGTGTCGACGAAGTCCTCGCGCAGCAATCGATACTCGCCCTTGCGCGCGCGGCGGCGGGCGCGGGTGATCAGGCGGCACAGCGCGGTGTAACCGGTGGCGTTCTCGACCAGCAGCACCAATTTGGGACCGTCCTCGATCTGCATTTCGCTGCCGACGATCAGCTTCACGCCGAACCGTTCGGAAGCTTCCAGCGCACGCACGATGCCGGCCAGCGTGCACTCGTCGGTGATCGCCAGCGCGGTGTAGCCCTGCTGTTTGGCGCGCTCGAACAGCTCGGGCGCGGTCGAGGCGCCGCGCTGGAAGCTGAAGGCGGACAGACAGTGCAGTTCGGCGTAGGCAGGTAAGGGGATCATGTGCGTGCGGACCCCCGTCGTTCCCGCGCTCCCCGTCGTTCCCGCGAAGGCGGGAACCCAGCGACGTTGGCCCTGCCGGCAACCGAGGCACTGGATCCCCGCGTTCGCGGGGATGACGTGGAAAGAATGGATCCCCGCCTTCGTGAGGATGACGGAGTCGCTCTCATCCGAACCACCCGTGCAGCATGAAGCCATCGGCGCGTCCGTCACTGGCGGCATCGCCGGCCTGCCGGAACGCCCAGGCGCGCTGGCCGTGGCTGGTCTCGACCTGGTAGTAATCACGGCGCACGTCGCCATTCCACCAGCCAGTCTCGATCCGCTCGGGGCCGGCGACGATGCGGACATGGCGGTCTCGCAGCGGTAGTGGTTTCGGCAGCAGCCAACCGGGGCGTGGCGTGGTGGGGGCATCAATCACGCGTGCCGACTCGGCCTGCCATGAGCGTTCCGGGCGGTGGTCGGCGCGCATGCCAAGGCCATGCACCGCCTCGTCGCCGAGGCGCGCACGCAGGCGTTCGCGCAGTTGCTCCCACGGCACCGCCTGCTGCGGCCGGGTGTCAAACAGATCCCGGCCGGCGGGCACGAACGGCGGCAGCTCGGATGCAACCAGTTGCAAGCCACGTACCGGGGCGGGCACCCGCATCTGCTCGAGCCGGCTGCGGGCCAGTTCAAACAGCATCGCCGGGTTGCGCTCGGGCGCGAGCAGGCCAACCACCAGCTCGCTGTCGGCGCAGCGTTCGTGTTCCAGCACCAGGGTGAAATGCTGCACGCCGCCGTCGCGACCGGCGAGGTAGGCGGCCAGGTCGCCGGTCAGCCGGCGCAGCGGGAACAGCAGCGCCTGGCTGGATTCGACGTCGTAGTTGAGCTCGATCCGTGAAGTGAACGAGTCCGGTGGCTGGTAGTAGCGCAACGGCGTCGGCAGCGCGCCGGTCAGCCGGTCCAGGTGCGCCAGTGCCTCCTTGCCGACCCGTTTGCCGAGCGCGGCGCGGGGCAGGGCGAGGACTTGCCGCAGCTTGCGCAGGCCCATGCGGGCGAGGCTGGTCGCCACTTCCGGGGCCAGTCCACTGCGTTCGACCGGCAACTGGCCCAGCGCGTTGTGCAGCGGCATGTCGTGGGCAATCGCCAGGCCGTCGTGCACGTTGGCCAGTGCGCGGGCGGCGTACGGATTGGGCGCCAGGGTGATGCGGTGGCGGAAGCCGAGTTCGGTCAGGTCCGCGCGCAGCTGGGTCTCGAACCGTGGCCACGGGCCGAACAGCTTGAAGCTGGCTTCGACCTCCAGCAGCAGCGCCGAGGGCATGGTGCGGTTGACCAGCGAGCTGTAGCGGTACGCCCAGGCGGCCAGGAAGTCATGCCAGCGCTCGACCTCGGCCGGATCATGCTCGGCGGCGGTGAATCGGCTGCAGAGTGCTTGCGCCGCGCCCAACGATTGGCCGGCGCGCAGACCGGCGGTTTTCGCCGCGGCGTTGACTGCGCGCAGCACGCGGCGTTGCGCCGGCCCGGTCACCAATACCAGCGGGGTGTCGGGGTCGGGGTGGCGGCGCAGGACGCCGTCGAGCGCCAGTTGCGGCAGGAGGATGCAGGCCCAGAGCATCGGCCTTGCTCACTGCGCCTGCGTCGGGAGGGCGCGGGGGCGGAAGGGAATGGGGGCCGGCATGGCTTGGTCGGGCAGGGGGCGGCCGGCGGGGATATTGCTCCGGCCCTTCGTCAGGTCCGCTCCGCGGTCCGGCCCGGCGCAGCGCGCCGGGCGTTCGCGCAAGCCGCGCGGCAGTGCCGCGCAAGCAGGCCTGCACTCACCCTGCCCTGAGGCGGGCCGCCGGCCATCCTTGGCCGGCTTCTGCGCAATACCCCCACCGGCCGCCCCCTGTCCGATTTTCGATGGCGACCGGACGGATAAAGCCGTGCTTGCCGCAAACGGGATGGCTCGCGTGGGCGGGTTGCCGCCGCGGCACTTGAGTACGCGCAGTTGCGACGGGTCGACGTCAATGGCGATCCGCAGTGCGGCTGGCGACGGGTTGGCAGCCGTCTTCATCGGTCGCATCGCGAAGCCTAGGCACTGGCCGGTTTCCGCGGCGACCTGCAGGCGGCGCAGGGCGCGGTCGTTGGCGTGTTGTGGCCAGCACAGCACGGCCGAGCAGGCGGCCGAGCGCAGGCATTGTTCGGCGGCCCACAGGGCGTTGCGCGGGTCGGTGCGGATTATTTGCAAGCGGTTGAGTTGCACGCCGGCGCTTGCCCAGGCGGCGGCAAACGGCAAGTACGGTGGTGCGATCAGGGCGACCATGCCGTCGGCGCGCGACAGCCGGGCGAGAGTGGGCCACAGCAGGCGTAACTCGCCGACGCCGTCGGCCGGCAGCAGCAGTTCGGTCAATGCGGTTTCGGGCCAGCCGCCGTCGGGCAGGACGTCGTCCAGCAGCGCGAAGCCGGTGGGATGTCGCGACGGTGCGCGCGGCGCTGGCTGGCCACGCCAGACCTGGCGCGATTTCAGCAAGGCATCAAGGGCGACCACGGCGCTCATCAGCTTGGCCTCACCAATCCGGCAAACAAGCCTTCGATCGCGAAATCGGTGACGCTCGCATCGATCTCGATCGGTGCATAGGCCGGATTGCGCGGCAGCAGGCGCAGGTGCCTGGCGCCGATCTCGGAGCCGCCGTTGTCCAGCCGTTTCACCGTCAGTTCGCCCTCGACCCGCGCGACCACGGTCTGGCCGTTGCTTGCCTGAATAATGCGATGCACCCCGATCAGGTCACCGGGCAGGATGCCGTCGAGCAGCATCGACTCGCCCTCGACCTCCAGCAGGTAGTCCGGACGCAGGCGGAACAGCGACGGGTCGAGGGTGACTTCACGCCGTATCTCGGGGTCCGAGCCGATCGGCGTACCTGCGGCGACCCGGCCGAGCAAAGGTACCTGCAGCAAGTCGGCGTTGAGGGAAGTGCGACGCGGCGATGTGAGCCGGATGCCGCGTGCAAGCCCGGCCGACAGTTCGATCAATCCCGCCTGGGCCAGTGCCTCCAGGTGATAGCGCGCCGAACGGTTCTGGCGGAACCCGAATGCCCGGGCGATGTCCATCTGCGACGGCGGATAGCCGTGCTCGGTGATGTGCTCGCGGAGGAAGTCGAGCAGGCGGCGTTGGGTGTTGGTCAAGTGCATGGTACTAATTCTAGTAACAATCAGGCGATAGAAGTAGAAGTTATTAAAATCAATTAGTTACGTATTAAAATTAATGGAAATTATGAACAGTGGCCATCATCCCCGCGAACGGGCTCTGGATTCCCGCCTTCGCGGGAATGACGGGAAAACTTCGCGGGAACGGACAACATCGCGGGAACGGGCAAACATCGCGGGAATGACGGGCAAAAGCCGAATGGTCCAGACGTTCCCGGTAGAAGCCGAAGACAGTTGCCTCCGCCAGTCCAGTATTTCCGTCGACCGTCCCAGTGCATGAGACCGCCGGGAATCGTCGTGCGCCACCAAAAACGGCGAAGACGAAAAACAGCGAACGGAGGAAGTCAGTCGTGCTCGAAAAGATCCGACTGGACGCGCACATCGTCCTGGTCGACGAAACCGGACAGTCCTACCCCCACCAGTCGATAGCGCGTACCCGCCGGCAATTCCACCCGCGTGCGCAACTCACAGGCGATGTCGGCCAGCGCTTCCAGTGTCGCCGGTTGCATGGCGGGGGTCAGGCTGCGGGTGAAGGTGCGGAAATCATGGGTCTTGAGCTTGAGCACCACGGTGCGGGCAAGCCGGCCTTGGTGCTGGGTGCGTTCGCGCTGGTAACCCGCCCAGGTCTTCTCGGCGAGGCGTCGGATGTGCGGTTCCAGTGCATCCAGCAGCAGGTCGTGCTCGAAGGTGTCTTCTGACGAGATCTGCATGGTCGGGCGCTCGGAGCGCACCGGGTTGTCATCGATGCCGAGCGACAGTTCGTGCAGGCGTCGCCCCCAGCGGCCGAAACGTAACTCCAGTTCGGCCGCCGGAAGCGAGCGCAACTGACCGACCGTGACGATACCCAGTTCGGCCAGCTTGCCCTGCATTACCTTGCCGACTCCCGGCAAGCGACCGACGGCCAGCGGCAACAGGAATGCATCGATCTGCCGCGGGCGCACCACGCAGATGCCATCGGGTTTGTTCCAGTCCGAGGCGATCTTGGCCAGGAACTTGTTCGGCGCAACGCCGGCCGAGGCGGTCAACCTGGTCTCCTCGCGGATTGCGGCGAGGATCGCCTCGGCGGTCGCGGTGGCCGAGGGCAGGCCGGTTTTGGTCTCGGTGACATCGAGATAGGCCTCGTCCAGCGACAACGGCTCGACCAGGTCGGTATGGCGGGCGAAGATCTCGCGCACCTGTTTTGATACCGCCTTGTAGCGCACGAAATCCGGCGGTACGAATACCGCCTGCGGACACAGCCGCTCGGCGCGGATCGCGGGCATCGCCGAATGCACCCCGAATTTGCGTGCCTCATAGCTGGCCGCGCACACCACCGAGCGCGCGCCGCGCCAGGCGACCACCACAGGCCGGCCGCGTAACGACGGCTCGTCGCGCTGCTCGACCGACGCGTAGAACGCGTCCATGTCGACATGCAGGATTTTGCGGGGTGGGGCCATCGCGATACTGTTTCCGGGTAGCGTCCTTCGGAACCTATTGTAGGAGCGGCTTCAGCCGCGATCGGATGGTGGATCGCGCGCACCGACTCCGCGATCGCGGCTGAAGTCGCTCCCGCAACGCTCGGGCCATACGGGTGGAGTGAGGGGATGCTTTTGCTTTCACTCGCCATTTGGCAGGCTGGACGCCTCGGTTTGCGCGATGATGGCGAACCACACTGGAGTCTGTGAATGCAGCAACGCCGCCATTTCTCGATGCTTCGCGAGTTCGCCCTCGCGGACTGGTTCACCCTCGGCAACGCCTTCTGCGGCACCGGGGCGGTTTTTGCCGCGATGCGCTTCCTCCAGGAAGGGATCGTGTTCGACTTGATGATTGGCATGGCGCTGATTCCGCTGGCTTTCATATTCGATGCGCTTGACGGTCGCATCGCGCGTTGGCGCAAGTCGGCCTCCACCCTGGGCCGGGAGTTGGACTCGCTGGCCGATGTGATCTCGTTCGGGGTCGCCCCCGCCGCGCTGGCTTACGCCTGTGGCCTGCAGGGTGGCTGGGACTGGGTGGTGCTGAGTTACTTCGTCGGTTGCGGGGTCAGCCGGCTGGCGCGCTACAACGTCACCGCCGAGCAGCTGTCCGGCGCCGAGGGCAAGGTCAAGTTCTTCGAGGGCACGCCGATCCCGACCAGCCTGGCGTTGGTGGTGGTGCTGTGGATCGCGGCCGGGCAGGGTGCAATCGGTGCCGACCTGTGGCTGGGCGTGGTCAAGCTGGGGCCGTGGCAGTTCCATCCACTGGTGTTGATGTTCGCGTTGTCGGGCACCTTGATGATCAGCAAGACGGTGCGCATTCCCAAGCCTTAGGTATCCACCACGCATCCAGGTGTCGCGTTGTTATGATCGAGCTCACGCTTGGAGGATGAAATGGCCAATCACGGGTTCGGTACGGGTGGCTTTCCGCCCGGGGGTTTTGGCAGTGGTGCCGGCGGCGGTTCCGGCAATGACGACTTCGAGTCGCTGGCGCGGCAGTATTGGAGTCGCTGGGGCGAGATGCTGCGTGCCGCGCCCGCGACGACGCCGTCGATGCCAGGAGTCTCGGCCGCCGGGTTTCCAGGCGGAGGTGTCCCGGGTGCCGGTTTCGCAGGCGCGGCGTCTCCGGGTGCGGCAGCCGCAATGCCGGGCTGGGAGGAGGCAACCGCATGGTGGTCGCAACTGGCCAGTGGCGGCAAGGGCCCGGCCGATGCGGCCGTCGAGCGCTTTACCGACCAGACACGCGGCTGGTTCGCGCAGATGCAGCAGTTGGCCGCCCGGTTCGCAGGTCAGGATGCGGGCGCGACGGAGATCGCGGAGGCCTGGAAAAGCATCCTCGGCGGCGCCGGTGGCAACCCGTTCGCCGATGCGTTGCGTGACATGCACGGACCGGGTCAGCAAGGCTTCGAGCAGTGGTTCGAGCAGGTGACTCCGTGGCTGGAGAAAATGCAGGCCGGTGGGCGAACCTGGCTGGGTACGCCCGCAGTGGGTTTCACCCGCGAGCACCAGCAGCGCTGGCAGCATCTTGCCCAGGCGCAGCAAGACCACCAGCAGCAGGGCCGGGCGTACCAGGCACTGATGGCGCAGGCGTTGCAGGATGCATTCAAGCGTTTCGAAGAAAAACTGACCGAGTGCAGCGAGCCCGGCAAGAAGCTTGAATCCGCGCGGGCACTGTTTGACCTGTGGATTGATGCCGCCGAGGAGACGTACTCGGAGATCGCATTGTCGCCGCGCTTCCGTGAGGCCTACGGCGCGATGGTGAACTCGCAGATGCGGCTGCGTACCGCGGTGCAACGCGAGATCGAACAGGTTGGTGAGGCAATGGGCGTGCCCACCCGCAGCGAGGTGGATGCGGTGCATCGCAAGATCGTCCAGCTGGAACGCGAGCTGCGTCGCTTGCGCGATCAGCTGGCTTCGGGCGCAACCGGGTCGCCACCGACAAAGCCCAGCCCCAATAGCGGGCGTGCGGCTTCGAAGGCGGCCACGAGCAAGGCCGCAAAAGCGAAGCCGGTAAAGAAGGTCGCGAAGAAGGCCGTGAAGAAGGCCGTGAAGAAGGCCGTGAAGAAGGCCGTGAAGAAGGCCGTGAAGAAAGCGGTGAAGAAAGCGGTGAAGGCACCGGCGAAGAAAGTCACGAAGGCACCGGCAAAGAAATCCACGGCCAGGAAACCGGCCGCGAAAAAACCGGCTGCGAAGAAAACGAAATCCACAACCGGCAAGCCCGCGTCCGCATCACGACGCGGGGTAGCCAAGTCCGCCGCAAAGGCACGCTGACATGGACAAGCCCACTATGTTCAACACCGGCCCGCTCGACTTCAGCCCCGAAACGATGGCAAAGGACGCGATCCAGATGCAGGCCAGGCTGCGCGCCGGCCTCGACACGCTGCATGAAGTGGGCGATATCAGCTATGGCGCAACGCCCAGGCAAGAGGTCTGGCGCGACGGCAAGGTGGTGTTGTACCGCTATCAGGGTGCCACGTTGGAGGGCGGGCGCGCGCCGACGGCAAAGGTGCCATTGCTGATCGCCTACGCGTTGGTCAATCGTCCCTACATGGTCGACTTGCAGGCCAATAAATCGATCGTGCGCGGGCTGCTTGAGCGCGGCGAGGACGTCTACATCCTCGACTGGGGTTACCCTGACCGCTCCGACCGTTACCTGGAGCTGGAGGACTACATCCAGCGTTACCTCGGTGGCGCGGTCGACCATCTGCGCACTGCGCACCAGCTGGATGCCATCAACCTGCTCGGCATCTGCCAGGGCGGTGCGTTCTCGTTGTGCTACGCCGCGCTCAACCCGGGGAAAGTGCACAACCTGGTCACCATGGTCACCCCGGTCGATTTCCACACCGACGACAACATGCTCGCCAACTGGGTGCGCGGGATCGACGTCGACGCGATGGTCGACGCGCTGGGCAACATCCCGGCCGACATGATGAATTCCACCTACCTGACGCTCAAGCCGTGGCGGCTGTTCGTGCAGAAATACGTCGGGTTGGTCGACATCCTCGATGACAGGGATGCGCTGGAGGATTTCCTGCGCATGGAGAACTGGATCTTCGATTCGCCCGACCAGGCCGGTGAGGCATTCCGCCAGTTCGCCAAGCAGTTCTACCAGGCCAACGGGTTCCTCAATGGGGGAATCAAGATCGGCGGAAAGGCGGTCGACCTGGCAGACGTCGACATGCCGGTATTGAATGTCTTCGCCCAGCACGACCATCTGGTTCCACCGTCGTCCTCCCAGGCACTGGGCGGCTTGGTCGGCAGCGACGATTACAGCGAGCTGTCATTCCGCGGCGGCCATATCGGCATCTACGTCTCCAGCCGGGCCCAGCGCGAGGTCCCGCAATCGATCCACGACTGGCTGGCGTCGCGCAGTGGATAGCGAACGATCCTCCGGCGCGACGCGGTCGTCACCTTGCCGCGCTAGACTCGTTTTACTCCTCCGCTGACCCCGAAATCGCATGGAATCTTCATCCCGTCCGTTCACCCGATCGCGTAACGACCGCATGCTGGCCGGCGTCATGGGTGGCATTGCCCAGCGCTTCGGCTGGAGCTCGATATTGGTGCGGGTCGTTTTCGTGATCGTCTCGATCGCCTCCGCGGCGTTCCCCGGCATCCTGGCGTACCTGATCCTGTGGCTGCTGATGCCCGAAGAGGCTGGCTGACGGAAGTGTCATGGCGGCGGGTGGCGCTGGTCCTGGGCATGGCGTGGACGTCGCCCAACACGCTGGTCGGATTACTGCTTGGTGTTGCGGGCATGCCGTTTGGCGCGCATGCGCATTGGCAACCTGCTGAGCTGGCGCTGGTATTCCATGGCTGGCGTTGGGGGCCGGGTGGCGCGCTCACGTTGGGCAATGTGATCATCCATACCGGCGGCAACCTCGACAGCACTTGTCGAACCTACGCCCATCGAGCCGGGTTGTGTGAAGACCCGCCGGTGCGTCTGGGCGATCACGAACGCGCCCACGTCTACCAGTACATGGCGCTGGGCGTGCTGTTCCTGCCGTTATACCTGTTGTGTGGCGCAGTAAGCGTGCGCAACCGGTTTGAGCGGGCGGCGGATCGCTACGCCATGAGCGGGCAGGGTTGGTGGCCCTGGCCGGCACCACCGCTGCCGCCGCATCGGACATAGATCTTGGACGCGGTGCGGCAAAAAGCTGGAGTGTGTCCCCATGCGTCCGTTATACTTCCGGGCTGGCCGAAGTGGCGGAATCGGTAGACGCAGCGGACTCAAAATCCGCCGCCTTTAAAAGCGTGGGGGTTCGAGTCCCCCCTTCGGCACCAGAGACAAACAAGAAAGGCCTGCGATCGTTCGCAGGCCTTTCTTGTTTGTCAGGCGGTAGCGCCGTGTTGGGTCTCAGCCGGCCTCGTCGGTTTCCAGTGCCTTCGCGGCGCGGGTGAACCACTCGCCTTGATCGGGCACGAACATCGAGCAAGCTTCCATCGGCGCCTTGTAGATGTGCACCGAGATCGCGACCTTGTCGTTGCTGGTATTGCGGATGGAATGGTATTCGTGGGGCGGGATCAGGCTGCCGGCACTGCCGGGCCCGGCGACCATACCGCCGGCGCCACGGAAGCGGAAGCGGTCGCCATCGCGCTCGAGCAGTTCGTACTGGGTGATTTCCAGCCCGCCGTCCCAGACACCCTCCACGCACCACAGGCCGCAGTGGTCGTGTACCGGTGTGCCCTGGCCGGGCCCCCAGGTCATCGCCACGACGCTGTAGCCATGCTCGGCGCTGCGGTAGATCTCGCGGCGGGCATAGTGGGACTCGATCGGTTCGAAGACGCATTCAGGCAGCTGGATATCGCGATCGCGGATCATCCGGCACAAGGTGTTGCGCAGTGCGGCGGTGATCTCGTGCTCGTCGCCGTGGGCCACGGCGGCGTCCAGGGCGGTAACGAGTTTGGCGCGGCCGGTGAAGGCGACGTCGGGCAGGGCTTGGCTGGTCATGGCATTGATTCTACGCAAGACAGGCGCGCGTGACAGGCGATGGCTGAATGGCCCTACAGGCTGTCGAGAAAATCGCGCACGGCGGGGCCATAACGGTCGAAGTCGACCAGGAAGGCATCGTGTCCCTGGGGCGAAGGCATCGGCAGGCAGCGCGCGTCGGCGCCACCGTCGGCCAGGCCGTCGGCGATCTCCTGCTGTTGTTGCAGGGGGAACAGGATGTCGCTCTCGGCGCCGATCGACAGCGCCTTGTCGATCCGGATCGCGGCCAGGCCGGCACGCGTGCGCGCCCGGTTGTCGCCGCTGGCGTGCGGGCAATGGTCGCCCAGGTCGAACCAGTCCATCGAACGGCTGAGGTACAGATAGCAATTGGGGTCGAAGTGGCGCACGAAACGACGGGCGTGTGCCTCCAGGTAGCTCTCGACCTGGAACTCGAGCCCGAACGGTTCGTCGCCGGTGTCATCGGAGTCCAGGCGCACGCGGCCGAACCGGCCATCCCATTCCAGCGCGGAACGGTAGGTGATCACGCCAAGTTTGCGCGCCATCCGCATGCCGGACTCGGGGTAGTGCTCATCGTCGTATGTGCCAAGGTTGAAGTTCGGATCCAGCCGGATGGCCTCGCGTTGCAGCGAGCGGATCGCGATCGACCAGGGCAACGCGCGGGCGGCACCGGAAATATTCAGGTGGGTGCGGGCGATGCCCGGTTGCAGGGCAAGCATCGCCAGTGCGGCCATCCCGCCCATCGAGTTGCCGACCAGACAGGCCAGTTGCTCGATGCCGAGCTGGCGAACCACGTGGGCCGCCGCCTGTGCGCCATCCTCGATCGACAACTCCGGGAAGTCGAAACGATAAGGTTCGCCGCTGTCCGGGTTGATCGACGCCGGGCCGGTCGAGCCTTTGCAGCTGCCCAGCGAATTGGTGCAGATCACGAACCAGCGATCACTGTCGATGGGTTTGCCCGGACCGACCATAGGCTCCCACCAGCCCGGTTCTGGATTGGCCAGGTTGGCCGCGGCGTGCGCGTTGGGGGACAGCCCGGGGACGATCAACACCGCGTTGTCGCGTGCGGCGTTGAGCGTGCCCCAGGTCTCGTAGGCCATGCGCGCGCCGTGCAACTCACCGCCACGCTTCATCGGAAACGGTGAGGGCAGGTCGATCCAGCGGGTACCTGGCGGGATGAATTCGGTCACGTCGGATTGCCTTCCCTGGTTATTTCACGACCTGGTCGATCAACAGCGCCGCGGCGGCTTCTGGCCCGGTATCGATGGTCACCGAGGCCGATTCGAAGTCGCCCGGCTGCGCGCTGGCATCACCGCTGGCGGAGATCCGCGCGCTGAGCTGGACCTGGTCGAGCTGCGACAGCTTCATCGTTGGCATCAGGCTGTCGTTGTCGTCAAGGACGATGGTGAACGGGAACTGCGTCGCCTGCAGTTTTTCCACCGCGACCGGCATTGGCGCGCCGCTGGCCTGGCGGGCGATCACGAACACGCTGGCACCCTGCGGATACTGCATTGCCAATGCCGGATCCAGCGACACGCTGATGGTGATCCGGACCGCGGACGCGTCCGCCACGGCCACCTCTGGCAGAGGGTCGAGTCCGGCATCGACCCGTGCCTGGTTGATCTGCGGTCGCAGGGTCGCCGCGGTCGCCGGGTCGACCTGGGTCAGCAATGGCGTCCAGGTGTTGACCGCCCCCGCCGCATCCCCGGCCTGGCGCTGGGAGATCCCCAGGAACCATCGCGCCCGTTGGTGGTTTGGCTGCAAGGACAGTGCGCGCTGCAGCATCGATACCGCCTGCTGGTCGAAGCTGCGTTCATCGGAGGCCAATGCGCGCGCCTCCGCGGCCTCGGTCAGGATGTCTGGATCATCCGGTGCGAGTTTCAGGGCGCGGCCGAAGGCATCGCCGGCTTCGGTCATGTCGCCCTGGGCCAGGTAGGCCCGGGCCAACAATCGCCAGCCCTCGACCTGGTTGGGGTCGCGGTCCAGTTCGGCCTGCAACTGGGTTATCGCATCGGCCAGGGTCTCCGGTATCGCCCGTTGTGCCGGGTCCAGCGCCCGCGGCGTGCCGACCACGGTGTACAGCAGGCCGACGCTGATGCCGATCAGCACGATCGCGCCGATCCCGGCCGCGGGCCGGGCCCGCCAGATGGGTTGCAGGACATAGCCCAGTACCAGCAATACCAGCACCACGCTGGCGATCACGAACACGGTGGTCACCATTCCTGGTCCTCGTTGATTGCCTCATTGGCGGTCTTGTTGCTGCCACTGCGTTTGCGCACCACGTTGGCGACCACCAGGCCGCCCAACAGCAGCAGTACCGCTGGGCCGAACCACAACAACCAGGTGCTGGCATCTACCTGGGGGCGGTAGAGCACGAACTCGCCATAACGGGCGACCAGGTACTGCTTGACCTCGCCGTCGGTCTTGTCCTGGCGCATCAATGTCAGCACTTCGTGGCGCAGATCGTGGGCGATCGGTGCATCGGAGTCCGCCAGCGACTGGTTCTGGCACTTCACGCATCGCAGTTCTTTGGTCAGCGCGTGGAAGCGGTCGGCCTCGGCCTGGTCGCTGAACTCCAGCGGCGCCCGGTCCCCGGTGGCCTGGGCGAGTGCCAAGGCCGGCAGCAGCGCAAGCAGGACCGGCAGGACGATCATCACCAGGTAGCGGTTCATTGCTCCGCCTCGATCCGGGCCAACAGCGGCACTATCTCGTCCTGGATGATCTCCTCGCTGACCGCGCCGACATGCTTCCAGCGCACGATGCCTTCGCCGTCGACCAGGAACGTCTCCGGCGCGCCGTAAATGCCCCAGTCGATCGCCTTCTCGCCGGTGTAGTCGGTCAGTACCAGCCAGTACGGGTTGCCGTACTGCTCCAGCCAGCGCAGCGCGTCGGCGTGTTCGTCCTTCAGGTTGTAGCCGATCACCCGCACCCGCTTGGTTTCGGAGAAGCGGGTCAGGATCGGGTGTTCGACCCGGCATTCCGGACACCAGCTGCCCCATACGTTCATCAGGTAGGGCTCGCCGCTCAATTCTTCCGACGATGCCAACCGGCCCGGCTCATGCAGCACCGGTAGCTCGAAGCTCGGCGCAGGCTTGCCGATCAACGCAGACGGCAGGGCGTCTCGGTTCTGGTTGCGGCTCATCTTCACCCCGGCCGCCAGCAGCGCGGCCAGCAGCGCGAATACCAACAGCGGCAGCCAGCGCATTGCCGATTTTTGCGTGCGCTTCGTCGTCGGGCTCATATGCCAGCCTCCGGTCCCGTGCGTTTCTCCGACGGTGGATTGGTGGTGCGGCGGAAGCGTTTGTCGCCCGCCGTCACCAGCCCCCCAAGCATCATCAGGATGGCGCCAGCCCAGACCCAGCGGATAAATGGTTTTACCTGCACCCGCAGCGCCCAGTTACCACCGCCCAACGGCTCGCCGATGGCGACAAAGACATCGCGGGTGACGCCGGCAATGATCGCCGCCTCGGTCATCACCTGGCCGCCGAGATAGGTGCGTTTTTCAGGGTGCAGCAGGGCCAGCGGCTTGTCGTCGACGAATACCTGCACGGTGGCGTAGCTGGCCTGAAAGTTGGGGCCATTGCGCTCTTCCACGCCATCGAAGCGGAACGAGTACTTATCCAGCTCGATGGTCTGGCCCGGCTTCACCGCAGTCTCGTGTTGCTGTTCCAGCCCTTCCACAAGCAAGGTGCCAACCAGGAATACCGCGACGCCAAGGTGGGCGAGCGTCATGCCCAACATCTCCGCGGTCATCCGCGTGCCGCTGCCTTTCAGCCGCGTCCACACGAAGCGCAACGTGCCCAGGGCCACCCAAGTGGCACCCACCACGCCGGCAACGACTTTCCAGCCACCTTGTGGGGCGAGGAAGAACGCGCCCACGCCCATGACCACGGCAACACCGGCCCACGGTGCCAGCATCGCCAGTGGCCGGGAGGCCTGGTCGCGTTGCCAGCGCGTCAGTGGACCGAAAGGCAGCAGCAGCACCAGCGGCGCCATCAGCAACGTGAACAACAAGGAGAAGTAGGGCGGGCCGACCGAGATCTTGCCCAGCTCCAGCGCATCGGCCAGCAACGGGTACAGGGTGCCCAGCAGCACCATCGCGCATGCGATCGACAACAGCAGGTTGTTGCCCAACAACAGGGTCTCGCGCGAGCACACCGCAAAGGGCTTGCCATCGGCCTCGCTCGGGGCCCGCAGTGCGTAAAGCACCAGCGAGCCACCAATCACGATGCCCAGGAAGATCAGGATGAACAGGCCGCGGGTCGGATCGGCGGCAAAGGCGTGCACGCTGGTCAAGACACCCGAGCGGACCAGGAAAGTGCCCAGCAACGACAGCGAGAAGGTCGCGATGGCGAGCAACAAGGTCCAGCCGCGGAAACTGCCGCGCTTCTCGGTCACCGCCTGCGAGTGCAGCAGCGCGGTGCCGGCCAGCCAAGGCATGAAGCTCGCGTTCTCGACCGGGTCCCAGAACCACCAGCCACCCCAGCCCAGCTCGTAATACGCCCACCAGCTGCCCAGTGCGATGCCGAAGGTCAGGAACGCCCAGGCCACGTTGGTCCACGGCCGGACCCAGCGTAGCCAGCGCGTATCGACCTTGCCGTCGAGCAGCGCGGCAATCGCGAAGGCGAACGGCACCGAGAAACCGACGTAGCCGAAGTACAGCATCGGCGGGTGGATCACCATGCCCGGATCCTGCAATAGCGGGTTGAGGTCGCGACCCTCGACGACCGCCGGCAACAGGCGCTCGAACGGGTTGCTGGTGAAGATCAGGAACGCCAGGAAGCCGATGCTGACAATGCCCATGACGCCGAGCACGCGGGCGATCACCGGGGTCGGCAAGCGCTGCGAAAACAGCGCGACTGCACCGCTCCACAATGCCAACACCGTCGCCCACAACAGCAGTGAACCCTCGTGCGCGCCCCACACCGCGGTATAGCGATACCCCACCGGCAACATTGAATTGGAGTTCTCGGCGACATAGCGCAGCGAGAAATCCTGGTTGACGAAGCCCAGGGTCAGGATCACGAACGCCAACCCGACCAGTAGCAACTGGGCGTAGGCCGCCGGACGCGCAACGGCCATCCAGCTACCAATGTCGCGATGGGCGCCGACCAGCGGCAGTGCCGTCTGCACCATCGCGACCAGCAGCGCCAGGAGCAGGGCGACCTGACCCAGTTCAGGCAACATCGTTATTGCCCCGCCGCGGGCGCGTCGACGTCAGGTTCGTCAACGTCATGCTTCTGGTGGGCGATGCCCATCTTGTCGGCAACCTCCTTGGGCATGTAGCTCTCGTCGTGCTTGGCCAGCACTTCCTCGGCGACGAAGCGGTTGCCGTCCATGCGGCCGGTCGCGATGACCGCCTGGTTCTCACGGAACAGGTCGGGCAGGATGCCGGTGTAGGTCACCGGCATCTGCGCATCGCCGTCGGTAACGGCAAAGTGCGATTCAAGCGTTCCTTCCTGGCGTTGCAGGGATCCCTCCGCGACCATCCCGCCCAGGCGGAACCGGGCTTGGCCAGAGGCGACCTCGGCACCGGCCTCACCGGTGATTATCTCGTTGGGCGTGTACAGGTAGGCCACGTTGCGCTGCAGTGCCATGGCGACCAGCGCGGTCGCAACGGCAGCCGCTGCCACCAGGGCCAGTATCCACATCAGGCGGCGACGTCTAATCGGATTCATCGGGTCAACTCATTGGAAATGGGGGATTGGCTGGTGGCTTGATCGCCGGGTCCTGCCGCCTGTCTGGCCGCGCGGCGACGGGCATTGCGCAGCTCCCGTCGCAACTGCCACGCGCTGGCCAGAAAATCCCAGCCAAGCACAAGCACGAACACCGCATAACCGGCAATGACGTAATTCAGGTAACTCACGATCCGGCTCCGCGCCTTATGGAAGGTTTTCCGGTGGCCAGCGCGGCCACCCAGGCCTTGCCGGATTCGCGGCGCAGGTTGTCCGCCCGGGCACGCACCAGCAGCGCGCCGACAAACCACAGTTTGGTCCCGACCAGCATCCAGATCAGCGGCTGGACCATGCTGGCGTCCATCGTCGACTCGCCAAACAGGCGGATCGTCTGGCCTTGGTGCAGCGAGTTCCACCACACCACCGAGTAACGGATCACCGGCAGCAACACCACCCCGACAATCGCCAACAGGCCGGCGGCGCGGGCGGCGGCGCGGCGGTCGTCAATCGCGTTGTACAGGCCGATGACGCCCAGGTAGAGGAACAGCAGGATCAGCTCGGTGGTCAGGCGCGGGTCCCAATCCCACCACGTACCCCACATCGGCTTGCCCCAGATCGCGCCGGTCAACAGGGTGATCAGGGTGAACCCGGCGCCGATCGGCGCGCAGGCCATGGCCAGGATTTCGCACAGCTTGATCCGCCAGATCAGTGCTATCGCCGAATAAATCGCCATCAGCCCGAATACCGCCAGGCTCATCCAGGCACTGGGCACGTGGATGTAGAGGATGCGGAAGCTGTCGCCTTGCTGGTAATCGGCGGGGACCACGAACAGCGCGCCGTACATGCCCCAGGCCATGACCGCCAGGCCGAGCGCATACGCCCATGGCGCCCAGCGCGCGGCGAACCGGTCGAAATTGGGTGGCGAGCCCAGTTTGTGGAACCACAGGATGATTGGATTCATATGCCTCAATTCAGAGCGATCCGGATCGCGGCTGCGGCGGTCAACGGCGCCAGTACCAACGCGACAACCAGTCCGGCGCCCAACAACAGTAGTGCGCCGACCGGATCCAATCCCTGGGTTGATGCGGCCACGCTGCCTGCGCCAAACACCAATACCGGCACATACAAGGGCAGTGCCAGCAGCGCAACCAGTATACCGGAGCGCCTCATGCCGACGGTCAGCGCGGCGACTACGGCGCCCAGCAGGCTCAACAGTGGCGTGCCCAATGCCAGCGAGGCCATCAGCACCGGCAATTGCTGGTGTGGCAAATGCATCAGTTCGGCCAGGAACGGCGTGGCCAGCAGCAGTGGCAACGCGGTGGTGGCCCAATGGGTGAAGGTGCGTACCGCGACCAACCAGCCCAGCGGCACCGGTGCCAGCATCCATTGCTCCAGCGAGCCGTCCTCGGCATCGCCGCGGAACAGGGTGTCCAGCGACAACAGGCCGGCCAGCAACACCGCGACCCAAAGCACCGCGGCGGCGACCCTGGACAAGGTCTCCGCCTCACCGCCCAACGCCAGTGCAAACAGCACCACCACCAACAGCGCGAACAGCGCCGGCTGCAACGCATCGCCCCGGCGCCGCCACAGCAGTCGCAGGTCACGCAGCAACAAGGCCTTGGCCGAACCGACCAGGCCGGGAGTAGCGATGCTCATGCCGCGTACTCCGCAACCGGCTTCAGCATGGTCAGCATCCGGGTGCGGACCGGCGGTGCCGCGTAGGCGCCGTGGGTGGTGACCAGCGCCGCGCCACCACCGCGCAGATGGGCCTGGACCATGCGGTTGACCAGTTCGATACCCTGCAAGTCCAGGTTGGCGTAAGGCTCATCAAGCAGCCACAGCGGTGCCGGCGACAACCACAGCCGTGCCAGCGAAAGCCGTCGCTTCTGGCCCGCTGACAGTTGCCGGGCCAGCGCATCCTCGTAACCTGACAAGCCGACGATGCCCAACGCGTTGACCGGGTTCTGGTTACGACGCCGGCCTTGCAAACCGCACAGGAACTCCAGGTTCTCCAGCGTACTCAGGTCGGCCTTGAAGCCGGGCAGATGGCCCATGTAGGCGATCGCCCGGGCACGTCGCGACACGCGTGCGCGTTGTCCGTCGATATCCACCTCGCCGGCATCGGCGCGCAACAGGCCCGAAAGTACCCGCAGCAGGGTGGTCTTGCCGGCGCCATTGTCACCTTGCACCAGCAATGCCTCGCCGGCGTCGACCGAGAAATCCAGCGGCCCGAAAACCGGTTCGTCATTGCGGGCAAAGGACAACCCGCGGGCTGCGAGCAGCGGCGGGGCGGATCGATCAGGAGGACTCATCGACAGGTGCAGGGACCAACGGGATGCCAAATGCCCATGTTACGCGGTCACCGCGCCATTCACCCGTTCGCCCATCCAGTCAATACACGAGTCGATCGCGTCCTTGGGGGCGTGGCCATCGGGGCGTTCGATCGACATCCGCAAGCGCACCGGTTCGCCGCGGCACCAGGCCAGTACGCCGGCCTGGCCGAACTCGCTGGCCAGGCGGTCGGCCGTGGGGTCGTCGATATCGGCCAACACCCAGCCCGGCTCTTGCCAGCGACCGTCCGGCGCCTCGGCCCAGGCGCGCTGGCGGGCGGCGCCGATAGCGTCAAGCCGAGCTTCCAGTACGGCGTCGGCAGCGGCATTGGCCGTGTCCGAGCGTGGCTCCGAGGCGGGATTCCAGGCCGTGATGAACAGGTAGCGCGTTGCGGGCCAATACGCTTCCAGGTCGGTCGCGGGCTGACCCACCTGCAGCGGCAGGCTATCGCCGTCCAGCTTGACCGTGTAACGCGCGGAAGCGTAGGCGATGGACAATTGGATGGCGTTGACGACGGTACGTTCCTGCATTTGTGCAGTGTCTGGGGCAGGCGGCCCGGATGCAAGTGTGGAGTCTTGTTTTTCCCTTGTATTTCAATGCCTGCGGTGAGCTGGAAGGCTCGCCGGAAGTCGGAATCCCCGGCGGCCGGGATTTCGTAGACTAGTGGGCCCACTCCACGGATCGAGTACCCATGACAGCTGATACCGCAACGCCACACCTGCAGACCAAGCTGCCGAAGGTCGGCACCACCATCTTTACGGTGATGTCGCAGCTCGCCACCGAACACGACGCGGTCAACCTCGGCCAGGGGTTCCCTGATTTTGATCCGCCGGAGCGCCTGACGTCGGCGTTGACCCAGGCCATGCGCGATGGCCGCAACCAGTATTCGCCGATGACCGGCATCCCGGCGTTGCGCGAGGCGATCGCGACCAAGACCGAGCGCTGCTACGGCTATCGCCCCGACGTGGAGGCTGAGATTACCGTCACCTCGGGTGGCAGCGAGGCGATCCTGGATGCGGTGCATGCGGTGGTGCGGCCGGGCGAGGAAGTGATCGTGCTCGACCCGTGTTACGACTGCTACGAGCCGGCGATCGAGCTGGCCGGTGGCATCGCGGTGCACGTGCCGCTGGACCCGCGAACTTTCGCCCCCGACTGGGATCTGGTTCGCGGCGCGATCACGCCGAAGACGCGGATGCTGATGATCAACAGCCCGCACAATCCTTCCGGGGCTACGTTCAGCGCCGATGACATCCGCCAGCTGACCGAGCTGCTACGCGACACCAGCATCATCCTGCTGTCGGACGAGGTCTACGAGCATATCGTCTACGACGGCGCCCGCCACGAGTCGGTGTTGCGGTATCCGGAGTTGCGTGAGCGTGCATTCGTGGTCTCCAGTTTCGGCAAGACCTACCACTGCACCGGCTGGAAGGCCGGCTACTGCATTGCACCGCCGGCCTTGAGCGTCGAGTTCCGCAAGGTCCACCAGTACAACACCTTCTGCACCTTCACCCCGGCGCAGTTTGCGTTTGCCGAGATGATCCGGGACGAGCCGGAGCATTACGAGGAGTTGGGCGCGTTCTACCAGCCGATGCGTGACCGTTTCCGCGAGCAACTGCTGACCACACGGTTCAAACCATTGCCGGTGCCGGGCGGGTATTTCCAGCTGGTCGACTACTCCGCCGTCAGCGATCTGGACGATGCCGAGTTCTGCCGTTGGCTGGCGGTGGAGCATGGCGTGGCTGCGATCCCGCTGTCGCCGTTCTACGGCACGCCGCCCAAGGGACAGCGTCTGGTCCGGCTGTGTTTCGCCAAGAACGAAGCGACCCGGGATGCCGCGATCGAGCGGCTGCGGCAGCTGTAAATTTTCTTGCGTCGCTCCTGCGGTAGTGCGGTGTCGCATCCGGAATATCGTCTCGTGGTTCCGTGACGATGGTTCAGTCCGGATCGGCACATGCTCCACGGCCCATTCGCCATTACCGTGAGACGTGACACCAATCGCAAGGAGCCTCCCTGATGAACTCCCGTCTCTTCACGCTGGCCATCGCTGTCCTCGCCTTGGCATGGGCGAGCCCCGCGCCCGCGGCCGACCTCCCTTCCGCTGCTGCTGAATCGGCTTTGCAACGCATCCTCGACGGGGGCCGCGACAGCCACAGCGATTCGGTACTGGTTCTCGCGGACGGGGTGGAACTCGGCCACTACTACCGCGACGACAAGGCTCCCGGGCCGATCGAGTTGATGTCGGCCACCAAGTCGGTGGTAGCGCTCGGCATCGGCCAACTGATCGGGCAGGAGCGGATTGAATCGCTGGATCAGCCGGTGGCCGATTTCTACCCCGAATGGAAGCAGGGGAAGAAACGCGATATCACCGTACGCATGCTGCTCAACCACACCTCCGGCCTGCAGAACGTGGCAAGGGCACCCGCCGAGATCTATCCCGCTCCGGATGTCGTCCAGCTTGCGCTGGCGGCGGAGCTCAGTGGCGCGCCGGGCGCGGGGTTTTCCTACAACAACAAGGCGACCAACCTGTTGGCCGGCATCATCGAGAAGGCATCCGGGCAGCCGATGGATGTGTTCTTCCGCGAAGGTCTGTTCGCCGAGCTCGACGTGACTCCCGGCGAATGGGGGAAGGACAAGGCGGGCAATCCCTATGTGATGGCCGGCTTGCCGCTCGACGCCACCGACGCGGCGAAGATCGGGCAGTTGGTGCTCGCGCGTGGCAAATGGCACGGCAAGCAACTGGTACCCGCCGGCTACATGGACGCCATGCTCTCTCCGGGGCAATCGCTGGAGCCGTCCTGCGGCTTGCTGTGGTGGCTACGTCCGGCCTGGATGCATTTCCATTTCGACCCCGACAGCCTGGCGATGTTACGGGAGAAGGGCGTGGCGGAGGACCTGATACAAACGCTTGAACAGGCACTGACGGGCGCTCGGTTCGATGGGTCGGGAGCGATGATGACGGGCTTGTACGAACGGTTGGGCGAAGACGTCAGCAGGGTCCGGGAAGAGCTGGTCGGCAAGCACGGTATCGGTCCGTCTCGACTGTTCACCATCGAGCAAGGCCCTGTCGCCGCCTACGAGGCCCAAGGTTATCTGGGGCAGTACATCGTGGTCGTGCCGTCGGCCAGGCTGGTTGCGGTGCGCCAGGTCGCGTCGCCGGCCGGCGACGAAACGCCGCCGGTGACTGATGGCTACGGCGACTTCACCCAGCGGGTGCTTGACCTGGCTCGCGCGATGGGCCGGCTGCCTCCCGAGCCGACAATGGCCGGGGTTTCGGGCAACATGAAGCAAAACACCGTGAGCCTATCGCCATGAGCGCAACCCCCTCCGTACCAATGAGCAACCTGCGTATCTCCCTTATCCAGGGTTCAACCCTGTGGCATGACCCGGCAGGTAACCGCGACTATTACGGTGCGCTGGCAGCGCCGTTGCGCGGACTGACCGATCTGGTCGTGCTGCCGGAGACCTTCACCAGCGGCTTCTCCAACGATGCGATCGGGGACGCCGAGACCATGGATGGCCCGACGGTCGCCTGGATCCGCGAGCAGGCCGCGAGCCTGGATGCCGCCGTAACCGGCAGCGTGCAGATCCGCGAAGGCGACCAGGTGTTCAACCGGATGCTGTTTGCCAAGCCCGACGGGCAATTGCACACCTATGACAAGCGTCACCTGTTCCGCTACGCCGACGAGCACAAACGTTACGCGCCCGGTCGCGACCGGATCACGGTGCAATGGAAGGGTTGGAGCATCTGTCCGCTGGTCTGTTACGACCTGCGCTTCCCGGTGTTCTCGCGCAACCGTTTCGATGTCGAGCGTCCCGGCCTGCCGGATTACGATCTGGTGTTGTATGTCGCCAACTGGCCCGCTGCCCGCGCCTACGCCTGGAAGACGTTGTTGCGGGCACGCGCGATCGAGAACCTGAGCTATGTCGCCGGCCTCAACCGTGTTGGCACCGATGGCAACGGCATTGCGTATGCGGGTGACAGCTCGGTGATTGATTTTGTCGGTGACGCGCTGAGCGAATGCACCGACTCGGAAATGACCACCACCACCACCTTGCTGGCCTCCGAGCTGCGGGCCCACCGCGAGCGATTCCCGGCAATGCTGGACGGGGACGCGTTCGAGATCACCTGAGCCGGGGCTTACGCAATACCGGTGCGTCTCGGCATGGCGCAATGCGCTGCGCTCTATTGCGCCCGACGCCTTGACTCGGGTGATCAGCGTCTCTGCATTCACGGCGTTGTCACGACCCTAACGTCTGGCAGTGTCTACTCGGGTCATGGGCGGAGTCGCGCCGCGGTTCGGGGGCGTCATGAGCTTGATCGCACGAGCGTTCTGGTTATTGATCTTCAGTGTTGGGCTGGCAGTCTCGCTGCCGGCATTGGCCGGAGCGTCCCAGTCGGCGGAGCCGACGCCTGCGCTCGATCCGGGCAACACGACACGCGCCGGGGTGGTGTTGCTGGAGATCCAGGGCGGCATTGGCCCGGCCACGCGCGACTACGTGAAGCGCGGTCTGGATCGCGCCGCCGAGCAGAACGCCGTCGCCGTGGTGCTGCGGATCGACACGCCAGGCGGGTTGGACCTGTCCACCCGCGACATCAACCAGGCGATCCTGGCGTCCGCGGTGCCGGTGATCGGCTGGGTCGCGCCCCAGGGCGCACGTGCCGCCAGTGCCGGCACCTACATCCTGTATGCCTGTCATCTGGCGGCGATGGCACCGGCGACTGCGTTGGGTGCCGCCACGCCGGTATCGATGGGCGGTGGTGGGCCGGACATCGTCCCCCGGGACAGGAATGGACAATCCGAAGACGAACCGTCAGCAGGTGCCGCCGGGAGCGACCCGGGTCGGGACGGTCCCGGCCAAGGTAATCCAGCTCAAGACAGTCCGACGGAAGACAATCCGGTAGACGGCGCCCCAGCCTCCGCCAAACCCGCCCCAGGTGCCGGCGGCGCGATGGGGCACAAGGTCGTCAATGATGCCGCCGCCTACCTGCGCAGCCTGGCCGAGTTGCGCGGCCGCAATGCCGACTTTGCCGAGCGTGCCGTGCGTGAAGCGGCCACCCTGACCGCCGAGCAGGCCCTGCAACGCAACGTGATCGAAATTGTCGCCAACGACCTGGACAGCCTGCTGGCCCAGGCCGACGGGCGCCAGGTCAAACTGCACCACGCCGCCGTCACCCTGGACACCGCCGGCCAGCCGGTTACCAGCATCGAGCCCGACTGGCGCTTCAAGTTGCTCTCGGTGCTGACCAACCCGACGGTGGCCTACATGCTGTTGCTGGCCGGGATGTACGGCCTGCTGCTGGAAGGCTACAGCCCGGGCGCGGTGCTGCCAGGCGTGGTCGGTGCGATCTGCCTGCTGCTTGCCCTGTATGCGATGCAGGTGCTGCCGGTGAACTACGCCGGGGTGGGATTGATCGTGCTCGGTGTCGTCTTGATGGGCCTGGAGTTCGCGATGCCGAGCTTCGGCGCGCTTGGCATAGGAGGTTTGATTGCGTTGATGATCGGCTCGCTGATCATGTTCGATACCGACGTGCCCGGGTTCGGC
Organism: Lysobacter sp. A378; assembly: GCF_054052125.1. NCBI lineage: Bacteria > Pseudomonadati > Pseudomonadota > Gammaproteobacteria > Lysobacterales > Lysobacteraceae > Lysobacter > Lysobacter sp. A378. Next base: position 915,900 of record NZ_JBSVRK010000002.1, on the reverse strand, counting down.
GTGCCCGGGCAGCTGATCGCCGCGATTGGCGTCACCAGCGGGCTGGGCTTCATGGGCCTGATCTGGTTTGCGATGCGCGCCCGCGCCAAACCGGTGACCACCGGCGCCGATGAGATGGTCGGCCACCACGCAACCGCGATCGCGGATTTTCACGACCACGGTCACGTGCGGATTCGCGGAGAGATCTGGCAGGCCGTATCAACCACGCCCGTCACCCGCGGCCAAACGCTGCAGGTACTCGCCCTTGATGGCCTGGTCCTGCAGGTCGCCCCGGTTGTCGAATCGCCCGCCATGCACACCCCAGAACCCGGAGTTCGTCCATGAACATGCTCGTGTTTCTCCCGATCCTGATCGTCATCGCGCTGTTTTTTTTCAGCGCCATCAAGATTCTGCGTGAGTACGAGCGCGGTGTCGTGTTCCAGCTGGGACGCTTCTGGAAGGTCAAGGGGCCGGGGTTGATCTTCCTGATCCCGATCGTCCAGCAGATGGTTCGGGTCGACCTGCGGACCATCGTCATGGACGTGCCATCGCAGGACCTGATCACCCGCGACAACGTCTCCGTGCAGGTCAACGCGGTGGTGTACTTCCGCGTGGTCGATCCGGAGAAGGCGATCATCGCGGTCGAACACTTCTACGACGCCACCAGCCAACTCGCCCAGACCACCCTGCGGTCGGTGCTCGGCCAGCACGAGCTGGACCAGTTGCTGGCCGAACGCGACAAGCTCAACCACGATGTGCGCACCATCCTCGACAGCCAGACCGATGCCTGGGGCATCAAGGTCGCCAACGTCGAGATCAAGCACGTCGATATCAACGAGACCATGGTCCGCGCGATTGCCCGCCAGGCCGAAGCCGAGCGCGTGCGTCGGGCCAAGATCATCCATGCAGAGGGCGAGCAGCAGGCCGCCGAGAAGCTGGTCGAGGCCGCCAAGTTGCTGGGTGCCGACCCGCGCGCGATCCAGTTGCGCTACCTGCAGACCCTGACCGAGATCGCCGGCGACAAGAGCTCGACGATTGTCTTCCCGCTGCCATTGGACCTGGTGGAACCGATGCTGGCACGCCTGAAAGCGCCACCGCGCGAATGAGAACCAACCAACCTTGAACCGGAGTCCCAACATGAGCCCGAGAACCGTCACAGCCCTCAGCCTTGCCGTCGCCGCGTGTCTGCTGTCTGCGTGCAGCCAGCAACCGGAAGCGCCCGCCAGTGCCAGTCCGTCCAGCAGCCCGTCCGCCAGCGAGCCCGTGAACCCTCCCACAAGCCCGCCAGACGACCTGACCGGCGCCAACTATGTCGCCAGCCTGCAGCCGATGAACTCCGGTGTGACCGGTGACCAGGCGACTGCGGAGGCAACTTTCACGGTGGATGGCGACAACATGGTCATCAGCATCGATGCCAAGGGATTGCCACCGGATATCGAGCACTGGCAGCATTTTCACGGTTTCACCGATGACAAGGTCGCGGGCTGTCCCACCAGTGCCGACGACACCAACGGCGACGGCATCATCGACCTGATCGAAACCGAAGCGGTCGCCGGCACCACGATGGTCCCGTTCGACACCGACCCGGTCGCGATGGATGTCGCCGAGGGCGAATACCCGCATGCCGACGCCGACGGCAGCTTCAGCTATCGCCAGAGCGTGTCGATGCCGGCGCTCAATGCCGCCTTCGCCGAAGCGTTCGCCGGCCAGGCACCCGACCTCGACCGACGGGTGATCTTCATCCACGGCGTGGTCACCGACGCCGAATTGCCCGAGTCGGTCGCATCACTCGGCCCGATCCCCGCCCACGTCACCTTGCCAATTGCCTGTGGGGTGATTGAACGCGTGCGGGAGTAGCCACCAGTCCGCGGCTGCAACACCCGCGAGCCAAACCCGCGACAACGGAGTCAACCATGGTGATGCAACACGATTACGCTTCCACCGCGCCCACCCGCGCCGATATCGACGCCATGCCCGGAGCCAGCGTCATCGAGTTCGGTACCGGCTGGTGCGGCCATTGCACTACCGCCCAGCCGCTGATCGCCACTGCATTTGAGGGCCATCCCGACCTGCGTCACTTCAAGGTCGAAGACGGCCCCGGTCGCCGTCTGGGCCGCTCCTTCCACGTCAAACTCTGGCCGACCCTGGTGTTCCTGCGCGATGGCGAGGAGGTCGCCCGGCTGGTGCGGCCGAGCGACGGCGCAGCGATAAAGCAGGCGATGGAAGCGATCGATGCGGAGTGATCCCAACAATTGCCGCCTTGCCCGGCGCTGCCAGCGATTTGCAAGGTCCTCCATCACGCTTCGTGACGACAAGGTGGCGTCGGTGCTCTCCGTTCACCTGACGCAAAGAGTCACCCGGCTAGCTTCGGTTCCGGCGCCATCCCCCGATTAGCGCGCGCAGTTCGCGCCAGGGCGCCACACCGAACCCAGGAGATTCAGATCATGGCCACTTCCCTGTCCCGTAAAGCCGTCCTTGCCGTCGCATTGGCAAGCGTGACCCTTGCCAGTTGCAGCAGCTTCATCAAACGCGATGAATTCGATGCCACCATCGCCGATCTTCGTGCCACCGATGCCCGGCTGGAGTCGCAGATCCAGACCCTTGGCCAGAAGTACGACGCCCTGGTGACCCAACTGGCCGGCCGTACCCGCGTGGATACCGCTGCCTACTTCGCCGTCGGTGATGCGACTCTCGGCGCACAGGCCGAGCCGTTGCTGAATGACTTTGCGCGTGCGATCAGCAGCAGTCATACCGATGCGTTGATCACCGTGGAGGGCTTCGCCGATCCGTCCGGCTCGACCGCGCTCAACAAGCGTCTCGGCCAAAGCCGTGCCGACGCCGTGCGTGACTACCTGGTCACCGCCGGCTTGCCTGCGGAACAGGTCCGTGCCGTGAGCTATGGCGAAGACAAGAACCGCCAGGTGCGCCCGGGTGCGACCGGTGATGCCGGCCAGGACAACCGCCGCGTCGCGCTGGTGGTTGACTACGCTGGTCCGAAGACCGCCTCGACGATGTAATTGGCGCGGCTTTAGTGGTGCCGGAAAGGACGCCCGATGGCGTCCTTTCTTTTCGCTCATTTTCCGTTGATGGCAGTCGGTCCGGAAACGGTTGGGATATCGTGGGTCCCACAGGGCGGCGTATTCCGACGCCCGTTTGCTTTCATCGTTGAGCAACGACTGATGCCGCTTCTGCAAACCCTTGGCCTGTTCGCCCTGACCGCCGTCGCCGAGATCGTCGGTTGCTGGCTGGTGCTGATGTGGCGCAAGCCTGAAGGCGCGGCGTGGCTGCTGGTGCCGGCGGCGCTCAGTCTGGCGGCGTTCGCGTGGTTGTTGACCCTGCACCCGGCGGCCTCGGGTCGGGTGTATGCGGCGTATGGCGGGGTGTATGTCGCCACCGCGCTGGTGTGGCTGTGGGCGGTGGATGGCGTGCGGCCGGGGATATTCGACCTGCTTGGCGGCGGGCTGATCCTTGCGGGAGCCGTAGTGATCATCAGCGGTCACTGGGTCTCGACCGCGTCTTAACGCCGGCCCGTCTATCACTCGATGCAACGACCGCAGTGTCGGTTGCAAGGCGGACGCGAGGTCCGCGCAAGGAGATGTCGTGACGATTTCACGCAAGGTGGATTGGCCCCGTGTGGGTCCGGCCGCGATGGCCGCATGGTTGAGCGTCGCGCTGGCCGGTTGCAACGAGCCCGGCGAAGGCAACTCGTTGGGGGATCCGTCGCCCGCACAGGCAACCGATGAAACCCCATCAATCGTGGGCGAGGGCGGCACCCTGGTGACCGATGCCGCGTCGGCCGCCGGCAGCTTGACGGTGATGTCCGTCGGCGGTCCCGCCGATTACGTGGCCGACGACGACCGTCGCGCGGTCTACCTGCTGGAAGGCGATACCGATGGCAACCAGTGCGTCGATGCCTGCCTGCGGCAGTGGGCGCCGTTGTTCCCGCCGACTACCGCGCCGACCGTCAGCGGCAACCTCGCACCGGTACTGGTCGGTACGATCGATCGCGCCGACGGGTCCAAACAGATCACCTACAACGGCCACCCGCTGTATCACTATGTCGGCGACACGCAGCCCGGCAGCACGCTGGGGCATGAGCGCGATGATGAGTGGGGCGAGTGGTATCTGGTCACGCCGCAGGGCAACGCGTTGGGCGAGGAGGTCGGCAAGCTGGATTGATCTTGCTAGAGCACCGTGTCCAGTCCCTTCCGATCGATCAGGCTGAGCAATTTCAGTGATGGCCCGCTGGGCTTCTTGTCGCCGATTTCCCACTTCGTATTCGGAAAGAGGGCGAGGTCGCGTCGCGCAGGACGGTTGCTACGTCAGCCTTGCTTTATGAGGTTCTGAAGAATCAACGGGCCGCTCATGTCAGGCTTTGATGGCCGCGATGTCTTCCAGAGCGCGTGCGACGGCGGCATCCCTGGCCTCCGGCCCGAACGCGATGCCTTCGGCGCGTACGACCTGCACGTCCGTCACGCCGAGAAAAGCCAGCACGCCGATGAGGTAGGTCTCCTGATGGTCGAATGCCGCCGTAGGGCTCCCCGCCGAGTACACGCCGCCCCGCGCCGACGCGATGAAGGCCCTTTTGTTCTTCAACAGACCCTCTGATCCGGTCGCGGTGTATTGGAAGGTCTTGCCGGCCACGGCGATGCGGTCAATCCACGCTTTGAGCGGCGTCGGAATTGAAAAGTTGTACATGGGCGCCCCGATGACCAGGATGTCCGACGCGAACAGTTCGTCCATGTAGGCGTTGCCCTTGACCAGATCGGAGTTGATGATCGCGTCCTCGCTGGCGGCGCCCTGAAAAGCAGCCAAGTGAGCGCCGGACAGATGCAATGCCGGATCGACAGCTAGGTCGCGGGAGACGACGCGGACACCCGGGTGCAGAATTTGTTGCCGTGCGACGAGTTCGGCGGAGAGCTGGCGGCTTACGGAAGCGGTACCGAGCACGCTGGAGTCCAGATGAAGGAGTTGCATGGTCAACCTCAAGGTTGTTGGGGAGGTGAGCCACCGGCGGCTTTCTACGGGCAGGTGGCTGCGTGGGTACGAATGGTGGTCGCCGGCGCGCCATCTGAGAAGACGGTATATTGCGATGCGAACCATCTGGTTTTGAGATGGAAGGACACTCGAATGCTCGACGGCGTCTCCCTGGATCAGCTCAGAACCTTCATCGCAGCCGTGGATGAAGGCAGCTTTTCGGCCGCGGCCAGGAAGCTCAACCGTGTTCAGTCGGCGGTGAGCGGCTGGGTCGCCGGGCTGGAGGCCCAAATCGGCGTCGTGCTGTTTGATCGTTCGGGCCGGTTCCCGAAACTCACGCCAGAGGGAGTGCTGTTGCTCGCGGATGCCCGCCATGTCGTGGCGGGGGTGGACACGATGAAGGCCCGCGCGAAGTTGATGGCAGCAGGCCTGGAGACGGAACTCCCGGTGGTGGTCGACGTGTTTTTTCCGACCGCTGCCGTCAGCGCGACCGCGAAGGCATTCGCGAGTCGGTTTCCGTTGACGCCATTGCGCCTCTTCGTTGAAGGCCTGGGCGCGGCTTATCAACCCATCCTGGACGGTCGATGCAGCTTGGGCATCCTGGCGACCTTGCCGTTGGCATTTCCGTCACTGGTCAATGAGCGACTGGGCGAAGTACCGCTGGTCGCGGTCGCTGCAGCAAGTCACCCCCTCGCGAACATTGGTCATCGGATACCGAAGCGCGAGCTGGTGAAACACGTGCAACTCGTGCTCACCGACAGGTCAGACCTCATGGCCGGTCGGGACTACGGCGTCGTGTCCGCGTCAACGTGGCGCCTGGCGGACCTCTCGACCAAGTACGCGTTCCTCATCGATTGCGTTGGGTGGGGTCGCATGCCCCTGCACATGGTCGAGAAGGACATCGCTTCCGGCGCTTTGGTCGTCCTCGATGTCGATGACCTGCCGCCGAGTGGCCTCAGTTTGACCATGTCGGCGTGTCACCAGGCTTCCGAACCGCCTGGCCCTGCGGGAAGATGGTTCATCGACCACTTGAAGGATTCATGGGGACGTCCGTCGGACGTCAAGCGCGAACTGTGAAATGGTCGGCGCGTGGACCTGTGGGTTTTCGTTCGTGATCGCGCGCCGCCCCGTTTTCACGAGGATTCGGTAACAGCTGCTTGCCTGGTCAACTCGCGCGCTGCGGCCGCGCCCTTGCGCTCGCTGTAACGATCCACCAGATAGTCGCTTCGCCCGCGCACCAGCAGGGTGAACTTGAGCAGCTCCTCCATCACGTCGACCACGCGGTCGTAGTACGGCGAGGGCTTCATGCGGCCATCGTCGTCGAACTCCTGCCAGGCCTTGGCCACCGACGACTGGTTGGGGATCGTCACCATCCGCATCCAGCGACCCAGCAGGCGCAGGCTGTTGACGACGTTGAACGACTGCGAGCCGCCGCAGACCTGCATCACCGCGAGGGTGCGGCCCTGGGTCGGGCGCACGCTGCCGTCTTCCAGCGGCAGCCAGTCGATCTGGTTCTTGAACACGCCGGTGACCGCGCCGTGGCGCTCGGGGCTGACCCAGACCTGGCCCTCGGACCATAGGGAGAGTTCGCGCAGTTCGCGGACCTTGGGGTGGTGCTTGTCGACGCTGTCGAGCAGCGGCAGGTCATTCGGGTCGAACACGCGGGTCTCGGCGCCGAAGCGTTGCAGGATGCGCTCGGCCTCCAGCGCCAGCTTGCGACTGTAGGCTTGCGGCCGCAGCGAGCCGTACAGGATCAGGATGCGTGGGGCGTGGTCGGCTTCGGTGGGCAGGCCGAGCTTGTCCAGCCCGGGCAGATCAATCGCATCGGGGGTGATATTGGGGAGGTCTTCGAAGGTCATTGGGACTTGCTTGTCGTTATTTGATTTGATTATTCTATAAGAATGGAAATGAACAACGCAATCCGTGCCCTGACGGCGCTTGGACACAACACCCGGCTGTCGGTATTCCGCCTGCTGGTGGAGGCCGGGCCGGCCGGGCGCATGGCCGGCGACATCGCCGAGGCGCTGGCGGTGCCGGCGGCGACGCTGTCGTTCCACCTCAAGGAGCTGTCGGCCGCGGGGCTGGTGCATGGCGAGCCGCAGGGCCGCTATGTCTGCTACCGCGCCGACTTCGGGGCGATGAACGCGCTGATCGGCTTCCTGACCCATAACTGCTGCGCGGGGTCGGGATCGGCCGACTGCGGGCCTCCCATTGCATCCACCCAGGGAAAATCCCCATGAGCCATCGCGTGTTGTTCCTGTGTACCGGCAACTCCGCCCGCAGCGTGCTCGCCGAAGCGACCCTGCGTGCCTGGGGCGGCGGACGTTTCGAGGCCTTCAGTGCCGGCAGCCAGCCGACCGGCAAGATCAACCCGTTCGCGCTTGAACAGTTGGCGGTCGAGGGCATCCCGACATCGGGTTTGCGCAGCAAGTCGTGGGACGAGTTCTCCGGTGACGACGCACCGTCAATCGAGGTGGTGGTGACGGTCTGCGACAGCGCCGCGACGGAGACCTGCCCGGTATTTTTCGGTGACTTCGTGCGCACCCACTGGGGCCTGCCGGATCCGGCGGCGGTGGAGGGCAGCGATGAGGACAAGCGTGCGGCCTTCGCGGAGGCGCATGCAGTGATCCGGAAGCGACTGACGGCGTTCCTGACCCTTGCGCCGGAAAAGTGGAGCGACCGCGAGGCGCTGAAACAGGCGCTGGACCGGATCGGGTTCATCGAGTCGACGGATGGCGAAGATGTCTGATGCATCCGCCTGCGACATGCCGGCGCCGGCGCCGTCGCGTCCCGGTATCGGTTTCTTCGAGCGCTACCTGACCCTGTGGGTGGCGCTGTGCATCGTGGTCGGCACCGCGCTTGGCCACTTCCTGCCCGGCAGCTTCGCCGCGCTTGGCGCGATGGAGGTGGCCAAGGTCAACCTGCCGGTCGCGGTGCTGATCTGGCTGATGATCATCCCGATGCTGCTGAAGATCGACTTCGCCGCGATGCGGCAGGTCGGGCGGCACTGGAAGGGCATGGGCGTGACCCTGTTCATCAACTGGGCGGTCAAGCCATTCTCGATGGCGCTGCTGGCTTGGTTCTTCCTGCGCCACGTATTCGCGCCTTGGCTGCCGGCCGGACAGGTGGATTCCTACATCGCCGGGCTGATCCTGCTGGCGGCGGCGCCGTGCACGGCGATGGTGTTCGTGTGGAGCAACCTGTGCGATGGCGAGCCGAACTTCACCCTCAGCCAGGTGGCGATCAACGACGCGATCATGGTGTTCGCGTTTGCGCCGCTGGTAGCGCTGCTGCTCGGGATATCGGCGATCACCGTTCCGTGGGACACGCTGATGTTGTCGGTCGGGCTGTACATCGTGGTGCCGGTGGTCATTGCAGTGGTCGCGCGCAAGCTGATCATCGCGCGTGGCGGGCCGACGCTGTTGGACCGCTGGCTGGCACGGCTTGGGCCGCTGTCGCTGGCCGCGCTGCTGCTGACGCTGGTGCTGCTGTTCGGCTTCCAGGGGCGGCAGATCATCGAGCAACCGCTGGTGATCGCGATGCTGGCGGTACCGATCCTGATCCAGGTCTATTTCAATTCCGGACTGGCCTACCTGCTCAACCGTCGGTTCGGCGTGGCGCACTGCGTGGCCGGGCCGTCGGCGTTGATCGGAGCCAGCAACTTCTTCGAGTTGGCAGTCGCTGCGGCGGTGAGCCTGTTCGGCGTGCATTCCGGCGCCGCGCTGGCGACGGTGGTGGGAGTGTTGATCGAGGTGCCGGTGATGCTGTCGGTGGTGCGCATCGTGAACTCGAGCAAGGCCTGGTACGAAAGAAGCGCTCCTTGACGCGAGCGACACCGGGGTCGGGTCTCCGGCCGTGGCGTCATCTTGTCCTCTGGTTAATGCTCAGCTGATTGATTTGCGACACCATGGGCGGATGCTTAGTGTTGGTCCATTCCCCATATCGCTGGTCGTGTTGCTGGTTTCGCTGGTGGCAGCCGTACTGTCTGCGCGCTGGTTGCACTGCCGCACCGTCGATGGTGGCGAAGCGGCCGGTTCCGGATCAGCCGGCTCCGCATCAGCACGCCCAGGTTCGATCATCGTGGACATGGCCTTCATCGGGGTCGTCGTGGCCCGGGTCGCCTTCATCGTCCAGTGGTTGCCGCAATACCTGGAAGATCCGTGGTCGATGGTACGGATCGGCGATGGCGGTTTTACCCTCTGGGCCGGTATTGTCGCAGCGATCGGATGGGGTGTCTGGCGCATTCGAAAGCTGCCGTCACTGCGTCGTCCGCTGGCGGCCGGTGTGGTGGCGGGCCTGCTGTCATGGGCGTTCCTCGGCGGCGCCCTGACGCTGCTCCAGAATTCATCCGCCGCGCTGCCAACGACGGCGCTCTCTACCCTGGATGGTGAGCCGACCAGCCTGGAGGCGATGTCCGGCCAGCCGATCGTGCTGAACCTGTGGGCAACCTGGTGCCCGCCGTGTCGCCGCGAAATGCCGGTGTTGGCGCAGGCACAGCAGCAACACGCCGATGTCAGCATCATCCTGGTCAATCAGGGCGAAGGGCCCGACGAGATCCGGGACTATCTGAGCTCTGAAGGCCTGCTGCTGGATAACGTGTTGCTGGATCCTTTTTCATCGGTGATGCAGGAAGTGGGTTCGCGCGGATTGCCGACCACCCTGTTCTTCGATGCCAAAGGCGCCTTGGTCGATACCCACATGGGTGAGTTGTCCGCGGCGAGCCTTTCGCAAAAGCTCCAGCGTTTCGATCTTGCCCCGGCTGTCACCGGGTCACCCGCCACTGGTTCAACCACATCCACGGAGATGCCGTAATGGCTCGAATTACCCCACACTGGCTGTTGCTGTCTTCGGCCTTGTTGATGGCCACCGGTTGCAGTCAGGCGCAGGAGCGGCCGGCGCCGATCCAGGCGCTGGAGGCCCAGGGGCTCGAGGTCATCGGTGAATTCGACGCACCATCCGGGCTGAGCGGCTATGCGGGCCTGGCTGGCCAGAATCCCATCGCCGTCTACGTGACCGAAGATGGCCAGCACGCGCTGGTCGGCTCTCTGGTCAATGCCAAGGGTGAGGATGTCGGTGCGCAAGCGGTGAAGGAACTGGTGATGAAGCCGATGACCGAGCGCGCCTGGGACAAGCTGGAAGCCTCCACCTGGATCGCCGACGGCAAGGCGACGGCGCCGCGCGTGGTTTACACCTTCAGCGACCCGAACTGCCCCTACTGCAACCGTTTCTGGGAAGCCGCCCGGCCGTGGGTGGACTCCGGCAAGGTGCAACTGCGCCACGTCATGGTCGGCGTTATCCGCCAGGACAGTGCCAACAAGGTGGCCGCGATACTTGCCGCGCCTTCACCCGAAGCGGCATTGGTCAAGAACGAGCGCGCGTTCGCGAACGGTGGCATCGCGCCGGCCGCAACGGTGCCGGCAGCCGTACGCAAGAAGCTCGACTCCAACCAGCTGTTGATGCTTGAGATGGGTTTCCAGGGAACACCCGGCATCCTGTTCCTCGATGCCGAAGGGCTGCTGCAGCGCCGCGCCGGGATGCCACGCCCGGAAGACCTGGCCACCGTCCTGGGCCCGCGTTGATGAGTTGATATCACGTCGCTGGTACTTGCCAACAGCTCAAGTCCTGACTCTCAGATTGGCGCCGCTCAGACAATCCCGGTCGCATAGAACACGCCGATGATCACCATCACCGCCAGCGTCTTGATGATCGTGATCGCGAAGATGTCCTTGTAAGCCTGCCGGTGGGTCAGGCCGGTCACCGCGAGCAGGGTGATCACCGCGCCGTTGTGGGGCAGGGTGTCCATGCCGCCGGACGCCATCGCGGCGACGCGATGCAGCACTTCCATCGGGATGCCGGCGGAACTGGCATTGGCGATGAAGGTGTCGGCCATCGCCGCCAGGGCGATGCCCATGCCGCCCGATGCGGAGCCGGTGATGCCGGCCAGCGCCGTCACGGTAACCGCCTCGTTGATCAGCGGGTCGTCGATCGTGCTGAGCGCATTGGCGACGACCAGGAAGCCGGGCAGGGCGGCAATCACGGCGCCGAATCCATACTCCGAAGCGGTGTTCATCCCGGCCAGCAAGGCGCCGCCGATCGCATCCTTGGTGCCGGTCGCGAAGCTGGTAATGACCGGCTTCCAGGCGAAGGCGATCACGCTGATGATGCCGACCAGCAGGGCACCCTCGACCGCCCAGATCGCGGTCACCGAAGCGATGGTCTGCACGATGGATGCGGCGTCGCCGATTACTGCCGGGTCGAACGAATGGCTCTCGCCATAGAACCGCGGGATCCAGATCGTGAACAGCTTGTTGGCGACACCGACCAGCACCAGCGGCAGGATCGCGATGAACGGATTGGCGAGGTGGCCGCCGGTGAAGGGAACCGGCTCGTTGACCAGCACCGCATCACCCGCGTAGCCCTCGCCGGCCTTGAGCGCGACGCGCCGGCGCCAGTCGAGGTAGACCAGCCCGACGGCAAGGATGAACACGCCGCCGATGGTACCCAGCCACGGTGCGGCCCAGGTGTTGGTGCCGAAGAAGGTGGTCGGGATGATGTTCTGGATCTGCGGCGTGCCGGGCAGGGCGTCCATGGTGAAGGTGAACGCACCCAGCGCGATGGTGCCGGGGATCAGCCGTTTCGGGATGTCGCTCTGGCGGAACAGTTCCGCGGCGAACGGGTACACCGCGAACACCACCACGAACAACGACACGCCGCCGTAGGTCAGCACCGCGCAGACGACCACGATCGACAGGATCGCCCGGCCCGCGCCAAACATTCGGATGGTTGCCGCCACGATCGCCTTGGAGAAACCCGACAGCTCGATCACCTTGCCGAAGATCGCGCCGAGCAGGAACACCGGGAAATACAGTTGCAGGAAGCCGACCATCTTGGCCATGAACAGGCCAGTGAACATCGGCGCGACCAGGCTTGGCTCGGTCAGCAGTACTGCCCCCAGCGCCGCCACCGGGGCGAACAGGATCACGCTGTAACCGCGGTAGGCCACGAACATCAGGAACGCCAGTGCGCCCAGCACGATCAGGAAATCCATACGCCACACCCCAAGCCAGACCAATGGGGATGGAGTGTCCGCGTCGGGCCTCCATTGGGGCATTGTCCGAAGGTACAACTGTTCCGTCGGGCGTCCTCTCCTAATCTTGCTGCCATGACGGCATGGGTCCGTCACGCAATCCGTATCCGACAGTTTCCAGGGGAGACACCGCATGTACCGCAAGCAATTGACCGTCGCCATCGTTGCCGCATTGCTCGCGCCATGTGCCTGGGCGCAGTCGTCCACAAGCCCGGCGAGCGAGGATGCCGCACCGGACAACCAGGCGTTGACGCTGGACAAGGTTACGGTGACCGCGCGCCGGCGGGCCGAGTCGCTCCAGGACGTGCCGGTGGCCGTCACCGCCTTCACCGAGGATGCGCTGAAGGATCTGCAGGCCAGTGATGTGACCGGCCTGCAGGGAGCGGTGCCCAACCTCAATATCGTCCAGGGCCGCGGCTCGGCCAACAGCACCAACGTGTTCATCCGTGGCATCGGCCAGCCCGACGCGCTGCAGACCTTCGACCCGGGTGTCGGCATGTATGTCGACGACATCTACTACTCGCGCATCAACGGCTCGATGTTCTCGCTGTTCGATATCGCCCAGATCGAAGTGTTGCGCGGTCCGCAGGGCACGCTTTACGGCAAGAACTCCACCGGCGGCGCAATCAAGGTCACCACCAAGGATCCGTTCGACTACACCGGCGGCTCGGTCGAGCTGACGGCCGGTGACTACGGTCGCCTGGAAAGCCGCTTCTATGTCGCCCACCAGCTGAGCGATACGGTCGCCGCCAGTCTTGCCGGCGCCTTCGTCCGCAACGACGGCTACGTCCGCGACCCCGATACCGGCCGCGACTTCAACAACGATGACACCCAGTCGCTGCGCGCGAAGTTCGCCTTCCGTCCGAGTGACGGGTTCCGCGCCACGTTGTCACTGGACCACAGCAAGCAGGACGTTGCGCCGACCCTCGGCCGGCCGATGGCGCCGCTGATGCAGACTGACCTGGCGTTTGGCCCGGTCGTGCTGCGCCCGGCGGAGACGGATGAGTGGGACTACCGCTCCCGCACCTCGTTTGCCCCGCCGGGACACGGCCAGTCCCTCGAGCACTCCGGTGCGTCGCTGGCGATGGAGTGGGACCTGAACTCGCAGTGGCTGTTCAAGAGCATCAGCGCCTACCGCGAACTGTCGACCCATTCGTTCATCGATATCGACGCCTCCGAGTTCGAGCTCGGCGATGTACTGGTGGCGCTGGACCAGGACCAGGCCAGCCAGGAATTCCAGTTGCAGTACGACAACGGTGACAACCTGCAGGCCACTTTCGGCGCCTACTACATGCGCGAGAACGTGCCGTCGCACCAGGAGGCCTATGCCAATGACCTGTTTGCGCTGGCGGGCATGCCGATCAGCTTCCTGCGCACGATCGACGACGACCTGACCAGCACCAGCGTGGCTGCGTTCGCCCATGCCAGCTGGGAGTTTGTCCCGACCTGGTCGCTCGCCGCCGGGGTGCGCTGGACCCGTGACAACAAGGAATATGACCGCACCACCAGCACCTTCTGGGGCGCGCCGTTCCAGGCGCTCGATGAGACCGTTGCTTTCAGCGCGGAGGCGGACTGGACTGCGGTGACGCCGTCGCTGAGCCTGCAAAAGGCCTTCAGCGACAATGTCATGGGCTACGTATCGGCCAACCGCGGCTTCAAGTCGGGCGGCTTTAACGGCCGCGCCAACACCGTCTATGACACCTTGAACGCCGAATACGATCCCGAGTACGTCTGGACTTACGAGGTCGGGTTGAAGGCGAGTTCGGCCGACAACCGGTTGCGCGGCAGCGTGGCGGCATTCAAGAGTGATTACAGCGACTTCCAGGCGCGGGTCTCGCAGGACGTCGGCACCTTCCCGGTACTCAACGCCGCCGAGCTCGACATCAGCGGTATCGAGTTCGAGGGCATCGCGTTGCTGGGCGAGTCGACTACCCTCAGCGCGCAGCTGGGCTGGCTGGACGCGAAGTACGCACGCTTCGATGACTTCCGCCTGGATCCCACGTACCTCGGCTACGACCCGGCGCTGAACCATGACCACGTGCCGTTCTCGCCGGAGTTCACCGGGCGCGTCGCGTTGCAACATGGCTTCCAACTGGATGGCGCGGGCATGCTGACCCTGGGCGCGGACATCTCGTACCGCGCCGACACCTGGCTGTCGGTGGACAACCGCGACGTGCTCAAGCAGGACGCCTACACCGTGGCCGGCGCCTATGGCGTCTGGGATTCTCCGGCCTACGTGTGGCAGGTCCGTGCCGGCGTGCGCAACCTGACCGACGAGGTCTACATGACCGAGGGCCAGGAGTTCGCCAGCGTCGGCAACATCCAGACGGCCTACTACGGCCTGCCACGGAACTACTACCTGTCGGTGCGCTACAACTTCTGAGTTGCAACCCATCAGGCAACCCCGCTTCCGGCTGACCCCCGGTCCGGCGGCGGCGGGCTTCGGCTCGTCGTCGCTGTTTTGTTTTTGGGTATCCTCGCCGCATGCTGAGTCTGACCACTGTCGCACTGGCAAGCCTGGCCTGGCTTGCATTGATGTTCGGCGCCGCGCTGTACGGCGAGCGCCGTCCGGCCGTGTTCGCGCGGCACTGGCGGCATATCTACGCGTTGTCGCTGGCGGTGCACTGCACCTCGTGGACGTTCTACGGCACCGTTACCCAGGCCGCGCGCTACGGTTGGCCGCTGCCACCGACGTTCCTGGGCGCGATCGTGCTGTACGCGCTGGCGGTCGGTTTCATGATCAAGCTGGTGCGGCTGGCGCGCGAGACCAACGCCACCTCGATCGCCGACTTGATCGCCACCCGACTGGGCAAGGATGCATGGCTGGCAGCGACGGTCACCCTGGTGGCCGCGCTGGGCCTGATTCCCTACATCGCGCTGCAGTTGAAGGCGGTGGCGATGAGTTTTGCCTTGCTGACCACCAGCGATGCCGGCAGCACTGCGGCGGCCTGGCAGGACAGTGCGTTGTACGTCGCCTTGGCGATGGCGGTGTTCGCGATGCTGTTTGGTACCCGGCGCGCGAGCGCGACCGAGCACAATCGCGGGCTGGTGCTGGCGATCGCGTTCGAGTCGTTGTTCAAGCTGGCCGCGATGCTGGCCATTGGGGTATTCGTCTGGTTCGGCCTGGATATCGGCTCCGCGGCGGACCTGGAGCAATTGCAGGGTCAGCTACCTGCGGCGACCCCGGCCGAGCCATCCGGCGGCTTCGTGCCGCTGGTACTGCTGGGTGCATTGGCGATGTTCATCCTGCCGCACCAGTTCCATATCGGCGTGGTCGAATGCCGCGACGAGGACGACGTGCGCACCGCACGCTGGCAGTTCCCCTTGTACCTGGTGTTGATCGCTCTGCCGGTACTGCCATTGGCGACCGCCGGTGCGGCGCTGCTGGGCGATAGCGTGCCATCGGACATGTACGTGCTCGCGTTGCCGTTGTCGCAAGGCCACGAAGGCCTGGCGCTGTTCGCATTCCTGGGGGGGCTGAGCGCCGCCACGGGGATGGTTGTGGTCAGCACCCTGACCCTGGGCCTGATGATTGGCAACCACTGGTTCGCGCCGGGCTTGTTGCGTGGAGCGTGGTCGCGCAACGACGGCAGCGACCTGCGCGGCAGCGTGTTGCTGCTGCGTCGCGGCGGCATCATGGTGATCATGCTGCTGGCGTGGGGCTACAGCCGCCTGGTCAGTGGCAGCGAGGCGTTGGCGGACGTCGGTGCGGTGTCGTTCTCGGCGCTGGCGACGCTGGCGCCGGCGTTGGGGTTCGCGGTGTGGCGACCGCAGACGCCGCCGCGCGCCGCCGTGATCGGAGTGGCGGTCGGGTTTGCGGCGTGGGCCTGGGTGCTGCTGTTGCCGACGATGTTCGAGCTGGGCGGCAGGCCACCGGCGTGGATCGAGTCCGGACCTTTTGGCGTCGCCCTGCTGTCGCCCGATGGACTGTTTGGATTGACCGGCTGGAGCCGGCTGGGACGAGCCGTGGGGGCGAGCCTGTTCCTGGGAACGATCGCCACGGTGTTGGGCTGGATCTGGCGACGCGATACACCGCGTCAAAGCTATCGTGGGCTGGACGCGAAGACGCTCCGGGATGCGGGCATGCGTTTCCTGCCACGGGAAAGGGTGCTGCAGTTGTTGCATGGCGTGCCGGCGGTTGGCTCGGTGCCAGTGCCGATCGAGGCCGGGATCGAACGTGAGCTGGCGGCGGTGTTGGGTTCGGCATCGGCGCGGGTGTTGCTGGATGCGGCCCGCAGTGAGGGCGGCCGCGGCCTGGATACCGTCGCCGCGATCGTCGGCGAGGCTTCGGCCGACCTGCGCTTCAACCAGCGGGTCCTGGAGGCCGCCTTGCAGAACATGAGCCAGGGCATCAGCGTGGTCGACGCGCAGTTGCGTCTGGTGGCATGGAACCGGCGCTACGCCGAGCTGTTCCAGTATCCCGCCGAGCTGCTGCAGGTGGGCCGGCCAATCGCTGACCTGTCGCGTTGGGCGCTGGGAAAACTGCCTCCCAAGGGCGATCTCGAGCGGGCGCTTGAACGCCGCCTGGCGTTCATGCGCGCCCGTACCCCACACCTGAGCGAACGCGTACTGCCCGACGGCAACATCATCGAGATCCGCGGCAACCCGATGCCCGGCGGCGGATTCGTCGCGACCTTCACCGATGTCACTGATTTTCGCCATGCCGAGAGGGGCCTGTTGCAAGCCAACGAAACCCTGGAGCAGCGCGTGGCCGAGCGAACCGCCGACCTCCAGGTAGCCACCCGCGAGGCCGAGCGCGCCAACGATGCCAAGAGCCGCTTCCTCGCCGCCATCGGCCACGACCTGATGCAGCCCTTGCACGCCGCGCAGTTGTTCACCGACGCGCTGGACACCCAACTGGCCGGGCAAACCCAGCGTGAGGTGCTGGCGCAGATCGGCGGTGCGCTGGATTCCACCAGTGACCTGCTGACCGGCCTGCTCGACATGTCGCGGCTGGAGGCGGGTGGGCTGGTACCCGAGCTACGGGATTTCCCGTTGGCCGAGGTGCTCGAACCGCTGGCGTCGGAGTTCAGCGCGATTGCGGCGGCGCGGGGACTGCGGTTTTGCTTCGTGCGCACCAGTGCCTGGGTCCGCAGTGATCCACAATTGCTGCGCCGCGCGCTGCAGAACTTCCTTGCCAACGCGGTTCGCTATACCGACGTCGGTGGCATCCTGCTCGGCGTTCGCCGCGACCACGCCGGCCTGCGGATCGAGGTGCATGACACCGGGTCCGGTATCGACCCGGCGCTGCAGGATGCGATCTTCGAGGAGTTCCGGCGTGGCGAGAATGCCCCGGGGCAGGGTCTCGGCCTGGGGTTGTCGATCGCCGATCGGATCGCCCAGTTGCTGCATGCTCCGTTGACGTTGCGCAGTACGTTGGGCCGGGGCACGGTGTTCGCGATGCGGGTGGTGCAGGCCCCGACGCCGGCTGCGGTCGTCGCGCCCCGTGCCGCGCGCAGTCTCGCCAGCCTGCGGGTGTTGCTGGTCGACAACGACCCCCAGGCGCTGGATGCACTTGCCGGGGTGTTGCGCGGCTGGGGCTGTGAGGTGGCGGCGGCGGTGGATCGCGAGAGTGCGGAGCAGCGGATGGAGGAGGCTCCCGCGTCGCTGTGGTTGTTCGACTATCACCTGGACCACGGCGATACCGGTATCGCGCTGGCTGCCTACCTCGGTGAACGGCACGGTCCGCGTCCGACCCTGTTGCTCAGCGCCGATGGTACCCACGCGGTGCGCCGGGCCGTGCTGGAGGCCGGCTATTCGCTGCTGGCCAAGCCGCTCAAACCGTTGGCGCTGAAGTCGGTGCTGGACAGGCTGATTGCCGCCTCCGAGATACGACCCGCAACCGCCCCGCTGTTGTAGCCCGCAGGCCCGCGGATTCGTCGGGTTGGGGTGTCAGTCCGCGATTCGCCGCGACGGGTCGGTCAGCTCCAACTCGCGCAGCACCACGCCAGCCTGGGTCCGGTTGCGCACCCCGAGGCGTTCGAAAATGGCCGACAGATGCGCCTTCACCGTGCGTTCCTGTACGTCCAGCCGATCGGCGATCTGCTTGTTCAGCAAGCCCTGGGCGACCAGGGTCAGCACCCGGAACTGCTGCGGCGACAGGCTCGCCAGCCGCGCGGCGAGGTCGGCGTCGTCCCGGGAGCTTTGCGTCCGCGAGACAGCGGCCCGCAATGATGGCGGCAGCCATTGCTCACAGCCGAGCACGGCGCGGATCGCGTCGCGCAGTTCGTCCAGCCCGGAACTCTTTGGCAGGTAGCCCGCGGCGCCATGGTCGAGCGCGCGACGCACCACCCGTGGATCATCGTTGGCCGACACCACCACGACGGCGACGCCCGGGTACTGCGCACGAATCGCGGCAAGGCCGGCCAACCCGTGGTTGCCGGGCATATGCAGGTCGAGCAGGACCAGATCCACATCGGCTTGCGCTTCCAGCACGGCCAGCACGCCATCCAGCGATTCGGCTTCGTGTACCGTGATATCCGCGACGGCATCCACTGCCGCGCCGCGCAGTGCGGCCCGGAACAGCGGATGGTCGTCGGCAATGAGCAAGGTGGGCATCGGACGATTTGTCGGACAGGTAGTAGCCCAGCCTAGCAAGCGGCCGGGAATTGCGGACGGTACGAAAGTACGATGGCGGCGAGCATCGGTCTTGCTAAGGTCGGCAAATGAACCTTTCCATGCTTGAGTTATCCGTGGTTGCCGCCTTGGCCGTGTTGGCCGGTTGCGCGACACCTGCCCATCACACCGGGAGCACGCCAGTCGACGTCAGTTCCGCCAACCAGTCCGACGCGACGGCATTCGGACCGATACGGGTCAGCGAGCATCGTGGCCCCGATGATGATCTGCTGACCGCAGGACTCGGCCTGGACGGCTTGCGCGCGATGACCCCACCGGCATTCGCCGACCCGGCCGCGCCAACGGTCGAGGAAGTGCGCCGTCGTGCCACGTGGAGCAACTGGCGTGGCATCGCCGACCTGGCGCCGGGCGGCGGCTATGGCGAGCTTTACGGCAGTGTCGCGTCGGTACCGGGTCGCGAGTACCAGGCATTCGCACGGGTCGCCGGCGCGAGCCAGCCGCATCGCGTGCTGGTGCAGGTACCCGACAATTTCGACCACGAAGCCCGCTGCATCGTGGTGGCGCCGGCGTCGGGATCGCGCGGAGTGCTGGGCGCGATCGCGATTGCGGGGCCGTGGGCGTTGCCGAAGGGTTGCGCGGTCGCCTATACCGACAAGGGTGCCGGCACCGACTACTTCGATCTCGACGCGGGACTGGGCGCGCGTCTGGACGGCACCATGGGTGCACCGTCGGCGGACGAGCCACTGGCCTTCGTGCCGGAGCCGGCGACCGGCCACGGCGTCGCGGTCAAGCACGCGCACTCGCGTGACAACCCCGAGGCGGACTGGGGCCGGCACGTCAAGCAGGCCGCCGAGTTCGCCCTGCTGGCGTTGGACCGCGCATTCCCGGACTCGCCGGCGTTCCAGTTCGACAACACCAGGGTGATCGCGGTCGGCATCTCCAACGGCGGCGGGGCGGTGTTGCGTGCCGCCGAGCTGGACGGTGACTGGCTGGATGCGGTCGTTGCCGGTGAGCCGAACGTGCAGGTGGCAGGTGCGCGCCCGTTGTATGACTACACCACCGAGGCGGCGTTGCTGATGCCCTGTGCGTTGCCAGTGCTGGGCATCCCGCCGATGCCGACGGCCGCGGCCCAGTGCGCGGCGTTGGCCGAAGCCGGTCTGGTGACGGGCGCGACCATCGAAGAGCAGCAGAAGTCTGCTTACGACACCCTGCACGCGAACGGCTGGACCGACGCGGCATTGCGGGCCGGCTCAATCAGCGTGGCGTTCGATTTGTGGCGCTCGGTGGCGGTGACATACGCCTCCACTTATGGCCGCTACGGCGTGGCCGAGCATCCGTGTGGATATTCGTTTGCCGCGCAGACCCAGGCAGGCACGCCACGCCCCGCGACGGCTGTCGACCGCGCCGCCTGGTCGGCGGATGGTGGGGGTATCCCGCCCGGAGCCGGTGTCGCCATCATCGCGCCGGCGCTCGATCCCGACGCCCCGTTGGCCCAACTGCAATGCCTGCGCGGGTTGTGGGATGGCGAAGGTGCGGACGCCGAACGCGTACGCGAAGGCATCGCTGCCGTGCGCGCCAGCCTGCCGCGTACGGACCTGCCGATCATGGTGATCCACGGACTCGATGACGGCCTGATCCCACCGGCGTTCAGCAGCGCGCCGTATGTCGCCGCCGCGCAGGCCGCTGGCCGCGACGTGCACTACTGGCAGGTGCGCAACGCACAGCATTTCGATGGGTTCCTCGGCCTGCCGGTCTACGGCGCGCAGTACCTGCCGTTGCTGCCGTATGTCCATGAGGCGCTGGATCGGACCTGGGCGCACTTGCAAGCAGGTGCGCCGATGCCGGCAGACGCCGTGATCGAGACCATCCCGCGCGGCGCGGGGAATCGGCTGGAAGCACGCCACCTGGCGATTCCACGCTGATCACGCCGTTATCTCTCCCTGATCGAATACCGCCGTGCGGCATTCGATCAGGGATTACTGCGTATCAGGCGCCGCGCGAACCCCCGCGTCCGCCGCTACCTGGGCGTCCGCCACTGCGCGGACCG
The DNA here is from genome assembly GCF_054052125.1 of Lysobacter sp. A378. NCBI lineage: Bacteria > Pseudomonadati > Pseudomonadota > Gammaproteobacteria > Lysobacterales > Lysobacteraceae > Lysobacter > Lysobacter sp. A378. The sequence continues at coordinate 895,234 of NZ_JBSVRK010000002.1, read as the reverse complement.
CCCTGACGCGGACCGCCTGGGCCGCCCGGGCCGCCGGAACGATTGCCACCGGGTTTATTGGCCGGTCGACCGCCGGGAGCGCGCGTGCTGCGTGACTTGTCGCCGTAGGGATTGAACCCGCCCGGATTGGCATGGTCGGACGGAAAGCTGGGCGAGCTGGCTGGACCGCGATCGTTGCGTCCCTGGCCACCACCCGGACGGCCAGCGCCCGGACGACCCGCGCCGCCCGGACGCCCGTGACCGCCACCCGGCTTGCCATACGGCTTCGGGGTGCGGCCATCCGCGTTGCGGTGACCGGTGGGGCCGGTATTCACGCCGTCAGGCACGTACCAGCTGCGGAATGCGGCGGGGTTGCCGTCCGGTAATGGCTGCTGGCCCTTCGGGGCGCGCTGCTTGAACGGCTTTTGCGACTGCTTGGCGGCGGCTTCACCGCTGACGGTCAGTCCGCCATGCCGCTTGGGCGCACCACGGCCGCGACCACGGTCCTCCCGAACATTGTCGAAACGGCGCAACTCGCGGCCCTCGTCGGCCGAAGTGACATGGCCACCGACGTAGCCGGGACTCTGTGCCCTGCCAGTGAGGTTGATGGTCGAACGGGCCGCCTTGCGTTGGCCAATCACCGGCTGCAGGGTCAGCGCCGACGGTGCGCCATCTTCCAGTCCCAGGCCCTTGCGCAGACTCTCGACACGCTCGGTCGTCAGCTCCTGCGACTGGCCGCGCAGCAATTCGCGGGGCAGGTCGACCGAGCCGTATTTGATCCGCTTCAGGCGGCTGACCTGACAGCCTTGTGATTCCCACAGGCGACGGACTTCGCGGTTGCGTCCTTCCTTCACCACGACCCGGAACCAGTCGTGCGAGTCCGCACCGCCGATGCGCTCGACCTCATCGAACTTCGCCGGGCCGTCCTCCAGTGTGACGCCGCGTTTGAGGCGGTCGGCAATGGCATCTTCCACGTGGTCCTGGCCTTCGGGCGCACGCACCCGGCAGACGTACTCGCGCGACACCTCGAAGGAGGGGTGCATCAAGGTATTGGCCAACTCACCATCGGTGGTCAGCATCAGCAGGCCGGTGGTGTTGATGTCCAGCCGGCCGATCGCGATCCAGCGCGCGCCCTTCAGCGCCGGCAGGGCGTCGAAGATGGTCGGGCGACCTTCGGGGTCCTCGCGCGTGGTGACCTCGCCTTCGGGCTTGTTGTACATCAACACCCGGGACGCTTCGGTCAGCGCGCTGGCGATGAAGTGGCGGCCGTCGATCTCGACCTTGTCGCCACTGCCGATGGATACGCCGACCTGGGCGACCTCGCCATTGACCTTGATCAGGCCATCGGCGATGCGTTGTTCCAGTGCCCGGCGCGAGCCGAGACCAGCCTGCGCGAGCACTTTGTGCAGGCGTTCCTGCATGCGCACAGCGGGGTTGTCACCGGCGTCGTTGCCGTGCTTGAGGGAAAGCTTGCCGCGGGTTTCTTCAGTCATTTCTGTTGCTCCGACGAGACCAGCGAGGCGTCGTCTTCTTCGAGTGGTGCGGTTCCCGGCATCGCGTCGATGGCCGGGTTGGCGGTGGTGGGTTCGTCTGCATCGACACCGATGCTTCCGGCGTCGATGGTCTGGGGTGGATCGGGCGCGTCCTTGTCGTTGAAGCGCAGTTGTGGCTCCAGCTCGCCGATTTCCTTCAGCTCCGACAGCGGCGGCAACTCGTCCAGCCGCTTGAGTCCGAAGTAGTCCAGGAAGCCCCGGGTGGTGCCAAACAAGGCCGGCCGACCGGGGACATCCCGATGGCCGACGACGCGGATCCATTCGCGTTCTTCCAGCGCACGGATGATGTTGCTGCTGACCGCCACGCCGCGCACCTGCTCGATCTCCCCGCGGGTGACCGGTTGCCGGTAGGCGATCAACGCCAGCGTTTCCAGCGTGGCGCGGGTGTAGCGGGTCTGGCGCTCGGTCCACAGGCGCGCGACCCAGGGGTGGACGTCGGCCTTGACCTGGTAGCGGAATCCCGACGCCAGCTCCACCAGTTCGACGCCCCGATCGGCGCAGTCGCCCTGCAGTGTTTCCAGTGCCTGGGCGACGCCGCCGGTCGGTGACGGTTCGCCGCTGGCGACGTCGGCGGCAAACAACTCGTTGAGCTGGGCCACCGTCAGCGGCTGGCTGGCGGCGAGCAACGCGGCCTCGACGATTCGGGTAATCAGGATTTGGTCCATGGATGATTCTATGGCGATGATTCTGTGGTGAAAAATAGCTTTGGGGCCGTGCGCGGGCGTTGCCGCTCAGGGTGTGGCGTCGTCGTTGGCCGCCTGGTCGAACTCGTCGCTGAGTTGGATCTCCGACGGGTCGGTACCAAGCGCCAGTGACTTGACATAAATGGGCGCCAATGCGGCTTCCTGGACGATGTCGACCAGTTGTTCCTTGGCCAGGGTGAGCAGGCCGAGAAACGTGACCACCACGCCGAGCCGGCCTTCGTGCACTTCAAACAGGCTCTCGAAACGGTGAAACGCGCCATCTTCCAGTCGCGCCAGAAGCTCCGCCATCCGCTGGCGCACGCTCAGCGCATCGCGCTTGATGGCATGTTCGGTGTACAGCTCGGCGCGTTTGAACACGTCGTGCAGGGCCAACAACATCTCGCGCAGGTCGACCTCCGGCGGTAGCTTGATTGATGCCCGATCCGGAACGAACGCGTTCGCAGGAGCGGTATCGCGATCCTGCCGGGGCAGGGCATCGATGTCTTCGGCCGCCTTCTTGAAACGTTCGTACTCCTGCAGCCGGCGTACCAGCTCGGCGCGGGGGTCGTCTTCCAGGTCCTCCTCGGCCATGGCGCGCGGTAGCAACATCCGCGACTTGATCTCGGCCAGGATCGCGGCCATCACCAGGTATTCGGCGGCCAGCTCGAAGCGCAAATGGTGCATGGCCTGGATGTAGTCGACGTACTGGCGGGTGATCTCGGCCACCGGGATGTCGAGGATCTCAAGATTCTGCCGGCGGATCAGGTACAGCAACAGGTCCAGCGGTCCTTCAAATGCGTCGAGGATGACTTCCAGCGCGTCCGGAGGAATGTACAGGTCCTGCGGAATCTGCAGTACCGGCTGGCCGTGCACCATGGCGAGCGGCATTTCCTGCTGGCGCGGTGGCGCCAACCGTGAGGCGTCCCCATCCTGGACCAGCGTCAAATTTTGCATGCTCGCGTCGGGCGCGGGATCGTTTGTCATGCGGGGCCGACCCCCTCTGGGTCGTGGCGCTGCAATATCGGAAGAACGGAACACGGCCGGGGAAATCGTTCCAGCGACCCCGGTAGTCGCACCACGTGGCAGCGTGGCGGCAACGCGTGGCGGCAAACGGTTTCAGAAATTCCAGGCTTGGAGTGTCGCGCTGTGGCGTTGAACGTGGACCGTGGAAGACGTAGTGCCATGCAGGGCGCTCGGACGTCTTCGGCAAACGGCTCAGTGGCCTCAGGTTGTTCGTAGGGTACGGGCTGGCGAAACCGCTGTCCAGCGGCTTCTGCGGGAGTGTGACCTACAATTCAGCGACATCCAGGAGGAATACAAGCCATGTGGTACGTGATCGAGGGGTATGACGGCGACGATGTGCTGGCGCGACGGAAGAAGGCGCGGGCGGAACACCTCGCCCGGCTGACGGCGCTGCGCGATGCGGGTCGATTGCTGCTGGCCGGCCCGTGTCCGGCGATTGATGCACAAGACCCCGGTCCGGCGGGCTTCAGCGGCAGCGTGGTGGTGGCCGAATTTGAATCCCTGGAGGCCGCCCGTGACTGGGCGCAAGCCGATCCCTACGTTGACGCGAAGGTCTACGTGCGCACCGAGGTGCGACCGTTCAACCCGGTATTGCCCTGACTCCGGGCGTGCCGATGGGATCGGTATTGCGCCGCATCGGGCGAAAACATCGGGTGTAAAACGGGTAGAGTCGATTGAACGCTGGATCGAGGAACTGCTAATGAAGCCGTGTCCGCATCGTCTCCGCCGTCCGACCCCGAGGCTGCTCGCCTGTGCATTGGCCTGTTGCCTCGCGTTCGCCGCCCCCACCGTACTTGCGCAGAGCACCGCCGCCACGATCCGTGGCCAGGTCACCCTTGATGCGGCGCCGGCCGACAATGCCCAGGTGACGGCGACCAACTTGGCCAGCGGACTGACCCGCAGCGTCCAGTCTTCTGCCGACGGCCGCTATTCGCTGGCAGGACTGCCACCGGGGAACTATCGGGTCGAAGTCACCGCCGGTGACCGCAGCAATTCCCAGGTGGTGACCGTGAGGGTTGGCCAGACGGCGACACTGGACCTGGCGGCAGGTGGGATGGCCGAGACCGGCCCGGTGGGCGAGGCTACTGAAATGGCGACGGTGCAGGTCACGGCGCACGCGCTGGTGGAGACCAAGACCTCGGAGGTGGCGACCTACGTCAGTCAGAAACAGATCGAGGCGCTGCCGCAGGTATCGCGCAACTTCCTGGCCTTCGCCGACACGGTCCCGGGCATGCAGTTCTCGGGCTCCGGGGAGAGTGGTTACACCAGTCTGCGCAGCGGCGCCCAGTCGTCCAACGGCATCAATGTATTCATCGATGGCGTCGGCCAGAAGAACTACGTGCTCAAGGGCGGCATCAGCGGGCAGGACAGCAGCCGGGGCAACCCGTTCCCGCAACTGGCGATCGGCGAGTACAAGGTCATCACCTCCAACTACAAGGCCGAATACGACCAGATCAGCAGCGCCGCGGTGACGGCGGTCACCAAGTCCGGCGGCAACCAGTTCGACGGCAGTTTCTTCTGGGACCGCACCTCGGACCAGTGGCGCGCGCCGACCGTGCGCGAGGACAAGGCCGGCGAGAAGGTACCCTCGAGCGAGGAGCAATACGGATTTGCCCTGGGCGGCCCCATCATCCAGGACAAGCTGCATTTCTTTGTCACCTACGAGGCCAAGGATTACTCCCAGCCGCGTGAAGTGCGTATCGGTGAGAACTTCACCGTGGACCAGTTGCCCGCGCACCTGCGCCCGCTGATTGGCAACAACCAGGCCACCTTCAACGAGGACCTGTACTTCGGCAAATTGAGCTGGCAGGCCAGTGACAGCCAACTGGTCGAGTTGACCGCCAAGCACCGGGTCGAGGAGGGCCTGCTGCTCGATAGCGGCGTCAATACCGCCAGCCGCGCCAAGACCGACAACAACGAGGAGACGCGGATCGACCTGCGCCACCAGTTCAACGCCGAGGACTGGCTCAATGACGTCCATCTCACCTATGAGGAAAGCTACTGGAGTCCACGCTCGAACGTGATCGCGCCCGGTTACCAGCTCTACACCTGGCCACTGGACGACGAGGGCAATCCACAGGAGCGGCTGGTGCTGGCCTCCGGCGGTGGCGCCGACTACCAGGACAAGGGCCAGGAAGGTTACGGGCTGCAAGACGATTTCACGTTCTTTGGCTGGGCCGGGCACACGGTCAAGGCCGGCATCAAGTTCAAGAGCGTCAAGGTCAGCTCCTTCGAGCAACAGCCGTACAACCCGCAGTTCCGTTACGACATCGCCGGCGACCCGATGCTGCCGTACCAGGTCAACTTCAATGCCAGCACCATTACCGGCGACCGCGCGATCAGTTCCCGCAACAAGCAGTTTGGTATCTATGTGCAGGACGATTGGGAGGTCAATGAGCACCTGATCCTGAACCTCGGCCTGCGCTGGGATTACGAGCAGACGCCGGGGTTCCTGGATTACCAGACCGATCCGGGCATCGCCGCGGCGCTGCGCGACTGGGCCAACCTCGACGGCGCCAACTACGACATCGAGAATTTCATCTCCACCGGCAGCAACCGCGAGGCGTTCAAAAATGCCTGGCAGCCACGGTTGGGGTTTTCCTACGACCTCAACGCCGACAGCCGTCATGTGATCTTCGGTGGCGCCGGCCGCTCCTACGACCGCAACCTGTTTGATTACCTGGCGCTGGAGCAAGCCAAGCACACCTTCCCCAGCTACCAGTACCGGTTCGACACTGCGCAACACGCCTGCGAGGTTGGCGTCGACAACTGCCTGGCGTGGGACCCGGCGTACCTGGATCCGGACCGGTTGGCGCAACTGGTGGCGGGAAATCCCAACCAGGGGGTGGAAATCAACTTGATCGACAACGACCTGAAGACGCCCTATTCGGATCAGTACAGCCTGGGCATGCGCAACATGATCACCCTGGGCGGCCACGACTGGGACAGCTCGGTCACCCTGGCCCATATCCGCAGCTACGACGGCATCTACTTCGCGCTGGGCAACCGGTATCCGAACGGTGACTTCCGCGACCCGGCCAAGCCCGACGCCACCTGGGGAAACAACCCGGAGAACAACCTGATCCCGGGTTACGGCAAACTGCTGATTGCCCGCAATGGTATCGAGACCAAGCTCAACAGCCTGCTGCTATCGATGAACAAGCCCTACACCCAGGACTCGGGCTGGGGGGTGACCATCGCCTATACCTACAGTGACGCCAAGGAGAACCGCCTCAACGCGGCCAATGCCGACGAGCATTATCTGTTCGACTACGGCGACCTGGTGGGGCAGCCATTCCTGCGCTCGGTGGGGATCGCCAAGCACCGCCTGGTGACCACCGGCATCTACGATGCACCGTGGGGGATCACCGTATCGGCGAAGCTGAGTCTGGCCAGTCCGGTCGCTCGCGATGCCACCAACTGTTACGCGGCGGCGACCTTCGACAATTGCTATTTCGATCCCTTCATCCCTGATGAGTCGATCGGGTTCAAGCAGTTCGACCTGGCGTTGCAGAAGGAATGGGATACCGGCAGCGAGCTGCGTTTGTGGGCGCGCGCCGACCTGATCAACGCCTTCAACTGGCGCAACTGGACCGACTACGACAACTGGCGTGGCGGGCCCGATGATCCCAACCTGACATTCGCTGAGCGCAATGGCGATGGGATTTTGTTGCCCACGCGCACCTTCAAACTGTCGTTTGGCCTGGACTGGTAACGCATGACGGTATCGCCCGTTTCGCCGCCGAGTGCCATAGAGCCACGTCGTGGCGGTGCGGGCCGGCTGGTTGCAGTGTTGCTGTGTTCGTTGTTGCTGTTTGCGTGTAAACCAGCGGAGCCGCCGAAGACCTCGGTCGAGGCGCGCCAGGAGCAGATCCAGCAGGCACAACAGACACAACAGGTACAGGTCACGCCGCCGGCCGAGCCGGTGGTGGAGGCGGTGCCGGAAAAGCCGGTGCTGCCCGAGCTGTTCGACGATATCGAGCGGCGTACGTTCCAGTTTTTCTGGGACACCACCAACGAGCGCAACGGCCTGACCCCGGACCGCTACCCGTCGCGCCCGTTTTCCAGTGTTGCCGCCATCGGGTTCGCGCTGACCGCCTACCCGATCGGGATCGAGAATGGCTGGATCAGCCGTACCCAGGCGCTCGACCGTACCCTGACCACGCTGAAGTTCCTGCGAGACATTCCCAGCGGCAAGGAGGCGACGGGCGACGGCGCATGGCACGGTTTCTTCTATCACTTCCTGGATATCGACAGCGGTGAGCGTTATTCCAGCTGGGTCGAGCTGTCCAGCGTCGATACCGGCCTGCTGATGATGGGCGTGCTGTTTGCACAGTCGTACTACGAGGGCGACGATCCGCGCGCGGTGGAGATCCGCGAGATCGCCGATGAGCTGTACCGCCGCGTCGAGTGGACCTGGCTGCAGCGCAACCCGCCGTTGATATCAATGGGCTGGTATCCCGAGAGCGGCTTCATCGAGTACGACTGGAAGGGCTACGACGAGGCGATGCTGTTGTACGTGCTGGCGTTGGGCTCGCCCACCCACCCGGTGGAGCCGGAGGCATGGACGGTCTGGACGCGGACCTACAATAACGTCTGGGGGGTTTACCAAGGCGAGGAATACCTGTCATTCGGGCCGTTGTTCGGCCATCAGTTCAGCCATGTCTGGATCGACTTTCGCGGCATCCGGGACGAGTACATGCGTGAGCGCGGGATCGACTATTTCGAGAACAGCCGCCGCGCCGCCTACGCCCACCGCGCTTACGCCATTGCCAACCCGATGGGCTGGAAAGGGTATGGCGAGAATGTCTGGGGACTGACTGCCAGTGACGGTCCGCAGAACACCTTGCAGGAGTATGCCGGTGAGCAGCGCCAGTTCCACCATTACACCGCCCGTGGCGCGGGGTTGAGCATCAACTTCGACGACGGCACGATTGCGCCGACGGCGGCGATTGCGTCGCTGCCGTTCGCGCCCGAGATCGTGATCCCGGCAACGGTGGAGATGCACAAGCGCTACGGGAGTTTCCTGTACTCCAGCTATGGGTTCCTGGATGCCTTCAACCCCAGCTTCAATTACGACATCCCGCTGAAGAACGGGCGCATCGTGCCGGGCAAGGGCTGGGTGTCCAGCGACTACATCGGGATCGATCAGGGGCCGATCCTGACCATGATCGCGAACTACCGCAATGATTTCGTCTGGGATGTCATGAAACGCAACAAGTACATCCGTGCCGGCCTGGAGCGCGCCGGGTTTACCGGTGGCTGGCTGGCACCGGAGCCGCAGCCGGAGTCGGAGTCGGAGTCGGAGTCGGAGTCGGAGGAAGGACAGGCGGAGGGGCAAGGCAAGAATCCTGCCCCGGCGCCAGCCGACCCGGAAGCCGCCGCTGCCCGTGCGATGGGGCAGGCCGAGGCACGTTCGCGGCAGCCACCCGCGGAACCCGCCCCGGTGCTGTTGCCGGTGCCGTGAGCGGCATGAAGATGCCAAGGTGAGCATGAAGCGGTGGATATCGGATACGGCCTGCGTCGGTGGCATTCTCTCGCTGGCCCTGTGCCTGTTGTTGCTGGCCGGCTGCTCGCGCGAGGACGACGGCAGTACCGTGGTCGAGTTCTGGGCGATGGGTTATGAAGGCGAAGTTGTCGCCGAGCTGGTGCCCCAGTTCGAGCGCGAACACCCGCACATCCGCATTGCGTTGCAGCAGCTGCCCTGGACCGCCGCCCATGAGAAGCTGCTGACCGCCTACGCGGGCGATTCCTTGCCGGACGTTTGCGCCATCGGCAATACGTGGATTCCCGAGTTCGCACTGCTGGGAGCGTTGACGGAGCTGGAACCGCACATCGCGGCGACCCCACAACTCGACCCGCAAGACTACTTTCCCGGCGCCTGGGACAGCGGCGTGGTGGACGGCCATACCTATGCGGTGCCGTGGTACGTGGAAACCCGCCTGCCGTTCTATCGGCGCGACTTGCTGCGCCAAGCCGGGTTCGACCAGCCGCCGACCACATGGGACGAATGGCGTACCGCGATGGCCGCGATCAAGCAGATGGTTGGCCCCGACCGGTACGCGATCCTGCTGCCGCTGAACGAGTTCGAGCCGCTGCTCAATTTGGCCATGCAACAGCCCGAGCCGCTGCTGCGCGACGGTGGCCGTTACGGCAACTTCCGCAGCCCGGGGTTCAAGCGTGCGCTGGCGTTCTACAAGGAGATGTTCGACAAGGGTTGGGCGCCGCAGGTCGCCAATACCCAGATCTCCAACGTCTGGGATGAGTTCGGGCGTGGCTTTTTCTCGTTCTACCTCAGCGGGCCGTGGAATATCGCCGAGTTCCGCAAGCGCCTGCCGGCCGAGCTGTCGGAGGCGTGGATGACCATGCCGCTGCCCGGCCCCGACGGCCCCGGTGCATCGGTGGCCGGCGGAACGAGCTTCGTAATCTTCAGCGACTCCCCGCACAAGGACGCGGCATGGGAGTGGATCAGTTTTTTGTCGCGCCCTGAGATCCAGGCCCGTTTCCATGCCCGCACCGGTGACCTGCCACCGCGACGCAGCGCATGGCAAAGCGATGCGCTGGTCGAGGATGTCTACGCGCGTGCCTTCCGCGACCAGCTGGAGCGCGCCAAACCCACGCCGAAGGTGCCCGAATGGGAGCGCATCGCCAACGAGATGCTGGTGGTCAGCGAACGCATGGTCGCCGGCCGGCTGAGCGTGGACGAAGCGGCCGCAGAGCTTGACCGTCGCACCGACGCGATACTGGAGAAGCGCCGCTGGATGCTGGACCGCGAAAGTGATCGCGACAACGACAGCGGCCGCGAAGTCGAGCCCGACAGCGACCCGGGGCAGGTTGCGCCATGAAGTCCTCAACCGCCGGCTGGATCTTCGCCGCGCCCGCACTCATCGTCATCGGCCTGTTTTTCGGGGTGCCGGTGTTCGCCGCATTTGCACTGAGCCTGACCGACTTCGACATCTACGCCCTGGCCGACATCGGCAACCTGCGTTTCGTGGGCCTGGGCAACTACATCGAATTGCTGCAAACGCCGCTGTTCTGGAAGGCGCTGGGCAATACGCTGTACTTCGTGGTGGTCGGGGTGCCGCTGTCGATCGCGGTGTCGCTGGGCGCCGCCTTGCTGCTGCACTCGAAGCTCGGGCTGCTGAAGCCGCTGTTCCGCACGGCATTTTTCGCGCCGGTGGTAACCACCGTGGTGGCGGTGGCGGTGATCTGGCGGTACCTGTTCCACACCCGCTACGGACTGGTGAACTGGGCGCTGTCGGGAGTCGGCGTCAACCCGGTCGACTGGCTCGGCGACCCGCACTGGGCGATGCCGACCATCATCGCGTTCGCGGTGTGGAAGAACTTCGGCTACAACATGATCATCTTCATCGCCGGCCTGCAGGCGGTCCCGGAGGATCTGTACGAAGCCGCGCGCATCGATGGCGCCTCGCGCTGGCGGCAGTTCTGGCATATCACCCTGCCGATGCTGGGGCCGGTGATGTTGCTGGTCACCATCCTGACCCTGGCCGGCTACTTTCAACTGTTTGCCGAGCCCTACGTGATGACCCAGGGCGGGCCGCTGCAGAGCACCGTCAGCGTGCTGTACCTGATGTACGAGGAGGGCTTCAAGTGGTGGAACCTGGGCAACGCATCGGCGGTCGCGTTTCTGTTGTTCGTGCTGATGACCACCATCACCAGCGCGTTGTTGTGGTTCGCGCGACGCAAGGGAGCCGAATGATGCGGGCCGGGGAGGGCGCATGAGCCCGCGCATCGCCCAGAGCATCGTCAACGGCCTGATGCTCGCGTTGGGCGTTTTGAGCCTGGCGCCGTTGCTGTGGATGGCGTCGGTGTCATTCATGCAGCCCGGGGAGGCCAGCAGCTTCCCACCGCCGTTGTTGCCGTCCGCGGCGACGTGGGGCAACTACCACGAGCTGTTCGCCAAGGCCGGGATGGGCCGCTACCTGTTCAACAGCTTCCTGGTGGCGACGTTGACCACACTGATCGCCGTGTTGCTCAACACCCTGGCTGGTTACGCCTTTGCGAAGCTGCGCTTTGCCGGTCGCGAGCCGGTATTCCGGGTGCTGCTGGCGGCGCTGGTGATCCCGGCGCAGGTGGCGATGATGCCGTTGTTCCTGATGCTCAAGCAGGTCGGGCTGGTGAATACCTATGCCGCGGCGATCGTGCCCGGCATGGCGGGTATTTTCGGCATCTTCCTGGTCCGCCAGTACGCGCGCTCGATCCCGGATGAACTTCTGGAGGCCGCGAGGATCGATGGCGCCGGCGAGTTCCGGATCTTCTTCCAGATCGTGCTGCCGGCGCTCAAGCCGATCCTGGTGACGCTCGCGATTTTCAGCTTTCTGGCCGCCTGGAACGACTTCATGTGGCCATTGATCGTGCTCAGTGATGCCGACCTGTACACGCTGCCGGTGGCGCTGGCGTCGCTGTCGCGCGAGCACGTGCAGGACAACGAACTGATGATGGCCGGCTCGGTGGTCACCGTGCTGCCGGTACTGGTGTTGTTCCTGGTGCTGCAGCGCTATTACATGCAGGGTTTGCTGGTGGGCAGCGTCAAGGGCTGAAGGAGGCACGATCAATGTATGCGTCCAGTCGTGTTGACCCGGAATTGACCGGCGGGAAGACCCGCGGTCGGGTCCTGCTTGCGTTCGGCTTGTTGCTGGTATCGGCGCAGTCGGTGCCGGTGCTTGCCCACGGCCAGGCGCGCACGCTGGATGGCTTCGACCATGCCGCCGACTGGAGCGTCGTCACCTCCGACCAGGTCAGCGGCAGCTTGCGCGAAGTCGATGGCATCCAGGGTCGCGCACTGTGTCTGGACTACGATTTCAATGGCGTCTCCGGTTACGTCGGCCTGCAACGTAAGCTGCCGATGGAATACCCCGCGGATTATCAGTTCTCGTTCCAGTTGCGCGGCGATGCACCGGTCAATGACCTGCAGTTCAAACTGGTGGATGCCAGCGGCGACAACGTGTGGTGGGTCAACCGGCCCAAGGTCGAGCTGCCGGCGCAGTGGACACCGGTGGTCTACAAGAAGCGCCACATCAGTCGGGCGTGGGGGCCGTCCCCCGATCCGGCAATGCACCGCAGCGCCAGCGTCGAGTTCACGGTCTACAGCAGCGCCGGCGGCGCCGGGGCCGTTTGTTTCGACAGCCTGGTGTTCCGGGAGCGGACGCCGGACGATGGCTCACCGTTGACTGCTACGGCGAGCGTCGAGGCGGGCGAGGGCGTGGGCGACGTCGAGGGCAAGGCTTCGGTCGACGCCGTTGCCGTGAGCGCCGTCACCGACGGTGACCCGGAAACCGTGTGGCGGGCGCGTTTCCAGGACGGCGCCGACCTGGTGCTGGACCTGGGCCGCCTGCGTGAATTTGGCGGACTGAGCCTGCAATGGGGTGACCGGCACGCCAGCGATTACGCCATCGCCTTGTCGAATGATCGCAGGCTATGGCGCGACGTCCGCCGGGTGACCGACGGCAACGGAGGTCGGGACTGGATCGCCTTGCCGGAGTCCGAGGCGCGCTACCTGCGTTTGCGACCGATGGGCGGCACGGACGCGGAGTTTGCGCTGGCCGGGATCACCATCGAACCACTCGGGTTTGCATCGACCCCGAACGACTTCATCCGCGCCATCGCCGCGACCGCGCCACGTGGCCATTACCCGCGTGGCTTCGTTGGCGTGCAGCCGTACTGGACCGTGGTCGGGACCGACGGCGGCGCCGAGCAGGGCTTGATCGGCGAGGACGGCGCGGTGGAAGTGGCACGCGGCGGCATCCGCATCGAACCGTTCGTGATCAGCGATGGCGAGCTGGTCAGCTGGGCGGACGTGGAGGCCAGCCAGTCGCTGCTCGATGGCTATCTGCCGATCCCGACCGTCGGCTGGCGTCATCCGCAGTTCGATCTGGCGATCACCCCCTTCGCCGAAGGCCGGCCCGGGCAATCGCAGCTGAGTGCCCGTTACGTGCTTACCAATACCAGCGGGCAATCCCGCGACTACACCCTGGCGTTGGCGCTGCGGCCGCTGCAGGTCAATCCGCCGTCCCAGTTCCTGAGCACGCCCGGCGGCGTCAGCCCGATCAACCGCTTGGCATTCGATGCTTCGGGAGGCTCGTTGTCGGCGCAGGCGGGCGTCTGGACCGTCAATGGCGAACGCAAGATTGCACCGTCACAAGTGCCCGATGCGACCATCGCCTCCACCTTCGATGCCGGCACGGTCGTCGAGCGACTCGCGGCAAGGGCGGCGACCGGATTCCAGGCCGATCCCGAGCCGCCCGACGATTTGGTCAAGGCCGGCATCCGTGCCCGGGTCGAGCACGACCCCACCGGCCTGGCGTCGGGCGCGATGTTGTACCGGGTCCGGCTGGCAGCGGGCGAGAGCCGCAGCTTCGACTGGCGCGCACCACTGACAGGCGATCTTGCGGTCGACGGCGTTCTGGCCGGCGATGCGGCGGCCCGGCAGGCCCGCGCAGCCATCGACTGGCACGACAAACTGGATCGGGTGACCCTGGAGGTGCCCGCTGCCGGCCAGCACGTGGTCGATACCCTGCGCACCGGATTGGCCCACATGCTGATCAGCCGCAATGGCCCGCAGCTGCGGCCGGGCACCCGCTCCTACGCCCGGACCTGGATCCGCGATGGCGCGATGATTTCCGAGGGCCTGTTGCGGCTGGGCCGCGGGGATGTCGCCGAAGCATTCGTGCGCTGGCACGCGCCGTATCAGTTCGATAGCGGCAAAGTCCCGTGTTGCGTCGACGACCGCGGCAGCGATCCGGTGCCGGAGAACGACAGCCACGGCGAGCTGATATTCACCATCGCCGAGGTCTACCGCCATCGCCGCGACCGGCAAGTGCTCGAAGACCTGTGGCCCCACGTGGCGGCTGCGGTGGCCTACATGGACCAGTTGCGCCTGAGCGAGCGCACCGCGGCCAACCGCGCCATCAACCCGGCGTTCTACGGCATGATGCCGGCCTCGATCAGTCACGAGGGCTACTCGGCCAAGCCGATGCACTCGTACTGGGACAACTTCTGGACGCTGCGCGGCTACAAGGACGCGGTGCTGATCGCGCAATGGCTGGGCCGTGATGCCGATGCCGAGCGGTTCGCGGCGTCGCGCGACCAGTTCCGCGCCGACCTGTACGCCTCCATCGAGGCGGCGACCGGGCAACACGATATCGACTACATCCCCGGCGCGGCCGAGCTCGGCGATTTTGACGCGACCTCGACCACCATCGCGCTGGCGCCGGGTGGCGAGCAGGGCCGGATGCCAACAGAGCTGTTGCACAACACCTTCGAGCGTTACTGGCGCGAGTTTGTCGGTCGTCGTGACGGCACCCGGGACTGGAAGGACTACACCCCGTACGAGCTGCGGACCGTCGGTACCTTCGTGCGCCTGGGCTGGCGCGAGCGTGCCCACGAAGCGCTGGCGTTCTTCTTCGCCGACCAGCAGCCGCCAGGCTGGAACCAGTGGGCCGAAGTGGTCTCGCGCACGCCGCGCAAACCGTTTTTCCTCGGTGACCTGCCACACGCCTGGGTGGCATCGGACTACGTGCGCTCCGCGCTGGACCTGTTTGCCTACAGCCGCGAGATCGACCAATCGCTGGTGATCGCCGCCGGCATCCCGGCCAGTTGGCTGGACGGGCAGGGAATTGTCATTGACGGTCTGCGCACGCCGTATGGCGAGTTGGGCTACACCTTGCATCGCGATGGCGACACGGTCCGGCTCAAGCTGCACCCCGGCATCCGGCTGCCGCCCGGCGGCGTGGTGCTGCGGTTGCCCAAGCCGATGACCGGCGGCAATGCACGCATCGATGGCGAGCCGCGTCCGTGGCAGGGGAGCGAGCTGCGAATCGACCGGTTGCAAGCCGACGTGGAGGTTGGGGTGTCGCCGTAACCCACGACCCGGAAGCCGCGGGGCTTCCTGATTGATAACTGTGCGCAGGTATAGTTGCCCGCAGCATGGCGGGTACAGTACCCGGTCACGAATCAGGGAGAGTTGGCATGGGGCTTGTTCAAGCAGTAGTGGGTTCGGTCAGTGGTGCGCTCGCCGACCAATGGAAGGACTTCTACACGGTGCCGGAGGGTTTGCCGTCGACCGCGGCGTTGTTCGCGGCGGTGCCGCATGGCACCAATGCAGGGCGCGGCTCCAATACCAAGGCGTCCTCGAACATCATCACCAACGGTTCGAAGATCATCGTGCCCGAAGGTTACGGGTTGCTGCTGTTCCAGGATGGCGCGATCACCGGTTTCGCGGCCGAGCCGGGCGGTTATGAATGGCGATCGGACGACCTCAACTCGAAGTCGGTTTTCGCAGGCGACGGACTTGTCTCTTCGCTGATCAAGCAGAGCTGGGAGCGCTTCAAGTTCGGCGGCCAGCCCGGTTCGCAGCAAGCCGCTTTCTTCGTGTCGCTGAAGGAACTGCCGAACAACCGCTTCGGCACGCAATCTGAAATCTATTGGGACGATGGCTTCCTGGGCACGCAGGTGGGCGCGGTGACGCGTGGTACCTACACGCTGAAGATCGTCGATCCGATCCTGTTCGTGAAGAATTTCGTACCGGCAGCGTATCTCCAGCCGGGCCAGGTCTTCGATTTCACCGACATCGACAATGCCGCCGCCAGCCAGCTGTTCAACGAAGTGGTGGGTTCGCTTGCGCCGGCCTTCAGTCTGTATACGAATGATCCGAGCAAGGGCAATCGCATCACCAAGCTGCAGCAGGATTCGATTGGCTTTGCCAAGAGCCTGTCCGACGCGGTGGAAAACGCCTATCAGTGGAAATCCGACCGTGGCCTGGCCATCTTCAAGACCGCCATCATTTCCATTGAATACGACCCCAATACGCGGGAACTGCTCAAGACCGTGCAACGCGCCGACGCACTGGCCGGTGCACGCGGCAATTCCAACCTGCAGGCCAGCGTCGCGCAGGGTATCCAGTCGGCGGGTGAGACCAGTGGCGCCGCAGGTGTCATGGGCATCGGGATGGCGAGCGGCATGATGGGTGGCCTGGGTAACTTGCAGCAACCGGTGGCACCAGCCGCACCCGCCGCGGCTGACCCGATTGCGAAATTGACCAAGGCGAAGGAAATGCTTGATCTCGGCCTGATTACCCAGGCTGACTACGACGCGGCCAAGGCCAAGGTACTGGGCCTGTAAGGCGGAGTCGCAGAACCATGCCGGATACCACTACGCCGCCGCGGGTGCCGCCTTACACCGGTCCCGGCTCGCCGCAGGATGTGCCGCCGCGACCGGGTAGTTTTCCTGTCGACCCGGACACGCTGCCCGAACCGATCCGCGACGAATTGCTGGCGCCCGATCCGGTCGCCATCGACACCTCTGCCACCGAGCTTCAGGACGGCCTCAACCGCTGCCCCAAATGCGGTGCCAGCGAGGTCCGGCAAAAGGCCGGCAGCGACCTGTTGGTCTGCCTCTTTTGCCGCCACCAATGGCAAGCCGAGCGGGTCGAGGAGGAATTCGGGCTCGGCGAAGGCCTTGACGAGCTCACCGGCACGGTGATCGCTTCGGGTGCGCGGGACATAGAGGCCGACGCCGCCAGCCTGATGAGCTTCAAGTGCACCGGCTGCGGCGCCGAGGTGACGATCAATACCGAAAATGCGATGACCGCGCGCTGTCATTGGTGCCGCCACGTTTTCGGCGTCAACGAGCAGGTGGCCAACGGCGCGGTGCCCGACGCGGTGCTGCCGTTCCACATCGGCAAGGACGACGCGGTCGCGCGTATCCGCCAGTTCGTGAACAAGCGACGCATGTTCGCGTTGAAGGAATTCAAGGAGCAGTTCACGCCCGAGAACGTTATCGGCGTCTACCTGCCGTACATGATCGTCGATGGCAACGCGAGCGCCGACGTCACCGGCCATGGCGAGATCCAGACGCGGCGTTACACGCGCGGCAGCGGCGACAAAAAAGAGACCTACTACGACGCCGACGTGTACCAGGTCGGCCGGCACGTGGACTTCACCGTGGACGACCTGCCAATGGAATCCTCCACTGAGCGCGGCAACCTCGACACGGGCAGCAACACCAACAACATCATCAACACGATCCTGCCGTTCGACACGAAGAACGCGGTGAAGTGGAACGCTTCCTTCCTGGCCGGCTTCAGCACGGAGAAGCGCGACCAGGATGTGGAGCACCTGCGCCCACGTCTGGAAGACCAACTGCTGTCGATCGCCCGCTCCCAGGTCGAAAAATCGGTGGACCGTTACGATCGCGGCGTGCGCTGGGAGCAGGAAGGCCTCACCGTTCACGGCACCCGCTGGGTGTCGATGTACCTGCCCGTATGGCTGTACTCGTACCACCAGCCGGGCAGCAACGGCGGCATGCTGCACTACATCGCGGTGAATGGTCGCACCGGCGAGACCATGGGCAGCGTGCCGGTGCAGCAATGGAAGCTCCTGCTGGCCGCGCTAACTGCCGGCAGCGTTCTCGAAGGCATTGCACTCATGATCATGATGGGGAATTAGTGATGGGCGACGACGGTGGTCTATGGCTGCTCCTGCTCGGTCCGGCAGGCGCCACCGGCCTGTACTGGGCCCTGTACCGGTATTACCGCAACACCGATAAATCCCATGCCTTCGAACGCGATACCGTCGTCGAAGCCAAGCAGGTGACCGGCACGGACCAGAAGGTCGACACGCTGAAAGGCACGCAGAGGAAGCGCATTGGTGGCGACAACGTCGCTGAGTACCGTAGGCGCGTGCAGCGTGTCGAGGACATTACCGAACAAGGGGAATAAGCATCCGGACGAGCGTTACGGCAACGGCTCATCCAGGTGCCGGCCGTGGCTGGCGATGACCTTGGCATACCAGCGCGCGCTGTCCTTCGGTGTGCGCTGCTGGGTGGCGTAGTTCACGTGCACCATGCCAAAGCGCTTGGTGTAGCCCAGTGACCATTCCAGGTTGTCCATCAGCGACCACAGCATGTAGCCGCGGATGTCGCAGCCGGCCGCTATCGCCTGGTGCACGGCGCCGATGTGCTTCCGCAGGTAATCGGTCCGCAACGGGTCGCGCACACGGCCATCCTCGGCGACCGGCGGGTCAAAGAACGCGGCGCCATTTTCGGTGATGTAGGTGGGGATATTGCCGTAGCGGTCCCTGGCCCAGGACAGCAGGTCGACCAGGCCCTGCGGGAACACTTCCCAGCCGGTCTCGCTGTAGGTGCCCAGCGGTTGCCGCACGGCGCCGGCGTTCAACGGGTAGCTGTCGTCGGCCCGGGTGACGCTGCGGGTGTAGTAGTTGATGCCGATGAAGTCGAGTTTCTGTTGGATCAGCTCGAGGTCCTGCGCCGGCCAATCCGGCCATGCGTCGCCGAATATTTCCTTCATCTCGGGCGGGTAATGACCGAGCAGGGCGGGGTCCAGGTACTGGCCATTCATATAGGCATGCGCGCGGGCGACGGCGGCATGGTCGTCGGGTGAGTCGCTCGCGGGGTACTTCGGCTCGATGTTCACCACCAGGCCGATCTCGTGTTGGCCGATGTCGCGGTAGGCCTTTACCGCCGCGCCATGGGCCCGCATCAGGTTGTGGCTGGCAATCGGTGCCTCGTAGCGGCTGCGGTGGCCGGGGGCGAGGGCACCGTGCAGGTAGCCGCCATCGGTGATCACCCACGGCTCGTTGAGGGTGACCCACTTCTTCACTCGGCCGTCGAGGGCGCGATACATG
The DNA here is from genome assembly GCF_054052125.1 of Lysobacter sp. A378. Classification (NCBI taxonomy): domain Bacteria; kingdom Pseudomonadati; phylum Pseudomonadota; class Gammaproteobacteria; order Lysobacterales; family Lysobacteraceae; genus Lysobacter; species Lysobacter sp. A378. Next base: position 876,334 of record NZ_JBSVRK010000002.1, on the reverse strand, counting down.
ACGCTGGCGTACTCGGCGAACCAGTCGGCGCTGTCCGGGTTGAGCCAGCCCCCGCGGTCGTCCAGCGCCGCCGGCAGGTCCCAGTGGTAAAGCGTCAGCATCGGCTCGATGCCGTTGGCCAGCAGCTCGTCGACCAGGTTGGAGTAGAAGTCCAGCCCGGCCTGGTTTACCCGGCCGGTGCCGTCCGGCAGGATCCGCGACCACGACACGCTGAAGCGGTAGGCCGTCAGGCCCAGTTCGCGCATCAAGGCCACGTCGTCCTTCCAGCGCCGGTAATGATCGCAGGCAACATCGCCGGTGGCGCCGTCGACCGTCATGCCGGGGGTGTGGGCGAAGCGGGTCCAGATGCTTGCGCCGGCACCATCGGCCAGCGGCGAGCCTTCGATCTGGTGGGCGGCCGTGGCGGCGCCCCACAGGAAGCCGTCCGGGAAAACGCGTGCATCGCTCATGAATACTGGGTCTCTGGGAATTGACGGCCCGGCGACGGGGTCGACGGGTGGCGTGAGGGTGGTTGCGTGGCAGGATAGCCGAGGCAGGCGGGCCGCCGGCCGACCCATCGCGGTAACCTTGGGTCACAACCGCAGGAGAGTGCATGGCCAAGGTCAGCCTGGAGCGTGTGCGCAAGGTCTACCCGAATGGTCACGTTGGCGTTGCCGAGGCCAGCTTCGTGGTCGCCGATGGTGAATTGCTGGTGCTGGTGGGGCCGTCGGGCTGTGGCAAGTCAACGCTGCTGCGGATGATCGCCGGGCTGGAAACCGTGACCGCCGGACAATTGCGGATCGGCGAGCGCGTGGTCAACGACCTGCCACCCAAGGATCGCGACATCGCGATGGTGTTCCAGAGCTACGCGTTGTATCCGCACATGACGGTGGCGGAGAACCTGGGCTTCGGGCTCAAGCTGCGCGGGATGGCCAAGGCCGAGATCCGCGCCCGGGTCGGTGAGGCAGCCACGATGCTGCAGCTGGACGAGTTGCTGGAGCGCAAGCCGGCCGTGCTGTCGGGTGGCCAGCGCCAGCGGGTGGCGCTGGGACGGGCGCTGGTCCGGCAACCGCAGGTGTTCCTGCTGGATGAACCCTTGTCCAACCTGGACGCCAAGCTGCGCGCCGGGATGCGGGTGGAAATCGCGCGTCTGCATCGCCAGTTGGGTGCGACGATGGTGTACGTAACCCATGACCAGATCGAGGCGATGACGCTGGGGCAGCGGATCGTGGTGCTCAACGATGGCCTGATCCAGCAGATAGACACTCCGATGAACCTGTACGCCAAGCCGGCGAACCTGTTTGTCGCCACGTTCCTGGGCAGCCCGGCAATGAATGTGTTGCACGGCCGGCTGCAGCGTGACGACGACGGGTTGTCGCTGCACACCGCCGAAGGTGATCGCATCGGTCTGGACGGGGCTGTCAGTGAAGTCCCGGTGCCATGGCTGCAGCGCGAGGTGACGATCGGCTTCCGGCCCGAGCACCTGCAGCCGGCGACCGATGGAGCCAGCCCGAGTTTCGTGGCCGGGATCGAGATGCTCGAACCGGTCGGCAACGAGATCTTCGTCAACCTGCGCCATGGTTCCGACGCGCTGGTTGCGCGCTGTCCGCCCCAGGAGCTGCCCGGGGTGGGGGCGAAGCTGCCCTTGTCGCTTGCGGCGGGCAGCGTCCACTTCTTTGATCCCGACAGCGGCGAGCGCCTGGACGGTGATGGATGAACGTTCCTGGGGTCAGCGGCTTGAAGTCCATGGATCCCCGCCTTCGCGGGGATGACGGCTTGGTGTGGGGTGATGGTTTGTTATGGGGTGACGGTTAATTGTTCAGACCTTCCCCGGGTGATCCGGCAGTCCGCCTTGGCCCGTTATACTTGCCGATGGGCACAGGCTTCTTCAGGGTCTTGTTTCATAGGATTCAACAGCTTGGGCGATATAGTTAAACTCATTTGGCATTAATGGAAGCGCCCGTGTGGCGCTCAAGAGGTTCCCGCGACGCATGCGTCTGTCCACGATCAAGCTGTCCGGCTTCAAGTCCTTCGTCGATCCGACCACCCTGCACCTGCCGTCGAACCTGACTGCAGTGGTCGGGCCGAACGGCTGCGGCAAGTCCAACATCATCGACGCGGTGCGTTGGGTGATGGGCGAAAGCTCGGCCAGCCGGCTGCGCGGGGATTCGTTGACCGACGTGATTTTCGCGGGCTCCTCGGCGCGCAAGCCGGTGTCGCAGGCCACCGTTGAGCTGGTGTTCGACAACTCCGACCACACCATCACCGGTGAGTACGGCGCCTTCGATGAGATATCGGTCAAGCGCCTGGTCAGCCGTGATGGGGGCAGCCAGTACTACCTCAATGGCAGCAAGTGCCGCCGACGCGACATTACCGATCTGTTCCTGGGGACCGGACTGGGTCCGCGCAGTTATTCGATCATCGAGCAGGGAATGATCAGCCAGATCATCGAGGCCCGGCCCGAGGATCTGCGCGTGTACCTGGAAGAGGCAGCCGGCATCTCCAAGTACAAGGAGCGTCGCAAGGAGACCGAGACCCGCATCCGGCACACCCGGGAGAACCTCGACCGGCTCAGCGACCTGCGCGAGGAGGTCGGCAAGCAGCTGGAGCATCTTGCCCGCCAAGCCCGTCAGGCCGAGCAATACCAAGCCATCCAGGCCGACCGGAGAATCCGGGACGCGGAATGGAAGGCGCTCGAACATCGTGCGCTGGACCGCAAGCTGCAGGGACAACGCGAAAAACTGGCCCAGCAGGAGACCCGCCTGCAGCAGTTGATCGCGGAGCAGCGCGAGGCCGAGCGGGAAATCGAGACCGGCCGGGTACGACGGGAAGAAGCCGCCGAGGCGCTGAGCAAGGCGCAGGCGAACAGTTACGAGGTCGGCGGCGCGCTGGCCCGGATCGAGCAGCAGATCCAGCACCAACGCGAGATGTCGACCCGGCTGCAGAAAGCGCGCGACGAGGCGCAGACCCAACTGGCGCAGATCGCCGAGCATATCGGCAGCGATCAATCCCGCCTGGATGTGTTGGCTGCGGCAATCGAGAGTGATGAGCCACGGTTGGAGCAGATGCGCGAGGAGGATGTCGCCCGCCAGGACGTCCTGCGCGATGCCGAGACCGCGCTGGCAGCCTGGCAGCAGCGTTGGGATGAGCACACCCGTGCCCAGTCCGAGGCGACCCGTGCCGCCGATGTCGAACGTACCCGGATCGAGCATCTGGACCGCCAGGCGCTGGAGGCGGACCGCCGTCGCGAGGCGTTGACCGCCGAACGCGCCGGTCTGGACCTGAGCACGCTGGCCGCGACGTTTGCCGAGCTGGAAGAGCAACACGAGACCCACAAACTGTCGCTGGACAGCCTGACCGACGCTGTGGAGGGCCGGAAATCCAGCGTCGACGGATTGCAGGAGCAACAACGCGCCACCCAGTCCGGGCTGGCCGACGTGCGCAAACAGGCACAGGCGGCGCGTGGTCGCCTGTCGTCCCTGGAGGCGTTGCAGAATGCCGCGCTGGGCCAGGAGCAGGGCGCTGCGACGGCCTGGTTGCAGGCACGTGGGCTGGACTCGGCAACCCGTGTTGGCGAAGCGCTGGAGGTCGACGCGGGCTGGGAAAACGCTGTGGAAGACGCGCTGGGCCAGCTGATCGAAGGGGTGTTGGTCGAATCTCCCGAGGCGTTGGTGGCGGCGATTGGCGAACTGGGCGAGGGTCGTCTATCGCTGGTGTCATCCCAAGCCGATCCGCTTGATGTCGCGCCGACTTCGCTGGCGTCCAAGGTGCGTGGCCCGGTGGCGATTCGCCGCCTCTTGTCCCGATTGCATGTGGCCGAGGACCTGCAAGCCGCGCGTGCGCTGCTGCCTGGACTGGCTGCGGACGAGTCGGTCATCACCCGTAATGGTGAACGCGTGGGCGCCGGCTGGATGCAGGTGCTGCGCTCGGGCGCGGCCCAGCAGGGCGCGTTGCTCCGGGAGAAGGAGATCCAGTCGCTGCGTGAACAGATCGAGGTCTTGCAGGAGCGCGAGCGCGAGTTGGACTCCGGCCTGAGCCAGTTGCGTGATCGCCTGCTGGCGGCCGAGCAGCAGCGCGAAGACGCCCAGCGCAGCCTGTACACGGCCCATCGCAGCGTCTCGGAGATGGCGGGCCGGTTGCAGAGCCAGCAGGGCCGCCTGGATTCGGCGCGCGGCCGGATCGAGAAGATCGAGGTTGAATTGACCCAGTTGGCCGGGTCCCTGGACGACGCACACGAGCAGGGTCGCGAGTCGCGCAACCGCCAGGAAGAGGCGGTCATGCGGATGACCGAGCTGGAGGATGCGCGGCTGGTGCTGGATGGCGAGCGCCGCCACCTGATGGAAGCCCGCGACCAGGCCCGCAACCTGGCCCATGAGTCGCGCGACGCCAGCCATGCGCTGGCACTGACCCTGGAGTCGCAACGCGCCCAGGTCACCTCGCTGGCCCAGGCGCTGGACCGGATGGGCGGCCAACGCGGCGTGCTCGACCTGCGCCTGGGTGAACTGGCCAGCCAGCTGGTCGCAGGTGACGACCCGGTGCTGGAGCTTGAGCAGCAGCGACAAGCCACCCTGGAGCAGCGGGTTCAGGTCGAGCACAAGCTCACCGCGGCGCGTACTGCCGTGGACGGTATCGACAATGATCTGCGCCGGTTCGAGCAGACCCGCCAGCAGCGCGACGAGCAGGCATTGGCGCAGCGCGAGGCGATCGGCCAGCGCCGGCTGGACCAGCAAGCGATCGTGCTGAAGGCCGAATCCCTGGCCGAGGACGTGGTTGAGGCCGGTTTCGTGCTTGAGGATGTCGCCAATACCCTGACCGACGAGATGGAGCCTGCGGCATGGTCGAAGACGGTCAGCGAGCTGGACGCCAAACTGCGCCGTCTGGAGCCGGTCAACCTGGCCGCGATCGCCGAGCATGCCGAAGCCGCCCAGCGCAAGGACTACCTGGATGCCCAGGACACCGATCTGACCACGGCGCTGGAGACCCTGGAAGAGGCGATCCGGAAGATCGACCGGGAAACCCGGGGCCGCTTCAAGGACACCTTCGACCGTGTCAATGCCGGCGTCCAGCAGCTGTATCCGCGCCTGTTTGGTGGCGGGCACGCCTACCTGGAGCTCACCGGCGAGGATCTGCTCGATGCCGGCGTGGCGATCATGGCCCGGCCGCCCGGAAAACGGGTGTCGAATATCTCGCTGCTGTCTGGCGGCGAGAAGGCGATGACCGCGGTGGCGCTGGTGTTTGCGATCTTCCAGCTCAATCCGGCGCCGTTCTGCCTGCTCGACGAGGTCGATGCGCCATTGGATGAAGCCAATGTCGGACGATTGGCGGCGATGGTCAGCGAGATGAGTGAACAGGTACAGTTCTTGTTCGTCAGCCACAACAAGGCGACCATGGAAGCAGCGCATCAGCTGGCTGGCGTCACCATGCGCGAGCCCGGTGTCAGCCGTCTGGTATCGGTGGACCTGGCCGAGGCCACCCGTCTGGCCGGTGCCGCCTGATGGGCGAGGCACCATTGCCCTACAACCGCACCAGCAAGGAGTAGCGAAACAATGTCGGACATGACCCTGCTGCGGATCGGAATCCTGATCGCCGGCCTGATCCTGATTGGCGCGATCGTATTCTTCGGTCGTCCACGCAAACCCGGACAGGGCAGGCGGGTTCCCCGCGATGCCAAAACGACGGGCGAGCGTCGCGAGCCCACCTTGGGCGAGCAACTGGAGGATGAGCTGGCTGGTGAGCCGCCCGCCACCGGTGATGCCACCAGCCAGGCCGAACTGGAGCTGTTTGAGCGCAGCCTGGACGGCACGGCCGATATCGCCAGCGCCGAGCTGGGGCGCCGTGTCAGCGACGAGTTCGACAAGATCGTGACCGTTTACCTGGCGGCCCGCGCCGGCCACAAGCTCCGTGGTCCCGACATCGTGGTGGCGGCCGAGAAGGCCGGCCTGGTGTACGGCCACATGAGCGTGTTCCACCGGCTGCTTGATCAACGACCCGAGCGCGGGCCGGTGTTCAGCGTTGCCAATATCACCAAGTCCGGCAACTTCGACATGGCGAACATCCAGGAGCTGGAAACTCCGGCGATCGCGTTTTTCCTGACCCTGCCGGCACCGATTGCCGCGCTGGACGCCTGGGAGACCATGCTGCCGACCGCGGAGCGCATGGCCGAGTTGCTCGACGGCATCGTGCTGGATGAGCAACGCAACAACCTCGGGCGCCAGCGTATCGGCCATATCCGCGACGAGTTGCGCGCCTACGATCGCCAGCGCGAAGCCCCGCCATTGAGCAAGCCGACGCGCTGGTAAGCCGTGTCCCGGCACCGCCGTCCCGTGCATGAAAGTCATGTCCGCAGCCGCCACCGCTGAAGCCCGAAGCCGCGTCGACGAACTGCGCCGTCAGCTCGATGACGCCAATTTCCGCTACCACGTGCTTGACGATGCGGTGCTGGCGGATGCGCAGTACGACCGGCTGCTGCGCGAGCTGGAGGCATTGGAAGCGGAGTTTCCGGCGCTGGCGAGCGAGGATTCGCCCACCCAGCGTGTCGGGGCGGCACCGTCAGGCGCCTTTGCGCCGGTACGACACGCTGTGCCGATGTTGTCGCTGGCCAATGCCTTTACCGAACAGGAAGTGGCGGACTTCGTGCGCCGGATCGAGCACAAGACCGGCCGGGACAATCCGCTGTTTTCGGTCGAGCCAAAGCTCGATGGCCTGGCAATCAGCTTGCGCTACGAGCACGGCCGCTTCGTCCAGGGCGCGACCCGCGGCGACGGTGCCACCGGCGAGGATGTCACCGCCAACCTGCGCACGGTGAAGGCGATCGCGTTGCAGCTGCGTGGCGCGGGCTGGCCCGACGTGCTGGAAGTGCGCGGCGAGGTCTACATGCCACTGGAAGGATTCAAACGCTACAACGAACGCGCACGGGCAGAGGGCGGCAAGGTGCTCGCCAACCCGCGCAATGGCGCTGCCGGCTCGCTGCGCCAGCTGGATCCACGCATCACGGCGCGCCGCCCGCTGGCGTTCTATGCCTATGCGGTGGGCGTGGTGGAAGGCGGCGAACTGCCCGAAACCCACTCGGCGACACTGCAACGATTGCGCGAATGGGGCCTGCCGGTCAGTGCTGAAAGCGCGGTGGTGGCCGGCACCAGCGGCTTGCTCGACTACTACCAGCGACTGGGTGAGCGTCGTGCCGGATTGCCGTTCGATATCGACGGGGTGGTCTACAAACTCGACGATTACGCGGGACAGCGCGAGTTGGGCTTTGTCTCGCGCGCACCACGTTGGGCGATCGCGCACAAGTTCCCCGCCCAGGAGCAGTCGACCGTGCTTGAGGCGATCGATATCAATATCGGCCGCACCGGTGCGGCTACGCCACTGGCGCGCTTGCGGCCGGTGCAGGTCGCCGGCGTGGTGGTCAGCAAGGCGACCTTGCATAACGCCGACCAGATCGCGCGACTGGACGTGCGCATCGGCGATACGGTGATCGTGCGCCGCGCCGGTGATGTGATCCCGGAGATCGTCCGGGTCGTGCCTGACCAGCGCGCGCCCGGTGCGCCGGTATGGGTGATGCCAACCGAGTGCCCGGTCTGCGGCTCGCGGATCGTCCGCGAGGAGGGCGGTGTGGTTTGGCGCTGCTCGGGCGAGTTGACCTGCGCGGCCCAGCGCAAGGAAGCCATCGGGCATTTCGCCTCGCGCCGGGCGATGGACATCGATGGTCTCGGCGAGCGCTACATCGAGTATCTGTCGGATCTGGATTACGTCACGACCGTCGCCGATCTGTACAAGTTGACCCTCGATGACCTGCTGGAGATGAAAAGCCGCGGTGATGCCGCGCAGGACGCGCTGCCGGAAGCGCCGGCGGATGTGTCCGCGGCAAGCAACGGCAAGCCGGCCAAGGTCGCGACCAAATGGGCCGAGAACCTGATCGAGGCGATTGACCGCAGCCGCGACACCACGCTGGAGCGTTTTCTGTTCGGCCTGGGTATCCAGCATGTCGGCGAGAGCACCGCGAAGGCGTTGGCGACCTGGTTCGGCGACCTGGAAATAATCCGTCACTTGCCGTGGCCGTTATTCAAGCGGGTGCCTGATATCGGAGGGGAAGTCGCCCGCTCCATCGGGAACTTCATGGACCAGCCGGGCAACCAGCAGGTCATCGACGAGTTGCTGGCGCGCGGCGTCACCATCAACGATGCCCATGACCCGTCGCCGAAGCTGCGCGATGACCTGGGTTTGGCGACCCTGCTGGTCGACCTGGATATCCCGAAGATCACCCGCATTCGCGCCGAACAGGTGGCAGCGGCATTTCCGCTCGCGGATCAGCCCGCCGCTGCGGTGGCGCGTCTGCTGAAGGCGCCGCAACATGATTTTGTTACCGCCGGTTTGCCGAACGATACCGCGACGGCGCTGTTCGACTGGTTGCAGGATGTCGGCAACGCCGGGCTGCTGTCCGCGTCGGCTGCTGCGGTGGAACGATTGGAGGCGCGGGTTCCGCAGGACGAGACACGCGTTGCCGGTGCGCTGGACGGCCAGACCGTGGTGCTGACGGGGACCTTGTCGTCGATGACCCGCGATGAGGCCAAGGCCCGGCTGGAAGCCCTGGGCGCAAAGTCCGCTGGCAGCGTGTCGAAGAAAACCGGCTTTGTCGTCGCCGGCGAGGCTGCCGGCTCCAAGCTTGCCAAGGCCGAGGAGCTGGGCGTCGCAATCTGGGACGAGGCGAAGCTCATCGCCTTCCTGGCTGCACACGAATGAGATCGACATGACGTCGGACTGGCAGCCGACGGCGAGCTTCGATGCGCTGCGCCTGCGCGCCGCCCTCAACGCCTGCATCCGTGCGTTCTTCGCCGAGCGTGACGTCACCGAGGTCGAGACGCCGATGATGTCGGTGGCCGGCAACACCGAGCCCAATATCGCCTCGTTCTCGCTGCAGTTCAGCGGACGCACCGATGGCGCGCCGCGAACGCGATGGTTGCGTACGTCCCCCGAGTACCCGCTCAAGCGCCTGTTGGCGGCCGGCTTTGGTGATTGCTACGAACTGGGCCGGGTGTTTCGCGATGGAGAGGTCGGTGTTCGCCACAATCCGGAATTCACCATGCTGGAGTGGTATCGCCTGGGCTGGGACCATCGTGCGCTGATTGTGGAAACCGCCGAGGTGATCAATGCCGCACTCGCGCTGGTCGGCCGACAGGTTCCACTGGTCCAGGTTCGCTACCGTGACCTCTACCGCGACCGGCTGGGCCTGGACCCGATGACCGCCAGCGAAGACGAGCTGCGCCAAGCGCTGGGTGAGGCTGTTGTCGATCCGCGCGGGCTGGTGCGTGACGATTGGCTGGACCTGTTGATGACCCACCGGTTGCAGCCGGATTTCCGCGACGACCAGATGCTGGCGATCCACGACTACCCGGCCAGCCAATGCGCGTTGGCGCGGCTGCGCGATGATGGCACTGGCGAGCCACCGGTCGCCGAACGTTTCGAGTTGTATCTGGGGCCGCTGGAGCTTGCCAATGGCTATCACGAGCTGGCCGATGCGGTGGAGCAGACGACGCGTTTCCAGCGCGACCGGCAGGTGCGTGCGAGTCGTGGCGATATCGTGCCGCAACTGGACCAGCGCTTCCTGGCATCGCTGGCCGCCGGCTTTCCACATTGCGCCGGGGTCGCCCTCGGTGTCGACCGGCTGATGATGGCGATACTGGGCACCGACCGGATCGCCGACGTGCTGGCATTTGACTTCTTCCGAGCTTGAGAACGCCATGACCGATACCCTCGATTTCGACCGTTATGACCGGGTCCGGCCCATCCGCTGGACCAGTGACGCGCTGGAGCTGCTGGACCAGCGCAAGCTTCCCTTCCAGGTGGAATACGTCACCTGCCGCACCAGTGACGAGGTGTTCGACGCGATCCGCACGCTGGTCGTTCGTGGTGCTCCTGCCATTGGAATCGCCGCCGCCTGGGGCCTGGTGCTGGCGGCCCGTGAGATCACCGCGGCCGATGGCCCCGAGGCGGCCGCCAAGCTCACTCCGACCATCGCCCACCTCAATGCGGCCAGGCCCACGGCGGTCAACCTTGCCTGGGCATTGGCGCGGATGCGGCGCGTCCTCACCGGTGCCGGTGAGCAGTGGCGCGGGGCCCTCGCCGCCGAGGCGGAGGCAATCACCCGCGAGGATCTGGCGGCCAATCGCCAGATGGGCGTGCTTGGTGCGGCCCTGATCGCACCCGGCAGCAGTGTCTTGACCCATTGCAACACCGGCTCGCTGGCAACCGCCGGTTTTGGTACCGCGCTGGGGGTGATTCGCGCCGGCGTCGCCCAGGGGCGGGTCGAGCAGGTGTATGCGGGCGAGACCCGTCCGTGGCTGCAAGGCGCACGACTGACTGCGTGGGAGCTTCAGCAGGACGGTATTGCCCCGACCCTGATCGCCGACGCGGCGGCCGCGCACCTGATGAAAACCGGCAAGGTGCAATGGGTCGTGGTGGGGGCGGACCGCATCTGCGCCAACGGCGATGTCGCCAACAAGATCGGTACCTGCCAGCTCGCCATATCGGCATGGCATTACGGGGTCGGGTTCATGGTGGTGGCGCCGTCATCGACAGTGGATATGGACACTGCGTCGGGCGATTTCATCCATATCGAGGAGCGCGACCCCGACGAGTTGTTCGGCGTCGCCGGGACCCGTACGGCGGCCGATGGTATCCGTGCCTGGAACCCGGTGTTCGACGTCACGGCGCATGATCTGATCACCGCCATCGTTACCGAGCGTGGGGTGATCGAGCGTCCGGACGAGGCCGCGATGCGGATCGCATTTCCCGATTGAGAGGCGCGAGCCTCCATCAGCGTCCGATTCGACCGTAAAACCGCGCTAAGTCATTGTTTCCGGGGAAAATAGCGGGGCGTCAGAGCGCGTTTCGTGCTATGATTCAGTGTCTTTTTCATCTGCTTGTCGCGGATCGAGAAATCGCCGCGCAGGAAGAATTGCCTGGGTGGTTTCCGATAGGCGCGGGCAGCGATCGATATCGCTCTAACCCCTGTCAAAACACGGAAACCCGATGGCCGAATTTGCCAAGGAAATCATCCCGGTAAACCTCGAAGACGAGATGCGTCGCAGCTACCTCGATTACGCCATGAGCGTGATCGTCGGACGCGCGCTTCCGGACGTTCGGGACGGGCTCAAGCCAGTGCACCGGCGCGTCCTGTACGCAATGAGCGTTCTCGGCGCCCACGCCAACAAGCCGTATTTCAAGTCGGCGCGAATCGTTGGTGACGTGATCGGTAAGTACCATCCGCATGGCGACCAGTCGGTCTACGACACGCTGGTGCGCATGGCGCAGCCGTTCTCGCTGCGCTACATGCTGGTCGATGGCCAGGGCAACTTCGGTTCGGTGGATGGCGACTCCGCCGCGGCGATGCGCTACACCGAAGCGCGCATGTCCAAACTCACCCATGAGTTGATGGCGGACATCGAGAAAGACACCGTCGACTTCCAGCCGAACTATGACGAGAAGGAATTCGAGCCGACGGTCATGCCGACCCGGGTCCCGAACCTGCTCATCAATGGTTCGGCCGGTATCGCGGTTGGCATGGCGACCAACATCCCGCCGCACAACCTGTCGGAAATCATCGACGCGACGATCGCGTTGATCGAGAACCCCGAGATCGACATCGATGGGCTGATGGTGCACGTGCCCGGTCCGGACTTCCCGACTGCCGGTATCATCAATGGCACCTCCGGCATCATCAACGCGTACCACACCGGTCGCGGTCGCGTGCGCATGCGCGCGAAGGCGGATATCGAGGTGGCCGACAACGGTCGCGAAGCGATCGCTGTCACCGAAATTCCGTACCAGGTCAACAAGGCGCGGCTGATCGAGAAGATCGCCGAGCTGGTCAAGGAAAAGAAGCTCGAGGGCATCAGCGAGTTGCGAGACGAGTCCGACAAGGACGGCATGCGCATCTACATCGAGATCAAGCGTGGCGACTCGGCCGATGTGGTGCTCAACAACCTCTACCAGCAGACCCAGCTGGAGTCGTCGTTCAGCATCAACATGGTGGCGCTGGTCGATGGCCGGCCGCAGCTGCTGAACCTCAAGCAGATCCTGCAGTCGTTCGTTCGCCATCGCCGCGAAGTGGTGACCCGTCGCACCATCTTCGAGCTGCGCAAGGCTCGCGCACGTGCACATATATTGGAAGGCCTGACTGTCGCGCTGGCCAACATCGACGAGATGATCGAGCTGATCAAGACCTCGGCCAATCCCAACGAAGCCCGCGAGCGCATGCTGGCCAAGACGTGGGAGCCGGGGCTGGTCGGTGCGCTGCTGGGCGCGGTCGGGGCGGAAGACTCGCGTCCGGACGACTTGCCCAAGGGCGTCGGCCTGGTTGACGGCCGATACCAGCTGACTGAAATCCAGGCCCAGCAGATCCTGGAGATGCGCCTGCACCGCCTGACCGGGCTGGAGCAGGAGAAGCTGACCGACGAGTACAAGCTGCTGCTGGAGGCCATCCGTGGCCTGATCGAGATCCTGGTAGACCCCAACGTGCTGCTGGCGGTGATCCGCACCGAGCTGGACAACGTCAAGGTCGAGTTCGGCGATGAGCGCCGCACCGAGATCCGCGAGAGTGAGGAAGACCTCGATATCCTCGACCTGATCGCACCGGAGGACGTGGTAGTGACGCTGTCCCATTCGGGCTATGCCAAGCGCCAGCCGGTCAGCAGTTACCGCGCGCAGAAGCGCGGTGGCCGGGGGCGCAACGCGGCGGCGACCAAGGATGAGGACTTCATCGACAGCCTGTGGCTGGTGAACACCCACGACACCTTGCTGACGTTCACCAGTGCCGGCCGGGTGTTCTGGCTGCCGGTGTACCAACTGCCGGACGCGGGCCCCAACGCCCGCGGGCGGCCGATCATCAACTGGATCCCGCTGGAACCTGACGAGCAGGTCCAGGCGGTAGTTCCGGTGCGTGATTACGATGGTGGCCGGTATGTTTTCTTTGCGACCCGCAATGGCGTCGTCAAGAAGACGCCGCTGACGGAATATGCCTATCGCCTGCAACGCGGCAAGATCGCGATCAACCTTGACGAGGGCGATGCGTTGATCGGTGTCGGCCTTTCCGATGGCAGCTGCGACATCATGCTGTTCTCCAGTGCGGGCAAGGCGGTTCGTTTCGCTGGCAGCAACGTGCGCTCCATGGGGCGTACCGCCCGGGGCGTTCGCGGCATGCGCCTGGGTGAGGATGCCAAGGTGGTCAGTCTGATCGTGGTCGACGGCGATGGCGATATCCTGACCGCCAGTGAGCGTGGCTACGGCAAGCGCACCGAGCTGGAACAGTACCCTTGCAAGGGGCGCGGCACCCAGGGCGTGATTGCACTCAAGACCAGTGAGCGCAACGGCAAACTGGTCGGTGCGATCCAGCTCAGCGAAGACCACGAGGTATTGCTGATATCCGACGGCGGCACCCTGGTGCGTACCCACGCATCGGAGATATCCCAGGTCAGCCGGAACACCCAAGGGGTGACTTTGATGAAGCTGGCGGCCAACGAGACCTTGCAGGCCGTTGAACGTCTGGATGCATCACTGGACGACGAACTCGGTGACGGGACGGTCGACGACGAGGGGATTGCGGCGGCGGTCGACCCATCGTTGGCGGCTGGCGCGCGTGTAGACGATGCGCCTACCCCGGAGTCGCCGGACGGATCGTCGGCTGACTGACCGGCCACGCCGCACGGGTACATTCGCTGCGCGAGCGTGACAAAAAGTAACGCCGCCCCTTGAGGGCGGCGTTATTTTGTGGGTCTACCTACCGGCGCTCACGACTTCGTGCGTTTCAGGCCAGTTGGGAAAGCATGTGCTCGGCGGTGGATACCCGGTACTCACCCGGTGCCTCCACATACAGCTGCTTCACCACGCCGTCTTCGGCATATAGCGCGAAGCGCTTGGAACGCACGCCCATGCCGTAGGAGCTGGCATCGAGTTCCAGACCCAGGGCGCGAGTGAACTCGGCGTTGCCATCGGCCAGCATCATCAGTCCTTCTGGCACGTCCTGGCTTTTTCCCCAGGCTTGCATCACGAACGGGTCGTTGACCGACACACAGGCCACATCGATCCCCTTGTCGCGGAACTGCTGGTAATGCGCGACAAATCCCGGGAGGTGCTTCTCCGAGCAAGTCGGGGTGAAAGCGCCGGGGACGGCGAATATCACCACCTTTTTCTGGTTGAACAGTACCGAGGCATCAACGGTTTCAACGCCATCGGCAATACGTTGCAGCGGAGCTTCCGGGAGGTGTTCTCCCACCTGGATGGTCATCTTGTTTCCTTGTCTGGCGCGCGGATTGGCGCATGTACGCAGTGACAGTGTAGGGCTACGCTTCTAGAATGCACGTCAACGCTCATTGAAATTCATACGCCCCGCAACGCTGCGATCAAGGGCATTTCCGGAGTATTCATGCATTTCAAGGACTATTACCAAACCCTCGGCGTGGAACCCAGCGCGGGCGATGCCGAGATCAAGACCGCCTACCGCAGGATGGCGCGAAAATACCATCCGGACGTCAGCAAGGAGGCGGGTGCGGAGGATACGTTCAAAGCCGTCAACGAAGCTTACGAGGCCTTGCGTGATCCGCAGAAGCGGGCGGCTTACGACCAGTTGCGCACGCGGGGGTATCGTCCGGGCGATGAGGTGCATCAGCCAGCCGGCGGCTTTGGCGGGCAGGGCGGCTCGGGGGTCGATTTCGAGGAGATATTTGCCGGCGGCGGCGCGGGCGGTGGTTTCAGCGACTTCTTCGAGACACTGTTCGGACGCGGTCGTGGACCGGGAGGCCCGGCGGGCGGCAATGGCGGATTCGCCCCGCACCCTGGTGCAAATTCACACGCCGATACCCGTGCCAAGCTCTCGGTTCCACTGGAGACGGTGTACTCCGGTGCAAGCGTCAGGGTCGGTATCAACGGCAAGACCCTGGATGTGCGCGTGCCCAAGGGCATCCGCGAAGGGCAATCGATCCGGTTGGGTGGCCAGGGCAGCAACGGTGGTGCGCTGCTGCTGGAAATCGATTACGCGGCCCATCCACAGTTCGAGGTCGACGGCCGCAATGTGATTCATGTCCTGCCGATCGCGCCGTGGGAGGCGGCGTTGGGCGCGACGATCAGCGTGCCGACCCTGGGTGGGTCAGTGGAATTGAAGATCCCGGCCAACTCCGAAGCCGGCAGCAAGCTTCGGCTGCGCGGCCGCGGCCTGCCGGCCAAGCCGGATGCCGGAGACCAGATCGTGGAGCTGGAAGTGCTGGCGCCGCGACCACATACCGATGCACAGACCGACGCTTATCAGACCATGCGCGACGCGTTCGGCGAGGATTGGCGCCGGGAGTAGCGCTCGGCGCGGGGCTTGCTGCAACCGGGCTTGGTTCAACCCGGCTTGCTTCAACCCGGCAATAGCTGGCCGAGCACTTCGGCCAGGTCGGCCTCGCTGAACGGCTTGGTGATGTAGGCCTTCGCTCCCTGGCGCATGCCCCAGACGCGGTCGGTTTGCTGATCCTTGGTGGTAACCAGGATGACCGGGATATGTTTGGTGTCGGCGTCCCTGCAAATCGCCCGGGTTGCCTGGAAACCATTGAGGTTGGGCATCACCACATCCATCAGCACCAGGTCGGGCAGTTCCTGCTTGGCCGCGGCGACCCCGGCGGCGCCGTCTTCGGCAGTCAGGGCTTCGTGGCCCAGTTTCTCGACGATGCGGCGGATGCCCATCAGTTGTGACGGTGAGTCGTCGACGATCAGGATGCGCGCCATGTATTTCCCCCAGGAGATCGGTTTGATTGTAGCTTCGTATGACGTCGCCGCAAATGGCTTATATAGTCACCAGCGTGCGCCCCAGCGAACCGCCGCCGAGCATGTTCGAAAATACCTGCGGCAACTCGGCCAAAGACACTTCGCGGGTGCAGATGCGATCAAGGTGCCTCGGCTTCCAGTCGCTGGCCAGATGTTGCCAGACCGCCTCACGGATAGCACGTGCGGTGCCGGCGGAGGCAACACCAAGCAGTGACACGCCGCGAATGATGAACGGCATCACCGTGGCATCGAGTCCGGCAGACGCGGCCAGCCCGGCGCTGGCGATATTGCCGTACGGCGCGCACTGAGCAAGCAGGCTGGTCAGCATCGGACCGCCGACGTTGTCCAGGCCACCGCCGAACCGCGCCGACTCCATCGGCCGGGTAGTGGCCAACGCGTCACGCCCCAGGACCTGGCTGGCACCAATCTCCCTCAGGTAGGCATGTTGGTCGGCCTTGCCGCTGATGGCATGTACCTCGAAGCCGGCGCGGCTGAAAATATCGACCGCCAGCGAGCCCACGCCGCCGGACGCGCCGGTTACCGCCAGCGGTCCCATATCGGGCCGCTGCCGGTTCTCGGTCATGCGGAACAGCGCCAGTGCCGCGGTAAAACCGGCGGTACCCAGGATCATGCTCTCGCGCAGGTCGAGGCCATCGGGCAATGCGATGGTCCACTTCGCCTCCAACCGGACGTACTGTCCGTAGCCACCGTCGCGGGTTTCGCTCAAGCCGCTGCCGGTCGCCAGCACGGCGTCGCCTTCCTTGAACGACGGATCGGTGGAGGCCACCACATGGCCGGCAACATCGATCCCGCCGACCAGCGGAAATCGCCGCAGGATCTTGCCCTTGCCAGTGCCCGCCAACGCGTCCTTGAAGTTGACCGAGGAATGCACGGCCTTGACCACGACTTCGCCGGGGGCGAGGTCATCCAGCGAGATCGACTCGATGCCGCTGCGATAGCCGGCCTCGTCCTCATGGATGCGAAAGGCGTTGAAGGTGGCCGGGATCGTCATGTGGTTCTTTTCCTTCCGGCAACCGCCGGCTACTGCGTGGGACAGATCTCCCGGATCATATCCCGATGGGGCTAGCGCAAGGCGCTGCGGCGTTTCGCTTCCAGCCACTTCTCTGCATGGGCGGGCGTATAGGCGCGCATCCAGTCCAACATCATGTCGATGTCCTCGCCATGCCACAGGTCCTGTCGCTGCCCGGGGTGGACGAAGCCTTCGGCGACCATGCGATCCATCATGGCGATCAACGGAGCGAAGAACCCATCCACGTCCAGGAAGGCGCATGGCTTGTCGCCAATGCCGAGCTGTCGCCAGGTCAGCATCTCGAACATCTCGTCCATGGTCCCGAAGCCGCCGGGAAGGGCGACGAAAGCATCGGACAGGTCGAACATGCGCTTCTTGCGTTCGTGCATGTTGGCCACGACGTCGAGCCGGGTCAGGCCGCGATGGGCGACCTCCAGGTTGACCAGTTGCTCGGGGATCACCCCGATCACCTCGCCGCCAGCCGCCAGCGCGGCATCGGCGACGATACCCATCAAGCCGACATCGCCACCACCGTATACGACCGTCAGGCCCTGGTTACCCAGTTGGGTGCCCAGCAGTGCGGCGCGCTCGGCATAGATGGGGCGAGCGCCGGGATTGGACCCGCAATAGACGCAGATGGACTGCATGGTGGTAGTTGCTCCGAAGTGGGGGCTTCCAAACCAGAACGGCGCACCTGGGTGCGCCGTTCTGGTTCGCAGATCAATGATGACGCGATCAGTTTGCCTTGTGGATGGCGCGCTTTTCGACCGCCATGGCAGCCTCATGCACGACTTCACTCAGCGCCGGATGCGCGAAGCAGATCCGTGCCAGATCATCGGCCGCGCCATTGAACTCCATCGCGATCACGCCGCTGTGGACCAGCTCGGACACACTCGGGCCGCACAGGTGCATGCCCAGGATGCGGTCGGTTTCCGCATGGGCGATCACCTTGACCAGGCCGGCGGGTTCATTCATCGCCACGGCACGGCCGTTGGCGGCAAACGGGAAGCTGCCGGTCTTGTAGGGAATACCCTCGTCCTTGCACTGGGCCTCGGTCTTTCCGACCCAGGCGATTTCCGGCTCGGTGTAGATGACCCACGGTACGGTATCCAGGTTGACGTGGCCGGGCAGGCCGGCGATCAGCTCGGCGACCGCGATGCCTTCCTCGGACGCCTTGTGCGCCAGCATCGGGCCGCGGATGCAGTCGCCTATCGCCCAGACGCCATCGACGCCGGTGTGGCAATGCTCGTCGACCTCGATCTGGCCGCGCTCGTTGACCTTGACCCCGGTGCCGTCGGCCAGCAGGCCCTTGGTCGCGGCGCGGCGGCCAACGGCCACCAGCAGCTTGTCGACCACCAGTTGCTGGTCAGCCTTGCCGTCGTTGTAGGACAGGTGGACACCGTCCTTCTTGATCTCCGCCTTGCTGACCTTCGCACCGAGCTTGATATCCAGGCCCTGCTTCTTGAATTCACGCGCAGCGACCTTGCTGATGTCGGCGTCGGCGGCCGCCAGGAAGCCGGGCAGGGCTTCCAGGATGGTGACTTCCGAGCCCAACCGCTTCCAGACGCTGCCCAGCTCCAGACCGATCACACCGGCACCGATCACGCCCAGGCGCTTGGGTACCTTGTCGAAATCCAGGGCTCCGACGTTGTCGACGATCTTGTCGCCGTCGAACTTCGCGAACGGCAGCTCGATGGAGTCCGAACCGGCGGCGATGATGACGTTGGCGGCCTTGAGCTCGACCTCCGACCCGTCGTGCTGCTTCACCTTGACCACGTTGCCCTTGTGCAGGGTGCCGAAACCGTAGAACGGGGTGACCTTGTTGGCCTTGAACAGCATCGTGATGCCGCCGGTGAACTGGCTCACGATCTTGTCCTTGCGACCCACCATGACGCCGACATCGATCTTCGGCTTGTCGGCCGAGATACCGTGGTCGGAAAACATGTGGGTCAGATTGTGGAACTGGCGCGAGCTGTCCAGCAATGCCTTGGACGGGATGCAACCCACCCTCAGGCAGGTGCCACCCAGCGCGGGCTTGCCGTCCTTGCCCACTCCGGCGTCGATGCACGCGGTCTTCAGGCCGAGCTGCGCGGCGCGGATCGCGGCCACATAGCCGCCGGGACCGGCGCCAATCACCACGACGTCGAAATTCTGTTGTTCGCTCATCTCAAATGATCCTTTTGTTACATGCCCAGCAGCATGCGGTGCGGGTTCTCGAGCTGGTTCTTGATGTCGACCAGGAACAGCACCGCATCCTTGCCATCGACAATGCGGTGGTCGTAGCTCAAGGCGATGTACATCATCGGCGCGGCGATCACCTGGCCGTTCTCCACGATTGCGCGCTCCTTGATGGCATGCATGCCCAGGATGGCGCTTTGTGGCGGGTTGATGATCGGGGTCGAGAACAACGAGCCGAACGTGCCGCCATTGGTGATGGTGAAGGTGCCGCCCTGGAGGTCCTCCAGCTTCAGGCCACCTTCGCGGGCGGCCTTGGCGTAACCGTCGATGGCCTGCTCGACTTCGGCGAAGCTCATCGACTCGGCATTGCGAAGCACCGGCGTGACCAGGCCCCGGTCGGTCGACACTGCGATCGAGATATCCGCGTAACCGTGATAGATGATGTCCTTGTCATCCACCGATGCGTTGACCAGCGGATAGCGCTGCAACGCGTTGGCGGCTGCCTTGACGAAGAAGCTCATGAAGCCCAGCTTGATCCCGTAGGCGCTCTTGAACGCTTCGCCCTGGGATTTGCGCATGTCCATGACCGCCTTCATGTTGACCTCGTTGGAGGAGGTCAGCATCGCGGTGGAATTCTTTGATTCCATCAGGCGCTCGGCGATGCGTGCGCGCATCCGGGTCATGGGCACGCGCTCTTCCGGACGCGCACCACCGGCCTTGCCGACGCCGGCATTTTTGGCGTAGTTGAGCAGGTCTTCCTTGGTCACGGCACCACGGCGGCCGGTGCCATCGACATTGGCCGGATCGATGCCTTCCTTGTTCGAGGTGAAGCGCGCACCGGGAGGCAGGTCCGCGGACTTGCCGGCCGCCGCAGGAGCCTTGGCCGCCTTGGGTGCCTCGTCCCTGGGTTGTACCGGTTGGGCCACGTCGGTCGCAGCGGCATCATTCTTGCTGTCGACTTTCGCGGCTTTCTTGTCGCCGACGTCGGCTGCCGGCGCCGCGGCGTCGTCGATGATTGCCAGTACCTGCTCGCTGGTCACCGTCGCGCCCGTGTCGAACTTGATTTCCTTGAGCACGCCGTCAATCGGGGAGGGGACCTCCAATACAACCTTGTCGGTTTCGAGGTCGACCAGGTTCTCATCACGCTTGACCGCATCGCCTGGTTTCTTGTGCCAGGTAGCGATAGTGGCGTCGGAGACGGACTCGGGCAGGACCGGAACTTTGATCTCGGTGCTCATGGAAAGACATCCTGGGTAACTTGAAAGTGGGACGAATGGCGAAGGGTTGAGAGTAGCGGAACAAGCATGCGGTTATTCGGGAGCCGGGTTGCCCTGGGCGGGGTTCACCAACGCGTCGGCGACCAGCTGGGCCTGTTCCGCGAGATGATCGCTCATGTGGCCGACCGCCGGTGAGGGCGAGCGCAGGCGACCGGCATAGTGCAAGGTCTGTTTCGGTGCCAGGCAGAAGGTCAGGTGATGGCCGATCTGATACCACGCGCCCTGGTTCTGCGGTTCCTCCTGGCACCAGATCACTTCCCGGGCCGATGGGAAGCGCTTCAGTTCGGCGGCCAGTGCCTCGCGCGGGAACGGGTACAGCTGCTCCACGCGGATAATGGCCACGTCATCGGCGCCGCGCTTGGTCGCATCTTCCAGCAGGTCGTAATAGACCTTGCCGCCGCACACCACGACCCGCTTGACCTTCTTCGGGTCGGCCTTGGCATCCGGGATCAGGGTCTGGAAGCCACCGGTGGCCAGCTCGTCCAGCGACGATACCGCCAGCTTGTGGCGCAACAGCGACTTGGGCGTCATCACCACCAACGGCTTGCGGGTCTGCATGCGCATCTGGCGACGGATCATGTGGTACGCCTGCGCCGGCGTAGTCGGCGTGCACACCATCATGTTGTCCAGGGCGCACAGTTGCAGGAAGCGTTCAAGCCGTGCCGAGCTGTGCTCCGGGCCTTGGCCCTCGTAGCCATGTGGCAGGAACAGCGCCAGGCCGCACAGCCGGCCCCACTTGGCTTCGCCCGAGGACAGGAACTGGTCGATCACCACCTGGGCGCCGTTGGCGAAGTCGCCGAACTGCGCTTCCCAGATGGCCAGGGTGTCCGGGTCGGCCGTGGCATGGCCGTACTCGAACGCCATCACCGCCTCCTCGCTGAGCAGCGAGTCGATGATTTCCACGTCCAGCGGGTTCTGCACCAGCTCGCGCAGCGGCAGGTAGGACTCGTCGCTGGTCTGCTCGTGCAGGATGGCGTGCCGATGGAAGAATGTGCCGCGCCCGCAATCCTGGCCAACCAGGCGCAGCTTGTAACCCTCGCTGAGCAGTGACGCGTAGGCCAGGTTTTCGGCAAAGCCCCAGTCACCGGCTTGCTCGCCGGCCGACATCTTGCGACGGTCTTCGTAGATCTTGGCCACGCGCGCGTGCAGCTTGACGTCGGCGGGGATGGTGTTGATCCGCTTGGCCAGCTGGTTGAGGTTGTCGCGGTCGAACGTGGTGTCGACGATGTCGGCCAGAGTGCCCTTGAGGAACTTGGTCCAGTCGACGGTGAACTCATCGGGCTTGACGGTGACCAGGTCGGTGGTGACCTCGCCGGCATCGAGCTTGTCGCGGTACTGGTCGACCACGGCTTTGGCATCGTCGGCGCTCAACAGACCTTCGGCAATCAGCTGGTCGGCGTACAGCTCACGCGGTGTCTTGTGCTGGCGGATCGCCTGATACATCACCGGCTGCGTGGCGGCTGGTTCGTCGGCCTCGTTGTGACCGTGGCGGCGGTAGCAGACCAGGTCAATGACCACGTCCTTGGCGAAGGTGTTGCGGAAGTCGAGCGCGAGCTCGGCGCAAAATGCCACCGCCTCGGGATCATCACCGTTCACGTGCAGGACCGGCGCGCCGACCATCTTCGCCACGTCGGTGCAGTACAACGTGGAACGCGCGTCTTCGTGGTCACTGGTAGTGAAGCCGATCTGGTTGTTGATCACGATGTGGACGGTGCCGCCGACTCGGAAACCACGGGCCTGCGACATCTGGAACAGCTCCATCACCACGCCCTGTCCCGCAAACGCGGCGTCGCCGTGGATCAGGATCGGCAACACCTGGGTGCGGCCGGTGTCGCTGCGGCGGGTCTGGCGCGAGCGGACCGAACCGACGACCACCGGGTCAACGATTTCCAGGTGCGACGGGTTGAACGCCAGCGCCAGGTGCACCGGACCGCCGGGAGTCGCGACGTCGGCACTGAAGCCGAGGTGGTACTTCACGTCGCCGGTGTGGGCGAGCTCGACATGGTCGAACTTGCCTTCAAACTCGTCGAACAGCTTGCGCGGGGATTTGCCCAGCGTATTGATCAGCACGTTCAGCCGGCCGCGATGGGCCATGCCGATCACGACGTCCTGGGTGCCTTGCTCGCCGGCACGACGGATGACGGTGTCCATCAGCGGAATCAGCGCGTCGCCACCTTCCAGCGAGAACCGCTTCTGGCCGACGTACTTGGTATGCAGGTAACGCTCCAGCCCGTCGGCGGCGGTCAACCGCTCCAGGATGCGCTTCTTGTCTTCGGTACTGCGGTGGTACTTGCCGGCGGCTTTTTCCAGGCGGCTGTACAGCCAGCGCCGTTGCTCGGCATCGGCGATATGCATGAACTCGCTGCCGATCGAGCCGGTGTAGGTCGCCTGCAACAGGCTGAGCAGGTCACCCAGCTTCATCCGGTCCTGACCCGCCACGCCGCCGGTGCTGAACTCATCGGCCAGATCGCTGCCGGACAGGCCATGGAAGCCGAGGTTCAGATCGGGCGCGTCGGGCTTTTGCAATAAGCCGAGCGGATCCAGGTTCGCACCCAGATGGCCGCGCGAGCGATACGCCGTGATCAACTTGCCTACGAAGCGTTCGCGCTCGTCCGCAGTGCCGGTGGCGCTGGACTTGCCGGCGTGTCGGGCGGCCTCGGTGATGCTGGCGATGACGGCCGAATGTGGAACGTCGCCCGCCTGGCGACCCTCAAAGCCGTCGAAATAGGCTTTCCAGCCAGGCTCGATGCTGTCGGGTGAGACCAGGTACTGCTCGTAGAGGTCTTCGATGTAAGCGCCGCTGGCGCCCAGTTGTGATGACTGCGAGAACTGCTTCAGGAGATTGGCCACGATGGCGTCGCGAAACTCGTCAGGGAGGGAAGTTTAGAGCGCCGGATTGGCCTGATTGCGGCTGTTCAGACACCCAAGGCTTCGAATTATAGCCGTTCGAACCCGCGGGGAGGCGCTTGACACGCGCGAAAAAGACGCGGTGTTGCCGATAACGCAGGCTCTGGGTTCGCCCCTGTTCAGTTAGCGAGAGTGACGCGCATCGCCTGATGCTCGATGCCGGCCTCCTGGAATCGCTCGCCATGCGGCAGGAAACCGTGGCGCGCATAGAAATCGATCACCTGTACCTGGGCATGCAATGACAGTTCGCGCCAGCCCAGGCGCCGGCCTTGCTCGATCAGGGCGGATAACAGTGCGTCACCAACGCCGCATCCGCGCCAGTGTTTCAACACCGCCATCCGGCCGATGCAATGATCCGGGGTGAGCCGGCCGGTGCCGATCGGCCTGCCTTCCAGGTCACGGGCGATGACATGGTGGCAGCGCGCGTCCAGCTCGTCCCATTCCAGCGACAGCGGAACGCCCTGTTCGTGCACGAACACGGTTTCCCGGACGGTGCGCAGGTCGGGCAGGCCGCTGGCGTAATCGATCGCCTCGACGTGGAAAGCGGGTGTCGGGCTCACTCGCTTTCATCCTCGTCGAGCGCGAGGTGGTAGTGGCCGGCTTCCATCAGGCCGAGGACGCAGTTGCGACCGTCCTCCGACAGTGCGGCATACGTCGCGCCATCCAGGGCGGTGGTGTTGGCAATCCGGCTTGCATCGGCCGCCGGCAGCGAGTGGCCTTCGCCGTTGGCATGCAGTCGTGCGCCGCCGGTCGCCTTGCGCCAGGCCATGCGCGAGTAGGGGTGCCGATGCAGGGTGGCGCCGTGCTGAAGGTCCCATTCGATCTCGATGCGCGAGCGGGGGAGCTCGCCCGGCGGCAGTTGCGCCGGGACCACGTCGACAGCGTTGCGGTACACGGTGATGAAGTTTCCGAACCAGTCGCCCAGCCGCTCGGGATCGTTGGTGCGCAGTTGGTCAAGCGCCGCCAGTACCCGCGCCATCGCGGTCGCATCGATCTCGCCGGGGTCATCGGCGGGTGCAAGGTCGGGGTCGCGGTAGCGCAGAGACTCGTCCGCATCCACCGTCAACGTGTCGGCCAGGTCGCCCAGCAGCTCCGAGGCCGACGGGGCGCGCATGCCAAACGAAAACGTCAGGCAGGCATCCTCGGCGACGCCGTGATGGGGCACTCCCGGTGGCAGGTAGAGCATGTCGCCGGGGCCAAGTACCCAGTCGTGGTTGGGCGTGAACTGCTGCAACAACCGCAGCTCGACGTCGTCGCGAAAGTCCATCGGCGGGCGCTCGCTCGCATCGATCTGCCAGCGGCGGTGGCCAACTGCCTGCAGCAGGAACACGTCGTACTGATCGACATGCGCGCCCACCGAACCGCCCGGCGCGGCAAACGACACCATCACGTCGTCGATCCGCCAGCGCGGCAGGAAATTGAAGTGGCCGATCAGTTCGGCGACGTCCGCATCCCACTTGTCCACGTCCTGTACCAGCAAGGTCCAGTCCTGGTGCGGCAGGCCCGGGAACATCTCCTCCGGAAATGGCCCGTGGCTGACCGTCCACCGGTCATTGGGCTTGTCGTGGGAGATGAGCCGCGACAAGGCACCGTCCTCGCACGCCAGGCCAGCGAGGTCATCGGGCTGCATCGGCGAGTCGAAATCCGGAAATGCGTTGCGGATCAGCAGCGGCTTCTTCTGCCAGTACTCACGCAGGAACTTCGCTGGCGGCATACCGAGGAAATGCTTTGCGGTGGCGTGGACTTCGATCATGGGACGCTGTGTTTTCTTTCGTCTTGCAGGCGTTGTTCGAGGTTGGTGCGCGCGTCGCCGGCGTAGCGCTTGCATGCGTCGGCATCCATCAACGGCGCCTTGCCGTCGAAGCGTGCGAACAGGTCGGAGACCAGTGGGTGCGGGGAAATCAGGATGTCGCAGGGCAGTGACGCAACCGTGTCGATGCTGCGGTGGAACGCGGCGAGGTAATCCTTGTGATCGGAAAAACGGTAGGTCTTATCCGAAGCCGCGCTCAAGCTGTCCGCATAAACCATCCGCAGGCAATGCGAGCTCTCGCAGGAAACCCACGTCCAACTGGTGCTGCCCGGTGCGTGGCCAGGGGTGGCGTGTGCGGTCAGCGCAAGATCGCCGATGCGGACGGTCTGGTCGTCGGGCAGCACTTGCACGTTCGCCACCGGCGGGAATTTGTCCAGCACACCGAACTGAGGATCGCCGCGATCGCTCGCTCCGCGTCCCAGCGTCGCAGCGGACGGCTCGCGCGCCAGAACCGACGCATCGGTGACGCGTTGCAGATAGGCGAGGCCGCCAGCGTGGTCGGAATGCTCGTGCGAGTTGATGATGAATTCTATGTCCGCGAGCTTGAAGCCCAGCGCTTCGATGTTCGCGGCAATCGCCGGGCCGCCTGGCTCGGTGGCGCCGTCGAGCAGTATGTGGCCTTGCGACGAAGTCACCAGTAATGCAGTGATGCCGCAGGTTCCGACGTAATACGCGTTTCCGAAAATCTTGCGTGGTGGCGCACGGTCGTTCCAACCGTCCATCACGCCGGCATCGGCGGGGCATTCCGGAACATCGACTGGTGCAACAGCCGGCAGCGCAGGTTCGGCTGCAGGGCGCGGTGAGGAATCTGCGCAGGCGGTCAAAGCGAGCAGCGC
Source organism: Lysobacter sp. A378 (assembly GCF_054052125.1). Classification (NCBI taxonomy): domain Bacteria; kingdom Pseudomonadati; phylum Pseudomonadota; class Gammaproteobacteria; order Lysobacterales; family Lysobacteraceae; genus Lysobacter; species Lysobacter sp. A378. Next base: position 850,522 of record NZ_JBSVRK010000002.1, on the reverse strand, counting down.
AGCAAGGGCGAATGCAATGCGCATGGGTCAGATTTCCCTTGCGAGCTTCTCGGCGTGGCCGATGTAGCTGCCCGGCGTCATGTCCAGCAGGCGTTGCCTGGCATCGGCCGGCAGTTCGAGACCGTCGATGAATTCGCGCATCGAGGCCTCGTTGATGCCGTGGCCGCGGGTGAGCGCCTTCAGCTGTTCGTAGGGATTGGGCAGGCCGTGACGGCGCATCACCGTCTGTACGGCCTCGGCCAGCACTTCCCAGCTCGCATCGAGGTCGGCGGCGAGACGCTCCGGATTGGTGGTCAGCTTGTCGAGGCCGCGCAGCAATGCGTCGTAGCCAATCAGGGCATGGCCGAACGCGGTGCCCAGCGCGCGCAATACGGTCGAGTCGGTCAAGTCGCGCTGGAAGCGGCTGATCGGCAGCTTGACCGCGAAATGCCCGAACAGGGCATTGGCGATGCCGAAATTGCCCTCGGCGTTCTCGAAATCGATCGGGTTGACCTTGTGCGGCATGGTCGAGCTGCCAACTTCGCCGGCCTTCACCGATTGCTTGAAATAGCCCAGCGAGATATAGCCCCAGATGTCGCGGCACAGGTCGATGGCGATGGTGTCGATGCGACGCTGGGCATCGCAGATTTCGGCGATGCCGTCGTGCGGCTCGATCTGGGTCGTGTAAGGCTGCCAATTGAGGCCCAGCGAGTGCACGAAGTGTTGCGAGAACGCGGGCCAGTCGACGTCCGGGTACGCGGCGACGTGGGCGTTGTAGTTGCCGACCGCGCCGTTGATCTTGCCCGGCATCGGCGCGGCAGCGAGAGTTTCGCCCTGGCGTCGCAGGCGGGCGACGACGTTGGCCAACTCCTTGCCAACGGTGGTCGGCGACGCCGTCTGGCCGTGGGTGCGCGAGAGCATCGGCAGCGCCGCGTGTTCGTGCGCCATCGCGCGCAGCTTCTCGATCAACTGGTCAAGCCTGGGTAGCAGCACCGTCTGCCGCGCCTCGTTCAGCATCAGCGCGTAGCTGAGGTTGTTGATGTCCTCGGAGGTGCAGGCGAAGTGCACGAACTCCAGCGCCGGGCCCAGTTCGACGTCGTTCTTCAGTCGCTCCTTGATCAGGTACTCGACCGCCTTGACGTCGTGATTGGTGGTGCGTTCGATCTCCTTGACCCGCGCCGCGTCCTCCACCGAAAGCCCGTCGGCGAGCTCGCGCAGCCGTGCGGTGGCTTCGGCCGAGAACGGCGCGAGTTCCTCGATGCCGGGTTCATCGGCCAGTGCCAGCAGCCATTCCACCTCGACCTTGACCCGTGCCTTGATCAGGCCGAACTCGGAGAATATCGGCCGCAGCGCATCGACCTTGCCGGCGTAACGGCCATCGAGCGGGGACAGGGCGAGCAGCTGGGATTCAACGTTGGCGGGCATGGCTTTGGGGCGTGTGGGAGGCAGTCACGCATTCTAGCGCGAGGCGGGAGTCGCGGCGGCGTATCCTCGGCTTCTCATACGGAGGACGTCATGGCCAAGCAGGATTACCGCATCGAACACGACAGCATGGGTGAGCTCCAGGTGCCCGCCGATGCCTTGTGGGGCGCGCAGACCCAGCGCGCGGTGGAGAACTTTCCGATCTCCGGCCGGCCGATGCCGCGTGGATTCATACGCGCACTGGGGCTGGTCAAGGCGGCGGCGGCGCAGGTCAACGGTGATCTGGGCCTGTTGCCGAAGGGGCGTTCCGCGGCGATCCGCAAGGCGGCCCTGTCGGTGGCCGGTGGCGAGTTCGATGCCCAGTTTCCGATCGACGTGTTCCAGACCGGCTCCGGCACTTCCAGCAACATGAATGCCAACGAGGTGATCGCAACGCTCGCCTCGCGTTCGGTGCGTGGCAAGGCGGTGCATCCCAATGATGACGTCAACCTGGGCCAGAGTTCGAACGACGTGATTCCGACCGCGCTGCGGGTGTCGGCGCAGCTGGCGGCGGTCGAGTCGTTGCTGCCGGCGCTCAAGCACCTGCGACGGACCATCGACCGCCGCGGCAAGGCGTTGGGCAAGGTCACCAAGACCGGCCGCACGCATTTGATGGACGCGATGCCATTGACCTTCAGCCAGGAATTCGGCGCGTGGTCGGCGCAGCTGGCCTCGGCGCAGGCGCGGATCGAGGACGCGCTCAAGCGTCTGCGACGGCTGCCCATCGGTGGCACGGCCATCGGCACCGGCATCAATGCCGACCCGCGTTTCGGCAAGGCGATGGCGAAGGCATTGTCATCGCTGACAAAAACCCGGTTCGAGTCGGCCGAGAACAAGTTCGAAGGGTTGGCATCGCAGGACGATGCAGTGGAATTGTCCGGGCAGCTCAGTGTGCTGGCGGTGGCGGTGATGAAGATCGCCAATGACCTGCGCTGGATGAATTCCGGCCCGCTGGCGGGCCTGGGCGAAGTCGAATTGCCAGCTTTGCAGCCGGGCAGTTCGATCATGCCGGGCAAGGTCAATCCGGTGATCCCGGAAGCGGCCTGCATGGTCTGCGCGCAGGTGATGGGCCACCACACCGCCATCACCGTGGCCGGGCAGAGCGGTAACTTCCAGCTCAACGTGATGCTGCCGCTGATCGCACTGGACTTGCTGGACTCCATCGGGCTGCTGGGCAACACGATGCGGTTGCTGGCCGACAACGTGATCGCCGGCCTGCAGGTGCGTCGCGACGTCGTCGCCGACGCGCTGCAACGCAATCCGATCCTGGTCACCGCGCTCAACCCGGTGATCGGTTACGAGAAAGCGGCGGCCATTGCCAAGCAGGCTTACAAGCAACAGCGTCCGGTGCTGGAGGTGGCGATGGAAGTCACCGGCATGACCGAGCAGGCATTGCGCCGGCTGCTGGATCCGGTTGCGCTGACCCGTGGTGGCATTGCAGAGTGAATGGGCCCGCGGCTAATGGCCTGAGTTTCGACGACGCGCTTGATGGCCTGCTCGGTCGCGCCGTTGAAAACGCTTTTTACCGTTTCGCTTCGCCCATGGACTTCATGGCCAGATCCGCGCCCTGTAGATCGAGATCGTCCGGAGTGCTTTTGGATCTGCAGTCGGCCGCAACCGCATCGGTGATGGTGGCGTAAGGCGCGAATGCAGGGAGCGATTGGGCCAGGGCATCCTGGCTCTCCTGCAAGACGTTGAGGCGTTGGCACAGCGCCATCGCACCGGTCTCGATTTGCTTGGCGTCGGCTTCGATCTTCGTGCCGATGCTGTCCGGATCTCCACTCGCGAGTCCGGATGCCACTGCGCCGATCGCCTTGCCGGCCAGTTTGGCGCTGGATTTGGCGACGGCGACGCCATCGGCTTTCAGGCCCATGGCCTCGGCGCGGTACTGCAAGGTCAGGGCACGTTGCTCAGCAGTCAGCGCTACGTTCTTGCCGTCGATCTGGAGCGATCCGGAGGCATCGATCCACGCGGTAGTGCCGTCGGGACTATTGGCACCCACGCGATCGCCGTCCACGCGAACGTGCTGCATCACCGAATGATTGTGGACACGGTCGGTCGATTGCTGGCAGCCAACCAGGGTGGCGGCAAGGACCAGTCCGCAAGCGATTGCATGAAGGGGTTTCATCGATGTCTCCTGGAGGTGGGAGGGGTATCAGCGACGTGGGAGGTCGACCGTGCCTTTGACGCCCCGGTGATCGACGTCGCCGCTGCCGATGCTGCGTACGCGCAGGTCGCCGCTGACGGTATCGACGTCCAGGCTGCCCGAGCCGATCGTGCCGACCTGGACGCTTCCTTTCACCCGGGCCAGGCCGATGTCGCCGGAACCGATGCTGCCGATCCTGACGTCGCCGGCCACGTCGCGGGCCTCCAGGTCGCCCGATCCCACCGATCCGACTTCCAGCGGCCCGATGTCGGCCAACTCGGCATCGCCGGAGCCGACCACCACGCTCACCGGCCCGGGAACGCGGCGCACCTCGGCGTCGCCGGAACCGACCACCAGGTCGAGGCTGGCCACGCCGTCGATCTCGGCATCGCCGGAACCGGTGTCGACCTGGACAGCCACATCGTCGGGCAGGGTGGCCGTCAGCTGCATGTAGGCGTAGTTGTTGCCGAACAGGCTGAGCTGCCAACCGTCGCTGTCACCGCTACCGTCACTGTCCATCGACACCACCAGCCGGTCGCCGTGGCGCTGGTGCCGGAACTGCAACTGCTCCAGTTTCTTCGCGCTGGATGCGCAGGCCTTGCCCTGCAGTTGCGCCGACGCGCCGGTCGCGGCCTTGACGTCGAGGTCGAAGGCACCGACCTCGAACACGACCGTCTCGATGCCAGCGAGGTCGGGGCTCAGTTCGAACGCCCGTGTGTGTTCGCACTTCTGTTGGGCGAACGCCACCAGGGGCAGCATCAGCACACAGCCAAGCAGGATCTTGCGCATGATTTTATCCTTTGGAGTCAAAGTGGGGATGGAAGACAGGGCGGGCTTCATTGGGTGCTGAAGTGGCCGTCGCCGTCGCGGCAGTCGTCAATGTCGGCCTGGGTGATGTCGGCGTACGGAGCGAACTCCGGCAGCGACGCGGCCAGTTGCTGCTCGGTCTGCATCAAGGCGGGCATCCGTCCGCACAGCTCGGTCACTGCCTGCTGCGCGATCTTTTCCGCCTTGGCCTCGATTTTGGCCGACACCTTGTCGGTGTTGCCGGACAACACGCTGGCAAAGACCTGGCCGATCGCATCGGTGGCCAGGCTAGCGCCTTGCATGCCGATGGCAGCACCGGTCTCGGCCATGTAGGCAATCTGGCCCCGGTATTCCAGCAGCAATGCGCGCTGCTCGGCGGTGATGTCGACCGGACGGCCGTCGATCAGCAGGTCGCCCTGGGGCGTGATCTCGGCGGGCGTTTCGCCGTTGTCGGCGATGTCGATGTTCTCGGTGGCCATCGCCTCGCGTACTTCCCGGGAGACGCCCTGCATCTCCTTTTGGATCTCCGAGCTGACTTCGGCGAATACGCCGGTCGTGGATTGCGTCGGCTCTTGCGCCGGCTCGTCCTTGCCGCACGCGCTCAACCAGGGCGTGCACGCGAGCAGAACCAGGGTTGGAAGAAGTTTTCTGTTCATGTCAGGTCTCGGCAGGTGATGGATTGCGACGTGTTCATGGTCAGCCTTCATCGCGCCAGCGGCGCAGGCGGATCGCGGCGAAGATCATGACCGCGCCGGCGATCACGCCGATCCACAACCCGGGCATGGACAGGCTGGACAGGACGCTCTGCGCGGAGAAGGCATGCAACAACGCCTGGGCGCCGTCCGGCCCGGAAACATCGAGCACATTGTTGCGATAAGCCAGGTCAATACCGGGGATCGTGCCCAGCAACATGCGGCTCACGATGCTGGACCAGAACCACGAGCTGTCCAGGTCGAACAGTTCCATCAGGTCGAACCAGCTGACGAAGATGCCCGCGAACAGCGGAATCATGATGGCCCACAGGAACGGCTTGGTGCGGGCCCATGCCGAGCACAGCAACAGCCAGCCGACGGTCGGCATCGCCCACAAGGCGTAGACGGGCAGGGCGGCGAACAGGCTTGCGCTGACCGACAACGGGTTGGCCGGTCCCCACAACAGGGTGATCGGGTTTCCGCCGTGCAGCAGCACCAGCGCGCTCACCAGCACCATGAACCCGACCATCGTGGCAAACGCCATCACGATGGCCAGCAGCGGGGCGACGACCGTGGCGCTGACGACTTTGGACAACACTGTCTGGGTGTCGGACAGCGGCAGCGACTTCCAGAACAGGACGCTGCGATCCTTGCGGTCGTCATAAAGCGCGCCCAGGCAGTAGAAGAACACCACGAACGCCAACACGAGGAACGGCCAGAACGACGACAGCAGCAATGACAGGTCCAGTCCTTCGGCCAGTTGTTGCATGTGCCCGGCGTCGAGCTTGCCGGTCAGCGCGCCAATGTCCAGCCCGTTGACGACGATACCGCCGTCAATCGTCAGGTCGCCCCGGCCCAGGGCACGTCGAGCGGCGACCTCGGCGACGATGACCGCCATCAACGTCAACAACAACGAGATGCCACCGGCGATCAGCGGAGCCCAAAGGAATCCGCCCTTGTGTTCCCAGAACTCGCGCCGCAACAACAGCTTGAATTTATGGGTGGTGTGGGACGCCGCTACCGGCGGGTTGGGCCGGGCTGCTTGGGTTTGGACGACAGCGTTCATTCGTAGGTCCCCTTCATGGTGGCGACAAACAGGTCGGCCAGGCCCGGAGTGCGGGTCTCGCCGAGGCCGGCCAACTGCTCGCGTGGTACGCCGTCGAACAGCATCACGGTCTTGCCAAACGGCAGGGAGCGTTCATCCAGCGGCGTCAGCGCGCGGGCCGCATCGGCATGGTCGGCGTTGACCAGCACTTCGGTGAAGCGCTCGCCGACGGCGTCCATTTCGCTGCTCAGCACGATCTTGCCGTCACTGATGAACATCACGTCGGTCAGGATGTGCTCGACCTCCTCGACCTGGTGGGTGGTGATCAGGATGGTCTTGTCCTCGTCGAAGTAGTCCTCCAGCAAACGCTGGTAGAACTGCTTGCGGTAGAGGATGTCCAAGCCCAGGGTTGGCTCATCCAATACCAGCAGCTTGGCGTCGATCGCCATCACCAGCGCCAGGTGCAGCTGCACGATCATGCCCTTGGACATTTCACGCACGCGCATCTTCGGCGTGAGTTGGGTGCCTTTCAGGAAACGCTGGCAGCGGGCGCGATCGAAGCGCGGATGCACGCCAGCGACAAACTCGATCGCCTCGCGCACCCGGATCCAGCGCGGCAACACGGCAACGTCGGCGATGAAGCAGACATCGCGCATCAACTCGTCACGCGAGGTGCGGGGGTCGCGGCCGAGTACGGTCATCTGCCCCTCGAACGGGATCAGGCCGAGCATCGCCTTGAGTGCGGTGGTCTTGCCGGCGCCGTTGGGGCCGATCAGGCCGACGATGCGTCCGGCCGGGATCTCGAACGTGGTGTCGTCGAGGGCGAGCTTGTTCTTGTAGGCCTTGCGCAGATTGCGTGCGCTGACCACGGTGCCGGCCGGCGTCGGCTCGGTCGTTGCCACAGTCGAGTGAAGGGATGAGGGGTTCATTGCGCTTTCTCCTTGGACAGACCTGCGCTCAGCAACTCTTCCGCACCCAGTCCCAGGCGCGCGATGCGCTCCAGCACCAGGGGCCATTCTTCGGTAAGAAAGCGATCCCGCTCGCTTGCCAGCAGTTTTTTTGCCGCACCTTCGGTCATGTACATGCCCAGACCCCTGCGTTTTTCGACGAGTGCCTCGTCCACCAACTCCTGGTAGGCGCGCGAGACGGTGATTGGATTGAGCTGGTACTCGGCGGCGACCTGCCTTACCGAGGGCAGGGCGTCGCCGGGCTTGAGCACGCCGTCGAGCATCATTGCCACGACGCGTTCTTTCAGCTGGCGATAGATCGGAGCGCCATCGCTCCATTGGAATGCGGTCATTGGGTCAACCCCGCGGGATAAATGAGAAATAAGGCATTGCGAACATCCGCAGGTGATTGGATTCGGTGGTGCTGGTACGCGACGCATCGCCGTCCGTCTGTACCGTGACGGCGGGATCGGGCGTTGACGTCGCGTTTTCCGACGCCTCCGGCTGCATCACCGGCGCCATGGCAATCAGTCCCGACACCAGCAACGCAGCACTGGCCGTCAGCGCGGGGAGCGTGTTGTGAAGCTTACGGTTCATGGGACACTGCCTTTGGTCAGTCGGTGTTGTATGCAACTATAACACCAGAACACACCTTGTCAACAATGTTTTTCGGGAGGGGAGCGTGGATCCGTTTATCGTTCACGATTGCGGGTATCGTCTCCGGCCGCGACAATGGCGTCTTTGCGTCGCCACCTTCGCCACCATTCTTGCGATTCGACAGGAGCACACCGGATGACACCCTTCGTACGCGGCGTTGCCGTGTTTTTGACCACAGCGTCGCTGTCCTGTGTTGCGATGGTTTCCGCCACCACCGCCCATGCGCAGGGCGTCTCAACCCAGGATAACGCCGTGCTCAATACCGATCGCGAAAAAGCCAGTTACATGGTTGGCCATGACATTGCCCGCTCCATTACCCCGGCCGCACCGGACATCGACCTGACGGCATTCGAGCGCGCCATTGGCAATGCCTTCCAGGGCAAGGAGCCGCTGATCGACCAGGGCGAGGCGCAGGAGACCGGGCGCGCACTGATGATGCGTATCGCTTCGCGGGCAGGCAAGGCGCCGGCGGATGCGACGATCCCCGAGGTCGACAAGCAGAAGGTGGCGTACCTGGTCGGTGCCGATGTCGGCCGCTCGCTGGTGACGATCAAGGACGAGCTGGACCTGCCGGTGCTGCTGCAGGGCGTGCGCGCCACGTTCTCCGGTGAAACGTTGTTGCTGGACGAGGGCCAGCTCACCGGCGTGCGCGACGCGTTCGCGCAGCGGATGCAAGGTGAGATGGCGGCACGCACGGAGCAACAGGCAGGCGCCAACCAGGCTGAAGGCGAGAAGTTCCTGGCCCAGAACAAGCAGGTCAAGGGGGTTTTCAGCACCCCGTCCGGTTTGCAGTACATGGTCCTGCGCCAGGGCGCGGGCCCGCGGCCGAAGCCGACCGACCGGGTACAGGTCAACTACGAGGGCAAGCTGCTTGACGGCACGGTATTCGACAGCTCCTACGAGCGCGGCGAGCCGACCCAGTTTGGCCTTAACCAGGTGATTCCGGGTTGGACCGAGGGATTGGGCCTGATGCCGGAAGGTGCGAAGTACCGCTTCTGGATTCCCGGCAACCTGGCTTACGGCAGCAAGGGCACGCCCGGTGGTCCGATCGGCCCGAATGCGACCCTCGTGTTCGATGTCGAGTTGCAGTCGATCCTCGACTAGTAAACTCAGGTATGACAACGCGGTCGTCCGATGGGACTTGTTCAGCCCCGGGGCGACACAGTACGACGCTTACGCGCGTCGGCGACAACGCCGCCCGCGCCTTTTGACACCAGGAGTTACGACCCGATGATGCGATTTGCCCGTCCCGCCACAGCCCTGCTGGCCGCCGCCAGCCTGACCCTCGCCATTGCCGCGTGCCAGCCGGAGGACAAGACCACCGCCGAGACCGCTGACAAGGCCGTCGATGGCGCATCGGCTGAGACACTGGAGATCAAGGGTCTGCCCACCCAGAAGGACCAGGTCAGCTACATGATCGGCATGGACATGGCCAAGTCGCTGGAGCAGATCAAGGACGAGATCGACGTCGACACGCTCGCCAAAGCGATCAAGACCCATCTGGATGAGGGGCAATCGCTGATGACCGACGAGCAGGCAAGTGAGGTTGCCGCGGCGTTCGGCGAGCGCCTGCAGGCGCAACGTGAGGCGGAAGCCGCTGCCGCAGCAGAGAAGAACAAGACCGAGGGCACCGCATTCCTGGCCGCCAACGCCAAGAAGCCGGACGTCAAGACGACCGAGTCGGGCTTGCAGTACCAGGTGTTGACCGAGGGTACGGGTCCGAAACCGACCGTTGATGACCTGGTCAAGGTGCATTACAAGGGCACCTTGCTGGATGGCGAGACTTTCGACAGTTCCTACGATCGTGGTGAGCCGGCCGTCTTCCCGTTGCAGCAGGTGGTGCCGGGTTGGCAGGAGGGGATCGCATTGATGCCGGTGGGCAGCAAGTACCGGTTCTGGATTCCCGGTGAGCTGGGCTATGGCGCTACCGGCACCCCGGGTGGCCCGATTGGCCCGAACGCGGTGCTGGTGTTCGAGGTCGAGCTGCAGGAAATCGTCCAGGCACCGACCGAATAAGATGAGCCACCACCGCTGCGGTAGCGGTGTCGAACGGGTGCTTACATGAAGATCAGTATTTTCGGGACCGGTTACGTCGGATTGGTAACCGGTACCTGCCTGGCGGAGGTGGGTCACGACGTGGTCTGCGTCGACATCGACCAGTCCAAGGTGGACGGGCTGAACCGCGGCGAGGTATCCATCTTCGAACCGGGCCTGACCCCGATGGTGCAGGCCAACCACGCGGCTGGCCGGCTCCAGTTCACCTCCAACGCGATCGAAGCGATTGCTCATGGCGAGGTGATATTCATCGCCGTGGGCACGCCGCCCGACGAGGATGGCAGCGCGGATCTGCAATACGTCCTGGCAGTGGCGGCGACCATCGGCCAGCACCTGTCGCAGTCGACGTTGGTGGTCGACAAGTCGACCGTCCCGGTAGGCACCGCGGACACCGTGCGCGCGACAATCGCGGCCGAGCTGGACAAGCGCGGCGCCCGGATTGATTTCGAGGTGGTGTCCAATCCCGAGTTCCTGAAGGAAGGCGATGCCGTCAACGACTTCATGCGGCCGGACCGGATCATCCTGGGCACCGATGATCTCGGTGCCGTGGAGAAGATGCGGCACCTGTATGCGCCTTTCGTGCGCAGCCGCGACCGCTTTGTCGTCATGGACGTGCGCTCGGCCGAGCTGACCAAGTACGCCGCAAACGCCATGCTGGCGACCAAGATCTCCTTCATGAACGAGATCGCCCACATCGCCGAACGGGTCGGTGCGGATGTCGAGATGGTGCGCCAGGGCATCGGCTCGGACCCGCGCATTGGTTGGCAGTTCATCTATCCCGGGGCCGGTTACGGTGGCTCGTGTTTCCCCAAGGATGTGCAGGCATTGGCCCGCACTGCCCACCAACATGGTCATGAGCCTCGGCTGCTGAATGCGGTCGAGAAGGTCAACGAGCGCCAGAAAGATCATCTTTTCGAGCTGATGCAGCGTCATTACGGCGATGCATTGGCGGGCAAGACCGTTGCGGTATGGGGATTGGCGTTCAAGCCCAATACCGACGACATGCGCGCCGCGCCCAGCCGTCGATTGCTGGAACAGCTGTGGTCGGTCGGCGCGAAGGTGCAGGCGTTCGATCCCGAGGCGGGTGCCGAAACCCGCCGCATCTTCGGCGAGCGCGCCGATTTGTTGCTGTGCGATTCGGAATACGCCGCGTTGTCCGGGGCCGATGCGCTCGTGGTGGTGACCGAGTGGAAGCAGTTCCGCAGCCCGGACTTCTTCCGCCTCCGCCAGGAGCTTGCCGACGCGGTCATGTTCGACGGGCGGAACCTGTATCCGCCAGACGAAGTGGAAGCTGCGGGTATCGCCTATTACGGCATTGGTCGTGGCCGCTCGATCCTGGCGACGGGCGATCATGATGCCGTTCCGGCGGGCAGGGTGCCTCGATGAGCGATCGTCCTGGCACCAGTGTCGAGCAACGGCTGGTCGAGCTGGAAACGCGGCTGTCGTTCCAGGAGCACAGCATTGGCGAGCTCAGCGATGCCCTGGCGGCGGCTCGCGACGAGGAAGCAGGCAATGCGCTGTTATTGCATCGTGCGTTGCAGGAGCTGCGGCAATTGCGGGTCTCGGTTGCCGCCAATCCGCTTTCGGCTGATCCATCCAGCGAACCACCCCCACCCCATTATTGAAGGCCGCGTCCGGGCTTCCGTCCGGACCCGACGACCACTATGAACGACACTCTTCGCGATCAGCTGCTGGGGCTGGGCTTCAAGCCTGCGCCCGAACCCAAGCGTCCCACGGGCCACCCGCGTGATGGCCGTCCGGATCGAAAAGGATCGGACGCCCGTGGGCGGCGTCCAGGTTCGCCGAACCGCTCGGGCGCCGCCGCGAACCGCTCTGGGAAGCCGGGCAGTCCGCCTCCTTCCGGAGCAGTCCGTCCGGGGCAATCCCGTGGCGGGCAAGGTAAACCGGGCAGCCCGCGCTCGCGCGAGGACATCGATCTGGCCAAGGCGTATGCCATCCGCGCCCAGCGCGAGAAGAACGAGCGTATCGCGGCGGAAAAAGCCAAGCAGGACGAAGCGCGCCAGCGGCGTGAGGCGCGCGCGAAGCTGGCCGAGCTGGTGAAAGGAAAAGCCCTCAATGCCGAAGCGGCCGACATCGCCCGGCACTTCCCCTACGGCGGCAAGATCAAGCGCATCCACGTCACCGCCGACCAGCTCAAGGCGCTGAATGCCGGTGAGCTGGGGGTGCTGCAGATGGACGGACGTTACCTGCTGGTTACCGCCGAGTTGCTGGCACAGGCCGAGCAGGTCTTCGCGCCTTCGGTCGCCCTGAAGGTCGATCCGGATGCGCCTGTTGCCGACGGTTCCTACGCCGACCCGCAGTACCAGGTGCCTGACGACCTGGTCTGGTGATACTTCAGCTCCGGTTCGATCCATCTGCGGGGTGGCGGGGGCGCCGGGAACGAATGCCCTTGGGTGCGAATGTCCCCTGGCACCGATGAGGCCGGTGCCTCCTCCTTTATTTCACACCCAAGGGCATTCGCACCCGTCGTTCCAGCGTGGCGGTGGTTCCAGAAGCGCAGGGCCGTCTTCCCGACTTCCCCGGAGTCGGGCGAGGAACCTCACTCCGGGTCGTAATCCAGGTTGGATGCCAGCCAGCGTTCGGCTTGGGCCAGGTCGACGCCCTTGCGGCGGGCGTAATCGACTGCCTGTTCCTTGGAGACGCGGCCGACCACGAAGTATTGGCTGCGCGGGTGGCTGAAGTAGAAACCCGAAACCGCCGCGGCCGGGGTCATCGCGAAGTTTTCGGTCAAGGTCATGCCGGCGTTGGTGGTCGGGTCGAGCAGGCGGAAGATCGTCGCCTTTTCGCTGTGCTCGGGGCAGGCCGGGTAGCCGGGGGCAGGGCGGATGCCGAGGTATTTCTCGTCGATCAGCGCTTCGGCATCGAGTGACTCATCGGGCGCGTAGCCCCAGAATTCGGTGCGCACCCGCTGGTGCAGGCGCTCCGCGAGGGTTTCGGCGAGACGGTCGGCGAGCGCCTTGAGCAGGATCGCGTTGTAGTCGTCGTGGTCGGCCTCGAAGCGCTGGATATGCGGTTCGATCCCGATCCCAGCGGTCACCGCGAAAGCGCCGATCCAGTCCTGTTTGCCGCTGTCTTGCGGGGCGATGAAATCGGCCAGGCAGAAATCCGGGCGCTCAACGGGCTTGTCGACTTGCTGGCGCAGGCAATGGATCGTTTCCGGCTTGCCGTCGACCTGGGCGATGACGTCGTCACCGTCACTGTTGGCTGGCCATAGCCCGAACACCGCCTTCGCGGTCAGCCATTTCTCGTCGATGATGCGCTTGAGCATCGCCTGCGCATCGCGGAACAGGTCGCTGGCGGACGCACCGACCACCTCGTCGGTGAGGATGGCCGGGTAGCGGCCGGCCAGCTCCCAGGCTTGGAAGAACGGGGTCCAGTCGATCAAGTCCACCAGCTCGGTCAACGGGTAGTCGTCGAATACATGCAGGCCGGGCTGTTTCGGTGCGGGCGGGATGTAGTCGTCCCAGCCACCCTGGAAACGCTGGCTGCGCGCCTTCTCCAGCGATACCAGCCGTTTTCCGTTGCCACGCTTGCGATGGCGCTCGCGGATCTCCGCGTAATCGGATGCGGTGGTGGCCACGAAGGCAGCGCGTTGTTCGGCGCTGATCATGGTCTGGGCCACGCCGACCGCGCGCGAGGCGTCTTTCACCCAGATCGTGGCCGGCTTGTAGAACGGGTCGATCTTCAACGCGGTGTGCGCCCGCGAGGTGGTCGCACCGCCAATCAACAGCGGCATGGTGAAGCCCTGGCGCTGCATCTCGCGGGCGACGTGGCCCATTTCCTCCAGCGACGGGGTGATCAGGCCGGACAGGCCGATCATGTCGGCGTTCTCGGCGATGGCGCGATCCAGGATGACCTGCGAAGGCACCATCACACCCAGGTCGATCACCTCGAAGTTGTTGCACGCCAGCACCACGCCGACGATGTTCTTGCCGATGTCGTGGACGTCGCCCTTGACCGTGGCCATCACGATCTTGCCGTTGGTCTTGCCGGTGTCGCCGGTGCGCAGCTTCTCGGCCTCGATGAAGGGCAGCAGATAGGCCACGGCCTTCTTCATCACCCGCGCCGACTTGACGACCTGCGGCAGGAACATCTTGCCGGCGCCGAACAGGTCACCGACCACGTTCATGCCATCCATCAACGCGCCTTCGATCACGTCCAGCGGACGGGTGGCTTCGGCGCGCGCCTGCTCGGTGTCCTCCACGATCCACTGGTCGATGCCCTGCACCAGCGAATGACTCAGCCGCGCGCGTACCGGTTGCTCGCGCCAGGACAGGTCCTCGACCCGCTTCTCGCCCTTCTTGCCGCGATAGCGTTCAGCCAGCGCCAGCAGCGTCTCGGTGGCCTCCGGATTGCGGTTGAGCACGACGTCCTCGACCGCATGACGAAGTTCGGCGTCGAGGGTGTCGTACAGCGGCAGCGCGCCGGCGTTGACGATGCCCATGTCCATGCCGGCCTTGATCGCGTGGTACAGGAACACCACGTGGATGGCCTGGCGCACCAGCTCGTTGCCGCGGAACGAGAAGCTGACGTTGGAGACGCCGCCGGAGATGTGGCTGTATGGGAAACGGCGCTTGATCTCACGGGCGGCTTCGATGAAGGCGACCCCGTAGTCGTTGTGCTCCTCGATGCCGGTGGCGATCGCGAAGACGTTGGGATCGAAGATGATGTCCTCGGGTGGGAATCCGACCTGCTCGGTCAGCAGTTGGTAGGCGCGCGAACAGATATCGACCTTGCGCTGCACGGTGTCGCCCTGACCCTCCTCGTCGAACGCCATTACCACCACGGCCGCGCCGTAGCGACGCACCAGCCGCGCATGGCGCAGGAACTCGTCCTCGCCTTCCTTCATCGAGATCGAATTGACGATGCCCTTGCCCTGCAGGCATTTCAGTCCGGCCTCGATCACGCTCCACTTGGAGCTGTCGACCATCACCGGGATGCGGGCGATGTCGGGCTCGGCGGCAATCAGGTTGAGATAGGTGACCATCGCCTGCTCGGAATCCAGCAGGCCCTCGTCCATGTTGACGTCCAGTACCTGGGCGCCGTTTTCGACCTGCTGCCGGGCGACGGCGACCGCCTCGTCGAAGCGGTCGTCCTTGATCAGTTTCTTGAACTGCGCGCTGCCGGTAACGTTGGTGCGTTCACCGACGTTGATGAAGTTGCTTTGCGGCGTGATCGTCAGCGGCTCCAGGCCGCTGAGGCGGGTCTGGCGGGCGATGGTCGGGTTCATTCCAGCTGCCTCGTGGGTCGTCATGCCGGGATGGCCGCGTCGGCCAGGCTCGGCAGCCGCCGCGGTGCAACGCCGCGCACGGCCTCGACGATCGCGGCGATGTGCGCCGGAGTGGTGCCGCAACAGCCGCCTACCAGGTTCAACAATCCGGAGCGCGCAAACTCGCCCAGCATCCCGGCCATGTCTTCGGGCGTCTGGTCGTAACCGCCGAACGCATTCGGCAACCCGGCATTGGGGTGGGCACTGACACAGGTGTCGGCGATCCGCGACAAGGTATCGACGTGGGGGCGGAGCTCCTTGGCGCCCAGGGCGCAATTCAAGCCGATGGACAGCGGTTCGGTATGACGCAACGAGTACCAGAACGCTTCGGCGGTCTGGCCCGAGAGCGTGCGCCCGGAGGCATCGGTGATCGTGCCCGACACCATCACCGGCAGGCGGGACCCACGAGCCTCGAAGGCCTCGGCAATCGCAAACAGTGCGGCTTTGGCGTTGAGGGTGTCGAACACCGTTTCCACCATCAGCACGTCCGCGCCACCGTCGATCAGGCCATCGGCGGCTTCGCGGTAGGCGATCCGCAGGTCGTCGAAGCTGACCGCGCGGAATCCGGGACGATTGACGTCGGGGCTCAAGGACGCGGTGCGACTGGTCGGTCCGATTACGCCGATGACGAAGCGTGGCTGTTCCGGCGTCGTTGCCTCGGCGGCGTCGCAAGCGTCACGTGCCAGGCGCGCGCCGGTCTCGTTCAGCTCGCGGGCAAGGTGCTGCAAGCCGTAGTCACCCAATGAGGTGCTGGTCGAGTTGAAGGTGTTGGTCTCGACCAGGTCGGCGCCGGCGTCGAGGTAGTCGGCATGGATTGCTCGGATGAGATCCGGCCGGGTCAGGCTCAGCAGGTCATTGTTGCCGCGTTGGTCGCGGACGCAGCCGCAATCGGGGCCATGGGCGTGGCCGTCAATCGAATGATCGCGGTCGAAGCCCTCGACGAAACGCTCGCCGCGGTAGTCGGCTTCCTCCAATCGGTGTTGCTGGATCATCGTCCCCATCGCCCCGTCGATCACCAGGATGCGTTCTTGCAACATCCGTTGCAGGGTTTCAGCGCGGTCGGGGTTGAGCCAGGGCAGGGTTGTCATCGCGTTGTCTCGCTGGGCTGACGTTTGGCGGGCGTGGTGGTTCTGGGCGACTTGGATTTTTTCCCGTCGGCAGGCTTTCGTCCCAGCAACGCAATCACTTCGAAATGTGGCGGGCGGCGCTCTCGGGTCACTGATTCGCAGCTCTCGATCGTGAAGCCGGCCTTGCTCGCGAACCGGCTCAGCTCCTTCTCGCTGAAACCCAGATTGACGTGGCCATAGGCGTCCACCACCGAGCGATGCTCGTGGCTGGCCAGGCTGGTCAGCAACAGCCGACCGTTGGGACGCAGCACCCGCGCGGCCTCGGTGACGGCGTGGGCGGGATGATCGGCGTAGGTCAGTGCGTGCATCAGTACCACCAGGTCGAAGCTGGCATCGGCAAACGGGAGTTCGTGCATGTCGCCTTCCTGCACCTCCACGTTCTCAAGCCTGCGCAGCCTTTCGGAGGCGGCAAGCACCACTTTGGTGCTGGAGTCCAGACAGACGTAGCGATTGGAGTGCGGCGCCAGCAGTTCGGCCAGGACGCCATCGCCGGAAGCGACGTCGAGCACGTCGCCGGGCTCCAGCAGCGGCAACGCGGAACGTGCCATGGCCTCCCAGGTCCGGCCCGGCGAGTAATGGCGCTCCATGTCACCGGCCACGGTATCGGCCCAGTTCTGGTCGGCCGCGCGCATCGCCAGCACATCCGCAACCCGTTCCGCGTCCTGCCGCAGCAGCGGGTCGTCGCTGCCCTCACGCAGGGTCGTCCACAACGCGCGTTGCGCCGGGTCCAAAGCCGGTCCGTCGAACCGGTAATACGCCGACACCCCGGCGCGGCGATCACGCACCAGGCCGGCTTCCTTGAGCTTGGCCAGGTGGGTGGAAACGCGCGGCTGTGCCAGCCGGGTGATGGCCGACAGTTCAGCGACAGTCAGCTCCTCGCTCTCCAGCAGCGCCAGCAGGCGCACCCGGGTGGCGTCGGCAAATACCTTGAGGCGTGATGACCAGCCTTCCAGATCCATACGTATGCACCTATCGCGATATAGCGATAAGTTTGCTTCCGGGGCGGGGCCCGGGTCAAGCACGGCACGCGTCGACGGGTTCGGTCGCGGGTTCGGTTAATTCTCGCGCAGGGCTACAATTGCAGCATTCGTGACCAGCAGAGGTATCAGCGTGGATTTTCGTTTCAGCGAAGAGCAGTTGATGATCCAGGACGTCGCGCGGCGTATCGCCCGCGAAAAGATCGCACCCAGCGCGGAGCACCACGACCGCACCGGCGAATTTCCACTGGACAATATCCGTACCCTCGGCGAGAACGGCCTGATGGGCATTGAGGTGCCAACCGAGTACGGCGGCGCCGGCATGGACCCGATTTCCTATGTGTTGGCGATGATCGAGATCGCCGCAGCCGACGCCGCGCACTCCACCATCGTTTCGGTCAACAACTCGTTGTTCTGCAACGGCATCCTCAAGTTCGGCACCGAGGAGCAGAAGCAGCTCTACGTGCGGGCGATCGCGGAGGGTAAGGAGATCGGCGCGTTCGCGCTCACCGAGCCGCAGTCGGGCTCCGATGCCACGGCGATGCGCTGCAAGGCGACCAGACAGGCCGACGGCAGCTTCGTGGTCAACGGCAAGAAGAGCTGGATCACCTCCGGGCCGGTCGCAAAGTATTTCGTGCTGTTCGCGATGACCGATCCCGACAAGGGCGCGCGAGGCATCACCGCTTTCATGATCGATGGCGAACGTACCGGCTTCCATCGTGGCAAGACCGAGCCGAAGCTGGGCATCCGCGCCTCGGCCACCTGCGAGATCGAGTTCAACGATTACGTAGTCCAGGCCGACGAAGTGCTGGGCGCGGAAGGCGAAGGCTT
The DNA here is from genome assembly GCF_054052125.1 of Lysobacter sp. A378. Lineage (NCBI taxonomy): Bacteria > Pseudomonadati > Pseudomonadota > Gammaproteobacteria > Lysobacterales > Lysobacteraceae > Lysobacter > Lysobacter sp. A378. Next base: position 832,508 of record NZ_JBSVRK010000002.1, on the reverse strand, counting down.
CAAGATCGCGATGACGGTACTGGACGCCGGTCGCATCGGCATCGCCAGCCAGGCGATCGGTATCGCCCGCGCGGCGTACGAGGCCACCCTGGACTACGTCAAGGAGCGCAAGGCATTCGGCCAGCCGATCGGTGCCTTCCAGATGACCCAGGCGAAGATCGCCGACATGAAATGCAAGCTCGACGCCGCCATGCTGCTGACCTTGCGTGCGGCGTGGCAGAAGGGCGAGTTTGACAATGGCGGGGCGCGCTTCAGCAATGAGGCTGCGATCGCCAAGCTGACCGCGTCCGAGGCGGCGATGTGGATCGCCCACCAGGCGTTGCAGATCCACGGCGGCATGGGCTACTCCAAGGAGATGCCGATCGAGCGTTATTTCCGCGACGCCAAGATCACCGAAATCTACGAGGGCACCAGCGAGATCCAGCGCCTGGTGATTGCGCGCAACGAGACTGGCCTGCGCTGACATGCAGACCCGGCATTTCCATAACTGTCGTTTGATCGCTGCCTTCCATGGGCAGCGCGGCTGCGATCGCCGCGATATCCCGATCGTTGCAGCTGGCAATGGGGTCCGTTTACGGGTCCCGGACGCTGCCTGCATGCCATTTTCTGTCTACTGATTCCCGAGCCTTGGCCCACGCAATTGCGTGGGCCTCACTGCATTTGGACCCAAAGATCGCATGAGCACTCAACGAAAATCCCCCGCGCGCGCCACGCCCGGCAAGACCTCCACCAGCAAGAAGGCCGTCGCGACCAAGACCGCAAAGACCGCGCCGCGCAGCCCTCGCGACAAGAGCGACGGCGTGACGCTGGAGCCCATCCTGGCTGCAATCCGCAAACGCTTGCCCAAGGCGCAACATGCCGAGGGCGAGGCCTTCGCCAAGGCCTTCTACCAGCGAATGGGTGATGACGAGCTGCCCAAACATACTGCTGAGGGCTGGGCGGCACTGGCTGCCGACATGCTCGATTTCGTGCGCAAGCGCAAGCCTGGCGTGGCGTTGGTGCGCCTGTTCAACCCGACCCGGGCCAGTCATGGTTGGGAATCGCCGCACACGGTGCTGCAGATCGCCAATGACGATATGCCGTTCCTGGTCGATTCGGTGACCATGTCATTGGCCGAGCAGAACATCGGCTTGCATGTGCTTGGCCATCCGGTCATCCAGGTCTCCCGTGACAAAACCGGCAAGCTGGTGAAAGTGGGCGAGGGCGAGCCGGAATCAATGATGCACCTGGAGCTCGACCGCCTGCCACCCGAGGCGATGCCGGAGATCGAGAAGGCGGTGCAAGGGGTGCTTGCCGATGTGCGGGCAATCGTCAGCGACTGGGCCGAAATGCACGGCAAGATGGTGTCGGTCGCCGACGACCTGACGGAACGAAAGCTTCCGGTCAGCGAGGCCGGTCGCGAAGAAGGCCAGCAGTTCCTGCGCTGGGCCGCCGACGACCACTTCATTTTCCTGGGTTACCGCGAGTACGACGTGGTCGACCAGGGCGGCGAGGACCTGCTGCGCGCCGTCAAGGGCAGCGGGCTGGGCCTGCTGCGCGGCAAGGACACGGGCAAGCCACGTGCATTGGCCACCCTGGCCGCGCATTACATGCCCCATTCCGGATCGGTCGATGCCCTGATCCTGACCAAGACCAATGCGCGCGCCACCGTGCACCGTCCCGGGTACATGGACTATATCGGCGTGCTGAGCTTCGACGACAACGGCAAGCCGACGCGCGAAGAGCGCTTCCTGGGCTTGTATACCTCCAGCGCGTACACCCGTCGGCCGTGGGACATCCCGCTGGTGCGCGAGCGCCACGAATACGTGATGAAGCAGTCCGGCCTGGCCGAAGACAGCCACAGTGGCAAGGCGCTTCGCCACATCCTGGAAACCCTGCCGCGCGACGAGCTGTTCCAGTCCTCTGGAGAGGAGCTGCTGAAGACCGCCCAGGGCATCCTCGGCTTGCAGGAGCGCGTGCGCAGCAAGCTGTTCCTGCGTCGCGACCGTTACGGCCGGTTCTTCTCCGGACTGGTCTACATTCCGCGCGAGCGTTTCAACACCGATGTGCGCCTGCGCATCGAGGCGATGCTGAAACGCGTCCTGCACGGCGAGCGCGTCGACACTACGGTGCTGCTGGGCGAATCACCGCTGGCCCAGTTGCACTTGCTGGTACGACCGAAGACCGGCCAGTCCGGTCCGGGTGGAATGGTGAAGGTCGATAACGCGGCGATCGAGGTCGAGTTGGCGGAAATCGTGCGCAACTGGCGCGACGACCTGGCCGAGTTGCTGGTGCAGCGCCACGGCGAGGAACGCGGCCTGAGCATCGCCGAGACCTACGGACGAGCGTTGCCGGCAGGCTACATCGAGGACGTGTCGGTGGCGGTCGCGGCGGACGACGTGGAGCACCTGGCCGCGCTGGACGGTCCCGACGACCTGCGCCTGAGCCTGTATCGTCGCAGCCCGGGAGCTGGCGGGTTGCGCTTCAAGTTCTACCGTCAACGCGAGGACATCTCCCTTTCCGATGCCCTGCCGCTGATGGAAAACATGGGCCTGCGGGTGATCTCCGAGCACCCCTACCGGATGTATGCCGGCAGCAACCTGATGTATATCCAGGATTTCGAGGTCGAGACCAGCAACCCCAATACCGATATCGAGGGCGTCGGTGAGAACTTCGAGGATGCATTCGGGCGGATCTGGCGCGGTGATGCCGAGAACGACGGCTTCAACCGCCTGATCCTGGCCGCTGGCCTGACCTGGCGCCAGGTGTCGGTATTGCGTGCCTACAGCAAGTACATCCAGCAAGTGGGCGTGCCGTTCTCACACAGTTACGTGGAAGAGACCTTTGCCCGCTATCCGGCCCTGGCGCGCTTGCTGGTGGAGTTGTTCGAAGCCCGCTTCGATCCTTCCACCGGCCGCGAGTCCAAGGCCGAAGTCAAGGCCGGGATTGAGCGGTTCAAGGACCAGCTCGGACGCCTGTGCGGGGATGACCAGGCCTTGCGCGCCGCGTTGGAGCCGGTTGTCAGCGCACGAAGCGGCAGCCGGGACGTCCAGTTGGACGCCACCAGGACGGCCCTCAAACTGCTGCTGGACCAGGTTTCCAGCCTTGATGAGGACCGCATCCTGCGCAGCTTCATGGGCGTGATCGAAGCAACCCTGCGCACCAGCTATTACCAGGATGGTATTGGCGGCGCCGATTGTGGCTACGTCGCCTACAAGTTCGATTCCGCACTGGTCCCCGACCTGCCCAAGCCGGTTCCGTATCGCGAGATCTTCGTCTACGGTCCGCGCGTGGAAGGCATCCACCTGCGCTTTGGTCCCGTGGCCCGCGGTGGCTTGCGCTGGTCGGACCGTCGCGAAGATTTCCGTACCGAGGTACTGGGCCTGGTCAAGGCGCAGATGGTCAAGAACACCATCATCGTGCCGGTCGGTGCCAAGGGCGGTTTCATCGTCAAGCGGCCGCCGGCCGATCGCGCCGAGCTGCAAGCCGAAGGCGTGGCCTGCTACAAGATGTTCATCAACGGTTTGCTCGACATCACCGACAACCTGGTGGACGGCAAGGTCGTGCATCCCGATGACGTGGTGCGTCACGATGATGACGACCCGTACATGGTGGTCGCCGCCGACAAGGGCACCGCGCGTTTTTCCGATACCGCCAACGCCATCTCCGCCGACCATCACTACTGGATGGGCGATGCATTCGCGTCCGGCGGTTCGGTGGGTTATGACCACAAGGGCATGGGCATCACTGCCCGCGGCGCGTGGGAGTCGGTCAAGCGCCACTTCCGCTCGCTCGGGGTCAACACCCAGAAAGAAGACTTCGTCGCGGTGGGTATCGGCGACATGTCAGGTGACGTATTCGGCAACGGCATGCTGCTGTCCAAACACATTCGCCTGGCGGCCGCGTTCGACCATCGCCACATCTTCCTTGATCCGGATCCGGTGGCTGCGACGTCGTTCAAGGAGCGCCAGCGTTTGTTCAAGCTGCCCGGCTCCAGTTGGGATGACTACAGCCGGGACCTGATCAGCAAGGGAGGCGGCGTGTTCCCGCGCAGCGCCAAGTCGATTCCGCTGACCGCGCCGGTCAAGGCCGTGCTTGGCATCGACCCGGACGTCGATGCAATGAGCCCCAACCAGTTGATGAGCGCCATATTGAAGGCGCCGGTCGACCTGCTGTGGAATGGCGGCATCGGCACTTACATCAAGGCCAGCAGCGAGTCGCATGCCGATGTTGGCGACCGCGGCAATAATGGTTTGCGTATCGACGGTCGTGATGTGCGTTGCAAGGTGATCGGCGAGGGCGGCAACCTGGGCATGACCCAGCTGGGGCGGATCGAAGCGGCCCATGCCGGCACCCTGCTCAATGCCGACTTCATCGACAACTCGGCCGGAGTGGGGACCTCGGATCGCGAAGTCAATATCAAGATCCTGCTCAACGAGCTGGTCAAGTCGAAGAAGCTGACCCTGCCGGCGCGCAACAAGTTGCTGGCCTCGATGACCGAGGAGCTGGCCGGGCTGGTGCTGGTGGACAACTACCGCCAGAACCAGGCGATCAGCCTGATGGAGCGCATGAGCGCGCCACGGCTGGGCTCCAAGCAGCACTTTATCCAGACTTTGGAGTCGCAAGGCCTGCTGGATCGGCAGATCGAGTACCTGCCTTCGGATGCGGAACTGGCCGAACGTAAGGCACGCGGACAGGGCCTGACCCGGCCCGAGCTGGCCGTACTGTTGTCATACAGCAAGCTGGTGTTGTTCCAGCAATTGGTCGACTCCAGCGTGCCGGAAGACAAGTACCTGTCCAAGGAGCTGGTGCGCTACTTCCCGGTGCCACTGCAGGACAAGTACGCCAAGGCGATGCAGGACCACCGCCTGAAGCGCGAGATCATCGCCACTGCGGTGACCAACTCGATCGTCAACCGCATGGGCGCCACGTTCACCTTGCGCATGCAGGAAGACACCGGTCGTTCCGCCGGCGAAGTGGCCGAGGCTTACACCATTGCCCGCGAGGCGGTGGATGCGCGGGCGTTGTGGGCAAAGATCGACGCGATGGACGGCAAGGTCATGGAATCGGTCCAGATCGATGCCTTGCAGACGATCTGGCAATTGTTGCGTTCGGTGTCGCGCTGGCTGCTGTCCCGTCCCGGCCCGATGCCCGAGATCACCACGGCGATGGCACGTTTTGGCGACGGCTTGAAGGCGGTGCATGCGGCATTGCCCGATACCATGTCCCCGGTTCGCCAAGAGGCGTTCAACACCCACCTGGCCGAGTGGAAGGCCAAGGGCGTGCCGAACGCGTTGGCGGCACAACTGGCGGCGCTGCCGGCACTCGAGTTTGGTTGCGACATCATCGAGATCGCCAACGCACGCAAGTTGTCCCCGGTGGAGGCGTCGCAGGCGTACTTCGACCTGGGTGCGGCATTGAACCTGCCCTGGTTGCACGAGCAGATCGATGCGTTGCCGGTGGACGGTCGTTGGCAGGCGCTGGCGCGGGGGGCTTTGCGTGACGAGCTTGCGACCCAGCAACGCGTCCTGGCCAGCCAGATTCTTGCCAGTGGCGGCAAGAAGCCGGCCGCATCGAAAGTGGCTGCCTGGCTGCAACGCGACGACGCCAGTCTGCGCTTTGCCCAGTCGATGCTGGATGAGTTGACTACCCAGAAGACCCTGGATTACCCGACCGTCTCGGTCGCGGTACGTCGGCTGGCGCAGGTAGCCGCAGCCGGCGCGTAAGCGGTTCGTTTGATGATGCACACGCAGCGGCGGCCCCAGGGCCGCCGTTTTTTCTGGTCATGACACCACTCGCGCTATCCTGCAGGCGATCCTTCCGGAGCCGCCGATGACCGCGACATCCCGCATTGCGTTTCTTGCCAGTCCTACCGCCGAGGCGCAAGCGGTGTGCAAACGGCTGGCCGCGATTCACGGCGACCATCCGCCCGAGCAGGCCGACACGCTGGTGGCCCTGGGCGGTGACGGCTTCATGCTGCAGACGCTGCATCGCCACGGCGGACTGGACAAGCCCGTGTACGGGATGAAACTGGGTTCGGTCGGCTTCCTCATGAACCATTGCCAGATGGAGCGGCTGATCGAGCGTATCCATGCCGCCGAGCCTGCCGTGCTGCGGCCGCTGGAGATGGTTGTGCACACCGAGTCCGGCGTATCGGTGGGCTCGCTGGCCTATAACGAGGTATCCCTGTTGCGGCAGACCCGGCAAGCCGCGCACCTGTCGATCGAGCTCAATGGCCAGATTCGCCTGGAGGAGCTGATCTGCGATGGCGTGCTGGTAGCAACCCCGGCGGGGAGCACCGCCTACAATTTTTCCGCGCTTGGGCCGATCCTTCCGCTGGGGGCGAACGTGATGGCGTTGACCCCGATTGCCGCGTTTCGGCCGCGGCGCTGGCGAGGCGCGGTGCTCAAGGCCGATACCGAGGTTCGCTTCCGGGTGCTGGACCCGTACAAGCGGCCGGTCAGCGCGACCGCGGATTCGCACGAGGTCCGCGACGTGGTGGAGGTGACCATCCGCGAATCGCACGACCGCACGGTCACGCTGCTGTTCGACCCCGAACACAACCTTGAGGAGCGGATGCTGGCCGAGCAGTTCATCAGTGGATGACGGTCTCATCGGTTGCGACGGGGATCGCGCACAATGGCGTCATGCCAGACCATGTAGACCCGTTGATCGTTGCCATCTCCTCGCGGACCCTGTTCGACCTGGAGGATAGCCACGCCCTGTTCGAAAGCCAGGGCCTGGATGCCTACGCCACGTATCAGCGCAGCCACGAAGACGATCTGCTGGAGCCCGGCGTCGCGTTCCCGCTGGTGCGCAAGCTGCTGGGGCTCAACGATGGTTCACCACCGGAGGCGCCGCGGGTCGAGGTGATCCTGATTTCGCGCAATTCGGCCGACACCGGACTGCGGATCTTCAACTCCATTGCGCACCACGGCTTGGCGATCCAGCGTGCGGCATTCAGCAATGGTGCGCCGCCGTTTCCCTATATCCGCCCATTCGGGGCGGACCTGTTCCTGTCCACCCACGCCGAGGATGTGCGCAATGCGCTGGCCGCAGGTGTGGCGGCGGCGACCTTGTTGCCGGCCAAGGCGTTGTTGCAGCGACAGGACCAACTGCGCATCGCGTTTGACGGTGATGCGGTGATCTTCGGCGACGAGGGCGAACGCGTTTCGCGGGAAGGAGGCCTGCTGGCGTTCGCCGAGCATGAGCGCAGCCATGCCGGGGAGCCATTGTCGGGTGGGCCATTCCGCGGTTTCCTGGATGCCCTGCAGCGCTTGCAGAAGGCCTTTCCGGCGGGAGAAGACGCGCCGATCCGGACCGCACTGGTAACGGCACGCTCGATACCGGCGCACGAACGGGTAATCCGCACCCTGCGCGATTGGGGTATCCGTCTTGACGAAGCCCTGTTCCTGGGTGGTCGCTCGAAAGGACCTTTCCTGGAAGCCTTCGGCGCCGACATTTTCTTCGACGATTCCGAGCACAACATCGAGTCTGCGCGTGGACTGGTGACCGCCGGTCACGTTCCGCATGGGGTTGCCAACCCGTACTGACGGCAGTTCGCCTGCGCGCGGACTGCGTCGTTCAGTAGTGCCGCATTTCCGCACCGTCCAGGGGCAGGCGGATATCGGTCAGCTTCCAGCGCAGTCCATCCCGGGTGAGGACAAACCGGATGGGCTCGCCGTCGTCCGAGCGGATGGTGGCAGTGAAGCGTGATGGCGACTGGAACCGGTAGCTGGGTTCGCGCAGCGGGTTCGCCGGTGGCTCCGGGGTGAAGGCATTGTCGCCGGTATCGCCGACGATCCGATGCCAGGTGCTGCGGCCCTCAAGCAACGCCGCCAGTCCCGCCGGGCTGACCATGGTGTCGACGGCCACCCCCGCCATGCCGCTGGCCATGCGTGTGGCGACCGCGCCCAGCAGGCTGGACTGCAGGTCCGGTCCGGCCCGACGCACCACGTAATCATCGATTTGCAGCTTGAGGTTGCCGCGCAGGACCGGGAAGTCGACATGTTTGTCGAGCTTTGCCATGTTTTTGGTCTCCACCGCGTCGCGGATGGCGCTATACGCCAGGTACGGGCCGGCGGCGACATAGCCCAGCAACACAATCGCGAGCAGACCCGCCAATACAAGCAGCTTTCTCATGACTCAGAACTCCAGGTCGACGGCGGCGCACAGGTAATCGGTGAAGCCGGCCAGGCCGGTGAGGTCGGTCTTGAGGGTTTCCAACAGGTCTGGGCCCGTGACCACGCTGTCCTCCAGTGCCCGCGAACCGATGAAATTCTTGCGCCGCAGGTCTTGGGCAAACTCGAACTCGGCGGGGAAACCGCGCGGCATCCGTATCAATATCTCGCTGTCGTCCAAGGTGAATCGCTTGCGGAAGCTTGTACCGTGCGCGGCGGTCTGCCAGCCGGCGGGATTGTCGAGGATAAAATTGCGCACGCGGCGCAAGGTGTCCGACTCGGGGTGCCACAGGCCACTGCCGACGAAGCAGCGGCCGGGCTGTATGTGGATGTGGAACGACGGCGCTTCGATCTGGCGGCTGCGTTCGTGGAACAACTTCACCCCTTGCCAGGTCTTGTAGGGCGACTTGTCATTGGCGAAGCGGGTGTCGCGGTGGATGCGAAACAGCGAGCCGCCGACTTTCCGGCTTTCGGCGCGGTAATGCGGACTGATCTCGGCCAGCACGGGTTGCAGATCGTCCAGCAGGCGCTGGAACGGCTCGCGTACATGCTTCTCGTAACGGGCCTTGTTGGCATGGAACCAGTCGCGTGAGTTGTTGCGTGCCAGACCACGGAAAAACGTGAAGGTGGCGGGACTGAAATAGGCGTTCATGGGGGTGCGGTGGGCGGCGGCGTGCCGGCAGGCGACAAACTGCGTTCGATATCCTGACGCCACTGGTCGATCTGGCCCAGCAACGCCAGTCGAGCTGGATCAGCCGAGTGCTGATCGCGCAGGCTTGCCAGCTCGGCATCAAAACTGGCGAAGCTGTATTCCGACAATCCCGACCCCGATTGCAGGCGAGAGCGGCGATAGTCGTCCCAGCGGATGCGTTCTTCGGCATCGAGATGCTCGGGGAAGTTGCGGGCGCGGTAGCGGAACAGCAATTCCGGCAGACGTGGGTCGCGGAAGTCGAACCTGCGCGCGCCCAGCGCTTCCGGGGCCGTGTTGCGGATGTCGGAGAACAGCCGTTTGTCGGCGCCATCGACAAACCCGGCGTACAGGCTGGCATCGACGTCAGGGGTGTCGAACTCGCGTTCGCGCGAGAACACGGCGCGTACCTTCTCCACCAGGTCCGGGCCGGCGTCGCGCAAACGCCGGGCCCGCTGCTCGGCCAGTTCGCGGTCGATGCCCAGGCGCTCGAAGTCGGTCGGCCGCAGGTGATCCCAGGCCGACAGGGCCGGGCTGCGGTTGAGGTGGATCTCCTTCAGCGCGATGCGCTCCACCCCCTCGGGCAGGTCCGCCGCACGTACATACAGCCGTGCGGCAATCGTGTCCGCATCCAGCGTGAGCAATGGCTCGGGGTCCTGGGTCAGGTCGAATACCAGGACCCGGTTGTCGATATGCGGATGTCGCGCGAGCGGGATCACCGGTGCGGCGCACAGGCGGCTGGCGGGGAAGCGCTGGGATACATTCAACACCGGCGTCATCGCAACCACGTCGAGCAGGCTGGCGGCATGGCGCTTGTCGCGCAAACGCAGTGCGTAGTCCCACAGCCGGGGTTGGGCGGTCTTGAGTTTGCGGGCCAGGCCGATCAACGCGCGCACGTCTGACAGTGCCTCGTGGGCATCACCCTCACGGACATGGTTGGCTTCAGCCAGGTGCTCCAGTTTGAACGAGGTGGCGCCGTCCTCGCGCTTTGGCCAGACCAGGCCTTCGGGGCGAAGTGCGTGGGCGAAGCGGAACACGTCAAGTAGATCCCAGCGCGAATTTCCGCCGCGCCATTCGCGCTCGTAAGCGTCAAAAAAGTTCCGGAAAAAGCCGTGTCGAACGAACTCGTCATCGAAACGCAGCGAGTTGTAGCCGAGCGTGCAGGTTTCCGGGCGCGACATTTCGTCGGAGATCAGTGCCAGCGCATCACATTCGCGCATCCCTTCATGCAGCGCTTGCTGTGGGGTGATGCCGGTGATCAGGGTTGCGATGGGGGAGGGCAGCAGGTCGTCCGCGGGCTTGACGAAGATACTGATCGGCTCTTCGACCGGGTTGAGGTCGGCGTCGGTGCGGATCGCGGCGAACTGGGCGATACGGGTCCTGCGAGGATCGGCGCCGAAGGTTTCCAGGTCGTAGAACAGGAACGTCGCGGGCATCGAGTCAGTCTTCCGGCGGCAGTGGGGGCAGGCGTGCAACGACGGCGGCATCGACGACGTCCCAGTCCAGGCCTTCGAGGTTTTCGCGGCCGCGGGTCAGTTCGACCAGCAATTCGCGTTGCAGGTTGCCGCGTTCCAGGGCCAGTGCGTAAGGCATGTGGCGGAAGGTGACCATCGCGTAGCGGGGCACGAAGCGGGTGGGGTGGCGCTCGGCCAGCCGGTGTTCGAGCTGGCGCTGCAACAGGTAATCCTCATCGTCGACGCGGTCGCGCATCTCCAGATAGTTTTCCAGTGCCATGTGCTGGATCGCGCGGGCATTGGGCAGGCGTTCGGCCTGGAAGCCGGCGAAGGCCTCGGCACGGTCGTCGGTTCCAGTGAGGTGTTGCGCCAGGGACACGCAGTCCTCGAACGCGCAGTTCATGCCCTGGCCGTGGAACGGGACCATGGCGTGGGCGGCGTCACCGATCAGCACCGCTCGGCGGTCCAGATGCCACCGGTCGAGATACAGGGTGCCCAGAACCCCAGTCGGGTTGTTCTCGAAATCGTGTTCCAGCTTCGGAATCAGGGCCGAGGCATCCGGGAAATCACGCTCGAACAACGCCCGGGCATCGGTGCCGGTACGAATGGTGTCGAACCCGGGAACCTCGCTCACCGGGTCGGCCGGGTCGGCGGCAGCGCGGTTAGGCAGGAACAAGGTCACGGTAAACGTGGACTCGCTGTTGGGCAGCGCGATGCACATGTAACGCCCACGCGGCCAGATGTGCAGTGCGTGGGGTTCAATCTGGAAGCCCTGGTCCGGACCGGGCGGGATTTCCAGTTCCTTGTAGGAATGGTCGAGGAACTCGCTGCGCTCGCCCAGGTCGGTGGCAGCAGCCATCGCCTGTCGCAACGATGAGCCGGCTCCATCGGCACCCACCAGGGTCTGGAACGGGATCTCCCGGACGAGGTCACCACGATCGTCGCCAAACCGGGCAACGCGGTTGTCGAAGTCGACGCTGTCGAGCCGATGGTGGAAGTGGATACGGGCGCCGGCCTGCTCGGCGATATTCAGCAGGACCTCGTTGAGCTGGCCACGATGGACCGACCAGATCACCTCGCTGTCGTCGCGACCATAGCGCTGCAGGTCGACGTGACCATCGGCGAAATGGACCATGCGCCCGCGCATCATCACCGTCTGCGCCATTACCGCGTCGTCCGCATCGGCTTGTCGAAGCGCATGGCGTCCGCGCTCGGCCAAGGCGAGGTTGATCGACCGGCCACGCTCGTAGCCCAGTTCGCGCAGGTCGCCGCGCTTCTCGTAGACGTCGACTTGCCAGCCGCGCCGGGCGAGCAGGGTGGCGAGAAGGGCTCCGGCAAGGCCGGCGCCAACAATGCTCAGGTGTCTTGTGGAGTCGGGCTGGTCGAGGTCTGACATTGGGGAATGCTGCCTTTCGAAGCGGTCTGCCGTGATTGAGTCGCGGGGATGGCGAGTTGGATAATGCCGGCCCGGGGTATGGGAAATGCGCTGGTTTTTTTGGTCAGCGTGTTTGCTGCCAGGCGTGCACGCCCTGGGCAAACCGAAAGACGTCCTGATGGGTGTTGTAGAGCGGCGTCGGCGAGATACGGATGACATCCGGCTCGCGCCAGTCACCCAGCACGCCGTTGGCGGCCAGATGATCGAACAATGCGCGGCCCTGTTCGCGACCCCCGCGGACGCGGATCGACAACTGGCAGCCGCGCTGCGCGGGGTCGGTGGGGGTCAGTATCTGCAACACGTCGCCAAGGCCCTGGTTGATCAGCGACTCCAGGTAGCCGGTCAATCGCTGCGATTTTTCGCGCAATGCGCGCATGCCGACCCGGTCGAACAGATCCAGCGACGCGCGCAGCGGCGCCAGGGCCAGGATCGGTGGATTGCTCAACTGCCAGCCCTCCGCGCCGGCCGTGGGCACGAACCGCGGACCCATCTGGAAGCGTGTCGAGGCCTCATGGCCCCACCAACCGGCCATACGCGGAACGCTCGCGTGGGCGTGGCGCTCATGGACGAAGCAGCCGCCGACGGCCCCAGGGCCACTGTTGAGGTACTTGTAATGGCACCAGACTGCGAAATCGACCCCGCTGTCGTGCAACGCCAGCTCGACATTGCCGACCGCGTGAGCCAGGTCGACTCCACACATCGCGCCCGCGGCATGGCTGAGACGGGTGATTTCGCCGATGTCGAAAGCCTGGCCGGTGCGGTATTGCACGCCGGGCCACAGCACCAGCGCCAGGCGATGGCCGTGCTGGGTGATCGCACGTTCAATAGCCGCCATGGAGAACACGCCGCCGGGCTGGTCGGCCTCCAGTTCGATCAGCTCGGTTTCGGGAGCAAATCCGTGCAGTTCAATCTGCGAGGACACTGCATAGCGGTCCGATGGAAACGAGCCGGCCTCGATCAGGATTGCCGGTCGCTGCCGCGTTGGCCGGTAGAAGCTGGCCATCATCAGGTGCAGGTTGGCGGTCAGCGAGTTCATCGCGACCACTTCCTCGGGCTGGGCGCCAACGATGCGCGCCAAGGGCTCACGCATCAGCTGGTGGTAGCTCATCCATTGTGAATTGCCGCGAAAATGGCCTTCGACCGCTTCCATCGACCACTTGTCCAGCACGTCATCGACCTGGGCGCGCACGCCTCGCGGCTGCAGGCCAAGTGAGTTGCCCACGAAATAGGCCTGGTCACCGCCTTCGTGCTGCGGGATATGGAACTCGTCGCGCAGGCTGGGCAGCGGATCGGCGGCATCGAGCGCCCGGGCATGGTCCGGGGATTGGATATCGGTCACTTGGTCAGGGTCCTTGAAGAAGGAAGGCGGGCAGCGGCGGTCATGCAAAACGCGACTTGGGCAGTCCCAGCCATTCCAGCGCGGTGCCGTGGTACAGCCGGGCCTGCTGGACTTCATCCAGCCCCAGCGCATCGATGCCCGCGCCGGGTGTTTGCTCGCCCAGCGGGAACGGATAGTCGGTGCCCAGCATCACCCGGTCCGCGCCGCAGGCGTCGAGCAGATAGCGCAAGGCGGCATCGTCGGCGACCCAGGAATCGAAATACAGCCGGCGCAGGTATTCGCGGGGGTTGCGCGGGTTGTCGGTGGCGACAAGATCCGGGCGCATGTTGAAGCCGTGTTCGATGCGGCCGATGGTGTACGGGAAGCTGCCGCCGCCATGCGCCAGACAGATTTTCAGCTTCGGCAGTCGTTCCAGCACGCCGCCAAAGACCAGGCAACAGGCCGCGCGTGATTGCTCCGCCGGCATGCCGACCAGCCACGGCAGCCAGTACTTGGGCATGCTGTCGGTGCCCATCATGTCCCAGGGGTGCACCAGGATGGCCGCACCCAGCTCGCTGGCAGCCTGGAAAAATTCAAACAGCTCCGGCGCGTCCAGGTTCCAGTCGCCCACATGGCTGCCAATCTGCACGCCCTGCAGGCCAAGCTGGTCCATGCATCGCTCCAGCTCCTGGACCGCCAGCCGCGGTGATTGCATCGGTACCGTGCCGATGCCGGCGTAATGCCGCGGATAGTCGTGGCAGGTCAGGGCCATGTGGTCGTTGAGCGCCTGGTGCAGCTCCAGCGCGTGGTGCGGCCGCGCCCAGTAGCAGAACATCACCGGCACCGTGCTCAGTACCTGCACCTGCACATCGAACTTGGCGTAGTCCGCCACGCGCTCCTGCGGATCCCAGGTGTTGGACCAGATCTCGCGGAAAAACTTGCCATCCTTGTAGATACGGTGCCGTCCGTCTTCGGTGTGGTGGATCACCGGAAAACGCAGATCGCCGTACTTGCGCGCCAGGTCGGGCCAGTCGCGTGGCAGGTAGTGCGCATGGGTATCGATCTTGAGCATGGGTCCAGTCTATCCGCGCAGGTCAGGTGTCGGCCATGACGTACTTGTCGGGCGCCGGGTTGAGGTGGCCGCACTGCTTGCAGCTACGGTGCTCGCGGGAGGCATAGAAGCGCTCGAAGACCGGCGGGAAATCGGTCTCGATGTCCTCCAGGTGGAAGAATTCCTCATACAACTTGTGGTTGCAGCGCTCGCAGAACCACATCAGGCCGTCGTCCTCGTGGGCCAGGCGCTTGCGCTCGACCACCAGCCCGATCGAGCCGCTCATGCGTTGTGGCGAATGCGGTACCCGAGGCGGCAACAGGAAGATCTCACCAGCGCGGATCGGGATGTCGCGCACCGCGCAAACCCCGTCCGCGCCAGCCTCCTGGATCCGCAGGATCATCTCGCCCTCGATCTGGTAGAACCATTCCGGTCCCTCGTCGAAGTGATAGTCGCTGCGTACGTTGGGGCCACCGACCACCATCACGATAAAGTCGCCATCGTGGACCACCTTGTTGCCGACCGGCGGCTTGAGCAGTTGGCGATGCTCCTCGATCCAGGCGTGCAGGTTGAGTGGGTTGGGCAGCATGGCTTACTCCTTCAGGGCAGCAATACACTTCAGTTCGATGGCGATCGGCGTCGGCAAGGAGTTGATACCCACGGTGGTGCGGCATGGCGCGGTATCGATGTCGGGGAAGTACTCGGCCCAGACCGCGTTGTAGCGTGGGAAGTCGGCGGCCATGTCGGTCAGGTAGACGGTCACGTCGACCAGATCCTGCCAACGTGCGCCGCTGGACTCCAGTACCGCACGGACGTTGGCGAACACCGCACGGGTCTGGGCGTCGATGTCGTAACTGAGCAGGCGATCTTCGGCATCATGCACGTTGCCGACAATCGCATTGCTGACGGGATCGCGCGGCCCGATGCCCGACAGCAACAGCAGGTGGCCGACACGGCGGGCGTGCGGATACAGGCCAACCGGCCGCGGCGCGCCGGCTGCGCGTATTGCGTCGCTCATCTCATCGATCCTCCCGGTCGGCGCGGATGCGCGCCAACGCTTCGGTATAGATGGAGGACAGGCTCTTGGCTGCGGCTACGTCAACGCCGAGGTCGTGCACGCGGCCATCGCGCAGGGTATAGACCCAGCCGTGTACCGACACCGCCTGGCCGCGTGCCCACGCGTCGCGCACGATGGTGGTGTGGCAGACGTTGACCACCTGTTCCAGTACGTTCAACTCGCACAGGCGGTCGTGCTTGAGCTCGTCGTCGTCGAACGCGAGCAGGCTGGCCTCGTGCTTCTCGGCGACGTCGGCGACGTGTCGCACCCAGTTGTCGGACAGCCCCAGCCGCTGGTCGTGCAGGGCCGCGTGCACGCCCCCGCAACCGTAGTGCCCGACCACCAGGATGTGCTTGACCTTGAGAACGTCGACCGCGAACTGGATCACCGACAGGCAGTTGAGGTCGGTGGTGACGACGACATTGGCGATATTGCGGTGGACGAACACCTCGCCCGGTGAGACGTCGATGATCTGGTTGGCCGGCACCCGCGAATCCGAGCAGCCGATCCAGAGGAATTCCGGCGCCTGCTGGCGCGACAGGCGCTCGAAGAACCCGGGGTCCTCGGCACTGACGCGGTCGGCCCATTCGCGGTTTTTGTGGAGCAGGTCTTTCAGAGAGTTCATGCAGGGTTATCCGATGTGGAGGCCGACGTTTTTGGCGTCGGTGAAAAATTGCATGGCCTCAAAGCCGCCTTCGCGGCCGAGCCCGGAGTTGCCGATGCCGCCGAACGGCGTGCGCAGATCGCGTTGCAGCCAGGTGTTGATCCAGACCATGCCGACCTGCAGCCGGGCGGCCAGGCGATGGGCGCGGTTGAGGTCGCGGGTCCAGAGCGAGGCGGCCAATCCGTAGTCGCCCGCGTTGGCCAGGTCCAATGCCTGCTGGTCATCGTCGAACGTCTGCAGCGTGACGACGGGGCCGAAGATCTCCTCGCGGTTGCTTGTGCAATCGGGTGGCAGGCCTTCGATCACCGTCGGGCTGACGAACCAGCCGGGGCGGTCGAGCGCATGCCCGCCGCACAGGATCGAGCCACCTTCCTGGCGTGCGCATTCGATCGCAGCGACGACCTTGTCGAAATGGGCCTGGGAGACCAGCGGGCCAACCTGGGTGTCCCGGGCAGCCGGTTCGCCGATCCGCAACTGGCTTACACGCTCGACGAAGGCATCGCGAAACTCGTCGTGGATCCCGCGCTCGACCAGTATCCGCGAACCGCACAGGCAGATCTGGCCGGAGTTCTGGAACGCGGAGCGCACCAGCAGGTCCAGGTCCTCGCGCCAGGAGCTGTCGGCGAACACCAGCGTTGCGTTCTTGCCGCCCAACTCCAGTGAGGTCTTCTTCAACAGGGGTCCGGTCAAGCCGGCGAGCCGGCGCCCGACCGCGGTACTGCCGGTGAACGATACGGCCTTGACCCGGGGGTCGATCACCAATGGCTCGCCAACTGCAGTGCCGTGTCCGTGGATGATGTTGAGCACACCCGCAGGAAAGCCGATCTCCGCCGCCAGCTCGCCCAGCATGCTGGCCGTGACAGGCGTGATCTCCGAGGGCTTGGCGACCACGGTGTTGCCCGCGGCCAGCGCCGGTGCAATCTTCCAGGTCAGCAGGTACAGCGGCAGGTTCCACGGTGAAATGGTCGCCACCACGCCCAGTGGCGGGCGCAGGGTGTAGTTCAATCCGGCCTGGCCATGGTGGGACTGGCTGGCGAACTGGGTCGCGGTATGCGCAAAGAAGCGCAGGTTGCTGATGGCCCGTGGGATTTCCACCTCGCGTGCCAGCGAGATGGGTTTGCCGGCATCGCGTGACTCGGCCAGCGCAAAATCCCCGGCGCGCGCTTCCAGCGCGTTGGCGAGCTTTTCCAGCCAGCGTGATCGTTCGGAATTGGGCAGGCTCGCCCAACCGGGGAACGCGGTTTGTGCGGCGCTGACGGCGGTGTCTACCACCGCGCTGTCGCCGCCGGCAACCGTAGCGAAAACCTGTCCCGTTGCCGGATCAAACACATCGATGTCGCCATCGCCAGCAGGGCCGGATGGTTTGCCGTCGATCCAGTGGGTCAGGTGCATCGGGCTAGCTTACCGCCAGCGACAGCCGGGTTACAGGGACCGCGTGCGGCCGCCGTCCACGGGCAGGTTGATGCCGGTGATGTAGCTGGCCGCCGGAGAGCACAGGAACGCAATTGCCGCAGCCGTTTCCTCCGGCCTGGCAAAGCGCCCGATCGGGATGGCAGCGACCATGTCGGCGACGACTTCCTCGCGGTTGCGGCCGCTACGGGTCGCGGTGGCGTCGATGATCTGCTCGATACGCGGCGTCTGGGTCGAGCCGGGCAACACGTTGTTCACGGTAATGCCGGACGGAGCCAGCTCACCGGCCAGGGTCTTGGCCCAGCTGGCGACGGCCCAGCGGGTGGTGTTGGATACACCCAGGCCCTTGATCGGTTCCTTTACCGAGGTCGAGATCACGTTGACGATGCGGCCGAACCCGTCGCGTTGCATGCCCGGGATCACCGCCTCGGCGAGCACATGGTTGCCGAGCAGGTGTTGGCGCAGTGCCGACTCGAACGCGGCGACGTCGGCGCCATGCACGGCTCCGGGCGGCGGCCCGCCGCTGTTGTTGACCAGGATATGCACCGGCTTGGCGGCAACCAGTGATTCGACCTGGGCGCGCAGTTGCCGGGTCTCGGCGGCGTCGACCGCGATCCAGCCATGCTGCTGGCTGCTGCGAGGCATGGGTAGTTGTGCGGTCAAGTCGCGTAACAATGGCTCGCGGCGCGCCAGCAACGTGACATCGGCGCCCAGCTCCGCCAACGCCTTGGCGGTGGCCCATCCGATGCCCTGGCTGGCACCGCACACCAACGCGTGCTTCCCGCCGAGATCCATGTCCATGTCAGTTCCCCTTTGGTCTGGATGCGAGCGTCTGCACCATCCGCGCGCGCAATTGCTCGTCATCGTCGGCCTGGGGCGCAATCAGCTCGGCAAGCATGAAGCCCCGTGAGTTGGCATCGTCCTCGTCCATGCCGGACAGCTCAGCGAACTCGGCATCCATCAACGTCGATCGGGCGGAGTCCTCACTGTCGAAGGGCAGGGTATTGCCATCGCTGTCGAGTATCTCGGCGGTGCCGGCCTCCAGTACCCGCATCCGGGCCCAGACCACCGTGCGTCCTAGCGTCGCCAGCCACCACTGTCCGGCGCTCATGACGCGGCCTTGGCGATCAGCGTCAACACGCCGGAGCTCAGCAATCCGCCGACGATGGTCAGCAGTGCGATCCGTGCCGGGGTGGCAAGGCCATTGAGGTTGTGGTCGGCGGCCGAGCGATAGTGGCCGCGCAGCAACCACAACCACGCCGGCGGACGGGCAAACGCGTTGGGACCGAGGCTTTCCAGCAGTTCTGGCTGGCGATCACGCATGTGCACCAGCGTCAGCGGCCAGAAGATGACGAACGCAGTTGCGCCGGCGATGGCGACGGCAAGGCAAAGCAGGGCAAAGAACAGGATCACGAATCACCACCTCGACGGGTCATTGGCATTCAGTACTCGGCGTTGCCCGGCGCGCGCGGGAAGGCGATCGCGTCGCGGATGTTGCTCAGTCCGCAGACGTAGACCACCAGCCGCTCGAAGCCGAGCCCGAAGCCGGCGTGCGGCACCGAACCATAACGACGGAAGTCGCGGTACCACTGGTAATGCTCCGGATCCAGCCCGAACTGGCGCATGCGCGCGTCCAGCACGTCCAGCCGTTCCTCGCGCTGGCTGCCGCCGATGATCTCGCCAATGCCCG
Source organism: Lysobacter sp. A378 (assembly GCF_054052125.1). NCBI lineage: Bacteria > Pseudomonadati > Pseudomonadota > Gammaproteobacteria > Lysobacterales > Lysobacteraceae > Lysobacter > Lysobacter sp. A378. The sequence goes on along the minus strand of NZ_JBSVRK010000002.1, from coordinate 813,582 downwards.
GCGCCAGCACGTCCATCGCCGCGACCGTCTTGCCGTCGTCGTTCAGGCGCATGTAGAAAGCCTTGATGTGCTCGGGGTAGTTGGTGACGACCACCGGCCGGCCGACGTGTTGCTCGGTCAGCCAGCGCTCGTGCTCGGTCTGCAGGTCCAGGCCCCATTCCACCGGGAACTCGAACTTGTGCCCGGAGTCCTGCAGCAACTTGATTGCGTCGGTGTAATCGATCTGCTCGAACGGCGCGTTGATGAACCCTTCCAGCCGATCCACTGCCCCTTTCTGCACACGCTGGTCGATGAAGGCCATGTCGTCGGCGCGCTCGTCCAGCACCGCGCGGAACAGGTACTTGAGGAAGTCCTCGGCGACCCGGGCGTTCTCCATCAGGTCGGCAAACGCGATCTCCGGTTCGACCATCCAGAACTCGGCCAGGTGGCGGGTGGTGTTGGAGTTCTCGGCACGGAAGGTCGGCCCGAACGTATACACCTTGCTCAGCGCCAGCGCATAGGCCTCGGCATTGAGCTGGCCGGACACGGTCAGGAAGGTCTCCTTGCCGAAGAAGTCGCGGCTGAAGTCGACCGCACCGGTCTTGTCGCGCGGCACGTTGGCCACGTCCAGGGTCGAGACCCGGAACATCTGCCCGGCGCCCTCCGCATCGGAAGTGGTGATGATCGGCGTACTGATCCAGAAGTAGCCGTTCTCGTGGAAATACCGGTGCACGGCCTGGGCCAGGCAGTGGCGGATGCGGGTGACGGCGCCAAACAGGTTGGTGCGTGGGCGCAGATGGGCGACCTCGCGCAGGAACTCCAGCGAGTGGGCCTTGGGCTGGATCGGGTAGGTTTCCGGGTCATCGACCCAGCCGACAACCTCGAGTTTGTGGGCCTGGATCTCGAACCCCTGGCCCTGGCCCTGGGAGGCGACCAGTTCACCGGTGGCGATCACCGAGCAGCCCGCGGTCAGGTGCTTCACCTCGTCCTCGTAATTGGACAAGGTGGCGGGCGCGACGACCTGGATGGGTGCGAAACAGGAGCCGTCACTGACATTCACGAAGCTCAGGCCGGCCTTGGAGTCACGCCGGGTGCGCACCCAGCCGCGGACGGTGATTTCACCACCGACCGGCAGTTGGCCTGCGAGCGCGTGCTGGACGCTGGTTATCGTCATGCGCAAACCGCCGTCATGCCTTGATTCCTTGCCCTTGAGGGCCGATATGGTTGGGAGTTGGAGTTTACGGGTGGGCCGGCGTGCTTGCGAGGCATCGCGTTGCCGTTCACCTATAATGGCAGCATCAACGGAGGTTTTTTTATGAGCGTCACCATGACCCCGGCCGCGCTGGCTCGCGTGCAGCGCTTCCTCGGCGACAGCCCGGATGCCATCGGCCTGCGCTTCGGGGCCGCCAAAACCGGGTGCTCGGGTTGGCAGCATCATGCCGACCTGGCCACCGAAGAGCGTCCCGGCGACACCGTGTTCGAGCAGGACGGTGTGCGCGTCTACGTGGACATGCTCAGCCTGCCGCAAGTCGATGGAACCCAGATTGACGTGGTCAAGCAGCGCCTGGGCGAGCAGTTCCTGTTCCGCAACCCCAATGCCAGTGCCGAATGCGGCTGTGGGGAAAGCTTCACCACCAGCGCCGACCTCGCCTAGGCGGAACCGCGCGCGCCGCGAGAAGCGCGCCTATGGTTCCCATGCCGGAAAACTGCGATAATCACCGGCTTCCTTCGGCATCTTGCCGCAGGAACCTTGCCCCACCGCGTGTCGAGCCACGGCCACGGGGGGCTGACCGGCCAACAAGGCCGATATCCACAAGGACAACACCATGCGTCATTACGAAGTCGTGTTCCTGGTCCATCCCGACCAGAGCGAGCAGGTGCCGGCCATGATCGAGCGCTACAAGGGCTTGATCGAGGGCGGCGAAGGCAAGATCCATCGCCTCGAAGACTGGGGTCGGCGTCAGCTGGCGTACCCGATCGCGAACCTGGTCAAGGCCCATTACGTACTCATGAACATCGAGTGCAACCAGACTGTGCTGGCCGAGCTGGTCGACAGCTTCCGCTTCAACGACGCGATCCTGCGCCACCTGGTCATCAAGCGTGACGAGGCGGACACCGAGCAGTCGCTGATCATGAAGTTCAAGGACGAGAAGGGTGACAAGCCCGACCGCGGCGACCGTGGCGATCGTCGTCGCCGCGACGACGAAGGCAGCAGCTCTGACGGCGCCGGCGACAAGCCCGCCGCCCAGCCTGAAGCCGCGCCGGAAGCCACGTCCGACGACAGCACCGAAACCGCCTGATCACGCCCTCCCGGAGCAGCGTACCCATGTCCAAATTTTTCCGCCGTCGCAAGTTCTGCAAATTCACCGCCGAAGGCGTCAAGGAGATCGATTACAAGGATCTCAATACCTTGCGCCAGAACGTTTCCGAGACCGGCAAGATCGTCCCCAGCCGGGTCACCGGCACCAAGGCGAAGTACCAGCGTCAGTTGGCGACCGCGATCAAGCGCGCCCGTTTCCTGGCCCTGATCCCGTACACCGACAACCACCACGCCTGAGCCCATTCGGACAGCCATCAGTTGCGGGGCCTCACGCCCCGCTAACGAATACGGAGCAACACCATGCAATTGATCCTCCTGCAAAACGTGCAGAACCTCGGCAGGCTCGGCGACAAGGTCGACGTCAAGCCGGGCTACGCGCGCAACTTCCTGGTCCCCCAGGGCAAGGCCACGCCGGCTACCGCCGCCAACCTGGCCGAGTTCGAGACCCGTCGTGCCGAGTACGAGGCCAAGGCCAAGACGCGCCATGACGACGCCGAAGCCCGTCGTGCCGGCCTCGAGGACGTGTCCATCACGATCCACGCCAACGCCGTCGCCGAAGGCAAGCTGTACGGCTCCATCACCAGCAACGATATCGCCGCGGAGCTGACCAAGCTGGGCCAGCCGGTCGAGAAGTCCGAGGTGATCATGGGCAAGGGTCCCATCCACCACACCGGCACCTACGAAGTCGTGGTGCACCTGCACACCGATGTCGAAGCCATCGTCAAGGTGATTGTCGAAGGCGACGTCAGCTGATTGCTACCGGGCCGGGGTTCGCCCCGGCCTGCACGCTGGGCACGTTTGTCTGATAAAGCGAAGGGCGCCGCGAGGCGCCTTTCGTGTTTTTGCTGACTTGTCCCGCGCTATCCACCAGTTATCCACAGACTTGTCTGCAACCCCCACGCGCATCCCGCACTAGGATGCGTGTTCGACCTGCGCGCGTCCCTGCCGCACGGCCACTGCCAGGAACCTGTCCTTGATGAGTGCACGCCCCGGCTTTCACGGTGAACAGCGCAGTGATTCGCGCTTCGAGACCCGATCCGAACAACGATTGGACCAGTTGCGGATTCCGCCACAATCGATCGAAGCCGAGCAGGCCGTGCTGGGCGGCCTGATGCTGGCCCCGGACGCTTATGACCAGGTCGCTGACAGCCTCGCCGAGCATGATTTCTACCGGCGCGACCACCAGTTGATCTTCCGTGCGATCCGCGAGCTGGCCGAAAAGAACAAACCCTTCGACGCGGTCACCCTGGGCGAGTGGTTCGAATCGATGGGGGAGGGCGAGCAGGTTGCTGGCGGTGCCTACCTGATCGAGCTGGCCAGCACCACGCCGTCGGCTGCCAACATCAAGGCCTACGCCGAAATCGTCCGTGACAAGGCCGTCCTGCGCAAATTGATCGAGGTCGGCACCACCATCGTCAACGATGGTTTCCAGCCCGGGGGCCGTGAGAGCAGCGAGCTGCTGTCTTCGGCGGAGCAGCAGGTATTCGCGATCGCCGAGGCCGGTGCGCGGGGCCGCACCGATTTCACCGCCATCAACTCCGCGTTGTCGGAAGCCTTCGATGTCCTGCAGACGCGCTACGCCGCCGGCGGCACGGTCACCGGCCTGCCAACGGGCTACACCGAACTGGATGAGATGACCGCCGGACTGCAGCCGACCGACCTGCTGATCCTGGCAGCGCGTCCGGCGATGGGCAAGACCACGCTGGCGCTGAACATCGCCGAGTACGCCGCGATCAAGAGCAAGAAGGCGGTCGCAGTGTTCTCGATGGAAATGTCGGCCAGCCAGCTTGCGTTGCGCCTGATTTCCTCCAACGGGCGCGTCAATGCCCAGCGTCTGCGCAGTGGCCAGTTGGAGGACGAGGACTGGAGCCGGGTCACCAGCGCGATCCGGATGTTGAAGGAATCCAAGATATTCATCGACGACACGCCCGGCCTGTCGCCGGACGCACTGCGCGCCAAGGCCCGTCGGCTCAAGCGCGAGCACGACCTGGGGTTGGTGGTGGTCGACTACCTGCAGCTGATGGCAGTGCCGGGAAATACCGAAAACCGTGCCACCGAAATCTCCGAGATCTCACGCTCCCTGAAGCACCTGGCCAAAGAGCTCAACGTGCCGGTGATCGCGCTGTCGCAGCTTAACCGCTCGCTGGAAACCCGCGCCGACAAGCGTCCGGTGATGGCTGACCTCCGGGAGTCCGGCGCGATCGAGCAGGATGCGGACGTCATCATGTTCATCTACCGCGATGACTACTACAACAAGGAAAACTCGCCCGACAAGGGTCTGGCCGAGATCATCATCGGCAAGCAGCGTAACGGCCCGACCGGATCGCTGAAGCTGAAGTTCTTCGGTGAGTACACGCGATTCGACAATCTGTCGCACGACTCCATCGGCAGCTTCGAGTAACTTGTCGGCAGGCAATGCCTGCCGAAAGCTGAACAGGTAAAATTCGCCATCACCTTGTTCATACAGCAACGTGGTTAGCTTCACTTGATGTTTCTCAGGCCCACTGTCAGGAAGGACGCTCCCATGAAAAACCCAGTCAAAATCGTACTCGCCGTTGCCATGACGACCGCGTTGCTCGGTGGTTGCGCCACCGGCGGCGGGTACTATGGCCAACCGCAGGACCCGTATGGGCAGCAGCCTGACCCCAGCAATGACCGCACCAAGAAGGGCGCGATCATCGGTGCGGTGGCGGGCGCGGTTGCGGGCCTGCTCAGCGGCGGCGACGCCACCGAACGCCGCCAGCGTGCGCTGGTCGGCGTTGGCGTTGGCGGCCTGGCTGGGGGCGCTATCGGCAACTACCAGGATCGCCAGGAGCGCGCATTGCGCGACCAGATGGCGGGCACCGGCGTGGATATCGTGCGCCAGGGCGACAACATCACCTTGAGCATGCCGGACAGCATCACCTTCGGTTTTGACAGCTCATCGCTGCAGTCCCAGTTCTATCCGGTGCTCAACAATCTGGCCGGCACGTTGACCCAGTACAACCAGACCATCATCGAGGTCGCCGGTCATACCGACAGCAAGGGTACCGATGCCTACAACCAGCAACTGTCCGTGCGTCGGGCGGACGCGGTGGGCGATTACCTGATGGCCAGGGGCGTGGTGCGCGATCGCTTCATCATCACCGGTGCCGGCGAGAGCCGTCCGGTGGCCAGCAACGATACCGACGCGGGTCGCGCGCAGAACCGCCGCGTCGAGATCACGCTGGTGCCGCTGCGCTCCTGACCGATCTAACGGGCGTGTCTACCGGGCTTGTCCCGGACAGCGCAACTTCAAACGGGCTCCCCAGGGAGCCCGTTTTTGTATGTGAGGGGTCGAGGATCCATGACACCCGGACGGACCGGGGTTCATGGGTTCATTGAGCAGACGGCAGCGCGTAGGCGATCACGTAATCACCCGGCGTGGTGCCCAGCGAGCCGTGCCCACCGGCGACCACCACCAGGTACTGGCGCCCATCCGTCCCGGTGTAGGTCATCGGCGTGGCCTGTCCGCCGGCGGGCAGGCGCTGCTGCCACAACTGCTTGCCGGTGGTGACGTCGTAACCGCGCACGTAGTCATCCAGGCTGCCGGACAGGAACGCCACGCCGCCGCCGGTCATGATCGGACCGCCAATGCCGGGCACGCCCATGCGGAAGGGAAGCGGCAGCGGTGAGAGGTCGCGCACGCTGCCGTTGCGGTGCTGCCAGATGACCTCGCCAGTGGTGAGGTCGGCGGCGGCCACGTAGCCCCATGGCGGCTGCTGGCAGGGCAGGCCGATGGGCGACAGGAATGGCCCCATCTCGACCGCGAATGGCGCGCCGAAGTTTTCGTTCAGGCTCGGTAGCGCGCCGTGTGGAGGCGCGCCGCCGGGCTGCACGTATAGCGTTTCGTCGTCGTCGCGCGGAACCAGGGTGGAGGTGAACGCCAGGTAGGTCGGCGTGGTGAATGCGATTTGGCGCACCGGGTCCACCGCTATGCCACCCCAGTTGAAGACCCCGAAGTTGCCCGGGTAGATCAGCGATCCCTGCTCGGACGGCGGGGTGTAGCGACCCTCGTAACGCAGCTTGCGCAGCGCGATCCGACAGGCGAGCTGGTCGAACAGGGTCGCGCCCCACATGTCGGCGCCGGTCAGTGGCCGCGGGTTGAACGACAGCGCCGACACCGGCTGCGTCGAGGCCGTCCAGTCGCCTTCGGCGGCACCTTGCGGCGCGGGCGTCTCGGTGACAGGCAACAATGGCTCGCCAGTGCGGCGATCGAGCACGAACAGCTCCCCCTGTTTGGTCGGTTGCACCAGCGCCGGGACCGTGCGGCCATCCACGGTGAGGTCGATCAATGTCGGCTGGGCCGGCACGTCGTAGTCCCACAGGTCGTGGTGCACGGTCTGGAATACCCAGCGCACCTGTCCAGTAGCGAGATCGAGCGCGACGACGGCGGAGGAGAAACGCTCGACCGACTCGCTGCGATCACCGCCCCACTGGTCGGGCGGTTGGTTGCCGAGCGGTACGTATACCAGCCCCAGTGCCTCGTCGACACTGGAGATGGACCAGCTGTTGGGCGAGGAAGGCGTGTAGGTCTCACCGGGGCCCAGCGGCGCGGTGTCGTCGGGGTTGCCCGAGTCCCAGTTCCACACCAGCTCGCCGGTATCGACATCGAACGCGCGGATCACGCCCGACGCCTCGTTGACGCTGACATTGTCCAGCACCGTGCCGCCGACGATGACCAGTGAGTCGGTCACCACCACCGGCGAGGTGGAGTAATAGGAGCCCGGGTTGACGTTCGGCATGTGCTGCCACAGGTCGATCTGGCCGTCGCCGTTGCCGAAGTCCGGACAGACCTTGCCATTTTCGGGATTGATCGAGATCAGGCGCCCATCCGCAGTGGGCATGAATAACTGAGCGCTGCAGCTGTCGGCGATCGGCAGGTCGGTGACGGCGACGGCGACGGGCGCGCCGGAGGACGTGCGCTGCGACGCGTTACCCGCATCATCTCCTGCGTCAGCGGGCCGGGCAGCGTACGACAGCCCTCTGCAGGTCAGGTGCTGCAATGCGAGTTTGCCCTGGATCTTCGGGTCCAGCCGCCATACCTCCTCGCCGGTGGTGGCGTCCAGGGCAATGACGGACTGATGCGGCGTGCAAAGGAACAGGCGATTGCCAACCTTCAGGGGCGTGACCTCGAAGGTGGTTTCCACCGGGTCGCCGGGCTGGCCCCGAAAATCGCCGGTGCGGTACGTCCAGGCGACCTCCAGGTCGGCCACGTTGGCCGGGGTGAATTGGGTCAGTGGCGAGTAGCGCTGGCCCTGCCGGGTACGCCCGTAGGCATGCCATTCGTCGGTGGGAACGGCCTCGGTAATGGCGCCGGTCGCGGGTCGCGGACCGGGTGCATTGCCCTCGATGCGATGCGGATCGTTCCACCACGAGGCAACCGACAGCAACAAGGTCGCGATGACGACGGCCGCCAGGGGCATCCAGGAGCTGCGTGCAGCCGGTTGCCGGCGCGGCGTGGCGTGGTGCTGATCCAGCCCGCGGCGGACCCAGGGCAGCAGCAGCCAGACACCGAGCAGGAATGGCACCCCGAGCCGGCTGGCCAATGGCCACCAGTCCAGCCCCGACTCCCACAACGCCCACACCAGCGTGGCCAGCAGCAACAGGGCATAGAGGATCAGCGCCATCCGGCGGCGCATGCACAGAAGCACCCCGACCAATGCGAAACCCAGGCCGGCCAGCAGGTAGTACCAGGACCCGCCAAGCAGCACCAGCCACCCACCGCAGCCCAGAAGGGCCAGTCCGATCAACAGGAACACGGCGCCGGTGATCATGGGGGCGCGATACGACTGGGTATCTGGCACGGTGATTTCCTCCGGTGATGACCCTGCGACCTTCCCGCAGCGGACGTTTGTGAAATGTATACAAGCGCTCGACGCTCTCAGAAGACCAGGCTGCTTTTGAGTCCGACCACCAGCGCGTCGCTGTTGCGGCTGCTGCCGCCCGGATGGACGACGTACTGGAGGTTGGGCCGCAACGTGAGTCCCGGGATGGGACGCCAGGCGTAGATCAACTCGGCTGCATACTCGTTGCCATCCAGCACCAACCCCGGATCCTCCGGGTGCAGTTGGTTGTGTAGCTGTTGATGGTCGGCGGCGCGACCGTTGGGATGGGTGGCGCCGATGGCGAAACCGACCGTATCCTGCTCCCGGCCAAATGGCCCGGCATATTGCACGCCCAATGCGATCTGCCGGTCGGTGGCCGCTGTTGCGCGATCGGCTTGCGTTGCATTGAGGAACACGGTCGCCCCGGACTGGCCGCTATCGCCACTGATCTGTTGCTCGACGTTGATGTAGCCACCGTAACGCGCGTCGCGATGCAGGGGAGCACCAGAGGTGATCGCAAGCGGCTGATGCCTGGTATCCAGGAACAGGTCCGGACCGCCGGACGTGTCGTACCAGAGTCCAATTTTGTAGCTGCCGGGTCGACCATCGGTCGTCGGCAACCAGCCAAACTCCAACGGAACCAGTGCGCCGGTGGTACCGCCGGGGAAGTCGAGCTTCCAGCCGTTCTCGCGCGCGTACTGGTCATCGATATATTTTGGATTGACCTGGTACGCGCCCACCTGCAGGTACATTTGCTTGCTGATGTCGAGCTTGAGCCGCGTGGCCCACTGGCTGGTGGGCCAGTTGACCCAGTAGTCGCCCACCAGGTTGCCCGGCTGCGAGCCACAGAAGGTGAGATTCTGGAAGTCACAGGAGAACGCCGCAAAGTCGCCGCCCACCGTCATCCGGCCAATGCGCCACTGCAACCGGTTGGCGAGGAACGACTGCTCCAGCGCGAAAACGGTCAGGTGCCAGGTCTGGCCGCGGCCGTAAACCTCCTGCAATAGCTGGTTGTTGCCTATCCCGGCGTCGCTGCCAAGGTCATTGCCGCTGCGGTGGGTCATGACTACCTGGAAGCTGGCACCATTCCAGCCCCAGAGTTTTTCCAGATCCAGGTCGGTGCCGAATTTCCACTGGTCGGCGTGACGCGTGATCTGTCGCTCGCCACCGCTGAAGTTGTGCGCCAGCTCACTGTCGTATCCGATGTCGAAGGTGATACCGATATCGGCGAGGCGGCCGCGCGCGCCGTCCCAATCACCCAGCAGGTAGTGATCGTCAGCAGCGCTCGCCTGTCCGGCAAAGCACAGGGCCATTGCCGCCAAAGCCCATGACACTGCTCGATCGCCCTTGTGCCGGATGTACACGATTACCGCCCTCCATGCGGGCATCTTCCATGAACGATGTGATGGGGCGGTGGACTCGCCACATCAGCGTCAATCGGCTCGCCGCGTTGACGCTCCCCGTTTTTGATCGGGTGCCTGACCCCAAGCGAGGTATTCTTCAACCATGATCAGCGTGCACTTCAAAGTTGAATCCGCTGACTTCATGAGCATTTTACAAGGACACCATAGATGTCGATCCCAATTTCTGCAGGCGCACGTTTCCGCGCAGCCGTTTCCGAAGAGTCCCCGCTTCAAGTGATGGGTGCCATTACCGCCTACGCCGGCCTGATGGCCAAGCGTACGGGCTACAAGGCGCTGTATCTGTCCGGTGGCGGTGTCGCAGCCAACTCTCTGGGCATACCCGATCTGGGTATCAGTACGATGGAGGATGTGCTCACGGACGCGCGTCGCATTGTCGATGCCACGCAGATGCCGTTGCTGGTCGACATTGATACCGGCTGGGGTGGCGCCTTCAACATTGGCCGCACCATCCGCTCTTTCATTAACGCCGGCGTCGCTGCGGTTCATATGGAGGATCAGGTCGGCCAGAAACGCTGTGGCCACCGTCCTGGCAAAGAAGTCGTGACGAAACAGGAAATGGTCGACCGGATCAAGGCCGCGGTGGATTCACGCACAGACGATGGGTTCGTGATCATGGCGCGCACCGACGCAGCGGCAGCCGAAGGGGTTGATGCGGCGATCGAGCGTGCGACGGCCTACGTCGAGGCCGGTGCCGACATGATTTTCCCCGAGGCAATCAGTACGCTGGAGGACTTTGGCCGGTTCAAGGCGGCGGTGAAGGTGCCGGTGGTAGCGAACCTCACCGAGTTTGGCGAGACTCCGTTCTTCAGCACCGGCGAACTTGGGGATGCCGGGGTCGACATTGCACTCTACTGTTGCGGCGCGTATCGAGCGATGAACAAGGCCGCGCTGAACTTCTATGAGATGGTACGTCGCGAGGGCACGCAGAAGAGCATCGTAGACACGCTGCAGACGCGGACCGAACTCTACGATTTTCTCGACTATCACGCGTACGAGGACAGACTCGACCAGTTGTTCGCGCAAGGCCGGTAGGATGCCGCTGGATGTCGACCTCGGCGCGTTCCGGGGGACTACCGGTTCGCCTCATCTGTTTGGCAACTCTCCGTCGTTTCGCGCGGTCTGATGCTTGAGCCATTTGATGACGTCGAGCGTCCCGGCCCGGATGCGTCCGTGCCGGGGAAGCACGATCCAGTAGGCGGGTTCAAGCGTCACGCCGAGATTTTCGATTGGTCTGACCAGTGCGCCGGAGGCCACGTCGTCGAACGCAAGCCGGTGGCGGGCGAGGGCGACGCCTTGGCCCTGAATCGCCGCCCGCAGCACAAGGTCGGATGACGCGAAACGGGGTCCGGCCAACACATCCAGTGATTCAGGTCCGTGCGCCTGTCGCCACGTCTCCCACGACGCCTGTGGATCGCGGTCGTGCAGCAGCCGCATGCCGAGCAGGTCTTCTGGTCGACCGGGATGACCAGAAGTCTCGAACAGCGCCGGACTCATGACTGGATACAAGATGTCGTCCATCAGTGGCTCGCAGCGAACCTCAGGCCAGGGACCGCGCCCCATCCGGATCGCGAGGTCGATGCCGCCGGCCGCCATGTTGTCGATTTTCTGATCCACGACCACCGACACTTCCAGGTGCGGATGGGATTGTTCCAGCCTTGGCAGGCGTGGCAGCAACCAGCGTGCCGCGAAGGAAGGTGTCGTCGATACCGTCACCGAACGGCTCGACCGGGTTTCGCGCAGTGACGTTACGGCGTGCTCGATGTCGCGAAAGCCGGCCAGCGTTGCCCTGCCCAGCGCCTCGCCCTGCGGCGTGAAAGAGATGCCACGCCGGCCAGCGGACTGATTGATCAAGGCAACGCCCAGCCAGGCATCCAACTCCGCCAGATGCCGGCTGACCGATGAATGCGCGATGCCAAGCTCACGCGCGGCCGCACGCACCCCGCCTTGGGCATAGACGGTGGCGAAGGCGCGCAAGGCGTTGAGGGGGAGTTTCATAATGGACTGGATAATAGACCGTAAATTGCGTTCCTGAGACCGCATTTCGCTTGCAGTATGTCCCCACCGACTTTAGGGCAAAGGGACGAGTCATGGGAATGCTGATTGACGGCCGCTGGACGAACGCTGATTCAAACATCGTTGAAGGTCGCTTTATAAGACCAGATAGCGCGCACTCCTTGCCGCTTGATGACGTCGCCGGACGGCTGCGTTCACAGCCCGGCCGCTATCACCTGATCGCCTCACTGAGTTGTCCCTGGTCCCATCGCACCTTGATCGTGCGCGCACTCATGGGGTTGGAGAGCTGTGTGCCGGTGCAGATCGCGGGTGGGGCCCGGAGCGAGGGCTATGCGATTGATGGCGGTGAGCCTTGGTTGGTTCCGGGATGCGGTCGGCGCATTCGGCACGTGCATGAGCTTTACAGCTTGTCAGATCCGGTCTACTCCGGCCGAGCGACGGTTCCCGTGCTCTGGGACAGTCACGCTGGGCGGATCGTCAGTAACGAGTCGGCGCAGATCATGCGTGCGTTCGACGCGGCGGACGCGGACATGAAGGGTGCGTTCACGCTCACCCCGCCGGTTCTGCGCGACCGGATCGACGCCCTCAACACCGACCTGCAGACTGAGCTCTCCAACGCCGTCTACCGTGCCGGCTTCGCGCAGCGCCAGGACGCCTACGACGAAGCGGTGGAGAGTGTGTTCGTGATGCTCGACCGGCTCGAGCACCGTCTGGGGAAGGGTCGCTACCTGTTTGGCCAGACGAACACCGAGACCGACTGGAGGCTGTTCCCGACGCTGGTGCGGTTCGACGCGGTTTACCACGGCCACTTCAAGTGTGCGCGCCGGCGCCTGGTCGACCTTCCGCATCTTTGGGCCTATGCGCGTGACTTGCACGCGTGGCGAGGCGTGTCCGCCACGGTCGACTTGGCCGCGATCCGCGCGGGCTACTACGTCCACGATCGCAGCATCAACCCGTTCGGCATCGTCGCGACGCAGCCCGATGCCAACTGGTCTGCAGCGCATGGTCGCGAGCGGTTCGGCCCGGCCCGGGTAGCGCTGGTTTCGGGGCGTGAGGTCGAGATCGAGCCCACCACGCTGCAGCTTTGCTCGCGGCGGGACTGAACCGATGGACGCACTGATGATCGGTGCCGCCGGCCTCATCGCCGTGGCGGCCATCACGCCAGGGCCGAACAACCTCATCGTCATGCGTGCCGCCTCCCAGTCCGGGTTCATGGCGGCGTTGCCGGCAATCACCGGCGTCGTGGCCGGTGGACTGGTCATGCTATTGCTGGTGATGGCCGGTGCCGGCGTGATGTTCGCGGCCGAACCGCGACTGCAGCGCGTCATTACTGTCGGCGGCGCGGCGTATCTGTGCTGGCTGGGGGCCAGCCTGGTCATGGGCAGCTTCGCCAGACACGGAGCCAACGGCGTGGCCCCGGTCCGCGCGCTGCCCATCGGCGCCGCGGCGCTGTTCGGCTTTCAATTCCTCAATCCAAAGAGCTGGGTCATGGTGCTGACGGTGACCGCGGCGGTTCGCAGCGGCGCGGAGGCATCGCAGGTGCTCTTGCCGTTGGCAGCATTGTTCACGGTCATCCCCGCGCTTTGTCTGGCGCTCTGGTGCGCCCTCGGCGTCCTGATGACGACCTATTTCGATCGACGGCGTGTCCGCAGTTGGCTGGACCGAGTGATGGGCTTGCTCCTGTTCGTGTCGGCACTGCTGCTCGTACTCGTCCCGGTCGATGCACCGCTTCCGTAGTGGCGGTGCCAACGCTTGCAGCTTCAAACACCACAAGGGCTCACAACGATGACAAATATCTTCGTTCCCCCCGGCCACCCGGATCTTGTCCGCTTGGTGAAGTGCGCGATTCTCTCAACGAAGACAAGTGTTTCCGTTCCTGTCGACTTTCCAGGCGAGTCTGTCCGCGACTCCTCCGATGCCGGGCAGCCCGGCAAACGCATACTCGCCATCGCCGGCAGCCTCCGTCGTGGCTCCTGGAATCTGCGCCTGCTCGAAGCTGCCGCCGAAAGCGCACCCGCCGGAATGACCGTCAGTGTTTACTACGATCTGGCGTCCATTCCGCTGTTCAACGAGGATCTCGAGCAGGAGACCGATGGCGGACCGGAGGTCGTTCAACGAATTCGCCGTGACGTCGCCGCCGCCGATGGCTTGTTGATCGCGACGCCCGAATACAATCAATCCATCCCCGGCGTACTGAAGAACACGCTCGATTGGCTGTCGCGGGCCGCACCCGACGAAGTACTGGCCGGCAAGCCGGTGGCGATCATCGGCGCATCGGGCGGACGCTGGGGCACGCGTCTTTCCCAACAGGCTTTGCGCCAGACCTTGTACGCCACCGAATCACTGGTCATGCCGGCGCCAGCGCTGTTCGTCCGGGACGTGACTGGAGTGTTCGACGCCACTGGTCGGTTGACGGATATCCCGACGCGCCGGGCGCTTGAAGAGGTGCTGGCATCGTTCGCGAACTGGATCGACCGGGTTGCCCCGCCGTAGTCGACAGGATATCCAGGTACGCCGCCTTTGCAGGATGCCGCCACTGTTGAAACGGGAGAAGTCATGAATCAGTCGATGAGATATCAACTGCGACACACCGGTGCGATCGCCTTCGAGACGCTGGCTACGATGCTGCATTCGCCGGTGCCGATCGATCTCGCGTCGCTGCAGCGCAAAGTCCTGCACAACGGTCGCGGCGGATATTGCTACGAGCTAGCTTAACCTGCTGTTTCTGGCCCTGTTGCAGGAACTCGGCTTCGATGCCCGTGGCCTGACCGGACGGGTAGTGATGGGTGGTCCGAAGGACGCGCTGACACCGTGAACGCACATGCTCGTGCTGGTCACTCTCCAAGGTCGCCGCTACATTGCCGACATCGGCTTCGGCGGCATGGTGCCGACCGCGCCGCTGCTGCTCGACTCGAACTTGGCCCAGATCACGCCGCACGAGCCGTATCTGGTGGAGCATCGCCGCCTGGAACAGCGCGATGATCATTACCTGCTGCGTGCGCAGGTAGCAGGCGTCTGGCAGGCGCTGTACGCCTTTGACCTGGTACCGCCGGCCGATCGACTACGAAGTCGGCAACTGGTACGTGGCGACGCATCCGGACTCGCCTTTCGTTGGCCAGTTGGTGGCCGCCCGTACTAGAGAAGGCTGGCGCAAGACCTTGCGCAACGGTGATTTCGCCCTGCACCGGATCGGCGTCGGCACGGTGCGGCGGCGTCTGGCCGAACCCGACGCCGTCATCGCGGTGTTGCGCGACGAGTTCGGCATCGAGGTGCCGGAGCATCCGCGATTGCGCACCACGATCGAGCACCTGCTTGCCGGCGAAGACGCGGGCAATTCAATGGCCTGAACGTGGCCCCGTCACGATTTGGCATTGCGCGGATAATGGACTGAATAATAGACCATAAATTGCATTCTTGAGACCACATTCCAGTTGCAACATGTACCCCCTCGACTTCAAGAGGTAGGAACTGGTTATGGGAATGCCGATTGAAGGGTGCTGGGCAAGCGCCGATTCAACCAGCGTCAAAGGTCGCGTTTCAAGGCCAGTTAGCGTGGACTCCGCGACCGCGGGCCCCATCCCCCGACCTGTCTTGCGGAAATATTTTGCCGGGGCACGCCATGCGCTATTCCACAGATGAGCAGACGCGACGCAGCCGCTGGCGACGATGGACGATTGATCGGCTCGATTCCCTGCGGCGCCGGATCACGCGCGCGGCGCAGGTGCTGCCGTCGGCTTCGCCGCACTGGCGCGACGCGGCGTGGGGCGTCATCGGCGTCGGGATTGTGGTTCTCGTGGTCTTCGTCGTGCCGCTGTCGCTGGGGACGTCGGCCACCGATTGGCGTGCTCTGCTGTACATCGCGAGCCTGGTCGCGGTACCAGTGCTCGTCGCGCTCGCACTGCTGTTGTCGGCACGCCTCCTGCTCGCGTTGCCGGCGTTGTACCGGCGCAGCTTCGTCGTGGTTGTCATTGCGGCGGTACCGCTGTTCGACTTCTATGCCACCCGGCGCGGCGCCATCATGGGAGCGATCGTGGTCGTGCTGGCGGCCTCCCTGTTTGCCAGTGGTCTTGGTGCCATCGTCAGGCAGCGAACTGTCCGCACTGCGAGACGGGGCAAGGTCGTTGCCTTCGCCGCGGCGATTGCGGGCCTGGCGTTCTTCGCCTTCGCGGCATGGTGGCTGCTCACGCCCGGCAAACCGGCCCAAGGGCGCACCATCACCGCATGGGCGGCCGGCGCCGAGTCGTTGGATGCGCCCGATCCATCGCTTCATGGCCCGCACCGCGTCGTGACCTGGACCTATGGGAGCGGCACGGACCGGTATCGCCCGGAGTTCGCGGCTGACGTCGACGTCAAGACCCGGTCCGTGGACGGTTCCAAGCTGGTGTCCTGGAGTGGTACACCTGCCCGCATCCGCGCGGCCTACTGGGGGTTCGATACCGATGCGCTGCCGCTGCAGGGCAGGGTATGGCAGCCAGACGGAAACGGCCCCTTCCCGCTCGTGCTCGCGGTTCACGGCAACCATCTGATGGAGGACTTCTCGGATGCCGGCTATGCCTATCTTGGCGAGCAGATGGCCAGCCGCGGCTTCATCTTCGTGTCGGTGGACCAGAACTTCCTCAATACCGGTATTGCCGACTTGCCCACTGGTACTGCCGACGAAAACGACGCGCGTGGCTGGCTCCTGCTCGAGCACCTGCGGCTCTGGCACGAGTGGAACGCCGATCCGGATCGTCTCTTCTTCAGGAAGGTGGACACCACGCGGATCGGCCTGGTCGGCCACTCGCGCGGCGGCGAGGCGGTCGCAATCGCTGCCGCGTTCAATCATCTGCCGTTGTACCCCGACGACGCGACCCTGAGCTTCGACTACGGCTATGACATCAGGGCCGTCGCGGCTATCGCCCCCGTCGACGGCCAGTACCGCCCCGCGCGGGTCGGGACGCCGCTGCGCGACGTGCACTATTTCACGATGCAGGGCGGCCATGACGCCGACCAGACCTCGTTCGAGGGGATCAAGCAGTTCGATCGCGTCGCATTCTCGGACGATTTTGACGGGTTCAAGTCGGCGCTCCATGTCGCCGGGGCAAACCACGGCCAGTTCAACACCGATTGGGGTCGGCTAGATATCACCGCGCCCTTTGGCTGGCTGCTCAACGTCAGACCGCTGATCCCGGCACAGGAGCAGCGCCGCGTCACCCAGGTTTACCTGGGTGCATTCATGGAGGCCACGCTGCGCGGGGATGCGCGGTACGTTCCATTGTTCCAAGAGCCGCGTCTGGGTGCGGACTGGCTGCCCGAAAACGCCTACGCCGCAGAGTTCGTCGCTACTGGCGAAGTCGTCGTGGCGTCGTTCGCCGAAGACCTTGATCTGAGCACTGCGACCCTGCCTTGTGCCGTGATTTCGCAGACGGGACTGAGTGACTGGCGCGAGCAGCGTATCGGGATGCGTCATGGTCAGCGCGACACGAGCGCGGTCTATCTCGGTTGGAGCACAACCGGCCCGTCGGCCCACTATGCAATCACCTTGCCTGATGCCGCGATCGACGGAGAAATGGAAGCACTGGCGTTCTCGATGGCCGACACCGGGCAGGGCGCCGCGACTCCAGACGATGATGACGCCGTGGACGACCCTTCCGGGGTCGACCTCACTGTGCGCCTGACCGACGCGGCCGGTAATACGGCGGAGCTAACGCTGGGCAGCCAGGCGATGCTGATTCCCGCCGAGCATCCGGACCTGTTCAAGTCGGCACTGGTGCGTGCCCGGGTGGATCCCGAACCCGCGTTCCAGACCTACGTCTTCCCGCTCGACGATTTCGTTGCCGTCAATCCCGACTTCGACCGCGACGG
This sequence comes from Lysobacter sp. A378, assembly GCF_054052125.1. Classification (NCBI taxonomy): domain Bacteria; kingdom Pseudomonadati; phylum Pseudomonadota; class Gammaproteobacteria; order Lysobacterales; family Lysobacteraceae; genus Lysobacter; species Lysobacter sp. A378. Next base: position 796,156 of record NZ_JBSVRK010000002.1, on the reverse strand, counting down.
CGTCCTTGAGATCGCATTCGTGTTTGATCGCACCCGCGAAGGCACCGTGGCGCTGAGCAGGGTGGCGTTCGTACCTGAGTGAAATCACGCCCTATCGTCGATATGCAGGAGTCCAGCGTCCGAGCAACTGGCTATTCCTGCGGCATCGCTGGCGACAGGAACCACGGATGGGCGGTCACGAATCCAGCCGCCCCCGCGTCCTCGCCCTATGTGACCGAGAATCTCACCATGGACCCGACCACCGCGCTGTTCGAACATCATCGGTCCCGGCTGTTCGGCCTGGCCTATCGCATGCTCGGCACGCCGGCCGATGCGGAGGATGTGTTGCACGATGCATGGCTAAGGCTCCACGTGCAGGACGTGGCTACGCTCGACGACCCGGAGGCCTGGCTGGTCACCGTGACCACGCGCCTGGCGCTGGACCGCCTGCGCCAGGCACGGCACGAACGCGAGCACTACACCGGCCCGTGGCTGCCCGAGCCGCTGGTGCCGGATGCCGAGCACCCGGATGCCGCGCTCGAGCGCAGCGAATCGCTGACGCTGTCGTTCCTGCTGCTGCTCGAGCGCCTGGGCCCGGAGGAGCGTGCGGCGTTCCTGCTCCATGAGGTATTCGATTACAGCCACGCCGAGGCGGCGGCGATCCTGGACATCGCGGAAGACGCCTGCCGCCAGCGCGTGCACCGCGCCAAGGCTCGCCTGCGCGAGGGGCGGCCGCGCTTCAGCGTGGATGAGGCCGCACAGCGCCGTCTGCTGCAGCGCTTTGTCGACGCGATGGCGGAACCCACGCTCGATTCGCTGCGCGCGCTGTTCGCCGAGGACGCCATCCACATCAGCGATGGCGGTGGCGTCGTGCGCGCCACGCTGCGACCGCTGCACGGCGCCGATCGCGTCGCCCGGCTTTACCTGCAGGTGGCGCGCAACCTCGGCGGCCCGGACACGCGCTACGTGCCGGCCACCCTCAATGGCGCGCCGGCGCTGCTGCTGCGGGACGGTGAGGCGCTGCTGGCGGCGATCTGGATCGAGTGCGACGGCGGCCGCATCACCGCGATCCACGCACTGCGGCATCCGCGCAAGCTGGCCCGCTGCTGGCTGTCACGAAACCGGCGGCGGCTGCGTCCTTGCTTTGACGTGGCCGAATCGCGACCACCCGATCGAGGAGCATTGCCGTGACCCGTTTTTCCGTGCAGAAGCACTACGCCGCCCTGCAGCCGCTGATCGCCCTCAATGATGCTATCCACACCGCTGGCTGGCTGGAGCCCGCCCTGATCGAACTGGTGCTGATGCGCGTGTCGCAGATCAACCGCTGCGCCTACTGCCTCGACATGCACAGCAAGGATGCCCGCGCCGCCGGCGAGACCGAGCAACGCTTGTACCTGCTGCCGGCATGGCGTGAGACAAAGCTGTACAGCGAGCGCGAGTGCATCGCCCTGGCCTGGGCCGAGGAGCTGACCGAGCTCGCCTCACCCGAAGCGGTGTCCGACGCGCTGTACGAACGGGCGCGCCAGCACTTCAAGGAGCCCGAGCTGGTCGACCTGACGCTGCTGGTGGTCGCGATCAACGGCTTCAACCGCATCAACGTCGCCGCACGCAGCATCGGGGGCCACTACAAGCCGGAGGCGCGGCACGCACGAACGTCTTAACCGTTCATTCGCAAGTTAGAGCGCACTAATACATTTACGACATTTTGGAGCAATCGATGACTCCTTACGCTGTTGCTGTGATACGCGAAACCCGGTTTGGTGACGAGATCAGCGTTAGACCCTTAATCATTGCCTGAGGAGTTGTGGATGACAAATAACGAGAATACCAAGATTGCCCGTGACGTCCGCTGGCTCAAAGTTTATGCCGTTTGCACAACCCTCGCACTTACAGTTATGGCGCTCACTGCGGCCAAGTCTCCGCGCGATCAAGCTGAACTAACTGTCGAGCGAATCAACATCGTTGACCCTTCGGGAGTATCACGCCTAGTGATCTCCAACGCCGAGCGTTTCCCCCTGCCGAAGCTCAACGGAAAAGAGTACCCCCGCGCTGTGCATCCAGCCGGCATCGTCTTCTATGATGCCGGGGGTAGCGAGATGGGCGGCCTGGCAATTACCGACGCCAGCATCGGTAAAGTTTCAGCACTTGCGTTTGACTACCCAAACTATGATGCAATGGGAATGGTCACCCGCGTAAGCCCGGACGGAAAGAGCGCTCTGACTGGATTGCATATCAACTCGCGCCCTCCTGCCGATCTAGACGTTATTGGAGCCAGCAAGGTCGTACAGCGGCGCATTGCGATCCACAACGAGAATGAAGACGCTGAAATCTTACTGGCTGACCCACAGGGCCGAGATCGCATTCGCTTGAGAGTGGATCATTCCGGGCAGGCTCGAATCGAGGTGCTTGGTGCAAACGGCAAGGTAACATTCAGTGCTCCAGACGGGGCCTAACAATTCATTCAAGCCGAACTGCTTCGCCAGTCGGCTTAATTCCGGCGTTAGGTGTCTGCAATGTTGCTGCTGAAGCTTTTAATAGTCCCTCTCTTTCTCGCCGGCATCTCCGTCGCGGCTCGCCGCTGGGGGCCCCAAGTGGCTGGACTGCTTGCCGGCTTCCCTGTGGTTACAGGCCCAATCCTCTATTTTCTATCCCAAGAGCAAGGGGCACTTTTTGCGGCCAAGGCGGCACAAGGCTCATTGCTTGCCGTGATTGCCTGCGTCGTTTTCGGCATCGCCTATTCTCATGGCAGCCGCAAGCTCGGGTGGCCCCTCACAGTCGTTCTGGGCCTTTCAAGCTGGGTTGTTGTCGCGTTTGTCCTCTCGCACCTGCCAGCGAGTCTTCCCTTGGCAGCCGGCTTCGCATTGCTAGCCTTGGTGACAGGCCCGTTCTTACTGCCGGCCATACTTGATACGGCGCAACCCGCGCAGCCCCTTCCCACGACGGAACTCGTCGCCCGCATGGTCGCTGGTGCGGTCCTGGTCGTCGCCGTCACGGCGGTCGCAGGGGCTGTCGGCACTCGCTGGTCAGGCCTCATGGCCATGTTTCCGGTACTGGGAACGGTGCTTGGGCTGTTCTCGCATAGACGTAGCGGGCCGCTGTTCGTCGCCCGGCTTTTCCGCGGTATGTTTCGTGGTTTCTATTCGTTCGCCACATTCTGTATCTCGCTTTCACTGCTCCTACAACTCCTGCCTGTCGCGGGCGCATTTTTGGCATCGGTAGTGATGGCGATGCTCGTGCAGGCCGGTGTTCACTGGGTCACGACGCCCAACAATTCGTTCAAGCCGAAACCGAAGCCGCTTGGCGGCGCGACTTGATTCAGGCGGTGGGCAAGCACCGGGCAACTTCCGCACAGCGGTACTTTGAAGGCGTCTGCGGTGCCCCGAAAGGATCCTGCCCCATGACATTCATTCGTCGTCATCGAGAAACCCACTGGCCGGAAATCCGGCCCCTATCGCACGTCACCGTCGCGGCGGGCGAGGCCACGGCTGCAAAACGGTTCGAGGCCAGCGGCTGGCAACCGTCATGCAACGAGGCGACGCTCCACGACGCCGACACCATCCATCAGATCAGCTCGAACAGATGGATGTACCTGGGGGTCAGGGTAGCGGGCAACCTGCCCGAATCACCCATTTCCATGTTCCACGGATGGCGCTCGCATGGATAACGATCCCATCGACGTCACTGCGTACTTGCGACGCATCAACTACACAGACGCGACCATACCGACCGTGGACACGCTTCGTGCGCTGCAGCTGCACCATGTCGCGGCCATCGCGTTCGAGACCTTGTCCCCGATGCTGCATGACCCGGTGCCACTCGACCTGCCGGCGTTGCAGCGCAAGGTGTTGCACGGGGGCCGGGGTGGCTACTGCTACGAACTCAACCTGCTGTTCATGCAGTTGCTGCGCGCGCTCGGATTCGACGCGAAAGGACTCACAGGACGCGTTGTCATGGGCGGGCCGGAGGATGCGGAAACACCGCGCACGCACATGCTGCTGCTGGTGACGATTGCCGGCACGCGCTACATCGCCGATGTCGGATTCGGCGGCATGACGCCTTCGGGCCCGCTGCTGCTGGACAGCGAAGACGTCCAGGCCACGCCGCACGATCCCTACAGGGTGACGCGGGTCGACGGACGTTACACGCTGCGCGCGCAGGTGCGTGGCGAGTGGCGTGCGCTCTACGTCTTCGACCTGCTCCCGCCGATGGACGTCGATTACGAGGTCGGCAACTGGTATGTGGCCACGCACCCCGATTCGCCTTTCAGAGGGCAACTTGTCGCGGCTCGTGTTGAATCGCAGGCGCGGCACACCTTGCACAACGGCGATTACGCGATCCACCGCCTCGGTGCCGCCAGCGAGCGACGGCATCTCGACAGTCCGGATGAGGTGATCGAGCTGCTGGGCACGGTGTTCAAGCTGCGTGTTCCGGAAGCTCCGCGCCTGCGCGCCACTCTGGAGCACTTGATCGCACAGACGTGAAACCCGCATGCGATTCAAGGTGGTGCGTCGCCTGCACGCTCGGCGATCGGCCTGACCTGTTGCACCAGGGTGACCAGCGTCTTGCCCGGCTCTTCATTCATGACTTCATGAGCGGACTGTTCGAACCAGACCAGTTGCTTCTGCGGTGCCTGCAGCGTCTCGAACCACTCGGCAGCCAGCGCGGATGACACGTTGTGGTCATGGCGACCCAGGAACAGGAACAGAGGCGTCTCGATCTTGCGCACCGTCGTCATGTTCAGCGTCAGGACGTCGGCCAACAGGTGCTCCATCGAGAACGCGTTGCCTTTCCAGATGCCGGCCACGTCGAGGTCCGAGTACTCGGGTGACAGTTTCACCGCAGCCGCTTCGGCATCGCCACCTCTCCGGTTGTGGACCATGCCACCGTAATGATTCAGCCATTTGCGCTGTTTGAAGAGGCTGTCGAGTGCAACAGGCGCGCTGCCCTGCGCATAAGGCGCGAGCGCTTCGAGTTCGGCCACTGCCTGCGCGTTACCGTCCCGCTGCGCCTGCTGCAGGGCCCACGACCAGCCGCGACGCTCACTCTCGGGCGCATTCGTGATCTGCCCGATGCCGATGTACGCGTGCAGCCACTCGGGCCTGCGCTGCGCCAGTTCAAGCCCAAGATAGCTGCCCCAGGATTGACCGAGCACGAAGATCTTGTCTTTCTGGAACTCCTTGCGCAGCCAGGCGACCATCTCTTCGGCGTCAGCGACCATGCGCTCGCGCGTCATGGTCGGTGCGACCGTGGCCGGATCGTTGGCGACATAGGTCTTTCCAGCGCCGCGCTGGTCCCATTGCACGACAGTGAAGTACTCCTCCCAGCCTCGCTGGAAGTACCAACTGGTCGGCATCGCGACCCATCCCGGACCACCGTGCAGCATCAGCAGCACCGGATTGCGACGATCGCTGCCGCGAATCGATATCCACTGGTCGATGCCGCCGATACGGATCTTCTCGAGTCGCTCGACGCCGTTGTCGGTCACGACCCGGCGCATGTCCGCAACGATGCGCACAGCGTCCGCGCGATTGTTTGGCGCAGCCGTTTCGGCGGCGGGTGCCGGCATGCACAGGCCTGCGATGGCGATGGATAGCAGTCCAGAAATCAGCATTCTCATCGTCAGCATCATTGAGTGGGAACCATGCGGTGATTTCGGATTTTGTCACGTCCTGCCACTGGCGGCTTCATCCTCCTGTTCGCGGCGCCGGCTAAAGTTGCGGTCCGCAATCGCGAGACTGGCGATCGCGTTTTCGTCACCTTTGTCGACGTGGCGGCGCTTAACATCCAACCCAGCCAGCGCAGGCAAATCAGGCCCGGCCGCGTCGCAGCAGCATCGACGCTTCCGCGCCGAGCACGCGTCGCATGCAGCGCACCATATGGCTCTGGTGGGAAAATCCCGCTTCCAGTGCGACCTGACTGGCGGGAATACCCCGCGCCAGCAGCAAGCTCCGGGCGCGCTCCACTCGGCGCTGGACAACATACGCATGGACCGGCAGGCCCATCGAGCGCTTGAACAGCGTCTTGAGGTGCGAAGTGCTGATACCGGCTACCCCTGCAATGCGTGCCAGGGACAGATCCTGGTCGAGGCCAGACTCGATGTAATCGGTGACTCGTCGCAACTGCGGTTTTGACAAGCCTCGTAAGGGCGGTTGTGGGGCGCGGTGGCGGCTGACCAGGTATGTCGCCAATGCTGTGGTGAGGCTATCGACATACAACCTCCCGCCAGGGTTCCCCGCCTCGCGGTCGGCATCCAATGCCCAGGCAATGTGCTCGATCTGTGAGTCGCGCAACTTGTGCCGCGGAATGAGGCCCACCCGCGATCCGTCCAGGCCCAGTTCGTCGGCGACACCCACCAGCAGCGACGGTGGGAGTTGCAACATCACCGATGTGCTGCCGGTGTCCTCCTCCCAAAGATCCGAACTGCCTGCAGGAAGCAGGTCGATGTCACCGTGGTCGTAGCGAAATCGGCTGCTGCCGCAACTGCCGGTGACGGGCGCACCGGTATGGACCTTAACCCTGTGGTATGGGACGGCCGCCAGGACTACTTGGCCTGGCTGGGTGACGTGGCGTCCGATCCGCATCGCACTTGCGTGGATCGGGCTTGAGACGGAGAGGTCTGTGGTTGCCATCGGACGGGGCCGCGCTCGGAATCTGCACTGATTGTCGGTGTTCAATTGGCCCATGGGGACGAAGACAGCATCCCATTGTCCGAACGTGCTCCAGCCGCGGCCGATTTGGAGCGACCCCGATTGCCGACCACCGCAGGATGGCTCCTCCAATCCAACGTGTAGGAGGAATCATGAAAAGTGCAACGGTGATCGGACTCGGGCAGATGGGCAGCACGTTGGCCCGGCTGTTGCTGGACAGCGGCTATCGGGTGAGCGTGTGGAACCGGACCGCGGCGAAAGCGGAACCACTGATAGCCCGGGGTGCGGTGCTCGCACCCACCGCGCTGGCGGCGGTGTCGGCCAGCACGGTCGTGGTGGTTTGCGTGCATGACTATGCGGCGACGCACGAGATACTCGGAACGAGCGAGATTGCTGCCGCCTTGGCAGGAAAGCTACTGTTGCAATTGACTACCGGCAGCACCGGCGAGGCGCGCGAAAGTGACGCCTGGGCACGTGGGCATGGGAGCGCCTATCTAGATGGTGCCATCCAGGCTGCGCCAAGTCAGATGGGACGACCCGATACGCCGATTTTGGTGTCCGGCGCGGAAGCAACCTACCGCGAACATGAGGCGCTGTTGCGGGTGTTCGGTGGTGAAATCAGCTACTTGGGCGACGACCCGGGCGCGGCTTCCGCGATGGACATGGCGACGCTGTCGTACATCTATGGTGCCTCGATCGGATTCTTCCATGGCGCGCGCATCGCCGAGGCCGAAGGCTTCCCGGTGGGCAAGTATGGTGCGCTGGTCGCAGGCATCGGCCCGACCTTCGCCGACTTTCTCAAGTATGAGTCCGAGGTGGTCCAATCCGGGGACTTCAGCGTCGGAGAGAGCCCGCTGAGCATTTCGGTCGAAGCCACCGAACGGATCGCACACGCCGCGCGCGCGCGCGGCATCAACGACGAGTTCCCATCCTTCGCCTCCGGTCTATTCAAGCGCGCCGACGAGGCTGGACTTGGAGGCGAGGAGGTAGCGGCGATCATCAAGGTGCTGCGCGCTAGATAGACGCCGCCCAGTGGTCCCGGGGACTTGGTGGTCCAGCAGATGGACCAGCGAGTCCCGCTTGCGGCGTGTGGCAACGAGGCGCGGCCGCCCCGGGATGATCAGACCGACAGCGTATGAGGAACTCCCGTTCCAGCGCGCATTCGCGGCCGATCGTTCAGGGTTGCGAGTGGGCATTGGCCACATGACCCGATATCAGTTCACCGATATCCTCCGCCCCGCCTTCCAGCAGTACTTGGTAGACAAGCGCGGAGCACGTCAGCCTGCATCCAGTCCACGCTGCATAACGTCTCCAGACCGATAATCACCCCTGCCGGCGTGGTGACCCCACCCGTGGCGAGGAAGTCCGGCCAGCAGGTGTCGGCGTTCATGGGTGCACCGAACTTCGATCGCCACTTGTAAAACGTGGTCGAACTGAAGCTGTGCTCGCGGGCGCGAAGGGACTCAGTCCGATTTTGCCACATCCTCCCGCAACGGAATGCGGCTCGGCCAACCCCCGGCCATTGCCTTGTAGAGTGCCACCGCACTGGTAGCAGCCCGGGTGCGAACGTCGGCCAGCGCGTCCTGTGCCTGCAGTTTCGTGCGTTCCGCGTCCAGCACCTCCAATAGACCGGTCGCGCCGGCGTCGTAGCGGACGTGGGCCAGTTCAGCGGCGCGGGCGCTGTCTTCGGATGCCTGTTGCAGGTGCTGGTCCTCGGTGCGGGTGCGGGAGTAGCGGACCAGCGCGTTTTCGGTTTCCTCCAGCGCCAGCATCACCGTCTGCTGGTATGCCGCCAACTCACCGGCGGCATCGGCATCGGCGGCGGCCATGCGGGCGCGGACGCGGCCGATGTCGAGGAACGACCAGTCGATGCCCAGTGCAATCAGGCTGGTTTCACTGTCGCGTTCGAACAGGTTGCCGCTGTCGATGGCCTGGCTGCCGATCAGCCCGCCCAGGGTGAAGCGTGGAAACAGGTCGGCGGTGGCGACGCCGATGCGCGCAGTGGCGGCGTGCAGGCGCTGTTCGGCGGCGGCGATGTCGGGGCGACGGCGCAGCAACTCGCCGGGGGTGCCGGGATCGATCGGGGTGGGCAGGGCGGGGAGGTCGGCGGGTTGTTCCAGTTCGACGACGAGGGCGCCCGGTGCCTTGCCGGTCAACACCGCAAGTCGGTGCATCATTACTGCGGCGTCGGCCTCCAGCGCCGGCACGCGGGCGAGGGTCGCCTGCAACTGCGCGCTGGCGCGGGCGCGATCGAAGCCGGTGGCACTGCCTGCATCGAGGCGGACCTGCACGATGCGCAGGGTCTCGCGCTGGTTGTCGGCGTTCTCCCGGGCGACATCGAGGCGCTCCTGCAGGCCACGCAGATCGATGTAGCTGCGCGCGACCTCGGCGACGATGGCGACCTGCAGCGCGGCGAGGTCGGCAGCGGTCGCGGCGGTTTCGGCGCGTTGCGACTCGACCCCGCGGCGGATGCGGCCGAACAGGTCGAGTTCCCAGACCACGTTGATACCTGCCGAGTAGCTTTCGCTGTCGCGTTGCTCGCGCGACAGGCCCGGCGCCTGGTCGGCGCTGGCGCGTCCATCGCTCGCCTCGGCGCCGACGGTAACGGTAGGTAACTGGTCGAAGCCGGAGCCGCGCAGCAGCGCATTGGCGCGGTCGAAGCGGGTCAGGGCGATGCGCAGGTCGTAGTTGGCCACCAGCGCCTCGTCGACGAGCCGGGTCAGCATCGAGTCGTCGAAGGCGTTCCAGAAGTCCGCATCGGGCTGGGGCTGTGGCGCGACCGCGACGGGATTGGCGTCATCGCGGACGAACTGCTCCGGCACCGACAGGGTGGGGCGGACATGGTCGGGACCGACCATGCAGGCGGCGAGGGCGATTGGCAGCAGCGCGATGGCGAGGAAGCGCGTGGCGATTCGCGCAGATCGGATTCCCGCAGCTCCGCTCCCTCCCGTCACCCCGCCGCCTCCCGTCGTCCCGCCGCCTCCCGTCACCGCGCGGCGTCCCGTCACCGCGCGGCCTCTCGTCACCCCCGCGAAAGCGGGGGCCCAGTGACTTCGTGGGGCAGCGGCAAGTCGCTGGGTTCCCGCTTTCGCGGGAATGACGTTGCGGAGAGCTTCCGCTTTCGCGGGAATGATGTTGCGGAGAGCTTCCGCTTTCGCGGGAATGATGTTGCGGAGAGCTTCCGCTTTCGCGGGAATGATGTTGCGGAGAGCTTCCGCTTTCGCGGGAATGACGGTGGTGGGGGAGACGGCTGTCGTGAGGTTACGCATGGGTGATCTCCTTCATTTCGCTGTGCGCCCGCTTGCCGGCACGTCGCGACACCAGCTTGCGCAGGGCGACGTAGAACACCGGAGTCAGGAACAGGCCGAACAGGGTGACGCCGAGCATGCCGGCGAAGACGGTGATGCCGGTGACCGAGCGGACTTCCGCGCCGGCGCCGGTGGCCATGACCAGCGGGATGGTGCCGGCGATGAAGGCGATCGAGGTCATTACGATCGGGCGCAGGCGCAGGCGGCACGCTTCCAGCGCGGCCTCTACGATCCCCATGCCCTGCATCTCCAGCTCGCGGGCAAATTCGACGATCAGGATCGCGTTCTTGCACGCCAGCCCCATCAGCACGACCAGTCCGACCTGCACGAACACGTTGTTGTCGCCGCCGGTCAGCCACACGCCGACCAGGGCCGACAACAGGGTCATTGGCACGATCAGGATCACCGCCAGCGGCAGCGTCCAGCTCTCATACAAGGCCGCCAGCACCAGGAAGGCGAGCATCACCGCCAGCGGGAAAACGATCAGTGCCGAATTGCCTTGGGTCGCCTGCTGGTAGCTCAGGTCGGTCCACTCGATCTCCATGCCATTGGGCAGCACCTGCGGCGCCATCGCCGCCACGGTCGTCATGGCTTCACTCGACGACAGCACGCTCGGGTCGGCATCGCCCAGCAGGTCGGCCGCCGGATAGCCGTTGTAGCGGATTACCGGGTCCGGTCCGAAGGTGCGACTGAGCTTCACCATGCTGCCGATCGGCACCATCTCGCCGTTGTTGTTGCGCGTGCGCAGGTCGGCGATGTCACCGATCTCGTCGCGGAACTGGCCATCCGCCTGCGCGATCACCTGGTAGGTGCGGCCGAAGCGGTTGAAGTCGTTGACGTACGCCGAGCCCAGATAGGTCTGCAAGGTGTCGAACAGGTTGGTCAGCGACACGCCCTGCGCCTTGGCCTTGACCCGGTCGACCTCGACGTCGAGTTGCGGCACGTTGGCCTGGTAGCTGCTGATCGGGAAACTCATGCCCGGGGTCTGGGATATCGCACCCTGGAAGCCGTTGACCGCATCCTGCAGCGCCCCGTAGCCCAGTCCCGCGCGGTCCTGAATGAACAACGAGTAGCCCGAACCGGTGCCCAGGCCGAGGATCGGCGGCGGCATGATCGAGAAACCGAAGCCTTCCTGGATGCCGGCGATCTTCTGGTTGATCTCGGCGTTGATCTCGGTGGCAGTGCGGTCGCGCTCACTGAACGGCTTGAGGCCAAAGAACACGGTGCCGGTGTTGGGCGTGTTGGTGAACTGCAGCGCGTTGAGGCCGGGGAATGCGATCGCGGAATCGACGCCTTCGGTCTCCAATGCGATCTGGCTCATCTTGCGGATCATCGCGTCGGTACGCTCCAGTGATGCGCCTTCGGGCAACTTGGCGCCACCGAGCAGGTACAGCTTGTCCTGGGTCGGGATGAAGCCACCGGGCACCGCCTGGAACATCAGGCCGGCGGCTACCAGCAGCACCGCATAGACCGCGAACACCGCACCACGCTTGTTGAGCGAACGTGACACCGCGCTTTGATAACGCTCGGAACTCTTGCCGAAGAAGCGGTTGAATGGCCGGAAGATCCAACCGAACAGCCGGTCGATCAATCGCGTCGGCGCATCCTTGGCCGCGTCGCGCGGCTTCAACAGCAAAGCGGCCAGCGCCGGCGACAACGTCAGCGAATTGATCGCCGAAATCACCGTGGAGATCGCGATGGTCACCGCGAACTGCTTGTAGAACTGGCCGGTCACGCCTGACAGGAACGCCATCGGCACGAATACCGCGCACAGCACCAGCGCGATCGCAACGATCGGGCCGGAGACCTCCCGCATGGCCTGGTGCGCGGCTTCAAGTGGAGTCTTGCCTTCCTCGATGTTGCGCTCGACGTTCTCGACCACCACGATCGCGTCATCGACCACGATGCCAATGGCCAGCACCAAGCCAAACAACGTCAGCGTGTTGATCGAGAACCCCAACAGGTACAACGCAGCGAAGGTGCCGACGATCGACACCGGTACCGCCAGCAGGGGGATGATCGAGGCGCGCCAGGTCTGCAGGAACAGGATCACCACCAGCACCACCAGCAGCACCGCTTCAAGCAGGGTGGTGACGACCGATTTGATCGAGTCGCGCACGAATACGGTGGGGTCGTAGACGACCTTGTATTCCATGCCCTCGGGGAAGCGCGTCGACAATTCGGCCATCTTCGTGCGCACCGCGTCGGACAGCTCGATGGAGTTGGCGCCGGGTGACTGGAAGATCGGGATCGCGACCGCGTCCTTGTTGTCCAGTTGCGCGCGCAGGGTGTAGTCGCCGGCGCCCAGTTCGATACGGGCGACATCGGACAACCGCACGATCTCGCCGTCGTTGCCGCTCTTGATCACGATGTTGCCGAATTCCTGCTCGGTTTGCAGGCGGCCACGGGCGTTGATCGAGATCAGGAAGTCACTGTCGTTCGGGGTCGGCTCGGCGCCGAGCTGGCCGGCCGAGACCTGCACGTTCTGCTCGCGTACGGCGTTGACCACGTCGCTCGCGGTCAGGCCGCGCGAAGCGACCTTGTCGGGGTCCAGCCACAGCCGCATCGCATAGTCACCGGAACCGAACAACGCGGCCTGGCCGACACCGGGAATGCGTGCCAGCTCGTCCTTGACCTTCAGCGTCGCGTAGTTGCGCAGGTACAGGGCGTCGTACTTGCCGTCGGGCGAGACCAGGTGCACGACCATGGTCAGCGTCGGCGACTGCTTCTGCGTGGTCACGCCTTGCCGACGAACGTCCTCGGGCAACCGCGCCAGCGCCTGGCTCACCCGGTTCTGCACCTGTACCTGGGCCTGGTCGGGATCAGTGCCGGGACGGAAGGTGACGGTGGTGACGAGCACGCCGTCGGAGCCGGCGATCGACTTGATATACATCATGTTCTCGACGCCGTTGATCGCCTCTTCCAATGGCGTTGCGACGGTCTCTGCGATCACCTTCGGGTTGGCGCCGGGGTAGACCGCGCGCACCTGCACCGAGGGCGGCACGACGTCGGGGTATTCGCTGATCGGCAGCAACGGGATCGCGATCAGGCCGGCGGCGAAGATCACGATCGACAGCACCGCGGCGAAGATCGGCCGGTCGATGAAGAACTTGGAGAAATCCATGGGGGATGTCCTGTTTCGGCTTGTGGTGTCAGCGAGGAGCCGTCGTTGCGAAAGGGTCGTCATTCCCGCGAAGGCGGGAATCCAGTGCCACGTCGAGCGCCAAAGTCACTGGGTCCCCGCCTTCGCGGGGATGACGTTGAGGTGTTGGAAGTCAGGTGGGTGAAGGCGTCATTTCGAACCGGCGGTGGTGGCCACCTGGTCGACCGGCAGTTCCACGGCCGGCGGCTCTACGACCGGCGGCTCCACTACAGGCTTTCCGGCCGGTGGCCCGCCCATTGCGATAGTCTCCGGGTCGACCTGCATGCCCGGGAAGAACACCTTCTGCACCCCGTGCACGATCACCTTGTCCTCCGCAGTCAACCCAGCCGTCACCACGCGCAGGCCCTCGGCCTTGTCGCCCAGTTGCACGTCCTTGCGCACGGCCTTGTTGTCCTCGCCCAGCACGTAGACGTACTTGCGGGTCTGGTCGGTCATGACCGCCTTGTCGTCGATCAGCAGCGCCTCGGACTTGTTGCCGCCGGCCAGTTGCACGCGGGCGAACAGGCCCGGGGTGAACACGTGCTCCGGATTGGGCAGCACCGCACGCAGGCGGATGGTGCCGGTGGCCGGGTCGACCTGGTTGTTGACGAAGTCGACCGTGCCCTCATGCGGGAATCCGGTCTCGTTGGCCAGGCCGACCCGGACCGGGTTGCTCGAATCGGCGCGGTCGCCGTTGCGGGTCAGCTCGCGATAATTCAGGTAGGTCTGCTCATCACCCTCGAAATACACGTGGACCGGGTCCAGCGAGACCACGCTGGTCAGCACCGTGGCATCAGCTTGGGCGAGGTTGCCGGCGGTGATGAGCGCGCGCCCTGCGCGGCCGTCGATTGGCGATCGAACTTCGGTGAACTGCAGGTCGAGCCGCGCGGTGGCGACCGCCGCCTCGGCGGCGCGCACCGCGGCATTGCCCTGGGCTGCACCGGCCTTGCGGGCTTCGGCTTCCTCGCGCGAGATCGCCTTGGCTTCCACCAGCGTCTGGGCGCGCTTGCTCTGTGCCCGGGCGAGTCCGGATTCGCTGCGCGCGCGTTCCAGATTGGCCTGGGCCTGCGCCAGCGCCGCCTTGTACGGGCGCGGGTCGATCACGAACAACAGGTCGCCCTTGGCGACTTCCTCACCCTCGTCAAAAGCAACGCGTTCGACGTAGCCGCTGACCCGCGGGCGCAACTCGACCGATTTCACCGCTTCGATCCGGCCGGTGAATTCGTCCCATTGCTGGACGGGTTTCTCGATCACCTGGGCGACGCTGACGGCAGGCGCTGGCATGGCGTCAACAGGGGCGGCCTGGCTGCCGCAGCCGGACAGGCCCAGGGCCAGCAACGCGGCGACGATGGCGAGGGTGAGTTCGGGCAGGACGCTGCGGTTCAACCGGGCGGCGTGCTTTTTGATCAGGGGGGAGCTCATGGCGAAATATCCTTTTTGGAACCAGTGGAAGAAAAGCGGCCCAGCAGCGCGCGGACGGCGACGAGGGAGGGGCAGCTGTCCGGTGGGGGAGGTGCGCTGTCCGGGCCAAAGAGAGAAGAGGTTTCGGGTGATGGTGCGTAACGCACCACTGGGGTGTCGGGCGGGGACCGTTCGATCAGCGCCACCGCCTGCTGGCCGATCGCCAGCGCGCTGGGCCAGCGATCGCAGGCGTGCTTGCGGTTGGCGCCGGTGCAGACCGGCATGTCGACGGTCAGCAGTTGCACCCGCACATCCAGTGCGCGCGCCTCGTCGTGCAGGACTCGTGCGAGCATCTGCAACGCCGCTGCGCCGATCGAGCGATGGCCGTAGCCAGCCCAGGGGTGCTCGCTGCCAGGGCCGCCGATCAGCAGGTAATTGCCGCGCCCGGCCTCGGACAGCAATGGCAGCAGATGCCGGGCTGCGGCGAGGTGCGGCAGCAGGTCCTCGTCGAGCTTGCGGCGCAGGAAATCGGCGGGCTGGTCGAGTACCCGGCCGCTGCTGGCGCTGCCGCAGACCGAGGCGACGATGCCGGCGAATGGGCGTTGGAGCTCACGCAGCCGATCGGCCAACGTGGCACCTTCGAGATCGCTGGCAACCGAGCCGGGCAGGGTGGTGAGGTCGGCGCCGGGGTTTTCGAGCGCCAAAGCGTCGAGGGCATCTACGTGGCGCGCCACTGCGATCACCGGATGCTTGCGCTCGAGCGCGGCCTGGACCACACCCCGGCCGATGCCACCGCTCGCGCCAAGAATGACGAAGGCTGGTCTCATTGTCCCATTCCCGGGATTTTCTCTCCCAAAATTGACGTGGAATATTTCGTCGGCAGGTGATTCGGCAGGTACAAAAGACCAAACCCTCCGCGGTCGAACAGCGGCGGCGCTGTGCGCCACTGACCCCCGCCGGGGGCGGCAGAACCCGCGGCTGGCCCGTTCCAGCGTTGGCCAACGCGCGCAACGAGCTCCGCCTGCATCGAGCCGGTGGGGGCAAACTGGTTGATCGGGATAGGGTTCACGAGACGGCCTGCGGCGCTTCCTGTTTGGATGCAACACAGACTAGGGGTGAACCCGGCACTTGATTAGTCAGCAAATCGGGGAATAATTGTCCCGACTGCGGGCCAATGCCGGCGCGTATCACTGGAGTCCCTCATGGCCCGCGATCTCAACGACACCCTGATTTTCGTTCAGGTGATCGAGCACGGCAGCTTCATCGCCGCGGCCCGGTCGCTGCGCCTGCCCAAGACCACCGTCAGCCGCAAGGTGCAGGAACTGGAATCCCGTCTTGGTGCGCAGCTGCTGCACCGCACTACCCGCAAGCTTGGCCTGACCGAGGCCGGCAACATCTATTACGAACACTGCAAGCGCATTGCCCAGGAGCTGGCCGATGCCGAGAACGCGGTCGGCCAGTTGCAGGATGGCCCGCGGGGCTGGTTGCGCATCACCGCGCCGTACTCACTGGGCATCGAGCACATCGCGCCGCTGCTGGGCGAGTTCCATGCGCGCCATCCCGAAGTGCGGGTGGAGATGCTGCTGTCCAACGAATCGCTGGACCTGATCGGCAAGGAGATCGATGTCGCCCTTCGGGTTGGCACTCTCCCCGACTCCAACCTGGTTGCCCGGCGGCTTGCGGTGTTGCGCACCCAGGTTTACGCCAGCCCCTCTTATATCGAGCGCCACGGCGAACCGCTGCATCCCGACGACCTGCAGCACCATCGGACCTTGGGGATGCAGAAGTTGCGTCGCAACGGCCACTTTTTTTGGCCGCTGAGCGACGGCGAGGACAGCGTTGAGTACCGGATCGATCCGATCATGGTTGCCAACGATCCGGCTGGCGTGCGCGGTGCGCTGGTGTGCGGCGAAGGCCTGATGCTGGCCAGCGACATCATGGTCAAGGCCTACGCCGAGAAGGGATACGTGCGCCGGGTTCTGGCCGGCTGGACCGGCCCGGAACTCGAATTCAACGCCGTGTTCCCGCGTGGCCAGGTGACCTCGCCGAAAGTCCGTGCATTCGTTGACTTCCTGGTCGAGCGGCTCAACCTCGACGCCGACTACATGCAGACTTTGTGTCCCAACCATCGCCACTTTGAGGAAGCCAAGGCGACCGATCCGGTGGAGGCGGAGCAGAGGAAAGCCGCATCGATGGCGTCAGCCGACGAGGATGAGGAGCAGGCGGTCACTGCCTGACGTGTCTCGCCGGGCGGTGCAGGCCGCGTAGCTTCCGCTCGGGCCGGACTTCAGTGGGCCGTGGATCCGGATTGCCCGGCTGTCACCGCCGGCGCGCTGCCGGTCATGTCGGCGTCCAGGTGTGCCTCGAACTGCTCCAGGCTCAAACCCTGCGCACGCGCCTCCTCGTTGGCGGCGTCGCGCAGCGCATCGGAGAAATTCAGGGTGACCTGGGTGCCGGTGCGCTCAAGCATCGCCGCGGCCCGCTTGATCATCGCCAGGATCGTGGCGGCGCTGCTGGAGCCGCCGACCATCTTGCCGTCCAGCCCAAGCTCCCAATCGCCATCGCGCTTGGCAATGCCGCCCAGCAGGGTGCCGTCTTCGTGGCGCAGCTCGGCATGTGCCTCGATCGCCGGGCGCAGGGTGCCGGTAACCACCCGCTGGCGAGTTGCCTTCTTCCGGTTCGCATCACGTTTGGCTTTGGACTGGATCGACATGCGGGCTCCCCCTTCTATCAATGGATATTTTT
Source organism: Lysobacter sp. A378 (assembly GCF_054052125.1). Lineage (NCBI taxonomy): Bacteria > Pseudomonadati > Pseudomonadota > Gammaproteobacteria > Lysobacterales > Lysobacteraceae > Lysobacter > Lysobacter sp. A378. The sequence goes on along the minus strand of NZ_JBSVRK010000002.1, from coordinate 778,934 downwards.
TCGGACTTCATCACGCGGCAACGGGCAGACTGTAGTTCGCGTCAGCCAACTATCAGGTGAACCGGTATGACGATACCCAGCTCGGATGCCTTCGTGTTTTTTGGTGCCACCGGCGATCTTGCCTACAAGAAGATATTCCCGGCGTTGCAGGCGATGATCAAACAAGGTGGCTTGTCGATGCCGCTGATTGGCGTGGCCCGGGGCGACTGGACACTGGAGAAGCTGCGCCAACGCGTGCATGACAGTCTGCGTGACAACGGCGGCGTGGATCCTGCGGCGTTCGCCCAGCTGTCCGCACAACTGCAATACATCAACGGCGACTACAACGATGCGTCGACCTTCGTCCGGATCAAGCAGGCACTGAAGGACGCGGCGCGGCCGATCCATTATCTGGCGATTCCGCCGAGCATGTTCGGCGCCGTGGTCAAGGGTCTGGCCCGGGCGGATTGCACCAGGGATGCGCGGGTGATCGTGGAGAAGCCCTTCGGGCGCGACCAGGCCTCCGCCGCGGCCCTCAACCACACCTTGCATAAAGTGTTTCCGGAGTCGTCGGTGTTCCGCATCGACCATTACCTGGGCAAGGAAGCGGTGCGGAACCTGCTGTATTTCCGTTTCGCCAACACCTTCCTGGAGCCGATATGGAACCGCAACTATGTCGCCAGCGTCCAGGTCACCATGGCCGAGTCCTTTGGCGTGCAAGGCCGGGGCAGCTTCTACGATGAGGTCGGTGCGGTCCGCGACGTGGTCCAGAACCACCTGCTGCAGGTCATTGCATTGCTCGGGATGGACGCGCCCGTCGGCGGCGACCCCGACTCCATGCGCACGGAAAAGCTGCGTCTGTTCCGCGCCATCCGGCCGCTGGAACCGGACGAGGTGGTGCGCGGTCAGTTTGCCGGCTACCGCGATGTAGCGGGTGTCGCGCCTGATTCGCAGGTGGAGACCTTTGTCGCACTGCGGCTGCATATCGACAACTGGCGCTGGGCCGGGGTGCCGTTCTACATCCGTGCCGGCAAGCACCTGCCGCTGACCAGCACCCAGGTGGTGGTGGACCTGAAGCGCCCGCCGTTGCCGATCTTCGATGACATCTCGGCCGAGCAGTCGAACTACTTCCGCTTCCGGCTTGGCCCGGAGGTGGTGATCGCCACCGGTGCCCAGGTCAAGAAGACCGGTGAAGCCATGGTCGGCGAGCAAGTGGAGCTGGTCGCGCGTAGCCGCTCCGATGCGGGCAAATCACCGTATGAGCAGTTGCTGGGCGATGCGATCCGTGGCGATGCGTCGCTGTTTACCCGCGATGACTCGGTCGAGGAAGCCTGGCGCGTGGTGGGTCCGGTGTTGTCCGGTTCGCACGGCGATCACGCCGCCCCGATCAATATCTATGAGCCGGGCAGCTGGGGTCCATCGAGTGCATCGGACATTGTTGTCGGCGACGAAGGCTGGCATGACCCCAAGCCCGAGACCAGCCATCCCTGCTGATGGCCTGGCGCAACCTTCCAGTCGTCATTGCGTGATCTACCATGGGTCCGGACGGCATCTACCGGAGGACACATGAGCACGATCACCGCACCCACCACTACCACCGAACAACTGCACCAGTTGGGCCAAAGCCTGTGGCTGGACAACATATCCCGCGAGCTGCTCGATAACGGCGGATTGGCCGACTACATCGAGAACTTCTCCATTACCGGCCTGACTTCCAACCCGAGCATCTTCAACCAGGCAATCGGCGGCGGCGATAGCTACGACGAGGGAATCCGGTCGAAGGTGGCATCGGGGAAATCCGGCGAGGCATTGTTCATCGAGCTCGCGCTGGAGGACCTGCGACGGGCCGCCAAGCTGTTCCAGCCGATCCACCAGTCGACCAACGGCGTTGATGGCTGGGTCTCGATGGAGGTCTCGCCGCTGTTGGCCGCCGACACCCAGGGCAGCGTCGCCGCCGCGCGCAGGATCCACGCCGACGCGGCGTGCGAGAACCTGTTCGTCAAGATTCCGGGCACACCGGAAGGCGTCCCCGCCATCGAAGAGTCGATCTTCGCCGGGGTGCCAATCAACGTGACCCTGTTGTTCTCGACCGAGCAGTACCTGGCGTCCGCCGAGGCGTACCTGCGCGGCATCGAGCGTCGACTCCAGGCCGGTCTCGACCCCAAGGTCGCATCGGTCGCATCGTTGTTCGTCAGCCGGTGGGACAAGGCGGTGGCCGACCAGGTCGATGACAGCCTGCACAACAAGCTGGGCATCGCGGTCGGCCAACGCACCTATCGCGCCTACCGCGAAATGCTGGCATCCGATCGCTGGCAGCGGTTGGCCGGGCAAGGCGCGTTGCCGCAACGACTGTTGTGGGCGAGCACCGGAACCAAGGATCCGAAGGCGTCCGATACCCTGTATATCGAAGCGCTCGCCGCTCCGGACACGATCAATACCATTCCGGAGAAGACCCTGCGCGCGTTCCAGGATCACGGCACGGTCGGCGGCGAGATGGCCATGGATGGCGGCGATGCGGAAGCGACGTTGGCGGAGTTCACCAAGGCCGGGGTCGACATCGACGCCCTGGCAACGCAATTGCAACACGAAGGTGCGCAATCGTTCGTCGACTCATGGCAGGAGCTCATGGGCTGCATCGAATCCAAGGGCCAGGCATTGGCGGGGAAGGGCAACGCGTGACACCAGTCCCACTTACCGCGCGACCGCAATGGGCGGCGCTGAAGCAGCATCTGGCGCAGGTCCAGCCCCGGCACCTGCGCGAGCTGTTTGCCCAGGATCCACAGCGTGGCGAACGCATGGCGGCCGAGGCGGCCGGACTGTACCTGGACTATTCCAAGAACCGGATCACCGACGAGACCCTGGACTTGCTGCTGCAGCTGGCGAGCGCCTGCGGTGTGGCAGAACGCCGCGATGCGATGTTCGGCGGTGAGGTCATCAACGCCACCGAGCAGCGGGCCGTGCTTCATGTCGCCCTGCGCGCACCTGCTGATGCGAGCATCGATGTGGACGGTCACGACGTGGTTGCCGACGTGCACGCGGTGCTGGAGCGGATGGCAGGGTTCAGCGACAAGGTCCGCAGCGGCGAGTGGACCGGACACACCGGCAAGCGCATCACCCATGTGGTCAACATCGGCATCGGAGGCTCGGATCTCGGGCCGATCATGGCCTACGAGGCGCTGCGCGATTACAGCCAGCGCGATATCGACTTCCATTTTGTGTCCAACGTCGACGGCACCGACTTCGTGGAAGCGACCCGCGGTCTCGACCCGGCGCAGACCTTGTTCGTGGTGTGTTCCAAGACCTTCACCACGCTGGAGACGCTGGCCAACGCGCATGCCGCGCGCCGGTGGTGCCTGGAGGGTTTGGTTGACGAGGCGGCAATCGCGAAACATTTTGTCGCCGTATCCACCAACGCCGACGGTGTGCAGGCATTCGGCATCGACACCGCCAACATGTTCGAGTTCTGGGACTGGGTGGGCGGGCGCTATTCGATGGATTCGGCAATCGGCCTGTCGACGATGCTGGCCATCGGCGCGGATGGATTCCGGGACATGCTGGCCGGGTTCCGCGCCATGGACGAGCATTTTCGCGATGCACCGCTGGAACGCAACCTGCCTGTGTTGATGGGTCTGTTGGCGATCTGGAACAACAACTTCCTGGGCGCCGATACCGTCGCGGTGTTGCCGTACGAGCAGTACCTCAAGCGCTTCCCCGCCTATCTGCAGCAGCTGACGATGGAAAGCAACGGCAAGCACGTCACCAACGATGGCCGGCAGGTGGATTATCAGACCGGCCCCATTTACTGGGGCGAGCCGGGGACCAACGGCCAGCATTCGTTCTATCAGCTGATCCATCAGGGCACGCGGCTGATCCCCTGCGATTTCATCGGGTTCTGCCAGCCGCTCAACCCGCTGCCGACCGCCCAGGGCGATCAGCACGACATGCTGATGGCCAGCCTGTTCGCGCAGAGTGAGGCGCTCGCATTTGGCAAGACCGAAGCCCAGGTGCGCGCTGAAGGCACCGAGGAATCCGTGGTGCCGCATCGGGTGTTCGAAGGCAACCGGCCGAGCAACACGATCCTCGCCGAACGGCTCACGCCATTCTCGCTGGGGACGCTGGTCGCGCTGTACGAGCACAGTGTTTTCGTGCAGGGCACGGTCTGGAACATCGATTCATTCGACCAGTGGGGTGTTGAGCTGGGCAAGCAGCTGGCGAAGGCGACGGCGGCCGAGCTGACCGCCGCGGATGAGCCCGAGCTGTCCCATGACAGCTCCAGCAACACCTTGATCCGCCGCTATCGAACATCCCGCTATAGAGCATCGCGGAGGCCGCGCTGATGGGCACCGATGTCAGCCCACGTGCCGGCACTCCCGCGCGCCCGGAAGACCTGGTCGATATCGGCAAGCTGGTGGATGCCTATTACCAGGTGAAGCCCGACCCGGGGACTGCCGCCCAGCGAGTGTCGTTTGGCACCTCGGGGCACCGGGGCTCGTCGCTGGATGGCAGCTTCAACGAGGACCACATCCTCGCCATCACCCAGGCGATTTGCGCGTATCGCGTTGGCCAGAAGATCGATGGGCCGTTGTACATCGGCATCGACACCCATGCATTGTCGGGGCCGGCATTGGACACGGCGTTGGAAGTGCTGGCTGCCAATGAGGTCGAAGTCCGCCTCTCTCAGGGCGGCGAGTATGTGCCGACGCCCGCAATCTCCCACGCGATCCTGTGCCACAACCTGGGACGCACGAGCGGGCAGGCCGACGGCGTGGTGATTACGCCCTCGCACAACCCGCCCGCCGACGGTGGGTTCAAGTACAACCCGCCCAACGGTGGCCCGGCCGACACCCAGGTGACCGGCTGGATCCAGCAGCGCGCCAACGCCATCCTGGAAGCCGGGCTGAAAGACGTGCGACGCATCCCGGTAGCCAAGGCACGGGGTGCATCCAGCACGCGCGAACACGATTACCTCGGCGCCTACGTAGCTGACCTGGGCAACGTGATCGACTTCGACCTGATCCGCGCATCCGGCCTGCGCATGGGCGTGGATCCGCTGGGCGGGGCAGGGGTGCACTACTGGGCCCGCATCGCCGAGCACTACCGGATCGACCTGGCGGTGGTCAGCGAGCAGGTCGACCCGCAGTTCGGCTTCATGAGCCTGGACTGGGATGGCCGGATCCGGATGGACCCTTCATCGACGTATGCAATGCAACGTCTGATCGGTATCAAGGATCACTACGACATCGCGTTCGCCTGCGATACCGACCACGACCGCCACGGCATCGTCACCTCCGAGGGTGGCCTCATGCCGCCCAACCACTACCTCAGCGTGGCCGTCGACTACCTGTTCCGGCATCGGCCGCAGTGGAGCGACAACGCCGCGGTCGGCAAGACGGTGGTCAGCAGCGCGATGATCGATCGGGTCGCGGCTGGCCTGGGTCGCCGGCTGCACGAGGTGCCGGTGGGGTTCAAATGGTTCGTGGACGGATTGTTCGATGGCTCGCTGGGCTTTGGCTGCGAGGAGAGCGCCGGTGCCACGTTCCTGCGTCGCGACGGCCGGACGTGGACGACCGACAAGGACGGCATCGCCGCGGCATTGCTGGCCGGCGAGATCACCGCCGGCAACGGCGCGGACCCTGCGATCGGCTACCGGGACCTGTGCAATCGCTACGGCGAGGTGTTCGCAGACCGGATCGAAGCGGCTGCGAACCCGGCCCAGAAACGCGTATTGGCCAACCTGGCCCCCGCGCAAGTCACCCAGACCGAACTGGCAGGCGATCCCATCGTCGACGTGCTGGACAAGGCGCCGGGCAACGACGCGCCGATTGGTGGCATCAAGGTCACCTCCGCCAATGGCTGGTTCGCCGCGCGCCCCTCGGGCACCGAGGACATCTACAAGATCTACGCAGAAAGTTTTCGTGATGAGGGTCATTTGCAACGCCTGTTACAGGAGGCCCAAGCGATCGTGGACGCTGCACTGGCCAACACGTAACCACACAAGAGGATTCCGCCATGTCCGCCGAACTCGACCAGCTTTGCATCAACACCCTGCGTTTCCTGTCCGTGGACATGGTGCAGAAGGCGGAAAGTGGGCATCCCGGATTGCCGCTGGATGCCGCGCCGATGGCCTACGTGTTGTGGACACGGTGGCTCAAGGACAATCCGCGCAATCCGGCCTGGGCCGATCGCGATCGCTTCGTGCTCTCGGCAGGACACGGCTCGGCATTGCTTTACAGCCTGCTGCACATGAGTGGCTACGACTTGTCACTGGATGACATCAAGACCTTCCGCCAATGGGGCAGCAAGGCGCCTGGTCACCCCGAGCGCGAGCACACGCCCGGCGTGGAAGTGACCACCGGGCCGTTGGGGCAGGGCTTCGCCAACGCAGTCGGCATGGCAATTGCCGAGGCGCAGTTGGCCGCTCGCTACAACCGTCCAGACCACACGGTCGTTGACCACCGCACCTATGTCCTGGCCAGCGACGGCGACATGATGGAGGGTGTGGCGTCAGAGGCGGCCTCGCTGGCCGGGCACCTGGAACTGGGCAAGTTGACCTGTCTGTATGACGACAACCAGATCACCCTTGCCGGCGGCACGGACATCACTTTTTCCGAGGACCGCGCGGCGCGCTTCCGGGCGTACGGATGGCATACCGTGTCGGTCGCCGATGGCAACGACGTGGCCGCGATCGATGCCGCACTGAAGGCGGCGCACGAGGAATCGGCGCGCCCATCACTGATCCTGGTGCGCACCGTGATCGGCTACGGCTCGCCCAACAAGCACAACACTTTCGAGGCGCACGGTTCACCGCTGGGCGAGAAGGAAGTGCGCCTGACCAAGGAAAACCTGGACTGGCCGACCGAGCCGCCATTCCTGGTACCCGACAAGGCGTTGGCGCACATGCGCCAGGCGCTGAAGATCGGCGCGGCCGAGGAGGATGCATGGAACCGGCGCATGGAGGCCTACGCGGAAGCGTTTCCCGAGCTGGCGAAGGAACTGCAGGGCAGCTTGCGCGCCCAATTGCCCTCGGGTTGGGATGCGGACATTCCGGTGTTTCCAGCCGACGCCAAGGGCATGGCGACTCGTGCGGCCAGTGGTAAGGTCATGAACGCCATCGCCCCCAAGCTGCCTGCCCTGAGCGGCGGTTCGGCGGACCTGGACCCGTCCACCAAGACCGCGCTCAAGGGCTTGGGCGACTTCAATCCGCCTGCCACCACAGGCGAGGACCTGCAGGGGTCGGACGGTGGTGGTTGGAGTTATGCCGGTCGCAATGTCCACTTCGGCGTCCGCGAACATGCGATGGGCGCCATCGTCAATGGCATGGCCGCCCATGGTGGGTTCATCCCGTATGGCGCGACCTTCCTGATCTTCTCCGATTACATGCGGCCACCGATCCGGTTGGCGGCGCTGATGGGCTTGCACGTCATCCACGTGTTCACCCACGACAGCATCTTGCTCGGCGAGGACGGCCCGACCCACCAGCCGGTCGAGCAACTGATCGGCTTGCGCGCCGTGCCCGGCCTCACCTTGATACGACCCGCGGACGCCAACGAAACCGCGGTGGCCTGGCGGGTCGCGATAGAGACGAAGGAACGCCCAGTACTGCTGGTGCTGACCCGGCAGGACGTGCCTACCTTGGACCGCGACCAGTTCGCATCCGCCGACGGCTTGCGGCGTGGCGCCTATGTGTTGAGCGACCCCGTCGATGGCAAGCCCGAGTTGATCCTGATCGCCAGCGGTTCGGAAGTCGGCTTGATCGTGGAAGCGGCCAGCCGACTGAGCCAACAGGGCATCGCGGTGCGCTGTGTGTCGATGCCCAGCTGGGATCTTTTCGATGCGCAGCCGCAGGACTATCGCGACGGTGTACTGCCTCCGGCGGTCACCGCGCGATTGGCGGTCGAGGCAGGCAGCTCCCTCGGCTGGCACCGCTACGTGGGTGATGGTGGCGATGTGATCGGTGTCGATCGCTTCGGAGCCTCGGCACCGGCTGCGGACATTGCGCGCGAGTACGGGCTGACCGTGGACAACGTCTGCCAGCACGCGTTGACGCTGCGGCGCTGATCGGGGACGAATTGCCGTCATTCCCGCGTCCGACTGGACTTCCTGCGGTCGAAGGCGGGAACCCATGGACGTTACGTGCGTGACTATCAAAGTCCATGGATCCCCGCCTTCGCGAGGATGACGAGCAAAAGCCGAGTTGTTGTCGTCCTTAAGCGGTCCTTCCTGCAGACCCCATAGACGGAGCTAATCGCTGTCAATGTCAACAACACCGCGCCGAGTGCAGACCGCTCGAGTCAGTGGGCATCCATAGGGTAGACGGACCGGACAGGGCATCCAAACTTTGCCCCCAATATCTGCAGTCGGTCGCTTCCCGTCATAAGGAAGTCCGGCGGCCTACCGCCGGCAAACCCACGGGTTCCAGTCTGGATCGTGTCCCCCGGGTTTCCGCAAACCAGACCGATACCCATGCCAGAACGCATGGACATGGCGCTTCCGCCTGACAGTTGAGGGCATGAACCGGTCAGTTCCACCCGATAGAATCGGTTACCGCCGGAGCGGCGTGGGTCCATTTCCACCACTACGCCTTCAGGGTCTTCCGACCAGCCCCGTATATATCGCGGGTTGATGCAGTAGTTGGAAGAAGCTGCGAACCCACGTCGCCGTTCGCCCTGTACCCGGACGGTGGACAGCGTTACGGTGCCGTCCGCGCTGGTATGACTGGCCCGGGCGTGCTCGGCATACTCGGCAGCACTGATCCTGGCGACACTGTCTACTGGGCAGAGACGATCGTTCATCGCGATGAACTCGTTGCCGGTGCCGCACATCCACCCATCCTTGGCCAGCATCTTCGCGTCGGAGGCGGTCGTGACGTCACCGCAAGCATCCGCGAAGCTCAATCGATAACGCAGCCCGTCGGATGCCGCCACGGCAAGAGTGCGCTCATCCGCTTGGAACACTTCGTTGACCAATCGGGTATCCAGGCAGTTAGCTGCAGGCGCTGTTCGCTCGGATCCGAAGCTTGGTGCAGCTAACAACATGCCTAATGCCACCGGCAGGAAGAACTGGTTGTTGCTGACATTACCCATGCATCACTTGTCCGTCTTATTTGCTTGCAATCGACAGGGCGGTCTCAGGAATCAAGTGCGACCGAGCTCCTGACTGCATGAATTCCTGCCGCCCCTCAGGTACGACCATACTGCCGATCGCGCCTTGACCAACTGACAGCTCAGGCCGGATATCCCGTCGACGGCAGCAACGACGCGTCCAGCAGTACATCGACTCCGGCGGGTGGGCAGATGGCTGCGACCGGCAAGTCATTGCCGGTCCGCCACTGGGCCACGGCATCGCGCTTGGAATCTCCCTCGATCAGGAACAGAACCTCGCGAGCCCGGCTCAAACGGGCGGCGCTGAGCGACACCCGCTGCGACGGCGGTTTGGGCGAGTCGAAGACGGCCAGTACGTCGTCGGCATTGTCCGGTACTCCCCAGTCGTGCCCCGGGAACAGGCTGGCGGTATGCCCGTCCTCGCCGACGCCCAGCATCACCAGATCGAATGGCTCGGTACTGGCCGGCGGCGATCCGTTCGGCCCTGGCGCTTTCAGTGCTTCGGCATAGGCATCCGCGGCGGCCTCGGCACCCAGTTCGGCCGGCATCACATGGACCTGGCTCGCTGGTATCGGGACGTGCGCGAGCCAGGCGTCACTGGCCATGAGACTGTTGCGCCCCGGGTCGTCCACCGGCAGGCAGCGTTCGTCGCCAAACCAGATTTCCCAGCGTGACCAGTCGGTGTCGGCGCTGCGCAGGAGCGCATGGACATCCTGCGGCGTGCGGCCCCCGGACAGGACGAGTACGAACCGCCCGCGCGCGGCAATGGCGCGCTTCGACGCGTCCAGGACCCACAAACAAGCCGCTTGCGTGAGTACCGCCAAACCCTCGACTTGATGCCAGCGCACCCGCTGGGGCAGGGGACCGGCTGCATCGACGATGCTCATTCTTTTTTCACCGCGTGACCGCCGAACTGGTGGCGCATCGCGGCCAGCAGTTTGTCGGAGTACGAGTCGGTATCGCGCGAGCGCAAACGCTGCAACAGCGACAAGGTGATGACCGGTGCGGAGACGTCCAGGTCGATGGCTTCGGCCACCGTCCAGCGTCCCTCGCCGGAGTCGTCGACCCATGGTGCGATCCCGTCCAGGCTCGGGTTCTTGTCCAGCGCGCGGGCGGTCAGGTCCAGCAGCCAGGAGCGCACCACACTGCCGCTGCGCCAGATCTCGGCCACCTGGTGCAGGTCCAGGCCGAAATCCTTCTTGTGCTCCATGATCGAGAAGCCTTCGGCGTAGGCCTGCATCATTCCGTACTCGATGCCGTTGTGGACCATCTTGGTGAAATGGCCGGCACCAACCGGGCCGACGTGGCCCCAACCCTGGTCCTTGCCCGGTGCCAGCACTTCGAACACACCTCGCAATCGCTCGACCGGCTCTTTCTCTCCGCCGATCATCAGGCTGAATCCTTCCGCCAGCCCCCAGACCCCGCCGCTGGTACCGCAGTCGACGTAGTGGATCTGCTTGTCGGCCGTCAGCTGGCCGCGACGCAGGGTGTCCTTGTAATTGGAGTTGCCCCCGTCCACCACAATGTCGCCAGCCTGCAGCAGCTTCAACAGGGCAGTGACAGTGGTTTCGGTGACGTCGCCGGCCGGCACCATCATCCACACGGTCCTGGGCGCCGGGAGTTTTTCGACCATCTCCTTCAGCGAGGCCGCCGACTGGCCACCCTTGCCCTCCAGTTCGGTGCGCGCCTCGGGTCTGGGGTCGAAGCCGACGATTTCATGGTCACCGTGCATCAGCCGTTCGGCCATGTTGGCGCCCATTTTTCCCAATCCGATCATTCCAAGTTTCATGATTGTCTCCTTGTCGATGTGGTGGCCAGGCCGGCGACGTAGGCCTGGGCGGCCTTCCTGATCGCGTCGGCCTGGGTGGGGTAGGCGTGGATGACCTGGGACAGCGTGCCCAGGCCGATCCCGGCCACCATGGCCAGGGTTATCTCGCTGATCATCTCGCCGGCGTGGCGGGCGACGATGGTCGCGCCGATAATCAGGTCGCTGCCGTCCCGGACGTGGATCTTCACGAAGCCGACCTCCTCGTTGTCGGTAATCGCGCGGTCCACATCGTGCATCGGGACGGTGAAGGTGGTCACCGGGATGCCAAGCTCGCGGGCATGGCGCACGTGCAGGCCGACGTGGGCGATCTCCGGATCAGTGTAGGTGCACCAGGGGATGACCAGCCCGCTCAGCTTTTCGCCGGCATCGAACAGGCCATTGTGCAGCGCGATCCGCCCCGAAGCCTCGGCGACATTGGTGAACTTGTGCTCCAGGCAAACATCACCGGCCGCATAAACCAGCGGGTTGGTGGTCTGCAGGAAGTCATCGACATGGATCCCCCTGTCCGGGTCGTATTGAACCCCGGCGGCTTCCAGCTCCAGGCCTTCGACGTTGGGCGCGCGGCCGGTGGCGGTCAGGATGGCATCGGCCTCCACCGTGCTTTCAAAATCGTCGCTGACCAGGTCGATGAGCTTGCGTCCCGCCTCCACCCGGACCCGGACGGCGCGGGTATTGAGTCGGATCTCCAGCCCGTCACGGGCCAGGACGCTGGACAGTACCTGCGCGGCGTCACGCTCCTCCCTGGGCAGAAACAGCGGCCAATGCTGGGCAATCGTGGTCCGGCTGCCGAAGCGGGAGAACGCTTGCGCCAACTCGCAACCCAACGGGCCGCCGCCGATGACCAGCAACCGGCGCGGCAGTTCGGTGATCTCGAACGCATCGTGATTGGTCAGGTAACCGGCCGTCGCGAGACCCGGAATGTCGGGGATCAGCGCATGAGCGCCGGTTGCGATCAGCGCCTTGCGGAACCGCAATGTCGCCCCGGCCACCTCGACCGAGTCGTTGCCACGAAAGCGTGCCTGGCCAAAGAATACATCGATGCCGGCATGCGCCAATCGGTGCGCCGAGTCGGCACGACTGATGCGCGCGCGAACCCCCCGCATGCGCTCCATCAATGCCGCAAAATCGACCGGCATCTCCGGTGGCACCTGCGCGCCATATCGGGTCGCCTCATGCATCTGTGCGTACACCCGCGACGTACGCAGCATTGCCTTGGACGGCACACAACCGGTATTCACGCAGTTGCCGCCGAGCATTTCGCGCTCGACCAGGGCGACCCTCACCCCGAGTCCCGCGGCTTCCTGGGCGGCAACCAGACCGGCGGGTCCCGCGCCGATCACCACCAGGTCATACCGCGTCGCCGGTGGGGGATTACGCCAATCCGGCGGGCGCAGGTTGTCGAGCCGATCGCGTTCGTTGACGCTGGGCGTCTGCATCGTGCTCATTCCAGCCAGCCTCCACGGTATCCGGCATGGCGCAAGCCGGCCTGGAGATAGTCGCAGTCGCGCATCAGCCGCCAGGGCAGGCCGGTACGATAATTCTCGATCATCAGCACCACGATGCCCTGATCAAGTCCGAAGTACCCATCCGATGTCCACGCTGGCGGCTGCTCACCGCCCAGGGTCGGGTTGAAGCTGCTCGCGTACTTGCCCTGCGTCAGCATCTCCGGATAGCGTTTCAGCATATGACGAGCCGCGGCCAGCGAGGCGGCGGGATCGAAGGGCATGCAGGCGATCGCCGCCCAGCCACTCAAGGTGCCGTCGTCAGGGCCATAGGGCACGGCGCGGGCAGCATAGCCGTACAAGCGTTGCACTCCCTGGACGACCGCCGCGGTGCCCTCGTTGGGTCCATCGCAAGCGGTCAGGCCCCAACAGTCCCTGTCGTAGCCGCGGAACCAGCGCGGGTTGCGCCATGCGTACTCACGCTGGACCGCCACCGCTCGTCGCGTGTTCTCGAAGTAATCACAGTTTTTCTGGCGCATGAACTCGTCCTGGATGCCGCGAAAATCGATCCAGGTGTGGGAGAACTGATGCACGAACAGCGGCCCGGCGAACAGGAACTCGTGGCCGTAGAGGTTCTCCCACTGGTAGGTGGCTGTCCACGCGTCGTAGTGCTTCGGGTCAATGGGATGCGTGGGCGATCCGAGTGCGAGGACATACAGGATGATGCCTTCGTCATAACCATCCCAGCCGTAATGAAGGAACCCGCATTCGGGTTTCCAGCCATGCCGGATGGTGGCCTTGCCGCCTTGTGCCCAAGCCCAGTCCACGCGCCGATACAGGGTGTCGGCGAGCTGCCGCAATTCGGTCTCCTCCGGATTGTCCGCATCGAAGTACTCCGCTACCAGCAATACCCCGGCCATCAGCAATGCGGTGTCGATGGTGGACAGTTCCGAGCGCCACATGCGGGCGCCGGTATCCATGTGAAGGAAGTGGTAATAAAAGCCCCGGTAGCCGGTGGCCGTTTCGCTCCCGCTCTGGTCGCTGCCAGCGAAAAACCGTAGCGACGCAAGGCAGCGGTGAGCGGCTTCGCTGCGGTCCATCCAGCCACGTTCGACCGCAACCGGGCAGCACGAAAGCATGAACCCCACGACGGCGATGCTGCAGGGAGAGCCGGGCCGCGATGTGTCGGCCACCAATCCGTTGATCGGATTGAAGGCTTGCTGGAAGTAGCCGAACGCCGCGTGTTGCAACTGGTCCAGTAATGCATCGTCATCCAATGCATCGTCATCGGGAGCAAAGTTCTCCATCCACGGAGCGTAGCGGACTGGCGTGCAAGGAATCGTCACGGTCGAAGCGTAGGATGAAAAGTCAGGTTCCGTAGAGGTCCGATTGCCATGCCAACGACGCCGCTTGCCGCCGCGCCGCGCGCCAACCTGCTATCCAACGGCCGTTACACGGTGATGGTCACCGACGCCGGGTCGGGTTTCAGTCACTGGAATGGGACGGCCGTCACCCGTTGGCGGGAAGACCCGACCCGCGACCCGTGGGGCAACTACATCCTGTTGCGTGATGTCCGCAACGGCGCCTCATGGTCGGCCGGCTTGCAGCCTTGCGCGAGTCGACCGGATAGCTACGAGACGTTCGCGGAAGATGGCATGTTCCGCATTGAACGACGCGATGGGAGCCTGGACACGATCCTGCAGGTTGCCGTCGTGGGCAGCTTCGATACGGAAGGTGTCGATGCAGAGCTGCGACGCATCACGCTGGTCAATAGCAGCGATCAAGCGCGCGTTGTCGAGCTGACCTCCTATGCGGAACTGGTCCTTGGCTCGGCGGCGGGAGACGCGTCCCACCCGTCTTTTTCCAAGATGTTCGTGCAGACCGAATGGCTGCCCGATGCCGGCATCCTGTTGGCGACCCGGCGTCTACGCGATGCCGGCGAGTCGCAAACCTGGGCGGCACACGTGGCAGTGGTGGAGGGACAGGGCAGCACGACCAGTGAGTACGAGAGCGATCGCGCCCGGTTCCTCGGCCGCGGCCGGACATTGCGCAACGCGGCAGCGATGCAGGATAGCGTGGCTTTGTCGAACACCGCCGGCTCGGTGCTGGACCCGGTATTCAGCTTGCGCCGACGGGTGTGCGTCGACCCGGGCTCCTCGGCGCGGATCGCGTTCTGGACCTGCGTCGGACCGAGCCGGGACGCGGTGCTGGAAACCGCGCGCAGGCTTGCCGATGGCCTCGGCAGCTGTCGACAATGCGAACAGGTCCTGGAGGCGGCAGCTACCCAGGCCAGCAAGCAGCGCGAGCGGTTCGGTATCGATGATGCCGCCAGCGACCGGAGCCGGGAGCTCGCGTCGCCGTTGCTGTATGCCGATCCGGCATGGCGTGCGCCGGCGCAGCAGATCGAGCGTGGCGCCGGCGGTCAACCGAGTCTGTGGCCGTTGGGCATATCCGGCGACCGGCCCATCGTGTTGTTGCATGTTTCCAGCGCGGCCGATCTGGACGGGATCGACCAACTGCTGCGGATACAACGCTACCTGCATTGGCAGGGGCTCGGCGCCGACATCGTGCTGTTGAACGACCTGCTGTTGAACGACGCGCTGTTGAACGACGCCTCCGCCGATGACGGCGACACGCTGCACGAGTCGCTCGCCAGCAGGATCGAGACGCAAACCGCAGCTTTGGCATCCGATGCCACGGCGGCGGGTCGCGGCGTCGATGCCAGTGTGTTCCTGGTGCGCGGCGACCAGACCGAGCAGGCCCAGCGCGACAACCTGGCAACGGCTGCGCGGGTCGTCCTGGACGCCGGTACGGGTGGCAGGCATCAAGGTGCGACCAAGAAGGGTCGCGCCGAAGCGAGTCAGGTCGAAGTGGGTCACGATGAAGCGCAGGGCGCCCCAGATGTTGAACGGGGCACGCATGCCGCCGGCCAACGTCAGACCGCCTCGGGGCCTGGCACCCAACCCGTGTTGGTGTCGGCTCCCGCGCCGATTGCAGGGATCGAGTTCGACAACACATACGGTGGATTCACCGGCGAGGGTCGTCACTACACAATCCGTCTGTCCGGCAGCCGGTGTACGCCGTCACCGTGGACCAACGTGATCGCCAACCCGGACTTCGGCTTCATGGCAACCGCCGAGGGGGGCGGGCACACGTTCTCGGGAACCAGTCAGTTGAACCCGCTGACGCCGTGGCCGAACGACCCGGTCAGCGACATGCCAGGCGAGGTGCTGTACCTGCGTGATCTGGATAGTGGCGAGCTGTGGAGCGCGACGCCGTCTCCGATCCGGGTGCCGGGTGCGGACTACACCAGCGAGCACGGCAAAGGCTGGACCCGCTACGAACATGCTGCCCACGGACTGGAGATCGAACTGCTGCAATGCGTGCCGACCGCAGACCCGATCAAGCTGTCGCGCTTGCGCATCACCAACCCATCGGGCAATGCGCGGCGATTGTCGATCACCGCTTATGTCGAATGGGCGCTGGGGCCGAACGGGAAAGTGCCGGCACCGTACGTGGTCACCCGCCACGACGACGAGACCGGCGCGGTGTTTGCCTGCAACCGCTGGCGCGCCGAGTTTGCCGAACGCGTTGCCTATGCCGACCTGGGCGGCCGGCAGACATCGTGGACCGGCGACCGCGGCGAATTCCTCGGACGGCTGGGATCGGTAGAGGCGCCCGCCGCGTTGATGACCGATGCGGCGTTGTCGGGTCGCGTGGGCGCCGCGCTGGATCCTTGTGCCGCGCTGCAGACCGACATCGAGCTGGCCCCTGGCGAGCAGGTCGATGTCATGTTCCTGCTCGGCGACGCGCCCTCGGCCGGCGCGGCGCGGCGGTTGTTGGCCCGCTACCGTGCCCAGGACATCGAACGCGTGCTGGCGGACGTCACGGCATTGTGGGACGGCGTCCTGGACCAGGTGCAGGTGCAGACGCCGGACCGGGCGATGGACATCCTGCTCAACGACTGGTTGCTCTACCAGACCCTGTCGTGCCGGATGTGGGCGCGCACGGCGTACTACCAGTCCAGCGGCGCCTATGGGTTCCGCGATCAATTGCAGGATGTCACCGCGCTGTGCATCACCCGGCCGGATATCGCGCGCGAACAGTTGTTGCGCGCCGGCGCCCGGCAGTTCGTGGAAGGCGACGTGCAGCATTGGTGGCTGCCACCATCGGGGCAGGGTGTACGCACGCGGATGACCGATGACCGCATCTGGTTGCCGTTTGTCGCGATGCATTACATGGACACCACCGGCGATACCGGCGTGCTTGATGAGGACTTGCCTTTCCTGGAAGGGCCGCTGCTGGAAGAAGGCCAACACGAGGCGTTCTTCCTGCCCAAGGTGTCCGACCAGCACGGCAGCCTGTACGAACATTGCGCACTGGCACTGGATGTCAGCCTGTCACTGGGCCCACACGACCTGCCACTGATCGGCACCGGCGACTGGAACGACGGCATGAACCGGGTGGGCGAGCAGGGCAGGGGTGAGAGCATCTGGCTGGCGTGGTTCTTGCTGGACAATATCCAGCGTTTTGCGCCGATCGCCGAAGCACGTGGCGACCATGAGCGGGTTGCACTCTGGCGTGGTTGCGCTACGACCGTCAAGGCCGCACTGGAAACCGCAGGTTGGGACGGGCAGTGGTACCGCCGCGCGTACTACGACGACGGCACGCCGTTGGGTTCGCACACCAGCAAGGAGTGCCGGATCGACACCATCGCCCAATCGTGGAGCGTCATCTCGGACATGGGTGACCTGGCCCATGCCGCGCAGGCCATGGCGTCGGTGGACAAGCACCTGGTCGACCGGGAGCACCAGGTCGCGATGCTGTTCACCCCGCCATTCGACAAGTCCACGCATGACCCCGGCTACATCAAGGGCTACCTGCCAGGCATCCGTGAGAACGGCGGCCAGTACACCCACGGCTCGCTGTGGGCGATCTTTGCCTGGGCGAAGCTGGGCGACGGCAACAAGGCCGGCGAGTTGTTCGACATCTTCAACCCGATCCGCCACAGCGAAACCGCGGCCGCTGCCGAGCACTACAAGGTCGAACCCTACGTGTCCTGCGCCGATGTGTACTCGGTTGACGAGCTGGCGGGGCGTGGCGGTTGGACCTGGTACACCGGCTCGGGTGGATGGCTGTACCGCGCTGGCCTGGAAGCGATCCTGGGCATCCATCTGCGCGGCGACAAGTTGCTGATCGACCCGTGCATTCCCGCCGCATGGCCGGGTTTCACCATCCGCTACCGGCGTGGCGCGTCGCGGTATGTCATCAACGTGGAGAACCCGGATCGGGTCAGCCACGGCGTTGCCACGGTGGAGCTTGATGGTGTCGGCGTGCCATCGCAACAAGACGGTCAGCGGGGTGGGGTGATCGCCCTGATGGACGACGGCGCGGAGCACCGGGTGCGTATTCAGCTGGGCTGAACTGCCCGGTTCATTTCACCCAGGATAATGGGGCATGCCTGCGGTCGTTATCCCGTGGCAATGCTTCGCGTTGGCGTCACGCCCAGCCGCTCAAGTTGAGTGCACGCGCAAAGGACCAATCCAATGACCACTTCGAAGCGTACCCGTTCCAACGGCAAGGCGAAGAAGGTTGCCGGAAAATCGGCAGCGCGAGCGTCCGATAGCGGCGCCTCGACTGCGCCACCTTCTGGCACCGGCGACGCGCTCGCCCAACGGGCGGCAGATGTCGAGGCCACCGTCGCGGCTGTGCCGCACAACGCCAACAAGGCTGCCGAACACGGTCACAAAAATGCACTCGCGCCACCCGAAGGCCTGCACGTCCAACCACCATCCGACCTCGTCGGCGCCAGCACGCTAGCCGAAGCGAACCGCTCCAGCAAGACCGGCAATCCGGCGGTAGCGGGCAGCAACCCGACCGTCGGTCCGCTGGATCGCGTGCGCGTGGATGGCAGCGGCCAGCGCCTGACCACCAACCAGGGCGTGGCGGTCGCCGACAACCAGAATTCGCTCAAAGCCGGCCTACGTGGCCCCGCGCTGCTGAAGGATTTCATCCTGCGCGAGAAAGTCACCCACTTCGACCACGAACGCATCCCAGAGCGCGTCGTGCATGCGCGTGGGTCGGGTGCGCATGGGGTGTTCGAGTGCTACAAGCCGCTGACCAGACTCACTCGCGCGGCGCCGTTCCAGACCGCTGGCAAGACCACGCCGGTGTTCGTGCGTTTCTCCACCGTGGCCGGCGAACGCGGCTCCAAGGACACGGCGCGCGATGTGCGCGGGTTCGCGGTCAAGTTTTATACCGACGAAGGCAACTGGGACCTTGTCGGCAACAACATGCCGGTGTTCTTCATCCAGGACGCGATGAAGTTCCCCGACCTGGTGCACGCGGTCAAGCCCGAGCCGAACAACGCGATGCCACAGGCCGCCTCGGCCCACAACACGTTCTGGGACTTCGTCGGGCTGATGCCCGAGTCCATGCACACGATCCTGTGGCTGATGTCCGACCGCGCAATCCCGCGCAGCTTCCGGATGATGCAGGGTTTCGGCGTGCACACGTTCCGGTTCGTCAACGAAGCCGGCGAGTCGGTGTTCGTGAAATTCCACTGGAACCCACTGCTCGGCACCCACTCGCTGGTCTGGGACGAGGCGGTCAAGATCGCCGGCGCCGACCCGGACTACAACCGCCGCGACCTGTGGGAAGCGATTGAAGCTGGCGAGTACCCATCGTGGGAACTGGGCGTGCAGGTATTCACCGAGGAACAGGCCAACAAGTTCAGCTTCGACGTGCTCGACTCGACCAAGATCGTGCCTGAAGAGCTGGTGCCGGTGACGCCGATCGGGCGCATGACGCTCAACCGCAATCCCGACAACTTCTTCGCCGAGACCGAACAGGTCGCGTTCTGCAGCGCGCACGTCGTGCCCGGCATTGATTTCACCAACGATCCGCTACTGGCCGGTCGCATCCACTCGTATGTCGATACCCAGTTGACGCGACTGGGCGGGCCGAACTTCCACGAGATCCCGATCAATGCGCCGATCGCACCGGTGCAGAACAACCAGCGCGATGGCATGCATCGGCAGGCGATCCATCGTGGCGCTGCCGCTTACGAGCCCAACAGCCTCGGCGGCGGTTGTCCATTCCAGGCGGGTACCGCGGGTTTCGTGTCGTTTCCGGAGCCGGTGCAGCACGATGAGGTACGCGGCAAACCGGAGAAGTTCGCCGAACACTACAACCAGGCGGCGTTGTTTTATAACAGCCAGAGCCCGCCCGAGCAGGCGCATATCATCGCCGCGTTCCGTTTCGAGCTGAGCAAATGCACCGTGCCGGCGATCCGTGAGCGCGTGGTGTCGATGTTGCGCAACGTGTCCGAGCCCCTTGCGAATGGTGTCGCGCAGGGCCTGGGCATGGCAATGCCGGCGCCCATGCCGCGAGCACTGGCCAAACCGCCCAAGCCCGAAGTGGATCGGTCGCCCGCGCTGTCACTGCTGGCGCGCCCGGGCGATGGCGGCATTCGAACCCGCAAGATCGCGCTGCTGGTCGCCGACGGCGTTGACGGCGAGGCCGTGACCGCAGTGCAGGCGGCATTGCTTGCGGCCGGCGCGGTGCCGCGTCTGGTCGGCAGCCGCATCGGTCCATTCAAGACCGCGGCGGGCGACATGCTCGACGCGGATGCATCAATGGAGAATGAGCCGGCGGTGTTGTTCGACGCGCTGGTGCTGCCCGACGGTGCCGCCGGGCTGGCAGCGTTGAAACAGGACGGGCACACGGCCGAATTCATCAAGGACCAGTACCGTCACGGCAAGGCGATCCTGGCATTGGGTGAATCGCTGGCGCTTCTCGAAAGCGCCGGAGTGCCCCATACATTGCCGACAGGTGAAGACGATCCCGGGATTGTGATCGGGGGTGTCAAGAAGCTTGGACGAAGCATTGAAAGCTTTGTCAGCGCCGTTGCCGGCCATCGCCACCCAGAGCGTGAGACCGATCCCCCCGTGGTGTGATCGCCTCCTTCGGTAGCCGAAGCTGCGGTGGATGCGCTTGTCATACAGAGACGGATTGTTGGACTCTGTCTTACCGGACTGATGCGAGGCCATTGATCAACGGCGAGAGCCACGGTTCGTAATTGCGCCAGCGATCCAGTCCAGACCGATTGATCGGGAGCCGGACCTGCTGGGCGCTCGGAGTGTGAACTGGTCGGCGATTCTCGTGGAAACGGAGGCAGGACTGGTCGAAGTCCAGCCCAATATAGTTGAGAAGACGGCGAATCTCCGCATCTGGGTTTTCCACCAGCGATTCGTAGTGCAGTCGATAGACATGCCCTGGAAGGATCGCGTCGATATAATCCATCATTCGAATGTAGTCATTATTATATCGGGCCAGATCGTGCAGATTGGCAGGCAAGCTGCTTTCCCGATTGAAATAAGTGAAGTAAGTCGAAAGACAGCACGACAAGGGGTCTCGCCTGACGTCCACGATCCTGGCGTTCGGCAGGATCAGCCGGATAAGCGCGATGAATCGCCAATTGGCCGGCATTTTGTCGGTGAAATAGCGGCGGCCGCTTCTTCTGTGTCGACGCGTTGCGTCAAGATAGCGTCGCCCCAGTGCCTCCAGTTCGCTCGGTGTGAGCCTGGCCATGGCGCCGGGCAGGGATTCCCCTGTCGTATCGGTGCCGGAGATCGAGGCCGCAATGTCCTGAAGCTCGGACAACTCCCCCGCACCCTCCACCATCGGGTGGCTGGCAAGCATCTGTTCGACGAGCGTAGAGCCGGAGCGGGGCATGCCGACGATGAAGATCACATCGTCGGCGGGATGTCCGCAACCATGGCGTTCGGAAAAGAATGAAGGAGAAAGTGCTTCTTCATGGGACACAACCAGCTCCCGGATCTTTCGTGGATCGTAAGGGACGAGCGCTCCACGCAGAGCATTTGCCTGTTGGTAATGGCCGAAGGATTGCTCGAACCGCCCACGGTCGGCGAACGCCTTTCCAAGCGCGAACTGGAACTGGACTTTCTGAAACGGATCGCTGGCCTCCGGCAATACCTGTTCCATCATCCGGATGTCGTCCGCGCCCAGCGGGATCGTGCGCAGATTGGCAAGGTTCCACCATGCAGCGCCATTTGCGGGATCCAGCTGCAATGACCTGCGATAGGCCGCTACGGCCTGTTCGGTCTGGCCCATGGTTTTCAGGGCGTATCCATAGTTCATCCACAACACGGACGAGTCCGGCGCTCGCGCCACCAGTTCCTCGTGGACGTGAAGGGACTCCTCGATCCGGCGCGCGGCCGAGAGTACGCCCGACTTGATCGACAGCGGCCAGATGCTGGCCGGGTGCCGGACTATTTCGAGGTCGAGAAGCACGAGTGCTTCATCGTCCCGCCCCATGCGACAAAGCAGCGATGACAGATCCGCATGACCGAGGATGAAATCCGGTCGATAGGCGATGGCGCTTCGCAGCAACCGTTCCGCATCCGCGGCACGTCCGGTTCTGGCTGCGATCATGGCGAGCAGGCGCAAGGCTTCGACGTCATCGGACGCCTCCGCCAAACGGGAGCGGACGAGCGCCTCGGCTTTTGCCAGTTCATTGGATTGCAAGGCGTGTAGAGCTGCTGTCAGGGGCGTTTGTGCGGTGGTCACGAGTGGCCTGGATGGATGTTGGTCACGATGGCGGTTGTATCGGGATGCGCTCGAGATTGGTCGGATCCCATTGTGCTCGCTGTCGCGAGTGTGCCGTGTTCCGGCGAAAAGCGGTAATGCGGCCCAGCGTTTTACGAACGAAATGATCTGGAATGGAATTTTCAGGGACATCTGCGAGTTCTCATTGATTCTAATCATGGGAAAGAATCACCATTTATTTCGAAAACTCATCATTGATTTAGAACATTCACCATGTCCACGTCCAGGGGGGTTGCGGAGTGTGACGCCAGACAAACACCCAGCTAAGGCGATCGGTTAACGTAGAAAAACGTCGACGACGATGGAATACCCAGCTCGACTTTTGTCCGGGGATCGGCGATGGTGGTATGCGGGGAAAAATGGGAACGATAGAAATCGTCACAGTCGCCGGCCTGATGAGGGCCGGCGCGATTGCTTTCGACAGTCGAACTGATCCAGTTCATCTCACCTAGATGGTGAGCATTACCAATCGCGCCATCATGCCCACTCGTGGAATGAGGCTTGCAGCACTACTAGGGGACAATCCATGGCCGACAGAACGAAGCAGTTTCAACGCACTCGTGGTTCGAGAACGCTTTCGAAGAGCCTGCTGTGCACTGCGCTGGCGGCGGTCCTGGCTGCCGGTGTTCCAACGGTCACCCATGCGGAAGACCGTTACTGGGATGCGAACGGCACGGCTGTCGGTTCCGGTGGTTCCGGAACGTGGAACCTGAGCAACCTCAACTGGAGTCCCAACGGCGACGGCGTCAGCGGTCCTTTCGCGCTTCCCTGGAGCAACGCGCTGCTCGACAACGCGATCTTCGGCGGCACCGCCGGAACCGTGAACCTGGGTGACCCGATCGCGGTTCACAACCTCACTTTCAATACGGCAGGGTATGTCCTCACCGGCAATACGCTGACGCTCGGCGGCGCTTCGCCCACCATCACCGCGGCCGGCAGCGCTACGATCAATTCGATCATCGCCGGCACATCGGGTCTCACCAAGGCCGGTGCCGGGACGCTGCAACTGTCAGGCGCAAATACATACAGCGGCGGCATCTCCCTTCTCGGCGGCACCCTGTATGGCGTCACCGACGGTGCGCTCGGTGCGGCGGGCAACGACATCACTACCGCGGCAGGCACCACTGTCGGCCTCAGAATAGACGGCGCGGGAACCGCGAGGTCGATCACGATCGGAGATGGCGGCACCCTGACCGTGAGTGGTGCCGGCGTCGGCTCGGCCCTTATCAGCGGGAACGGCAGGGTCAATGTCGCGCCTTCCAACAATGCACTCAGCATCGTCCAGCTGACGAATGACGCCAACAGCTATACCGGCACAACGATCTTCAACGGCTGCAACGGCGTTTGCAGCGCCTATTTCTCCTCGATCGCCGATCTCGGCCAGGCAAGCTCGCTCGGCGCACCGACGACCGTAGTCGACGGCACGATTGTCTTCAACCAAGCCAGCCAGTACAGCGACAACGTCATCTACATCGGCGACGGCGACAGTTCGAACAGGAACTGGGATATCAATGGCGGTGCTGCCCAGATCCGGAATCGCGGCACGGGCACCCTGACGATCACGGGCGATGTCGACGTTTCCGCGGGCGCAGCGTTCAGCGCGGAAGATGCGGACATCGAACTGCTGGGTGTCCTGAGCGGGGCCAACTACAGCTTCATCGCGAATCCGGATCGTACCATCACGCTGGCCGGTGCGAATACGTTTTCCGGCACGGCGGGCATCGGCGGGCTGGTGCGGGCATCGGTGCTGGCGGACGTCGGCAGCGCCAGTTCGCTGGGCATGGGGACAAGCATCAACCTGAGCAACGGCATCCTCAGCTATACGGGAGGCGGTTCGAGCAGCAACCGGACATGGGGCGTCAACGGTGCCAACAGCATCCTCAACGATGGCAGCGGCGCGCTGGCACTGAGCGGGGGTCTTGCCTTCAATCCCGGCAATCCAGCCATCGACACCCTGACACTTGGCGGCAGTTTTGCGGGCGTCAACAGCTTTTCCGGGGTCATCTCGGGCAACGGCCATCTGATCAGCGATGGGTCGGGAAGCTGGAACCTGGATGGTGCGAACACATTCGTTGGCTCGGTCACCGTCAACAACGGCGTCCTGCGTGCCGGCAATGCCTCGGCGTTCGGAGAGGCGACGGGCTTCACCGTCAACGGCGGCACGCTGGATTTGAACAGCTTCGATCTCATTGCACCTTCGATCGCCGGAACCGGCGGGTCGATTGCTTTGGGCAGCGCCACCCTGACCGTCAAGGCGACCACCGCGCAGAGCTATGCAGGCAGCATCGCTGGTAGCGGCGGTCTCACCAAGAGCGGTGCGGGCACGCTGACCCTTACCGGCGCCAGCACCTACAGTGGCGCCACGACGATCAACGGCGGCAGGCTCGCGCTTGACTTCACCGGCGCCGGCGGCCCCGCCAACAACATTCTTTCGGCATCGTCGCCCCTGGTCCTGTCCGGCGGCGTCCTCGACGTCCTGGGCGCGGCAGGGGAAAACAACAGCCAGGCCCTCAACGGGCTGACGGTGAACGCGGGTAGCAACACGGTGCGCGCGATCGCGGGCGCGGGCGGGTCGGTGGACCTCAGCCTCGGCGCGATCACCCGCGCCGGCGGACTCGTCAACTTCGTACTGCCGACCGCGGGCGCCATCTCGACGACCAATGCCGACGGCCTGCTTGGCGGTTGGGCGACCATCGCCGGAACCGACTACGCCAAGGTCGTGGGCGGGGACATCATCGCGTTCGACGAGACCGACTACACCGACAAGGACGATGCCGGCACCTGGCTGACCGGCGAGATCATCAGCGACACCGAAGGCCTTGCCGATACACCTTTCTTCGGCACCGTTGGCGGCAACGTTTCCCTGGGCGGCCTGCGCTATACCGCGGCTGCGGACTCCACCGTCACGATCGGGGCAGGAAACACGCTCGGCGTCGACGGGACGATCATCGTCGCGCCCAGTGTGGCCGACAATGATCAGACCATCACCGGCGGTTCCCTGACCAGTGGCATCGGTGGGGGTGCGCTCGGGCTTCAGCAGAACGGCGAGGGCACCTTCACGATCGGCTCGACGATCGTCGACGGTACGGGCGTCACGTCTTTCGCCAAGGGCGGCGCCGGCTTGGCCGTGTTGACCGGTGCCAACACCTACACCGGTACGACGACGCTGACCGACGGCACCCTCCGGGTCGGCAGCGTCGGCAACGGCGGCGTCGCGAGCAGTATCGGCGCGTCCACGGCGGCATCGTCGAATCTCGTCCTTGAGGGTGGAACCCTTCAGTACGGGGGAGCGACCGCCACCACCGACCGCGGGTTCACGCTCGTCAACGGCAGCCCTTCCAGGACGATCGAAGTCTCCAATGGCGCGACCGACCTGACGTTCACGGGGCAGGTGACCAGCCCGGACGACGCCGGCTTCATCAAAACCGGCGCGGGGACGCTGACGCTCGCCAACGCCGCGAACGATTACGTCGGCGTGACCACGGTCACCGGCGGCACGCTGGCCGCGACCACGCTCACCGACGGTGGAGTCGCCAGCAGCATCGGCGCGGCGTCGAGCGATCCGGCCAACATCGTGCTGGCGGGCGGAACGCTCGCCTACACCGGTGCCACGACCGGCAGCGACCGGGGGATGACGTTCGGGGCCGGCGGCGGCGGGATCGGCGTGACCGATGCGGCCACCGCGCTGACGCTCTCCGGCATCCTGACCGGCACCAGCCTGCGCAAGGAAGGCGCGGGCACGCTCGTGCTCAGCGGGGCGAATACCTACACGAACGGGACGTCGGTCAACGAAGGCACCCTGCGCGCCGGGGCCGAGAACGTCTTCGGTGGCGGCGCCATGAGCGTCGCCGCGGACACGTTGCTCAACCTGGACGGCTTCGACAACGCAATCAGCTCGCTGAATGGGGCCGGAGACATCGATCTCGGCTTGGCCACCCTGACCGTCAACAGTGGCGGCACGTTCACCGGCACGATCAGCGGCAGCGGCGGACTCACGCGCTCGGGAACCGGCCAGTTCACGCTCAGCCTGAACGGCTGCAACAATACCTACACCGGTGCCACCACGGTCACCGGTGGCACCACGCTCGCCACCGATTGCCTTGCCGATGGCGGTGCGGCGAGCGGCATCGGCGCGTCCAGCAACGCACCGTCCAGCCTTGTGCTCAGCAACGGAATCCTGAACTACACCGGCGGCACCGTGATCACGGATCGCGGCTTCACGGTGGCCGGCACCGGCGCCATGCGCGTGGATTCCGCCGCGACGACGCTCGAGTTCACCGGCGACATCGTGGGTACGGGCGGTCTGCGCAAGGACGGTCCCGGCACGCTCGTCCTGTCGGGCGTAAACAGTTCGACGGGCAATGCCACCATCACTGGCGGCACATTGCGCGCAGGGTCGGCCACTGCGCTTGGCAGCGGTGCACTCACGCTTACCAATACGGCGGGCGTCTTGCTGGATCTCGATGGTTACGACAACAACGTCGGTTTTCTTGCCGGCGGTGGCGCGAACGGCGGCAACATCGAGCTGGACGGCGCGACGCTCACCATCAATGCCGGCAGTAGCCTCGCCAGCGCCAACTACGCGGGCGCGATCACGGGCAGCGGCGACCTCGTCAAGAATGGCGGAGGCATCCAGCAGCTGTCGGGCTGCGCCAGCAGCTACGACGGCGGCACCACCATCAATGGCGGCACCCTCGCAGTGGCATGCCTGGATGATGGCGGGGCCAACAGTTCGATCGGGTCGTCCTCGGCGGCGGCGAGCAATCTCGTCCTCAATGGCGGCACGCTGCAGTACATCGGCGCGGGCGGAAGCACCAACCGGCAGTTCACCCTTGGGCCGTCGGCTACGAGCGGGCTCGACGCATCCGGAGCCGGAGCGATCGCCTTCACCAATACATCGGCGATCTCGTTCTCGACCCCGAACACCGCGCAGGCGCTGACGCTCGGTGGCGCCAGCACCGGCGACAACACGCTCGCCGCCCAGATCACCGACAACGGAACCGGCGTCACCCGCCTGGCCAAGACCGGCGCGGGCACCTGGATCCTGACCAATTCCGCAAGCGACTATACCGGCATCACCACGATCAGCGGTGGCGTCCTCGGCGTCGACAAGCTCTCCGACGGCGGCGTTGCCAGCAGCATCGGCGCGTCCTCCGCGGACGCGGCGAATCTGGTCATCGGCAACGGCTCGACCTTGCGCTACACGGGCTCCGGCGACACCACCAACCGTCTGTTCACCCTCTCGTCGGGCGTGACCTTCATCGAATCCTCCGGTACCGGCGCGATCGTCTTCACCGACACCGGCCCGGTAACGCTGCAGAACAACAACCAGGCGCGCACGATCGCGCTGGGCGGAACCAACGCCGGCCTCAACACGCTTGCCGGCTCGATCGGCGATGCGGGGACCGGCGTCACCACGCTGGCGAAGAACGACAGCGGCACCTGGGTGCTGACGGGAAACCACAGCTACACCGGTTCGACCAACGTCAACGACGGCATCCTGTTCATCGGCGATGGCGGCACGACCGGTTCGATTGCCAGTGCCACGGTCAACAATTTCGGCATGCTGGGCTTCAACCGCAGCGACGCGATCGCGTACGACGGGACGATCGTCGGCACCGGCTCCCTGCTGCAGGCGGGTGCGGGCACGACCACGCTTGTCGGCACGAACACCTATTCGGGCGGCACCACGATCGACGCCGGCACGCTGCAACTCGGCGACGGCGGGACGACCGGCAGCATCGTCGGCGATGTCGTCAACAACGGCACGCTGGTCTTCAACCGCAGCAACGGCTACACCTTCGGGGGCCTCATCTCCGGCGGCGGCAGGGTGGTCCAGGACGGTCCGGGTACGACGGTACTGTCCGGCACCAACACGTATGCCGGCGGCACCGTGATCAACGCCGGCACGCTGCAGATTTCGAGCGATGCCAACCTGGGTGATGCGACAGGCGGTGTGACTTTTGACGGCGGCACGCTGCGCAGCACCGCCGACATCGCCAACGGCCGCGATGTGACGCTGGCCGGTGACGGCACGGTGCTGACCGACGCCGGTACAACCTTCGAGCTCGGCGGCTTGGTCTCGGGCGCGGGCGCGTTCACCAAATCCGGTGCCGGCACGCTGGTGCTGACGGCCGACAACACCTACACCGGCGGCACGACGATCGCCGGCGGCACGCTGCAGCTCGGCGATGGCGGCACCAGCGGCTGGATCCTGGGCGATGTGGCGAACAACGGTGTGCTCGCGTTCGACCGCTCCGATGATGTGACCTTCGCCGATCTCGTGACCGGCAGCGGCAGCCTGGTCCAGAACGGCCCGGGGGTGCTCACGCTGACCGGCGACAACGGCTATGGCGGCCCGACCGTGGTCAACGCCGGCACCTTGCTGGTCAATGGCAACCAGGCGACGGCGACGGGGCTGACCACGGTCAATGCCGGTGCCACGCTGGGCGGTATGGGCACGATTGGCGGCGACGTCCTCGTCAACACCGGCGGCACGCTGTCGCCGGGCGTGAGCGTGGGCACGCTGACGATCGGCGGGGACCTGTCGCTGTCCACCGGTTCGTCACTGGACTTCGCGTTCGGCCAGGCCAACGTCGCCGGCGGTCTGCTCAACGACCTGGTCGATGTCGGCGGCAATCTCGTGCTTGACGGCACGATCAACGTCAGCGTTCCGACCGGCGGCAGTTTCGGCGGCGGCATCTACCGCGTCTTCAACTACGGCGGCGCGCTGACCGACAACGGGCTCGATCTCGGCACGCTGCCCACCGGCGCCAGCGTCACGGTGCAGACCTCGGTGGGAGGGCAGGTCAACCTGGTCAACTCGACCGGGCTGGAGTTGAGTTTCTGGGACGGCGACGCCGGTCCGAAGTTCAACGATTCGGTCGACGGCGGTGCGGGCGTCTGGCAGCTCACGGGCAGCGGCAACAACTGGACCGACCCGGACGGCAGTATCAATGCCGCCTATGCGGATGGCAGCTTCGCGGTCTTCGCGGGCCTCGGTGACGTCGTCACCGTGGACAACGGCAATGGCGCGGTCACGGCCTCGGGCATGCAGTTCGCGAGCGACGGTTATCTCGTCACCGGCGACGCGCTGGCGCTGACCGACGCCGAGTCGGTGATCCGCGTCGGCGACGGCACCGCGGACGGGGCGGCGTTTACCGCGACCATCGGCAGCGAGCTCACCGGCAATGCGCAGCTGGTGAAAACCGACCTGGGCACGCTGGTGCTGACCGGCACCAACAGCTACTCCGGCGGCACCAGGATCAGCGAGGGTACGCTGCAGATCGGCGACGGCGGCAGCACGGGTTCGCTCCTCGGCGATGTCGCCAACGACGGCACGCTGGCGTTCGACCGTTCGGACGACGTGGCCTTCATCGATGCCATCTCGGGCGGCGGTGCAGTGGTGAAGCAGGGCGTCGGTGCCCTCACGCTCGGCGGTGCCAACAGCTACGCGGGTGGCACGACGATCGAGGACGGCACGTTGCGGATCTCGAGCGACGCCAACCTCGGCGCCGCCAGCGGCGCGCTGGTCTTCGAAGGCGGCACGCTGAACACCACCGCCGACATCGCCAGCGGCCGCGACGCGACCCTGGTGGCCACCGGTACCGTGCTGACCGACGCGGGCACCACCTTCGCCCTCGGCGGCACCGTCGCGGGCGCCGGCGGCCTCGCCAAGTCGGGTGCGGGCACGCTGGTGCTTACCGGCACCAATACCTACTCCGGCGGCACGACGATCGGCGCGGGCCTGTTGCAGGTCGGCAATGGCGGCACCACCGGCTCGATCACCGGCAACGTCATCAATGACGGCACGCTGGCGTTCAACCGTTCGAACGACCTGGCGTTCGCCGGCGTCGTCTCCGGCAGCGGCACGCTGGTGAAGCAGGGCGGCGGAGTCCTCACGCTGGGTGGCACAAACGGCTACACGGGTGGCACGACGATCGAAGATGGCACGCTCCGCATCTCGAGCGATGCCAACCTGGGCGCCGTGGTCGGCACGCTGACCTTTGATGGCGGCATGCTGAACACCACCGCTGACATCGCCAGCGGCCGCGATGTGACACTGGCCGCCACCGGCACCGTGATGACCGACGCGGGCACAACCTTCGAACTCGGCGGCCTGGTCTCGGGCGCCGGCGCGCTCGCCAAGTCCGGCGCGGGCACGCTGGTGCTCACCGGCGCCAACAGCTATGGCGGCGGCACGAACATCGACGCCGGCACGCTGCAGATCTCGAACGACGCCAACCTGGGCGATGCCGCAGGCGACGTGACCTTCGACGGCGGCACGCTGCGCACGACCGCCGACCTTGCCAGCGCTCGCGACATGACGCTGGTCGGCGCGGGCACGGTGTCGACCGACGCGGGCACCCTCTTCGAACTCGGCGGTACGGTCTCGGGCGCGGGCGCGTTCACCAAGTCGGGCGCCGGCACGCTGGTGCTGACGGCCGACAACACCCACACCGGCGGCACGACGATCGCCGGCGGCACGCTGCAGCTCGGCGACGGCGGCACCAGCGGCTGGATCACGGGCAACGTGGCGAACGATGGCGTGCTGGTGTTCGACCGTTCCGACGACGTGAACTTCGTCGGTCTGGTCTCCGGCAGCGGCGCCCTGGTGAAGCAGGGCAACAACGCCCTCACCCTGACGGCCGACAACACCTACACCGGCGGCACCACGATTGCGGGCGGCACGCTGCAGCTCGGCAATGGCGGCACCAGCGGCTGGATCCTGGGCGACGTCGCCAACGATGGCTCCCTGGTGTTCGCCCGCTCCGATGACGCGACCTTCGACGGACTCGTATCCGGCAGCGGCGGACTGGTCCAGAACGGTGCGGGTGTCGTCACGCTGACGGCGGACAACAGCTATGGCGGCACCACGGTACTGAACGCCGGCACGTTGCTCGTCAACGGCGACCAGTCGGCGGCGATCGGCGCCACGACGGCAAACGGCGGCGCGACACTGGGCGGCGGCGGCATCATCGGTGGCGATGTCGCCATTGCAAGCGGGGCCAGCATCAACCCCGGCTTCGCCGGCGCGACGCCCGGCGTGCTCACGATCGGAGGCGACCTGGCGCTGGCCAACGGAGCCACGCTCAACTACGACTTCGGCGAAGCCGATATCGTCGGCGGCGCATTCAACGACCTGATCGCCGTCGGCGGCGATCTGGTGCTCGACGGCACACTCGACGTCGCCACGAGCGCCGGCGGCAGCTTCGGGCCGGGTATCTACCGCGTGCTCAACTACGGAGGCGCGCTGAGCGGTCCGGGCCTGACGTTGGGCACCCTGCCGTCGGGCACGGATTTCTATGTGCAGACGTCAGTCGCTCATGAGGTCAACCTCATCAACACCAGCGGCCTGGCACTGCGCTTCTGGGACGGCGCCGCAGGTGGGCGCAACGACGGCACGATCACCGGCGGCGACGGCATCTGGCAGAACACGGCCGGCAACGACAACTGGACGCTCGACGACGGCTCGATCAACGCGCCGTTCCTCGACAGCGCGTTCGCGATCTTCCAGGGGACGGGAGGCACCGTCACCGTGGACGACAGCCTGGGCGCCATCAACGTCGCCGGCATGCAGTTCGCGGCCGACGGCTATGCGATCGAGGGCGACCGTATCGATCTGGTCGGGTCGCAGGCGATCGTCCGTGTTGGCGACGGCACCGTCCCGGGCGGCGACTACATCACGACCATCGCGTCGGAACTCGCAGGCGCGGCGCAGCTGGTGAAGAGCGATGCCGGCACCCTCGTGCTGTCGGGCGCCAACAGCTACACCGGCGGCACGCTGGTCGACGGCGGCACGCTGCAGATCTCGAATGATGCCAACCTCGGCGCGGCGGCGGGCGGGCTCGGGTTCGATGGCGGCGTGCTGCACACCACAGCCGACGTGACCTCGGGTCGCGCCATCGTGCTCACCGGCGCTGGCACGGCCGATGTCGATGTGGATACCTCGCTGGTGCTCTCCGGGACGTTGTCGGGTGTCGGCGGCCTCACCAAACTCGGCGACGGCACGCTGGTGCTGTCGGGCACGGGTGGCAATGACGGCGGCATGTCCATTGACGCCGGAACCCTGCTGCTCAACGGCGACTACTCGGCCGCGGCAGGCCCGACCGGCGTTTCGCTCGGAGCGACGCTGGGCGGCACCGGAACGATCGGCGGCGACGTGACGCTGGCCGATGGCGCAACGCTCACCCCGGGTGCGGGCGGGCCGGGCACGCTCAGGATCGACGGCAACCTGTCGCTCGCCTCGGGCAGCCTGCTCGCCTTCGAGTTCGGCGAGGCCAACGTGGCGGGCGGCGCACTCAACGACCTGGTTGAAGTCGGCGGCGACCTCGTGCTCGATGGCACGCTCGACGTAAGCGTGCCGGTTGGCGGCGCCTTCGAACCCGGTGTGTACCGGGTGTTCAACTACGGCGGTGCGCTGACCGACAACGGGCTCGAGCCCGGCACGCTGCCGGACGGCAGCGACGCCACGGTACAGACCTCGATCGCCGGACAGGTGAACCTGGTCAACACCGCGGGCCTCACCCTCAACTTCTGGGACGGGGCGGCCGGTCCGAAGAATGATGGTGCCGTGAATGGCGGTGACGGCTTGTGGCAGAGCAGCCTCGGCAACGGAAACTGGACCGATGCCAACGGACAGGTGAACGCGCCGTACACCGATGCCGCATTCGCGATCTTCGCCGGCACCGCCGGCACCGTCGAGGTCGACAACAGCGTCGGCGCCGTTTCCGCGAGCGGCATGCAGTTCGCGACCGACGGCTATTCGATCGTCGGTGACGACCTCACCCTGGTCGGACCGGACGCGACGATCCGGGTCGGCGACGGCTCCGCAGCGGGGGCGGGCTTCACCGCCACCATCGGTGCGGTGCTGGGCGGTGACGCGCGATTGGTGAAGACCGATGCCGGCACGCTCGTACTGAACGGAGACAACACCTATACCGGCGGCACGCGCATTGCCGGCGGCACGCTCCAGATCACGGGCGATGCCAACCTCGGCGCCGCCGCGCGCGGCGTCACGCTCGATGGAGGCACCCTGGCCACGAGCGCCGACCTGTCGAGCGAGCGTGGCATCGAACTCGCGGGCAACGGAGCGATCGCGACCGCGACGGGCACGACCTTTACCTTCGAAGGCCTGTTCTCCGGTGCGGGCACGCTGACCAAGGCCGGCGCGGGCACATTGCTCGTGGCCAGCGACAACGACAGCTACGTCGGCACCACGTCGGTCTCGGACGGCACGCTGGATGTCCGCGGCCGCCTCGGCGGCGCCGTGAACGTCGGCACCAATGGCCGCCTCGAAGGAATCGGCCGGATCGGCACCCTCACGAACGCGGGTGTCGTCGCACCAGGCGGCAGCGTCGGCAGGCTGACTGTCGCGGGCAATTACCTGGGCAGGGACGGCACGCTGGAGATCGAGGCCGCGCTTGGCAACGATGACTCGGCCACCGATCTGCTGGTGGTGCAGGGCGCCACCTCCGGCAACACCCGGGTCAGCGTGATCAATCGCGACGGGCTTGGCGCGCAAACCGTCGAAGGCATCAAGATCGTCGACGTCGCCGGTGCCTCGAACGGCGCGTTCACGCTCGATGGCGATTACATGTTCCAGGGCGAACAGGCGGTGGTCGCCGGCGCCTATGGCTATCGCCTCTACAAAAACGGCGTTGCCGAGCCCGGGGACGGCGACTGGTATCTGCGTTCGTCGCTGCTCGACGGTTCGTCGCCCGACGATCCGGATACGCTCTACCAGCCTGGCGTCCCGGTGTATGAAGCCTATTCGCAGACCTTGCTTGCGCTCAGTAACCTTTCGACCCTGCAACAGCGGGTCGGGAACCGCTTCTGGGGGGTGGAGCTCGTCGGAGCCGGCGTGGGTATCTGGGGCCGGGTGGAGTCCAGTAATCAGCGCCCGGAGCCCATCTCCTCGACCAGCGGTGCCGATCGGAACATCGACAGCCGGCAAATTCAGATGGGCATCGATGCGCTCGTGTCCGAGCGTGAGGATGGCTCGGTGCTGATTGGCGGGGTCAGCGTGCACGATGGCAGGGCCGATGCCAGCGTCACTTCGATCTTCGGCAACGGTTCGATCGATACCCACGCCCATGGTCTTGGCGCAACGCTCACATGGTATGGCCCACAGGGGTTCTACCTGGATGCCCAGACGAAGCTCAGCTGGTTCGCAAGTGACCTGAACTCAGCCACGCTTGGTAATCTCGTCAAAAGCAACAACGGCAAGGGCGAAGCGGTCAGCGTCGAGGTCGGCAAGCGGTACGCGGTGAGCGACGCGCTTGCGCTGACGCCGCAGTTCCAGGCGATCTATGCCCATGTCGATTTCGATCGCTATGCCGATCCGGCGGGTGCACTCGTTTCGGCGGACAAGGGCACCAGCCTGAAGACCCGCGGGGGTGTCTCGCTCGATCACCAGACGAGTTGGAGCAGCGCCTCGGGCGACGTCCGTCGCACGCATCTGTATGGCCTGGCCAATCTGACGTACGAATGGCGCGACGGTACCGGCGTCGATGTCTCCGGCACGTCGATCGGCAGCCGCGATCGCAGGATGTGGGGCGAACTGGGCCTCGGCGGCAGCTATAACTGGGGCCGCGGCGCATACACGATTTACACTGAAATCTCTGCCGACACGCCCATCGCCGACTTCGGTAACGCATACGGCTTCAAGGGAACCATCGGCATCAGGGCCAGCTTCTGACCGAGCGCCTGAAGCACTCAACATCTACAGGAGACATCATGACCACCGGTTTCGCCAACACTACGGATACACCCGCGGCATCAGCACTGCCGCTGTTCTACCGCAAGCCCGCGGTTCTTCACTCGGAAGCGCACGCAAGCTGGCGGTTGAAGGACGGTGATACGGCTTTTGCCGCCAGCACGCCGTATGTGCCGGTCGTCATAGGCGAAATCGGCGAGGCCAGCCGTAGCTATCCGGTGGTCTTTGCCGGCGACACACTCCTTCCCGCCGTGATCCTCGGGCTCTGCGAAGGAGAGAATCTCTTTGTCGAGAAGGGCGCGTGGGCCACGGAACATTACGTTCCGGCTTACGTGAGGCGCTATCCATTCGGCTTTGTTTCGATCCCGGAATCGGAGCGCTTTGCGCTGGCCATGGATACCGCGTCCGAGCGCGTCGTCCGCGAGGGTACGGAGGGCATGCCGCTGTTCGAGGAGGGCGGACCCAGCCATCTGACTCGTCAGGCCTTGCAGTTCTGCGAGGCTTACCAGGTTGAGTTTGTGAGTACGCAGTCCTTCGTCGCCGCGCTTCGGGAACACGATCTTCTGATCGACAAGCGGGCGGACGCGACGCTTGCCGACGGTCGGCGCTACGCGCTGGACGGATTCCAGGTTGTCGATCCAGATCGTTTCAGGGATCTCGATCAGGCGACGGTCGTGGATTGGCATCGCAAGGGCTGGCTTTCGCTGGTCAATCTGCATCTTGCCTCCCTTGGACGGCTGTCGGCTCTCATGGAACGGCAGGTCCGTCGCGTGGCGCAAGGCAGCTAAGTCCCCAGACACCTGACTCCGTAGCAGATGCGATTATTACATAATATGCATTATGCGAAGTATGAGATCTATGCGGCGATGGGCCCTCTTGCTGTTCAAACGATGCTTTGGCGCTTCCTGCGGCTCTTATTCGGTTGCCCCTCTTGGATGGTGTACTTGACCGGAAACTCGGAACCAGACAACGCCATCTCGCGTTGCGCCGCGCGGACCAGGAAGCCCGAGCGGCTTTCACCGTGCGTCTGTGCGTACTGATCGATGCGATGCAATACCAGCGCCGGCACTGTGATGTTGATCTTCGATGCCGGACCCAAGTACTTCTCCACGGGCGCATCGATCACCACCCACACGGCGCCAACGAGGTCGGGGTTCGCCTGGTGCTCGGCCAGCAGCCGGGCGTCCGGCAGCTGTTCGCCATCTTCCAGCATGGCTTCGACATGTAGGTCAATCGCCTCGTACGCGTTGGCCACGGCCTCATCGAACGTGTCACCGGCGGAAAAACAACCCGGAAGATCGGGCACGGTCACGCCGTAGCTCACGCCGTCGTCGGTATGCAGGGCAAGAACGAATCGCATGGTCACCTCCAAGGCCAATCGGCCTGACGGTAGATGCTGCGCAAAGTTGGCAGCGGAATATCGGATTTTGGATGCGGTACGGTCACCCGCCCCGCCCGTCCAGGACGTTTGAAATGGTGGTGTGAGCCCTTCACCCGGACACACTCCCAACCTTCGCGTTCCAATCGCCTGATCACGTCCGCGCTCCTCATGGTGGGTATCATACCCACTATCCGCAAGCTGACGCGCCCGGCCACTTGGCCGACTTGATGGATCAACGCAATGCGCCCTCCCTGCTGGCCTGCTGACTCACCCTGTCCGAACAACTGCGCCGCCCAGCGCTACCGCCGATTGATCTACAACGAAACGCCCCTATACGGAGCGTGGAGTGGCTGGCGGCTTGCTGGTGCGCGGCTGATATCGCCCCCGAGGGACTGGATAGCGCCTCACATGCTAGATCGCTGGCTCTGGCGGCACGGAAGGCTGTTCGAACGGTGAACTATTGCGAGCTGGCCCGGCACGGCTGCGGACGATTATTTTTCAGGGATTGCGCCCAGCCGTTGCCGCTTCGATCAAAGACGGTACCATTGATGCAGGCCCGGCTGATGCCACGTGCTCGCGCCGTGATTGGCCCCTGGTAAGCCGGTAGCTCGACCGGCGCAGATCGTGCCGTAACGCGCTCGGTGACCTTCCCCGGATTGCTTGTGTTGAAACCCCACGCACCGACGAGCGAGCTGATAGTAAGGGCAATCCATGCCATCCGCACCAGATCGGCGACGAGTACGCCCAGGGCAACACCAACAACGAGCTTCCACAGCGGTAACGCTTCGCGGTCCATAGACACGCCCTCCCCCTTTGAGCGAGCAGCGTAGTGCAAAAGCAGTTTGCCATGAGGAACATTCCTCAATCGGTGATTTTACGCAGCGCTTGCCAGCACTACCGCTCCGGGGAACACTCTCGCAGAAAGCGGTTGCCGTGCATTCGAGCTCGCCGGGTTTTGCTTTACGGCACCAGCACGGCAACGACGGCGAACGCGACCAGATGCACCGGGTAGAACAGCCAGAACGCCCAGCGAAGGCGCGGGATCGAAAGGTCAGATCGTGAGGCAAGCCAGACGATGGGCAATGCGAGCAGCGCCCAAGCGTTGAGGTTGACTAGGCACAACGCGAACAACGATCCGACAAGCGCGACGGCGGTTCCCGGTTGCGGACGGCTGAAATACAGCCATGCGGCGATGACCAGGGCAACGCCCGGCCCCGTAGAGGGGTACGGCCCTTCCCGCTCGCCAGCTATCGTTACCGCGTCAAGCTGCCGGCAATCGTTAGAGAATCCGTATCCGCTCTGGACGCGGCTTACGCATGCCCAGCTTCAGCGCCCAAGGCACGGGTTGCTCCGAGTACATAAACCGCCTGGCGTTATGTGCAGTTCGACGATTGAGTTGGACAACCCTACTCGCGCGGGCTTCTCGGAATTGTCGTGACTGTGCGCCCTGTCGATGAGCCAGCAGAGTGATTGAAGTGGAAAGCGGAACGCTCAGCTCAGAGTTGACCCTGCCGATGCCAATGCCGCGGAAGAAGAACAGTGGATCGTCGCAAGTGAGGTACGGGTCGGAGGTGCTGACCAAGAACGTCCAGTCCATGCTGCGAAGCGCTGACATCATCTTGGGAGTAGCGCCGTCCCGGAGCATGTGGTGCCAGTAGTGGTCAGGCGGTCCATCGGCTAGACCATCAAGGATGTCCGATACCCGCTGTTTTCCCTCGGCCGCCACTTCTGCTGGCAGGGTGCCGTCAGCGACCATTTCTTCGATTTGGAAAAAGTACCCTTGCTTGTGCTCCCTAGCGAGTCCGGGAATGTGTGAGGCTGTCCGATCACGACCTGCCGGCACTCGCTTCCACATCGTGAGCAGATAGGTGGCGAGCACTTCTCTCTCGGACTCTTCTATCGGCTGGAACTGACGTATGCGATCGATGGTGTCTTGAGCCGGCCCTTCAATCTTCTCCGCCAGATGCCGTTCCAGCTCATCGGGCCACAGTCCGTTGACGTTGGCTTCTGACTTCGGTTGGCCACGGCGTGTGCGCTGCTGTTCCAAGTCGTGGACCCAGAACCGCTCGTCTACCGCAAACCCATTGAGGTAGTGCTGGGGCAGGTAGTGATCTCCCATACTGTTCGGCTCAATTGGCGTCTGAGACAGTCTTCTCTAAGTGGTGCCGGAGGATCTCATGCACTTTGTCAGCAGCTCCCACAGTAGATGGTCTGCGGTTCAGGGTCCGGGTAATCATGAAGGCTGCGCTCATGGGCGACTCCAAGGTCAAGATATCGAGAGAATCAGCGACTGTCGCAGGCTTGTTGAGCCAAGAAGCGCGGCTAGATAGTGCCCCGATTGGACGCATCCTGCGGGTGCCCCCAAGGTAGGAAAATTCGATGTGTTGAGGTCGTTTGGCCGGCGTCTCCAGGCTATCTCGCTGCGGGAAGCGCGGGGAGGCGATCCACAGTCCCTACCCCGATAAACATCCCTAACTGCCGTGCTCTGGGGCGGCTGCTTTCGGCTAGGAGTGGGTATTAGACAGAATATTCTCCCGAGAAGTTGTCGTTTTCCGAGCAGAGGCCAGTCGAGCAAGCCAAGCCTGCGCCTCGTCGAGATCGAGGTTAGAGCTCGCGTAGGTTTCTCGCAGCAGCTTGGGCGAAAGCAGTTCATCCCATTTTTGTCTGGCCAAGTTGCCGGCGTTAGCCAGCAACTCATCGGCTGTCGGGGTATCGTCCAGACCGATGTCGGCCAATAGATCCTCGAGTTCCTCCAGACTCCGCTCGGCGCGCTGGATCTCGACCCCCAGCCTGCCAGCCGCTGCGCTCACGCCTCTTGCCATCAACAGGCACGCTATGGCCTCGTTGGCAGGATCACCCAACCAGGTCAGCAGAATCGCTTGGCTGCCCTGATCAAGGAGCACACGATCTTGCATCCCTATATCTTGGAAGGCCATACGTCCTTCATCAAGAAAGCGTTGTGCCTCGGTGTCCAGATAGCCTAAGACTTCGGTATGCAAATAGAGTTCGCGCATGCGTTGTCGCACGCGGGTGTGAACTTGGCCGGCGCCACCATTGAACAGCGGTGGGGCGCCTGCCCGAGCGGGCACGACATGGATCGTCTTGTGCGCCTCATCGATGTCCTGGACTTCCCAAGTGCGACCCCCAAACAGGATTCGCTGGCCGGGAACGATCATCTGCGAGACCGGCAGGGTTCCGAGCGTCTTCCCTCCAGAGACGATGCGAAACTCCTTATCGCTAGTGAAGGCCGCATAGAACGAATGGTGGTTGACGATCTTGTCGCCGATCCGACCATGAAGCAGCAGGCCGGAGTGATCTTGGGTCAGGATTTCCTCGTTCCCCAATGTTCGAAGGAGGTCGGTGAAGCTTTCCTTGGACACGCCCTCAAACGGACCGGATGAGGCGCACAGCAGCCGGTAGGCCTGTCCAGCTTGCAACCCACCGTATTGCGCGATCGCCGAGAGCAACTGCTGGATCAGGGTGGA
Source organism: Lysobacter sp. A378 (assembly GCF_054052125.1). Lineage (NCBI taxonomy): Bacteria > Pseudomonadati > Pseudomonadota > Gammaproteobacteria > Lysobacterales > Lysobacteraceae > Lysobacter > Lysobacter sp. A378. The sequence goes on along the minus strand of NZ_JBSVRK010000002.1, from coordinate 739,370 downwards.
GTAGTGCGCTCCGTGCACCGCAGGCGGCTCGAACCAGTGTTCCAACAGCAAAGAGATAACCGCTGCCGTGTGGACGGTGTTCAATCGAAGCCGCGTCTGCAGGTCGGCTTTCTCGTCCTGCGCGTCTTCGATGACGTAGCCGCGCAGGATGGCCGGCTCGCCCTTACGCCGACCTGATCGGCCCAAGCGCTGTCGCAAGCTAGCAACCGACGGCGGCCTCCCGATCTGGACCACGCTTTTGACCGCGCCGATGTCGATGCCGAGCTCCAAAGTGCTGGTGCACACCGCCGAGGCCGGTCGCTCTCGCTGTTTGAGTGCCGCTTCAGTCTCGTAGCGGATCTCCTTGGACAGGTTGCCGTGATGCGGCCAGAACTCTCGCGGTAGCTGAGCTTGTTCGCACAGCGTGTTCAGAATATGCGTGTATCGCTCGACTTCCTGGCGGCTGTTGGGAAAGATGAGATTGTTGGATCCACGTAGCACCTTGAACATGTGCTCGGCAATCGCCAGTGGAGCTCGATCGGGCGTAGGGCCGTTGTTTCGTGACACGCCAACGGGGGGCAGCGGTTCCTCGAACCCTTTGACCTTGATGAGTAGTTGCCCACCGCTGGAGTCGGCATTCACGATGGATACGGCTCGATCGGCCCGCAAGAACCGGGCTGCCAAGCTCATGTCGCCAAGTGTGGCCGACAGTCCTACGCGCGGAACTCTGCGCCCAAGCGTGATCTCGATACGATGCAGGAGCGACTGCAGCTGTTTCCCTCGTTCTGAGCCGATGAAGGCATGAAGCTCATCGACGACAAAGAATGCCGTTCGCTTGAACAAGCCAGCAACACTGGTGCCCCGGAGGCACAGCGTGGCCTCCAATGACTCGGGCGTGATGAGCAGCACGCCGTGCGGCTTGGCCAGGAACTTGCGCTTGCTAGTGACCGTAATGTCCCCGTGCCATGGCCACACCGGGATCTCCAGGTTCTCGCAGAGGCGATCCAGACGCCCGAACTGGTCATTAATCAGCGCCTTCAACGGACTGACATACACGATCAGTCCCCCGTCGGGCTGCTGGAGCAAGTGCGTCAAGGCCGGAAGGAACGCGGCCTCTGTCTTCCCCGAAGCGGTACTGGCCGCAACGATGACATCCTGGTCACCCGGTAGGATCAGCGGGATGGCCTTCTCCTGAACCTCGCGCAGCTCACCCCACCCCTCGGCCCACAGGTAGTGCTGGATGCGAGGATCCAGCTGCAGGAAGGCTTGGGAAACCGACATCGTCGATCAGAGCTTGAAGGACGCTAGTTCGTCATCCGGGTCGACTGCAAGGTCGCCCTTGCCACCTTGGTCGGTCTCAACCGCGACCTCGCCTATCAGGCTCTTCCAGTCCGTATCGGGATTTTGCTCCAGGATGGCGAGCAGATTGATGAAGGAAGTGATCGTCGTGCGCGGGGTGCGGAAGAAGCTGTCGCCGATGCGATTGGCACAGTGCTCCATGAAGCTGGCGATTGCCGAGTCCGGTAGCAGGTAGCGCTCCGCGTCGCCCCCGGCATAGACATGGCGGATCTTGCCCAGCAGCAGGTAGAAGTCCTCAAGGGTCAGACTGGAAAGGCGAAGGATTGGGCCGGTAAAGTCGACCAGTTCGCCCGTTGCGAAGGCATTCTGGGCCAGGCGACTCTGGAGCGCTGAATAGCTGTAGACGCCACGCCGCGGATCCATGAGGAACTCTGGGGTGCCGCCCAAAACGAAGCCCAGACCTACAGCAGTGCCCTGCAGTGAGTCATTGAGCATGCGCAAGATTTGCTCGTAGTTGGAACTGCGCGCCTGTGCGTTGGCGAGCTTGTAAAGATTGACTAACTCGTCGAGGCACACGAACAGCCCAGCGTAGCCGGCTAAGCGTACAAAGCGGGCCACGAGCTTGAGTTGGTCGTAGACGGACGCGTCATCCACGATGGTCCTGACGCCCAAAGCCGCCCGTGCATCGGTCCGGGTTGAGAACTCGCCCCGCAGCCAGCGGATGGCATCGGATTTCAGCTGCTCGTTGCCTTCCTCTGCTCCACGACAGTAGGCGGCTATGACATCGGCGAAGTCATAGCCGTTGACGAGTTCGGTCAGCTGTCCCAGCTTCGAGCGAATGACCTGCTCGGTCGTCATGCCCTGCGCTTTGGCCTCCGACTTGGCCGTGCCGATGAATTTCTCGACCACTCCGGCCAAGGCGCCACCTTCGGGTTTGGTACGTGTGGCCAGATTGCGCATGAGCTCGGCATACAGCGAGCGAGCTTGTCCACCCGAGGCGTGCAGTCGACGATCGGGGTTGAGGTCCACATTGGCCACAACGAGCTTGCGCTCCATGGCAATGGCACGGATCAGGTTCAGGAAGAATGTCTTGCCGGCGCCGTATTCGCCGATGACGAAGCGGAATGAGGATCCGCCGTCGGCGACCCGGTCGATATCCGCGACCAGCGCCTCGATCTCCCGGCCGCGAGCGACCTGAATCAGGTGTTGGCCTGCGCGAGGCACGACGCCCGCGCGGAGAGATTGGATGACGGCATCGCGATCTTTGGGACGGATTAAGGCACTCATGCTTCGATTTTCTCAAGTAGTTCGGTATTGACGGTCACGGGATCATCGCCTTCGCACACAGGCTCGTCGAACGCATCGAACGCCGCTTCATTGATCTGCTCCAAGACACCATCGAGCATGAGGTCGAGATCAGCGGCCACATCCTCCAATTCCAATCGCGACCATTCCGGTCGTGACAGCAGCAGGCGCAAGAAGGCGGCATGGGCGTCGTCCAAGCCAAGCAGCGGAGATGCCTCGCATTCCGGCTCTGGCTCGGGCTCTGGCGCAGATGTCGGCGGTGGTGCGCTGGCAGCTTCATCAGTGAAGATCTTCGACAGCAACGCCGAAACCCTGGCGGTGTCTTCCTGCAAGGCGGCGATGCGGTCGGCATCCAGTCGGAACCCTTGCTCTTTGGCCTGCGCTGTCGATAGAGGTGCGCCACCAGCGCCGACGGCATGGACATCGCTGAACACGCGCTTGGAGTCAACCCCAAGCGCCTTGTACACCTTCTCCAGGAACTTGACCTCGTCCGGGGACACGAACCCATCGGATTGGGCCAGTGTGACCATGAAGGCTGCAAGCATCTCGCGCGCAGTGACGGGAAGCGGTTCCAGCTTCTTCTTCAGGCCGGCCAAAGTCGGCGGGGCCGCCGTCAGCCATTGCAAGTGAGCTTGGAGCCGGCGGCGTTCGGCGGGTGTCAGGTGCGCCCACCCCGTAATCTCGGCCCGCAGGTGCGAAACCTCGTGTTCGTTGAAATCGCCATCGGCGTTCGCCATAGCGACGGCCAGCTGCAGAGTCAGCGCGGCGGTCTGATACTCGGCTCCCGAACCAACAACTGCGTCCAGCAATGGCTGGGTAAATAGGACCACTGTGTCCTGCTCTCTGGGTGCTTTCGCATCGGCCAGTACATGTGGCTCGAAGCCGATCTCGTCCCCTTCCAAGGCACGGGCAAGCCCACGGACGCGGGCCCGATTGATCGGCAGCCCGGCTCCGTCCAAGGCTTCCAGCAACTCTTGCAGCGGCAGCGAAAGGCGACCGTCGCGCATGCGGCTAGTCAGCCCCTGCAGCTTGGCTTGGGCGGCGGGCGGCCACAGCGTGGCGGGCAGCAACAGAAGTCCTTCCAGGCTGCTGGCGGCCGCAGGGTCTCTACCCATCAGCCGACTGTAGGATCCGAGTTCGTCTGTGCACTGGCTGGCGATCTCGCCCAATTTCTTGATCGGCGTGGTGAGAGCAGTGACATCCGGAATGTCACCGAACCCCATGGTGATGGTGGCGCCGCGGAGTCCGGCCGAGGCAGCTTGGTAGACGAACTTAAGCTTGGTCCGGTTCTTCGGCAACACCAGGCCCGATCCAAGGGCTTCGTGGTATCGCTGAATGAACAAACGCTCGAACTCATCAGGACAGCGGGTGGCGGCTGTCCGCAAATTGATGTCTGGGTCCAATCGCACCCATGCCAGCGCAAGATGCGCGGGAACCGGTGCACGATCGACCGCAGCCTGCCCAAGCGCCAAGCGCAAGTAAGGGGGCAGTTCGTAAGTCCTCGGTAGATCCGGCACGGGTTGCCCGTATAGCTGGCCCGAAGCGCCATTGAGTTCGATCCAACTCACTAGCTCGCCGGCGTAGCGCTTGAACGATCCCGATTTCTCCCCGTAGATCAAAAGCAGCCGCCGTAACTCGGCAATGATGGCTGGCCATTCTTCTTTCGCCGAAGGATCATCGCGCGAATCGATGATGACCCGTCGCTCAAGACCATAGAAGAACAAGAAGACGTAGCCGATATCACAGTCAGGGTGCGAGCGCCCTTCCGACAACCAGTTCAGATAGGCTCGCCGCTCGTTCGGTGACGCGTCAGCGTAGCTAGGCCAGTAGCTCATCTGGCGGGAGCGGTAGTCTCCCACGCGCGCCACATTGAGCTGACCACTAATTAGGCAGGGGGCGGTGATGCCGCTGGGTGCCCGCAGGCGTCCGCCGACGTAGATCATACCGCCCGGTAAATCCACACCGGCGACTATGACGTTCTCGCCAGGTGGCACCCAGCGTCCATCCCCAAAGCCCGAAGGCGCCTTCGGGATAGCATAGGAGGAGCCGGATTTTTGGGCAGGGACCGGAGCGGAATAGAACTCTTCGGTCCGCGCCGGTGTGGAAGCAGATGCGCTATGGCTTGGAGTGCTTGGCGGTGCCGTGCTGGCTGCGAGCGTGGTCCGCATCCGAGGCGACAAAGAGGACCGGATCCCGCCGTCCGTCAACTCTGCCAAAGTCGGTTGGTGTTGGGTTTGGAACTCTTCGGCGGCAACCGCGGCCGAGTTGGCCTTGTTGTTCAGGTGTTTGATGACGAGATACGCCACCAATCCGACACCACCGAGTACCCCGAGCCCGATCCAGGCTTCCTTGGGCACCGCTGCAATCAGGACCAACGCCCCCAAGAACAGCCACAAACCACCCCCAGACGAACGTTTTGCCACCTCGGTTTCTCCTCTCCTGCGACCCGCGCTCACCTCGCGCGTATCCCCAGTCCGGAGCATACGCCACGCCACAACGAGCATCCCGACAGCAGGCGCTCTATCAATGCCCCTCGGAAATTTTTCCGGAAACGGTGAGCTAGCTTAGCTCTGCTATCGCGTCATGAAAGTCATGCTCATGGACGATGAGCAACATGGAGCCTGCCTTCCGTAGCTCGATGGCCTTCTCAACCTTGCGGCCGTAGCAGGCATAGGCCCAGCACGGATTTCCGTCGGCTCCAATGACTAAATAATCCACCTTCTTGGAGAGATTCGGCGCGAGTTGGCCGCCCAATGCAGTAATTGTTTCTGCAATCTTCGCTCTGGGGTACCGACTGGAAGCACCCGTGAAAACGAAGTGCTTCCCGTCGAATATGATTTCAGGACAGACGGCACAGAGGCCGACAATCGCCTGATTCTCGTCCCTCAGCACGGGACTAGTGAGGGTTCGGTCATCGGCTAGTGAAATAAAGTCAGAGAAGAACGAGTGCAGCAATTGGTGCTCGCGCTCATCGATGCGTCGGTCCTTGAGCACCGAGGTGATCAGGCTCCCGACCTCTTCAAAGGGCCAGCACCTCTTGAGGTGATCATGATCGTCCATCCACTCAGCCAGCCCGCGTAGCTCCTCCTCGGTGATACGCGTGTCCGCAATGATCCCGCCGAGAACCGCATGAAGTCGCTGTAGATCGGCGGTGATCCTGTCGAAGAACTCAGAGGATCGAAGCCGCTCGCACAGCCAAGTCAACTCATCATGCTCTTCCGCCGTAAGGACTCCGTCCCCTATGGCGGCTTCCACGACCAGTATCAACTCGTTGAACGGGTGTCGGTTCCTCAACTCCTGATGCTCGGAGAGCCACAGGCTTAGGAACCCGAGTTCGACATCATTGATGGCGCCATCGATGGCTATGCCTTCGACGATCCCCATCAGTGAATTTACAGCCTTGTCGAGGCGAGCCTTGCCGTTGAATTTCAGGTAAGGCAGGTGATCTGTATGCATGGCGTCGCTCCCCAACGAATCGTCCAACCCCAGAGTAGCGCTTTGCGATCAAGCTCACACTGCGCGACGTTGAGACACGAAAAAGCTCCAAGGCTCCCCTGAGGCTTCTCTTCAGGCGTCCTAGCGAGCCCCTAATCCTCCGGCTCTTCCTTCCATAATTTACTGATCTAAAAGGCGACACGGCCATTGGTTCCGAAAAATGGATTGGCACCATTGAACGACCGCCTAGGGTCGGAAGCTGCCCTTCCCTACCCCCCTCCCGATAACGCTCCCTAACCGCCTTTTGTCAAGGATGGTTCTGCTGTCGGAAAGAAGCGGACACCCATGGCCGCGACTTCGATAGGAAGGCTATCCACGCCACTAGGGAACTGCGTCATGGTAAAGGTTGGCAGTTCTTAGTCGTTAAAACGGACTGGCACCTCTACTCAGGACATCCTGACTTCATATGAACATGAACATGAACATGAGCTGGGAAAGCATCATTGCCGGCATCCCTGCCCTCGTATCATTGGCAGGCTTCTTGCTGGCAGCACTACATATTTGCTGGCGAGCAGGATCCCTGCACCCGCTCAACAATCGACTTCTACGCCTTTTCATTAGCAGGGACGACATTCAAGACGAGCTCGTCAGGAAGAACCTATCAGATTACTCTGCGCTTGCCGTCTTTCGGATGACCTATGGCATTCCAGCCCAGACCCTAAAGGACGCTAAGGAGATCATCGGCAAGGCCGAGTCTCGCAACATACCCCTTGATCTTGTGGGCAGAGCACGGAGTGCTTTTGAAACTACCAGCTTTACGATCAACCCTCGAAAGCGGCCTCACCCTGTAGGTATCGCTCTCTCGGCATTCCTGCTCTTTGTCATTTTCTGGTTCGCTGCGGTTTTGGGGCTGGGCGCTATGGAAGACAGGCTGCTCGCATCATTGAAGGCGACCGGAACTTGGGTTTGGCTGGACGACGGCGAGGCACAGCTGGTGCTCCCCTTGTCTTCCGAGCAGCGCACGATCCTGTCGGCTGCCTCATGCTTAGGAGATCCTGGGGCGCCGCATAAAGAGGCTCCAACCGGATTTCACGCGAATGATCCGGCCATTCTCTGCGATATCTGGCGAGACCCGTCAGTTAAAGCTGAACTCACCAAAGCAGTTCGCAAGCAGCGGCAGACGGTCTCATTTGCAGCCATTTTCTTGTTTTGGACCTGCTTCGTGTTGTACAGCCTCATAAGGCGAGCCGTAGCCATTCGGATCCTTGACCGTCTTGTGATGCCGCAGTCAGCCATACCCCCTGTGATCGGCAAGCACGAACGCTACCGAATTCTTCTTCTCGTCAGGCTAGGAACGCGGCTCGATTGGCGCTTGCGAGTGCCGCGAAAGCGCAGTTCATGAGTGCGGGTCGCGAAGAGGAAATGGCGCCCTGCCGCTGCAGCCGCCATCGGCGCGTTACCAACGACGTTTGGCCCGCTGCCGTTGAGCGCTGGTGACCTTGTTGGCTATGTACAGGGATACCCTGCCCGCGATAACGCTCCCTAATCCCCTAGCCTGCTCCGCCCTGCCATGGTCGACGTTTGCATCCTGCATCCGACCAGCCGCACTGCTCCTCGGCAGCGCGGCCATCATTGCTTTGGCCAGTCCAGTCCAACAGTTGCTCCTTGCAGGCCATGTCGGCGGGTGCGCGGCGATGGTCGTCATCGGAGCCGGCGCCTTCTCGATCGCTGCTCGGCGTCACGGGCGTCGCGTCATCCGTCTCCAGCCCCACACCCCGGATCGAGGGAGCGACGACTGACCCGTATGCGGATGTCGTGTGTACTGGAACGCTGTCAGTCTCCAATGACGCGGCAGCTGATCGCAATAAGACCGTCTGCTCCGGCGAATCGGAGAAAGGAGACCAATATGAGAGGCCTCAAGAACAAGGTTGCAGTCATCGCGGGCGCGGCGCCAGGCAACATCGGCGGCGCGACCGCCATCCGCCTTGCTGCAGAGGGAGTGAAGGTGGTGGTGGCCGACTTCAACGCACCCGCTGCCTCTGCCGTTGCCGACGAGATCCGCGACAGCGGTGGGATCGCACGGGATCGCGCGTTCGACATCACCGACGAAGCGTCGGTGAAATCCCTCATCGACCATGCAATCGACGAGTTCGGCCGTATTGACGGCCTCTTCAACGTCGCCGCCGATTTATCGGCCCGGACGTTTGGAAGCGACAGCGACGTCATGTCGGTACCGCTCGACGTGTGGCGCCACACCATCGACGTGAACCTGTCCGGCTACATGTACGGCATCCGCCACGCCATGCCCATCATGATCAGGCAAGGCGGCGGCGCGATCGTCAACACGATGTCGAGTTCGGTCTGGATGGGTGAAACCAACCACGTCGCCTACCAGTCGTCGAAGAGCGGGCTGATCGGGTTGACGCGGCATTCGGCGAGTGTTGGGGGGAAGCATGGTGTCCGCACCAACCTCCTGTCGCCGGGCGTCATCCTGACCCAAGCAGCAATGAACGGTACATCCGAGGAATGGCGCGCGGAGATCCTGAAGGGCGTCCGTTCCCCTCGGCTGGGCCACCCCGACGACATCGCATCGATGGTCGCCTTCCTGTTCTCCGATGACGCGTCCTACGTCAACGGCCAGTCCATCCTGGTCGATGGCGGCGCGAACTTCACATGATTACCACCCAGAGGACATCGCCATGATCCAAGCCACCGCCACACCACTGGAGCAACGAAAATGAGCAAGATCCTGGTCCTGTACTACTCCGCTTACGGTCATGTAGAGCGCATGGCACAAGCGATAGCCGAAGGCGCACGCGAAGCCGGCGCGGCGGTGGATATCCGTCGTGTGCCTGAAACTGTTCCAGAGAACGTCGCCAAGGGTGCGCACTACAAGCTCGACCAGGAGGCACCGATGGCCAGTGTGGACGAGCTTCCCCAATACGATGCGATCATCATCGGGACCGGGACGCGCTACGGCCGCATGGCCTCGCAGATGGCGAGCTTCCTCGACCAGACCGGTGGTTTGTGGGCGCGTGGAGCGCTGAACGGGAAGGTGGGCTCAGCCTTCACCTCCACCGCGACCCAGCACGGGGGACAGGAGACCACGCTCATGGCCATCCACACGAACTTGATGCACTTTGGCATGGTCTGCGTTGGTTTGCCCTACAGCTTCCAAGGGCAGATGCGGCTCGACGAGGTCACGGGCGGCTCGCCTTACGGTGCGTCGACCATTGCCGGCGGCGACGGCTCGCGCCAACCCAGCGAGAACGAGCTCGAAGGGGCTCGGTTCCAAGGTCGTCTGGTCGCCGACGTCGCCTCAAAGCTTGCTGCTACCTGAGCTACCTGGCTGACAGATAGCGCGAATCCCGCCATTCGTCGGGGCCTGACGTAGTTCAACACCTTCATTACGCCAATCATCGGGATGCCCTCTACCCGGGCCCAATCCGTCCGCGAGACTGTGCTGGTCAGTCATCAAGGAGGCCGTCTCATGAATACGTTTTCCCGTGCTGCTGCCACCGCGGTGGATCACAGCAACGCGTTAGTTGAAGCGGTGCAGGTTTCCAACGCGCTGCGGCGGGAACGATTCGCGGGCGCTGCATTGCGCGCAACCGCTACATTCTGGTTCGGCATGGCGGTACTGGGCCAGCTGGTGTTCGCGACCTATGTGGTGGGCTTCTATGGACGCGTAACGCTGCAAGGTCAACCGGAACGCTGGAACCAGGTGATGCCGCACGGTTACGTCGCAGGCGATACGTTTTTCAACCTCGTTCTTGGCCTGCACTTGTTGTTTGTCGTGGCGATCATCACGGGTGGAGTGTTGCAGCTGATTCCGCGAATCCGCCGCAGCGCGCCGGCGTTCCACCGCTGGAACGGGCGCGCCTACCTGCTTGCCGCTGCGATCCTCAGCGTGGGCGGTCTGGCTATGGTGTGGCTGCGGGGTGGCATGGTCGGCGACCTGCCGCAACACTTGGGAGTCAGCCTCAACGCGTTGCTGATACTTGGCTTCGCCGCCACCGCCTGGCGTCATGCGCGGGCACGCCGATTCGATCTGCATCGTCGCTGGGCGCTGCGTCTCTTTCTGGCGGTAAGCGGAGTCTGGTTCTTCCGCATCGGCCTGATGTTCTGGATCGTGGTGAACCAGGGACCAGTCGGTTTCGATCCGGAATCGTTCACCGGGCCATTCCTGAGCTTTCTGAGTTTTGCGCAGTACCTGCTGCCGCTGGGCGTGCTGGAACTCTACTTTCGGGCGCAGAAACGCCGCGATTCACGCGGCCAGCTCGCCATGGCGGCAGATCTTGGCGTGCTTACGCTGATGATGATGGTCGGCATCGGCGCCGCTACCGCGATCATGTGGTTGCCACATTTACACGCATAGTCGGCGAGCCTTGTTGCTATTGTCGTTGCGGACGGGCACAGGCTGGCACGCGTCGGATTCATCGCCCATCACGTGCAAATATCCCGCGACGCGCTGCGGCGCGCGCCTTACCGGATTATTCTCACGCCATGCTCTCTTCCGCCATTCCCGCAAAAAAGCATGGTCTGGCATTGCTGCTCGGATGGCGGCGCCTGCGATTTACGCTGTCCGCATCGATCGCCCTCGGTTTGTTGATCAGCGTGGGCTTTACCTCAACACTGTTGTCGGTACTCGCCCGGGCCGTCGCGATCGGACTGTTCGCGATGCTGGTGTTCGGGTTGTTCGAGCAATGGCCCACGCGGCTGCCGGTCTGGCTTGCGCGCTGGGTGTTGCAGGTGCTTGGCGTGGCGATGGCCATGCCGCTCGGTACGTACATAATCTACATACTCATGACCGACACCGGTGCACTGCCGTTCTGGCAGGATGAGGAACGCCTGAGTGGCTTTGCGATGTTCAGCATTCTCGGGGTGCTGGTGGCGCCTTGGGCGGCACTCGCGGCGTTGGTGTGGCAGAAGGATGCGCTGGCGCGCCATCAAGCCGTCGCCTTTGAATTGGAACGCAGCGAACTCGAGCGCCAGGCGCTGGATGCGCGCCTTCATCTGCTGCAGGCACAGGTTACCCCGCACTTCCTGTTCAATACGCTGGCCAACGTGCAGGCGCTGGTTAACACCGGATCGCCGCGGGCTTCTGCCGTCCTGGACAGTCTGGTCGCGTACCTACGCGCAGCCGTACCCCGCCTGCACGATCCGGCGACCACACTCGGTCAGGAGCTGCAGCTGGTTCGGGCCTATCTCGAATTGATGCACATGCGCATGCCCGATCGACTGCAGTTCGCCCTGCACGTGGATGAGTCAGCCCTGAGGCTGCGCTGCCCGCCGATGACGCTGCTGACGCTGGTGGAAAACGCTGTGCACCATGGCATAGACCCAAGCGAGGAAGGTGGCCGCATCGATATCTATGTACAACGACGCGGCGGCCGCTGCATCCTACGAGTTACGGATACGGGCGTCGGCCTGCAAGCTTTGGGCAACGGGCTGGGCACCGGCCTTTCGACGCTGCGTGAGCGCCTGCGGTTGATTTTCGCAGGTGCGGCAGAGCTGCGGGTGAGTGCGCAGACGCCGCACGGCGTCTGCGCCGAACTGGATATCCCGGCGCTTGGAATGAACGACTGATGCCTCCACACCCAACTGCATTGATCGCCGACGACGAGCCACTGTTGCGCGACGCCCTGGCGCACCAACTGGGTCAGGCATGGCCGGAACTGGAGGTGATTGCGCAGGCACGCAATGGCCGCGAAGCGATTGGGCACTTCGAAGCCCGACGCCCCGACGTGTGCTTTCTCGACGTACAGATGCCGGGCCTGTCCGGCGTGGAAGCCGCACACCATATTGGGCGTCGCGCACATGTGGTGTTCGTCACCGCCCACGACGAATACGCCGTACAAGCCTTTGCCGCAGGCGTACTCGACTACTTGGTGAAGCCGGTGCAATCGGCGCGGCTGGTCGAGACGGTGGCACGCCTCAAGGAGCGCTTGCAGGCGGCGCAGCCGGCGTTGAACACCGAGGTGCTGCTGCAACAACTTGCCGCACAGTTGCAACGCGACGCGACGCCGGCACCGTTGCGCTGGATTCGCGCACAGGTCGGGCAGACCCTGCGCCTGATACCGGTCGAGGACATCGACTTCCTGCGCGCCGATGCCAAGTACACGCTGATCGCCTGGCGCGGCGATTCTGGTCAGCCCAGCGAGGCCCTGATAAGCACCGCCCTGAAGGAACTGGTCGCACAGCTCGACCCCGCACACTTCGCGCAGATCCACCGATCCGTCGTGGTCAATCTCCGGGCTATCAGCCATGTCGTCCGCGGCGATAACGAAACCGCCGGCATCCACCTGAAGGGGCGCCGTGAGGTGCTACCCGTCAGCCGCAGCTATCTGCACCTGTTCCGTACGATGTGAACGGTCTGTCTCGCTGGTATCCCTCAATCCTCTCTTGAAACATCGCCGTCACTTCAAAGCTGCAGATCAGGTTTTGGTCGCACTAAAGAACACATGCGTATCTCCGGCATCGACGCAGTCGGCCTGGTGCATCGCACCGCTCAGACAGGGGCGGTTTCCGGCACCAGCGACGCTTGATCAAAGCACTCGATGAGCAATTCGGTCAGTGCCCGTACTTTCCGTGCTGGATGCTTGCCTGGTGGGCGGACAACAAAAATGCCTGCCGGAGGCAGCGGATAGCGCGTCATGATCCGGACAAGCCTGCCGGACGCCACATACTCACTGATGATCGCATCGGGTAGCCACGCGATACCGAGTCCTGCTACGGCGGCGGTAACGAGCGCAGTCGCGTTGTCGGCCTTGAAACGCCCCCTTGGATGCACCGTGACGAGCTCGTCGCCATGCATGAACTTCCAGGCTTCGGTTCCCTTCATGAGTGCCTCGTGGGCCAGGATCTCGTCCGGCGCCTCAGGGGAACCGTGAGCTTTGAGGTACTCAGGGCTCGCCACAAGGCTTCCATAAACCGGCCCGACGCGTCTTGCGATCAGGTTGGAGTCCGGGAGATAGCCAACCCGAATGGCGCAATCGAAACCCTCGGCGACAAGATCAACCATCAGATCGGTGTAGCTGGTATGGATGTGGAGCAGCGGGTGGTGTTGCGCCATCTGCGCGAGCACCGGCGCGAAATGCGCCGGGCCAAAAGAAAGCGGCGCGGCGACGCGCAAACGCCCGAACAGGTCCCCGTCGGGCAGGATGGTTTCCCTGGCCAGGTCGATCTCGCTGCAGGCTTTGGCCGCAGCATCGCGAAACGTACTCCCGGCTTCGGTAAGCGCCGCGCCACGCGTGGTGCGTGCTAGCAGCTGGATACCAAGTTCCGCCTCAAGCCGGACCAATCGCCGGCTGACGATGGACTTCGAGACTCCAAGCCGGCGCGCTGCTGGGGAAACCCCTCCCGCATCGGCGACTTCCACGAATGTCCTGAGATCTTCAATGTCCACCTCGGTTCTCTCGATCTCGCGACACAGCCTGACATGGATAGTACCAGCCCAGTGTTCCGGCTTATGCGACACAGCATGACGCGAGAACGGGCTACCGATCCACGCAGGGGAGTGACAACGTATCTCCTCTGAGGCAGCGCACCAGTCCGCGCACGCCTTGGGGAAAAATCAGTCTCCCCTACTCTACCTGCAGAGGATGTAAGCATGCCCTTCCGTAACGGTCTTGACTCTCTACTTCGTCCTGAAGACTCGGTGCTCGTTCTGATCGACCATCAGCCCTTCCAACTGGCGAACCTCAACAGTCACGACCCGCACATGGTGGTCAACAACTCCGCGGCACTCGCGAAGTCCGCCAAGGCGTTCGGCGTGCCAACCATACTGACCAGCGTGGTCGGGGACCGTGGCGGCCACATCTTCCCCCAGATCACCGATGTGTTCCCCGGCCAGGAGGTGATCGATCGCACCACCCTCAACACCTGGGAAGACAAGAAGGTCGTCGATGCCGTGAAGGCGACCGGCCGCAAGCAGCTGATCATCGCAGGCCTCTACACCGAGATCTGCGTCGCGATGCCGGTGATCCACGCGCTCGGCGACGGTTGGGACGTGACGGTGGTCACCGATGCATGTGGCGGGGTTTCCGTCGAGTCCCATGAGGTGGCCATCCAGCGCATGATCGCCGCCGGCGCCAATGTGATGACCTGGCTGGCGCTTGCGTCCGAATGGTATCGAGACCACGCACGAACCGAGCACGCCGCCGAGTTCGTGAAGGTGCTCCAGCATCACGCCGCGGGTAGCGGCATTGCGTTCCTGTGGGAACAGCAGCTGCTCGATACGCCCGTCGCTGGCAGCGCGGGATGACCTGAGCAGGTACGAGGAGCTGGCGAGGCCGGTAGGTAGCCGGCGACGTGCGAACGGAGACACGACATGATTGAACTGATCATCGAACAACGGCGCCGGCAGCTTGGTGGCGGCATGGAGGTCGGCCGCGTGCTGCCCTTCGCCGAACGCCGTATGGTCGGACCGTACATCTTTTTTGACCATATCGGTCCCATGGACATCCCGGCCGGTGTGGACCGCAGCGCCGACGTGCGTCCACATCCGCATATTGGCCTGTCCACCGTCACCTACCTGTTCTCCGGGGAGATGATGCATCGCGACAGCCTGGGGTATGAGCAGGCGATTCGCCCCAGGGAGGTCAACTGGATGACCGCCGGCCGCGGCATCACGCACAGCGAACGGTTCGAGCGCGCGCGGGCGCAGGGCGACCACCTGCACGGCATCCAGGCCTGGGTCGCGCTGCCGGCCGAGTACGAAGAGATGGATCCTGGCTTTTCGCACCACGCCGGCGACGACCTGCCGCAGTGGAGCGACGGCGGTGTGCACGGGCAGCTCATCGCAGGCACCGCCTACGGCCTCACCGCGGCCGCAGCGACGCATTCGCCGCAGTTCTACGCGCACCTCGACATGGACGCAGGCGCGACGGCGGAAATCCCCGCCGGTTATTCCGAGCGCGCCGTGTACATCGCCACCGGTGCGGTGGAATTCGACGGCGTCACCTATACCGCCGGCAGGATGCTGGTCCTGGGCAAGGACGCATCACGGCTGCGGGCCGTCGAGCATTCGACGGTGATGGTGCTCGGCGGGGAGCCCGTCGGCGAGCGCTTCCTCTACTGGAACTTCGTGTCGTCATCGAAGGAGCGGCTGGCGCAGGCTGCAGCGGACTGGAAGGCCGGCCGCATGAAGTTGCCCGACGCCGACGATGCCGAGTTCACCCCCCTGCCCAACGATCCCGCGCCCGCCGCCATTTCGTGAGGCCTGCGATGAAAGACGACACAAAACGGCATGCCAGCCTCACCCTCGGTCGGGCACAGGCCCATATCGGTGATGTGCCCTATGCGGTGACGATGCGTATCGATGGGCACGCGATTGTCGCCGACGAACCCGAGGCGTTGGGCGGGCACAACGCTGGCCCCCGACCGTTCGGGCTGCTGCTCGGCGCGCTTGGCGCATGCACGTTGATGACGCTGCGGATGTATGCCGAGCGCAAACAGTGGCCGCTGGTCGCGCTGGACGTGCAACTGCGCTACCTGCGGCCTCGCGAGGACGGTGCGGATCGTATCGAGCGGGTGCTGGAGATCGTCGGACTGGACGACCCACAACGGACGAAGCTCGCCGATATCGCCGAACGCACGCCGGTGACGCTGGCGATCAAGAGTGGTGTCGCGATCGACACGCGTCTTGCTGCAGAGGCGGCATAACACGCACCTCCGCTGGTTGTTGCCGATCGGCAGCTTCGGGGTGGCAGGCACACGGTCACAACCAACTGACATCGATGCGGGCTGCCGATTACCCCTCCCCCGTACAGACCTGACGGAGTTCACCATGAATACGCTCACAAAAGCCCAGGCGACCGTCGCCAAGATACGCACGTTTGACCGCGCAAGGGGTCGAAACGCCCCAGCAATGAGTTTTTGTCCCTGAACGTTTGGACCACAGTTGCCCTGCACTGCGCGACCAACTGGATTCGGAACCGCTCTCCGACGGGCTCGCCGCCAGGAACCATCACTCGCCGCAGAGTGTTCCGAGGCGCGCACGCGCGAGGAATAGCATCACGATCGAAAGTGCGTCACCCACCTAATGCTGGATGACATCGGCCCACTCCGGATGCTTCAGCGACTGCGCTCGCACGTAGGGGCAGAGCGGTATGACGCGATAACCTTTGGCGCGGGCATCCGCGATCAGGGCCTCGACCAGCGCCAAAGCGGCGCCCGTGCCGCGGAGCGTATCGGGCGCCAAGGTGTGATCTGCAATGACAAGCACATCCGAAACTTTCGAGATGGTCAGTTCGCCCTCTCCGTCGATACCAGTGATACGGGCGACAAAGCGACCCTTGTGGCCTTTATCCTCGTATGAAATCAGAACCGCAGGTTTCTCAGTCATTTCAGCCTCTGTGAACATGATGGATAGGATGACTACACACCCGACCGGCACACGCCACCGCGGGACCGGCTCAGAGCGATGAATAGTTCGCTCTTTCGCATTTCTCCTTGCAGGCTGCTTGGTGGTAGTCGAAGTAGCGACAACTACCACCAGCAGATGTCAGACGTTCGCCTACCTCTTGGCTGATTCCTCGGCCGCCTTTTCGGCGTTGAAACCACCGAAGTTCTCGAAAACACCCATGAAGCCCGGGACCGTCGCCTCACGCGACCAGTCGCGTTGCAGCTCACAGTACATCTGTACCCGGCTGATAAGCTTCACACCCGCCTGCTCCATGCGACGTAGCGCCGCCTCATGCGCAGCCAGAGAAGTGCCGCCGACCGCATCGACAGGCACATAGACCTCATAACCTTCCTGGATCGCGTCGAGTGCAGGAAAGATCAGGCACGCTTCGGTCCAAAGCGCGGTCATGATGAGCTTCCGGCGGCCAATCGCCTTGACCGCCTCCTTGAACCCCGTGTCCTCCCAGCTGTTGATCGACGTGCGGTCGTAGGTCGGCAGGTGTCCGAGCACCTCCTGCAGTTCTGGAATCGGCGGCTTGTTGCGACCCGTCGCGATATTGACGGTCGAATGAATGATCGGAAGGTTGTAATTCACCGCCGCCTTGGCGGTGCTCACGATGTTGAACACCAGTTCGTCGCGCGGCATCGAGCGAATCGACGAGACCTGGACAGGTTGGTAGTCGATGATGATGAACGCCGAGTTCTCGGGTGTCAGTAGTTGGTCGGTCTGGGGATTGCGAATCGTTTCACTCGTCATAGCATTCTCTGGTGTTGTACGGGAGATTGGTTCTGCGGCAACAAACGCCTGCGGCGACGTAGACGGGAAACAGAATTGTGTTGTTTCCATGCTTGCTACGGTAGTCGTGTTCTGTGGCGAGCTCCGTCGCAAAAAGAGGAACACCAACGCGGACATCGAAGAACTGCGGACGTTCGTGCTACTGGCGCTTATCACCCATCAGGTGACTTGGCCGCCGTCAACGTCCAGCTTCAGCCTTGGCTCATTCACGTCGATGGCGGAGCGGACAGACTGAGCGGATCATCGGCGGTCTCCGTCGGGAAGTTGCCTGGGTCTGTAGGCTGTGCTGGCGCAACCTTTCGCTGAGGTTAGCGATTCTGTAGCGTTGCACCAGCCACATAATCTGGAAACTGGAGTTGCTGATGTCGGAACGCGTGCCCATAGACTTGCTGGATGTAATCGCGTTCGTTGAGGTGGTCGAGACGGGAAGCATTACCAATGCTGCCGCGCGCCTTGGCATCGCCAAGTCCATCGTCAGCCGCCGCGTCAGTCGCCTGGAGGCCGCCCTCGGCGCTCAATTGCTGATCCGAACGCCGAGAGGTACGACCCTGACCGACATCGGCCGCGAGTACCATGTCCGCGCTGGCGCCGGCCTGGCTGAACTGGAGTCGGCGCAGGAAGTTGTCAACAAACTGACAAGCGAGGTTTCCGGCAACCTCCGCATCCTGGTCCAGACCGCATTCGGCGAGTTTGTGGTTGCACCGCTGCTCGCCGAGTTTGCGCGGCTCCATCCGCGCGTCCAGTTCGACATCCGCTTCGAGGATCGTCAGGTGGACATGAACACTGAAGCCTATGATCTCTTGCTCTGGGTGGGTCCTGTCTCGGACCAGGCACTCATCACGCGCAAACTGGCCAGCGTCCATTGGGTCATCGTCGCCAGCCCGGACTATCTGGATACACAAGGACGACCAAATACACCCGCTGAAATGACCGCGCACGATGCCCTGCTCCATGCCATGGACACCGGTCATTGGCGTTTCCAGGGTCCCGGAGGCTGGGAACACGTACGCATGAACTCCAGCTTCCGCACCACCAACGGGCATATGCTCCTGGCTGCGGCGCGTGCGGGTCTGGGGGTGACCCTCGTCCCGAGGTTCATGGTTGCCGATTTGCTGGCGCGGGGTGAACTGGAAGCGGTGCTGCCTGCCTATCCGCACGAAGGCGCCGATCTGCATATCTTCATGCCAGCTGCCCGGTCCCGTATCGCCAGGGTGCGAGCGTTGGTGAACTTCCTGTACGACAGGATCACCCCGGAGGTCTGAGCAGGTCGACTGTGCTTGAGGCCGGCAGGTGCCAAGCTGCCACAACCAGCGCAACACCAAGCAATGCAAGGGCGGTAAACGCGACGGCAGAAGCGCTACTGGGGCCAGGTGGTCGCCAGCGGCTGTCGATCGACTGGGCAATGGGCGTGGCTACACTACGCCGATCGCGAATGCCTGTTCTGCCAATACAATCCGCGCCATGAATATTGCTACGGCGAAGCGCGCGACGTCTCCACGCCCGAGCCAACGAAGGTTCAACAGGGGCGTCTGGCGGGGCGTCTCAATCGCACCTGCTACCACCAACGCCGGTATGGCGATGAAAAGCGACGCGACTATCCACGGAGCCTGAAACCAGCCCACAACGTTGCCTCAAAGCCCGGACGGTGGGCTGGACGCGACCCATGGGCGACGGCGACGGCGACAGCCTGCTTGCGTTGCGGGCAGGTGAAGGTGGCGCTCGGGTATTGCTCTACGCCGGCCAGCCACAAAACATTTCGGTGGTTGCAAAGGGACCGTTCATCGCCGGGTCCCAGGAGGAACTGGCCGGCTACTATTCCGCCTATCGCCAGGGGAAGTTCCCCCACGCCGGCACGATGCGTCCTGTCACCTACTCCAGGGATGGCAGTAGTTCGACTACTCGGGACCCAGTCTGACAAGTCGTTGTTCGTTCCAGCGTTCCCATTCGTGCAACACAGCCTGACGAGAGACAGGGCTACCGCGCACAGCAGCTGGATGAGAAGGTTCACCCATCAACCTTCCCACAGCGAGAACAACTCACGTGGGTCCTTGAACCAACCATGTTGAAAAGGACGAACCTATGATCGATTTGAATGGGAAGCGTGCATTGGTAACCGGTGGGTCACGGGGCATCGGTGCCGCGATCGCGCTGGGGCTCGCAGAGAACGGCGCCGACGTCGCCTTCACCTACCAGAGCTCGGCCGAAAGAGCTGAAGCGCTGGCCAAGTCCATCGAGGGCACCGGGCGGCGCGCAATCCCCATCCAGGCCGATAGCGCCGATCCGGACGCCATCACTCGCGCCGTGAGCGAAGCCGTCTCAGCGCTCGGCGGGCTCGATATTCTCGTCAACAGCGCGGCCATCGGCCACAACGGAATGATCGCCGACCTTGATGTGAGCGAATATCAGGCCGTGATGGATGTCAACGTACGAGCGCCAGTGCTGTTTGCGAAGGCAGTAATCCCGCACCTCTCCGAAGGGGGACGCATCGTCACCATCGGTTCGGCCCTGGGTGAGCGGGTCCCCTTCCCGGGCATCACACTTTATGCGATGTCCAAGGCGGCACTTACCTCCTTCACCCGCGGCCTTTCGCGCGAACTCGGTCCCAGTGGCATCACCGTGAATCTCGTGCAGCCCGGGGCGACCAATACGGAATCAAATCCGGCTGACGGCGCGGCTGCCGATCTCCAGCGAAGCCTGACGTCGTTGGGGCGCTATGGCGAGCCGCGCGAAATCGCGAACGCCGTAGTCTTTCTTGCAAGTCCCGCGGCGAGCGTGATCACGGGCGCCATCCTGACCGCCGACGGTGGCGCAATCGCCTGATCGGTCCTGATATTCGCCAAGACATTTGTCCCCAACGACCGGCTGCGCGGCGAGAGCCCGCCGCCGTTTCTGGCCTGGAACCCGAGGCCTGCCCCAGCGTTTAAAGCGGTGCCGCAATGCGTAGGCGCCCGCGCAGGCCGCCCGCCGGCAGGATGTCTTCACGCTTCTGCCGCCAGACAGCAGTTGGTTCGTACATCAACGCAATCCGTGAGAATGCCCGTGTTCGATAACAAGATCGTATTGAAGACAGCCAACGAAGCCATTTCCGCAGGAGATATCGAAGGTTTTCTTTCCTTCTGCGACGACGATATCCACTGGGTGACGATCGGTGGGGACGCCCTTCAAGGAAAGGAGTCGGTCCGCGAGTGGATGAAGATCGAGTATGTCGATCCCCCTCGATTCTCCGTCACGGACCTTGTTGCAGAGGGTGATCTAGTTGTTGCCATCGGGCAGATCGAGACCAGGGACTCTGATGGAAAAACTGACTCATCTTTCTACAGCGACGTCTGGCGTTTTCGGAATGGCAAGATGGTCGAACTCCGTGCGTTCGTAGTTGGCAGGCCCGCGTGACTACGCAGACCAAGTATCACGCCTCCATGCACCGAACTTGAAGCCAAGTTCACGGCCAGGGGCCTGAGCGCGGACGAGTTGGAGCCGACGGACTACGACGTCTCGGGTCATCATGATTGGACTCCTTCGATAGAAGGTGATTCAGCGACCCTCTTCCTGAAGCGGGATGCCTTCTGACGATTGCCGCACAGCGCCATGCTGCACCAGCGGCGCCTGTGCGCCCGCGTGCGGTCGTAGAACCACAGGATGCATTCGGGATGCTCGCACTGTTTCACGAGCGAAAAATCGCCTTCGACGAGAAGCTCTGCCACCGCTTCGGCTACGGGACCGAGCCGGGATGCCGTGGTGTCGCTGCACGCAATGCGGGCCAGGATCAGGTTTCCTTCGCCATCGCGCTCAAGGTGTGGTGCGCTGCGGTAGGCGTGCAGGTACTCATTCAGGCCGTTGGGATCTGCTGTCCCCCCGCCCTCCTTGCGCTGGACGATCAGTAGACGCGCCAGTGCCCGTAGCGCCTTCGCCTGTGAAAGCAAGGCGCCATGGTCCACGGCGGCGCCAGCGAGTGTCGAAATAACACCTTGCTGTTCCAGCCATCGAAGCACGTCGCCGCCGCTGTGCCAGTACTCGATCGCTTCGCCGCTGGGGGTGCGGGCCTGGGTATTGAGTACGTCCAGCGCTAGATGTTCGCCCACCATCGGCGCTTCAACGGAGTTGCCTTGGGATGGGGCTTTGAGGTCTGTCATGTCGTAACCAGTAAACAAGCTGTTGACAGGTTACGCCGAAAGGGGAGATGATGCAACTCGTAACCGGTGTTAACCGTTTAGTCCGGTTACGACCCCCGTGACTACTCAGGATCCTCATGAACATCTCCAATCTGTTACTTGGCCTCGCAACGCTCGCTGCGCCTGTTGCCCACGCGCGGGACGCACCGATCCATGTGCACCACCGCACCACAACCGTCGAGGACGTCAGCGTGTTCTACCGGGAGGCCGGTCCGGTGGAGGCGCCAACCATCCTTCTGCTGCATGGATTCGGCGCGTCTTCGTACATGTTCCGCGAGCTCATTCCCGAACTGGCGCGGGACTATCACGTGGTGGCCCCTGACCTCCCCGGTTTCGGCCAGACAACGGTCATGCCAGGGGTGGAATTCGACTACACCTTCGACAACCTGACATCGGTCATCGATGCGTTCACCGAGGCGAAGGGACTGGATCGCTACGCCGTGTACGTGTTCGATTTCGGCGCTCCGGTCGGCTGGCGTCTGGCTGTGAAGCACCCCGAAAAGATCACTGCAATCGTGAGCCAGAACGGCAATGCCTACGAGGAAGGGTTGAGCCCCGGCTGGGCTGACATGCGCAAGGCATGGGCCGAGCCCACCGCAGAAAATCGCGAGGCGCTACGCCGGTTCAGCTCACCAGAGGTGGTCAAGTGGCAGTACGTCGAGGGCGTCAAGGACACCTCGTTGATCGCCCCCGAGACTTGGCAGCTCGCGTCCGCGGCAATCGAGCGTATCGGCGTCGAGGTGCAGATGGATCTGCTACTGGACTATCGCAAAAATATCGAGCAGTACCCGCAACTGCACGAGTACTTCCGGCGCCACCAACCGCCGACGCTGGTGATCTGGGGCGACAGTGATCCGTTCTTCCTACCTGCCGGCGCTGAAGCGTTCAAGCGCGACAACGTGAATGCAGAAGTGCAATTTCTCGATACCGGCCACTTCGCCATCGAAACCCATGGAGCTGAAATTGCGGCGGCGATGCGGGAGTTCCTGGGGCGTAGCGTCACGCCCTGAAGCGAGGCCTTGGCAGGCTGTCGGAGTAACGGCTCACCGTGTCCGCCAGCATCCGGTGGCCTATCGACACCAGTATAGCATCGCTATAGACATTCAAATATAGCGGTGCTATATTGCCTGCATGGATACACGCACCGCCCTACTCGTTGCTGCCCTCAAGCTTCTCGAGGAAGAAGGCGAGGCACAGTTCTCGACGCGCAGCGTCTGTGCGATCGCGAACGTCACCGCGCCCACGCTTTACCATCATTACGGCAGCGCCGACGGCCTTCTGAGCGCCGCGATCGCGAAGGCGTTCGCACAATTCCTCGAAAGCAAAAGGTCGGCGGTCCAATCCGCCGACCCGGTGCTGGCGCTACGCGAGGGTTGGGACGATTACGTGCGCTTTGCGGCGGCGCGCCCGCGGGTCTACACGGCGATGTTAAGCCGTGTTCTCGACGGTGCCACCATCCCCGCAGCCGAGCAGGCCTTCACGCTCCTGATCGAGCAGGTCTCGGCCATAGCCTCCAGCGGACGGCTCGCGCTTACCGTCGAGGCCGCTGCCGATGTGATGTGGGCGTCTGCCAACGCCGCGTCCCTGCTCCACGTAACGACTCAACTCCGCAAAGCGCCGCCGCCTTCATCCGCCGTTCTTGGGCAGATCCGCGAGAACGCCATACGCACCCTTCTGAACTCGGAATCAAAAGGTCTTTCCCAATGAAAATTCTTGTCACGGGAGGCACCGGCCTGCTCGGCGGCCGCCTGATCCCGAAACTCGTGGAGGACGGCCACCAGATATTCGCCCTCACGCGGTCCGCATCGTCTCACGACAAACTGAAGGCACTAAGGGCATCGCCGGTCGATGCCGATCTGGAAAGTAGCGCACCTCTGTCGTTGCCGGCGATCGACGCCGTCGTGCATGCCGCCGCCCTGTTTCGCTTTTCGGGGCCACGCGCGCCCTTCTTTCGCACCAACGTCGACGGCTCTGTCGCGCTCCTCAAGGCCGCCGAGAATGCCGGAGCAAAGACCTTCGTCTATATCAGCGCGGCGGGTATCGTCATGGACGATGCCGGCACACCTGTCCGCAACGCCGATGAAAGCGCGCCCACATTCCCGAACCACTTCTCCGCCTACCTGGCGAGCAAGGCGCGGGCTGAGCCGCTGGTGTTGTCGGCCAACAAGCCCGGCTTTCGCACGATCGCGCTTCGCCCACCAGCGATCTGGGGGCCGGGTGACCCGTTCAGTCGGGCGCTTCCCGAAGCAGTCAAATCCGGCCAGTTCGCCTTCATCGACCGCGGGGACTACGCTTTTTCGACCTGCCATGTGGACAATGTTGTCGAAGCCATACAGTGCGCTCTTGAACGCGGAGAAGGCGCCCGCGCCTACTTCATCAAGGACCAGGAAGGCCAGACCTTCCGCGAGTTCGTCGCGGCGCTCGCGAGCTTGCAGGGTTTGTCCATCGACAAGCTGCGCTCGATGCCCTACTGGCTAGCATCCGCCATGGGCCGATTGCTGGATGCGGTCTGGCTCGTCACGCGGAAACATGGCGACCCGCCTGTCTCGCGCTCGATGATGCGCATGATCGGGCGCGAGTTCACCATCAACGATGCCGCTGCACACCGAGAGTTGGGCTATGTCGGAAGAACGTCGCGCGCCGCCGGCTTGCAAAGCTACGGGGAGCCGCTCGACGCGTGACACAGCACCGTGTGCTTCCTTACGGTCGGCGAATCACCAGGTTGCGGATTTCGGTCATGTCTTCCATCGCGAAACGCACACCTTCGCGGCCCAGGCCCGAATCCTTGACCCCGCCATAGGGCATGTTGTCGACGCGATAGCTGGGCACGTCGTTGATCACTATGCCGCCGACATCGAGATGATCCCAGGCGTCGAACATCTTGAACAGGTCGCGGGTGAAGACGCCCGCCTGCAATCCGAATTTGGAGGCGTTGACCTCGGCGAGTGCGGCAGTGAAATCGGTGAAGCTTGACAGCACCGCGACCGGGCCGAATGCCTCTTCGATGACAATCTTGGTGTCAGCAGGCACGGCTTCGAGCAGGGTGGCGTCGAGCATCGCGTCGTCGCGGCTGCCGCCGCAGAGCAGAGTGCCGCCGGCGGCGACCGCCTCGTTGATCCAGGTCTCGAGCCGTGTCGCTTCCTTGACATCGATCATCGGGCCGATGAACGTGTCGCGCAGCTTGGGGTCTCCCGCCACCAGCGTCTTCGTCCTGGCGACCAGCATGTCGCGGAAGCGGTCGTAGACATCGGCGTGAATGATGATGCGCTGCACCCCGATACAGCTCTGCCCGGACTGGTAGAAGGCGCCGAAGATGACGCGTTCGAGCGCATCGTCGAGATCGGCATCGGCATCGACGATCACCGCGGCATTGCCGCCGAGTTCCAGCACCACCTTTTTCTTGCCGCTGCGCGTCTTGAGGTCCCAGCCGACATCGGGCGATCCGGTGAACGAGAGCAGCTTGAGCCGGTCGTCGGTGGTGAACAGGTCGGCACCGTCGCGGCTGGTGGGCAGGATCGAGAATGCGCCTTTGGGCAGGTCGGTCTCGGCAAGCACTTCGCCGATGATGATCGCGCCCAAGGGGGTCCGGCTCGCCGGCTTCATCACGAACGGACAGCCCACCGCGAGCGCCGGGGCGATCTTGTGCGCGGCCAGGTTGAGCGGGAAGTTGAACGGCGAGATGAAGGAACACGGCCCGATGGGCACGCGCTTCCACATGCCCTGATAGCCCTTGGCGCGCGCCGAGATGTCGAGCGTCTGGACCTCGCCGTTCATCCGCACCGACTCCTCGGCGGCGATGCGGAAGGTGTCGATCAGTCGGGCGACCTCGCCCTCGCTGTCCTTGATCGGCTTGCCCGCCTCGACGCACAGCGCGTAGGCGAGCTCGTCGAACCGCTCGGTGAAGCGGGTGACGCAATGGGTGAGCACCGCCTGGCGCTCGTAGCTCGCCATCCGCGCCATCGGCTCTGCCGCCTCGACCGCACCCGCGATCGCCGTATCGATCGTCGCGACATCGGCCCGCGCGACGCGGAACGCGACCTCGCCGGTGAACTTGTCGGTCACTGCGAGATCGGTGTTCGGCTGCTGCGCGACGTTGTTGAGATAGAGCGGATAGACGGACTTGAGCCTGGTCATTCGAAACTCCTGGGCTGCATCCCGCTTCCGGCAAAATCCGGGGAACGGGACAGCGATTACAATTCGTTCGACAGCTTTTTGATGTCGTTGTGGAGGATCTGGTCGTTCTCCGAATAGTCGACCGGGCACTCGATCAGATGGACGCCAGGCGTGTTGCAGGTTTGCGCGAGCAACTGCTTGAGATGCTCGGCGCTTTCGGCGCGATGGCCGAACGCGCCATAGCTTTCCGCGTACTTGACGAAATCGGGGTTGCCATAGGTCAGCCCCCAGTCCTTGAAGCCCATGTCCGCCTGCTTCCAGCGGATCATGCCGTAGCTGTTGTCGTTGAGGATCAGCACGGTGAGGTTGAGCTTCAAGCGAACGGCCGTCTCCATCTCCTGGCTGTTCATCATGAAGCCGCCATCGCCGCAGATCGCCATCACCTTGCGATCGGGATAGACCATCGCCGAGGCCATGGCCGAGGGCAGGCCCGCGCCCATCGTGGCGAGCGCATTGTCGAGCAGCGCCGTATTGGGGCGGTAAGCCGGATAGTCGCGCGCGAACCAGATCTTGTACACCCCGTTGTCGAGGCAGATGATGCCGTCTTCGGGCATCGCCGCGCGGACCTGTTCGACCAGAAAGGGCGGGAAGATGGGGAAGCGTGCATCGCCCGAGATCGACGCGGTGTGCGCGACCTGGCGCTTGCGCGCCGCCAGCATCGCGTCGAACTTCCAGCCCCCATTGGGAACGATGTCCTGCTTGATCTGCCAAATCGCGTTGGCGATGTCGCCGATAACCTCGATCTGCGGGAAATAGACCGGGTCGACCTCGGCGGTCTTCGACGAGACATGGATCACCTGCGCGCCGCCCGCATGCATGAAGAACGGCGGCTTCTCGATCACGTCATGACCAATATTGACGATCAGGTCGGCGGACTCGACCGCGCGGTGGACAAAATCGCCCGCTGACAGAGCCGCGCAGCCGACAAACCTGGGGTGACGTTCGTCGATCACGCCCTTGCCGAGCTGAGTGGTAAGGAACGGGATGCCGGTCTTCTCGACGAACTGGAGCAGCATCCGGCTGGTCATGGTGCGGTTGGCGCCTGCGCCGATCACCAGGATCGGCGACTTGGCGTTTTCAAGCGCAAGCACCGCAGCGCGGATCGACTTCACATCGGCCGTGGGGCGCCGCGTGTGGCTGCGTTTGAGCGGCAGGGATTCGGTCTTCTCGTTGGCGACATCCTCGGGAAACTCGATATGCGTCGCGCCTGGCTTCTCTTCTTCGGCGAGCCGGAAAGCCTCGCGCACCCGGCTGGGGATGTTGTCGGCGCTGGCGAGTTGATGGGTGAACTTGGTCAGCGGCTTCATCATGCCGACCACATCGAGGATCTGGAAGCGGCCTTGCTTCGACTTCTTGATCGGCTTTTGCCCGGTGACCATCAGGATCGGCATGCCGCCAAGCTGCGCATAGGCAGCGGGGGTGACCAGATTGGTCGCGCCCGGCCCCAGGGTCGCCATGCATACCCCCGCCTTGCCGGTATGCCGGCCATAGGTCGCGGCCATGAAGCCTGCGCCCTGTTCGTGCCGGGTAAGGATGAACTGGATACTGGTCGAGCGGCTGAGGCTGTCGAGCATGTCCAGGTTCTCCTCGCCGGGAACCCCAAAAATGTACTCCACCCCCTCTTCCTCCAGACACTGGATGAAGAGATCGGATGCTTTGGTCATGATGGGATTCCTCCGGAGCAGGCTGCTTATCAGGATAAAGTCTTGCACATCATTGTCTGTTCCAGTGTTCCTGCGTGTGCAACACAGCTTGACGCGAAACAGTGCTACCGCGCACAGCAGCCGGATGAGAAGTTACACACTTCGGTTCGGCCCACTCAGGGCCGCCGACTGCTCACTCGCTTGAGGAGATAACCCATGCCGACACTCTATACGATGCCCGAAACCTGTTCGCTGTCGCCGAACATCGCCGTGGCTTGGCTCGACGCGCCGATCGAGGTTCACAACATCGCCTACGGCGATCAGAAGAAGGACGACTATCTCGCCATCAACCCAAAGGGTCAGGTTCCGGCCGTGCGGTTCGATGACAGCGACGTACTGACCGAAGCGGCGGCAATCCTGGCGTGGCTCGGCGCCACCTACGAAAGCGAAGGCTATGCCCGTGACACGCGACTCGCCCGCAAGGAAGCCGAAGCCTTGGCCTTCATGACCTCGGAAGTGCATGCAGCCTATGGCGGTCACTTCAATACCAGGAAGTTCGCCCAGAGCGCAGCAGCGCAGAAGGAAGTCAAGCTCAAGACCTATGAGAAGCTCGCAGGTCATTACCAGAGGATGGATGACACACTCGGTGAAAACGGCGGCGAATGGTATCTGGGGCAACGTTCCTTTGCCGACACTTTCCTGTATGTGTTGACCCGCTGGATCGAGAAGACACCGCTGGCGATCGACACTTACCCGGCGTTGAAGGCGCACCGTGCACGAATGGAAGCCGATGAAGGCGTGAAGCTGGCACTCGCGCGCCAATCGATGGAGCCGATCGGATGACTGACGATACCGGCAACAGGAACGACTGGCCTTCCCTACCCTACGACGTCTGGGCTGAAACCTGTACCGCCCTGCATCTGTGGACCCAGATCGTCGGCAAGTACCGGTTCGCGCACACGCCGTGGGTGAATCACTCCTGGCACGCCACGCTCTACGTCACGCCGCGCGGTCTTACGACGGGTGCCGTTCCCGACGGCGAAGGAGGCGTCACGCTGACCTTCGACTTCCACGAGCACGTGCTTGTGGGTGAAACGCGCGATGCGCGCGAGAGCTTCCCGCTGGAGGCGATGAGCGTGAGCGAGTTCCTGGAGCGCACGTCCCGCATGGTGGAGCGGCTTGGTGGGCGGATGGACATCCATGGCGCTCCCAACGAGATCCCGGATGCGAAGCCGTTTGCTCAGGACACCGCGCTCCGGCCATACGACCGGGAGGCGGTCCGTCGGTTCCACAAGGCCTCGTTGCAGATTGAGCGGGTCTTCACGCGGTTTCGCACCGGCTTCCTTGGCAAGGTTTCGCCTGTGCATTTGTTCTGGGGATCTTTCGATCTGGCCGTCACCCGGTTCTCAGGCCGCAAGGCGCCCCTTCATCCGGGCAAGGTTCCGGCGCTTCCCGATGACGTTACGCGGGAGGCCTATAGCCATGAGGTGTCTTCCGCCGGGTTCTGGCCAGGCGGTGGCGGTGTGGACGAGGCGATGTTCTATTCCTACGCCTATCCAGCGCCCGACGGCTTTGCCGACCATTCCGTCGAACCGGCGGCGGCGCGCTTCGACAAGAAGCTTGGCGAGTTCGTGCTGCCCTACGAGGCAGTGCGAACCAGCGCTGATCCCGAGGGCGACCTGATGCGCTTCCTGCAATCAACCTACAAGGCCGCCGCGGACCTGGCCGGATGGGACCGGCAGGCGCTCGAATGCGATGTCGGCATCCCGCGGGTACCTCGCAAGGTGCACGTCTGAACAATGGATATCGCGACCATCGAAACCGGCCACAGCGCGGGTGACCTGATCCGCCTGGTCTCGCTGCTCGCCGCAGCAGTGATCGCCGTACCACTGTTTCGTCGAATCGGCCTGGGGTCGGTGCTGGGATATCTGGCAGCCGGCCTCGCCATTGGCCCCTTCGGGCTGGCGCTGTTCTCCGATCCGGGCGCCATCCTCCACATCGCCGAACTGGGGGTGGTGATGTTCCTGTTCGTCATCGGGCTGGAGATGCGTCCGAGCCACCTGTGGCAGCTGCGGGGACAGATTTTCGGATTGGGTACCCTGCAGATCGGCGCGGCCGTTGCCGCGCTGTCTGGCGTAGGCATGGCGTTGGGGTTCCCCCCGGCAGTCGCTTTCATCAGTGGGGCCGGCTTCGTGCTGACCTCGACCGCCATCGTCTTCCAAGTGCTGGGCGAGCGCGGCGACCTGGCCACCCCTGCTGGCCAGAAGATGGTTTCGGTGCTGCTGTTCGAGGACATGCTGATCGTGCCGCTTCTGGCACTGGTGGCGTTCATGGCGCCCGCCGCGCCCGAAGCTTCAGCGGGAGCCCGGTGGATGGAGGTGCTTTGGGGGCTCGGTGCCATCCTGGCGCTGATTGTGGCCGGGCTATGGCTGCTCAATCCTTTGTTTCGGATCCTCGCGGCCTCAAAGGCGCGCGAGGTGATGACCGCCGCGGCGCTGCTGGTCGTGCTGGGCTCTGCCCTACTGATGGAACTGGGCGGGCTGTCGATGGCAATGGGTGCGTTCCTGGCGGGCGTGCTGTTGTCGGAGTCGACGTTTCGGCACCAGCTCGAAGCCGACATCGAGCCGTTTCGTGGCCTGCTGCTGGGGCTGTTCTTCCTGGCGGTGGGCATGTCGCTGGACCTGACGGTGGTGACAGCCAACTGGGTTCTGATCGCAGTTGCGGTACCGGCAATGATGCTGGCCAAGGGTGTGTGCATCTACCTTGTGGCACGGTTGCTGCAAAGTTCGCATCATGAAGCGCTCGACCGCTCGGTGCTGATGGCCCAGGGCGGTGAGTTTGCCTTCGTGCTTTATGCGGCGGCCGCCGGGGTCGGACTGATCGATGCGAGCGTCAACGCCAACCTGACCGCGATCGTCGTTCTGTCGATGGTGCTCACCCCGATGATGCTGATTGTCGTTCGACCTCTGCTTCGTCGCGGGGGGGCTTCGCTCGATGGCATCGACCCGGCGAAGAGTCTGCGCGCCAGCGTGCTGGTCATCGGGTTCGGGCGCTTCGGCCAGGTCGCCAGCCAGTCGTTGCTGGCCGGCGGCATGGACGTGAGCATCATCGACAACGACGCGGACAGGATCCGCAATGCCGAGCGCTTCGGCTTCAAGGTCTACTACGGCGACGGATCGCGCTTGGACGTGCTACAGGCTTCCGGCGCCGAAAAGGCACGTGCCGTTCTGGTCTGCATCGACGACCCGAAGGCCGCCACGCGCATCACCGAACTGGTGCGCTCGGCATTTCCGAACACAATCCTGATGGTCCGTGCCTACGACCGGGCGCACGCCCGCGAGCTGGTCCACGCCGGAGTCGACGTGCAAGTCCGGGAGGGTTTCGAGTCGGCGATGCTGTTTGGGCGCCGTGCGCTCGAGTTGCTTGGAGTGAACGTGCTCGCGGCCCAGACCGTATCCGATGACATCCGTGCACGCGATGCCGAACGCTTCGCCCTGGAAGTGTCGAGCAACGACGATCGGGCCGGGATGGACAAGCTTTTCCAGAACCGTGAGGGGACCCGGGTGGAGCCGGTCCCCTTCGTCGAACCCGAGCGTCAAGCACCGTGACTCCAAGTGCGGAGCGCCTCCCCTTGGCCACGGCCTCATCGAGCGTGTCATCTTCTCGCTGTCTTCGACAGGGTAATGATGACCACACCGGCCAGGATGATCGCCATCCCGACGAGGTCATACCGGCCGACGTGTTCGCCGGCAAGCAACACGCCGAACAGCACCGCCACCGGCGGGTTGACATAGGCATAGCTGGTGGCGACCGCCGGTCGTGCGTGTTTGAGCACATACAGGTAGGCGCTGAAGGCAATGATCGAGCCGAATACCCCCAGGTAAACCAGTGCCAACGTCGCGCGAAGGGTCGGCGCGGCCGGCAGCGTTTCGCCACTGGCAAAACCCACGCCAAGCAGGGCGACGCTGGCGCACAGCATCTGCGCTGCGGTGTTCATCGGTCCGACGGGCATGTCCTGGCGGCGACTCCAGACCGAGCCGAACGCCCAGCACGCCGCCGCGGTCAGCAAGGCAATCGCTCCCAGGCGCGCACCGGACAGACCGCTGCCCATGTTGAGCACGATCACGCCGGCGAAGCCGACCAGCAGGCCAATGGTTTCCCGGCGGGTCGGCCATTGCCCGTACATGCCGGAGAACGCCGCCGCGAACAGCGGCATGCTGGATACAGCAACCGCCGCGATGCCCGAGCTCACCCGCTCTTGGGCGAAGCACACCAGGCCGTTGCCAAACCCGAGCAACAGCAGACCGGTGATCGCCGCATTGCGCCATTGCAGGCGGGTTGGCGTGGCGTGTCCGCGCCAGCGCAGGAACGCGTAGAACGCTGCGCCGGCACCCAGGAATCGCAAACCCGCCAGCAGGAACGGCGGATAGCTTTCCAGCGCAAAGTGGATGCCGAGGTAGGTGGAACCCCAGACCACGTATAGCGTGAACAGGGCTAGCGGGATCAGCACGCGCGGCTCGAGGGCCGACGAAGCCGGCGATGCCGTTGTGGCGGGGGTGGAGCGATCAGACATGGGGGCGTGCCGTTCCTGGGTGCCGCATTATCCGTGAGTCATCGAACGGGCACGAGTGCCACCGGCGGAACTATCACCCATCGTTTCTTCATGGTTTGCTCTGAGCCGATGCAGGAGAATCTACTCCGGCCTCCTTTTCAGTCCCAGTCTCGCCCCCCCCCGAGGTAAGCACCATGTCCAACTCCAAAACCGTCAATCGCCAGATCACACTGGCCTCGCGTCCGGCCGGCGCCCCGACCGTCGACAACTTCAAGACGCTGGAAACTCCCGTGCCGACGCCTGCCGAGGGCCAACTGGTGTTGCGCAACGTATATCTGTCGCTGGATCCCTACATGCGTGGCCGCATGAGCGACGCCCCGTCGTACAGCGCGCCGGTGGGCATCGGCGAGGTGATGGGTGCCGGCACCGTGGCGCGGGTGGAAGCCTCGCTTCACCCCGATTACCGGGTCGGAGACCTGGTGCTGGCCCAGGGCGGTTGGCAGGATTACGCGTTGTCCGACGGCAGCGACCTCAACCGGCTTGATGCCGACATGGCGCATCCTTCGCTTGCTTTGGGCGTGCTGGGCATGCCCGGCTTCACCGCCTACATGGGCCTGCTCGACATTGGCCAACCCAAGGCCGGCGAGACCGTGGTGGTGGCCGCTGCCAGCGGCGCGGTCGGCTCGGCGGTCGGCCAGATAGCCAAACTCAAGGGCTGCCGCGTGGTGGGCATCGCCGGTGGCGCGGAGAAGTGCCGCTACGTGGTCGACGAGTTGGGCTTCGATGCCTGCATCGACCATCGCGCGACGGACTTTCCGCAGCAGCTGGCATCGGCTTGCGCGGACGGCATCGATATCTATTTCGAGAACGTCGGCGGCGCAGTATTCGATGCGGTGTTGCCGCTGTTGAATACCAAGGCCCGGATCCCGGTGTGCGGACTGATCGCGCATTACAACGACACCGAACTACCGCCCGGCCCGGATCGCCTGGGCCTGCTGACCCGCACGTTGCTGACCAAGCGCATCAGGATGCAGGGCTTCATCATCTTCGACGACTACGGCGACCGCTACGGCGAGTTCCTCAAGGAAATGAGCGGGTTGGTCAAGCAAGGGAAGATCAAGTTCCGCGAGGACATCGTCGATGGGCTGGAAAACGCGCCGCAGGCGTTTATCGGCCTGCTGGAAGGCCGCAATTTCGGCAAGCTCGTGGTTCGCATTGCCCCGCAGTGAACCACCTGCAGAGAACCCGCGATTCCCCGCGCCCGCCAACGACCACGCGCACGTATCAATCACCCTTGTTCGAGGCTAAAACACGCCTGTGGTAGCTTGCGCATCGCACCATTACGGAGTTGCCATGAGCTCACCCCACCGTTCTCGCCTCGTCATTTTCTCCCTAGTCATTGCGGCCTTGTTCGCTGCTGGCGGCTGCGACCTGTTTGACTTCGGTGGGCGTGGGCATGAGATCGGAAAATACGAAAGCGTGCCGGAGCTGGGTACGGAGGAGATCGGTGCAGCCCGTTTCCTGTTCGGCGATTTCAATGGCCTCAGCACCGAAACTCTGGAAGCCAGTGCGGTGCCGTGGAAACTGGCTGCGACGGTTCTGCTTCTCAACGAACATCCAGGCGAAACGCCGAGCCAGGATGCATTGCGGGCGCAGCTCCAACGCTACGGCTTGTTCAAGCCTGTTGCAGTACGTAACTGGCCATTGAAACAGCCACCGGAATTCGCGTGGCCAATGGGCTTGGTCGTGGGCGCAATCGAACGTCGAGTGCCTCCCATCGAACTCGAAGTGGCCACAATTGGTTGCGCAAGTTGCCACGCTGGCACTCTTTATGATGCACAAGGTGCACCCACCTTCGAAGCTTGGCTCGGCACGCCCAATACCTCACTCGATATCGATGGCTATGCCGACGCGGTGTTCAGCGGCCTGCGCGCATATCGCAAACAACCTGAAGTGGTGCTCACTGCTTTGCGCACACTGTTTCCGCAAACCAGTGACCGCGAAATCACCACCCTGCGTCGTTTTGTATGGCCACTTCTAAACCGGCGCATGGTTGAACTCGAGCGGGAGGGTGCCGCGCTACCGTTTCGCAACGGTGGGCCAGGACGCAGCAACGGGATCGATGCGCTGAAGCTGCGATTGGGCATGCCGGTGCATGACGCGGGGGATTCCGCCACCGTGAGCATTCCGGGCCTGGGTGATCGTGTACTTCGAAGCTCGCTGTTGGTCGATGGCCTGTATGCGACAAAAGGCGGTCAACGTTTCGTCGGCCATGAGCGTGCGGGTGTCATCGAAACCGCTGAACGGCAGTCGACGATCGTCGGCTTCTTCACCGTGACGACCATGGGGGTCCCGCATCGGCAGGCACCTGAGGGAATGCCACGAATTGCCGAGACGCTGCAGTTCCTTGATCGGCACGCAGCGACGCCACTCTTTCCAGGCGCACTCGATATGCCTCTCGCTGCGCGCGGCGCCGCGCTGTATGCCGAGCGATGCGCCAGCTGCCACGGTCGGTACGTGGAAGTCGATGGCAGGCCGCGGCTGCAGGAGTTTCCAAACCGGTTAGTGACCCTTGCTGAAATCGGCACTGATCCTGACCGTTCGCGCGCGGTCGATGAAGCACTGCTGAAGCGTATCCGTGCGTCTACGCTCAACCGCTACCTTGATGCCGAAGCGACAGACGGGTATGTCGCGCCGATCCTGACCGGCGTGTGGGCTACTGCGCCCTACCTGCACAATGGATCCGTGCCTACGTTATGGCATCTGTTCAATCCTGCCCAGCGGCCGCAACGCTTCATGGTTGGCGGCCATCGTCTCGATCTGCACAAAGTCGGCATCGACGGTGTCGACGGGATCGGCGGCCGGCACTATCCCCCCGACTATGTACCGTGGGCGGATGCGCAGTGGTACGACACCGCTCTGCCGGGACGGGACCGTCGTGGACACGAGACGGAGGTGCTGGGGCTGGATGCTGAGCAACAAATGGCCCTGATCGAATACCTCAAGCGCCTGTAAGCGCGGAGTAATCCTGCTCAGCATCATCCGCCGCGATGATGAGTTCATCCACCGGCAGGCGTGCACTGCGTGGCAGCGACGCTGACGGCGAGGGACCGATGCGCATGACGTTGAGGTAACGCTGCCCGACCCGCAAACGGTGCAGCCTCTCCAGTGCGGCGCGTCCCGCGTTGGTATCCACCAGGGCCGACATCGGGACCGCAGCAAAGCCCGCCGCAGTGAGCCGGAGCCAGAAGCGATACCACAGCCGACCGGCATGGAAATCGTCGATTTCAGCATCGGCTGCAAGCACCACGATGGCGGTTGCTGAAAGTACTTTTTCGCGTTCCTCCACCAGCAGGCCGCCAAGTCCCGACGCAGCCAGGAATGACGCCAAGGCGGGCCGCATCAGGCAGTTCGCACCCCAGGCTTCGAACGCGTTCAACTCCAGACAGGCCGCATCGAGTCCATCGCGGTGTGCTTGCGGATGTCCTGCGGACAGACGCAGCCAGCCGTACAGTTCCGCCCCCATGGCACGATCACGCAGCAGCGCGATGCTCGCTCCTTGTTGGGCGATGGCCACGCCGGCGATGTGTGCGGCATCGACTGGCTGCGCAATCGCGTGATGTTCAGCCAGGCAGGCCAGAAACCGTTCGCGTTCGGGCTGTGTTGCTGGCCGGAATGGTTTCCGGCAAGTATGGCGATCTGATTGCATTGCCGCCAAAGGATCGACAATGCCACCCCGGTGCAGTCTGGCCCTCGCCCGACGACGTGGCCCTGGCGCAGGCGGATAGCTCGCTTCGTCGAGTATGGGCGCATCGAGCAGGTAGCCATCGCGTGATGCCGCCAGTTGCAAGCCTTCCCAAGCCATTCCCAGAACGAGAGTGTTGTCGCGGCCGCTGCGGTCTCCCACGGCCAACCAGCGCGCCGTGTCTTCCCACAGTTCAAGCTGCTCCTCCCGCAGGCGCCAGCGCGCCGGTTGGCAGTTGTGTGGACTGGGCGCACGTGCGGCTTGCGCGACCCAGTGCCTAATCAAGCCAGATGCGACGCCTCTCATGCCAGCGACTTGCTGAACAGATGCAGGCGGTGCAAGGGCCGCGCATCGAGCTTCTCCATCTGCCGGAGGCTGGCCAAGTTGTCGTCGGAGACCCAGCTGATGCCGAGCCGCTCGTATCCCCCATCGCACATCGCAGTGAGCACACGTTGCAACATCACGCCGTTTACGCCCAGATTGTGGTGGGAGCGCCGTACCGAGTAGAACAGCAGCGCTGCGCGGCGTGGCCGGCGATGACGCAAGTAGTGCCACGGCGCACTCCAGCCGAGCCGGTAGTGCATTGCGTGCAGCAAGGGATTGAGATCGGGAATGCAGAGTATCGCGCCGACCGGCACGCCGCGATGGCGCGCCATGCAGGACAAGCGCTCGTCCATCACAAGCCCCAACCCTTTGCTTGGAAAGATGAACTCCTCCTCAGTCAACGGCACGAACATGGGGTTGTCGGCAAAACCGTCGTTGAGAACGCCGCAGGCCGCCCGCAAGCTTGCCTCCAGTCCACGCTTGGGAATAGGCCGGAAGCTCCAGTCCGGATCGGCGAGCAGCATGCGCTGGCGAGACCCCAGCAGCACCTCCTCGTCGACGGCATCCGTGTCGATTTCAAAGGTCCGCATCGGGTACGTACGCTCAAAACCGCAAGCTTCCAGCAGGCCTGGCAGGTACGGAGGCGACCAATCCTGGTATGTGTAGGGCCGGTGCTCATGGCCGCCGGTGAGGGTGCCGACCATCTGGGTGATCGTGAGATTGAAGTTGCCTATCAGCTCGTTGCAACCGCGCGAACGTCCCCAATCACCGCACGCCTCAAGCAGTGCGGCGGCCACAGCCTGATCGTCGACGCAATCGAGCATCCCGAAGTAGCTGCGGCGTAAACCATGCAAACGGTTGGAAACCTCGTGGATATGTGCAGTGATGCGGCCAACGACTCGATCACCGCGGTGCGCTGTAAACCAGGTCAGGCGCGCGCGCCCCTGCTGCAGGAGCGGATTCCGCTCCGGCGCGAAGGCGGCACGAAGATCCGATTCCAGCGGCGAGGCAAGGTAGGCATCGCGCCCGTACACCGCAAAGGGAGCAGCGAAGAATGCAGCGAAATCCCCTTCGACGATGTGTACATCCATGTTGATGAACCTGTTTATGGGCCAATGGCCAGGCGCTGGGCGAGACGCTGGATGATGCCTGCACGCAGATGCGACACACTTTCGCTCGACGAGGAAGGCATTTGCAGGAGCACCAGTAACGGGGGATACGCGCGTATCGGCAACGCGTAGTTCATGCGGTGCCGCTCGAGGAGATCGAGCCACTGTTCGCCTGCTTCGGACAACAGCGGATCTTTACACCCGGCAGAGACGCGCGCCTGGGAAAGCGAAACGGGCGAATCGGCAAGCCGCCACAAGACAGACGCGTCGTAATCATCAAGGTCCGACTCCTGCAGGCGCAGATGGCTCTGCGTTTGCGGATAGTTACGCAATCCGGCGAGCAAGGTTTCGGCATCGTCGAGCGGAGTCGCTTGCAGCCAGCGCAGGAAGTGATTTTCCGCGCTCGACACCGACAATGCGCGGCTGCTGGCCACGATGGCGCCGAACATCAGTAGCGCAATCGCTACCGGCCAGGCACTCAGAGTCCGATGCCACAGGGCTTCTCCAGCGAACCCCAGCACCCACGCGAACAGTCCCGCGAGAACCAGTCCCAGTGCCACCCATACGAGTACACGTGTGATCAGTTCCCGGACGATGCTCAAACGCGCCTCGGTCGCGAGCATCACATGGATGAACAGCATCGCCGCCAAGCTTCCCAGACGGACTGGCGGGTAGCCGATCAGTGTGCGGAAGTCGCTGACCAGCAATGGGGTGGCCAGTAGCGCGACCAGAACCAGCGCGCTGACCAGGCGACGCTCCTCGACACCAAGCGCATCGTGACCACGTAGCAACAAGACGCCGTTGCAGCTCACCACTGCGGCGAGCACAAGCGCGAATGCCACCGGCCACAATGGTTGGTGCGCCAGTGGAACAAGTAGATTGAGGACGAAGAAAGCCAAGGTCACCGTCAGCGTAAACAGCTTGACCCACAGTGGATGGTGCCGACGCAGTATCCTTTCGCAGAACAGGGTGATCGCGAGCGGCAAGAGCGTTGCCGCGGCAAAAGTGAGGCGATTGAGCCGGACGCCATCGTTCATCCAGTCGATGCCGCGCAAGACCATCAACGCGCCCAACATGGCGACCAGAAATATTGCCGCGCGTCCGCCGGCTGGTGCTTCCGACTTCCATAGAAATCGCAGATACGGTACGCAGGCCGCGGCGGCGATCAAGGACAGCGCGGCGTCGACACTGATTGCGCTATCCACGCATCAGCCTCGCCATGAAGCGGCGCACCATGAAGCGCCGCAGCGCAGCCACCGGCTTCGGGCGCGGTCGCTCCACCTGCATCGTCCACGGATTAAAAAAGTATCCTCGCGCGTCTGCCATCGGCGTACGACCGAGCAGACACTTGACGACTTCGAATGCCATCATGTTGCCGGTAGTGATTACCATGGGCGCGAACGACATGCGTTTGCGCGTCCCCGCGATCAGTTCGCGCCCGAGTTCAAAATCGATGTGGTTCGCGGAACTGGAATGCACCATCACGTACTCCAGCTCGCGACCGAAGCAGGCCTGCAGCAACTCCGGTGTGAATTGCGCAGGTTTGACGCCTAGCGATGGGTAGCCCAGGCGCTGTTCGGGTCGCAGGTCCTGTGGCGATACCGCGATAACCGATGGCAACGGCGAAGTGTACGCGTCGATCACAGTGGCACCGTGCACGGCGGCGCGGCGATACAGGTGGATGCCCATCGCAATGTCGTCCATGCCATTGATGACGATGCGATGTCGATCGAGCAATTCGTCGAGTTGCTGCGGCCATTCGCGCCCGAGCACCTGCAGGTGGAGTTGCGGATTGATCCGCTGCAGCGCCGACGCCGTGGCCTGCGCCTTGTCGCTGCCTATGGTGTCGATGTTTGCGAATACCTGGCGGTTGAGATTGGATAGCTCAAAGGTATCAATATCGGCCAGAGTCAGTGCGCCCAGGCCCAACCTCGCCAATGCCTGTACCGCTGCCCCGCCCATGCCGCCAACGCCGATCACCAGCACGCGGCCTTCCCGCAACTTTTGCTGCTCACTGGCGTTGACGAATCCAAGATTGCGGTCGACGAACTCCGCGTAGTCGAAAGCCGAATCCAGACTCATGCAGCGCTCCGTGCGCGCAGCTCACCCATCGCTTCGCGTGGATTGAGCCAATGAACCAGCGGCAGCAACACCCAACCCAGCAGCAGGAATGCCAACTGCCACGAAAGCCCCAGCAATGAATTTCGTGGTACGTCACGCAGCAGATATCGGCGGGCTGCGGTGAGATCGAAACGCGCGACCTGGAGGAAGTCGTCGCCGCGAGCGTAGTCCAAGTGCTCGCGGCAGACTTCGTTGGCGCGGTCGTCGCGATGCTTTTGTGCCTGGTCGAAGGTTTTTTTCAAGTTGTCGGAACCACCGGTATAGGCATTGGCGATGACGAATTGCGCCTCGTCGAAACTGGCTTCGGCGCCCACACCAAAAACACCCCGGTGTCGACGCATGATCTCGCGTGCCACGCTCAGGTGATCGAAACTGCGCCGAACCTGCGAGAAAGGATTGGGCCAGGCCGTGGGGAACGCTTCTGCGACCTTGCCGATAATGGCTGGCACCTGGGTGACGTTGCTGATCCACAGTGGTCGCAAGCCACGACGGAAGAAGATCAGGATGCAGGTCAGCCCATAAAGCACCCATGACAATCCCTGGGTACGGAACTTTGGGTCGACCACCACCAGCCCGAGGTGGAGTGCGCGCGTGGGCACACCACGCACTTCGATGTCCATGAACGACAGGGCGTTGAATGCCACCGCTTCCCCGTTTTTGGCGTCGTAGAGCACGGTGATCACCGCTTGCTGCAGACGCACGGGATCGCCTGACACAACACCATAGTCGAGGTCATGGCCTATGCCGTGTCGGGTGATGCCACGCAGTTGCACCAGTAGCGCTTCGATTTCCTCCTCCCGCATCCACAGCCCCGGCCTTTCGATTACCCGTACTTGTACGCTGCGGCTGACTGACCAGCGCAGATCGAGAAACCGAATGTATCGAGTGAATCGCTGCCATCCCACCATGGGCCACCCCTGTCAAAACACGTGCATCCCGGACTCGAGACCTGGCCGACGCATCAATGATGAATTTTGAGCGCATGGTTGCCACTCATACATGAGCCATGCTCACCATTTCCACCGGTGCATTCAACGTTGAAGTGCACGGTGACCGTGGTTGAAGAATACCTCGCCTGGTGTCAGGTAGCCCAGTCGCTTCCTCGGTCGGTCATCCATCTGACCCACAGCCGCTTGCAGTTCCTTCTCCGTGATCGAGATGAAGTCACACGGGCGCGGCAAGCCGTTGAAGTTCTCGCGGCAGCCGCGTTGCCACGGGCTGTGGGGATCGGCGAACAGGTCAGGTTGTGCACGAAGCTGATGCGGCTCATTCGACCCGGGAGGCTCAGCGCCACTGTGCCGGCAGTGCTAGTAGCTAGGCGCAGGCGACGTTGCACCATGAGGTCGATCGGTGGCGCGCCGATTCGACCCGGTCCAGTCGACGGTCTCCGGTAGAGTGCGACACGTAGCCCATACATCCATCCACGGGACCCATTCCATGTATCGATACTTGCTTGCCGCCGCTGCCAGTCTCGCCTGTGCCCCAGCGATTGCCGCCACGGGTACGACTCCTCCGGCCACGGTCCCCGAATTGCACGACATCGCGCGATCGCCCTCGCCCACCCGGATCGAGGCCGATATCCGCACCCTGGTTGACTTCGGAACGCGTCACACACTGTCCGACACCGAATCCGACACCCGTGGCATAGGCGCCGCGCGGCGCTGGATCAAGGCCGAATTCGAGCGGATCTCGCGCGACTGCGGCGGTTGCCTGGAGGTGATGGTGGTTGGCGACACCGTATCGGGCGAGGAACGCGTCCCCGACCCGGTCGAGGTCGTCAGCGTGATTGCGATCCAGCGTGGCAGCAGCGATCCCAAGCGCGTGGTGATGATGTCTGGCGATATCGACTCGCGGGTATCGGACGTGATGGATTACACCTCCGATTCGCCCGGAGCCAACGACAACGCCTCGGGCATTGCCGGAACACTGGAAGCCGCCCGGGTGCTGTCGCAGTACGAGTTCAACGGCACGATTGTCTATGCCGCGCTTGCTGGCGAGGAGCAGGGCCTGTTCGGCGGCAAGATCCTGGCCGAGTACGCGCTGGAGAACGGCTGGCGGATCGAGGCCCTGCTCAACAACGACATGATCGGCAATATCGCGGGCGTCAACGGCGTCATCGACAACACCACCGCACGCGTGTTCTCCGAGGGCACGCGGGTCAACGAGACGCCAGAGGAAGCACGCGCGCGCCGCTTCACTGGCGGCGAGGTCGACTCGCCCTCGCGCAACCTCGCCCGCTACATCGACCGTATGGCCGACCAGTACGTGCCGAACCTGGACGTGATGATGGTCTACCGGCTCGACCGCTTCGGCCGCGGCGGCCACCACCGCCCGTTCAACGATATTGGCGCGCCGGCGGTTCGGGTGATGGAGACCAACGAGAACTACACCCGCCAGCATCAGGATCTGCGCGTCGAGGACGGGGTCACCTACGGCGACACCATCGACGGCGTCGACTTCGCCTATGCAGCCAAGTTGACTGCACTGAACGCGGTCAGTCTGGCGGGCATGGCCTGGGCGCCGCCACCGCCGGCCGAGGTCGAAATCGAGGGCGCGGTCAGCCCCGACACCACCTTGCGCTGGACCCGACCGCCTGCGAGCCAGGCCCCGGACCTCGCGGGCTACCGCATCCACTGGCGACTCACGACCGAGCCGCAGTGGAGCCACAGCATCTACGTAGGCAACGTCGCCGAGCACACGCTGGAGAACGTCGTCATCGACAACTATTTCTTCGGTGTCTCGGCAGTCGGCAAAAACGGGGCGGAGAGTCCGGTAGTGTTTCCGGGCGCGGCCGGAAGTTTTGGCGGCTACGTTGCGGACTGACCCTCACCAAGCAGAAGGATAATCGATGACGACAACACGCCGTTTACGCCTTGGCACACCGCAGGATCCAGCACTGGTCCGGGGCATGCGGATGCTCCAGCAAGAACTCGAGCTGCCCACCTCGTTCCCGCCAC
This sequence comes from Lysobacter sp. A378, assembly GCF_054052125.1. Classification (NCBI taxonomy): domain Bacteria; kingdom Pseudomonadati; phylum Pseudomonadota; class Gammaproteobacteria; order Lysobacterales; family Lysobacteraceae; genus Lysobacter; species Lysobacter sp. A378. The sequence continues at coordinate 697,356 of NZ_JBSVRK010000002.1, read as the reverse complement.
AGGTGGAGCGCGCCGCCGACATCGCAGTAGCCAACGCGCGACTGCCCGACGAGGACCGCACCGACATCGCGCTGGTCACCATTGATCCGCCCGACGCGATGGACCTGGACCAGGCGCTGTTTGTCGAGCGCAATGGCGATGGCTACCGGGTCCATTATGCGATTGCCGATGTCGCCGCATTTGTCAGCGCCGGCGATGCGATCGATCTGGAGGCCAACCGTCGCGGGGAGACGTTGTACGGCGCCGACAGCAAGATTCCACTGCACCCCAAGGCCATGTCGGAGGATGCCGCTTCGTTGCTGCCCGGACAGGTGCGACCGGCCTTGTTGTGGACGATCGACCTGGACGCAAGCGGCGAAGGCATCGGCGTGGACGTGCATCGCGCCCGGGTCCGCAGCCGGGCAAAGCTTGACTATGCCGGCGTGCAGCACGAGATCGACAGCGGCAAGGCTGACCCGATGTGGGCAGTCCTGCGTGAGATTGGCGAGTTGCGGGAGATGCGCGAGCGACGTCGTGGTGGCGTCAGCCTGCCACTGCCGGAGCAGGAGGTTCGTGTCGACGGCGGTGCGTGGACGATTGAGTTCCGCGCCCGCTATCCGGTCGAGAACTGGAACGAGCAGATCTCGCTGCTGACCGGCATGGCGGCCGCACATCTGATGGTGCAGGCCGGGGTCGGCTTGCTGCGCACCCTGCCCGATGCCGATCCGCGCGCCATCGCCCGGCTCCACCGTACCGCCGACGCGCTGGAGATCGACTGGCCCGAAACACTCTCCTACCCCGACTTCATCCGCTCGCTCGATCCACGCCAGCCACGCGATGTGGCAATGGCGACCGCGTGCACCTCGGTATTGCGCGGAGCGGGCTACCTCGCGTTCACCGGCAGCGTGCCCGAGGATTCGTGGCATTCGGCGCTGGCGGCGCAGTACACCCACGTCACCGCTCCGTTGCGACGGTTGGTGGATCGTTACACCGGCGAAACCTGCGTCGCGCTGTGTGCCGGCGTGCCGGTCCCGGAGTGGGTGCTGGATGCCCTGCCCGGCCTGCCGGCGACGATGCAGGAGTCCTCACGGCGCGCAAGCCGCTACGAGAACGCCGTGCTCGACCTGGCCGAGGCGACGGCGCTGGCGCCGCGCGTGGGTGAAACGTTCGCCGGCGCGATTGTCGAGGTCAATCCGAAGAATCCGGGCCAGGGTGATGTCATGTTGCGCGATCCGGCAGTGCTGGGACGCGTGAGCGCGGATTCCGATCTGCCACTGGGAGCCAAGGTACGCGTGCGGCTTGCCCAGGCGGACCCGGTGACGCGCAGGATCCGTTTTGAACTCGTGACCTGAGCCGCTCCCGGCCAGCGAACGCCGCCTTGCTGTCGCACCTTCACACCCGGGTTCCGGGAGCTGCCGTAAATTTCAATCGATTTCATTCGGGAGTTTTCCCATGAGCAATCGAGACCAGAAAGACCCGCCTGCCAGCGACCTCAAGCCGGGCCAGCCAAAGACGCCCGAATCAACGGCGGAGCGCCGGCAACGCGAGAAACACCAGAACGAGAACCAGGATGAGGCCCTGGAGGAAACCTTTCCCGCAAGTGACCCGGTCTCGCCATTCGTAGCGGCCAAGCGACCCGATCCGGCCGGGACCCGATCAAGCCCGCAAGATTGAGTGCCGCTGTCCGCCGCCGTACCGGGCTGCCGCGAAAATTCTACCGGCGCGACCCGCGCCAGGTTGCCCCGGAACTGCTCAACAAGGTTCTGGCGGGACCGGACGGGCGCAGCGGACGCATTGTCGAGGTCGAAGCCTATTGCGGCGAGGTGGATCCGGCCGCGCACACTTATCGCGGCCAGACCGCGCGCAACGCGACGATGTTCGGGCCGCCGGGGCACCTGTACGTGTACTTCACCTACGGCCTGCACTGGTGCGCCAACGCGGTGTGTGGCGAGCCGGGCGAGGGGGTCGCCGTGCTGCTGCGAGCGCTGGAGCCGCTGGAACGACTGGACCTGATGCATGCCGCCCGGCCGGCGGCGCGGCGCGAGCGCGACCTGTGCAGCGGCCCGGCCCGGCTCACCCAGGCCATGGGCATCGGCCAGGCCCAGGACGGCGACGACCTGTTGGCCGGGCCTTACCGGATACTGGACGACGGCATGCCCCCGCCCGACAACCCGTTCGTGACCACGCGCGTCGGCATCACCCGAGCCGTCACCGAGCCCTGGCGCTGGTATGTGCGCGGCAATCGGCATGTGTCGCGACGTTGACCGATCTTGCCCGTCTCAATCGTCGCTTTTGCCACCAGTAGCGGCCTTGCGCGCCGCACGCAGCCGGTCGAGTTTTTCCTTTAGCTTGACCTCCATGCCCCGCGCCACCGGCTGGTAGTACACGCGCTCGCCCATCGCATCGGGGAAACCGGTCTGGTCCAGCGCGATACCGCCTTCGGCATCGTGGTCGTACTGATAGCCCTTGGCGTAACCCAGCTCCTTCATCAGCTTCGTCGGTGCATTGCGAAGGTGCAGCGGGACGTCCTGGGTACCGTACTGGCGTACATCTTTTTTGGCCGTGTTGAAAGCGACATAAACCGCGTTGGATTTGGCGGTGCTGGCCAGGTAGATCACCAGTTGCGCCAACGCGAGGTCACCTTCCGGACTGCCGAGGCGGTCATAGGTGTCCCAGGCATCGATCGCCATCTGCTGCGCACGCGGGTCGGCCAGACCGATGTCCTCGGTGGCCATGCGGGTCAGTCGACGGGCGAGATAGGCCGGGTCGCAGCCGCCATCGATCATCCGGGTGAGCCAATACAGCGCGGCGTCCGGGTTCGAGCTGCGCACCGATTTGTGCAATGCCGATATCTGGTCGTAGAACTGCTCGCCGCCCTTGTCGAAGCGGCGGGTGCGGTCGGCCAGCACCTGGCTCAGGGTGGCGTCGGTAATCTCGCCCTGCTCGCCAGACGCAAGCTCGGCGGCGATTTCGAGCAAGGTCAGGCCACGGCGGACATCACCATCGGCGGCGCCGGCGATCTGCATCAACGCCTCGTCGGACACCTTCAGCCCCTGCCCGCCCAGTCCGTCCTCAGCGTCATCCAGGGCCCGCTGCAATGCGACAGCGATGTCCTGGGCGGACACCGCCTCCATCACGTGCACGCGACAGCGCGACAGCAATGCGGAGTTGAGTTCGAAAGACGGGTTCTCGGTGGTCGCGCCAACAAACAGAATAGTGCCGCGCTCGATGTGCGGCAGGAAGGCATCTTGCTGGGTCTTGTTGAACCGATGCACCTCATCGACGAACAGCACTGTGCGCCGACCCTCAGCGAATCGCTGTGCGGCCTCTTCCAGCACCACCCGGACCTGCGGCAAGCCGGACAGCACGGCGGATATCGCGCGGAATTCAGCGTCGGTGTACTGCGCGAGCAACAGCGCAAACGTGGTTTTGCCACAGCCCGGCGGCCCCCACAGGATCATCGAATGGGCGTGGCCGGACTCGACCGCCCGGCGCAGTGCGGAACCGGCGGAAAACAGGCGGCGCTGGCCGACCATCCCGTCAAGCGTGTTCGGTCGCATGCGCTCGGCGAGCGGTCGCATTGCCCGGTTTTCCACGCTGAGCAGGTCTGCAGGGGGACCGGCGAGATCGATTTTGGGTGAACGGATTCTGGGCAACTTCATGCCGCTCAAGTAGTCGGGTGAACGCCGCCCAGCGTAACAAAGGACGCGCGTCCCGCGGGCGCACTGGCACCCACCGTTGAGCTAGTTGCTGGCGACCGCGGGCTCGGCCTGTTCGGCCCAGTTTGAAGATGTACCCAACTCGTAGTCCACGCGCAACCATTCCCCGGTGTCGCGGTCGTACAACGCGGAAACCTGTGCCGGCGTAGTGCCTTCACCGGAAAATTCAGCGATACCCAGTGCCCTCAGCTGCACGAAACGTTGGTCGGAGGCGGTGGTGGTAACGCGTTCAATCAGCAATTGCACCGATTGCTGGGAAAATTCACTGGCCAGGGCGGAATTCACTTCCCGGTCCAATGCGCGTGCGAGATCGGAATCCAGTTGCAGCACTTCGCCGGCCTGACCATCGTTGAGCACCAGCACCGGACGGCTCACGCTTGCGGTAGCGGTGTCGTACAACGCGTTGAAGCTCATCGCGATCCAGTCGGGTGCATCGCCGATGCGCAAGCGACCGTTGCCGGACACACTGCGGTCGCGCACGCTCAGCGGTGCGACATGAACCTTGTCCAGGGTGACTTCAACCCGGCGCGCATCGAACTGATCGCTGATCGCGCCGATCAACGCCGCTGCCACCGCGCTGTCCATCGCCTGCCCGCCTTCCTCACGCGACTGGGGAGCCTGCAGCGCCTGCGCCTGAAGCTGGGGTGCAACGGACACCGGCACCGGGCGTTGGGCAAGGGCCGTGGCGAAGAACAACCCGGCGGCAGTCGTCGCGACGACCGCCAGCGGGCGGATAACAAACGGGATGGAGTGATGGCGCATCTGAACAGTTCCAGCGGCATCCGGCGGATACCTTGGAAGCCAGCATGGCGCCGGGGCCGTCGACAAATCGTGACGCCAAGCCCTTGAATCTGAACGGTTTACGCGTTCACGCCGGGCTCACGGGATAAGCGACGCTTGGTCAGCGCTCCCCAATGACATCCACGCCCTCCGGCGGCGTGTATCGGAAGGTGTCCGCCGGGAAACCTGGGTTGCGCTGCCACTGCTCGAAGGTGATCTCGGTGCGCTGGCCGACAGCGTCGTTCACTTCCATCTGCACCAGCTTGCCATCGTCAAAACCCAACCGGGCCGAGCGGAAACTGGCCTGGTTGTCGTCGTTGGGTGCCAGGCTCAACCACTCCAGGCCATCGGTGGCGCCGAGCTCCTTGACCACGAACTGCTTGTCCAGCTTGGCTGGCTCGAACAATGCCGCCAAGGGACTGCTGCGCTCTTCCACGCCTTGCGGACGCACTGTCACCTGCTCCAGGTCGGGGTCGTAGATCCAGACCTTTTCACCATCGGCAACAATCACCTGGGGATAGGGCTTCACGTATTCCCAGCGAAACAGATGCGGCACGGAGAGCTGCACGTGCCCGGTGGAGGTTTCCTTGAGCTTGCCCTGGGTGTCGTAAACCTGCTGGGTGAACTGGCCATCAAGCCCTTTCAAGCCCTTGGTGAACGTATCGAGATCATCGCGCGCGCCAGCCAGTGCACTGCCCGCGACGACGGTGCCCAGCAGCAAACCGGTACCCCAGCGAATCATCTGGTTCATGCAGTCGATCTCCAGTCGTAGTCTGGTTGCGAGTGTGTAGTGGTCAAGCTGAATGCGTGCTCGACGTGATCGTCAACATTCAGCGTGGCGCAGCCGGACGCAAGTCAATCGCGCGGCGGTGGCGGTGCCAGGACGCTGCGGTCGCCATTGTGCTCCGGCGGGGTGACGATGCCGGCCGCTTCCATGGCCTCGACCAGACGCGCCGCACGGTTGTATCCAATTTTCAGCCGCCGTTGCACGCCGGAAATCGATGCACGCCGGGTCTCGGTAACCACCCGTACGGCCTGGTCGTACAGCGGGTCGGATTCGTCCCCGCTGCTGGCGGTCTCGGGCAGCCCGGTGGCCCCCACCACGACGCCATCGCCCATCGTCTGCACGTCTTCCAGAACACCGTTGATGTAGTCGGTACGTCCAGTCTGCTTCAGGAACTCGACCACACGGTGTACTTCTTCATCGGACACGAACGCGCCGTGCACGCGCTCGGGCATCGCGGTCCCTGGTGGCAGGTACAGCATGTCGCCGTTGCCGAGCAGGGTTTCGGCGCCGGACTGGTCGAGGATGGTGCGCGAATCGATCTTGCTCGATACCTGGAACGCGATCCGGGTCGGGATATTGGCCTTGATCAGACCGGTGATGACGTCCACCGACGGGCGCTGGGTGGCGAGGATCAGATGGATGCCGGCGGCGCGGGACTTCTGCGCCAGGCGGGCGATCAACTCCTCGACCTTCTTGCCGACGATCATCATCATGTCGGCGAATTCGTCGATGAAGATCACGATGAATGGCAACGGCTCCAGCAGCGGCGCAACCTCGTTGATCTCCGGGTTGGGCTTGAACAGCGGGTCGCTCATCGGCTGCCCGGCATCGCTGGCATCGCGCACCTTCTTGTTGAAGCCCGCCAGATTACGCACGCCGACCGCGCTCATCAGCTTGTAGCGCCGCTCCATCTCGGCCACGCACCAGCGCAGGCCGTTGGCGGCCTCCTTCATGTCGGTGACCACAGGCGCCAGCAGGTGCGGGATGCCTTCGTATACCGACAGTTCCAGCATCTTCGGGTCGATCATCAACATCCGCACATCCTTGGCGGACGCTTTGTACAGCAAGCTCAACACCATCGCGTTGACCCCAACCGACTTGCCCGAGCCGGTGGTGCCGGCGACCAGCAGGTGCGGCATCCGGGCCAGGTCGGCGACCGTCGGACGGCCCCCGATATCCTTGCCCAGCGCGATCGTCAGCGGACTGCTTGCCTTGTCATATTCCTTGGAACGCAGCAGCTCGGACAGGTAGATCATCTCGCGTCGGGTGTTGGGCGTTTCCAGGCCAATCACCGCCTTTCCCGGGATGACGTCGACCACGCGCACCGACTTGACCGACAGCCCGCGAGCGATGTCCTTGTCCAGCGAACTGATCTGGCTGACCTTGATGCCCGGCGCCGGCTCGATCTCGAACCGGGTGATCACCGGGCCGGGATACGCACCGACCACGGTGGCCTCGATGCGGAAATCCTTGAGCTTGAACTCGATCTGCCGCGACAGGGTCTCCAACGTATCTGCGTTGTAGCCCTTGGGCTGCGGCTTGGGATCGTCCAGCAACGACAGCGGCGGGATGCCTGTGCCGTCGCTGACGTTGAGCAGCGGAATCTGCTGTTCGCGCTGGGCGCGGTCGCTACGTTCCACGGCAGCCGGTGCCGGCGGCTCGATCTTCACTGGCGCGCGCTTGGCCCGCAGCTCGCTGTCGACCTTGCGGACCTCACCGCGCTCCTCGCGCAGGGTCCGGGTCTGCTGCCACTCGCTGGCTTGTTGGCTGCCCCGGCGGAACAGGCGTGACAACACCGGTCCCAAAGCCAATACCCACTGGCCCACCCGGTCCATCACGCTCAGCCACGAGATCCCGGTCGCCAGGGTCACCGAGACCAGCAACAGGGCAAGCAGGAACAGATTGCCACCCACCGGGCCGAAGCCGCTGTACAACGAGCGCCCGACCAGTTGTCCGAGGATGCCACCGGCGCCGGCGGAAAAATCGATCACCGAACCCACGCGCAGTTGCAGCAGGCCCGTGGCCGACACCAGGAAGCCGACGATGCCGACCAGTCGCAACGCCGGACCGAGGTCGGCGTCGCCATCGCCATCCACGTCCATGCCGAACAAGGCGATCCACGCCACCAGGGCAAGCATCACCGGCAGCAGGAACGCGACGTAGCCGGTCAGATACAGCAACACATCGGCCAGCCAGGCACCGACCCGGCCGCCCAGGTTGTGCAGCGGTGCGGTGACGCTGCCGGACTGCGACCAGCCCGGATCGTTGGGCGAGAAGGTAACCAGGCTCGCCAGCAGGTACAGCAACAGCGGCGCGATCACGATCATCGCAATGTCGCGCATCAACCGCTGCCGCCGTGGCGACGGTGTGGCGTCCGCCCTCGGAGTGGTCTTCGCTTTTTTCTTGCCTGCTGCCGTGGACGCTTGCGCCACCGTGATGTTCTGCCTTAGCTAGGTTGTGTTAGCCATTGAATATACGCGAAAAGCCGTCGTCAACCGACCCCTGCCCCGCTCGACCGCACTGCAACGCTGCGTCCTCGTGTCCGCCTTGTGTTGCCGGGACGCCGCCTCCAAGCTATGGGCCATGCCGGTCGCAAATGCGACCCAGTCCTGCGCCGATGCGGCGCATTCCCAACCGTTGCGATTATACCCATGACCCCAAGCAAGCATGCCCGTCTCATCATCCTGGGCTCCGGCCCGGCCGGCTGGACCACGGCCGTCTACGCTGCCCGCGCCAACCTCAAGCCATTGTTGATCACCGGGTTGCAGATGGGGGGACAGTTGATGACCACCACCGATGTCGACAACTGGCCCGGTGATGCCCACGGCCTGCAAGGCCCGGATCTGATGACCCGGATGCAGGCTCATGCCGAGCGTTTCGATACCGAGGTGGTGTTTGACCAGATCCATTCGGCCGACTTGTCGCAGCGGCCGTTCCGCCTCATCGGCGACAGCGGCGAATACACCTGTGATGCGCTGGTGATCGCCACCGGTGCCAGTGCCAAGTACCTCGGCATCGAGTCCGAGACCAAGTTCATGGGCAAGGGCGTCTCAGCCTGCGCGACCTGCGATGGCTTCTTCTACAAGGAACAGGAAGTGGCGGTGATCGGCGGCGGCAACACCGCGGTTGAAGAGGCGCTGTACCTGTCCAACATCGCGCGCAAGGTGTATCTGGTGCATCGTCGCGACAGCCTGCGGGCCGAGAAGATTCTCCAGGACAAATTGTTCGCCAAGGCCCAGGCCGGCAAGATCGAACTGGTCTGGGATCACTCCGTCGAAGAAGTACTGGGTGATGACAGCGGCGTCACCGGCATGCGCCTGCGCTCGACCAAGGGCGACCAGAGCACCCGTGAGATCCCGGTCAACGGCTTCTTCGTCGCCATCGGGCACACCCCGAACACCTCGCTGTTCGAGGGCCAGCTGGAGATGAAGGGCGGCTATCTGCAGATCAAGTCGGGACTGGATGGCAATGCGACCCAGACCTCGGTCCCCGGCGTGTATGCCGCTGGCGACGTGGCCGATCAGGTCTACCGCCAGGCAATCACCTCGGCGGGCTTCGGCTGCATGGCAGCGCTGGATGCGGAGAAATTCCTCGACCAGGGTGAGTAGCCGAACGGCATGCTCGAAACACGGCTCTACAATCGGCTTGACGACATCCCTGCGGTGCAATGGGATGCGTTGCATGACGGGCGAAACCCGTTTGTTGCCCATGCGTTCCTGGTCGGCATGGAGCAACACGGGGTTGTGCGCCCGGAGTGGGGTTGGTCGCCCAGGCACCTGACGCTGTGGCAAGGCGATGAGCTGCTTGCCGCCGCGCCGGGATACCTGAAAGACAACTCCCATGGCGAATTCGTGTTCGACCATGCCTGGGCGCATGCCTACGCCCAGCACGGGCTGGATTATTTCCCCAAGTGGCTGTGCGCGGTGCCCTACTCGCCCGTCACCGGGCCGCGCCTGCTGGTGCGCGACCAGGCGCATCGGTCGTTGTTGCTGGAGGAGATGGTCGAACTGGCCGCTCACGAAGGCGTGTCTTCCGCGCACGTCAATTTCCACGACAAGGACGAAGATGCGGCGTTCGAGCCGGCAAGCTCCACGCCACCAGGTGCCAGCGGTGAGTGGTTGCAACGCATCGACATCCAGTACCACTGGCATAACCGCGCCGGCTGGTCCGATTTTTCGGACTACCTGTCCGCGTTCGATCACAAGCACCGCAAGAACATCCGTCAGGAGCGCGCCAAGGTCGTCCGTGCGGGCGTGACCTTCCGGGTGGTCAAGGGCGGTGACGCCAGTGCCGCCGACCTGGCCGACATCCACCGGTTCTACCTGTGCACGTTCGCCGAGTACGGCAACCACCCGACCATCACCCTGGCGTTCGTTCGCCACCTGGCGCAGGCCATGCCGCGCTCACTGGTGCTGTTTTTTGCCGAGCGCGATGGGCGTCCCGTGGCCGGCGCCCTGTGCCTGCGCGGTGGCGATACCTTGTACGGCCGGTACTGGGGCGCGACCGAGGGGATTCCCGGGTTGCACTTCGAGACCTGCTACTACCAGGGCATCGATTACTGCCTGCGCGAAGGGCTGACCCGGTTTGAGCCGGGCGCACAAGGGGAGCACAAGTTGGCGCGCGGGTTTCTGCCCACGCTGGTGCGCAGCCGCCACTGGATTGCCCATCCCTCGTTCCGCGACGCGCTGGGCCAATGGTGCGAGCAAGAGCGCGCCGTGATCAATCGCCATGTGACGACCCTGACCAGCCGTTCGCCGTTCAAGCAGCCATCCGGCGACACTACCGACCATGCCGATCCACCTGCCCCGACTGGCCACTGACCCCGGCTCACCCTTCCCCGACCCGCGCATGGCTTTGCGGGAGCCGGACGGTTTGCTGGCTATGGGTGGCGACCTGTCCCCGCAGCGGCTGCTCAACGCCTACGCGGGCGGGATATTCCCGTGGTACTCCGATGGCCAGCCGTTGCTGTGGTGGTCGCTGGACCCGCGCACCGTGTTCCGTACCGACGCGGTGCATTTGTCATCCCGGTTTCGGCGATCGTTGCGCCAGTCCGACTGGCAGGTCACCGCCGATGGCGCGTTCGACGAGGTAATCCGGGCCTGCGCCCTGGCGCCACGTCCGGGTCAGCCCGGGACCTGGATCACCGCCGCGATGTGCCAGGCTTACAGTGAGCTGCACCGCCTCGGCCATGCCCACTCCATCGAGGTGCGTAGCGGATCGGAGCTGGTGGGAGGGTTGTATGGCGTTGCGATCGGCCGGATGTTCTTCGGCGAAAGCATGGTCAGCCTGGCGTCGGGTGGTTCCAAGGTGGCCTTGGCCGCCCTCGCCGCCCGCCTGCATCAGTGGCATTGGCCGCTGTTGGATGCGCAGGTCGAGAATCCGCATCTGCTGAGTTTGGGCGGCATGTCGTGGCCACGCGAGCGGTTCCTCACCCAGGTCCGGTTGCTTGTCTCGCGCCCCGTGGCGGCGACGTCGTGGACGCAGCGGTTTGGCACGCTCCATGCTCGGGAGCTTGCGCTGCCATTGGCTTGAGACGCGCCGGGTACACTCACGACACCAAAATTTTGCCTCGACACGGCAACCGTGTCATGATGCTCGGCTTCGCGGCTGCATTTTTGCGCCGCCCGCAACAAACGCAGGAAACACATGGCAAAAGACGACGTGATCGAATTTGAGGGCACGGTGGCGGAAACCCTTCCGAACACCCTGTTCCGCGTGCGCCTCGAAAACGGGCACGAGATCATCGCCCACATCTCCGGGCGCATGCGCAAGAACTACATCCGCATCCTGACCGGCGACAAGGTCAAGGTGGAGATGACCCCGTACGATCTGACCAAGGGAAGGATCACCTACCGCAACAAGTAACCGCGGTGGTGCATGCGTTAAAAAAGGCGACCATGGGTCGCCTTTTTCGTTTGGCGGTCTGCTCCGTACCCGCCTATTCCACGGTAACGGGCAGCAGCTTTTCCGGCTCGGGCTGCGCGTCGATCACCAGCTCGTCGTCCTTTACCTGGACCGTTACCCGGCCACCAGCCACCAGCTTGCCGAACAGCAACTCGTCCGCCAACGGGCGCTTGATCTTGTCCTGGATGACCCGGGTCATCGGTCGTGCACCCATCAACGGGTCGAAGCCATGCTGGGCGAGCCATTCGCGCGCTTCGGGAGTCGCCGTCATGGTGACGCCCTTCTCGTGCAACTGGGCTTCCAGCTCGATCAGGAATTTGTCGACCACGCGCAGGATGTGCTCGAAACCGAGTGCGTCGAATTGGACCACGGCGTCCAGCCGGTTGCGGAACTCGGGGCTGAAGCCCTTGCGGATTGCCTCCATCGCATCGGTGCTGTGATCCTGCTTGGTGAAGCCGATCGTCCGCCTGGCGGCCTGGGTGGCTCCGGCATTGGTGGTCATCACCACGATCACGTTGCGGAAGTTCGCCTCCCGGCCGTTTGTGTCGGTCAGCGCGCCACGGTCCATGACCTGCAGCAGGATGTTGAAGATGTCCGGGTGGGCTTTTTCCACCTCGTCCAGCAGCAACACGCAATGCGGGGTCTTGACGATTTTCTCGGTCAGCAGGCCCCCCTGGTCAAAACCGACGTAGCCGGGAGGCGCGCCGATCAGGCGCGACACCGAATGCGACTCCATGTACTCGGACATGTCGAAGCGGACCAGCTCGATGCCCAACTGCAGCGCCAACTGCTTGGTCACCTCGGTCTTGCCGACCCCGGTCGGGCCTGCAAACAGGAAGTTGCCGATCGGCTTGTCGGGACTGCCCAGCCCGGAACGTGACAACTTGATGGCCGACGTCAGCGAATCGATGGCCGGATCCTGGCCGAAGATCACCATCTTCAGGTTGCGCTCAAGGTTGCGAAGCACGTCCTTGTCGGTAGCCGAGACCTGGCGGGCCGGGATGCGCGCCATCTTGGCGACGATCATCTCGATCTCCTCCACGTCGATGGTCACCTTGCGCACGCCTTCCGGCAGCAGTCGCTGGCGTGCCCCGGCTTCATCCATCACGTCGATCGCCTTGTCAGGCAGCAGCCGGTCGCCAATGTGCTTGACCGACAGATCTACCGCCGCCTGCAGCGCGTCATCGTCATAGGTGACCCCGTGGTGGGCCTCGTAACGCGCCTTGAGCCCTTGCAGGATCTCGACGGTCTCGCCAATGGTCGGCTCGACGATGTCGATTTTCTGGAAGCGCCGTGCCAGCGCCCGGTCCTTCTCGAAGATGCCGCGGTACTCCTGGAACGTGGTCGAGCCGATGCAACGCAGGTCGCCCGAGGACAACGCCGGCTTGATCAGGTTGCTCGCATCCATCGTGCCGCCGCTCGCGGAGCCGGCGCCGATGATGGTGTGGATCTCGTCGATGAACAGCACCGCGCCGGGATGCTTCTTCATTTGCGCAAGAACCGCCTTGAGGCGCTTTTCGAAGTCGCCGCGGTACTTGGTACCGGCGACCAGTGCGCCCAGGTCCAGCGCATAGATGGTCGCGTCGGCAAGAACTTCGGGCACGTCGCCGTCGACGATGCGCTTGGCCAGCCCTTCGGCGATAGCGGTTTTCCCGACGCCGGCCTCACCGACATACAACGGGTTGTTCTTGCGACGGCGGCACAGCACCTGGATGGTGCGTTCCACCTCGTCCATCCGGCCCACCAACGGGTCGATTTTGCCATCGCGGGCGAGCTGGTTCAGGTCGACGGCGAACTCGTCCAGCGCCTCGGCCTTGGCATCGGCCTCGCCGTCCGCCGGCCGGGCTTCGCCGTCGACCGGCTGGCTGTCGCCATCGTCGCCCTGGCGGGCAATCCCGTGGGACAGGTAATTGACCACGTCCAGCCGCGCGATGTCCTGCTGGTTGAGGTAGTAGACCGCGTGCGAGTCCTTCTCGCCGAAGATCGCCACCAGCACGTTGGCGCCGGTGACCTCCTTGTTGCCCGACGATTGCACGTGGTAAACGGCGCGCTGCAGTACGCGTTGGAATCCCAGCGTCGGCTGGGTGTCGCGATCGATCTCGTCAGGCAACACCGAGACCGAGGTCGCAATGGCCTGTTCCAGATCGCCGCGCAGTCGCGGAGCGTCCGCGTCGCACGCCTTGAGAACGGCCTCCGCAGAGGGGTTATCAAGCAGTGCCAGCAGCAGGTGCTCGACCGTCATGTACTCGTGGCGCGCCTCGCGGGCACGTTTGTAGCACTGGCCGATGCTGAACTCGAGATCCTTGCTGAACATGAAGCGATGCCTCCGAAAAGCTACTGCTACCCAAGATGGGGATGCCAGCCCGCTTTTCCATGCCGGCTAATCGGTTACGCCCTCTCCATCGTACATAGCAACGGGTGTTGATTCAGCCTGGAGAATTCGTTGACCTGCGCTACCTTCGATTCGGCCACTTCCCGGGTGAACACACCGCATACGCCACGGCCACGGGTGTGCACGTGGAGCATGATCTGGGTCGCGTTCTCGGCGGTCATCGGGAAGAACCGCATCAGCACCTCGACCACGAAATCCATCGGGGTGTAATCGTCGTTGAGCAGCATCACCGAGTACAGCGGTGGGCGGGCGGTTTCGGGCTTGGCGGCCTCGACCATCGTGCCGTGGCCATGGTCGTGTTCGTGTTCGGCGGGTCTGGACATGGCCGCATTGTAAATGCTCGCGCCCGCGGTGGGCGCACTGCCGGACGATGGACGCCCGGCCGGAGCACCGGCAAAATGGGCGAAACACCATTGGTTGAATGAATCTTGAGTTATCGCGAAGGCCGCTTCTGGCAACCCGACGTCACCGTGGCCACCGTCGTGGTCCGTGACGGGCAATTGTTGATGGTCGAGGAAGCCTCCCGCGGACGCCTGGTGCTGAACCAGCCTGCCGGGCATCTGGAGCCCGACGAGAGCCTGGAGGACGCCGCGCTGCGCGAGACACGCGAGGAGACCGGCTGGGACGTGCGCCTGACCTGTTTCATCGGCGCTTATCAGTGGAAAGCGCCACCCGGCCCAGACGGTGGCGAGGGCCGGCATTACCTGCGCTTTGCGTTTGCCGCGGAGCCGGTCTCACATGATCCCGACCGCGAACTGGATGTCGGTATCGCGCGGGCGCTGTGGTTGGCCCCGGCCGACCTGCAAAGCCAGCTGGACCGCCATCGCAGTCCGCTGGTCTGGCGCGCCGTTGTTGACTACCTGACCGGCCGCCGCCATCCGCTGTCCCTGGTGCAGCAGCTGGCGTGAGCATCCCCGGGACCATCGTGGGCATGTCCGGCGGTGTCGACTCGTCGGTGGCCGCATTGCTGTTGCGCGATGCCGGTGAGCCGATTGCCGGGCTGTTCATGCAGAACTGGGCAGAGGACGGCAGTGGCGATTGCCGGGCCGAGGACGACCGTCGCGATGCGGTCGCGATATGTGGCCGGCTCGGTATCCCGATCCACTTCCGCGATTTTTCCGGCGCGTACTGGGACGGCGTGTTCGAACATTTCCTTGCCGAATATGCCGCCGGGCGCACGCCCAATCCCGATGTGCTGTGCAACAGGGAGATCAAGTTCAAGCATTTCCTGGACGCGGCCCACGACCTGGGTGCGGACTTCATCGCCACCGGCCACTACGCCCGTATCACGCGCGATAACGGGCGCTGCCAGCTGTTGCGGGCGGTAGACCGCAACAAGGACCAGAGCTACTTCCTGCACCAGCTCGGACAGGCCCAGCTGGCGGCCACCCGCTTTCCGCTGGGTGAGCTGGACAAGACCGACGTGCGGCAGATGGCGCGCGATGCCGGCTTCGCCACCGCCGCCAAGAAGGACTCCACCGGGATATGTTTCATCGGCGAGCGCGACTTCCGTGAGTTCCTCGGACGCTATATCCCCGCCCGCACCGGCGAGCTGCGCACCCCTGCCGGGCAAGTCATCGGTCATCATCCCGGCGTGTTCTACTTCACCCTGGGCCAGCGCGAAGGCCTCAACATCGGTGGCGTACGCGGGTTTGCCCAGGCACCGTGGTACGTGGTGGGCAAGGACATCGCCAACAATATGTTGTATGTCGACCAGGGCAGCGACACGCCATGGCTGGCGTCGCGGTTGCTATGGTCCGAAGCCGCACACTGGATTGCCGGGAGCGCACCAGCGTCGCGGTTCACCTGCACCGCCCAGACCCGCTATCGCCAGGCCGAAGAGGATTGCGAGGTCACGGTAAACGAGGACGGCACCCTGGCGGTTTGCTTTGACCGGCCCCAGCGTGCGGTGACTCCGGGTCAGTCGCTGGTGCTCTACGACGGACAGGTCTGCCTGGGCGGTGCCATCATCGCGACCACTGACGCTCCACTTGAACAACGCCTGAGGGCCAATGCTGCATGACTGATCACCGTGACAACCCCCTTGGCGAACGCGTACTCGCGTTGGCCGGCATGCTCCAGGCGCTGGCCCAGGTGCGCCGCATTGCCGATACCGGCCAATCCAACGCCAACGTGGTCGACACCATGCTCGACTCGGTGTTCCGGATAGATGCCTCAACCACCGAGGAAGTCTATGGCGGACGCGCGTCGCTGCGTCCGGGTCTGACGTTGCTGCGCGACTATTTTGCCAAGAAGAAAAGCCACGATGAGCACCTGCCCCGGCTGGCGTTGGCCGTAATCCAGCTTGAACGCCGCTTTGTCGCCGACGGTGCCATGGCCCAGCGCGTGCAGCAGGGAATCCTTGTCCAGGCCGAAGCCGCGCAACGGCTTGGCCGCAGTCATCCCGATGTGTTGTCGGGACTGGGAAGCCTGTACGCCGACACCTTCAGCCACCTGCGTCCACGGGTCCTGGTGCAGGGCAATCCCCACTACCTGGGCCAGCCCGCTGTCGTCGCCGAAGTGCGCGCGGTGCTGCTTGCCGCGGTGCGCTCGGCCGTGTTGTGGCGGCAGCTGGGCGGCAGCATGTGGGACTTCCTGCTGCGCCGTCGTGACATGGCGGCACAGGTGGAAACGTTGCTGCGCTAGGCGATCATGGCCCGCTCCCAACGGGCCGCCGCAGGCGATAAATAGCGATTTCCGGCATAATAGGAGGATCGTACTGCGGCGGCTGTCCTGGGCGTGATCATTTCCCAAGGGCCTGTCGCGCTGCCCTCCCCCCATGTTTTTCCAGCTACGGAGCTCCTCATGGCCGACTCCTTCGCCACACGCGCGCAACTCGACGTCAACGGCAAGTCCTATACCTATTTCAGCCTGCCCACATTGGGCAAGCGCTTCGATCTGGCAAAGATGCCTTATTCGATGAAGATCCTGCTTGAGAACCTGCTGCGCAACGAAGATGGCGGGATCACTGTCGGCAAAGAGCATATCGAGGCAGTCGCGCAATGGGATCCGGCGGCGGAGACTTCCAGCGAGATCGCCTTCATGCCCGCCCGCGTGGTGCTGCAGGACTTCACCGGCGTGCCCTGCGTGGTCGACCTGGCCGCGATGCGCGATGCCGTCGCCAAGCTGGGGGGAAACCCGAGCCAGATCAACCCGCAGATCCCGTCCGAGCTGGTGATCGACCACTCCGTGCAGGTCGATGTGTATGGCCGTCCCGACGCGCTGGACATCAATGGCCGGATCGAATTCGAGCGCAACAAGGAGCGCTACGGCTTTTTGCGCTGGGGCCAGAAGGCGCTGGAAAACTTCAAGGTCGTGCCGCCCAGCACCGGCATCGTCCACCAGGTCAACCTGGAGAACCTCGCCCGCGTGGTGATGGGCACTGAGGTCACCAACGACCAGGGCGTGACCGAGTTGATGGCGTTCCCGGACACGGTATTTGGTACCGACAGCCACACCACGATGATCAATGGCATCGGTGTGCTGGGTTGGGGTGTTGGCGGTATCGAGGCCGAGGCCGCGATGCTGGGCCAACCGTCCTCGATGCTGATCCCGCAGGTGGTCGGCTTCAAGCTGACCGGCAAGCTGCCCGAGGGCGCAACGGCGACCGACCTGGTGCTGACCGTTACCCAGATGCTGCGCAAGCATGGCGTGGTCGGCAAGTTCGTCGAGTTCTTCGGTGAAGGCCTGCAGAACCTGCCGCTGGCCGACCGCGCCACCATCGGCAACATGTCACCGGAGTACGGTGCCACCTGCGGTATCTTCCCGATCGATGCCGAGGTATCGAAGTACCTGCGCCTGTCAGGCCGCAGCGAAGAGCAGATTGCACTGGTGGAGGCCTACGCCAAGGCCCAGGGCTTGTGGCACGAGGCCGGCCAGCCCGAGGCCGAATATTCCTCGGTGATCGGACTGGACATGTCCGAGGTCAAGCCGTCGCTGGCGGGCCCCAAGCGACCGCAGGACCGCGTGTTGTTGAGCGACATGCAGGAAAACTTCACCACCAACGTGAAGGGCTTCACCGCCAACCGAGTGGGTTGTGCGGTGCAGGAGTTGAAGGACGAAGGTGGTGCCCAGCCGCAGGCCGAACACCTGGCGGCAAAGCCGATCTCGAATATCCGCCTGGACGACCAGGACCATGCCCTGAGCGATGGCTCGCTGGTGATTGCCGCCATCACCTCGTGCACCAACACGTCCAACCCGGCGGTGATGCTGGGCGCGGGCCTGGTCGCACGCAAGGCGGCGGCCAGGGGCCTGAAGGCCGCACCCTGGGTCAAGACCTCGATCGGTCCCGGCTCGCGCGTGGTGACCGACTACCTGCAGAAAGCGGGCCTGCTTGAGGACCTGGAAAAAGTTGGCTTCTATGTGGTGGGCTATGGCTGCACCACCTGCATTGGCAACTCCGGTCCGCTGCTTGACGCCGTGTCCAAGGGCATCGCGGAGAACGACCTGGCCGTCGCGGCGGTGTTGTCGGGCAACCGCAACTTCGAAGGCCGCATCCACGCCGAGGTGAAGATGAACTATCTTGCCTCCCCACCGCTGGTCGTCGCCTACGCGATTGCCGGCAGCATCGACCTGGACCTGGTCAATGATTCGCTGGGCAAGGACCAGGACGGCAACGACGTCTACCTGCGCGATATCTGGCCGACCAACCAGGAGATCGGCGACATGATCGCCGCCACGGTCGGTCCCGAGCTGTTCGCGCAGAACTACGCCGACGTGTTCAAGGGCGACGCCCGCTGGAACGAGATCGAGTCGCCCGACGGCGAGTCCTTCGCCTGGGACGAGGCCTCGACCTACATCAAGAACCCGCCGTACTTCGATGGCATGACCATGGATGTGGCCGCGATCGATGACCTGCATGGCGCCCGTGTGATGGGCCTGTTTGGCGACTCGATCACCACCGACCACATCTCACCGGCCGGCGCGATCAAGAAGGACTCGCCTGCGGGGCGTTTCCTGCTGGGGCGCGGCGTCGAGCATGCCAATTTCAACAGCTACGGCTCGCGTCGCGGCAACGATGACGTGATGGTTCGTGGCACGTTCGCCAACATCCGCATCAAGAACCTGATGCTGGACGGCGTGGAAGGCGGCTTCACCAGGTACTTCGGTAGCGATGGTGGTGCCGGCGAGCAGATGGACATCTACGACGCGGCGATGAAGTACAAGGCCGACGGCGTCCCGCTGGTGGTATTTGCCGGCAAGGAATACGGCACCGGCTCCTCGCGTGACTGGGCGGCCAAGGGCACCATCCTGCTGGGCGTAAAGGCGGTCGTGGCGGAGAGCTTCGAGCGCATCCACCGTTCCAACCTGGTTGGCATGGGCGTGCTCCCGCTGCAGTTCAAGAATGGCGAAACCGCACGTACCCACGGCCTGGACGGCTCGGAGGTCATCGACGTGATCGGCCTGCAGGACGGCGCTTCCAAGACCGCTACCGTGGTCGCGAAGAAGGCCGACGGCAGTGAGAAGCGCTTCGAGGTCGACGTATTGCTGTTGACGCCGAAGGAAACCGAGTACTACCGCAATGGCGGGATCCTGCACTACGTGCTGCGCGACCTGGCCCGAAAGGCTGCATAAAGCCTTTCCGACCTGAAAAAAAAGCGGCTTCGGCCGCTTTTTTTTGCTTATCGCTTGAACAGCTCGGCAATTTCCAGCGCGGTCGAATACGGTTCGGGATCATTGCGGTTGCTGAGCAACACCACCGTCAGCCGCTGCTGTGGGTAACGCACGATCACGTTGCGGAAGCCCATGGTCTCCCCGGAATGCCACAGGCTGTCGTCGGTGATGCGCCAGCCGTAGCCGTATTCAACTGCGGGATCATCGGTCGGGGTCGCCGCGGTGAATGCGAGGCGGCGCGACTCGTCGCTGAGCAGGCGGTCGTCGTACAGCGCGGCGTCCCACTTGGCGAGGTCGTCGATCGACGAGTAGATGCCGCCGTCGCCGAGCACCGCGCTGGTCTGGCTCTGGTCGGTACGCGTCCACTGGCCGTCGACCTGGCTGTACCCGAAGGCGCGGTTGGGGACTTCCGGGCCGCCCTGCACGTAGGCCAGGGTGTCGTGCATGCCCAGCGGCAGGAAGATCCGCTCGCGCAGGAACGCGGGGTAGTCCAGGCCGGAAGCGCGCTCCACGATCAACGCCAGCAAGGCGTAGCCGCTGTTGCTGTAGCGGTAGTCGGTGCCGGGCTCGAAGTAGGTCTGGTCCTGGCCTTCGAGCAGGTGCAGCACGTCGGCGTCATGGACTTGCCCGGTCGTGTTTTCCGGGATCATGCCGTCATGAAGCAGGTCTTCGTAGTCGATCAATCCGGAGGTGTGGCTGAGCACGTGATGCAGGGTGATGCCGTCGGCGGCATCCGGCAGCGACGGCAGCCACTGCCGCAACGGGTCGTCGAGGTCGAGCGTGCCGTCCTCGGCCAGCAGCAGGATCGCGGCGGCGGTGAACTGCTTGCTGACGGATGCCAGCCGGTAGTTGGTCGTCGGGCCGGCCTCGGTGCCGCTCTCGAGATCGGACAGGCCGTAGCCGCGTCGCACCACCGGCTGGCCATCCTTGATTACCAGCAGCGATGCGCCGGGCACGTCGCCGTCATAGCGACCCATCAACTGGTCGGCCGTGGGTTGGGACACGGGTACGTCAAACATGAGCGTCGGGCTCGGCTCCGGTCGCAGCGTGTAGTGCCACCACTCCATCGGATAGTTGGCGAACCCGTGGCGCTCCATCGCCTCACGCAGGCGTTCGCGATTGGCGCGCTGGGCCGGTGTCGCCAACGACGAGTCGGTGTTGGCGATCGGGCCGAAGAAGTCGAAACCGGTACCCATGTCGAGCGGTTCGCAGGTCTCGCATTGCAGCAAGGTCAGGTCGACCGTTGCGCCGCGGCTGTGGCCGGACACCGCGGCGATGTAGCCGTTCAGCAGGTTGGGCTTGTCCATGTCGGGGTAGTAGTCGGCCTTGTTGCGCACGTCGTCGGGGTCGTTGGCCCAGCGGACGAAGTGCGCGACGGCGCGGGTGGGCCGGTAGCAGTCAAAGATCTTCAGGCGCAGGTCCTGTTGGCGCAGGTCCTGCTCGACCTTTTGCAAGGCCTCGGCGACAGGTTCCAGCAGATAGCAGCGCGGGGCCTCGTAACCATCGATCGGCACGCCGACGAAGTTCTCACTGCCGGCGTAGCGGATTTCCTGGACCATGTCGGGGACGAGGCTGCGGATGTCAACCAGACCGGCTTCGGCGTGGGTCTGCGCCGGTGACAGCTGCGGCGTCGACGCGTTTGAAGCGGTGGTTGAAGCGGTCGACGCGCAGGCGCCAACGAGCGTCGCCACCAAGGCCGCGGCGGCGAGTCGCAGTAGCGTTCTAGTCACAATCACCGGTGCGTTCAAAAGCGAGGTCCTCATAGTCGGAACTGAAATCGGCATTCGGATCTACCTTGGCCATCGAGAGCGCGGGCGACGCACCTGCATCGGCGAAGTCGAGCCAGGCTTCATCCAGGCCCGGACCGTCCCAATCGACCAGCAGTCGCCCCTCCACTTCCATCACCTGCCCGCGCAAGCGCGGCGACTTGACCGCGGTGAAGCGCACGTCACCCTCACCCTTGCATACCGCCACCTCGCCGAACCAGGGATCGGTGTAACGGCCCAACTGGTTGGAAAGCGCCGCGGCCGTGGCCGGGACACGGGCGGAGGTGTCAGGCATCTGTGAATCGCCGGCCGACGCCGGTTGGTTGGCGATGCGCGCCGCATAGTCAGCGACCGCAAGAGTCTCTTGCGGAGCCGTGAAGTGCTTCAGCAGCACTTGGTTGATCACCGTCCGGGCCTCGCCGGCATTACCGTTCATCAACACCACGAAGCCGGAATCCGAATCCGGCAACAGGGTCATCACCGAGTACATGCCCGACAGCGTTCCTGTATGCGAGACCGTCCAGGCGCCGTCGACATCGGCCAGGCGGAAACCGAACGCGTAGGCGTAGGCATGGGTGTTGTTCCAGTCGCGGCTGCGCTGTGAGATCGGCATCGGCGTGCGCGCTGTCCACATCGCCTTGCGCTGCTCCGGCGACAACCATTGCAGCTGCTGTTCGGTCGGCACCAGCCAGTTCCGTGCCCAGTCGAGCATGTCGCCGACACTGCAGCGGATGCCGCCAGCGGCCGCCGACGTGATCGCCGGGATGATCTCGTCGTCGACCGTGGCTGGAACGTTGCGGCCGTCCTCCCGGCGATGTGGCTGGGCGATATTGCCGACCGCCGCGCGATCGATCTCGCCGACCATGCAGCGGTCCAGTCCGAGCGGCTTGAACACCTCGCGCCGGACCAACTCCTCATAAGACGCACCACCCACCGCGGCCGCCACTTCACCGGCGACGACATACAGCAGGTTGTCGTAGGCATAGCCCGAGCGGAATCCGTAGGCGGGCTTGATATGGGCCAGCCCATTGATGATGTCGTCGCGATCGAACTGGTTCGGCTGCGGCCACAGCATCAGGTCGCCGCCGCCCTCGGGCAGGCCGCTGTTGTGAACCAGCAGGTCGCGGACCAGCATGTGTTGGGTGACCCACGGGTCGTGCATGCGGAACTGCGGCAGGTGCTTGACCACCGGGTCGTCCCAGCGCAGCTTGCCGGCATCGACCAGCCGCGCCAACACGCTGGCGGTCATCGCCTTGGTGTTGGAGGCGATCTTGAACAGCGTGTCGGGCGTGACCGGTTGGCCGGAGCCTTCGGCCAGCTCGCCGGCGGTGCGCATGTAGACGACCTGGCCGTCTTCAATGACACCCACCGCGATCCCCGGCAACTGGTACCGATCCATCACGGCATCAAATACGCGGTCGAACGCCGGCTGCGAGTCGTCCGTGGCAGCGGCGGCCGGCGATGCTGCAGCCACCACTAGTGCCACAGCCGACAACGCCCTCGCCCACGATCGCGAATGACGCACGGACTCAGTCATCCGTGGCCTTCATCCGCTGCGCAACCTGCTCGACATCGCTCCAGACCCGCAACAGGTTGCCGCCCCAGAGTTTGGCAACCTGCGCGTCGGTGAATCCACGACGACGCAACCCTTCCGTTACGTTCGCGGTCTCCGAGGCGTCGTTCCACCCGGTGATGCCGCCACCACCATCAAAGTCGGAGGCCAGTCCGACGTGGTCGATGCCGGCGACCTGGACGGCGTGCTGGATGTGATCCAGGTAATCGTCGAGGTCGGCTATCGGGAATTGCTCTTTGATACGTTGGATGCCGGCCATGTACGCGGGCAGGGATTCGTGCAGCTCACTGTCGAACTCCGCCGCGCCGGCCTGCTTGGCAACTTCCGCCTGGAGTGCGTCCTCGGCCTCCTCGCGTGCGGGGTCGGACTTCAGGAAGTAGGTGTAGGCAACGATGTCGGCGACGCCGTCATGGTCGGCGATCGCCAGCAACTGGGCATCGTCCAGGTTGCGCGGGTTGTCGGTCAGCGCGTTGACTGCGGAGTGGGATGCAATCACCGGCGCGGTCGATGCCGCCAGCACGTCACGCACGCAGGCATCCGAGGTGTGGGAAACATCGACCATGATCCCCAACTGGTTGGCGCGTTGCACCACCGAGCGCCCGAAGGTGCTCAAACCCACGTCCCCGGGCGGCGCATCGCCGAACTCCGGACGCCCACTGGAACTGGTACAGATGGCGTTGTGGCCGACGTGGGTCAAACCGAGATAACGCGCACCACGTGCATACGCTGCGTCGAGGTTGTCGAGCTCCTCACCCAACGAGTAGCCATTCTCGATGCCGATCATCGCCGACAGCAGTCCGTCGGCCTTGTGCTGGCGCACCTGTTCGGGCGTGGTCGCCAAGGCGATGCGGTCGGGATACCGCTCCAGCATCATCTCGATCGCCGAGTACTTGCGCTCCGCCTGCGCCATCGCGTCGGCATAGCCGGCGTCGGTCAATGGCCCCTGCTCGGTATAGATAACGAAGAACGCCGCATCCAGGCCGCCACGTTCCATCTTGCCCAGGTCGACCCGCAGCTCGGTGTCGGTGCCGACGTCGAAGCGCGGGTCGCGCATGTAGTCCAGCGGGATATCTACGTGGGTATCGATGGTCAGCGGACTGGGTGGCGCGGTAAAGACGGGCTGCTGAGCGCAGCCCGCAAGTGAGACGGCCAGCGCCGCGCAAACTATGCCAATGCGAGTATTCATATCTTCCTTCCGGCCTCGGCCGGGCGTTTGCCGATGCTCACTTGTCCGTAAGCATGGCGAAATAATTGGTGGCCTTGACCGGATGGCGGCCCGACAAGCGGGCCGCCGATTGGGGCGTGACTCAGAATGTGTAGGTCACGACCAACTGCGCGTAACGCGGCGACTGCCAGCCAAGCGCTTCCCCGAAGTACGGCATTTCGTTGCCCGGGGTGCTTTCGTAACGGGAATGCACCCGGGTTGCGGTCTGGCTGTTCAACAGGTTGAAGACGGAGAGGCGTGCCTTCAGGTCCATGCTTGCCGACGGCAGCGTCCAGGTCACGCTGGCACCCAGGTTGGTGACCCAGGGCATGCGGCCGAATGCACCCTGCTCGGTGAAGACCAGTTCCCGCGTCTCCCAGTTGTCACAGTTCGCCACGCACAGCCAGCCGGAACCGCCGCCGCTGTACTCACCGGGCCCGCCGGCACTGCGATCATCGTTGGGCCAGCTCACGCCGAAAGCGGTGATCGGACCGCCGGACCGTGAGGACAGTGTGCCGCCAAAGCTCCACATCTCATTGAGCTTGTAGCTGCCGCGCAGTTTGATCTGGTGACGGGAGTCGTTGAACAGGACGCCGTAACGCTCGTTGACGGCCGGGTGGTCGAAGTACTGCACCAGGTTGGTGTCATTGTAGCCGGTGTCCGAGTTGACCGGCCCTTCGATGTTGCCCTCGGACTTGGACCACAGGTAGCTGGCGTTGAATGCCCACTTGTCATCCCAGGCGCGGTCCAACTGGAATTCAAGGGCCTTGTAGGTGCGCTTGGGCTTGCTGTATCCCATGATGGCGCCGCTGCCGAGCGCCATGTAGCCGTCCTTGGAACTGTCAAATTCAACCCACTCCTCCGTGTCCGGGCACCACAGGGTATTGCTTTCGCCGGGGTTGATGATGGGCCAGTCACCGGAATACCACGGGCATCCTTCTACATGATTGATGCGCGCGTCTTCCACGGCGCGGGTCATCTCGCGGTAAGTGGCGCTGACGCCATACGACCAAGCGTTGTCGATCGCCTGCTGGAAGCCCAGGATGAACTCGTCCTGGAATACCTGCTTCAGGTCGCGGCTGACTGCCGTGCGGACGTCATCGGGCGCGGGAACGTTGCCCGTAGTGTTGACCGCACCGAGCTGGGCGCCAAGCTCCGGGGCCAGATAGGTGCCACCGGTGACCGGGTCGGTACGTTCGACCCATCCACCGAACTCGTAGTACGTATGCTCATCGGTGGTTCCGCCGCCGAAATAGTCGGTGAGCTTGTTGGTAAGTGGGGTGTAGTAGCGGCCCGCGTTACCGAACACCTTGGTCCTGCCGTCGCCCTGGACGTCCCAGCTGAAGCCCAGGCGTGGCGAGATCATGTCGCTGAAATCGGCCTTGGCGAAGGTCGCGCCCGAAGCCAGCGTGTTCTCGAACTTGTCGGCGCGCACACCGATGTTCAGCAGCAGGTTGGAGGTGACATTCCAGTTGTCTTCCACGTAGATCGCCTGCACCTTGGTCGAGACCGGGGCGCCGGTGATGTAGTGGCGGGCGTCGACATAGGCATGCATGTCGAGCGGAATCGTCGTGCCGTTCGGAAGCTGGCCGTTGCTTGTAGCGGGAACCCCATTTGCATCCGGCGGTGGTGTTTTGGCGCCGTTCACTATGTAACTTACGCCGTCACCCGGATATACCCTGGAACTGTTGGAATCCGAGATTTCCTGGTCGACGCCGAAGCGCAGCAGGTGGTCGCCCATCGTCCACTCGAAGTCCAGGCGCGCTGCCTCGCGCTTGTCAAACCGGCTACTGATGCTGCTGTTGCTCGGGTGACAGCCTTCCCGCGTGGTCTCCGGCCCGAATATCTCGGTGTATTCGCCAGTTCGGTCAACGATGCTGCAGCCCCCGTCCCATGGACTGCCGCCGGTGGCGCTACGCTCGTTCACGCCATACATCGCCTTGGCGACAAAGTTCTGGCCGAAGTGCCCGGTATAGGTCGCCGACCAGTTGTCGCCGCCGGAGCCGTCATAGCTTTCACCAACCTTTGCGCCACGCGTGGCGCTATCCCAGTCGTAATCATACTTGCTGGTAGCCGAGTCGGACTTGTCGGAGAAGGCCAGCAGTTCCAGCGAGTGATTGTCGTTGATCTGCCAATCGAGCTTGCCGCCCCAGAAGTCGTTGTTGCTGTCGGTGTACCAGGACTCGATCGTGTCGATGTCCCGCGGATTGCTGTCGCGCTGTTCATACATCGCGAAGAAGAACAACTTGTCCTGCACGAGGGCGCCGGATGCCCAGACGTTGGCCTTGTAGAACGACCCGTCGTCGCGGCTCATGCGATCGCGCTCATCGAGGGTGCCGTTTTTGTGGAACTCGTCCTTCTTCGAGGATGTCCAGGCCGCCGGTTCCATCGTCACCTCGGCGCCAGCCTTGAACTCGTTGCCTCCGGAGCGGGTCACGGCATTGATGACGCCGCCGGTGCTACGGCCGAATTCCGCCGAATAGCCGCCGGTCTTGACCTGGAACTCCTCATAGAACCCGAAGGGGACGGATGAAAATCCCTGGCGGCGATAGGGATCGGTAACGTTCAGCCCGTTGATGTAGGCGACGTTCTCCGCCACCGACGAGCCACCGAAGGACAGACCGCCGAAGCTGGCGCCCGATGAAACCACGCCTGGCGCCAACAGCGCAACGGCTCCCAGGCTCTGGTCCACCGGCAGCCGCGCAAGCTCCTCGCGGTTGACGTTGGTGGAGGACTCGGTGGAATTGACGTCCACGCGGTTGACCACTCTGGAACCGACCACCTGCACGGCGGCCAGGTTTACCGCGCCGCCGCTGGTCAGATTGACGGTCGTGGTCCCACCCAGGGAAACACTGACAGAAACCGGAGCTCCCGACCCGGATGTCAGGGTGTACTGACCCGGAGACAATTGGCCGATGCGATAACTGCCGTCTTCGCTCACCGTCGCGGAGCGCGACGCCCCCGTCGACGTGTTGGTGATAGTGACCTGCGTGCCAGCATCTGCACTACCCGCGACGGCACCGGTGACGCTCTGGGCCATGGCCACCGGAGCCAATGACGCCAGGCAAAGACCCAACGCGGCTACCAGTACTCTTGTTCGCAACACTTTCTTGTTATTCATGACCCCTCCGGCAAAAAGTTGTTTGTCAGGCGTATCTACGGGTTTGCATCAGGTTGCGGCAGCAGCTGTGCCTCAAAGCTGTAATCCCACTGGTCGAAGTACAGATTGCCTCCGCTCCACTCGACCTCCCCCCTTTGTGAGTCGACCGTTTCGGAGCGAAAAAACTGTTTTTCGGGATAGAAATCACCGCCAAAATCATCATTGAAGGCGATGCGGTAGGCGTCCAGGCCGCCAAGGTAGAACCACTCCAGGCTGTTGCCCTGGTCGTCGACGGCTCCCTGCAACCGCCCCGTGGTCACGTCCATGGGCACCCAGCCATACGGGGCCAGATACAGCTGGCCCCAGTCGTGCAGGTTCCAGTAGTCGTCGTCGGGGCCTTCGCCACCTTCGAACACCATCCCCGACTGCCAGCGCGCCGGAATCCCGTTGAGCCGCAGCAGGGTGATCAGCAACAGCGTCTGTTGCCCGCAATCGGCATGGCCTGCGTGCAGCGCGTAATCGCTGATGTTGGAAATGGTCGAGTATTCGCGTGCACCGGCCCAGGGAATCTCGTCGACGGCAGCAAACAGCTTCCGGGCGATCAGGTACGGGTTGGTCTCATCGCCAACGACCTTCTGCGAGAACTCGCGCAAGGCGGGGGTGAACACGATGTGCGGGGCGCGCTCACCCAGGTTTGCTGCCAGCTCGGTCGTTGCAGGCGCTGGCTGGACCTGGTCAGGGTCGATCGCGTGGTACTGCGCGTACAAGGTGAGCTCGTAGCTGATCGAGAAATCCGTCGACTCCCCGGCCCGTGCGGGCTTTTCCAGATGGACGGTGCGTTGGGCAACCGACTCGGGAGCGATGACCGCGTCGTCGGGCTCACTGTCCAGCAGGTCAATGGCTTCCTGCTGACCGGCAATCGCGCGTGGAAACGGGATCCAGGCACGAACCATCTCACCGGCTGGGACGGTATCGGCGGGCACGCTCAGTTTCTGGGTTACCCGTACCCGGCGTGGCAGCACGCTGGTCTGGTTGCTGGCCTGCGCCTGGGTACGAATGGCCTCGTGATGGGCGTTGGCCGATTCCATCGGGCCTTCGCTGAAGGGCTTGGGATTGGCGCGGCGCGCAGCCGCCTGGTCACTGAGCCGGAACAGGTTTGGCACCGCGCGGTCGAAGTACCAGGTCTCTGCGTCGATGACGCGGTGTTCAATCAGGTTGTCCTGCTTCCAGCCGGCGAATTCATCCGCTTGCAGGTCGGGTATCTGCTTGCGGAGGCGCTGCAATACTTGCTCCTCCTGCAGATGGAAGTCGATCAGGATGCGACGCATGCGCTCGCGTTCAAATTGCAACGCCTGCTCGGTGCCGGCGTCGAGGGAGTCGTCCCGAAGCGCTGCGACGATGGCGGCCTCGGCGTCGCGGAAGTGACCGTCATCGACCATCGCGATGACCGCGGGCAATGCCGATTTATCCTGCGCCTCGGCGGCGACACCCAACATGGGCAACACCGCCAGCAAAGCGAACAGCACGGCTCCCAGCCACGGCCCACAGGCTTGCTCCGTGCTGGTTGACGCGCATTTGTCCAGAACCTGACCCATCGCTCGAACCCCTCCTGCCGTGGCCCCCATGGAGAGCTGTTTAGCACGGCCCCCACCGATTAGCAATAATATATTCTCGACTATCGTGATATAAGAATGATGTATTCCGCAGTGCACAATAAGTGTTTGACGCGATCATCCCGACCCATTCACCCCGACCAGTCCATGAAGGTATGACGATGCGATTGCAGTCCCTTTCCCTTGCGCTCGGCGTCGCCATCGCGCTTGCTGCTTGCCCGTTGTCGGCACGCGAAGTTCACGCGCCAGCGGTTGCGCCGCTGACCGGCGACATCCCGGCCCACGGTGTAATCGGGGTTGAGGACGCCCACCTGGCCCCCGGATTCTGGGTCGCACGAATGGATCATCCCGACCGGGTACTGGGGGGACGCGATGCGATCAGCGCCCAGAACGATCGTTTGTTCAAGCTCGACCCGTCGATGCATGATTTGCGCGCCCTGCCCCCGAATCTGGACCAGGCGAAGGTGCGCGGCTGGATCGATGCCATATCGACCGCTCCCACCACGAGCCGCTGGGGTGTCGACGGCGCTCCGGTTGCCCCCACGACGCTGGAGGCGATGGTCGACAACCTCGCACTGGAGGCCATCGCGGAATCACAACAGACCCGTTATGGACTGGTCGTCCATCGTGCCGCATTGCGCGGCTTTCCCACCGCGCAGCGGATGTTCAGCCGCCAGGGTGATACCGATATCGACCGTCTGCAGGAGAGCGCGCTGTTCCCCGGCACGCCGGTCGTTATCGCCCACCAAAGCGCCGATGGCGACTGGCTGTTCGTCGTCAGCCCACGCTACGCGGCGTGGATCGAGAAGCGCCAGGTCGCCGAAGGCAGTGCCGCGGACGTGTTTGGCTATGTCGATGACACGCGGTACCGGGTCATCACCGGCGGCACCGAGCACACCGTTTTCACCCGCGAGGAGCCGCGGGTCTCCGGGCTGCAACTCGACATGGGGATTCGTTTGCCAGTAGCGGATGTGCCGCTGGACCAGCCCGTGAATGGCCAGCATCCGTACACCGCCCATGTGCTGCGCCTGCCGGTTCGCGACCCCGACGGCACGCTGGCGTTCTCCCCTGCACTGCTGCCAAAACGCGCCGACAGTGCCGCAGATTACCTGCCTTTGACGCAGGCCAACCTGGTGCGGCAGGGATTCAAGTTCCTGGGTGAGCGCTATGGCTGGGGCCACGCCTACGGCACCCGCGATTGCAGCGGCTTCGTGTCCGAGATCTACCGCAGCATGGGAGTACAGATGCCGCGCAATACCAGCGCGCAAGCCGTCAGCCCGGCGTTGCATCACGTGCTGTTCGACCAGGATGACAGCCGCGTCGACCGCATGGCCGCGGTGGCGGAACTGCAGGTCGGCGACCTGGTCTACATCCCCGGCCACGTGATGATGATGATCGGCCGCATCGACGGCGCGCCCTACATGATCCATGACACTCACGGCGGCAGCTACCTGGGCGCCGACGGCACATTGCAGTCGATGGCCCTCAACGGCGTGTCGGTAACCCCGCTGCTGCCGATGATGTTCAACAAAAACCAGGACTACGTCGACCGCATCACCAGCATCGTGCGTCCCCACGACGTGCGCGGCAAGCTGGCGCCGCCGCCGAAAACGAAATCCCACTGACCGGAACCAGGGCACGAACCCCATGAAGATCACTGAAATAAAGTTCGGCATGCTCCGCGTACCGCTGAAAACCCCCTTCAAGACCGCCTTGCGCACCGTGGAGCAAGTTGAGGACATCGTGGTGATGGTGCACACCGACACCGGCCATATCGGCTATGGCGAGGCGCCCGCGACGGCGGTGATCACCGGCGACACGCACGGCTCGATCGTGGACGCGATCCGCCATTACATTTCCCCGCGCGTGATCGGCGAGGACATCGCGGACCTCAACCGGATCACCCGCCTGATCCAGACCGCGATGGAGAAAAACTCCAGCGCCAAGGCGGCGGTGGAGATCGCCATCTACGACCTGTTCGGCCAGCTCTACGATGCCCCGCTGTACAAGATGCTCGGCGGCGGCGACCCGATGATCACCACCGACATCACCATCAGCGTCGACACCATCGACAAGATGGTCGCCGATTCCATCAGCGCAGTCGAACGGGGTTTCGACTCGTTGAAGATCAAGGTTGGCAAGGACATCGGCGTCGATATCGAACGGATCAAGGCAATCTACGCGGCGGTCGAGAACCGCGCCCTGCTGCGACTGGATGCCAACCAGGGCTGGACCGCGAAGGAAGCGGTGTACGCGATCCGCGGCCTGGAAGATGCGGGCGTGCGGCTGGAGCTGGTCGAGCAACCGGTCAAGGCTCGCGACCTGGAGGGGATGCGCTATGTCACCGAACGCGTGCACACGCCGATCATGGCCGATGAAAGCGTGTTCGGGCCGATGGAGGTGATCAAGCTGATCAACATGCGCGCGGCCGACATCATCAACATCAAGCTGATGAAGACCGGCGGCATCTCCAATGCCATCCGCATCGCCGATATCGCCGCGATGCACCAGATCCAGTGCATGATCGGCTGCATGTTGGAGACCAGCATCAGCGTGGCGGCGGCGGTGCATGTTGCCGTGGCCAAGGCCGACGTGATCACCAAGGTCGACCTGGACGGCCCGTCGCTGTGCCTGTTCAACCCGGTCGAGGGCGGCGTGATCTTCAACGAGTCGGAAATATCGATCACCGATGCACCCGGGCTGGGGATCCGTGAAATCCGCGGAATGGAGCCGATTGGCAGCGATGTCGTGGCGGCCTGAGCCGTGTCCGCCCTGCTGAAGATTCGTGCCGAGCGCGACCAGATGTCGGCGATCGAGCGTCGTATCGCCGACTTTGTCCTGGACAACGCGCAACTGCTGCGCGATTACTCGTCCCAGCAGATCGCCAACGCGCTGGGAATCAGCCAGTCCAGCGTGGTCAAGTTTTGCCAGAAACTGGGGTTCAAGGGTTATCCGGACCTGAAGTACTCGGTCGGGGAAGCCATCGTCCGGGCCAGCAATGGCGACAACCAGGTTGACGACCAGGGGAGCGATGCGGATCCCGACGGCTCGGCAGCGGGCGACCTGTGGCAGCGCAAGACCGAAGCGGAGCAGGAAACCCGCTCGATCAATCCGCCGCAATCGGTTGCTGCGGTGGCTACCGCAATAGCGGTCGCGGCCGAGGGTGGCAAGGTGTTCCTGATCGGATTGGGCGCCGACGATATCCGCGCTCGCGCGTTCGCCCTCAAGCTCTCCCTGCTGGGGATCCTTGCCGTACATAATTTTGACCCGGCCCACATGGCTGCCAGCGTTTCCGCGGCCGCACCCGGTGATGTGCTGCTGGTGCTTTCCGAGCATGGAAAGGCAGCGCCGCTATGCCATCTGGCCCGATGCTTCCGTGAGCGCCGGGGCACCGTGATCTCGGTAACCCGGCATACCTCCAACCCGTTGCGGGCGTATGCCGACCTGAGCCTGCTGGTGTCTGCGCACGATGATCGCGTGCACATCCAGCCCCTGCTCTATCAGTCGGCCTTGCAGCACCTGCTGGATCGCGTGTTCGTGCTGTTGTGCGAAAGCGGTCGTGAAGAACAGCTGCAAGCCAACCTGGAACAGATTCAACCGCTGCTGGAACTTTGACCCCCGTCATGCTCCAATCTTTGGACGACCAGTACCAACAACGCAGTGCAGACAAGGGGATCGCGATGAGTGTCGAACGTCCGTGGCTTGACCAGTATCCAGCCGGGGTTCCCGAGCAGATCGATGTTGACGAATACCCATCGATCGTGGCGGTACTGGATAACGCCATCGCCAATTTCCGCGATCGCCCCGCGTTCGCCAACTTTGGCAAGACGCTCACCTACGCCGAGATCGACACCCTCAGTGCACAGTTCGCCGCCTACCTGCTGGGTGAATTGAAGCTCAGGAAGGGTGACCGCGTGGCGATCATGATGCCCAACTGCCTTCAATACCCGATCGCGACCTTTGGCGTGCTGCGGGCCGGATTGACCGTGGTCAATACCAACCCCATGTACACCGCGCGCGAGCTCCGCCATCAGCTGGTGGACTCGGGTGCGACGGTGCTGCTGGTGCTGGACAACTTCGGCGACACCGTCGAGGAAGTGCTGAGCGACACCAAAATCACGACCGTCATCACCACCGGGCTGGGCGACATGCTTGGCCTGAAGGGGGTAATGGTCAATTTCGTGCTCAGGTACATCAAGAAGATGGTGCCCGAGTTCAACATCCCCGGCGCGGTGCGATTTGCCACGACCCTGAAGCTGGGCAAGAAGCACCCCCTGCCGAAGGTCGAAGTACAGTCCGGCGACATCGCCTTCCTGCAATACACCGGTGGCACCACCGGCGTGGCCAAGGGCGCAATGCTGACCCACCGCAACCTGGTGGCGAACATGCAGCAGGCCGCCGCGTGGGTTGGGACCAACGTGGTGCCGGGCCAGGAAGTCATCATCACCGCGTTGCCGCTGTACCATATCTTCGCGTTGACGGCGAACGGACTGGTGTTCATGAAGTTCGGTGGCTTGAACTACATGATTACCAACCCGCGCGACATGCCCGGCTTCGTCAAGGAGCTCAAGAAGGTATCGTTTACCGCCATCACCGGCGTCAACACGCTGTTCAACGGATTGCTCAATACGCCGGGTTTCGATGAGGTCGATTTCTCCAAGCTTCGCCTCACCCTTGCTGGCGGCATGGCGGCACAGCGTTCTGTCGCCGAGCGTTGGAAGAAGACCACCGGATGCACCTTGATCGAAGCCTACGGGTTGACCGAGACCTCACCGGCGGCCTGCATCAATCCGATGGACCTGAGTGAATTCAACGGCGCGATCGGCCTGCCGATCCCGTCCACCGACGCATCCATCAAGGACGAAGACGGCAACGCCCTGGCCACCGGCGAGGTCGGCGAGTTGTGTATCAAGGGCCCGCAAGTGATGAAGGGTTACTGGCAGCTGCCAGAGGAAACGGCCAAGGTGCTCGACGCCGACGGCTGGCTGCATACCGGCGATATCGCAAAGATGGACGAGAAGGGGTTCTTCTACATCGTCGACCGCAAGAAAGACATGATCCTGGTTTCGGGTTTCAACGTGTATCCGAACGAGATCGAGGACGTGGTTGCGATGATGCCCGGCGTGCTCGAAGTGGCTGCCATCGGCGTGCCCGATGAGCACTCCGGGGAGGTCGTCAAGCTGGTCGTGGTGAAGAAGGACCCGTCGCTGACCGCCGAGCAGATCACCGCCTACGCACGCGAGAACCTGACCGGGTACAAACGGCCCAAGGTGATCGAGTTCCGCACCGAGTTGCCCAAGTCCAACGTCGGCAAGATCCTGCGCCGCGAGCTGCGCGACGAGCCTGCCGAGTAGAATCGCCCCCTCACCCCGCCCACAAGGCGGGTGTGTAGGGTGTATTAGCCAAAGGCGTAATACACCATCCCTACAGGCGCTTCGCCCCCGATCACCCCTCCGGCCGCATGTACGGGAACAACAACACGTCGCGGATTGACGACGAGCCGGTCAACAACATCACCAGCCGGTCGATACCCACGCCCAGACCACCAGTGGGCGGCAAGCCGATCTCCAGCGCGCGGATGTAGTCGGCGTCGAAGTGCATCGCCTCGTCGTCACCGCCCTCCTTCGCCTCGACCTGCGCCTGGAAGCGCGCGGTCTGGTCTTCCGGGTCGTTGAGTTCGGAAAAGCCGTTCGCCAATTCCTTGCCGCCCACGAACAGCTCGAACCGGTCGGTCATGCCGGCATCGTCATCACTGGCGCGCGCCAGTGGACTGACCTCGACCGGGTGCCGAGTGATGAAGGTCGGCTGGACCAGCGTGTGCTCGACCGTCTTCTCGAAGATCTCCAGCAGCAGCTTGCCCCAGCCGTACCCGGGTTTCACTGCGACTTTCAACCGCGTGCAATGGGCGCGCATGGCGTCGATGTCACGCAGTTCCTCGCGTTTGATCTCGGGATTGTGCTCCAGCACCGCGTCGCTCATCGTCCAGCGCCGGAACGCCGGGCCGATGTCGATTGACTGGCCGTCCCAGTCGACCTGGGTGGTTCCCAGAACGGAACTGGCAATGTCTCGGATCATGGCTTCGGTCAGGTCCATGACC
Organism: Lysobacter sp. A378; assembly: GCF_054052125.1. Taxonomy (NCBI): domain Bacteria; kingdom Pseudomonadati; phylum Pseudomonadota; class Gammaproteobacteria; order Lysobacterales; family Lysobacteraceae; genus Lysobacter; species Lysobacter sp. A378. The sequence goes on along the minus strand of NZ_JBSVRK010000002.1, from coordinate 662,829 downwards.
TCGTTGTAGGTGGCATAGGCCTCGTACAACTCGAGCATGGTGAACTCGGGGTTGTGCCGGGTCGACACGCCCTCGTTGCGGAAATTGCGGTTGATCTCGTACACCCGCTCCAGCCCGCCGACCACCAGCCGCTTGAGGTACAACTCGGGCGCGACGCGCAGGTACAGGTCGAGGTCCAGCGCGTTGTGATGGGTCGTGAACGGCTTGGCCGTGGCGCCACCGGGGATGTAATGCATCATCGGCGTCTCGACCTCGAGAAAGCGCCGGCTGTCGAGCCACTCGCGCATCGCACGGATGATCTTGCTGCGTTTGACGAACACCTCGCGCGCCTCCGGCGAGACAATCAGATCGACATACCGCTGGCGATAGCGCTGCTCCACGTCGGCCAGGCCATGGAACTTGTCGGGCAGCGGGCGCAACGACTTGGTCAGCAGGCGCAACTGGTCGACCTTGACCGACAGCTCGCCGGTGCGGGTACGGGTCAGGACGCCATGCGCGCCGATGATGTCGCCGACATCCCAGCCCTTGAATGCGGCATACGTATCGCCCAGCGTGTTGGCTTGCAGAAACAGTTGCAGCCGTCCGGACTCGTCCTGGATCTGCACGAAGCTGGCCTTGCCCATCACGCGCTTGAGCATCAGCCTGCCGGCAACGACGACGCGATGAGCCTTGGCTTCCAGCGCCTCGGCGGTCCATTGCCCGGCATCGGCGTACTCCGCCTGCAGGTCGCCGGCATAGTCCGCACGACGGAAGTCGTTCGGGAACGCGATCCCCTGCCCTCGTAGCGCGGTCAATTTCGCGCGGCGCTCGGCAATGAGCCTGTTCTCGTCAGACTTGTTCTCGTCCGGCCGGCTTTCGTCGGACTGGTGGTTTCCATCGTGCGGCATGGCAGGATCGGTCATGGTCATTTCAAGTCACGGATAAGGGAGCTTGCAGGCAGGCACTATCTCGCGTCGGTGCGTTTGGCGCCGACTTCGAGCCCCGCCTTCAGGCTGGCCGAGACAAATTCGTCCAGGTCACCGTCAAGCACGTTCTGGGTGTCGCTGCGTTCCACGCCGGTGCGCAGGTCCTTGATCCGGCTCTGGTCAAGCACGTAATTGCGGATCTGGCTGCCCCAGCCGATATCGGACTTGGTTGCCTCCACCGCATCGCGTACCGCATTGCGTTTCTGGATTTCCAACTCGTACAACTTGGCCGACAGCATCTTCATTGCGCGGTCGCGGTTGGCGTGCTGGCTGCGCTCGGTCTGGCAGGCGGCCACGGTTCCGGTGGGCACGTGGGTGATGCGCACCGCCGACTCGGTCTTGTTGACGTGCTGTCCACCGGCGCCGGAGGAGCGATACACGTCGGTCTTGAGGTCGGCCGGGTTGATGTCGATCTCGATGTTGTCATCGACTTCCGGTGACACGAACACCGAGGTAAAGCTGGTGTGGCGGCGGTTGTCGGAATCGAACGGCGACTTGCGCACCAGACGGTGCACGCCGGTCTCGGTCTTCAGCCAGCCGTAGGCGAAGTCGCCTTCGACCCGGAACGTTGCCGACTTCACCCCAGCGACATCGCCGCCGCTGACCTCCATCAGCTCCGCCTTCCACCCGCGCGACTCGGCCCAGCGCAGATACATGCGCAGCAGGATCTCGGCCCAATCCTGGGCTTCGGTACCGCCGGCGCCGGCCTGGATGTCGACGAATGCGGCGGCGTCGTCCATCTCCCCGGAGAACATGCGGTGGAACTCGAGCTCATCGACATCCCTGGCGCAGGCTTCGATGTCCTCAATCACCGCCTGGGCGGTGTCGTCATCGCGTTCCTGCTCCGCCAGTTCCAGCAGTTCCTCAGCGCCGGTCACGCTCTCGGTCAGGCGGCGGATGCCGTTGACAACCTTGTCCAGCGACGCGCGCTCGCGACCCAGTGCCTGGGCACGTTCGGCATCGTTCCAGACGTCGGGGCTTTCCAGCTCCCGGTTTACTTCTTCAAGACGCTCGACCTTGATGTCGAAGTCAAAGATACCCCCTGAGCGCATCCAGCCGATCCTTGAGATCGACGATGCGCTCGTGGACGGGATTCAGTTCGATCATGTCCGTGATTTCATTGCAAAAGATGACCGTTAATTCTAGCTGATCTGGCGCGACGGTTGGCGCGGGCAACGCTGTGTTTCCGCTGGCAGCACCAGCGCCGCCGACTTTCCCGCTATAAAAGATGATCGGATTCCCACCTGCTTGCGACAAGCGCCCACTTATATGGAATTACCTGCATGAAACCCGAGACGCTCGCTGTCCACGCCGGCTACACGCCAGACCCGACCACCCGTTCGTCGGCGGTGCCGATCTACCAGACGGTGGCCTACGCGTTCGACAACGCGCAGCACGGCGCGGATCTGTTCGATCTCAAGGTGCCGGGCAATATCTACACCCGCATCATGAACCCGACCCAGGACGTGCTGGAGCAACGCGTGGCGGCGCTGGAAGGCGGCGTGGCCGCGCTGGCAGTGGCATCGGGCATGGCAGCGGTGAGCTACGCCATCCAGACCATCGCCGAGGCCGGCGACAACATCGTCTCCACCGCCACGGTCTATGGCGGCACCTATAACCTGTTCGCGCACACCTTCCCGCAGCAGGGTCTGGAAGTGCGGTTCGCCGATGCGGGCAAACCGGAGAGTTTCGCGCCGCTGATCGACGCGCGCACCAAGGCGATCTTCTGCGAGTCTATCGGCAACCCGTTGGGCAACGTCACCGACATCGCCGCGCTGGCCGAGGTCGCCCACGCGCACGGCATTCCGCTGATCGTTGACAACACCGTGCCCAGCCCGTACCTGTGCCGGCCGTTCGAGCACGGCGCCGACATCGTGGTGCACGCGCTGACCAAGTACATCGCCGGTCACGGCAACAGTATTGGTGGCGCCATCGTGGACAGCGGCAAGTTTCCGTGGGCCGAGCACAAGGCGCGCTTCCGCCGCCTGAACGAACCGGACGTGTCCTACCACGGTGTGGTCTACACCGAGGCGTTCGGGCCGGCCGCCTACATCGGCCGTGCTCGCGTGGTGCCACTGCGCAACATGGGCGCGGCGATCTCGCCGATGAACGCGTTCCTTATCCTGCAGGGCGTGGCCACGCTCGGCCTGCGCATGGAGCGCACCTGCGACAACGCGCTGGCGATCGCCCAGCATCTCCAGCAGCACCCAAAGGTGGCGTGGGTGCGTTATGCCGGGCTGCCCGATCACCCCGACCACGCGCTGGCGCAGAAATACATGGGCGGCAAGGCCTCGGGCATCTTGTCGTTCGGCGTCAAGCAACCGGCTGGCAGCGACCCGCGTGCTGCCGGTGCGCGCGTGCTGGACGCGCTGCAATTGTTTACCCGGCTGGTCAACATTGGCGACACCAAGTCGCTGGCCACCCATCCGGCCTCAACGACACATCGCCAGCTCGACGCCGACGAGTTGGCCAAGGCCGGGGTCAGCGAGGACATGATCCGGCTGTCGATCGGCATCGAGCACATCGATGACCTGATTGCGGACCTGGACCAGGCGTTGGCTGCAAGCCCTTGAATCAGCGCGTCAAGCGGCGACCGATGTCGCTCAAGCGGCTTCGCGGTGCACCACGACCAACTGGATAGCGTCGCCGCCGCGGTAGTCGTCGGCTTCCAGCCGGTAGGCGATGCGGACTCGTGCGGACGGCGGCTCGCCGGTCCAGCCGCCAAATTCGATGGCGTTCAGGCGCGTGCGTCCGAGGCCGAGCTCCAGTTTAAGGTGGCGCTCGCCGACCACGCGCCAACGCAGCACGTCAAATTCGCCATCGAACTGCGGCTCGGCAAAGCCCTGCCCCCAAGGCCCGCCATCGCGCAATGCGTCGGCACTACGACGGGTGAACTCCTCGCCCGCCAGTTCGCCGTCGCTGAGGATCTCGGCCTGCAGCAGTTCGGCATCCAGGGTCGCAGCGACGCAGTCGCGGAATGCCTGCGCGAACGCCTCCATCGACGCGGCCGGCAAGGACAAGCCAGCCGCCATTGCGTGACCGCCGAAGCGCTCGACCAGACCGGGGTGGCGCGCATTGACCATCGCCAGTGCGTCACGGATATGGAAGCCGGGAATCGAGCGCGCGGAGCCGCGCAGGGTCGCGCCACCGGGCTCAGCCGGGGCGAACGCGATCACCGGACGGTGCAGGCGCTCCTTCATTTTCGATGCGACCAGCCCAACCACGCCCGGGTGCCAATCCGGGTCGAACAGGCAGACCGCAAGCGGTGTCACGGTGTCCAGCGTCACTTGGGCGAAGGCCACTTCCGCCTCTTCGGTCATTTGCTGCTGGACGGCGCGGCGCTCGGTGTTGATCCGGTTGAGGGTATCGGCGATCTCGCGCGCCTGGTTCATGTCGTCGGTCAGCAGGCATTCGATGCCCAGCGCCATGTCTTCCAGCCGGCCAGCGGCGTTAAGACGCGGCGCGACCGCAAAGCCGATGTCGCTCGCGCTCAGCCGGGCCGGATCGCGCTTGGCGACGTCGATCAGCGCACGCAAGCCGGGGCAGCCCTGCCCGGCGCGCAGGCGACGCAGGCCGGCGGCCACCAAGGCACGGTTGTTCGCATCCAGCGGCACCAGGTCGGCAATGGTGCCCACCGCGACCAGATCAAGCAGCCGGCTCAGATCGGGCCCTTTGCCGTCCATGCCGACATCCAGCTTTCCGGCATCGCGCAACCGCCGGCGCAGTGCGAGCAACACGTAGAACATCACCCCGACACCGGCCAGCATCTTGCTGGGGAAACCATCGCCGGGCTGGTTCGGATTGACGATGGCATCGGCCGGGGGAAGTGTGTCGCCCGGCAAGTGATGATCGGTTACCAGCACTTGCCAGCCCAACGCCTTGGCAGCGGTGATACCGGCGTGGCAGGCGATGCCGTGGTCAACGGTGACCAACAGGTCGGGCTTCAGCGCGGCCAGGTCGGCTACCAATCCCGGCGACAGCCCGTAACCATGAGTCATCCGGTTGGGCACGGCATGCGACACATGGCGGGCGCCCAGCATCCGCAAGCCGCGCACGGCAACGGCGCACGCGGTGGCGCCGTCGCAATCGAAATCCCCGACCACCAGTATGTGGCGGCCACCCGCAATTGCGTCGCCAAGCAGCGTGGTTGCCGCGTCCAGCCCGAGCAATGTATCGGGCGGCAGCAGGTTGGCCAGCTTTGGACGAGCCTGGTCAATGGAGGTTGCGCCGCGGGCACCGTAGATGCGCTGCAACAGCGGCGGGACCTGAGCTGGCCACAAGCTGGAATCCACCACCGGCCGGCGGCGCAATTTGCTGATAGGCGTCATTCCGACGCGGCCGGGATGGCCACGAACGAGCGCCAGGGACGGCGCCAGAACCGCCAGCGCTGCCGGGGTGTCAGCAGGAGCTGGTGGCCATCGGCGAAATCAATCGTGGCGCGCGTCAGCTTGCCGGCCTGCAGATCGACCAGCAGGGGCAACCACCAATCGCGATCAAACACGGCCAGGTCGCGCAGGTGACGCAGGTCGAACAGCTGCCCGCCCTCGCCCGCTTGCCAACACGACGGTAACGGCCCGTTGTGGGCACCGGCGGCGGTCGCAAAGGCGATCAGGGTGTCGTCGTCACTGAACAGGCTTGCGTGGGACGTTCGGACAGAATCCGGAACGCGACTCGCCCCCCAGAACCACAATGAGTTGACCGGTGCCAACCCCGCCGACACACGCTCGATGTTGCGTGGGTGATTGTGCAGGACTACCTGCGCTTCGCTCAGCAAGGCGCGCCAACGACGGCCTTCCGGACCTTCCGGCAACTGATCGAACAAGTCCGCACCAAGTGCCTGGTCCAGCGATGCCATCACCGGCAGCGGTGCGCCCGCTGGCATTTGCAGGTACCAACGGCCCGGATGCGGCGCATCGATCGGAAAACCGATGTCACCGAACAGTGGCTTGAGCGCCGGCAGGAACGCGGCGCTGTCGGCCGCGCTCAGCGACAAGGCATTCCCATGCGACAGCAGCCGGGCACCATTGATGTCGGGTTGGATGTAGACCGGGTCGGCCCGAAGCCATGCGGATCCGACTGCGTCGCCAGCGTCGAGCTGGCGGGTTACCGCTGCTACCGGCCAACCTCGCGGCAGGATGTCGAACTGGCGTGCCACCTGATCGGCCTCGACCCGCGACATGTCAGCACGCCCAAACCATCGCCCGGCGCTTTCCGACAACCGCTGGCCACCAAACCGGCTTCGTGTCGGCAGCAGCAAGGTGACCGCGTTGGTGGTCATCTCAATCGATGTAGCGCACGGCGGCGATCTCGTACTCCCGGGTGCCGGCCGGGGCCTCGATGCTGACCTCGTCGCCCTCGTTGCGCCCGATCAGTGCCCGCGCGACCGGTGAGGAGATCGCAATCAGGCCCAGTTTGATATCCGCCTCCAGGTCGCCAACGATCTGGTAGGTCTTTTGCTCGTCGGTATCCAGGTCCACCAGGTCGACCGTGGCCCCGAACACGATCTTGCTGCCCACGTTGAGGGCGCTGATATCGATGATCTGGGAGTTGGAGAGCTCGCCTTCGAGTTGCTTGATGCGGCCTTCGATAAACCCTTGCTGTTCACGCGCAGCGTGGTACTCGGCGTTCTCTTTGAGATCGCCATGGGCGCGTGCTTCGGCGATCGCATGGATCACGGCGGGGCGCTGGACCGATTTGAGCTGCTCGAGCTCGATTCGCAGGCGCTGTGCGCCCTTGCTGGTGATTGGTGGTTGCATTGATGGATCCTTGGCAGCCTTGGAGCTGCCCGTAGTTAGTACGACAATCGCTTGTATCCGCGGCAACGATTGTGCCCGGATCGCGCGAGTCAAAGCCAGATGTGTCGTCAGGTGGCGTCGACGGCCGCGCCATGCAGGTCTTGCAGCGACAGCACCGGACCGGTGTTGCGGTAATCAAGCGACAACAGCAATGCGCGGGCACCCGAGATGGTGGTCGAATAGGTCACCCGCTGCTGCAGGGCCTCGCGACGGATCGAGAAGGAATCGGCGATCGCCTGCCGGCCCTCGGTGGTGTTCACGATATAAACGATCTCGCCATTCTTGATCAGGTCGACGATGTGCGGGCGGCCTTCATTGACCTTGTTCACCAACTGGCACTCCATGCCCTGATCACGCAGGAACCGGGCGGTGCCACCGGTGGCCACCAGTGAATAGCCACGACGGACCAGGTCTTGCGCCACTGGAAGAACCCGCTGTTTGTCGGGGTCACGAACGGAAACAAACACCTTGCCGCTGCTTGGCAGCGCCTTGATGTCGCCAGCTTCCTGGGCACGTGCCATTGCCGCGCCAAAGTTGAGGCCGACACCCATGACCTCGCCGGTGGAACGCATCTCCGGCCCCAGGATCGGGTCGACGCCCTGGAACTTGGCAAACGGGAAGATGGCTTCCTTGACCGAGTAGTAGCCGGGAATGATCTCCACCGTTGTGCCCTGCTCGGCCAGCGTCTTGCCGGCCATGCAGCGCGCGGCGATCTTCGCCAGAGGCATGCCGGTGGCCTTGGACACGAACGGCACCGTACGCGACGCGCGCGGGTTGACCTCAAGCAGGTAGATCGTGTCCTCGCCCGCCTCGTTGGTCTGGATGGCGAACTGGGTATTCATCAGCCCGACCACGTTGAGCGCCCTGGCCAGAGCGATAACCTGCTCGCGTAAACGGGCCTGGGTATCGGCCGACAACGAGTACGGCGGCAGCGAGCACGACGAGTCCCCCGAATGCACGCCCGCCTCTTCGATGTGCTCCATCACCCCGCCAATCAGCACGTTGCCTTCCTTGTCCGCAATGATGTCGACGTCGACTTCGATCGCGTTGTCGAGGAAACGGTCCAGCAACACCGGCGATTTCTCCGAGACCCGAACCGCATCGCGAATGTAGCGCTCCAGGTCGGCGTCGGAATGCACCACCTCCATCGCGCGGCCGCCAAGCACGTAGCTGGGGCGGACCACCAACGGATAGCCCACTTCACCGGCCAGCAGCAAGGCCTCTTCGGAATTGCGTGCGATCCGATTGGGCGGCTGCTTCAGGCCGAGCTTGTCGACCAGTTGCTGGAAGCGCTCGCGATCCTCGGCCAGGTCGATGCTGTCCGGGCTGGTGCCGATGATCGGCACCCCGGCAGCCTCCAGGGCTTCGGCGAGCTTCAGCGGCGTCTGGCCGCCGTACTGGACGATCACGCCCTTCGGCTTTTCCAGGTCGCAGATCTCCAGCACGTCTTCCAGCGTCAGCGGCTCGAAGTACAACCGGTCGGAGGTGTCGTAATCGGTGGACACGGTCTCCGGATTGCAGTTGATCATGATGGTCTCGAACCCATCCGCGCGTAGTGCCAGCGCCGCATGCACGCAGCAGTAGTCGAACTCGATGCCCTGGCCGATCCGGTTCGGGCCGCCGCCGAGCACGATGATCTTGTCGCGGGCGGTCGGCTTGGACTCGCACTCGTCCTCGTAGGTCGAGTACATGTAGGCGGTCGTGGTGGCGAACTCGGCGGCGCAGGAATCCACGCGTTTGTAGACCGGCCGCACGCCAAATGCGCGTCGAAGGGAACGCACGGCGGTCTCGTCGGTGGCGGTCAGCTGTGCCAGCCGCGCGTCGGAGAAGCCCAGCCGCTTGAGCGCCCGCATGCGAGCGGCATCCAGCGCCGACAGGCCGGCCTTGGCGACTTCAGTCTCCGCGGCGATGATCTCTTCCATCTGGTCCAGGAACCACGGATCCACGAAGGACAACGCGTGCACGTCTTCCACGCTCATGCCGGCGCGGAACGCATCGCCAATGTGGAACACGCGGTCCGGGCCGGGCTCCTTGAGCTCACGGCGAACCTCCGCCATGCCTTCCGGACTGCTCAGATCCAGCCCGGTAGGGTCCAGGCCGACCTTGCCGGTTTCCAGGCCACGCAGTGCCTTCTGCAGCGATTCACCGAAGGTCCGGCCCATCGCCATTACCTCGCCCACGGACTTCATCTGAGTGGTCAGGTGGGAGTCAGCCTGGGGGAATTTCTCGAACGCGAATCGCGGAATCTTGGTAACGACATAATCAATCGACGGCTCGAACGACGCCGGGGTGGCGCCGCCGGTGATGTCGTTGCGCAGCTCATCCAGGGTGTAGCCAACCGCCAGCTTGGCCGCGATCTTGGCAATCGGGAAACCGGTCGCCTTGGAGGCCAGCGCCGAGGAACGCGACACACGCGGGTTCATCTCGATCACCACCACGCGGCCGGTCTGGGCGTTGATGCCGAACTGGACGTTGGAGCCGCCGGTGTCGACGCCGATCTTGCGCAGCACCGCGATGGAGGCATCGCGCAGGCGCTGGTATTCCTTGTCGGTCAGGGTCTGGGCCGGAGCGACGGTGATCGAGTCACCGGTGTGCACGCCCATCGCGTCGAAGTTCTCGATCGAGCACACGATGATGCAGTTGTCCGCGGTGTCGCGAACCACCTCCATCTCGAACTCTTTCCAGCCCAGCACCGACTCCTCGACCAGCACCTCGTTGGTCGGTGACAGCTCCAGGCCGCGCTTGATGATCTCCTCGAACTCTTCCTTGTTGTATGCGATGCCGCCGCCGCTGCCGCCCAGGGTGAAGGACGGACGGATGATGGTCGGATAGCCGACCGTCGCCTGGATCTCGACAGCTTCCTCGAATGTCCTGGCGACCGCGGCCTTCGGACATTCCAGACCGATCTCGGCCATCGCGACGCGGAACAGTTCACGGTCCTCGGCCATCATGATCGCGTCGCGCTTGGCGCCGATCAGCTCGACGTTGTACTTCTCCAGCACGCCGTGATCGGCCAGGTCGAGCGCACAGTTCAGCGCGGTCTGGCCGCCCATCGTCGGCAGCAGCGCGTCGGGACGTTCTTTGGCGATGATCTTCTCGACCGTCTGCCAGTTGATCGGCTCGATGTAGACCGCGTCGGCCATTTCCGGATCGGTCATGATCGTGGCTGGATTGGAGTTGACCAGCACGACCCGATAGCCTTCCTCTCGCAGGGCTTTGCAGGCCTGCGCGCCGGAATAGTCGAACTCGCACGCCTGTCCGATAACGATCGGACCGGCGCCGATGATCAGGACGGTCTGGATGTCGGTACGCTTTGGCATGTCAGTGGTTCTCGGCGTGTTGGTCTTGCATCAGCGCAATGAAGCGATCAAACAAGGGGGAGACGTCCTGCGGGCCGGGACTGGCCTCCGGGTGACCCTGGAAACCGAACACCGGCACACCGGGAATCTCGATGCCCTGGTTGGATCCGTCGAACAGGGAACGATGGGTGGTCCGGACGTGTTCGGGCAACGTCGCTTCGTCGATCGCAAAGCCGTGGTTCTGGCTGGTGATCATCACCCGACCACCCTGGCCATCGCCGCAAAGGTCCTGCACCGGGTGGTTGGCGCCATGATGGCCAAACTTCATCTTCATCGTCCGCGCGCCACTGGCCAGGCCCAGCAACTGGTGCCCCAGGCAAATGCCGAACATCGGGATCCTGCGCTGGATGAATTCGCGGATTGCATTGATGGCGTAGTCGCACGGCTCCGGGTCGCCCGGACCATTGGACAAAAAAATGCCGTCGGGTTCGAGCGCCAGCACGTCGGCAGCCGCCGTCTGGGCCGGCACCACGGTGATCCGGCAGCCGCGCTCGGCGAGCATGCGCAGGATGTTGCGCTTGATGCCGAAATCGTAGGCAACGACATGGAACCTGCCGTCGGTCTTCGAGAACACGTTGTTGTCGAGGTCGAGCTGGCCGTCGGTCCATTCATAGCGCTCGCGGGTACTGACTTCCTTCGCCAGGTCCATGCCCTTCAGGCCCGGAAACTTGCGCGCCGCTTCGATGGCCTGCTCGGCATCGATGTTGTCGCCCGCCATCACCGCACCGCTCTGGGCACCGTGGCTGCTGAGCATGCGGGTCAACTTGCGGGTGTCGACGTCGGCGATCGCGACCACGCCGCGCTGGGACAACCAGCTTGGCAGGGACAGCTGGCTACGCCAGCTACTCGGCCGTCGCGGCATGTTGCGAACGATCAGCCCGGCCGCCCAGATCTGGCTCGACTCGTCGTCCTGGTCATTGATGCCGGTATTGCCGATATGGGGATAGGTCAGGGTCACCAGTTGGCGCGCATACGATGGGTCGGTCAGGATTTCCTGATAACCGGTCATCGCGGTGTTGAACACCACTTCCCCGACCGACAGGCCGGGTGCGCCCATGGAAATGCCCTCGAAGATGGTGCCGTCTTCAAGCGCGAGAATTGCGGGTTGGGTCACGGTGATCGCCTTGGCTGCCAGGGGATGCTGATTCCATCAAGCGCGGCGCGGGTCGAAACTCAGGCTGCAGCAAAGCGCGGACGCGGCTGGGGACCGGTCCGACAAATGGAGTTCAGGCGAACGAGAATTCTAGCGATGAAGTGCGTCCAGCGCCAGCTTTTCGTCCGTTTACTGCCGTGCAGCACCCGGCAGCAGGTCACGCAGCGAATAGCGTCCGGGGCCTTGGCTCGCCAGCCACGCGGCGGCATGCAGCGCGCCCCGGGCGAAGACGTCCCGGTTGGTGGCGCGGTGGGTCAACTCCAGGCGCTCGCCAGATCCGGTGAATTGCACCATGTGCTCACCGATGATGTCGCCGGCCCTCAAGGAGGCATAACGAGGCTGTGCTCCGCCCTGCTCTGCGCGCGCTCCCAGGGCCAGTGCGGTGCCTGATGGGGCATCCAGCTTTTGCGCGTGATGGGACTCGACAATGTCGCAGCTCCAGTCCCCAAGGACCTGTGCAGCGCGTTCCACCAGCTCGGCCAGGACCGCTACACCAAGGCTGAAGTTGGCGGCCCAAAGTACCGGTACACGCGCCGCCGCCGCTTCCATCGCCTCGCGCTGCACCGGTTCCAGCCCGGTCGTGCCCGACACCAGCGCCGCACCACGGTCGGCGCACAGTGCCAACAAGGCGTCGAACCCGGCTGGCAGACTGAAATCGATGGCAACGTCGAAAACCGGCACACCGTTCAGTTCGTGAACCGAGAAATGCGGAATGCCATCGATCACCCGCTGACCAGGCTTGTCGGGTGCGACCGCGGCGACAACTTGCAACCGGTCATGACTGGGCGCCAGCCGCAACAAGGCCTGGCCCATGCGGCCGGACGCGCCGTGGATGAGGATGCGGACGGGGGTGTTGTTCATTACCGCAGGCTATCGGGCTGGCTGCGGGGCGACAAGTACTGATGACTCAGGAAGTCATGCGATCCCAGAAGCCCTTGACCCCATCCATGAATGTCGATGAGCGCGGCGAGTGGCGGCTGGCGCCCTCCCCGGTGAAGGTGGCGTCGAGCTTTTCCAGCAACTCGCGCTGCTCACCGGTCAGGTTGACCGGGGTCTCGATGACGACCCGGCAGTACAGGTCACCGGGACGACGGCTGCGCACCGACTGCACGCCCTTGTCGCGGACCCGGAACAGCTTGCCGGTCTGGGTCTCGGCCGGCACCTTCAGTTCCACCTCGCCGCCCAGCGTCGGCACCCGCACGGTGGCACCCAGGGCCGCCTGGCCCAGGCGGATCGGCAGGTCGCAATGCAGGTCATCGCCGTCGCGCTGGAAGATGTCGTGCTCACGCACGCGCACTTCCACGTACAGATCACCTGGCGGAGACCCGGCTGGGCCTGCTTCGCCCTCCCCGGCCAGACGGATGCGGTCGCCGTTGTCGACCCCGGCCGGAATCTTGACCTGCAGGTCCTTGGTGCTCTCGATCCGGCCCTGCCCGTGACAATCACCGCAGGGATTGGCAATGGTCTGGCCACGGCCGCCGCAATGCGGGCAACCCTGTTGCATCGAGAAAATGCCGCGCTGGAACCGAACCTGACCACGGCCACTGCAAGTGGCGCATGTTTCCAATTTGCCGTCGGCCGAGCCACTTCCGTTGCAGTGATCGCACTCGTCCAGGGTCGGGATCTGGATCTGCTTCTCAATCCCGCCGACCGCTTCCTCCAGCGACAACTCCATCACGTAGCCGATATCGGCACCGCGCCTGGGGCCGCGTGTACTGCCGCCGCCGCCAAAGATGTTGCCAAAGATGTCACCGAAAATATCGCCCATGTCGGCTTGGCCCGCACCGCCGCCACCGCCACCCATTCCGTGCTCGAATGCCGCATGGCCATGCTGGTCATACAAGCGCCGGCGGGAGTCATCGGAGAGGACCTCGTAGGCCTCCTTGCACTCCTTGAACGAAGCTTCGGCAGCGGCATCCCCCGGGTTCCGGTCGGGGTGATACTTCATCGCACACCGGCGATAGGCTTTTTTCAGCTCATCGCGATCGGCGTTGCGGGCTACACCCAGGGCTTCGTAATAGTCGCGTTTGCTCATTTTCTACGGCTTCCCCCACACCCGACGGCAACCCCGGGTACGGTATTGGTGAAACGAGAAGGGTCCGGAAACGCCTGGCGATCCCGGACCCTCACGCCAGACCCCTCAAGCGGAGGGGCCGGATCGACCTACTTCTTGTCGTCGTCGGTGTCGTTGACTTCGGTGAACTCGGCATCGACCACGTCGTCGGCGGCAGCGTTGGCGCCAGCAGCATCCGCGGCGGCGCCATCCGGACCGGGCTGTTGTCCCGGCACGGCGGCAAGCAATGCCTGGACCGACTCTTCCAAGGTCTTGCTCTTGGCCTCGATCTGGCCCTTGTCGTCATTCTTCATCGCCGTTTCCAGATCGGCGATGGCCGTCTCGGTGGCGCCCATCGCGTCACCCGGCAACTTCTCGCCGTGCTCCTTGATGGTGCTACGGGCCATGTGGATCAGGCCATCGGCCTGGTTGCGGGCCTGTACCAGCTCGTGGAACTTCTGGTCCTCCTCGCGGTTGACCTCCGCGTCCTGGACCATCTTCTGGATCTCTTCCTCGGACAGACCGGAGCCAGCCTTGATCTCGACCTTCTGCTCCTTGCCGGTCTTCTTGTCCTTGGCGGTCACATGGACGATGCCGTTGGCGTCGATGTCGAACGAAACCTCGACCTGCGGCATGCCGCGCGGCGCCGGCTCGATGCCCGACAGGTCGAAGCGGGCCAGCGACTTGTTGTAACGCGCCTGCTCGCGCTCGCCCTGCAACACGTGCACGGTGACGGCGGACTGGTTGTCGTCGGCGGTCGAGAACGTCTGCGAGGCCTTGGTCGGCACCGTGGTGTTCTTCTCGATGATCTTGGTGAATACGCCGCCCAGGGTCTCGATGCCGAGGCTCAGCGGGGTCACGTCGAGCAGCAGCACGTCCTTGACGTCGCCGGCCAGCACGCCGCCCTGAATCGCGGCACCCACGGCAACCGCCTCATCGGGGTTGACGTCCTTGCGCGGCTCCTTGCCGAAGAATTCGGTCACCGCTTCCTGGACCTTGGGCATCCGGGTCTGGCCACCGACCAGAATCACCTCGTTGATGTCGCTGGCGCGCAGGCCGGCGTCATTGAGCGCGATGCGGCACGGCTCCAGTGACTTCTTGATCAGGTCTTCCACCAGCGACTCCAGCTTGGCGCGGGTCAGCTTGATGTTGAGGTGCTTCGGGCCCGACGCGTCGGCGGTGACGTACGGCAGGTTGACCTCGGTCTGCTGTGCGGTGGACAGCTCGATCTTGGCGCGCTCGGCGGCGTCCTTCAGGCGCTGCAGGGCCAACGGGTCCTTGCGCAGGTCGATGCCCTGGTCCTTGTTGAACTGCTCCACCAGATAGTCGATGACGCGCTTGTCGAAGTCTTCGCCACCCAGGAACGTGTCGCCATTGGTCGCCAGCACCTCGACCTGCATTTCATCGTCGACCGAAGCGATCTCGATGATCGACATGTCAAAGGTACCGCCGCCCAGGTCATATACCGCCACCTTGCGGTCACCGCCCTTCTTGTCCATGCCGTAGGCCAACGCGGCCGCCGTGGGCTCGTTGATGATGCGCTTGACGTCCAGCCCGGCGATCTTGCCCGCGTCCTTGGTGGCCTGACGCTGGCTGTCGTTGAAGTAGGCCGGCACGGTGATGACCGCCTCGGTGACCGTTTCGCCCAGATAGGCCTCGGCGGTCTTCTTCATCTTGGCCAGCACTTCGGCGGAAATCTGCTGCGGCGCCATCTTCTTGTCGTCGCCGGTCTGCACCCAGGCATCGCCATTGTCATGCGCCACGATGCCGTAGGACACCAGGTCAAGGTCTTTCTGCACCTCGGCGTCGGTGAACTTGCGGCCGATCAGTCGCTTGACGGCATAAAAGGTGTTCTGCGGATTGGTGACGGCCTGGCGCTTGGCCGAGGCACCTACCAGGATCTCGCCGTCCTTGGTGTAAGCGACAACCGATGGCGTGGTGCGGTCACCCTCGGCGTTCTCGATGACCTTCGCCTTGCCGCCCTCCATGACTGCCACACATGAATTGGTCGTGCCCAAGTCGATACCGATGATCTTGCCCATGGTCTTGTTTCCTCTGGAATCCTGGATGTACTGCGAATGTTTTGTGGCGGTGATGCTGCCAATGACTGTTATCTGGGGGTTGCTGCGCGGCAGTTCAAGAACCGGACCGGCAACCATCGGACCCGGGAGTCAGGAACGGCGGCAAATGCTCGTCAACCCTGCTCGCTCACCACCACCAGGGCCGGGCGCAACAGACGCTCGTTAAGCAGCCAGCCTTTCTGGTAAACCTGCACCACGTGCCCCGGCGCGTGTTCATCGCTGCCGACCGTGCTCATCGCCTGGTGGTGCTCGGGGTTGAACGGCTGTCCGACCGGATTCACCTCGACCATTCCATTGTCGCTGGCGACCTTCAGCAGCTGCCTGAGAGTGAGTTCCATACCCTCGCGCAGTGCGTCGGCATCGCCATGGGCCGCGCCCAAACCGGCCTCCAGGCTGTCAATAACCGGCAGTAGCGCGGCCAGCAGACGCTCGTTGGCGAACTTGCGCGCCACCTCGATATCGCGGGTCAGGCGCTTGCGCTGGTTTTCGATATCGGCGCGGTCGCGTAACGTGCCCTCGCGCAGTTGTGCCAGCTCGGCTTGTGCGGCGGCCAGCTCGACGGCCATCGGATTGTCGCCGTCGATGGACGGGTCGGTTTCAGCGGCCTGGTTGGCCAGATCTGGATTGGGTTCAGTGGACATGCTTTGCTCTGGTCCTGGCGCCTTCGGGCGCGTTATCCGTGACTGCATCAGCAATTGGGGCCAGCGATTCGCAATTCAAGATGCTGGCAACCAAAATGCCGGTGGCTCAGCATGAGAGACCCGGTTCTGCCACGCTTTGTCCCTGCGCAACATCCCTTCACAACATTCCTTCACAACCAGATTGTTCGCCACATGCTCGCTCACCTCTCACTCAAGCACTTTGCCGTGGTCAGCCAGGCCGAACTCACCTTCGGCCCCGGGCTGACGGTCATTTCCGGTGAAACCGGCGCCGGGAAATCCTTGCTGGTCGATGCCCTGGGCTTGCTTTCCGGCCTGCGCGCGGACAGCGGCGTGGTCCGTCACGGTGCTCAGCGCGCCGAGCTGGTGGGCGAGTTTTCGCTGGATGACGTACCCGCGGCGGCGGACTGGCTGCGTCGTAACGAACTCGATGAGCCGTCCGATAACGAAAGCACGAACTGCCTGATCCGGCGCGTGATCCGCGCCGACGGCGGCTCACGGGCCTGGGTCAACGGCCATCCGGTGACATTGGGCCAACTGGGCGAGCTGGCCACGCTATTGGTTGAGATCCACGGCCAGCACGAGCACCAGGCGTTGCTGTCGCGGCCCAGTCAGCTGGCCTTGCTGGATGCCTACGCCAGTACCGGCGCCGAGCGACGGAAGGTGGTGGACACCGCCGGACGCTGGACCGACCTGCTGCGCGAGCGCGACCAGCTGTCGGCGCAAGGCGACCTGTCCGAGCGTATCGATTGGCTGGAACACCAGCACGACGAGCTGGACCGCGAGACCCTGGAGCCCGAGTCGATCGAGCAACTGTTGCTCGACCACCGTCGCCAGGCCCATGCCAGTGACCTGATCGATGCCAGCGACGCCGCGTTCGCGCAGCTCAGCGGCGACGATGGCGCATCGATTTCCCACGACCTGCAACAGGTGCGCAGCGAACTGCGACGCGTGGCCGAGCACGAGCCCCGGCTGAGCGAGGTCGACGCCATGCTGGACGCCGCCGCGATCCAGTTGGACGAGGCAACGGCGCTGCTGGACCGCATCCGGGGCGATCTGGATATCGACCCGTCCACCTTTGGCACCATCGAACAGCGTCTTGGCCGGCTGCACGAACTGGCGCGCAAGCATCGGGTGCAACCCGAGGAGCTTGCCGCCCGGCGCGAAGCACTGGGCATGGAGCTGGAGGAACTGCGCGGCGCCGGAGCGCGATTGGAGAAGCTCGATGGTGAAATCGACACCGTCCGCACCCACTGGCGCAAAGCGGCGGACGTGCTTGGGGACAAGCGCCGTGCGGCAGCGCTCACTCTGGCCCAGGCCACCACCGAGCTGATTGCCGAGTTGGGGATGGGTGGCGGATTGTTCGAGATCGGGATCGAAGCGGTCGAGGGCGACAAACCCGACCCGCAGGGCGGTGAGCGGGTCGAGTTCCTGGTCGCGGCCAACCCTGGTCAGCCGCCACGCGCCTTGCGCAAGGTCGCCTCGGGCGGCGAACTGTCGCGCATCTCGCTGGCGATCGAGGTGGCCGCGCTGGGCCTGGACGCCGTGCCCAGCATGGTGTTTGACGAGGTCGACTCGGGTATCGGCGGCGCCGTAGCCGATATCGTCGGCCAGAAGTTGCGTGCGCTTGGTGCCAGCCGCCAGGTGCTGTGCGTTACCCACTTGCCGCAGGTCGCGGCGCAGGGCCACGCGCACTACCGGGTCAGCAAGGCGGCGGCAGACGGCGTCACCCAGAGCCAGGTGCAGCTATTGGATATGGAGCAACGGCAGGAAGAACTCGCACGCATGCTGGGCGGGGTGGAACTGACCCGCGAAGCGCGTGCAGCGGCCAAGCGACTGCTCAGCGACGTGGTCTGACGCGCCGCTCAGGGTCTGCCGTTCGGGATCGGCCGTTCAGGGTTTCTTGCGGACGTACAACACCAGCGAGTGGTCTTCGATCAGGTAGCCGTAGCGCTCCGCAATGATGTGCTGGAGGCGTTCGATTTCTTCGCTCTCGAACTCGATGATCTTGCCGGTATCGACATCCACCATGTGGTCATGATGGCCACCACGGTCGAGCTCATAGACCGACTGGCCGGACTCGAAATTATGCTTGAGCACCAGGCCGACCGCCTCGAACTGGGTCAACACCCGGTAGACCGTTGCCAGGCCGATGTCCTCGCCCTGGTCGAGCAATAACCGATAGATGTCCTCGGCGGTCATGTGCCGGGGCCTGGCGCTGTCGAGCAACTGCAGTATCCGCATCCGTGGATGGGTCACCTTGAGTCCGACGTCCCTGAGATTTTTTGTTTCCATCGTGGGCTCCTGGCGGGGTCCGTTGCGATGCCACGCGTCCCGCAACACCGGCTGAACGCAGCAACGGGAACGGACGTACGGCAAGGTGTCAGTGTATCATCGCCGTCGTCATCCGCCTGCCGCAGAAACCGATGCCAAAGCACCCGATCCGTACTTTCCTCCTCGCTGTTTCCGTCGCCTTGATCGCCAGTGGTTGCGGCATCGTCTACCGCCAGCCGATCTACCAGGGCAACCTGCTGGAATCGACCGCGGTGGAGCAACTGCAAGAGGGCATGGGCAAGCAGCAGGTACTCGGATTGCTGGGCACGCCGTCCGTCCAGGACCCGTTCCACCATGACCGCTGGGATTACACATCCACCCAACGTCTGGACCGCCTGGCCCACACCCACGTCAAGAACCTGACCTTGTGGTTCGAGAACGACGCGTTGGTGACCTGGGAGGGCGAGTACTTCCCGGAACAGGACCTTGAGATCTCCCAGAACTCCCGCAAGCAGTTCGGGCCAAACCTGGCCAAGGACAAGAGCAGGTAACGAGTACCGGGGCTACTTTCCGGGCTCCTGCTTTCCACGGCCCTGCTTTCCACGGCCCTGCTTTCCACGGCCCTGCTTTCGACTGTCTTGGGCGCGACGTCGGCGTGACTGCTTTGGATCGATCAGCAACGGCCGCAGCAACTCGACGCGATCTCCATCACGCAGCCGCGAGTCTGGTTGTGCGTTGGTGCCAAATACCGCGTAAGCGCTGACGCCCTCGATGCGATCCATGCCTGCTGCCCGCACGGCTTCCGAAAGGCAGGCGCCGGGCGGCAGTTCGAGCGTCACCCGCTGGCACCGCTGCGGCCATGCGCACACGACCTCGACTTTCATTGGGCGCCGCGGTCCGCCGCACGGACGAAATCATCGACCATGCGGTCGGCGAGTTTCTGGAAGCCCAGCGCCATTGCCGGACCCAGCAAACGCACCGTCGGCTCGAAGCTCAAGGTCAGCCCGATCCTGCAGGCCGACTCGTCAAGGGCGTGGAACTCCCAGCGACCGGACAGCTTTCGGAACGGCCCGTCCACCAGGATCATGTCGATATGGTGTGGTGCCGAATAGGTGTTGCGGGTGGTGAACCAGGTGCTCAGCCCGCCCAGGCCAAGGTCCAGGCGCGCGACCATGTGGGTATCGGACGATTCCAGCACCCGGGCGTCCTTGCACCAGTCGAACCGGCGCGGATAGGCGGCCACGTCACTGACCAGCGCGAACATGCGGGTGCAGGAGTGATCGACGAGGGCGGAGCGCTGGATAGTGGTCATGGCATGCGACTGTCACCGATGTCGCCCGCAGCGCCCCGGATCGGACACAATAGGCGCAATGACAAAAAATAAAGACAACAAGGCTGGCAAGGATAAAGGAAAGGCAGGCGGGGGCACCATCGCGCTGAACAAGCGTGCCCGCTATGACTACCACCTTGAAGAGCGTTTCGAAGCGGGCTTGGCACTGCAGGGCTGGGAGCTGAAATCGATCCGTGCCGGGCGCGCCAACATCGGCGAGAGCTACGCGGTGATCCGCAGTGGGGAGATGTTCCTGTTCGGCGCACAGATGACTCCGGTGATCTCCACCTCAAGCCACGTCGTCGCCGAGGCCTTGCGTACCCGCAAGCTGCTGTTGCACCGGCGCGAGATCGACAACCTGATCGGTCGGGTCGAACGCGACGGGTACACGGTGGTGCCCACCTCGATGTACTGGAAGGGCAACAAGGTCAAGATCGAGCTCGCGCTGGCCAAGGGCAAGCAGGATCACGACAAGCGCCAGACCAACAAGGACCGTGATTGGCAGCGTGAGAAACAACGCACCATGCGCTCACACAACAAGAACGCTTGACGATCCCCCGGCCAGGGCGTCTGCACGGCATCAGCAGGCAGTAACGGGGCTATTCCGCAGTGGCGCCGGGCAAGGTGAAGTAGAAGCTCGCGCCCTCCCCTTCGCGACCCTCGGCACGTATCGTGCCGCCGTGGCGCTCGACGATCCGTCGCGCCGATGCCAGACCGATGCCATGGCCTTCGAATGCGGACTGGGCATGCAAGCGCTGGAACGGGCGGAACAGCTTTTGCACATAGGCCTGGCCGAATCCGACGCCGTTGTCGCGGACAAAGAACTCATCGCCTTCACGGCCGAACTGGATCCGGGCCAGGTCCCGGTTGCCGGTAAACTTCCATGCGTTCGCCAGCAGGTTGGTCAGCAGGTTGCGCAGCAAGCTCGGGTCGCCGTTGACGCGAAGTCCAGGCGTGATTTCAACCTCGACCTTGCGTTCCGGGTCCGCGCCCCGCAGGTCATCGACGACTTCCGCCGCCACCTGGCTCAGTGCTACCGGTTCAATTGTCAGCTCGCTGCGGCTCAGTCGCGACATGCGCAGCAGTGCGTCGATCAGCTCACCCATGCGACCGGCGGCATTGCGTGTCCGCATCAGGTAACCCTGCCCTGTCTCGTCCAGCTGGTCGCCATATTTCTCGGTCAGTATCTTGCTGAAACCGGCAATCGCGCGCAGTGGTGCGCGCAGGTCATGGGAGACGCTGTAGGCGAACGACTCCAACTCCTGGTTGACCTGGCTCAATTCGCGCGTGCGCAGGGCGACGCGTGATTCCAGGGTCCGGTTAAGCGCCCGCACCGAGGCTTCAGCACGCAAACGCTCCGTTACGTCCTCGGCCTGGGCCAGGCCGGCGATATCGGTGCCGACGCTGCCCGGTATCGGGGCGCGCGTCAGGTGGATATGGCGTGGTTCTCCGTCTGCGCGACGTACCAGACGCGTCTCACGGCGCACGCCACTTGCATCCCCACGATGTCGAGGCGTGGCGCCATCGCCCGATTCCACCTCGTCTTCCAGCAGGGACTCCAGCTTCGTGCCGACCAATTCCTCGGACCTGCGACCCACGATCGCGGCAAATGCCGCGTTCGCCTCGACGATGCAGTGGTGGCTATCCAGCAGGACCTTGCCGATTGCCGAATACGCCATCGCGGTACGAAAGCGCTCCTCGCTGCGCCGGAAGTCCTCGTTCAGCCGCAACGCAATCGAGTGAGCCCTCGACTCGGTCCGCGCCAGCATCCAGGCGACGCCATACATGAGCAAGGAAGCGAACAGGCCAAAGACCAGCATGTTCCGCAAGCCTTGCAGCCGCGGCACCGCCAGGGCCAGCGGTTCGGACTGGAATTCCAACCGCCACTGCCGTCCATAGCTCTCAATCGTGGTGTGATATCGGAACGCGGGTGCCTGGTCCGATAATTCTCCGGGTGTGACATACAGCAGTTCGACCTTCTCATCGGTGACGTCGAGTATCTGGAACCTCGATTGCCGATCGCCGACCGCCTCCAGCACCAGCGGCTCCAGCCGGAAGGGGATGTATACCCAGCCGAGCATGGAGTCACGTCGCGCAGCCGGCGTGTCGGGGCGCTGGACACCGCGATATACCGGCACGTACAGCAACAGGCCGACGTTCTGCGCCGCCCCGTCCTGGATCAGGTGTACCGGCCCCGACAATGCCGACTGGCCAGTCATCATCGCTTCGGTCATCGCGGCACCGCGGGTTGGCTCGGAAAACATGTCATAGCCAATGGCCGCCACGTTGGCAGCAGTGTGCGGCTCCAGAAACAGGATCGGCCCGTACTTCGTCCGGTCGCCATGCGGACGCACGTCCAGTTGGCCCCAACCTGCCTCTTGCCATTCCCGCTGCAGGTCAACCATGCGCGCCTTGCGCAGGTAGCCCGCAAAGCCCAGTCCGACGATACTGGGGAAGCGACGTGACAACTCCAGCCCCCCTACATAGCTGGCCCACTGCTCCGGTGTCGGCCGGGTGACCGCAAACAGCGAAATGCCGCCACCGGCAACCAACTCGTAGTTGATCATCCGTTGCTGCAGCAGCTCGGTGATATCGTCGCTTTCATCCCTGAAGGTGATCTCGCTGGTGCGCAACTCCCGCTCGTAGGCGGTCCGCCACAACACCAGCACCGACACCAGCGACGCCAGCAACACGACCAACGCCAGCAGGTGCCCGCGTAACGGTCTCAACCGGCTGGCAAAGGAGCGTTTGGGGCTATCACCGGGCGCATTATCCATTGTGGTCAAGCATACAAGGACGCCGTCGGCCCGTCGCTGCAGATGAGGCAGCTGAACGCGGCGGAGCAGATTTACGAGGAAACCTTGTGCAGCGACCTTTGCGCCTTATACTGCCGGTGTCAGCAATCTTGTAGTCCCCGGGGGTGCACTGGCTTCGACGGGGGTCGCGAAATCGCTTGGCGCATGCCGAGGGGGTAGCTTTCCTCGTAAATCCAGCTGCAAAACTCTAGTTGCGAACGACGACAACTACGCACTGGCCGCTTAAGGCCTAAGCCCCGAAATCGCTTGTGTCCGTGCTCGCGACGTAGGGTCATCATCACGGAATCGCCGGGAGTGGCTGCCTGCCAGCACCCGGTTAACCTAAAGCAGGCTGGTCCCCGGATGCGCTTTGTGCGCCGTGCTGTCCGGGGATGAGACTTAACGGAGCACTAAGCATGTAGGGCCGGGGATGGAGTGCCTTCGGACGGGGGTTCAATTCCCCCCACCTCCACCAATTCAGAAGTGCGAAACGACAACCCCGTAAGGCTCACGCCTTACGGGGTTTTCTCGTTGCGGGCCGGCATCAATTGGTCGTTTCTGGTTGTAAAGTCCATCTTGGCGTTGGACGCCAGCGCTGCCGACACGCCAACGCACAAGGCCACCCGAAGGTGGCCTTGTGCGTTGGGTAAAAAATGGTGTCCCCAAGGGGATTCGAACCCCTGTCGCCGCCGTGAAAGGGCAGTGTCCTAGGCCTCTAGACGATGGGGACACGCGGGAGCTTCGTACTTTTGCCGACCGCTTTCACTCGGTCGAGTAACGAAGAACCTTGAAAATGGTGGAGCCAGGCGGGATCGAACCGCCGACCTCCTGCATGCCATGCAGGCGCTCTCCCAGCTGAGCTATGGCCCCACGGGCTGGAAAGTCGATAAGCTTAGAGGCGACTGTTGAAACCGTCAAGCCATGTTTGCTACTTCGTGTGAATTCCCCTCACGACCGGCCGTAATTGCCGTCAGCGTGGCGATGCAATGACCGCGCTCGGCGAGGTACTGCAGCCACTTCCCCAAAAACGTATTCATCCGCATCCGGTGGCTGATCAATTCGGCGGGCAACGGATGCATGCCGATGACATCCTGCCAGCGACGCCCGATATAGCAATGCGTTGCCTCCAGCTGCCGGGCGTCATGGTACTGGCGCAGATAAGCCGACGGGTCGGGCTGCCCGGTCACCGGGTCCGGCATGCCGTAGGTCAGGCGCAGCTCGGTGGTGTAACGGTGCTGCTCCAACACGTCTACCTGCAGGTCCAGGCCGTCACCGACACTGGATATGTATCGCCCTACTTCCAGCTCGGCGGGCGCGATGACGCGTCCCAGCCGCACATGGTTTTCGGTGTACAGCCCCATCAACCAGCCAAAGCGGCTGAGCGTGGGGATGTGGGTGGTGCGGGTTGCCTGTGCGTCCATGCCCCGATGCTACACGTGGCAGGTCAGTACATCTCCCGCCGAATGCCCAATGTCGACATCACCTTGCTGGAGATTTCCTCGATGGAGGTATTGGTCGTGCTCTGGGTCGGGATGCGCTCCCCGCGGAACAGGGCCTCGGCGGCGGCCACCTCGCGTTTGCAGGTCTCCAGCTTGGCGTAATTCGAGTCCGGCCGGCGCTCCTGGCGGATCTGCTGCAGCCGTACGGGATCGATGGTCAACCCGAACAGCTTCGCGCGCGACGCCTTCAACTGGGCCGGCAGGCGATCGTGATCCAGGTCTTCGGCGGTCAGCGGATAGTTGGCGGCCCGGATGCCGTACTGCATCGCCAGATAGACACAGGTGGGCGTCTTGCCGGCGCGCGACACGGCAACCAGGATCACGTCGGCATCGCTGTAGTCGATGGCAATGCCGTCATCGTGGGTCAACGCGTAGTTCATGGCGTTGATGCGGCGGTGGTAGCTGTCGAAATCCACGATCGCGTGGGCACGTCCAACGTGGTGCTGGCGTGCGTGCCCCAACTCGCGCTCCAGTGGTTTGATGAACGGAGCGAATGCATCCAGCATCAGCGCGCCACTGTTGGCCAGGGTGGCGCTGACGGTCTCATCCACGCAGGTATTGATGACGATCGGCCGGGTGCCAGAACGCTCCGCTGCCCCACGGATACGTTCAACGGCGTCCTCCGCGCGCGCCACCGAGTCCACGAAGGAAATGCGTTCGCCTTCAAAGCGCGTCCCGTTGAACTGGGTCAGCAAACTGTGGCCGATTGTCTCGGCGGTGATGCCGGTGCCATCGGAAACATAGAAAACCGGTCGTACCTCTGCCATCACTCACCCTGCCGTTGTTGGTCATCCATACGAAAATGCCGGCCCGATCAACCTTGTGTGCATCCGGCGCAAGGGCGATCATAGCGGCTCCGCCGCGCCCTACGCGCTTCAAAGTCTACGGAGATACCCCGTTTTGAACGACAACATCCTGTGGTTGCATGCGCTGCGCCTTGACGACCTCGCCCGGGTGGGTGGCAAGAATTCGTCGCTGGGCGAGATGATCGGCAACCTGGCCAACCTCGGAGTATCGGTGCCAGGTGGCTTTGCGACCACGTCGGAGGCGTTCAAGGACTTCATCGCCCACAACGATCTGGAACAACGCATCTTCGACCGGCTGGCGCCGCTGGACGTCGAGGATGTGGGCGCGCTTGGCGAGGCCGGCAAGCAGATCCGCGATTGGGTGATCGGTGCGCCGCTGCAGCCATCGCTCGATGCCGACATCCGCCACGGCTATCGGCAATTGTGTTCCGAGAACGGTGGCGGCGATGTCGCCGTCGCGGTCCGCTCCTCGGCCACCGCCGAAGATCTGCCGGACGCAAGTTTTGCCGGGCAGCAGGAGACCTTCCTCAACGTCACCGGCGAGGACGATGTGGTGGTCAAGGTGAAGGAAGTCTTTGCCAGCCTCTATAACGATCGCGCGATCGCCTACCGCGTGCATCACGGCTTCAAGCACGAGGACGTGTTCCTGTCCGCCGGCGTGCAATTGATGGTGCGCGCCGATGTCGGCTCGTCCGGCGTGCTGTTCACCCTGGACACCGAGTCGGGTTTCCGCGAAGTGGTGTTCATCACCTCCAGCTTCGGGCTGGGTGAAATGGTCGTGCAAGGCGCGGTCAATCCCGACGAGTTCTACGTCTACAAGCCCACCTTGGCCCAGGGCAAGCAGGCGATCCTGCGTCGCTCGATTGGTGCCAAGCAGCTGCGCATGGTGTATTCCGACGAGCCCGGCGAGCGGGTACGTACCGAGGACACTCCCGCGGAGTTGCGCGGCACCTTCTCCATCAGCGACGAGGAAGTGCACGAGCTGGCCAAACAGGCACTGGTGATCGAGAAGCACTACGGCCGGCCGATGGATATCGAGTGGGCAAAGGATGGCGTCAGCGGCAAGCTGTTCATCGTCCAGGCGCGCCCGGAAACCGTGAAATCACGCGCGAAAGCCACCCAGATCGAGCGTTACCAGCTTGGCGAGCGCGGACCCGTAATCTGTGAAGGTCGTTCGATCGGCCAGAGGATCGGCAGCGGCGTGGCTCGCGTGGTGCGCTCGATGGAAGACATGGCCCGCGTACAGCCCGGCGACGTCCTGATCGCCGACATGACCGATCCGGACTGGGAGCCGGTGATGAAGCGTTCGGCCGCGATCGTCACCAATCGTGGCGGCCGTACCTGCCACGCGGCGATCATCGCCCGCGAGTTGGGTGTCCCCGCCGTGGTCGGCACCGGCAACGCGCTGGACACGATCAAGGACGGCCAGACGGTCACGGTGAGCTGCGCGGAGGGCGATACCGGCTTCATCTACGATGGCGCCCTGCCCTTCGAGCGCCATGTCGCCGATCTGGACAAGATGCCGCCAGCGCCGCTGAAAATAATGATGAATGTCGGCAACCCCGACCGTGCATTCGACTTCGCCATGTTGCCCAACGCGGGCATCGGCCTGGCCCGGCTGGAGATGATCATCGCCAGCCACATCGGCATCCATCCGCAGGCCTTGCTCGAATACGACCAGCAGGATGCGGAGACCAAGCGCAAGATCGACGACAAGATCGCCGGCTACGGTGACCCGGTCGAGTTCTACGTCGACAGGCTGGCCGAGGGCATCGCGACGATTACCGCATCCGTCGCCCCCAAACCGGTGATCGTGCGGTTGTCGGACTTCAAGTCCAACGAGTACGCCAACCTGATTGGTGGTTCGCGATACGAGCCGCATGAAGAAAACCCGATGATCGGCTTCCGCGGCGCTGCCCGTTACCTCGACCCAAGCTTCAGCGCTGCGTTTGCGCTGGAATGCAGAGCGGTGCTCAAGGTTCGCGAGCAGATGGGGCTGATCAATTGCTGGGTGATGATCCCGTTCGTCCGCACGCTGGATGAGGGCCGCAAAGTGGTTGAGGTCCTGCGCGCCAATGGGCTGGAACAGGGCAAGGACGGACTCAAGATCATCATGATGTGCGAGCTGCCGTCCAATGCACTGATGGCCGAGGAGTTCCTGGAGATATTCGACGGCTTCTCGATCGGCTCCAACGACATGACCCAGTTGACCCTGGGGCTGGATCGCGACTCGGGTCTGATCGCCCACCTGTTCGATGAGCGCGACCCGGCGGTGAAGAAGTTGTTGTCGATGGCGATCCAGACCGCGAAGGCCAAGGGCAAGTACGTTGGCATCTGCGGTCAGGGCCCCAGCGACCACGCCGACCTCGCCCAATGGTTGATGGAACAGGGAATCGATTCGGTATCACTGAATCCCGATACGGTCGTGGACACTTGGCTGCGCCTGGCCAAGGCGAAAGCCAAGGCCGGCTGAAAACTGACAGCCCGCTAACAGCGTAGCCGCTAGGCTTCAAGACGACACTGGACGCCCCGCTTGATGCGGGGCGTCGCACATGAGGAGACTGGTGTATGACCCCGACCGCCACAATCCAGGTATCCACCGGCTGGATCGCGCACGCACGTGCCGGCGAATGGACCCAGGCATTCGTCGGGATCGGCATCCGCATCGGGCTGGCACTGTTGCTGTTCCTGGCAGGGCGCTATCTCATTGCCTGGATCACCGCTGCAACAACACGCGGCATGAGTCGCACCCAGATGGACCCGACCGCGGCGATGTTCCTGAGCAAGGTCGCCTCAGTGCTGATGACGGTCGTCCTGGCGCTGGCATCGTTGCAGGTGATCGGCGTGCCGATGACTTCAATGATCGCGGTGCTCGGCGCCGCCGGTCTGGCGATCGGCCTGGCGCTGAAGGACTCGTTGTCGAACATCGCCTCGGGCGTGATGCTGGTGACGCTCAGGCCGTTCCGGGTAGGTCATGTGGTCAACATCAACAATGAAAGTGGCACGGTCGAGGCGGTCAGCATTTTCCAGACCCGCCTGCGCGGCGCGGACAACCAGACAATCATCCTGCCCAACAGCCTGATCACCAGCGAATCGATCATCAACTTCACCCCCGACAACATGCGCCGGGTCGAGTTGGTCATCAGCATTGGCTACACCGCCGACATCGATGTTGCACGTGATATTGCGCTGCGATTGATGCATGCCGACCAGCGCGTCTTTGCCGATCCCGAGCCCAGCGTGCTGGTGTACGCCCTGGGCGAGAACAGCGTGGATCTGGGAGTGCGCTGCCATACAAACAACGCCGACAACTTCGCGACCAGGTGCGAGCTGTTGGAGCTGATCAAGAAGGCCTTCGACAAGGCCGGTGTCAGCCCGCCATTCCCGCAGCGCGAGGTCCATCTCCATCAACGCGATGGCGAATCCAGACCGCCCAGCTGACCCATGAATGCGCGGTAGTGCTGCAACTCCGCGATGGAGTCATGAACGTCACTCAGGGCAGTATGGCGAGAGTGCTTGTTCAACCCGGCCAGCACCGTGGGCGCCCAGCGATGCGCCAGCTCTTTGAGGGTGCTGACATCCAGGTTGCGGTAATGGAAGTGCCGCTCCACCCGTGGCATCAGGCGATGCAGGAAACGACGGTCCTGGCAGATCGAGTTTCCGCAGATCGGTGATGCATTCGCCGGCACCCACTCGGCCAGGAAGGCGAGCGTGCGTTGTTCGGCCTCGGTCATTGACACACCCTGGTTCAGCACCCGATCCCACAAGCCGGACTTGCGATGCTGGTTGCGGTTCCAGTCGTCCATCGCTTCCAGCTGCGCCAGCGGGTGTCCGATCGCCAGCTCCGGGCCCTCGGCCAGTATGTTGAGCTGCTTGTCCGTCACCACGGTTGCGATCTCCAGAATGGAGTCGTTGTCGGTGTCCAACCCGGTCATTTCCAGGTCGATCCAGATCAGGTTTTCAGCGTTCGGGGAGCCGTTCGAGGTCATGCGCTCGTGTCATCATGAAGTGGCAGGCATCATACCGTCAGCCTGCTACGGACGCCCTTCATGACCCCTCCCCTCATCGCCGACCCGAACCATTACGCCGTCATCTCGGCGATGATCACCCCGGCGTTCTTCCTCACCGCGACGGGCTCCCTGCTGATTTCCTCCAACAATCGGCTCGCACGGGTGGTCGACCGGATGCGCAAGGAGATCGAGAACCTGAGGTCGACGGCGCGAGGCCCGCTCAGGACCGAGCTGGAGACCCGCATCGGCTTCCATCGAAAGCGCTCCTATCTGGTGTTGGCCGCGCTGAGGATGTTGTATGCCGCGCTGAGCGCATTCGTCTGCACGAGTATCGGAATCGCCGCGGATGCTTTCTTCGGCTATCAACTGGGATTCCTGCCGACCGTGCTCGCGGTGTTGGGCGTCCTGCTGATGTTTGCGGCGTCGCTTTGTCTCGGACACGAGGCCAGGATCAGCCTGCGCATGCTTGATCGCGAACTCAAAGCCGAACTGGACCGGGACGCTCCCGCCCCGGTCGTGCACAAGGGCTGAGGCACCGTCTCGACACACTCAGGCGGGCTTGCCCCGCTTGCGCCGGAAATAGCTGGTCAGCCGCATGCCAGCCTCTTCACCCAGCACGCCGCCGAGTACATCCACCCGGTGGTTGTGGCGCGGGTCGGCAAGCAGGTTGAAGACGCTGCCCGCAGCGCCGGTCTTGGGATCGCTGGCACCGTAGACCACCCGCGCGACCCGCGCATGCACCATCGCCATCGCGCACATCGCGCAGGGTTCCAGGGTGACGTACAGGGTGCTCCCGGTCAGGCGGTGGTTACCCAGGCGCCGACCTGCCTGCCGCATCGCGACGATTTCGGCATGCGCGCTCGGATCACGCTCGACGATGTTGCGGTTCCACCCTTCTCCGACGACAACACCGTCAGCCGAAACCAACACGGCTCCAACCGGGATTTCGTCGTCCTCACGCTCGGCCCGGTCGGCCAGCGCGAGCGCCTGACACATCCAGCGTTCGTCGTCGCTCATTCCCACTCGATCGTGGCGGGCGGCTTCCCACTGATGTCATAAACCACGCGAGAAACATTCCGTAACTCATTGATAATACGATTTGAAACTGTTCCCAAAAAATCGTACGGCAAGTGTGCCCAGTGAGCCGTCATGAAGTCGACGGTCTCCACCGCGCGCAGCGCTATCACCCACTCGTAGGCGCGGGCATCGCCCACCACGCCGACCGATTTGACCGGCAGGAACACCGCGAATGCCTGGCTGGTCTTGTCATACAAATCGGCCTTGCGCAGCTCGTCGATGAAGATGTGGTCGGCGCGGGCCAGCAGTTCGGCGTATTCGCGCTTCACTTCACCCAGGATCCGCACGCCAAGCCCGGGCCCGGGGAACGGGTGCCGGTTGACCATCACCGGCGGCAAACCGAGCTCGACACCCATCCGGCGAACTTCGTCCTTGAACAACTCGCGCAACGGTTCCACCAGCCCCAGCTTCATGTACTCGGGCAAACCACCGACATTGTGGTGGCTCTTGATCATGTGCGCCTTGCCGGTCGTGCTGCCGGCCGACTCGATCACGTCGGGGTAGATCGTGCCCTGGGCGAGCCATTTCGCGTTTTTCAGTTTGCTCGACTGCTCGTCGAATATCTCCACGAACAGGTTGCCGATGATCTTGCGCTTGGCTTCCGGATCGGTGATGCCCGCGAGCGCCGTGAAGTAGCGGTCGGCCGCATCGACCCGGATCACCTTGACACCCAGGTGCTCGGCGAACGTCGCCATCACCTGGTCGCCTTCCTGGTAGCGCAGCAAGCCGGTGTCGACGAAAACGCAGGTCAGTTGTTCGCCGATCGCCTTGTGCAACAAGGCGGCGACCACCGATGAGTCGACGCCGCCGGACAGGCCAAGGATTACCTCGTCGGTACCGACGGTATCGCGCACGCGGGAAATCTGGTCCTGGATGATCAGCGCGGGGGTCCACAACGCCTGGCAACCGCAGATTCCAGTAACGAACTGCTTCAGCAGCGCGCCACCCTGCTTGGTATGGGTGACTTCGGGATGGAATTGCACGCCGTACCAGCGCTTGCTGTCATTCGCCATCGCCGCGACCGGAATGCGGTCGGTCTTCGCGGTAACCACGAATCCTTCCGGGGCCCGGGATACGTGATCGCCGTGGCTCATCCACACATCGAGCCGCGGCGGAGAACCCGGATGGTCCTTCAGCCCATCCAGCAGGCGGTCATGGGAGACCAGGGCGACTTCAGCGTGGCCATACTCGCGCTGGTCGGCGGCCTCGGTTTCCCCGCCGAGCTGCTTGGCCATGGTCTGCATGCCATAGCAAATGCCCAGGATCGGCAAGCCGGAGTCGAATACTTCCTGCGGTGCGCGCGGCGAGTTTTCGGTCGTGGTTGATTCCGGCCCACCCGACAGGATGATGCCGTTCGCGCCAAAGCTGGCGATCTGGGTCGGGTCATGGTCCCACGCCCATATCTCGCAATAGACGCCCAGCTCACGGATACGACGGGCAATCAGCTGCGTGTATTGCGCGCCGAAATCGAGGATCAGGATCTTGTCGCTATGGATATCGGTCATCGTCTACTCGAAAAGGTCACTACCCGTGTTGGCGTCACACCGCCCGGTAGTTCGGCGGTTCCTTGGTGATCTGCACGTCATGGACGTGACTCTCACGCGAGCCGGCGGAGGTCACCCGCACGAACTGCGGCGTCCTGCGCATCTCCTCGATGGTCGCGCAACCCACGTACCCCATGGTGGCGCGCAGTCCCCCAACCAGCTGATGGACGACGCCGCGCAACGGCCCGCGGTAGGGAACACGGCCTTCGATGCCCTCGGGTACCAGCTTGTCCGCGTCCTCCGAGTCCTGGAAATAACGGTCCTTGGAGCCTTTCTCCATTGCGGCCAGGCTACCCATGCCGCGGTAGCTCTTGTAGCTGCGGCCCTGGAACAGCTCGCTCTCGCCCGGAGACTCCTCGGTACCGGCAAACAGGCTGCCGACCATCACGGTGGAAGCGCCGGCCGCGATGGCCTTGCCGATATCACCCGAATAGCGGATGCCGCCATCGGCGATCAATGGAATGCGGTCCTGCAGTGCTTCGGCCACCATGTCGATCGCGCTGATCTGCGGCACGCCGACGCCGGCGACGATGCGGGTAGTGCAGATCGAGCCGGGACCGATGCCGACCTTGACGGCATCGGCGCCGTGGTCCATCAGCGCCAGCGCGGCATCGCCAGTCACGATGTTGCCGCCGATGACCTGCAGTTGGGGGAAGTTTTTCTTGACCCACTTGACCCGATCCAGCACACCCTGCGAATGCCCGTGCGCGGTATCGACCACGACCACGTCGACGCCGGCCGCGGCCAGCGCCTCGATGCGCGCCTCGGTATCGCCACCGACCCCGACCGCCGCACCCACCATCAGGCGTTCGCTGCTGTCATAGGCCGCGTTGGGGTTGTCGGATTTCTTCTGGATGTCCTTGACCGTGATCAGGCCCTTGAGCTGGAAGGCATCGTTGACCACCAGTACCTTCTCAATCCGGTGCTTGTGCAACAGGCCCACGACTTCCTCGTCGCTGGCACCCTCGTGGACCGTGATCAGCCGATCCTTGCGGGTCATGATGTGGCGGACCGGGTCGTCGTGCTTGGTCTCGAAGCGCATGTCACGGCTGGTGACGATGCCGACCAGTTGGCCTTCGTCCACCACCGGCACGCCGGAGATGTTGCGCTCGCGGGTCAACTTGAGCACGTCGGCAATCGTGGTTTCCGGCCCGACCGTGAACGGCGACTTGATCACGCCGGCCTCGAAGGATTTGACCTGGGCGACGTGCGCAGCCTGCTGGGCGACGGTCATGCTCTTGTGGATGATGCTGATGCCGCCCAGCTGCGCCAACGCGATCGCCAGGCGCGCCTCGCTGACGGTGTCCATTGCCGCCGACAGGATCGGCAGCCGCAAATTCAGGTCGCGAGTCAGGCGGGTGGAGAGCGATACGTCCTTGGGCAGGACAATCGAATGCGCCGGAACGAGGGATACATCGTCGTAGGTGAGTGCTTCAGCCTGGATGCGCAACATGGGCGGGACCGGGGGGAGTGAAGCCCGTCATTGTACTGCGTTCCAGGCCGGCTGGCGCGATCCGGTGTCACTGGCTTCGGCTGCCTCCAGGGTGTTCTCCATCAGCGTTGCGACCGTCATTGGCCCTACCCCGCCGGGAACCGGGGTGATCCAGCTGGCGCGCTGGGAAGCTGCCGCAAAGCCCACGTCGCCCACCAGACGGCCATCATCAAGCCGGTTGATCCCCACATCGATCACTACCGCGCCAGGCTTGATCCATTCGCCGGGGATCAACTGCGGGCGTCCGACCGCCACCACCAGGATGTCCGCGCCGCGCACGGCGGTTTCCAGCACCTCTGGCGGGGTGAACTTGTGGCAGCTGGTGGTGGTGCAACCAGCGATCAGCAACTCCAGCAACATCGGCCGGCCGACATGATTGGACACGCCGACAATGGTCGCGCTTGCGCCACGTACCGGACGATCGGTATAGGCCAGCAAAGTGGTGATGCCGCGGGGCGTACAGGGACGCAACCCGAACTCGCGCAGCGCCAGGTGGCCGACGTTCTCCGGGTGGAAGCCATCGACGTCCTTGGCCGGCGAGATGCGATGGATCAGCGCCGACGGGTCGCGACGATCCGGTAGCGGCAGCTGGACCAGGATGCCGTGCACCTCGGGATCGACATTGAGCCTGTCGATCAGCGCCAGCAGCTCCTCATCGCTGGTGTCTGGCGGCAAGTCGAAATCGATCGCGCGAATGCCCACCTTGCTGGCCGCGCGGCGCTTGTTGCGCACGTACACCGCCGAGGCCGGATCGCCGCCCACCAATACCACGGCAAGGCCCGGAGGGGTCTTGCCGGCGGCAATGCGGGCATCGACCCGCACCTTGAGGCTGTCGAGCAGATCCTCGGCAATGCGTTTGCCATCAAGGATCCGGGCGGTCTGGGGCGTTGCGACAGTCTTCAAATATCTCGGCCTGAGTGCAGCTGGGGTCGGTATTATCGCCGATCTTGCGCTCTATCCGGCGGAGCAGAATGCTTCGTAATCGATGTACCCGGGAAACGCCTGCCCTGGTGCACAGACGACGCAGTCCGGGTCTGGCGACAGCCGGGTCTGGCGGAACTGCATGCCCAACGCATCAAATTGCAATAACCGCCCGGACAGTGATTGGCCAATCCCCAGCAGCAGCTTGATCACCTCGGTGGCCTGCAACATGCCAATCACGCCCGGCAGCACCCCCAGCACTCCGGCTTCGCTGCAATTGGGGGCCGATTCGGGTGATGGCGGCTGCGGGAACAGGCAGCGATAGCATGGCGCCTCGCCACGCCGGCGGCCGGCGTCAAACACGCTGATCTGCCCGTGGAAACGATGTACGGCGCCATATACCAACGGCTTGCCGAGCTTTACGCAGGCATCGTTGAGCAGATAGCGGACGGCGAAATTATCGCCACCATCGAGCACTACGTCAGCGTCGGCGATCAGCCGCTCCAAGTTTGTGCTGGTGATGCGCTCGGCAAACGTGTCAATGGTGATATTGGGGTTCAATGCCGACAGCGCGACCTGCGCCGAATCAACCTTGGCCATGCCGATCCGCGCATCGGTGTGCAGGATCTGCCGCTGCAGGTTGCTGCGGTCGACGACGTCGTCATCAGCCAACACCAACGACCCGACCCCGGCCGCTGCCAGGTAATACGCGGACGGCGAACCCAGCCCACCCGCACCGACAATCGCCACCCGCGCGGCCTGCAGCTTTCGCTGGCCGACCTCGCCGACTTCGGGCAACAGCAGGTGGCGGGAATACCGCTCGTAAAAGTCGTGATCGCCAGCTGGCTGAACCAACGGCAGGCCATCCGCGCGCCAGCGTCGGGTACCGCCTTCCACCGAGGCGACCTGGGCATAGCCGGCGTCCAGCAGCGTTGCCGCCACCTGCAGTGAGCGCCCACCGACTTCGCAGATCAGCATCACCGGGGTATCCCGGTCAGGGATGCTGCCAGTGGGTAGCGACTCCAACTCGCTGCGCGCGATGCCCAGTGCACCTTCGGCCATGCCCAACGCCCGTTCGTGCGTCTCGCGCACATCGATCAACACGGCACCGGACTGCTGCCGACGCCGGGCTTCGGTGGGAGTGATGGTTTCGATATCCATGGCGCGATTATCCGCCTTTACTGCAGCGTCCTATCCGCGCTTGACGTGCCGGATCAACCGACGCCGCTTGGCAATCTGCTTCTCGTTAAGCACGTTCTTCTTGCCTTCGAAAGGATTCGCACCTTCCTTGAAGATGAACCGCACCGGGGTACCCACCAGTTTGAAGCGCTTGCGGAAGAAATTTTCCAGGTAGCGCTTGTAGCTGTCACTCAGGGTGCGTAACCGGTTGCCGTGGACGACAAAGGTCGGCGGATTATTGGCGGCCGGGTGTGCATAACGCAGCTTGGCGACATGCCCACGAACCACCGGCGGCGGATTGGCCACATAAGCCGCCTCGATGGCCTGGGTGACTTCGCTGGTGCTGAACTCGTGAATCGCCGACGCGTGTGCCCGGTGGACAGCCTTGAACAGCTCGCCCAGACCAGAACCGTGCTGGGCGCTGATTCGCACCGCTTCCGCCCATTCGACAAACGACAGCTTGCGCGACAGCAGCGACTCGGCCTGCTGGCGTCGGTAATCGCTCAGCCCGTCCCACTTGTTGACTGCGATCACCAACGCGCGGCCGGCGTCCAGCGCATATCCGAGCACGCTGGCGTCCTGGTCGGTGACCCCTTCGTTGGCGTCCAGCATGATCACGGCGACCTGGCACTGCTCAATGGCGTGCAAGGTCTTGATGATCGAGAATTTTTCCACCGCCGCATCGACGCGTGACTTGCGGCGCAGGCCGGCGGTGTCGATCAACCGGTACAGGCGACCATCACGCTCCATGTCGATCGCAACCGAATCACGTGTGGTGCCGGGTATATCG
This sequence comes from Lysobacter sp. A378, assembly GCF_054052125.1. Lineage (NCBI taxonomy): Bacteria > Pseudomonadati > Pseudomonadota > Gammaproteobacteria > Lysobacterales > Lysobacteraceae > Lysobacter > Lysobacter sp. A378. The sequence continues at coordinate 627,047 of NZ_JBSVRK010000002.1, read as the reverse complement.
GAGGCGATCATCCGCTCCTCTCCCAGCAGGCGGTTGACCAGGGTCGACTTGCCCACGTTGGGCCGGCCGATGAAGGCGACCCGGATGCGGGCGGGATCGTGGTCGAGCTCGGCGGACTCGCCCTCGTCAGGCACCCGTTCCAGTACCTGTTCGATCAGCTCGTCGATGCCCTGGCGATGCGCGGAGGACACGGCAATCACATCGCTGAAACCGTAGCGGGCGAACTCGTTCAACGCCGCCTGCGTATCCAGCCCGTCCGTCTTGTTGACCACCAGGAAAGTTGGCCGTGCGGTCTTGCGCAGCCAGGCGAGGATATCGTCGTCCAGCGTCGATGCGCCTTCGCGGCCGTCGACGATGAATAAAACCAGATCGGCCTCGACGGCCGCTGCGCGGGCCTGGCGCGTGGTCGCGCCGACCAGACCCTCGGCTTCGCCGGCGATACCACCGGTATCAACCACCGCGAAGTGCCGTTGACCTTCCGGCCGGCACACGCCGTAGTGGCGGTCACGGGTGACTCCGGGTTGATCGTGGACAAGCGCGTCGCGGGTGCGCGTGAGCGCATTGAACAGGGTGGACTTCCCGACGTTGGGACGACCCACGAGGGCGACTAGCGGGAGCATTTGGGGTTGTCCGATCAAAAAAAAAAGAAAGAAAAGTGCTACTGCCCCAACTGGAACGCACTCAGTTTACCATCGGTGTCCTGCACGATCAGGATCCCCTCGGCTACCTGTGGCGTGGCCAGCAAGGGATCGCGACTGGCCCGGGTGCGGGCAACAAACGCGCCGTCATCAAGCGCCAACCAGTGGAGATAGCCTTCGTAATCGCCAACCACGGCGTATTCGCCCTGGATCGCCGGAGAGGTCAACTTGCGCCGGGCCAGGGCCGCCTGAGTCCACATGGCCGCGCCATTTTGCTTGAACAGGCCAATCACCGCATCACCGTTGTCGGATATGACCAGCACTTGTGGGGCGACCGCAATCTTGCCCGCGCCCCCGTGGTCGCTGAGCCACATCGGCTGTCCGTTGGGCGCGTTGATCGCCATCGTCTTGTTCTTGAAACTGCTCGCGTACAGGGTGGCGTTATCCAGCACCGGAGCACCATCAATGTCCGCCATCCGATCCAGTTCGGTACGACCGTCTTGAGGAGCGACCACTTCGCGCCACAACTCGACGCCATCGTCCGCGGCCAACGCCGAGACGCTGCCGTCATCGTTGCCGATAAACACATAACCCGGACCAATCACCGGTGCATCGTTACCCCGCACCGACAGCATCGGGACGTCATGATTCCAGAACCAGCGACGTTCGCCGTTGCTGATGTCGAAAGCACTGATCCGGCCATCATTGGAGCGCACGAACACCATGCCCAGTCCAACCGCAGGAGCGGCGATGATCTCGTTGCCGACCTTCGCCCGCCACTTCTCCGCGCCGGTCGCCGCATCCAGCGCGATCACGTCACCCTCCAGACTGCCGACGGCAACCACGCCGTCACCCACGCCGGGGCCGCCACTGAGTTCCAGCTCACTGGGGTAATTCCATATGCTCTGGCCGGTCTTCAGGTCAAACGCATGCACACCGCCCTCGACCGCCGCCGCATAGACCTTGCCATCGGCGATGGCAGGGCCCTGACGCGCGCCCAATACTCCCTCGCCTTTACCGGCATTGGCGGACCACAGCTTGGTCACCGTGGCCGACGGACTGAACTCCACCAATGCTGCTGGCTTGAGCGCGTCTTCCTTGTCGCTGCTGAACCAGCCCTTGATCGTGCTGCAGCCCGAGAGCGCGAACGCGCATAGCAATACCGCGCTGCCACGTACCAGCATGGCCCGGGCCATGCGATTGCGTGGGCGCTGGTTCGGCACGGGCGTTGTTGAGAGCTGCTTCATCAAGACTGCGCCTCGGGATTGGCGGGCGTGGGGTTGGCGGCAGCGGGACCGGTTGCATCACGCGTCGCTGGCACACCCCCGACCTGGGTGAGTTTGAGCTCGAGTATTTGCCGTTGTGGTGATGCGACATCCAGCGCGACCAGTGCTTGGCTGTATGCCTCACTGGCCTTGTCGGTCTGGCCCAGCGCGTACTGGGCATCGCCCCGTGTTTCCAATGCCGAGGGGCTGGACGCGTCAGCAAGCAAGGCCAGCGCCTCGTCAGTCCGCCCCGCATCCACGAGCAATCGCGCAAGCCGCTGGTCGACGATGCTCGCCACCGCCGGGTCACTCGGCTGGATCCCGCTCAAGGTCTCGATCGCGATATCGCCCTGACCTGCTTCGACCTGCGATGCCGCCAGCTGCAGCGTGGCCAGGTTTGCGTAAACGGTGTCGCCCAGCGCCGCCACCTTGGCAGCGGACGTGTCGTCGCCGCCCATGATCGCGGTAACCGCGGCCTGATACTGGTCCGCCTTGCCCAACGCTTGATTATGCTGGTCCTGCTGCCACCACTTCCACCCGCTGATGGCGGCGAGCCCCAAAACCAGGCCGCCGACCAGTCCCAGGGCGTTGGTGCGCAGCCATTCCAGCACGCGTTCGCTTTGCTCGTGTTCGTCTAGTGGATCGTCTAATGCCATCGAAGGACTGCCATGCTATCCAGCCCCGGCGAACAACGCCGGGACCGTCGGTTTGCGGACGAGCCCGGGTGACGGGCCGTGAGATATCGAACGCGTGACCCGGTCAGTCGATGACCGGCGCGAGCGAACCCTCAGAGGATAGCGTAAAGCGTGCCACGTTCGCGCGGCTGAACGGCTCCAGATCGACGAATTCGCCGTGGTTACGCACCTCGACCGCGGACACGTTGCCCAGCACGATGCGGCTCACCTGGCCAGGCGCATAGCTGCGACGCTCGTTGCCGCCGATCAATCCTTGCTCAAGCACCTGCCCATCCGGGCCGAACACCTGAACCCAGCTGTCCCCACTGAAACGCAGCGACAACCCCGCCTCGTCGACGGTGGCGGGTGCATGCAGCGACCCCATGGAGGCGATTAGGGGAGTGCGTCGGGCCGATGGAGTGATTGGCTCCATATCCATCGGGTCCACAGAAAGTTTTGTCACCGCCGGAATCTCCAGCGACTCGACTTGTGGCGTGCCGGAAAAATGCGGACGCGTGGTCAACCAGACGGGCAATGCAATCACGGCGGTCAGTGCGATATACACCGCCCGTCGGCTTGCCTGATCCAGCACACGCCGATAACGCGGCGTGTGGGTGTGGCTGATCAATTCGGGCGGAGCACTATTGTCGATCTCGGCCCGATGCAGGTCCAGGTCCAGATTGATGCCCAGTAATCTTGCGTAGCTCCGCAGTTGGCCGCGCACGAAGACCGGCGCCCCCGCCTGGCTCCAGTCGTCGGCTTCAAGGGCGCGTATTACCCTGAGTGGCATTTTCAGTCGCGACGACACTTCTTCAATCGTCAACCCTGCACCCTCGCGCGCCTGCCTGAGGCGTGCGCCACATCCTTCGACATCGCTTGAAGCGACCTGTTTGGACTGCATCATTGCTTTCCGTCAACCCCCGTTCCGGATCCCGACGTGCCCGGGAACTCCCCCCGTAGCCGCTGAACGTACGCTGCAGCGGCTTCTGTGTCGCCAAGTTTGTGCTCAATTTGTGACGCTAGCAACAATGATGCCGCATCCGCCGGTGCGGCCGCCAGCCGGCGCTGCGAAAATGCACGGGCATGAAACGCATCACCGGTGCGAAATTTATGCTGCGCCATCCCCGCCAGAGCAACCGGGTTCTCAGGCTCCAGTTCCAGCGACCGCTCCAGGTAGCGTTCGGCCTGCGCGGCTTGACCAGCCTTCTGGGCGCAGGTGCCCGCGTTCGCCATCGCCACCGCAGGAGTCGGGTAAGTGGGATCGGACAGTGCCTGGTCGAACCATTGCAGCGACTCTTCGGCACGGCCATTGCTACACAGCCATGTCCCGTAATTGTTATGCATGCCGCCTTGGAGCGGCGCCAGTTCCAGGGCCTTTTGATAGTGCACCCCGGCCTTGCGGTCATCGCCGTTGTGCTCCGCAATCAGCGCAGCGAGCGTGTGGGCGGGCGCGGAATCCGGAGCGAGGCGCAGGGCTTCCTTTGTGGCCCCGGCTGCACCGGCATAGTCGCCAGCACGCAAGGCCTGCTGAGCCTTGTTCACCTCGATACGTGCCGCAGCGCTAGCCTTGTCATAGCTGTCAGGGGTCATCGAGACTTCGGGCTTGACGTACTTGGGGCCGCCTCGACTGACGTCAGGCTTGACGAAAGTCAGCCGACTGCACCCGGACAACGCGATCATCGCCAGCATTACGGCTGCGACGACCACCACGCCACGCGTCCGATACCTGGTCCGGCACTCACGTACTGACATCGATAATCCCCTGTGCCGCCAGCGTCTTGCGGAACGTTGCCTGGCGGCGGGTCCGATCCATCACCTGGCCCTTCAACTGGCCACACGCCGCATCGATGTCCTCGCCACGGGTCCGACGCACCGTGGTCAGCACCCTGGCTTGTTGCAGGAGCTTCTGGAACGCGCGGATATCGGTCTCGGTCGAGCGCTCGTAGCGCGTGCCCGGGAACGGGTTGAACGGAATCAGGTTGACCTTCGCCGCGTCCTTCATCTGGGTGGCGTTGTCGAACTGGCGCATCAGCCGGGCCAACTGACGGGCGTGCTCGGGCTGGTCGTTGACGCCTTTCATCAAGGTGTATTCGAAGGTGATCGACGACTTCGGCTTGCGCATGACGTAGCGCTGGCACGCCGCCATCAGTTGGTCGATCGGGTACTTCTTGTTGAGCGGCACCAACTGGGTGCGTAACTCATCGTTGGCCGCGTGCAGCGAGACCGCCAGCGACACGTCGCTTACCTCGCCCAGCTTGTCGATCATCGGCACCATGCCGGCGGTGGACAGGGTGACGCGCTTGTTGGCCAACCCATAGCCAAGGTCGTCGCGCATGATGCTCATGGCGCGCACGACGTTGTCGAAATTCATCAGTGGCTCGCCCATCCCCATCATCACCACGTTGGTCAGGCGACGACGCTGGTGCGGCAGGTTGCCCAGGTGGCGGGCAACCACCCATACCTGCCCGATGATCTCGGCGGTAGTCAGATTGCGATTGAAGCCCTGGGTACCGGTGGAGCAGAACGAGCAGTTGAGCGCGCAGCCGACCTGGCTGGATACGCACAGGGTGCCGCGACCCTTGTCGGGTATGAATACCGCCTCGATGGCGTTCTTCGGGTCCATGCCGATCAACCACTTGTGGGTACCGTCAACCGACGGCTGCTCCAGGATGACCTCGGGCGCCCGGACCTCGGCGTGCTCCTGCAACTTGGCACGCAGCACCTTGCCCAGGTCGGTCATATGGTCGAAATCGGTGACGTAGCGGTGATGGATCCACTTCATCACCTGGTGCGCGCGATAGCGCTTCTCACCCAGGACTCCCTCGAAGAAGTCTTCCAGCTCGACGCGATCGAGGTCGAAGATGTTCTTCCTCGGTGCCGCGCCGGCCGACAACGGCGCAGGAACCGGCGACGTCGCATCTGCCGGGTTACCGGCGTCGGCGAGGATGATGTCGATGGTGTTATTTGCGCGGGTCGGGGTCATGGCCTTGTGGTTCTGTTGGGCAGAGCAGGCATCGGGTCCGTAAGGGTAGACCCGATGCCAATGGAATCAACGGCTGTGGATGTCAGTGGCCGGGAAGAAGTAGGCGATCTCGGTCGCCGCATTTTCCAGGCTGTCTGAACCATGCACCGCGTTGGCGTCGATGCTGTCGGCGAAGTCGGCGCGGATGGTGCCGGCCGCCGCGTCCTTCGGGTTGGTCGCGCCCATCAGGTCACGATGCTTGAGTACCGCACCTTCCCCTTCCAGCGCCTGGATCATCACCGGGCCGGAGATCATGAACTCCACCAACGCGGCAAAGAACGGGCGCTCACGGTGGACCGCGTAAAAGCCCTCGGCCTCGGCCTTGGACAGGTGCTTCATCTTGGCGGCAACGATTTTCAGGCCGGCTTTCTCGAACCGGGCGTAGATCTCGCCGATCACGTTCTTGGCAACGGCGTCGGGCTTGATGATGGAAAGAGTGCGCTCCAGCGCCATGGGATATCTCCGATTGGGCGGGCGGCGACCTTATGCAAGGTTGGAAAGATCCACGCCCGAGGGTAACAGAAAAACCCGCGCCTGGACGCGGGTTTGGCTTGTGTGACTGCGGTAATTCTAACGGAAATCCGAACGGGAAACGCGCTTTGGGGCCGTCATCCTGGCGCTATCGGCGTTGACGATTCATATCGCAAGGCCTAGCATCAAACAAGCGTTTGATTAGACGGCATTTCCGGTTACATCCGACAGGGCTTTCGCATGATTCCGACCACCCAATTCTCAACCAAGGACCGAATCCTCGGAGCCGCCGAGGAGCTGTTCGCACAACACGGCTTCTCGGGGACGTCACTCCGCCAGGTCACCAGCCGTGCCGACGTCAACGTGGCCGCGGTCAACTACCACTTCGGCAGCAAGGAAAACCTCGTCAATGAGGTGTTCCGCCGACGCATGGATGACATGAGCGCGCAGCGGCTGGCGGCCTTGAAAGCCGCTGTCGAGCTGCAACCGCGGGAGCTGGAGCCAATCCTGGCGGCCTTCGTGGAGCCCGCGTTGGCCATTGCCCAGGATCGCCATGGCGGCGCGGCGTTCGTGCGCGTGGTCGCACGCGCCTATGCGGAGAAGAACGACAGCCTGCGCAAGTTCCTGTCCGAGCGCTACGGCCATGTCCTGCGTGACTTTGCCAAGGCGATTGCCGTGTGCCTGCCGGAACTGAGCAAGGCCGAGCTGTACTGGCGCCTGGATTTCCTGGCCGGCGCATTGACCTATGCCATGGCCGATTTCGGCTTGATCAAACGGCCCTCGGGCGTACTGGAAAAGGCCCACCGCGAGCGGGCTGCCCGCGAACTGATCCGGTTCGCCGCCGCCGGCTTCAAAAACTAACCTAATAAACATACGATTTTCCAAGGAGTTACAGACCATGTCTAACAAACTACTTGTCCGTCGTGCAGCGGTTCTCGGCGCCGGCGTCATGGGTGCACAGATCGCCGCGCACCTGACCAATGCCGGGGTCGATACGGTGTTGTTCGACCTGCCGGCCAAGGAAGGCGACCCCAACGGGATCGTCACCAAGGCCATCGCCAACCTGGCCAAGCTCAGCCCCGCTCCACTGGCCGACAAGGCGCTCGCCGGCCGGATCGTGGCGGCCAACTACGAGACCGGTCTGAAGCAGCTGGAGGATTGCGACCTGATCATCGAGGCGATTGCCGAACGAATGGACTGGAAGCAGGATCTGTACAAGAAGATCGCCCCGCACGTACCGGCCCACACCGTCCTGGCCAGCAACACCTCCGGGCTGGGTATCAACAAGCTGGCCGAAGTACTGCCCGAGGAGCTTCGCCACCGCTTCTGCGGCGTGCACTTCTTCAATCCGCCGCGCTACATGCACCTGGCCGAGCTGATCCCGGCCCGCAGCACCGATGCCGCCGTGCTGGAAGGCCTTGAGACATTCCTGACCACCACCCTGGGCAAGGGCGTGGTGATCGCCAAGGACACCCCCAACTTCATCGGCAACCGCATTGGCGTGTTCTCGATGCTGGCCGCGATGCATCACACCGGGCAGTTCAAGCTCGGCTTCGATACCGTCGACGCGCTGACCGGCCCCGCGATCGGCCGGCCGAAGTCGGCGACCTACCGGACTGCGGACGTGGTCGGGCTGGACACCATGGCCCACGTCATCAAGACCATGGCCGACACCCTGCCTGATGATCCGTGGCACCAATACTTCAAGGCGCCCAAGTGGCTGGCCGGACTGGTCGAGAAAGGCGCGCTGGGTGCGAAGACCGGCGCCGGCTTTTATACCAAGCGCGGCAAGGACATCCTGGTGCTGGAGCTGAAGAGCCAGGACTACCGTCCATCGGCGGCTGAACTTGATCCGGAAGTCGCGGCGCTGCTGAAGGAGCGCGACCCGGCGAAGAAATTCGCCGCCCTGCGCGCCAGCGAGCATCCACAGGCGCAATTCCTGTGGGCCTGCTTCCGCGACACCTTCCATTACAGCGCCTTCCACCTGAAGGACATCGCCCAGACCGCGCGAGACGTCGACTTCGCCATGCGTTGGGGGTATGGCTGGTCGGTGGGTCCGTTCGAGAGTTGGCAGGCCGCGGGCTGGAAGCGGGTCGCCGAATGGATTGCCGAGGACATCGTCGCGGGTCATGCGATGAGCAACGCCACCCTGCCCGACTGGGCGTTCGACGGCCGCGACGGCGTGCACTCCACCGACGGCAGCTACAGTCCGGGACGCGACACCATGGTGGCGCGCTCGTCCAACCCGGTGTACGCGCGGCAGCGTTTCCCGGATGCGCTGCTGGGCGAAAAGTTTTCGCAGGGCCGCACGGTGTTCGAAAACGACGGTCTGCGGATGTGGGCCGACGAAGGCGACGACATCGCCGTGGTCAGCTTCAAGACCAAGATGAACACCGTATCCGACCAGGTGCTGGATGGCCTGCAGGAAGCGGTTTCGCGGGCGGAAAAGGAGTTCGCCGGGCTGGTGATCTGGCAGGCGAAGGAGCCCTTCTCCGCCGGCGCCGACCTGTCCGGCGCACTGGGCCTGTTGCAGGCCAACGACATCAAGGGCTTCGATGCGATGGTGGCGAACTTCCAGCGCACCAGCCAACGCATCAAGTATTCACTGGTGCCGGTGGTGGCCGCGGTTCGCGGCCTCGCCCTGGGTGGCGGCTGCGAGTTCCAGATGCACGCAGCCCGCACGGTGCTCGGGCTGGAAAGCTATGTCGGACTGGTTGAGGCCGGCGTCGGCTTGCTGCCTGCTGGAGGTGGCCTGAAGGAGCTGGCCGTCCGCGCGTCCGACGCCGCCGGCCCGAACGGCGATGTCTTCGCCGAGCTGAAGACCGTGTTCGAGACCATCGCGATGGCGAAGGTCGCGACTTCGGCAATGGAGGCCAAATCGCTGCAACTGGCCCGCAAGAGCGACGTGGTCGTATTCAACGCCTTCGAGCTGCTGGATGTCGCCAAGTCCCAGGCGCGTGCCCTGGCCGAGTCCGGCTACCGTCCGCCATTGCCGGCGCGCAGGATCCAGGTCGCCGGCGACGTCGGCATCGCCACCTTCAAGATGCTGCTGGTGAACATGCTGGAGGGCCGCTTCATCTCCGAGCACGACTACGAGATCGCCACCCGCATCGCCACGGTGCTGTGCGGCGGCGAGGTCGACCGCGGCTCGCTCGTCGATGAGGACTGGTTGCTGAAGCTGGAGCGCGAGCACTTCGTCGCCCTGGCACAGATGCCCAAGACCCAGGCGCGCGTGGCGCACATGCTCAAGACCGGCAAGCCGCTGCGTAATTGACCCTCACTCGGCTGAAAAACAACCTTCGCCAAACCGTTTCGCCCCATAACAGAGGCTGAAAACCAAATGACCAGACAAGTTCAAGACGCCTACATCGTCGCCGCCACCCGCACCCCGGTGGCCAAGGCGCGCGGCGCGTTTCGCAACACCCGTCCCGACGACATGCTCGCCCACGTACTCAAGGCGGTGATTGCCCAGGCGCCGGGGATCGACGTGAACCGCATCGACGACGCCATCATTGGCTGCGCGATGCCCGAAGGCGAGCAAGGCATGAACGTGGCCCGCATCGGCGTACTGCTGGCCGGGTTGCCTGACACCATCGCAGCGCAGACCATCAACCGCTTTTGCTCATCGGGCCTGCAGGCAGTCGCGCTGGCAGCCGACCAGATCCGCCTGGGCAACTCCGACCTGATGCTTGCCGGCGGTACCGAGTCGATGACAATGGTGCCGATGATGGGCAACAAGGTGGCGCTCTCACCGAACGTGTTCAAGGACGACCACGTCAACATCGCCTACGGCATGGGCATCACCGCGGAGAAGGTTGCCGAGGAATGGAAGGTCAGTCGTGAGGACCAGGACGCGTTTGCCCTCCAGTCACACCTCAAGGCGCTGGCGGCGATCGAGGCCGGCGAGTTCACCGACGAGGTCAGCCCACTGGAGGTGATTTCCCACCTGCCCGACCTGGAGCGCAACACCATCCGCGAGAAGAAGGTCCTGGTCGATACCGATGAAGGTCCGCGCATGGGATCCACCATCGAAGGACTGGCCAGACTGCGTCCGGTGTTCCGCAACGGCCAGTTCGGCGGCAGCGTGACCGCCGGCAACAGCTCGCAGATGTCCGATGGTGCCGGCGCGGTATTGCTTGCCTCGGCGCAGGCAATCAAGGACTACGGATTGACGCCGCTGGCGCGCTTTGTCAGTTTCTCCGTCGCTGGCGTGCGTCCCGAAGTGATGGGCATCGGTCCGATCGCAGCCATTCCCAAGGCGCTCAGGCAAGCCGGCCTGACCCAGGACCAACTGGACTGGATCGAGCTCAACGAAGCGTTCGCCGCGCAGTCGCTGGCCGTGATTCGTGATTGCGGCCTGGACCCGGCCAAGGTCAATCCACTGGGCGGCGCCATCGCGCTGGGCCATCCACTGGGCGCGACCGGCGCGGTACGCACCGCGACGATCCTGCATGGCATGCGTCGCCGCCAGCAGAAGTACGGCATGGTGACCATGTGCATCGGTACCGGCATGGGTGCTGCGGGTATTTTCGAGTCGCTCTGAGCTTGCCGCGGACCGGCAACACCGCTACCCGCCCGTGATACCTCAACACAAACCAGGGTCGCCACTGCGGTCCTGGTTTTTTGTTGCGCTGCTCAGGCCATTCGGGTGCCGTCCGGAACCGGGCGGTCGACCGTGGTGATTACCACGCCGGTCTCCGTGGGGAATCCCGTCAGCAGGAACTCCGACATGAAAGGCCCGATCTGCCTGGGCGGAAAGTTGAGCACTCCGACGATCTGCTTTCCCAGCAACGCTTCGGGTTCATAGAGCTCGCGTACCTGCGCGCTGGTCTTGCGGATGCCGTGGACGCCGAAATCGACCCAGAGCTTCCAGGCAGGCCTCCGCGCCTCCGGGAATGGCTCGACACGCCTCACCGTGCCAACACACAGCATGACCTTCTCGAAGTCGTCCCAGCTTATGGATTCAACGCCACTCATCGATTGCCCTCTTTTGTCGCTTTCCATCCATCCTTCAGGCCGGCCCACCAGTAACTCAATTGCGCCGCTACCTGACCGGCCGGCTTCCATGCCGGAGCCAGACCGAACTCGTTGAATTCACGCCAGCGCACATCTCCCTGCGCAATCGCCGACGCCACCAGTTCGCCCGCAAACGTGGTCGGGGCCACACCATGGCCTCCGAACGCCTGGGCGAGCCAGAGACCCTCGTCGGCCAGTCCGATCTGCGGCATCTGATGGCGCGCGTAACTCATCAGGCCGGACCAGGCGTGATCGACCGCCACGCCTCCCAACTGCGGAAAGACTTTCAACATGTCGCGATACAGCAACCGCTTCACCGCCTCCGGCGAACGGTCCCGCACCGATATCCGCCCGCCCCATAGTAGCCGCGTGTCAGGCAACGGCCGGTAGTAATCAAACGCGAAACGGCTGTCGTAGACCGCCGCGCGGGTCTGCATGATCTCGTCCATGCGCGATCCCAGCGGCTCGGTGGTCATCACGTAAGTGGCGATCGGCATGACAGAGGCATCGACCCTGCGATCCAGACCGGCCAGGTAGCCACCGCAGGCAAGCACGACCTGCTCGGCGTCGACCTTCCCTTCCGGCGTGGTTACCCGCCACCCCGCCCCCTTGCGCTGCAGCGACACCGCCGGACTGCGCTCATGCACGGCCAGCCCTGCTTCGACAGCGGTCCGGGCCAGAGCCAGCGCGTATTTGAGCGGGTGGAAGTGGAAGGCATTGGCTTCGAACAGGCCATCGCCATAGCGCCGGCTATGAACCAGATTGCGCAGTTCGGATTTCGGCAACCACTGCCAGTCAACGCCATAGTGCTCGGCCAGCAGTTGCTGTCGTGCCCGGAGCACCGAGGGATCGCGGAACCAGTTGGCCCAGATCACCCCGGCCTCGACCACATCGCAATCAATCCGGTGGCGATGAATGCGCTGGCGAATCAACTCCACCGCCTGCATCGTGCCGCCGTACATCGCCTGCGCCCGCCGTGCCCCCACCCGCGCCAACAAGGATGCCTCACCCAGCGAGAACCCCCCGAAGACAAAGCCGCCGTTGCGGCCCGAAGCCCCGAAGCCGATCTGGTCGGCTTCGAGCAGCACGACATCGCCAACGCCACGCTCGACCAGGCCGAGCGCGGTATTGAGTCCGGCGAATCCACCGCCGATCACGCATGCGCGCGCATCGCGTGTGCCCTGCAACGCCGGATAACGGGGGGCCAGCGCCGGAAGCGTGGCTTGGTAGTAGGAAAGGGCCATCGCGCCAGTCAGCCGACCGGCGCGTGAAAAGTCAAACGATGACTACTCCAGCTCGGTGACACCCATTTCCTTCAGCGCATCGCTCATCAGTGCCTGGGCGGCGAGGCTCAGCTTCTCGTGATCAAGCGCGTAACGGATCGTCGCCCCGATCAGGCCGATATGGGTGCCGCAATCAAAGCGTGTGCCCTGGAAGCGGTAGGCGTTGACGGCCTCCTCGACCAGCAACCGCGCGATCGCGTCGGTCAGTTGGATTTCACCGCCCGACCCCGGCGAGGTGGTTTCCAGGAACTCGAAGATGCGCGGGCTCAGGACGTAGCGACCGACCACCGCCAGCGTACTGGGCGCATCAGCCGGCTTGGGCTTTTCGATGATCGCGCGGATGCGTCCCTGACGGTCGGAAAAATCCTCCGTCGCCACGATGCCATAGCTGGCGGTCTTTTCGCGCTCCACGTCCTGCACCGCGATCATGTTGGCGCCGGTGGCCTCGGCGGCATCAGCCATCTGCTTGAGTGCGCCCGGACCGCGGTTCCAGATCAGGTCATCGGGCAGCAGCACCGCAAAGGGCTCGTCACCAATCACGGGCTTGGCGCAAAGCACCGCATGGCCCAGCCCGCGCGCCTCGGTCTGGGTGACGAACACCGCCCGCACTCCCTTGGGCAACGGGTTGCGGACCAGCTCCAACTGCTCCAGCTTGCCGGCACGCTCAAGCTTTTCCTCAAGCTCGTAAGCCTTGTCGAAGTAATCGGCGACCGCGTGCTTGTAGCGATTGGTGACGAATACCAGCGTATCGCATCCCGCCTCGATCGCCTCGTCTACCGCGTACTGGATCAGTGGCCGGTCGATGATCGGCAACATCTCTTTTGGGACGGTCTTGGTGGCGGGCAGGAACCGGGTTCCGAGCCCCGCAACCGGGAATACTGCCTTGCGGATACGTTGCGACATCAGACTTTCCTTGCCGTGCGCGAGGGGAACGCCACTACGGTGGAGGGCTCGACCGTGGCTTGTGGATGCATGCCGATGGATTGGAATTCCGGGACGGTCGAGTGCACCAGTGTATCCAGACGTTCCAGATCGTAGCTTCCGCACGCGTCGCGCAACTGCCTCAGCGCGGCATGGATGTCGGTGGCAACAACCGCACGTGGCTCCGCCTGCAGGATCTTCGGATGCGCGGTGGCGCGGTAGCATTCATCTGCGTGGAACAGCACTTCGTGCAGCTTCTCGCCCGGGCGCAAGCCGGTATAGACGATGGACACGTCCCGCCCGGGCTGCTTGCCGGCAAGCCGGATCATCTGCTCGGCCAATAAGCGGATCGGTATAGGCTCACCCATGTCGAGCGTATAGATTGCCTCATGGGTGCCGATTGCCGAGGCTTGCAGGATCAGCTGGCAGGCCTCGGGGATGGTCATGAAGTAGCGGGTTACCTCGGGATCGGTAACGGTCACCGGCCCACCACGGCGGATCTGCTCGCGGAACAACGGCACCACGCTGCCAGCGGAGTCGAGCACGTTGCCGAAGCGCACCGTCACGAAGCGGGTGCTGCGATGGTCGACCAACGACTGGCAGACCATCTCCCCAAGCCGTTTGGTTGCACCAAGGATGTTGCCGGGATCGACCGCCTTGTCGGTGGAGATCAACACGAAAGTCCCGACCTCCTCCCGACGGCAGGCTCTGGCCACCGTCTCGGTAGCGAGCACGTTGTTACGGACGGCTTCGCGCAACTGCGTTTCCAGCAGCGGCACGTGCTTGTAGGCGGCCGCATGGAACACGGCTTCCGGTTCTGCAGCCTGCAGTGCGTAATCAATGACGGCCGGATCACCACAATCACCGAGTACCGGGATGTACTCCAGGTCGGGAAAATCCCGGCGCAGGTTGGCCAACACGGTGATCAGCGCCAGCTCGTCCTGTTCCACCAGAGCTATGCGGCGCGCACCGTGGCGGGCGCACTGTTTGCACAGCTCCGAACCAACCGAGCCGCCGGCGCCGGTGACCAGCACCGAGCGAGCGCCCAACCAACTGCGGATGGCCTTCCAGTCGGGGAGCACCGGTTGGCGACCCAGCAGATCCTCGATGGCCACTTCCTTCAGTTCACCCGGCAGCGAACGACCCTCAAGGGTGTCGAGCAAGCGCGGCACCATCCGGAACGGCAACCCCGAGCGCTCACAAGACGCCACCACGGCCTGCATGGCTTTCGCATCGGCCGACGGCATCGCGATCACCAGCAAGCGTGCAGCGGTCTCGCGTGCGATCTCGGCTACATCCGCGACCCGGCCCAACACCGGCACGCCTTGCACCTTGGAGCCACGCAGGCGAGAGGCATCGTCCAGGAAACCTACGGGCTGATACGTGCCGACGCGCCGCAGGTCGCGGACCAATGCCTCACCGGAACCACCAGCGCCAAGAATGAGGATCCGTATCGAAGCACCATGGCCCCGGTCCATCCGGCTGTCTTTCCATGCGCGATACAACAGTCGCGGCGCACCGAGCATGCCCATCAGGACCAATGGATACAGCACCAGGACGGTGCGCGAAACCAGGTTCAGCCGATTGTAAAGAAACAGCCCCAGTACGATTGCGAACAGCCCAAGTGCACACGCCTTGAAGATATTCCACAGGTCGGGAACGCTCGCGAATCTCCACAGACCGCGATAAAGACCTATCTGCCAGAACACCAGGCCCTGGGCAGCCAGTACCAATGCGATTTCAGTCGACCACCACGTCATTTCGGGTGGGTTCAACATCACCCCATAACGCATCCGGTGCAAGCCCTGCCATACCACCCAGACCATCGCGAGATCGTGCAATACCACCGCTATCCGCGGTGCCGACGACGACCAACGATCCTTCCATGCGCTCATTCGCGATCCTTCTGGGTCGACATGGGAGCTGCCGATTCAATACGTTGCAATACCCACCATGCAAAAGCGGCAGACGTATACCACGCTGCGCAGCTGCAAAGCAGGACCATTGTGCTGGTTCCAAACATGACGACCACCGCGATGCCGGCAATTATTGTCCAGCCTGCATAGGCCAATGTGACCATCACATGACCATCCCGGCGCGCCCATACCTGGTACGCGTGCTGGGTATGGGGGACCCACCAGCGTTCGCCGCGAAGCACGCGACGCAGCAGGGTAAGGCCAGCGTCGACCAGGAATGCCGACAACGGCAGCAGCAGCCAACCGGCATGCGTACCGATCCGTGCGACGCCGACCGCGACCAGTGCGGCAATCGAGAAACCGATGGCGCCGCTGCCCACGTCGCCCAGGAATATCCGGGCGCGGGGAAAATTATACGGCACGAACCCGAGGCACGCGGCGGCGAGCGCCGCGGCCAACAAGCCCCACACGCCACCGAGCAGCAACGCCACCACGACGGCGAGCAACACCGCCTGGCTGGCCGCCAAACCGTTGATCCCATCCATGAAGTTCCAGACATTGGTCAGGACCATCACCAACACCAACGCCGCCACACCAGCCCAGGGGTTGCCGGATGTCAGCTGGACAGCAATAGCGAACAACACCGCGGCCAACCCATGTACGGCAAGTCGCAACCAGGGCGAGAGCGGCCGGTGATCATCCACCAGGCCCACACCGGCCACCAGTACCAGGCCGCTGGCGAAAGCCGCCAGCAGGGTCCGGTAGGCCGGGTCACGAAATGCCAGTGCTGCCGACGCCACCAGCAACGCAGCCACGATCGCGATACCGCCGCCTCGTGGGGTGGCAACATGATGGCTGCGCCGCTCGCCAGGATGATCGACAAGATCACGCTGGAGCGCATAACGGCGCGCCAACCAGGTGCCAACGGCGGCGACCGAGGCGTGGAGGAACAACCAGGCCAGCACGGTGTCAGACCACAGCGTAGTTCAACAATGGCTTGACCGTGCCCCATTCCTTGCAGCTCGGGCACTGCCAATGGTGGCTGCGCGCGCCAAAGCCACAACGATTGCATCGGTAGCTGGGGTTGCGTACGAGCAGCTGGTCGGTGATGTGTTTGAGGTCGTGCAAGGTTGCCAATGGATCCGCACCTTCGGCAATGCTCAGCTCCATCAACGCCGCTTCGCCGCGGACCGAAGGGCGATCTTTCAGCTCTTCGGCCAGGTAGGCGCGCGCGGCCGCCACCCCATCCTGACTCTCGACCATCCGCGTCAGCGCCAGTACCGGTGCGATGCCGCGATAGTGCTCGCACATCTCGGCCATGAACGCACGGGCACCCGGGCCATCGTCCACTCTTTCGTAACACGACAGCAACGCCGGCATGACCTCTGGCAGGTAGTCCGGGTCGGTTCGCGCGACTCGCTCGAACGCGCGGATGGCACCGGCATCGTTGCCGGCGTCAACCTCCAGCCGACCCTCGAGCATGCCCGCACGTACCGAGTTCGCATCGGCTTGGTAGGCACGGGCAACGGCGGCGCGAGCGGCCTGGACGTCGCCGGCGGCACGATGTCGGTCGGCCAGCTCGCATTCGAACTGGGTAATCAACTTGCCCATTGATTCGCCAGTGGCTGACTCGTAACGCTGTGCGTTTTCGATCGCCTTGTCCCAATCGCGCTCGGATTGATAGATGTTGATGAGGTGACGCAGCGCCAGCGGCGCCCGCATGTCGAGGTCCACCAGGTCACTGAAAACGGTCTCGGCCCGGTCCAGCAGGCCCGAACGCATATAGTCCTCGCCCAACGCGAGCAGGGCCTGGACCTTTTGCTGGTCACTCAGGCCCGGACGCTGCACCAGTGCCTGGTGCAGGCGAATCGCACGGTCAACCTCGCCGCGACGACGGAACAGGTGGCCCAGGGCGACCTGGGTCTCAAAAGTTTCCTTGTCCAGCTCCGCGATATGCAGGAACAGCTCGATCGCCTTGTCGGGCTGCTCATTCAACAAATAGTTGAGTCCGCGAAAATACGTTGTCGAAAGCCGACTGACCTGGGTGCTGCTATGGCGCTCGCCGCCGCGGCGACCGACCACCCAACCGCTTACCGCCGCAATCGGCAGCAACAGGAAAAACCAGAACCACTCGTTGATGAACTCCACCGGTCAGGTCCCGCCATCCAGTGACTTCGTCACGTCGCGGCCGCGCTCAGCGAGTGCGAGGCGACGGCGCAACGGCAATATCACGCTGGCGCTCAGGGCAAGCCCACCGATCACCACCCCGAGCAACAGCGCCACGATCAGCGCGATGCCAAGGTTGGCAGGTATGTGGCTGAAACCCACGTCGATGCTTACCGGCTGCAAATTGAGCGCTCCCACGATGGCGCCCAGTACCAGGCACGCAATTGCAATGAGCAATCGGATCAAACGCATGACAGCCTCCGGTCGGTTCCTGCTAGGCGTACAGCTTAGCTGAACAGCCCCCACGTGTACGCAAGCGCGTGTACAAAAGTACCGCCCGCCCTAGTCGGCCTCTTCCAGCGGCGTGGCATCGCAAACGCGTTCGCGCAGGTCCTTGCCGGGCTTGAAGTGCGGCACATGCTTGCCCGACAGCGCGACCGATTCACCGGTCTTGGGGTTCCGGCCCATGCGTGGCGCGCGGTAGTGCAAAGAGAAACTTCCGAAACCACGTACCTCAATGCGCTCACCATCGGCCAGCGAGCCCCCCATCATTTCCAGCAGTGCCTTCACCGCCAAATCCACGTCTTCACCCTTCAGGTGGCGTTGGCGCTGGGCCAGGATCTCGATTAGCTCTGACTTGGTCATGGGCAATGCGGGTGCTCTTGAAGGAACGTTACCAGACGCGCGGAAATCAGCTCGAAGGCGGTGACGCCATCATCGACGGCACCCCAAACGAAGGACGGCCCGGCCAAGGCCGGGCCGTCCTTGTGGCCCACACCAGCGATAGCACTGGCGAGGACCCATGCGCTGCCTGAATCAGGCAGCGCAACCGAAATCACTCGGATTTATTGCTGTTGAGCTGCTCGCGCAGCAGCGCACCCAACTTGGTGGTACCACTCGCCGCATCGGCACTGGCACGGTTGTAGTCGGACACGGCTTCCTGCATCTCCGCCTCGTCCTTCGCCTTGATCGACAGCTGCATGGTCCGGCCCTTGCGGTCCATACCAATGAAGCGTGCCTCCACCTCGTCGCCAACCTTGAGCACCTTGCTGGCATCCTCGACGCGATCCTTGGAGATGTCGCGCGCCGCCACGTAGCCTTCGATGCCGTCGGCCAGTTCGATCGTCGCACCCTTGGCGTCGACTTCCTTGACCGTGCCGGTAACGATGGAACCGCGGGTGTTCGACGCCATGTACTGGCCGAACGGATCCTGCTCCATCTGCTTGACGCCGAGGCTGATGCGCTCGCGCTCCGGGTCGACTGCAAGTACGACGGCTTCCAGGGTGTCGCCCTTCTTGAACTCGCGGGCGAGATCCTCGCCGGTGGAGCTCCAGCTGATGTCGGACAGGTGCACCAGCCCATCGATACCGCCGTCCAGGCCGATGAAGATGCCGAAGTCGGTGATCGACTTGATCTGGCCTTCGACCTTGTCGCCCTT
Organism: Lysobacter sp. A378; assembly: GCF_054052125.1. Taxonomy (NCBI): domain Bacteria; kingdom Pseudomonadati; phylum Pseudomonadota; class Gammaproteobacteria; order Lysobacterales; family Lysobacteraceae; genus Lysobacter; species Lysobacter sp. A378. Next base: position 608,237 of record NZ_JBSVRK010000002.1, on the reverse strand, counting down.
CTTGTGCAGGACCGCGAAGGTCTCCCACGGGTTGGACGAGACCTGCTTCATGCCCAGCGAGATGCGGCGACGCTCCTCGTCCACGTCCAGCACCATGACCTGCACGTCGTCACCGACCTGCACGATCTTGGACGGGTTGACGTTCTTGTTGGTCCAGTCCATCTCGGACACGTGGACCAGGCCTTCCACACCCGGCTCGATCTCGACGAACGCGCCGTAATCGGTGACGTTGGAGACCTTGCCGAACACGCGGGTGTCGGCCGGGTAGCGGCGCGCGATGTTGTCCCACGGATCCTCGCCCAGCTGCTTGAGGCCGAGGCTGACGCGGTTGCGCTCCTTGTCGTACTTGAGCACGCGCACGTCCAGCTCGGCGCCCACTTCCACCACTTCGGACGGATGGCGCACGCGCTTCCAGGCCATGTCGGTGATGTGCAGCAGGCCGTCGATGCCGCCCAGGTCCACAAACGCGCCGTAGTCGGTGAGGTTCTTGACCACACCCTTCAGGATCGCGCCCTCGACCAGCTTCTCCATCAACTGCTCGCGCTCTTCCGAGTGCTCGCTCTCGACCACCGCACGGCGGGAGACGACGATGTTGTTGCGCTTGCGGTCCAGCTTGATCAGCTTGAACTCGAGTTCCTTGCCTTCCAGGTAGGTCGAGTCGCGCACCGGGCGCACGTCGACCAGCGAACCCGGCAGGAAGCCGCGGACATCCTTGATGTCGACGGTGAAACCACCCTTGACCTTGCCGCTGATGCGGCCGGTGATGGTCTCGTTCTTCTCGAGCGCTTCCTCAAGCTCGTCCCACACCATCGCGCGCTTGGCTTTCTCGCGCGACAGCACGGTCTCGCCAAAGCCATTCTCGATGGCATCCAGGGCGACTTTCACCTGGTCGCCCACGGCGACGTCGATCTCGCCGTCGTCGTTACGGAACTGTTCGATCGGCACGATGCCTTCGGACTTCAGGCCGGCATTGATGACTACCACGTCGGTACGAACTTCGACGACGGTGCCCACCACGATGGAGCCAGGCTTCAGCTTCGCGAGGAATTGCTCGCTTTGTTCGAACAGTTCTGCAAATGATTCGGTCATTGGAAAATATCCGATTGAACACACGGGCCGCACCGGCTGGCATCGTTTCCCGCAGAGGCAAACGCAAGCAGCACGTGGTCGACCCACCCGTTGATGTGGTGCGATGCAGCTGCACCATGTGTCGGTTGGTTGATCCGCCGCGGGATTGCGACGGGTAGAGTTGGAACGAGTAAATCTGGAACAGATAAATCTGGAACAGGTAAATTTGAAGCGATGATCCCTGCTACGCGGTCATCAGGCTCAGGACATGCTCGACGACCTCATCGATGCCGATTCCGGTGGTGTCGACGGTCACGGCGTCATCGGCCGGTCGCAGCGGCGCCACCGCACGACTCGCGTCACGGGCGTCACGGGCCAAAATCTCCCGTAGCAGACCGCTTAAGGTAACGGAAACCCCCTTGTCATTCAACTGCTTATAGCGCCGGCCCGCCCTCTCCTCGGCACTGGCAGTAAGGAACACCTTGTGGGCGGCGTCGGGGAAGATGACGGTGCCCATGTCGCGGCCGTCTGCGACCAGTCCCGGGGGCTGCCGGAACGCGCGCTGGCGATCCTTCAACGACGCACGCACCTCGGGAATGGCGGCAATCGCGGACGCGGCGGCCCCCGCGGTTTCGGTGCGCAGCTCGTGGGTGGCGTCGGTACCGTTCACCCATACCTGCAACTCCTCACCGACCTCGCGAAAGCCGATTTCGGTGTCAAAGGTGCAGCGCACCAGCGCGGAAGGATCCGCCAGGTCGATGTCGCCCCAGCCGGCGGCAACGCCGATGGCGCGATACAGCGCGCCGGAGTCGAGGTAGTGCCAGCCCAGCCGGCGCGCGACCAGGCGACTGATGGTGCCCTTGCCCGATCCGGAGGGGCCGTCGATGGTCAGCACCGGCGATGCGGCGGGGTCATTTGCGATGAAGGGTGTTTTGGTCATGCCCTATTATGCGTGGATGCAAGCGTTGTCCGGCACCTGCTGGATAAAAGCGCCCTACCCCCTTGATCTGCCACGCAAAGACCCGCTAGAATTGCCGGCTTACTCGTTTATCCATCCGTTGCCTGAGGTTTGTCATGAAGATCGTGAACTCCCTGAAGTCGGCGAAGACCCGTCACCGCGACTGCAAAGTCGTTCGCCGTCGTGGCAAGGTCTTCGTGATCTGCAAGTCGAATCCGCGTTTCAAGGCGCGTCAGCGCTGATTCTGCGGGCGCGTCTGCGCTTGGTCGAGAAAGCCGCCTCCGGGCGGCTTTCTCGCATCTGGCCTTCCCATGCTGGAACCGGCGTGCTGGAACCGGCGTGTTGAAGCCGGCGCCTTGAAGCCGGCGTCGTCGATCCGTGACGTGCGCTGCCAGTTGCGGCGGCCTTGCGCTTACAATCCAAGCCTTCTTGCATGGGGAATGGGGACATGATGATGAAGACCGGCGTTATCGCACTTTCGTTGCTCGCATTATTGACCCTGGGCAGCACCGCTTCGGCAGAAACTTTGCTGATCGAGCGCGTCCAGCAGCAAAACCCGGCGACCGTGCCGGCCCGTGGTCAAAGCATGGGACAGGTCGAAGCCCGCTTCGGAGCGCCCGCGCAACGGCTGGACCCACGTGGCGGGCAAAAGCAGCAATGGCCGACCATCAACCGCTGGGCCTACCCCGCCTTTACCGTCTACTTTGAGAACAACCGCGTGATCGACGTGGTTGCCAACCAGGCCGACACCAGCGAGATCGGCCCGAAACCGGCGATCTTGTGACCGCTCACTATGAACCGACCTGATCGATGACTGATTTATTGCGCTTTCCGGCCGAGTGGGAACCCCAATCGGCGATCCTGATCGCCTGGCCGCACGCAGGCACTGACTGGGCCGAGCATCTGGGCGACGTCGAAGAGACGTATATCGCCCTGGTCGCGGCAATCACCCGCTTCCAGGCGGTGCTTGTCTGCGTCGCCGATGAAGACGTCGAGGCCTATGCACGCGCCCGCCTGGCTTCGGCACGGGTCGAGATGGAGCAAGTCACGTTCATCGAGATTGCCTATGACGACACTTGGCTACGCGATTCCGGCCCCATCACCCTGGTGACAACCGACGGCTACCGGCTGCTGGATTTCCGCTTCACCGGTTGGGGAGGAAAATTCCAGGCCAGCCGCGATGACCGCTTGGTGGAAGCCCTGAGTGATCTCGGAATCTTCATTGACAGTTCCCGGCAAGCCATTGATTTTGCACTTGAAGGTGGCGCCATTGAAACCGATGGTGCCGGCACGCTCCTCACCACGTGGAGATGCTTGAGCGAGCGCCACCCGGATGCGTCCAGAACGGCGCTGGAGCAACAACTGGCTGGCTGGTTGCAGCAGGACCGGGTGTTGTGGCTGGATCACGGCTATCTGGAGGGTGACGACACCGACGCCCACATCGACACCCTCGCCCGCTTCGCCGCGACCGATGCCATCGTTTACCAGGCCTGCGACGACCCGGATGACTCCCATTTCGCCGAACTGCAGACGATGGGCGCCGAGCTGTCGGCCTTGCGCACTCGCAGCGGCCAGCCTTACCGGCTTTTTCCGCTGCCATGGCCCAGGCCCGTGGTCGACGGCGGACGTCGCCTGGCCGCCAGTTACGCCAACTTCCTGGTAATCAACGGCGCAGTGCTGATGCCCGCCTACGATGACATCGCCGATACGGCCGCCGCGGCAGTATTGTCGAAGGCATTCCCGGGCCGTGAAATCGTACAGGTCCCGTGTCGCTCGCTGATCTGGCAGAACGGCAGCTTGCACTGCATCACCATGCAGCTGCCGGCGGGGCTGGTTCCGCCTGCCGTCCGGCAGCGATCCCAGCCAATGGAATCATCATGAGCAACAAGACCCTTCCCGTCGCGCTGATCCAGGAGCGCGCCATCATCGACCAGGGAGCCGGCAACGCCGACGCCAACCTGGGGTTGATTGAACAGCGCGTGGCTGAGGCGGCCAGGCAGGGTGCAAAGCTGGTCCTGTTGCAGGAGATCCACAACGGCCCCTATTTCTGCCAGCACGAGTCGGTCGACGAGTTCGACCTTGCCGAGCCGATCCCCGGCCCCAGCACCGAGCGTCTCGGGAAACTGGCACGGCAGCATGGCGTGGTGCTGGTCAGCTCATTGTTCGAGCGTCGCGCGGCGGGGCTTTACCACAACACCGCCGTGGTGCTTGAATCCGACGGCAGTATCGCCGGCAAATATCGCAAGATGCATATCCCGGACGACCCGGGGTTCTACGAGAAGTTCTACTTCACCCCGGGCGACCTGGGTTTCGAGCCGATCGATACCTCGGTGGGTCGCCTCGGTGTGCTGGTGTGCTGGGATCAGTGGTACCCGGAAGCAGCCCGGTTGATGACATTGGCTGGTGCCGAACTGCTGCTGTATCCCACGGCGATCGGCTTTGACCCCGAAGACGACCAGGCCGAAAAGAACCGCCAGCGCGATGCCTGGATCATCAGCCACCGCGGTCATGCGGTTGCCAACGGCCTGCCGGTGCTGAGCTGCAACCGCGTTGGCCACGAGCCGTCGCCATTGGGGACGTCGGGAGTGGACTTCTGGGGCAACAGCCACGTGCTGGGGCCACAGGGAGAGTTCCTCGCCGAGGCTGGCAGTGAGCCGGAAATCCTCATGGCCGAAGTCGACATGCAACGCAGCGAGGACGTCCGGCGGATCTGGCCGTTCCTGCGTGATCGCCGCATCGACGCCTATGGCGACTTGCTCAAGCGCTACCGGGATTGAACCTTCGCCGGCGCAGCGCGTCCAACCCGGCACAGTGCCACCGTCACATTCCCCCTTGCTCCAACTGGTTGCCGCTTGATGATTGAGACCACCGTGGACGACATTACCCCGGACTTCCTGCGTGGGCAGCCACATGAAGTCGTCGAGCGCGACGGCGTGCGCTACACCCTGCTGGGCACCGCCCACGTATCACGGGCCAGCGTTGAAGCGGTTGCCGCCGCGATCGCCAGCGGCAACTACGATGCGGTCGCGGTCGAGTTGGACGCACCCCGCCTCAATGCCCTCACAGATGCGGACTCGATGGCCAAGCTTGACCTGGTCCAGGTGATCCGTTCCGGCAAGACCGCGATGTTTGCCGCCAACCTGGCCTTGTCCGCCTACCAACGCAGGCTCGCCGAGCAACTGGGCGTGGAACCGGGCGCCGAACTCAAGCGCGCGGTGCTGGAAGCGCGGGCACGCGAATTGCCCGTGCACCTGATTGATCGCGACGTCGGGCTGACCTTCAAGCGCGCCTCGTCCCGGCTCGGGTTCTGGGGCCGCGCCAAGCTGGGCGGCGGGTTGCTGGTCAGCCTGCTTGCCGATGACGAGGTCGGCAGCGAGGAGATCGAGAAGCTCAAGCAGGGCGACATGCTGGAGGCGAGCTTCAACGAGTTCGCCAGCGAAAGCCCGGCCGTCTACGAGACGGTGATTGCCGAACGCGATCGGTATATGGCGGCGCGCTTGCGCGAGATCCGCCAGGACACCAACAACGACGGCTCACGCGAGGTGCTGGCGGTGGTCGGCGCCGGTCATTTGCAAGGGCTGGCCCAGCATCTGCGCGAGGAGACCTCCGCACCGACCGCGATCCGCGAGGAGCTGGAGTCGCTGCCGAAGAAGAGCGGAATCCCGTGGGTCAGTATCGTGGTGAGTGCCATCGTGATCGGCGGCTTCGCCTGGGGCTTCTCGCAAGGCGGCCTGGATGTCGGCTCGGAGTTGCTGCTGCAATGGGTGCTGGCGACCGGCTTGCTGGGCGCGGCCGGTTGCGCGATCGCCGGCGGGCACCCGTTGAGCATCCTGGTCGCCTTCCTGGTCTCCCCGATTACGCCATTGCACCCTGCACTGGGGTCGGGAATGCTCAGTGCGTTGGCCGAGGCCACGCTGCGCAAGCCGACTTACGCCGACTTCATGGCCTTGCGTACGGACGTGCAGACCATGCGTGGCTGGTGGCGCAACCGGGTCGCACGGATACTGCTGAACTTCTTCCTGACCAGCATGGGCACAGCGATTGGCGTATGGGTCGGCGGACTGAAAATACTCAGCGCCCTGTTCTGATACCGCCCCGCAACCCGCCGGTCAGGCTTCGTTGAGCCCACCCGTCAGCGGCGCCGGCGTTGCTCCCCTTGCCTTGCGTACGATCCTTACCGACCCGTTACGCAGGTCATCCAGCAGCGCATAGATGGTGGGCAGGAACAGCAGGCTGACCACGGTCGAGAACGCCAGACCGCCGGCAACCGCGCGCGCCATCGGGAAGTAGGTCAACCCGCCCAACACCTGGGTCTCGCTCAGCGCAATCGGCACCATCGCCAGGATCGCCGTGCCCATCGTCATCAGGATCGGCCGCAAGCGCTCGCGGCTGCCTTCGACCAGGGCATCGGTGCGACACAGGCCGCGGCGGCGCAGGTTGTTGATGTGCTCGATCATCACGATCCCGTTGTTCACCACCACCCCCATCAACACCAGGATGCCGATGAACGCCATCACCGAGAACGTGGTGCCGGTGATCCAGAACAGCCAGAACACGCCGAATACCGAGAACAGCACACAGCTCAATATGGCGGTGGGAAACAACAGCGACTCGAACACCGCCGCCATCACCACGTAGATCATCACCAGCGCGATGACCAGGTTGAACATCATCTGGTTCTGGGCCTTGGAGTCGCGCTGGAAAGCACTGCCCTCGAAGCTGTAGCCATAACCAGGCGGGAACGCAACGCCGTCCAGGGTCTGCTCCATCACCTCACGGGCGCGCGGCACGGTGGCGTCGTTGGCCAGGTTGGCCTGGATGGTCAACCGGGTCTGCCGGTTGGTCCTGCGGATATCGGTCGCCGCCTCCTGCACGTTGACATCAACCATCGCCATAAGCGGCACGGTACGACCATCGGGGGCGCGCACGGTGAACGCCGCGATGTCCTCCATTCCGTAGTTGTCGGCGCCCTGGAAGCGCACCCATACCGGGATCTCGGTCTGGTCCCGCTTGAAGTCGCGCAGCTGTGCGCCGCGCAATGCCAATGATACGAAGCGGGAAACGTCCTGGGTGCTGAAACCAAATGCCGCGGCACGTTCGCGGTCAACGCGCACCGTCAACTCGTTGTTCTGGTCGCCGCTGTCGACGCGCACGTCGCGCAGCTCCGGATTGCGGGCGAGGATCGGCACGACATCCTCGGCCAGGTTCTCCAGTATCTTGGTCGAGTCGCCCACCAAATGCACTTCGATATTGCCCGCGCCCCCGCCGTCACCGCGGCTGCGGCCGACACCCAGTTTCGCGCGCGCCGACTTTGGCAACTCCTTGCTGATGATCTCGCCCAGCTTGGATGGATCCTCGACCGAGTCGTCGAACGACACCTCGGTCTCGGCCCAGCCCTGCTCCCGATACTGCGAATACACCTGGACGATATGGAAGCGCTCACGGTTCTCGTTCAGGTATTGCTCGACACGTCGGACTTCTTCGCCCATCTGCTCCTTGGTGTAGCTGCCTTGCCACTTGTAGAAGATCTCGACCTCCTTGCCATCATCACTACCGAACATCTCGATCTTGGTCTGGGTCATCGGCACGATGCTGACGGCAATGATCAACACGATCCCGAACACGCTCCAGCCGCGATGGTCCAGGGTCCACCGCAGCAAACGGGCATAGCGCTTCTGCAACCGATGGATGATTCCGCCTTCGTTGCTTACTGCCGGCGGCGTCTTCATCCGCGCCGACAGCATCGGGATCAGGCTGACGGCCACCAGCCACGACGCCAGCAGCGACACCGATATGGTGATCGCAATCTGCGACATGAAAATGCTGATGTCATTGGTCTCGCCAAACAGGTTGGGGACGAACACGATGCAATGGCACAACGTGCCCGCCGACAATGCGATGGCGACGTTGCGGGTACCGACGATCGAGGCCTGAACCGGCTGTCCGGGGAGTTTCTCCCGCTCCTGGTAGATGCTTTCCACCACCACTACCGCATTGTCCACCAGCATTCCGACCGCCAGCAGCAAGCCCATCAGCGACAACACATTGAGGGTGACGCCGGCGAAATACATGAAGCCCAGTGTCATCACGAAGCAGATCGGGATCGCCAGGGTCACCATCAATGTCGACGGCCAGTGGCGCAGGAAGAAGTACAGCACCGCGATCGACAGCAGCAAGCCGATACCACCGGCTTCAGCCAGCTCCAGCAGCGAACTGGTGACCTCCTTGCCCTGGTTGTCGTCGACCTTGATCTCGATACCGCTCAATGCCGGCTGCTGGCGGATCCGTTCCAGTTCCTCCAGCGCGCGCCGGGAAACATCCACCAGGTTGGCCTCACGCTCCTTGAAGATGTCCAGGGTCACCGAGGGGCGCCCGTCGAGCTGGCGAGCGCCGGTGACGCGTTCAGGCTTGATGCGGATTTCGGCGATATCACCCAATCGCACCCCGGCGTCGTTGATGACCAACTGGCGGAACTCGTCCAGGTCGGTCAGCTCACCGACCGGCTGCACCCGCAGGCGTCGCCCTTCCACCTCGATCTCGCCCGCCGCCATGGAGAAGTTCAACGACTGCAGACGCGGGGTCAGCTCGTTGAGGCTGAGTCCGTGGGCCGTCAACCGGTCGGGGTCGATGGCAATCTCGATCTCGTTGGCCGGCGCGCCGCCGATCTCGACCTTGGCGATCCCGTCCACACGCTCCAGCGGACGCTGGAACTCGCGCTCGATCAGGTCATACGCCTGGCTCAGGTCGGTGTCGCCGGCCAGGTGGATCTCCAGTATCGGATCATCACTGCTGGACCAGTTGCCGACGAAATAGCGTTGCAGGTCGTCGGGCAACTCGTCGCGGATCGCATCCAGTCGCTCACGCGCCTCCGACGCGGCAATCTGCACATCGGTGTCCCAGTCCGAGTACATCACCTGCAGCCTTGCACCATCCGAGGTCGCCGTGCCACGCAGGCTTTCCAGCCCACTCATCGTGGACAACGCTTCCTCGGCCGGGCGCAGCACCGTGCGTTCCACCTCTTCGGGCGTCGAACCCGGATACGGCAAGTTGACGAACACGGCCGGGAACGAGATCGCCGGCAGCGCTTCCAGGGGCAACCGCACCGCAGCGATCAGGCCAATCACCACCATCGACACGAACAGCATCATCGTGGTGACCGGGCGCCTGAGACTCATCTCGGAGATGTTCACCCCAGCGACTCCGGGTGGGGCTCAGTGCGGTGCGCGCGAGTGCGGTAATACTGGTCCGGACGCCGATCCAACAGGTCGTACACCACCGGAATCACCACCAGCGTCAACAGCGTGGACACCAGCAAGCCGCCAATGACGGTGATGGCCATCGGTGAGCGCACCTCGGCACCTTCGCCAAACGCCAGCGCCAGCGGCAGGAAGCCGAACAGCGTGCACATCGTGGTCATCACGATGGGCCGCAACCGTGAGCGCGCGCCCTCCACCAATGCCTCGTGTTTGGCCACGCCCGCCTCGCGCAACTGGTTGACCTTGTCGATCAGGATGATCGCGTTCTTGGTCACCAGCCCGACCATCAGGATCAAGCCGATGAAGACCACGATCGACACCGGTGAGCGGGTCAGGAACAGCGCCAGGATCGCGCCCACCATCGCCAACGGAATGGTGAACAGGATCACGAACGGGTGCAGCAACGATTCAAACTGCGATGCCATCACCAGGTACACCAGGAAGATCGCCAGCCCGAACGCCAGGCTCAACGAGCGAATCGAGCTGGACAGTTCCTCGCCCTGGCCGCCGATATGCATCTGGACCCCGGCGCCCAGCGGGTTCTGCTCGACCATCTGCTGTACCTCGGCCACGGCGCTGCCCAGGTCGATATCGCGCAGGTTGGCCGACACGATCGCGACCCGCACCTGGTCGGCACGATGGATCTCGCTGGGACCGGTGGTCGCAACCACATCGGCGACCGACGCCAGCCGTACCGGCGCGGCACCGCCCGGGTTGACGATCAGTCGGCGAATATCCTCCACCGAGCCACGATCGGTCTCCTCCACGCGTACCAGCACGTCGATCTTGCGGTCGCGGAAGCTGTAACGGGTGGCGACTTCACCGCGTACCTTCGCGACCACCGCGTCGGCGATCTGCCGCGTGGTCAGCCCGAAGGCGGCCGCGCGCTCCTGGTCGAAGTGGATCTGGATCTCCGGGAAACCCTGCTCGACCGTGGAGCTGACGTCGGCGTAATGCGGACTGGCCCGCAGCATCGCCGCCATTTCCTGGCCGGCGCTCTTTATGGAATCCAGGTCGCCGCCACGCAGTTCGATCTCCAGCGGCATCGAGAAACTGAACAGCTGTGGCCGGCTGAAATCCGCCGTCGCGCTGGGGTGTGACTGCATCGTCTTGCGCAGTTGTTCGGTGGTCGCCGCCTCGATTTCCTCGCTGCCGCCATCGCTCATCACGATGCTCAGCTTGCCGATGTTCTCCCCACTCTCCGCCGGACTCGCGTCCAGCCGCGTGCCGCTGCCACTGACCGCATACATGGTCCGGATCCCCGGCGCGTCGGCATTTTTTTCCTGCAGCTCGCTCACCAGCGCATCGGTCTCGCGCAATGGTGTGCCCGGCGGCAGCTTGACGGTCATCTCGAAGCGGTCCTGGGCCAGTTGCGGGATCAGGTCCGCGCCCAGCAGCGGCACCAGCAGCAACGACAGCACGAACACCGTCGCCGCCGCTCCCAGCACCACCAGCGGCCTCGCCAATGCCGCAGGCAGCAACCTCAGGTAACCGCGCTCGGCACGGTCGTAGGGCTTCATCGCCAGGTCGCTGGCCTTGCGCATCACCGGGCCGACCACGGCCGAGAGCCCACGCCACAAGCGCACCGCCACCCACGCCAGTCCGAAGAAGCCGCCGCGTACACCGGCGCCGACGCCACGCTCGGCCATGGCCAGGGGTTTCGCCAACCGGGACTCCGGCTTCCATTGCGGATGCGCCGCCTCTTCCGGGAACGCCAGCGGCGGTCGCCCCTTGAGCGCACTGAGCATCGGGATCAGGGTCATGGACACCGCCAGCGAGATCGCAATCGCAATGGTCACGGTCAACGCCTGGTCGCGGAACAGCTGGCCGGCGATACCCTCCACGAACACCAGCGGCAGGAATACCGCAATCGTGGTCAAGGTGGACGCGACCACCGCCATGCTGACCTCACCGGTGCCCTTGATCGCCGCCTCCAGGATGCCCAGCCCGCGTTCGCGCGCCTTGGCGATCGATTCCAGCACCACGATCGAGTCATCCACCACCAGACCGGTCGCCAGCGCCAGCCCGCCCAGCGACATCACGTTGAGGCTCAGGTCCAGTCGCCCCATGAAGAAGAAGGTGGTGATGATCGACACCGGCAACGACAGCCCGATGACGAACGTGCTCCAGCCATCGCGCAGGAACAGGAAGATGATCAGGATCGCCAGCAAGCCGCCGATCACCGCATCCTTCTTGACGTCACTGATGGCGTGGCGGATGAAGGTCGATTGGTCCTCGATAACGGTCAGACCGATATCGGGCGGGATCTGTTCCTGGATCAGTACCAGTTGCTGGTGCACGGCATCGGCGGTGGCCACCGTATTGGCATCGCCTTCCTTGTAGATCGCCAGCTCGACGGCTTCCTTGCCATCCACGCGGATGATCGACTCGCGCTCCTTGTGGCCCTGGGTGACCTCGGCAATGTCCTTGAGCCGGACCGCCTTGCCCCCGGCAATCGCGCCGGAGCTGCCAGACGACGCACTCTGCACGGAAGCCGCCGCCGCCATCGCATCGGCGGATCCTGACGCCGCTGCGACCCGCGCCATCTGTGCGGCCGCGTCCTGCGCCGCGTTGTCGCCACCGCTGCTGGTGGTCACCAGCATGTTGCCGATTTCCTCGACGCTGGCGAACTGGTTGACGGTACGTACCAGGTAACGCTGGCTACCCTGCTCCAGCCGGCCGCCGGAGATATTGATGTTCTCCTGAGCCAGCCGCTGGATCACCGTATCGATGGGCAGGTTCAGCTGGGCCAGCTTCTGCTGGTCGATCAGCACATGGATCTCATCCTCCAGGCCGCCGCCGACCTTGACCGCGGCAACGCCCACCACCGGCTCGAGCTTCTTCTTCAGGTCTTCTTCGGCATAGCGACGCAGCACCGACAGGTGGCGAAGGCTGTCGTCGTCGGCCGTGGTGGACAGCGCCAGCCGGATAACAGGCTCCGTGGAGGGATTGAATCGCAGCAGTATTGGCGGCTTGGCTTCCAGTGGCAGTTGCAGGGCCTCCATCTTGTCGCGCACTTCCAGCCCGGCCTGGTCCATGTCGGTGCCCCAGGCAAACTCCAGCACCACATCGCTCTGGCCGGTACGCGAGACCGACTTGAGCTTGCGCAGACCCTTGACGACGCCGACCGCCTCCTCCACCGGCTCGGTGATGAGGGTCTCGATCTCGGTGGGCGCCGCACCGACGTATTCGGTGCGCACGGTCAGGGTCGGATAGCTCAGGTCGGGCAGCAGGTTGACCTTCAGGTTGCCCAGCGCGATCAACCCGAACAACAGGAAGGTGATGGTGACCATCGCCACGGTGACCCGGCGACGAGTGGAAAACTCGACCAGGCTGAAACCGGCGGAACGATGCGGGTCGGGCATCGGGCGGGAAGGATCGTTGATATCGCTCACGTTCGGCCCGGCCTACTGGTCGGTCGCCGCCGTCGGCGCAGGAGCCGGCGGCTGTTTGGTCGGCGCGCTGTCGGCAACCTGCGCTGGTTCATCGGCGGGCGCGTCAACCACCGCCACGGCGCTGCCGTCACGCAACGCACTCTTGCCGGCAACCACCACCCGATCGCCCAGGCTCAGCCCGCCACGGATTTCGGCCCAGCTACCGTCCATGTAACCCAGTTGCACCGGCGTGCGTGCCACCTTGCCGTCCTTCAGCAGGAACACCGCCGAATCGCCCTGGTCTTCCAGCAATGCGACACGGGGCACCACCAAGGCGTTGGCACGTTGGTCGTAATCGATACTGATACGACCGAACATGCCCGGCCGCAATATGCCGACGCCATCAAACCGGGTAATGACCCGGAAGGTGCCGCTGCCGGCATCAACCACCGGCGAGACACGATCGACGATGCCGACGAAGCTCTTGCCCGGCAATGCGTCCACCCGCAACTGCGCCTCCTGGCCGGGCTTCAGCACCGACAGCTCCCGCTCGGGCACGTTCAGGGTGGCCTCCAGCCTGGAGGTGTCGACGATCCGCACGATCGGGGTATTGATCTGCACGAAATTGCCTGCCTTGGGCGTGACCAACGCGACCACGCCGCTGATCGGCGCCTTGACGCTGGCATACGACAGCTCCAACTGGGCCATCTTGTTGGCGGCCTTGGCATTGGCCAGGTCGTAGCGGATCTGGTCATAGTCGGATGCGGCAATCAACTGCTCGGCCGCGAGCGTCTTCGCCCTTTCGAACTGGTTCTGCAGCTTGCCCAGTTGCGCGGCGGCCTGTGCCAGCTGCAGTCGCGCCCGGTCCGAATCGAGCCGCACCAGGACCTGGCCTGCCTGGACGTGCTCGCCTTCGGCTACCAGCACGTCCAGGGCGACACCGGAGGTCTTTGCAACGACCTGGGATTCGGTGGGCGCCTCCAACGGCGCGGTCCCCGTGTAGCTGGCGGCCATCGGTCGTTGGGTGACAGCAGCGACCTCCACCGGCACCGCTTCGACAGTTTTTTCGCTGCCTGCCTTGTCAGCACCCGGGTCTGGCTTGCCACCGGAACAGGCCGCCAGCAGCAACAAACAGGGCAGTGCCAACGCAACGACGCGCAGGCCGCTACCGGTGGGTGAAAAAATAGGCTGGCGCATCAAGTGACCCCGAGGAATGTGTGTGTGCATGTGCCGCTTCGACCGCATGCCGGTGTTGTAGCTATGTATATCAGTATAGCTGACCGGATCCTATCCCCCGAAGGTCACGCCGACATGTCCGGTGATACCCGGCAGCGAAGGAACCCGGTTGCCAATGGGCATGCCTTCATGGAACGATGAACGCGAGCTATACTTTGTAGATTATGCGCGAGCACCGTGGATACGCGTAAGTCCACCTGCCCCGCTAAACACCTATCCAGCCAAAGAGATTGCGGACTACACCATGATGCGACCGCTGACTATTGCCGCCTGCCTGGCGCTCACCCTCCTCGCCGCCCCGGCGATGGCCCAGGATCCCGCCACTGCCGGGACCAACGACTCGTCCAGCGCTGCCGAGCGTGGCTTCCTGTTGACCTACACCTGCCAAGGTTGTCACGGGATCGATGGCTACAAGAACGCCTATCCGAATTACCACGTGCCAAAGCTCGGCGGCCAGCCCGCGGCCTACCTGAGCAATGCATTGCACGCCTATCGGGACGGCACGCGCAGCCATCCCACGATGCAGGCCCAGGCCCGGGGTTTCTCGGACCAGGACATTGCCGATATCACCGCATTCCTTTCCAACTTGAAGTGAGAGAACAGATGCCAATGACGATCCGCGGCAATTTCGCCATCGCTCCTGTTCTGCTCGCCACGATGCTGGCCCTGTCGGCATGCTCATCAGATGCTCCCGCCGATGGCGAACACGCCGCACTGAGCTCCTCCTCGGCCGGCTTGCCTGCCGGCAGCATCGCCGCCGGCGAGCAACAGGCCAATGCCAAGGGCGCGGCAACCGGCCAATCGTGCATCGATTGCCACGGAGCGGAAGGCTCCGCACCGATCGACCCGACGTATCCGGTCATTGGTGGGCAATACGCCGACTACATTGCCCACGCGCTGCAAGGTTATCGCGACGGCAGCCGCGAACATGTATTGATGTCGTCCCAGGCGCAGGACCTGACCGACCAGCAGATCGCCAATTTGAGCGCTTATTTTGGATCGCGGGACAGCAAATTGGTCAACCTGGCTGGATCCCACGACAAGTAGCCAAGCTGCTGCTTCCCACCAGGAACCGTCACCAGTAAAAAGGCCCGCTTGACGCGGGCTTTTTTATTGCTGCCAAGCCGTCAGTCGCCCGCCGGCACGCTGCCATTATCTTCCTGCAGCTCCGGCTTGAATGGGATATCCGGTGATGGCCGCGCCGTCGCTGGCTGGTCGGCGAGATTGGGATCGCTGATGCCACATGCTCCGCCAAGCGCCAACAGCACCGTGTGGCAGACGATGTGTTTGCTGGTACCGGGGATCGGGATGCGGATCGTGCTAACGCTCTTGCGGACCCACTCTTCCAGCAGCGTTTCGGTCGGGCGCCAGTACTGATCAAAGGCGGTTGGCTCGTAATCGGTTGGCGCACGCTTGAGCCAGGTACCGTTGCGGTCGAGGTTGACGATCTCATCGGTGATCGTGCCCGGCGGCTTGCCCGGTGATGCCGAACCAGGCGTCTCCGCCAGCTTCGCGCTGCCATCACTGTTGTACAAACCGTCCGCTTGGCCCAGTTGCTGGCCCGGGCGCTCCTGCGTGTCCGCACCCCAGTCGTCGCCACGCTTCGGATCGGGCCAGCCGCCGGCGGTGGGCGTCTGCTTTGGACCCGCATTGGAGCTGACGCCGGGTTGATCGGCGGCACCAGGGGGCTTGATCGCCCGCGAGAGTTGTTGTGCCGCCGGCTCAGCCGGCTCAGCAGACTGGCTGACGGCCGGCATTGCAGTAGTCGATGGCTTGGGTGACACGGCAGGGGCCGTCGTGACGGCAGGAATCTCCCGTGCCTGCAATGCAGGGGCGTGGAGTTCGCTTGGCGGGGCGGCCAGCGTGGGTCGCACCACGGTTGACGGTGACAACCGGGGCGGCGGGATGCTTGGCAGCGGCATGGGGATCTCGCGCACGACCACTTCAGCAGGACGCTGCTCCAGAACCGGCGGGGCCGCCGGCGATGCTTCAATGATCGACACGACCGGGCGCGGCGCGGCCGGCACATCCGCCACCTCGATGGTGGGTACCGACATTTGCAGTTCGGGCGCCGTCAAGGCCGGTGCATCCAGGCGCTCGGCGGTCGGCGGCAACACAAAGTCATCGTCTACATTGGCCACCGGCGCGCTGACCGATAGCGGCTGACTGGCCTGTGCTGCCGCCGTTTCAGCAGTTTCTGGCTCCTCAGGCGGCGACGGCGGAGCCGGGGTGACCGCAGGCGGCTCGGGGGTCGGCTGCTCGACTGCTACCGGCGGTGGCGCAGAGCTGGTCGGCGAAGGAGTATCCGAGGCATCCTCAACCGCCGTCGGCTTCGGCGGCGCGGGGGTGCTCTCCTGCTCCCCGGGTTCCGTGGCCGGCCCACCCCCCACCTGGTCGGGAGTTCCCTCACCGACGTACTCGATCTGCACCACCATCTCTTCGCCCTTGGGTGGAGGATGGGACCGATTGATGTATTGCTGGTAGATCAGCCAGACCAGTATTGCCGCCAGCAACACGTGCCAGCCGACCGAAGCAACTGCGGCGAACCAGCGAAGCCCACGCTCGTCACGTTGGGCGGGTTCCCATTGCTGACGGCCCAGCGCCGTGAGCGCCTGCCATCGGCTCAGTGGTGCCGACGCACGCGGCGGCGCCTTCAAGGGACGCTCGGCCATTGCCACCGCGATCGACCGGGCGCTGGCGCCGGTCACCGCGCCGGCGCGCGGCGACATCGATGTAAACCATTGCTGCCAGCCGGGCGGGAACTCGCCCGGCGGCATGCGCCGATGCGGTGCAATCAGCTTCAGGCGAAGCTGCAATGCGTGGATCCATGCGTCGACCGGGACCGTCAACGATGCATCGCCCGGCTCAGGCGCCGCTTTCGCGGGCGATATATGGCGCCGCGCCAGTTTCGTGGTCGGTTGCGTCGCGCACCGCGGTTACCCCCGGGACTTTTTCCAGCAGGGTTTTTTCGATGCCGTTCTTCAACGTCATGTCCGCCATTCCGCATCCGTGGCAACCACCGCCGAAGCGCAGCACCACGACCCCATCGGCCGTTACCTCCGACACGGAAACACTGCCCCGGTGCTGGGCAAGCTGCGGATTGATCTCGTTCTCCACCAGGTAGAGCACGCGCTCCACCAGTGATGCCGACTCGCCTGGCGCCACGCCCTTGATCTTGGGCGCGCGGATCTGCAGCTGGCCGCCCGTCGCCTGGTTCTCGTAGTCGATCTCCGCCCCGTCCAGGACCTCCACGCTGGCCGCCTCCAGCCACAACGTGAAGCCATGGCAATCGATCGCCCACTCGTCACCTTGCAGGTCGCCCGGCTGGGTGAACTCCAGCCGCACGTCCGCGCGCGGCGTGCCAGGATCGACCGCCGATAGACGCACGCCAAGGTCAGGCAGGGCCTCTCGTTCGATCAACTTGCGGAAATGTGTCTGTGCGGATTCTGATATCTGGATCATGCCGCTATTCTAACGGTCTATGCGCTATACAACCGTTAGCGAGCCAAGGAGCCCTGATGAACGACATGATCCCCCTCGCCCACGCCCATTGCGCGCCCCGTCGCGGCAGTGAACACAAGCTCGGCGATGTGCGTGTGCGTGAATTGCTGGTCGAAGTTCCGGGCTGGGAACTGGCCGAAAATGGCCGTGCCCTGTGCAAGACGTTCCAGTTCAAGGACTACTACCGGACGATGGCATTCGTGAACGCCTTGGCCTTCATTGCCCATCGCGAGGACCACCACCCGGACCTGAGTGTCCATTACGACCGCTGCGTCGTGCGTTACTCGACCCACGATGTTGGCGGACTCAGCGAAAACGACTTCATCTGCGCGGCCAAAACGCAGGCACTCACGGAGTGATGCTCATGTCACAGATGTCCATGTCACCGATGCCCATCCCACCCATCCCCGCACCCCAGGCGACTGCAATCACGACCCCACGCCGCTCCATTGCCGTGCTCATTGCAGCAACCTTGTCATTGGCCCTGCTGACCGCTTGCAGCCCCGACACCACCGTCCAGATACCGAAGGTCATGCCGACCCAGCCGCTGGCCGTCGACACCCCACCGCCGACCTATCCGCCAGAGCTGGCGTGCGCCGACGTGGGCGGCGAGGTTGGCCTGATCATGCAGATCACCGCCGATGGCCACATCAGTGATGTCCGGGTCGAGAACGGCAGTGGGCATACTGCGCTGGACGAGGCGGCCGTCGCGGCGGTCAAGACCTGGCGTTTCGAGCCGGCCACCAGCCGCGGTGAACCGGTGGAATCCGACTTGCGAGTGCCGGTGACGTTCACCCCACCCACGATGCGGCCGCAGATGTGTTTCCAACTGGATGAACAACGCTGATCCACCCACACTGGCGCCGGCCGCAGATCACGTCAGTCGGTCGAGAACCTCGATCAGCTCCGGTGCCAGTGGCGCATTGAGGGTATAAGGCGTCTTGCCGTCGTCCAGCGCGAATTCCAGCGTGGACGCATGCAGGAACAAGCGCTTCAGTCCGGCCTGGTCGCGCAAACGCTTGTTGACCACCGGGTCGCCATACTTCTCATCACCAGCCACCGCATGGCCAATGTGCCGGGCGTGCGCACGGATCTGGTGGGTACGCCCGGTCTCGATCCGGACCTCGCAATAAGACTGCCCGCCGCGCCGCTCCAGCACCTGGAAGTGGCTCAGTGAGGCCTTGCCTGCTCGATTGACCTGGACATGGCGCTCTCCGCCCTGGCGCAATCCAACGTGCAGCGGCGCATCCACGGTCATGACCCCGTCCGGCATGCGTCCGCTCAACAACGCCAGGTAGCGCTTGCGGATCCCGCCCGCACCGCCGCTGCTTTCGCGCATCAAGGCCTGCATCTCGGTCAGCGCCGAGCGCTTCTTGGCAATCACCAGGATTCCGGAGGTGTCCCGGTCAAGCCGGTGGACCAACTCCAGGGTGTGGCCGGGCCGCAAGGCCCGCAAGGTCTCGATCGCCCCGAAACTGATCCCGCTGCCACCGTGACTGGCGACCCCCGACGGCTTGTTCAACGCCAGCAGCCGGGCGTCCTCGTAGACGATGGCCGCATCGAGCGCATTCATGAATCCCTGCGGCGGGGCCGGCTTGTCGCCCACCTCGTTGATGCGAACCGGCGGAATGCGGATCTTGTCGCCGCCTTCCAGCTTGCGTTCCGCCTTCGCCCTGCCCCCATTCACACGCACCTGGCCGGAGCGGACCAACTTGTAAACCAGCGACCTGGGGGCGCCTTTCAGGATGCCCAGCAAAAAGTTGTCCAGGCGTTGACCATCGCGGTCTTCGGGCACTGCGATCGTACGCGCGCCGGCATGGTTTTCAGTGCTTTCTGAATGGGTCATTCGCTATGGCTTATCTGATACACTCGCGACGCGAGATAAGGTTTTGATTTCGCAGGGAGTTGCCCCTGTCATCCAAGTGGTGGCATGGGCCTGGGCCAAAAGTCCGACCTGCGGTTCCGGTCTGCGTCTAACCCCTGCCCTTGGGGCGGCCATGTTAGCAGCGACAGTCCGGCGGAACCTCGGCTCGTCCGTTCTTGTCACATCATTATTGTCACAAGGACTGCTCGATAAACACGACCCGCGTGGCACCAGGGCATTTGCCTGACGTGCCGCCGGCCCAGAAAAATTTGAAAGCAACAAAAACAAGCGCTCCCGCGGCACGCCGTGGTGTTGAAGCGCTGGAAATTGTCAGGTCACGTCAGCGCGCGCACAACGGTTTGCCGTTATGCAGGGTCCAAAGCCGCGGCGACGGGACGCAGTGTCCAGAGGCGAAACGCCAGGGCGTTCCGCGCGGTTGAGCGCGAGGAACGCAACAATGAAACGCATGCTGATCAACGCGACGCAGGCAGAAGAACTGCGGGTCGCGATTGTCGATGGCCAGAACCTGTACGACATCGACATCGAGCAACCGTCGAAAGAACAGAAAAAGTCCAACATCTACAAGGGCAAGATCACCCGCCTGGAGCCGTCGCTGGAAGCGGCTTTCGTGGAGTACGGTGGTGATCGCCACGGCTTCCTGCCGCTGAAGGAAATCTCCCGCGACTACTTCGCCGCCGGGGTCAACCCGAACAAGGCCGGCCTCAAGGAACTGCTGCGCGAAGGCCAGGAGGTCGTGGTCCAGGTCGACAAGGAAGAACGCGGCAACAAGGGCGCTGCCCTGACCACGTTCATCTCACTGGCCGGTCGCTACATGGTGCTGATGCCCAACTCCCCGACTGCCGGCGGCGTATCGCGGCGGATCGAGGGTGAGGATCGCGCCGAACTGAAGCGCGCCATGGATGCGTTGAACATTCCCGATGACATGGGCGTGATCATCCGCACCGCTGGCGTCGGCCGTGACGCGGAAGAACTGCAATGGGACCTGGATTACCTGCTGCAGGTCTGGAAGTCGGTGGCTGACGCCGCCTTGACCAAGCCTGCACCGTTCCTGATCTATCAGGAATCGCGGTTGATCATCCGTGCCCTGCGTGACTACATGCGCCCGGACATCGGCGAGGTACTGGTCGATACGCAGGAGATGTATGACGAGGCACTTGAGTTCGTCGAACGGGTGATGCCGCACAATCTGCGCAAGCTCAGCCACTACACCGACGACGTCCCGCTGTTCAACCGGTTCCAGATCGAGTCGCAGATCGAGAACGCCTACGAGCGCGAGGTGCGACTGCCGTCCGGCGGCGCGCTGGTGATCGACCAGACCGAAGCCCTGACCGCCGTCGACGTCAACTCCGCCCGTGCGACCCGCGGCAGCGACATCGAGGAAACAGCGCTCAATACCAACCTGGAGGCGGCCGAAGAAGTCGCCCGCCAGATGCGCCTGCGTGACCTGGGTGGACTGGTGGTGATCGACTTCATCGACATGTCGTCCAACAAGCACCAGCGCGACGTCGAGAACCGTCTGCAAAACTCCCTCAAGCAGGACCGCGCACGCGTCCAGGTTGGCCGCATCTCCCGCTTCGGCTTGCTGGAGATGAGCCGCCAGCGCCTGCGTCCCAGCCTGGGGGAGTCCAGCCAACTGGTCTGCCCGCGTTGTGAAGGCCATGGCCGGATGCGCAGCGTTGAGTCGCTGTCGCTATCGATCCTGCGCGTGAGCGAAGAGCACGCGATGAAAGAGAACACCGGACAGGTGCTGGTCCAGGCACCGACGGAGATCGCCAACTACCTGCTCAACGAAAAGCGGCGCGCGCTCAGCGAGATCGAGCAGCGCCATGGCGCGCCGATCGTGATCGTCGCCGACGAGCAATTGCTGACCCCGCACTACGAAGTCACCCGCCTGCGCGAGAATGAGTTGGGCGAAGAAAGCAGCCGGCCGAGCTACCACCGGGGCACCCCGCGCAAGCTGCCGACCCACGCGCTGACCAAGGCCAACCTGAACATCCCGGTCGCACCGGCCGTGACCAACGTCAAGCCGACCCAGCCGGCTCCGCAACGCGAACCACGCGTGGCCGACGTCACACCGGCTCCGGTGCCGGCCGCCGCCGTGGTTGCCCCGACCCACTCGATAGGAATGGTCGAACGGGTCATGCGCTTCTTCCGCGGCAGCCAACCGGCCACGGACCAGGCCAAACCAGCGGCCAAGCAGCAAGACAACCGCAGTCGCGGTGACCGCACCGAGCGCGGCGAGCGCAACGGGCAGCGGCGTGGTGGCAAGCAGGGCCGCGACGGTCAACGCCGCGACGACTCCCGCCGTGGCAATGGCCAGGTACGGGACGACAGCGCGCAGAAATCGCAGGCGCAAAACGGCTCCACCCAGCCGGGTCGCAACGCCAAACCACCCAGGCAACGCCAACCCCGCCCGCAAACCGAAGAGCAGATCGCCGCAGCCGGCCAACAAGGCGACACTGCAAAGCCAGGCAGGCAGCCCCGCGCCCCGCGTGGCGAGAAACCCTCGTCGCAGGCAGTCGATGTTGCAACGGATGTGACCAGCCCCACCAGTGACACGGGCGCGGTACTGCCTGTAGCCGCGGTCGGAATGGCGGGTGCCGAAGCCCTATCGGCGAACCGCGACGAGGCTGCCGCCAACCAGGTCAACGACGCAGACCGTGCACCTGACAAGGGCAGCGTCCAGGCCGATAACGATTCCGGGCACTCCGGCACCAATGACGATGCTGCCGGCGAAGGTACCGGACGGCGGCGTCGTGGCCGTCGCGGTGGCCGCCGCCGCCGTCGCGGCGGAGCCGATGGTGCAGCCGAGGACCAATCGCTGGACACTGGCGTACTGGGTGATGAAGACACCGACACGGAAGCAGCCACCGTCGCAGTGGTCAGCCGGTCGCAGCCGGAATTCGACTTCGAGGATGAAATCGACGGCAGCTCCAGCTCCACTGAAAAGGCGGAGAAGCCAGAGAAGGCGGACAAGTCGGATAAAGCCGACGAGGCGGACGAGGCCGACGAGGCGGACGAGGCCGACGAGGCAGACAAGCCAGCCCAAGCCGCTGCCAGCGAGCCAGGCAATGAGCTTTCGAAGGACGACGAATCTTCAGTGCAGAAAGACGCCACCAGTGCTGCCAGCGCACGCCCGCCACGCAAGCCCCGGACGCCGCGCCAACCGCGCCCCGCCCGATCGAAATCGACGGTTGCCGCAACCGACGACGCCGTGGCTGATCGGCCCACCGTCGAGCCCGCCAGCACGAGCGCTTACGATCCGGTTACCACCGGCCCCCACTCGCCTGGTCAGAGGCGATCCGGCTATATCGCCGGAACCCCGGTAGTAGAGGTCGAGGCCACCGACCCGGGTGAGCAGCCGTCGCAGGCAAGCGAAACTCCGGCAGCACCGGTCGCTGTAGCGGTAGTGGATCCGACTCCAACTCCGGCTCCCGCACCAAGTACCGAGGCCGTCATCCCGGCACCGGTGGTGGTAGTGGAGACAGCGGTGGTTCCGGAACCAGACCCCGTCGCCGACCCTGTGGTCGTGGATGCGCCAACGGCGTCGCCGGAAGCCAGCCCGGTCAGCGAGGTGGTCAGCGACGAGATTGCGCCGTCCAAATCACACCAGGCGCCCGCTGTCGTGGTGTCGCCATCGGAGGCCTCACCCGCCGCCAACAATGGCACCACCCAGCCGCAGACCGCAGGTCTGTTCGATGCCACGCCCGCCGTGGCTCCCGCCTCGCCGGCACAAGCGGCGGTAAAGGTCGTGGCGGATGCGACGTCCGACAAGCCGGAGCGCCAGGACGCGCCTCGCAAAGAGGACGAACACAGCGCCTGACGTCGGATTACAGCGGTTGTTGTAACCAGGCGGGCCGCTCGATCGAGCGGCCCGCTTTTTGTTACAGGGCGGTTGCGGGTTCCGCCACGCCGTATTGCCCAAGCAGTCGCGCCAGGGCAATGCTGTCGGTGATCGCCAGCTTGTCAAACAAGCGGGTCTTGTGGGTGTTGACCGTTTTCGCGCTGAGGCTCAAGCGCCGCGCAATCTCCTCCTGACGCAACCCCTGGACCAACAACAGCGCCACCTCCAGCTCGCGTGGAGAAAGCACGTCAAAGGGTGTCTCGCTCCCCGCGAGACCGGAGAACGCCAGATGCTGCGCGATGTTGCTGGCCAGATAGCGTCTGCCCGCCGCGACCTCGCGCACGGCCCGCAGCAGTTCGGTTGCATCACCGCCCTTGCCGACATAACCGAACGCACCCGCTTCAAGCAATCGGCGCGGCAGCGGCCCATCCTCCAACACCGACACGATGATGACCCGGGTGCCGTGGTCCCCCTTGACCACGCGTTCGGTCACCTCAAGCCCACTCACGCCCGGCAGGTGAAGGTCACAAAGCACCACGTCGGGCTTCAGCTTACGGATCAACGGCAAGGCCAGCTCACCGCTCTCGGCGTCGCCAACCACTTCGATGTCCGTCTCTGTCGACAGGATCAAGCGCATCCCCGTGCGCACCAATGCATGGTCGTCGACGATGAATACAGTAATGGCCATCCCTTTCCCTCCAGAACACTCCGTAACCGGAGGCTACGCGGCGGGCTGTTCAGGTGCAACCTGGGGAAGCGGCAGATGGCGGAGAGAGTGGGATTCGAACCCACGGAAGGTTTGACCCTTCGCCGGTTTTCAAGACCGGTGCCTTAAACCGCTCGGCCATCTCTCCGTATGCTGTTGCGCGCTGCTGTTGCGCGTTTGCGATCGCGTGGCTGCGATCCGGCGCGGCGCTATTCTCGCACGAGTGGGCGCGGATTCGTCACAGCCGGAACGCCTTGAGTTCGCTTTCGCTGCAGGGCTGGCCCTTGATGTCGGCGCAACCCAGGTGTGCACTGTCGACCATCGCGGGGATCTTCTCGGCGAGGAAGTCGATGAACACCCGTACCGCCGGCAACATGCCGCGGCGCGAAGCGAACACGGCGTGGAAAATACCTTGCGGCAAGCGCCACTGCGGCAACACGACCTCCAGCTGGCCCGATCGGACCGCGTCGGCACAGACCGTCTCCGGCAACAAGGTGATGCCAACGCCCTGGATCGCCAGCGACAACAGCATCGGCAGGTCGAACCCCATCACCCGCGGCTTGATCTCGATGCGTTGCACGTCGCCTTCGGGACCATGCAGCTCCCATCGCTGGCGCGCATCGTCCTCGCTCATGCTCATGGTGACGTGTTCGGCCAATTGCGCGGGCGTCTGTGGTCGGCCCATCTTGCGCAGGTAGTCGGGACTGGCGACCAGCAGTTCCTGGATCTGGCCGAAGCTGCGCATCACCAGACTGCCGTCGTCATCGAGCTTGGTACGCACACGCAGGGCGACGTCGATCCCCTCGTTGATCACGTCCACGCGCCGATTGCTGACCAGCAACTGCACCCGGACCTGGGGGTAACGGGCAAGAAACTCGGGCAGTAATTTCGGCATCTGCTGCTGGGCCGCACCGACCGGTACGCTGACCCGAACCACGCCGCGCGGCTCCGCGCTCAGGCGGTCGACCACTTCCCGCGCCGCTTGCGCTTCGGCCAACATTGATTGCGCATGACGATAGACCGCGTTACCGACATCGGTGACGGCAAAGCGGCGGGTCGAGCGCTGCAGCAGGCGGACGCCCAGATCGGTCTCCAACTGGCTGATACGACGGCTCAAACGGGACTTTGGAATGCCTATCGCACGCTCGGCGGCAGCAAAGCCGGAGTGCTCGACCACCAACGCGAAGTAGTAAAGATCGTTCAAATCATGCATGCGCGGCAATTCCACCAGCGGAACATCGACTTATATTTGATCAGCTTGGTTACGCCGGCGCAACAACCGCCCAAAGGATGCCTTCGCCGCGCAGGTCCGATCGATGTCATCACATTGGACAGCGCAACCCGGAAATGTCTGACAGGTTTGCTGCGGCACCGGAAATTGCCCTGACGATTTGGACACCCGCTCAGGCAATCTTCTCGAGGCCTCCCATGTACGGGCGCAACGCTTCGGGGACGGTGATGCTGCCATCGGCCTGCTGGTAGTTCTCCATCACCGCGATCAAAGCGCGACCTACCGCGACACCTGATCCATTGAGGGTGTGCACCAGCTCGGGCTTGCCGGTAGCCGGGTTGCGCCAGCGGGCCTGCATGCGCCGGGCCTGGAACGCCTCGCAGTTGGAGACCGACGAAATTTCCCGATACGTCTCCTGCGACGGTAGCCAGACCTCAAGGTCGAACGTCCGGGCGGCGGAGAAACCCATGTCGCCCGAGCACAACAACATGCGGCGGTACGGCAGACCGAGCTTTTCCAGGACCACTTCGGCACACCGGGTCATGCGCTCGTGCTCGTCATTGGACTCCGATGGCCGGGCGATGCTCACCAACTCGACCTTCTCGAACTGGTGCTGGCGGATCATGCCGCGGGTATCGCGGCCGTAGGCGCCGGCCTCGGCACGAAAGCACATCGAGTGTGCGGTCATGCGCAGCGGCATCACCGCGTCATCCACGATCTCGTCACGCACGGTGTTGGTCAGCGGCACCTCCGAGGTCGGGATCAAGTAGCGCCGGCTGCTCGCGGACGCGGCATCGCCGATCTCGGTCGCAAACAGGTCGTCCTCGAACTTCGGCAACTGGCCGGTGCCGAGCATGCTGTCGGTGTTGACCAGCAGCGGCACGTTGGTCTCCTCAAAACCGTGCTCGTTGGTGTGCAGATCGAGCATGAACTGGGCGAGTGCGCGATGCAGCCGGGCGAGCTGTCCGCGCAGCACGGTGAAGCGCGCACCACTGAGTTTTGCAGCGGTATCGCCGTCGAGCCAGCCGTTGCGGGCGCCGAGCTCGACGTGGTCGCTGACCTTGAAATCGAACGCGCGCGGCGTGCCCCACTGATGCTGCTCGACATTGCCACTCTCATCCGCGCCGATCGGCACGCCGTCCTGTGGCAGGTTCGGCAGTCCCAACGCGATCGCGTCCAACTCGGCCTTGAGCACGTCCAGCCGCGCCTCGCTGGCCTTCAGCTCATCGGCAAACCCGGCAACCTGCGCCATCAGCGGTGCCGCGTCCTCCCCTTTCGCCTTTGCCTGGCCAATCGCCTTGGAGCAGGTGTTGCGCAGGTTCTGCAACTCCTGGGTACGCACCTGGATCTGCTTGCGCTCGATCTCCAGCGCCTGCAGCGCGTCGGGATCGAGATCGTGGCCACGCGTTTCGCGCAGGCGGGCGGCCAGTTCGGCGGGCTGTTGACGCAGCAGGTTGGGGTCAAGCATGTCGGGACCGGGTGGTGGATGGGAGTCCGATTATCGCGTGGATCGCTCGGCGGCGGGACCAGTTGGCAACGCGTTAACGGCATCCATGCACAATATCGGGGTCATCGTCATCGGATCAGCCATGCCAGAGTCCTCCTCCAACCCGCAACCACCGCGCCGGGACTACTCCCGTTGGCTGCCGTCCTGGCGCACATTGTTGTGGGTCGGGCTGGCTTTTTTGGCCGGCGTGCTGCTGTTCGCGTGGGTCTGGTCTGCGGACCGCAACCAGGATGACTTCTTCCGTGCCGGCGAGACACCACCGACCGCCGGCGCACCTGATTATCGCCCGCTGCCGGTCCCGTCCACTGCCGGCAACCGTGAAGCCAGTGGCCTGGATCCTGACGAAGCCAGGGCCGAGGACGGTGACGACCAGAATGCGCAGCCACGTTTGGTCGAGGTAGCACCACCTGCGGCTCCGGCGCCCACCAGCACGCCGCCGGTCCCGCCGCCTTCCGGTGCGGATGCGGGGGCTTCAAGCCAGCCAAGCCCGATCGCTGGAAGCACACCGGCCCCCCGCTACCCTCGCCGCGCGCTGCGTCGCGGAGACAGCGGCGTCGTGCTGGTACGCGCCCGCATTGGTCCCGATGGCGTCCCGACTTCGGTCGAGGTAATCAACGGCAGTGGTTCGCGCGACCTGGATCGCGCTGCCGTGAATGCTGTCGAACGCTGGCGATTCCATCCGGCGCGACAGGATGGTCAACCGACGGTCGGCACGGTGAACATCCCGGTCGAATTTGCGCCGAACCGCTGATCGTCGGCGAGTGAACGTCGGCGAGCACAACACGCCCGGACTGACGCGATCTGACGCGATCTTCAGCCGCGCTAGGTGGGCGGCCCGTCCATGCGTCCGCACCGAAGCCGCAGTCCCATGCCAATGCGGCCGGCGATCTCGACAAAACCGGGAAACGACGTTGCGACGTTAGCGACATCGGTGATTTCCACTTCGCCCTTCGCCAGCTGCGCGGCAACCGCGAAGCTCATGGCAATGCGGTGATCCGAGTGGCTGTCGACCACACCGGCACCGAAGCTGCCGCCGTCGATAATCGCGCCGTCCGCCGTCTCCTCGACTGCGATCCCCAGCGTCCGCAGCCCCGTCGCCATCGCCGCAATCCGGTCGGATTCCTTGACCCGCAGCTCGGCCGCGCCCCGGATCACGGTGCGCCCCCGGGCACAGGCGGCGGCGATGAACAACGCCGGGAACTCGTCGATCATGTCGGCCACCAGCGACACCGGCACCTCGACGCCATGCAAGGGTGCGTGTCGGACCACAAGGTCGGCGACCGGTTCGCCAGCATTGCTGCGCTGCTCTTCGCGGATGTCGGCACCCATCTGTCGCAGCACCTGCAACAGGCCGGTGCGACGAGGATTCATCCCGACAGCCTCCAGCCGCAATTCCGAACCTGGCACCACGCTGGCGGCAACCAGGAAATACGCGGCCGAAGAAAAATCGGCGGGCACCACCACGGGTGTCGCCTGCAGGCGGTGGCCGCCGCTCAGGCGCACCAGGCCGGGCTCGAACTGAACCGGCCAACCAAACGCCGCCAACATGCGTTCGGTGTAGTCACGGGTGGGATGCGGCTCGCGCACGACCGTTGGGCCGCTGGCATACAGCCCAGCCAACAGCAGCGCGGATTTCACCTGTGCGCTGGCCACCGGCAACGCGTAGTCGATTCCCTGCAGTGCCGCACCGCCGGTAATGCGCAACGGTGGCGTGCCGTCGGTATCGGTGTCGATCCGGGCGCCCATCGCGGCCAACGGACCGGTGACCCGACGCATTGGCCGTCGCGACAACGCGGCGTCACCAACAAGCACGCTGTCGAAGGCCTGTCCGGCCAACAACCCCGCCAGCAAGCGCATGCCGGTACCCGCGTTGCCACAGTCCAGCGGCTCGGCGCTTGCACGCAGGCCGTGGAGTCCGACCCCGTGGACGAGACAGCTGCCCTCCCCCGGGTTCTCGATCCGTACCCCCAACTGGCCCAGGATGCGGGCAGTGGCACGAGTGTCCTCACCCTGCAGGAAGCCGTCGATACGGCTCTCCCCGTCGGCGAGTGCACCCAACATCACCGCTCGGTGCGAGATCGACTTGTCTCCGGGAACCCGCACGCTACCACGCAAGGGATGGCCAAGCCGGCCAACCCAGTCCTCGCGTGCCGCATCGCTCACGTGATCGCCACCGGGTAGGAACCGAGCACCCGGACCTGCTCGGCAAACTCATCCAGCTCGGCCAGCGCCTTGCGCATCGCTTCCTGCTCGATATGCCCGCCGACATCGACGAAGAACGCGTATTGCCAACGGGCAGTATGGCCGGGCCGCGATTCAATCCGGTTCATGCTCAAGCCATGCCGCGCGAACGGTGCCAGTACATGATGCAGCGCGCCGGGCTGGTCCTTGATGAAGATCAGCAGCGAGGTGCGGTCATTACCGGACGCCGGGAACAGTTCCCGGCCCAGCACCAGGAACCGGGTGGTATTGTCCGGCCGGTCCTCGATCGGGCCGGCAACGGCTTTCAGGCCATAGACGGTGCCGGCACTGATACCGGCAATGGCCGCGGCATCATCGGCATTGCGGGCGCGGCGTGCGGCCTCGGCATTGCTGCCCAACGGAATTTTCTCGGCATGCGGTAGGTACTGGCGCAACCATGCCTTGCACTGGGCAAACGACTGCGGGTGCGAATAAACCCGCTCGATGTCCTCAAGCCGGCCACTGCGCGACAACAGGTGCTGGTGCACCCGCAGCTCGACCTCGCCACAGATCTTCACGTCGGTGCCCAGGAAGGTGTCCAGGGTCGACTGGATCGTGCCCTGGGTGGAGTTTTCCACCGGCACCACGCCAAAATCCGCCGCACCCGATTCAACCTCGCCAAAAACCTCTTCGATACTGCCCAGCGGCAGGCCGTGGATGGAATGGCCGAAATGCTTGTACACCGCCTGCTGCGAGTGCGTGCCTTCCGGGCCCAGGTAACCGATCTTGAGCGGCTCCTGCTGAGCCAGGCAGGCCGACATGATCTCGCGGAACACGCGTACCAGAACCTCGTTGTCGAGCGGGCCGTCATTGCGATCCACCACCCGGCGCAGCACCTGTGCCTCGCGCTCGGGGCGGTAATAATCGATCGCCGCGGCAAGGTCGCCCTTGGCTTTGCCGACCTGGTTGGCATACTGCGCGCGTTCGGCAATCAACTCCTGGATCGTGCGGTCGATACCGTCAATACGCTCACGCAACACGCCCAACGTCGGGGTCTTGGCCTTGGCAACCATCTCAGCCATTCCTCTTGCTGAAGTCATTCATGAATTCGACCAGCGCCTGCACCCCGGCTTCCGGCATCGCGTTGTAAATCGACGCCCGGACACCGCCCACGACCCGGTGCCCGCGCAGCCCAATCAAACCGGCTTGCGCCGTTTCTTCCAGGAAAACGGGCTCCAGCGCCGGATCGCGCAGGGAAAACACCACATTCATCCGTGAGCGCGCTTCCGCCTCCACCGGGTTGCGGTAGAAGCCGCCCGAGCCATCAATGGCGGCGTACAGTGACGCCGCCTTGCGAGCGTTGCGCCGGGAAAATTCGGCGACGCCGCCTTCGGCCAACATCCACTTGAACACCAGACCAGCCAGGTACCAGTTGAACGTCGGCGGTGTGTTGAGCATCGAGCCACGCGCCGCATGCTCGCGGTAGTCGAGGATCGGCGCGCGGGGCTGGCCAGCGTGCTCCAACAGGTCGCGCCTGATGATCACCACGGTCAGTCCCACCGGCCCCAGGTTCTTCTGCGCGCCCGCGTAGATCACGCCGAAACGGGATACATCAATCGGTTCGGCGGCAATGCTGGAGCTGAAATCACCGATCAACGGCACATCACCCACCGAGGGAATGCCGGGAAACTCGACGCCGTGGATGGTCTCGTTGGCGGTGTAATGAACATACGCCGCGTCGTCGGACAGCCGCCACTGGTCACGGGCGGGAACGGCGCAATACCCCCCGGGCGCGCCATCGGCGGCGATGCGAACGTCCACGCAGGACTGCGCCTGCTTCATGGCGGTGACGCCCCAATGGCCGGTGACCAGGTAGTCGGCAGCCTGTCCGGGGGCGGCGAAGTTCAGCGGGATCAGCGCCTGTTGGGTCGTCGCCCCTCCTTGCAGGAACAACACCGCGTAGTCGTCCGGTATGGATAACAACCGGCGCAGATCGGCCTCGGCCTCGGCGGCGACCTGCATGAACTCTGGGCCGCGATGGCTCAACTCCAGCACCGACGCACCCGCACCGCGCCATTCCAGCAGCTCATCGCGGGCTTGTTGCAATACCGTCTCGGGCAGTGTGGCGGGACCGGCACTGAAGTTGTATGCGCGCGACATCGGACACTCCGCTGAGGTGATCGCGCAGTATGCCGCACCGCACCAACAGCGCAACCACCTGGCGGTGCCGTCAGCGACAGCCGGTTATCGTGCTCCGTAAAGCAACAGCAACGCCAAGGCACCAGCCAACAAAGCGGCAGCCAACAATAGCCAAGGCAGGCGTCGCAACGATGACGCCACCGGCGAGCGCTTCGGCTGATCCGCCGCAGCGGCGTCGGCAACCTCCACCTCGACGTCCGGTGACCCCGTCGCACGTGCCGCGGACAGCGGTGCTTCCAGCACGAAACGATGATTGGCGCCGAACACAATCTGGTCGCCCGGTTGCAACAAGCCTTCGCGGACGCGATAGCCGTTGACCACGCTGCCATCGCTGGAGCCCAGGTCACGCAACACGATGCCATCGCGGTGAGGTTCCAGCCGGGCATGCTGCTCGGCGATTCCCGGCTCCCCGATATGGACATCGGATCCGGCTTGGCGGCCGACCGTGCAAGGCGCGTCGAGCGTGAAACAACACCCATGGTGGATGCCACCGACGCCACGCAAGACAGTGTGGCGCGCAGCGGACGCGCTGGTGGTCGGGTCAACCGGCAGCGGCTCGGGCTGGCGCCCCAGCAGGGTCAACTCGACACCATCCATGTGCACCGCATCGCCAGCTCGCAGCATCGCCATGCGACGCACCGGGCGCCCATTGACATGCAGGCCCTGCGCGCTCTCGCGCAGTTGCAGCCAGACGCCGCGGCGGTCAACACAAAACTGGACCGCCGCCTGGTCGGGATGCTCAACCAGGCACGGCTGTCCGTCCACGCCACGCCCGATAGCGTGCACGCCCTGGCTCAACACCAGGTCGTCACGGTCACGGTTTGGGAATTGCAGTCTGAGGGCATCCACGCGGCGGCAATCTAGCACGACATCGCACCCGCGCCTATCGGTCTGGCATGGCGAAGGCCACAATACGCGCTCGTCCAAGGAGACCCGCATGGCCAGCATTGATATCACCCATCCCCATTCCATGGCCCCGGCCCAGGCTCGTTTGGGGATGCAGGAACTCGCCGACAAGCTGGTTGAGCGCTTTGGCGTGCAATGCGACTGGGACGGCGACATCCTCAACTTCACCCGCGCCGGAATCGACGGACACATCGCGCTGCTGGCCGATCAAATCCATGTCACCGCGGAGCTGGGGTTCATGCTCGGAGCCTTCAAGGACGCCATCGAAGCCGAGATTCGCCGCGTGCTGGGGCGGCGCTTCGGGTAACCTCGGCACGGCTCGCCAGACGAGCTGCAGCTCACTTTTTATCGACCGGCATTGACGTATATTTCACCACTCTGGACGCGCCAGCCATGGGGCGCCAATGCAATGTCAGAACACGAATGTCGACCGTTTCATTGACCATCGCTGCGCTGGTGACAACACTGCTGGCCGGCGGCGCGGCCACGGTGTGGCTGTGGCTGGTTCACCGTCAACGACTGGTGGTTGCCGCAGGCCTGCGAGCGTTGGCGGCCATGCGCTGGCGGGAGTTCTCGCGCTTTGTTATCGAAGCCTTGCAGGCACAGGGGTTCAATGCCAGCCGGTTGGCACCTGACGCTGACCGTGGACAGAATGCCGACCTGCTGCTCACCCGGGGCGACCAGATCTGGCTGCTGAGCTGCAAGCAGGGAGTCAATTACCGTATCGACGACGCCATGGTCAGCCAGCTGGCCCGCGCGGTACACGACAGCCAGGCCAGTGGCGGCATCCTAGCCACCCTCGGCAGCATCCAGACCAACGCACGCAAGCACCCGCAGGGGATCGAGCTGATCGACGGCGCGACCCTGTGGCCGTTGATCGAACCGTTGTTGCCGCCAAGCTTGCATCAGGATCTGAACAACCGCGCGCGCGCCCGGACAATCCGGGCAATCCTGCTGGCGTGGCTGGTGGCGCTGCTGCTGGGCGCGGGTGCGGCGATGGCTCTGTGGACCCAATCCAGCGACGCGGGCGACAACGTCGTTTTGCCCGCTGCATCATCAGCGGCGGGAAGCCCTCCCCGACCGTCTGGCAACTTGGCCGATGTGCCTCAGCCCGTGGCGTCCGGAACCGCGAGTTCCGAAGCCGATGAGGACGAACCGGCGCAGCGTTTGAACGCCGCGACGGAGGTATCGACATTGCCTGGCATCGAGCGCGCTTCCTGGGCGACCCAATCGACGTTTCTGGTCCATCTGCAGTCGAATGCGAACGATGAGCAGGTCGACCGGATTTGCGACACGCTCCAGCGCAACGGCATCCACAGCGTACGGGTACAGCTGCAGCCGCCACCAGGCAGCGACGCACTGGTCCGCTTCCTTCAATGCCGACCAATGAAGTGACCGCCGGACACCCGGCTGGATCGCGGTCAGGTCGTCATTCCCGCCGAGCGCATCACCAGCTTCAACAGTAACGCCACCAGCGTCAGGCTTGCCACGCTCAACACCCAGATCAACGCCAGCCATCCGATGCGCGACCACCAACGGCGGCGGGGTCCACCCGGCATCAGTGGTAACCGTCCTCGGCGCGGACCTTGCCGCGGAATACCCAGTAGCTCAGCGCCGTGTACGCCAGGATGATCGGGATCACCAGCAACGCACCCACCAGGGTGAAGCCGAGGCTTTGGGGTGGCCCGGCCGCTTCCCAGATGGAGATGTCGGGGGGGATGATGTTCGGCCACAGGCTGACTCCCAGCCCGCTGTAGCCCAGGAATACCAGGGCCAGCGTCAGCAGGAACGGGGAAACGTGGGCGTCACGGCCCAGCTCGCGCAGCAGGTAGTACGAAGCCACCACGACCAGTACCGGCACCGGCGCGAAGAAGTACAGGTTGGGCAGGCTGAACCAGCGCTCGGCGATCTGCGGATGCGCCAGCGCGGTCCAGACGCTAACCCCGGCGATGGTGACCAACAACGTCCACAGCCAATGGCGTGTCCGCCGCCGCATCTCATCGTGCAAGGCACCGTCGGTCTTCATCAGCAGCCAGGTGCTGCCCAGCAACATGTAGGCAGCCACAAGGCCCAGCCCGGTGAATAGCGGGAACGGTGCGATCCAGTCCAGCGCGCCGCCGACGAAGCGCCCATCGCGCACCTCCAGCCCATTGATGAAGGCGCCCAGCACCACGCCCTGGAAGAAGGTCGCCGCATACGAGCCCAGTGCAAACGAGAGATCCCACTTGCGTCGCCTGCCCAGCACCGCCTTGAAGCGGAACTCGAACGCGACCCCACGAAATATCAACCCCACCAGCATCAATATCAGCGGCAGGTACAACGCGGTCAGCACCACCGAATAGGCCAGCGGAAACGCCGCCAGCAGTCCCGCGCCGCCCAGCACCAGCCAGGTCTCGTTGCCATCCCAGACCGGCGCCACGGTATTCATCATCACGTCGCGGTGCCCGGTCTCCGGGATGAACGGAAACAACATGCCAATGCCCAGGTCGAATCCGTCCATGACCACGTACATCATGATCGAGAACAGAATCACGACAGCCCACACCAACGGCAGGTCGATACCCATCAGTCCATCCTCCCGTGATGCGTGCTGTTGCGGTGCATGCTGCTGCGATGCATGTCGTGGTCCGTCTCGCCGTCGGTCGCCGCCGACATCGGTCGCATTGGCTGGCGTGACTGGCCCGGGCCGCCATCGGGCGACGTGTTGTCATCGGTC
Organism: Lysobacter sp. A378; assembly: GCF_054052125.1. Taxonomy (NCBI): domain Bacteria; kingdom Pseudomonadati; phylum Pseudomonadota; class Gammaproteobacteria; order Lysobacterales; family Lysobacteraceae; genus Lysobacter; species Lysobacter sp. A378. The sequence goes on along the minus strand of NZ_JBSVRK010000002.1, from coordinate 573,669 downwards.
AGGTCCGGCCCGGCGGCAATGATCCGCAAACCATAGACGGTGCCGGCACCGAACAGCGCGAAATACACCACGATGAAGATCGCCAGGGTCAGGCCCACCTGGGTCGCACTGTGTGCAGACACGGCCTCCGAGGTCCGCATCACTCCATGGATGATCCACGGCTGACGGCCGATCTCGGTGGTGTACCAGCCGGCGAGGATCGCAACCAGCCCTGCCGGTCCCATGGCCAGGGCGAACTTCAGCAGCAGCCTGGACTCGTGGAACCTTCCGCGCCAACGGCACCACGCCCCGTACAAGCCCAGCAGAATCATCAAGGTCCCCAGGCCCACCATCACCCGGAACGTCCAGAACACCACCAGCGAGTTGGGCCGGTCCTCGGCCGGGAAGTCCTTCAATGCCGGGATATCGCCATCCAGGCTATGAGTCAGGATCAGGCTGCTCAACCGGGGAATGGCCACCTGGTACTTGGTCCGCTCCTCGTCCATGTCCGGGATCCCGAACAGGATCAATGGCACGCCCTCGCCCTGCGGAGGATGCTCCCAGTGCCCTTCCATCGCCGCGATCTTGGCCGGCTGGTACTCCAGCGTGTTCAAACCATGGAAATCCCCGATCACGGCCTGGATTGGAGCGGTGAACAGCACCATCCACATCGCCATCGACCACATGGTCTTGATCGCCGGGTCGGCACGGCCACGCAACATGTGCCAGGCGGCGCTGGCGGCCACGATCAGTGCCACGGCGAGGAATGCGGCGGTCACCATGTGGGGCAACCGGTAGAAGAAGGATGGATTGAAGATCACCGCTACCCAATCGACCGGCACCACCCGACCGTCGATGATTTCGTAACCCTGCGGGGTGTGCATCCAGCTGTTGGAGGCGATGATCCAGGTGGAGGAAATCAGCGTGCCGAGGGCCACCATGAAGGTGGACAGGAAATGCAGCCCGGGGCCGACCCGCTTCATGCCAAACAGCATCACCCCCAGGAAGCCGGCCTCCAGGAAGAACGCCGTCAACACCTCATAGGCGAGCAATGGTCCGGTGACGCCGCCGGCGAAACGGGAGAACTCGCTCCAATTGGTGCCGAACTGGTACGCCATCACGATGCCGGAGACCACGCCCATGCCGAACGCGACCGCGAACACCTTGATCCAGTAGTGGTAAAGGTCGAGATAGACCGATCGTCTGGTGCGCAACCAGGCCGCTTCCAACACCACCAGATAACTGGCCAGCCCGATCGTGATTGCCGGGAAGATGATGTGGAACGAGATGGTGAAGCCGAACTGGATCCTGGACAGCAACAGGGCATCGAGCTCAAACATGGCGCATCCGAAACCGGGGAAACGCGTCCAGTTTACGCCCCTGCGTCAGCGTTCGGCGTAGCCCTGGTACAACTCGATGATCTCCTTGCGCAGCAGGTGCTCGATGCGCATCCGCTCGCGGAACGGCAACAGATGTGCCATCTCGCTGAACAAATAGTCGTCCAGGTTGAAGCTCTTCAGGTGCATCTTGGTGTGGAAGATGTTTTCCTGGTAGACGTTGACGTCGCGGCACTCGTACTTGTTCAGCAGTCGCTTTGAGATCGACTCCTGGATCGAGTTGATCTTGTGGTCGATGAAAAGCTTCTTGCCCTTGGCGTTGCGGGTGAAGCCGCGCACGCGGTAATCCATGATCACCACGTCCGAATCGAACTGCTCGATCAGGTAATCCAGCACTTCCAGCGGTGAGATCAACCCACAGGTCGCCACGTCGATGTCCACCCGGAAGGTCGCGATCCCGTTGTCGGGATGCATCTCCGGATAGGTGTGGACGGTGACGTGGCTCTTGTCCAGGTGCGCGACCGTGCGCTTGGGCTTGTCGCTGGACGTGTTCTGCCCCGGTTCGGGCGCGGACAGCGCCGGACGATCCGACATCAGGATAGTGACCGACGCGCCCTGCGGGTCGTAATCCTGACGCGCGACATTGAGCACCGTCGCACCAATCATCTCGGCGACCTTGAGCAGGATCTCGGTCAACCGGTCGGAGTCGTATTCCTCGTCGATGTACTCGATGTAACGCTGGCGCTGGGTCTCCGACATGGCATAGGAGATGTCATAGATATTGAAGCTCAACTCCTTGGTGAGGTGGTTGAACCCTTCCAGCTTCACCTGGCCGCGCGGCTTCCCCATCAGTCTTGCCCGGGGTCGTGCATGACCTTGGCGAACGCCTCGGCCACGCGGTCCACGTTGTCATCGCGCAGCCCGGAGACGCAGATGCGCCCGGAATTGACCGCGAAGATGCCGTGCTCGGCCCGCAGCCGCTCGACCTGCGCCGCGCTCATGCCGGTGTAGCTGAACATACCGCGCTGGCTCAGCAGATAGTCCACGTTCAACGACGGTGCGCGCGCCTTCATGCCGGCGTGCAGACGCTGGCGCATCTGCAACATCCGCGTGCGCATTTCCCCGACCTCGTCCATCCAGTCCTGGCGCAAGGCCGCATCGGCAAGCACGCGCGCAATGATCTGGCCGCCGAAGGTCGGCGGGCTGGAATAGTTCGCCCGGATCGACATCTCCATCTGGCTGAGCACGCGCTTGGCCTCATCGGCATTGGCAGATACGCCCACCAGCGCGCCGCAACGCTCGCCGTACAACGAGAACGTCTTCGAGAACGACACGCTCAACAGCAGCGAAATCCCCGCATCGACCATCGCGTGGACTGCGTAGCCGTCCTCGTCGATGCCTTCGGCGAAACCCTGGTAGGCCATGTCCAGGAACGGCAGCAGATTGCGCTCGGCGATCACCTTGATCACCGCGTCCCACTGGTCGCGGGTCAGGTCGGCGCCGGTCGGGTTGTGGCAGGCCGGATGCAGGATGACGATGCTGCGTGCCGGCATTGCCTGCAGGTCGGCGAGCATGCCGTCGAAGTCGACCCCGTTGGTGGTTGTGTCGAAATAACGGTAGCTGCCGACCTTGAAACCGCCGGCCTCGAAGATCGCCTGGTGGTTCGGCCACGACGGCGCACTGATGAACACCTGCGAATCGGGGAAGTAGCGCTTCAGCAGGTCGCAACCCACCCGCAGTGCGCCCGAGCCGCCCAGCGACTGGATCGCCACCGTGCGCTCGCCGACCTTCTGATAGCGGTCGGCGCCCAGCACCAACTCGGTGACCAGATCGCGGTAAGTCTTGGAGCCGGCAATCGGCTGGTATGGCGTCGGCCCCATCTCGGCCGCCAGCGCCGGACGCACTGCCGCCACCGAGCGCAGGGTCGGAATCGCCCCGTTCTCATCTTGGTAGGCACCGATGCCCAGATTGACCTTGTCGGCGCGCGGCTCGGCGAGATACGCCTGTTGCAGCGAAAGAATGGGGTCACCGGCGTAAAGCGGCAAATGGCTGAACATGTCCAGCTCCTGATAAGGAAATTGTGGGTATGAGGCCCCGTTTGACGGCGGATGCACCGCCGCGGATCAGACAACCAGCGAAGGCCAACGGCCTATTGTCGCGCAGGTTGACGGGAATAGCAGCCGCAGGCGGTCCCAGATCACCGCAGAGGCCGACCGGTAGAATCCATCGTTTCGCGCGTCGCCCGCGTCGCTACCAGAGCCATGCCCATCGACATCCCAACCCTTATTGCTGCGACACCCGGCTGGTTCGCAATGCTTCCGTGGCCGCATCCATGCACCTGATCCTGCTCAGCGCCTTGTGCAGCGTGTTGGTCTCGGTAGTGCTGAAGCTCGCGCCCCGCGGCCGGCTGGACGTGGCGCAGATGGTCACCTGGAACTATCTGGCCGCCGCGGTGCTGTGCGCTCTGCTGCTGCGGCCGGATCTGGACGGCTTGCGCGGCGGCGGCACCCAGTGGCTGGTGTTGCTGGGACTGGCCGTGCTGCTGCCGTCGCTGTTCCTGGTATTGGCCTCGGCAGTGCAGCAAGCCGGCATCGTGCGTACCGATGTCGCCCAGCGGCTGTCGCTGCTGCTGTCGCTGGTGGCGGCATTCACCGTGTTCGGCGAACACGCCGGGGGCATCAAACTGGCCGGCCTGGCACTGGGCCTGATTGCCGTGGCGGGGATTGTCGTGCGGCCGTCCAACACTGCCGCGTCCAGCGCTAAGGCCTGGTTGCCTCTATTGACGGTATGGGTCGGCTTCGCACTGGTCGACGTACTGCTGAAACTGATCGCCCAGTCCGGCACCTCGTCGATGGCATCGCTGCAGGTCGCATTCGCGCTGGCATTCGTGCTGATGCTGGTCTGGCAGATCGCCCGCCACCTACGCGGCACCGCCCGGTTCAGCGCCGCCAACCTCGGTGCCGGGCTGCTGCTGGGCCTGCTCAACTTCGGCAACATCGTGTTCTACGTCCGCGCCCACCAAGCCCTGCCCGACAGCCCGGCGGTGGTGTTCGCGGCCATGAACATTGGCGTGGTGGTATTGGGCACGCTGGTCGGCGTGGCGGTGTTCGGCGAGAAAACAAGCCGCTGGAACCGAGCCGCGATTGTCCTGGCGATCGTTGCGATTGGGTTGATCGCCTGCGCGCCGCGGGCTTGAGTGGTTGTTGCGCCCGCAACCGGACTAGTGATGGGCCTCGACGGCATCCATGACCCGGGCGGAATAAACCAGGGCGGCACCGGCGTTGAGCGCCACCGCTACTCCCAGTGCCTCGGCGATCTCCTCACGTGTGGCACCGTGCTTGAGCGCGGCATCGACATGGACCGTGATGCAACCATCGCAACGCGTAGTCACTGCCACGGCCAGGGCTATCAACTCACGCGTCTTTGCGTCCAGGTGATTGGTCTGCGCAGCGGCATTGCCCAGCGTCGCATAGCCACGCACGGTGTCCGGGGACAGCTTTCCGATGTCCGAGATCCGCTTCTTGAGATCCGTCCGGTACTTGTTCCAGTCCAGCATGGTCGTTCTCCCAATCAGTGCCTATGGTTGACGCCGCATCAACGCGTAGCGACCCGCCCCAGTGACGGCAAGTAGCAGCAAGCCGCCGACAATCGCCACGTTCTTGTAGAACTGGGTCAAGTTCATGGCACGGTCGGCGCCTTCCATGGACCAGAAGGGATGGCCAATCAGCGCCGTCCCCAGCACGAACAAGACCATCAGAAGCGCCAATGGACGCACGCACACGCCGACGATCAAGGCGAGGGCGACGAAGAACTCCATGATCACCGCAACCGCTGCGGCAATCGATGGTAGCGGCGTGCCGATCGACGCCAGATACCCGGCCGTTCCCTGGTAATCGATCAATTTGGACCAGCCCGAAATGAGGAAGAGCAGCATCAACAAAAGACGGGCCAGCAGGATCAGCGCATCGCGATGTCGGTCGATCAGGGTGTCGATCATGTGCAAGATCCCCTTGGGTTTACGCAAGCTGACGGCGCCTGGCGTTATCAACGCGTGAAAAAGCCCAGCGGCGGCAACTTCTTGTCCACGCAGGGAGTTGCCACCGCAGCGCGCCACTTGCAAAAAAGGGGCCTTTTCGCTGTATACTGCGCGGCCTCTCGGGGCGGTTAGCTCAGTGGTAGAGCATTGCCTTCACACGGCAAGGGTCGCAAGTTCGAACCTTGCACCGCCCACCAGTGGAAAGATTTACAGCACAAGGGTTACAGCGAAAAAGGCCACCTTAAGCAGGCGGCCTTTTTTCGTTGTACGGACGTATGTTCAGTCGAACTTGACCAGGTCCTTGAAGATCAGTTGACCCCAGCTCTTTCCGCGCGTCTGCACAAGCAGTCCACCCTCAGAAAGCCCGCCAAGTTGGATCGGCGAGAAACCGAGATTTTCCGCAAGCGCACCAATCTCCGCCGCGGCGCCGTCATCGTCGCTCGCCAGGAACACGACTCTCTTGCCACCATGTACGGCCGGATCTTGTTCAAGGACACCAGCGACCAGATGGTTGAAGCCCCTGACCAGCCTTCCACCAGTGAAGGCCTGCGCGACGACCTTGGAAGAAGACTGTCCTCCCAGTTCTTCAGGGGACACGCCGTAGGTATTGGTCACATCGATGATGGTCTTTCCCTCCCAGGTGGGCAGCGCCTTCGCGACATCCGGGTGCGATTCGAAACGGACAGCCAAAAAGATGACGTCCGCCTTGACGGCTTCCGCCAGTGTTGTGGGAATGATCGTGGGTCCGATCGCGGCCGCATCGGCTGCAAAGCTTTCCGGGTCGCGCGTGGTTGCAACGGATACTTCGATGCCCTTGCGGGCAAACGCCTTGGAAAGCGCGTGACCGATCTCGCCGAAGCCGATAATTGCGTAGCTCATACAAATTCTCCTTTGGTTTACCGAGCGCCGTAGGACGTGCGTGTCAGAGTTGCGCCAGGCCGCCGTCGACCGCGACCTCGCTGCCGGTCATGAAGCTGCTGTCCGACGACGCGAGAAAGGCCGCCCCCGCCGCGATCTCCGCCGGTTCGGCCATGCGCTGCAGCGGATTCATCGAGGCGAACATCTTCAAGCCCTCTTCGCCCACCGCGGCCTTCGCCAGTTCGGTCGCCGTCGGCCCGGGCGACAGCACGTTGACCCGGATGCCGGTGCCCTTCAGATCCTCCGCCCAGCTCCGCGCGAGGTTACGTACCGCTGCCTTGCTCGCGCTGTAGACGCTGAATGCCGGGGCGCCCGTGGTGCCGGCGCTCGATCCGGTCAGGATGATCGAGCCGCCCTGGCCCATCAGCGGCAGTGCCTTCTGGACCGTGAAAATCGTGCCTTTCACGTTGGTGTCGAAGGTGTCGTCGATCTGCTCGACGGTGATCTCGCCCAGCGGAAGCACGCCTCCCGTCCCGGCATTGGCGAAGACGATGTCGAGGGTTCCGCGCTCTGCCTTCACCTCCGCGTAAAGCCGGTCGAGGTCGGCCAGGTCGGAAATCGAGCCCCGTACCGCACGGGCATTGGGTCCGAGTTCGGCCACAGCAGCGTCGAGCGCTTCCTGCCGGCGGCCGAAGAGGAAGACGAAGGCGCCCTCCTCGATCAAGCGCTTTGCAGCGGCGAGGCCAATGCCAGTAGCGCCGCCGGTGATCACGGCGGTCTTTCCATTCAATCTGTTCATGTCATGCATCCCTTGTAAGTGATGCTCCCAATCTAGGTCCGCCGCCGGAACATGATTAGTCGGCAATTGGGGGTATAACTATCCCGCCAGTGGCAAAGTCGCCCGGAGGCCCCGTGAGCCGCGATCTCAATGACACCTTGGTGTTCGTCAAGGTGGTCGAGCTGGGTAGCTTTACCGCCGCCGCCAAGACGCTGCATCTGCCCAACACCACGGTCAGTCGCAAGGTGCAGGAGCTGGAAGCGCGACTGGGCGCCCAGCTACTGCATCGCACAACCCGCAAGCTCGGACTGACCGAGGCGGGCACCATCTATTTCGCGCATTGCCAACACATTGCGCGCGACCTCGATGAGGCGGAAAGTGCGGTAGGCCAGCTGCAGAGCGGACCGCGAGGCTGGTTGCGCGTTACCGCAACGCACGCGGTGGGCAACATCTGGGTCGCACCTTTGCTCAGCGAATTCCATGCGCGCCATCCGGAAGTGCGGGTGGAACTGCTGCTGAGTAACAACAACCTCGACATCATCGCCGGCGAGATCGACGTGGCGCTGCGCGTGGGCACGCTACCGGATTCAAACCTGACAGCGCGCAGGCTTTGCGTGTTCCGCACCGCGGTCTACACGACGCCTGGCTACATCGAGCGTTTCGGCGAGCCGCTGCATCCTGACGACTTGATCCACCATCGCGCACTGGCGCAGACCAACCACCGCAACGCCAGCGCCTTCACCTGGACGCTGGGCGACGGCGACGGCAAGCCGCGCGATTTCCCGGTCGACCCGGTGATGATCTCGAACGATCCGGGCGCGCTGCGGACCGTGCTGCTGGGCGGCGAAGGCATCACGCTGACCAGCGACGTGATGGTAAGGGCCTACGTCGAGCAAGGCCTGGTGCAGCGGGCGCTAGCCGGCTGGCGCGGCATGGACGTCGACCTCCATGCGCTCTTCCCGCGCGGACAGGTGCAGTCACCAAAAGTGCGCGCTTTCGTCGACTTCCTGGTCGAACGCCTGAGAGTGGACGAGACCTACATGCAGGCGCTCAGCGACGACACCCCGCGGTGAAAGCGATCCGGAGAACGCGTAGAACCTGCCCTTGGCTTTGTTTCGTTTTGGGTATTCCTTCGAGTAGTTGCTCGCGCAGGGCCGCGTCGACCAACGTGGTGTTCAAGGTTAACCCGGCGGCGACCATCGCTGCGTCCGGTTCTGGATGTGTCCGCACACGCCGACTGGACATCCACTGCCGTAGAACAGATTGCGCATCCCGGACCCCTTACTTCCACTCTCTCGAGGAACTTCTCATGCGCGTTCTCATCGTAGGTGCCAACGGCCAGATTGGTCGTCGTCTGGTCAAGCAGATGGCTTCCGGTCCACATAAGGCCCAGGCCATGATCCGCAGCGCCGAGCAGGCCGCAGGGCTGCGCGAACTTGGCGCCGATGCGACCGTGGTCGCTGATCTCGAAGACGATATCCAGACCGCACTGGATGGCTGCGATGCCGTCATTTTCACGGCGGGCTCCGGGGGCAAAGGCGGCCACGAGAAGACCGATGCGGTGGACCGCGATGGCGCGATTGCCGTGATCGACGCGGCACAGAAGGCCGGCGTAGAGCGCTTCGTCATGGTGTCATCCATGGGTGCGGACACACCGGAAAAAGGCCCGGAGGGTCTGCAGCATTACCTGCATGCCAAGCAGAGAGCCGACGAATATCTGCGGGCAAGTGGTCTTCGGTACACCATCGTGCGCCCGGGCTCCCTTACCGATGAGCAAGGGACGGGCAAGGTAGAAGCGTCGGAGGATCTCGGGCGCCAAGGCAGTGTCCCGCGCGACGATGTTGCTGCGGTGCTGCTGCAGGTGCTGGACGCCAGCAATACGCACGGCAAACAGTTCGAACTGCTTGCAGGGGATTCATCTGTTCCGCACGCCGTTGCCGCGCTCTGACAACCTGAAGACTCCAATGCAACCCGACAGCACGGCAGTAGAGGGTGCGGCTCGTTGGCGCATCCTGGCGGTGCTGCTTGGCATCGTTTTCATGTCGCTGATCGGGGTGAGCATCGTCAACGTCGCCCTTCCCTCGATCCAACGGGGCCTGGGGGCGGACCAGTCCGATCTCCAATGGGTGCTCTCGGGCTATGCACTCACCTTCGGGATCATTCTGGTGGCCGCGGGGCGCGCTGGCGATATTCTGGGGCGAGGCGGCATCTTTCTTGTCGGCGTTGCCCTCTTTACCCTATCCTCCATCGCCGCCGGACTCGCGCCTGACGCGATGTGGCTCAATACGGCGCGGTTGGTCCAGGGACTTGGCTCCGGGCTGCTCAGTCCGCAGGCCATCGGGATGATCCAGCAATACTTCCGTGGTGAGGAGCGCGGTCGGGCCTTCGGCTATTTCGGAATCGTGGTCGGATTTTCCGTTGCCATCGGTCCGGTGCTGGGCGGTTTTTTGATCGAGGCTGGCGGTGCCGACCTTGGCTGGCGTCTGACATTCCTGGTGAATGTGCCCATTGGCATCGTAGCCATCATTTTAGGGATGAAGTGGTTTCCGAAGCCCCTTTTCCGCCGCCCCCCGCAGAGTGCGCCGAACGGAGCGCAGCGGCCTGCCGGCTGGCTATGGTCGCTGGATCCGATCGGCTCGGTGTTGTTGGGGCTTGCGCTGCTGGCCATCCTCTATCCGTTCATGGAATCGGGTGGCTCGACGCTCTGGTGGGCGCTGCTGCCGGTGGGCATCGCGCTGGTCTGGATCTGGGTGCGATGGGAGCAGCGTTGCCCGCGCCTGGGTCACACCCCGATGGTGGATCTGGACATCTTCCGCACCAGCAGCTTTACCAACGGCACGGTCATCATGACGCTCTATTTCACCGGCATGACCAGTGTTTGGGTGTTGGTCGCACTCTATGTGCAGGACGGTCAGGGAAAATCCGCGTTTGAATCCGGCCTGTTCGGCATTCCAAGTGCGCTTCTATCGGCTTATGCCGCTCACTGGTCGGGGCGCCGGGTAAACCAGTACGGTCGGAAGATCGTGATCGGCGGACTGTTCCTGGCCCTGCTCGGCCTCGTCGCGAGCATCACCGTCGTCCTCCTGCACGAGCGGTTTGGTCTGAGCGTGTGGTGGTTGGTGCTGTCACTGTCCTTCATCGGACTCGCGCAAGGGGCCGTGATCAGTCCGAACCAGACGCTGACGCTGGCGGAGGTGCCGCTCGCATATGCCGGAAGCTCGGGGGCGATCATGCAGACCGGCCAGCGCATCGGGACATCGGTCGGCATTGCCATGATCACCGCGGCAGTGTTCGCATCACTTGCGCGGTGGTCCTGGTCGATCGCCGTGGTCATCGGTTTCGGCCTGATCGGCCTGGTGGTGCTCGTGGCGCTGGGTATGGCATTCAAGGATCAGCGGGATCGGGACAGGAACCTGACAGACAGAAATGATGCCCAACGTTGGCAGCGAGAATCGCCCTATGTCGACGAAAGCCTGTTCTGATTTTTACATTGCAAACCTGAGTTTCAGCGAATCCCGGGCTTGGTGCCGGGTTTTTTGTGCCCGACGCCGCGATACGATGGCCCTTCAACCGCCACCGTTGGAGCCCCATGAACGACACCCGCATTTACCACAATCCACGCTGCTCCAAGTCGCGGTCGGCGCTGGAGTTGTTGCGCGAGCGCGGGATCGAGCCGGAGGTCATCACCTATCTCGACACCCCGCCCTCGGCATCCGAGTTGCGCGAGCTGCTGGCGATGCTCACGGTGCCGGCACGCGAACTGCTTCGCACCGGTGAGGCCGAGTACACCGAGCTGGGGCTGGCCGATCCGGACAAAACCGACGCGGCGCTGATCGACGCCATGGCAAGCCATCCGCGTTTGATCGAACGACCCATCTTCGTCCACGCGGGACGCGCGGTGATTGGCCGCCCGCCCGAGAAGGTGCTTGAGCTGCTGTGACTTTCTGCGAGCGATGACCTCGCCGTGATCGTGCCTGGTCCGGCTCAGAAAGAGGCGCGCAACGCGGTCGATGATATTGCGATGGAAGCCGTGGACACCTGATCGATTTGTCGGTGGCATCCAGCCCCTGCCAGCGCTTCGGGTCCTGGGTAGCGACGCCGCTCTGCGGGCCACGATCGCCACGTCGCCTTCGCTGGCGATGCGGCTGCCGGTGACGGTGGTCTCGTCGTAGTGGGTCTGGCTGTCGGACTTGCTGGCGCCGATGCCGATGCGCAGGCTCAGGCCGCCGTTGCCGGTGGCCTGGGTGTCCTTACCGGTGCTGGCCAGGTCGCTGACCTGCTGGCCGGTGTCGGCGAAGCTGTTCAACCCGGCCTGGCCGTTGGAGAACAGGGTCTGTCCGGCCTTGGCGGCGTACAGCGCCTTCAGGCGGTCGTCCTCGACCTCGTTGCCGCGGCGGGTCGCGCCGTACACGGCCATCGCGGTATCGACCACGCCGCCCTTCAGGCTGACGTTGATCCCGGCTTGCCGGAACTTCTGCGCCTCGACCACCGACAGGCTGTTCTCGACCGCGGTGATGGTCACGTTCTCGCCGGTAATGCCGATGCCGGCCGTCGACAACACGTCGCTGCCGGCAATCGCCACATCGCCGCATCGCCGCCGGCGACGATATCCACCCGGCCCTCGGTGCTGCCGATCAGGCTGCCGGTGTGGGTCAGTTCGGTGATGTCGGCGGTGCTCTCCCGGGTCTGGGTGCCGATGGTGAAGCCCACGCCGCCGGTGCCGAACAGGCCGGACCGCTTGGTGTGGCTGCTGTGTGACCCGGCCAGGGTGTTCTCGGCGGTTTCGATGGTGATGTCGTTGCCGGCCACCAGTGCGACATCATCGGTGCCGGCCACGGTGGCTGCGCAAGGTCAGGTCGTTGCCGGCCGCCAGGTCGACGGTCTCGCCACTGAGCGTGGTGCCGATTGCATAGGTCGCGGTGCTCTCGTCATGCGTGGTGGTGGTCTTGCTCGAGAACAGTCCGCTCTTCTTGCGGACGGTGTCCTGCTCGAAGCGGTGGGTCTCCTCCGCGGCGGCCAGGGTCAGGTCACGGCCGGCGGCGATGGCGATGCCGCCCTCCTCGCTGAGCACCTGCGCGGCGGTCAGGGTGGCGTCACGGCCGGCGGTCATGGCGATGTCGCCGCCCGCCTGCACGGTGGTGCCGTGCACGGTCTCGTCCAGCGTTTCGGTGCGCTGCTTGAAGCGCCGGCCGTTGATCTGCTCCAGGCTGGTGTTGGTGGTGGTGACCGTGGACAGCTCAAGGTCACGCCCGGCGGCTATGGCCACCGCGTCGCCGGCCTGCAGCTGTGCCGCTTGCAGGGTCACGTCCCGGCCCGCCTGCAGCACCAGGTTGCCGCCGGCTTGCAACTCCGTGGCCTGCAGGGTTTCGCGGCCGTATACGGTGCGGCCATCGACAATGGTCCGCATCGTCGTGTCAGCCGCCACCGACAGGTCACGGCCCGCTGCCAGCACCAGGTCGTCCCCGGCGCTGACGGTGGTGGCCTGCAGGCGCAGGTCGCGCCCGGCATCCACCACGGCGCTGCCGCCGGCGACCAGGCTGCCGGTGGCGGTCTGCACGAAGTCGCGCCCGGCGTTGACCGTCACCGCACCGCCGCTCAGTCGGCCGCGGTTGAGCGTGTCGCCGGTGGTGGCGATGGCCAGCCGCTGCCTGGCGTCCATCGTGCCGTCGTTGATCAGCGTGTCGGCGCTCAGCCACATGCCCTGGGTCGCGCTCATGGTGCCGTCGTTGCGCACGGTCGTGGCCGAGCGGATGTCGATGTCGTCGGCAGCGATCAGTGCGCCGTCGGCGCGCAGCCGCTCGGCGGTCGCCTTCGACAGGTACACCACCGGCACCAGCACGGTCTGGCCGTCGATTTCCTGCTCGACCATCCACACGATGTCCTGGTCCAGCGAGGCAATCTGCACGGTGGTCAGGGGCGCGCCCAGCACCAGGCCCAACCCCGCCGCCGTCTGCGCCGCATTGTCCATGAGCGTCCGGTACTGGCTCAGCGCGTCGCTGCCATCGAGCGTGCCGCGTCCGGTCAGTTGCAGGATCTGCTCCAGCACCATCCGCTGTTCGTAGTAGTTGTCGCCCAGCCGTTTGTGCAGGTTGGTGCCGGCGCCCAGCTGGCCGGTCAGGTAGTCGGAGCCGATCGTGTCGTCGCGCACGAAACGCGGCGCGGTGGTTACCAGGAACTGCGCATCCGGGTCGGCGAAGTTGGCGAAACTGCAAGCGCGACGTACATGCCGTGAGCGGCGGACAGCCCCTTCCTTTGTTTCACCATCAGTTCGGCGGCGTGCGCGAGGGAAACGCGACACTCTCCGACATGTGGCTGCCGGCAGATTCATCGCCCGTCCCTCTTCTGCCATCAGGGGATGTCGAATGCCGACGTGCACGTCTCTGCATATTGGGCATCTGGCTTTCCGGTGCAGTAGCGCATCGCAGCGGCGTTTGCCGCCCAAGTGGCCGTCACCGTGATGATGCCCATGACCAAGAAGCAACCAAGCGCAAAACTCGACAGCTCAAAAATCCACGCTCTCTTACGTCCAGAGAAGGCGGCTACAACTGAGTGTCCGTACCACGCCAGTATGAGGAGCGCCCATCCGACGCCGAGCACGAGCGAGGCGCTTCCGATGCGGTCCCATGTGCTGACAGAGGTCAGGAGCGACGGCGTGAGCTTGGCCGACACTCCGAACGACATCAGCACTGCGGCCAAAACCGTGTTCTGGCCCAACTCCAAGACAGCTCGAACGAATTTATTTGCAGCATCCATACCTTTCTCAATCTTCATCTCGTCAGCGATACCGATTCCGTTCTTTGACAGCCCGCCGTGGCAGGCGGTTATCCGCGATCAATCTGGCGGAAAACGGAACTCCGGCACGCGAAACACACGTCCGGCTTTTGCGGGATGATCCTGCCAGTCATAGGCCAGTTCGGGCTGATAGAACGCGTCCATGCCCAGGTGCTGCTTCACGCGCTCACGCGCATCCACCAGCTCCTCGAACTTCGGCGTCAGCTACAGATAAACCGTTTCCGGGCCAAGCTCTTCCACCGCATATGCAGGCGTGTTCAGTACGCGCTCTTTGCCGAACATTTGCACGTAAGCCGCCCCAAGATCGTCGTCCACAACATGTCAGGGAGCCAATGTTAGAACTTCATCTGAGTTCTCGATAACATAATAAAGCCAATCCTTAAATTCAGAATATTTGATCACATCACCGATTAGACAGACTGCTGCGAACCCAGTGACCTGACTCGCTTCCAAGATCAGGTCGCGGCCGGATAGTGGTAATCGAGGTTCATTCTACCCTCCGGGGTTAGGCCGAAACTCAATCCACTCGGCGCCGCGCCGCCTCCCCGAGCTAAATCGTCGTGCAGCACGTAAGCTGCATCGGCGGCCGCCACCATGGTCACCTGCGCCGGAACCTGGGGCGCTTTCTCGCGCTCACCACCATGCTCCCGCCAAAAGCGCATCAACACCTGACGCTCGGGCTTGTAATCCATATCTACCCCGCCGCGCTCCCAGGATGAATCACCTTGTGCTTCCATCACGCACATGGCGATCGCACGGTACGCCTCCTCTACCGTCATGTTTGACACGCTATCGCTCTCGGGGAAGTCCGCCAACGATTGGTTAATCTCCTCGCCGGTGATGACCTCGTCGATCTCCTCGTAATCCGAAGGCTTGGTGTAGTCGTACTCGATGTCGTACTTTCCATCGGGGTACAGCGTGAAGGTCAGGCCCCAGAGGCGACGCCCGGTAGTGGCGAGAAGATGGTCACGAAGGAAGCGCACAGCTGTCGTCGCGGCAGAACTGATATCCCGCGAGAAATCAGTCCCAAGCTTATCTACTTCGAGCCCATCGAATCGTGCCGATTCCGAACCAATCATGTTCGAATAGATACCGAACTTAGCCTCGGCACAGTCCCACGGATTTTCCCCAACAAAAGCCAACAGCTTCCTTGAAATTAATCGATAGGCCTCTTCAGTGGACTGAATATCCATCACTGCCAGAACTCCCATTCCTTTTTTTGACCATCAACAATCGCTTCAACATAGAAGGCGTTAGGACGCTTCCCACCATTTGAAGGATAATCCAGATCAATCTTCACGTGAACGGATTTTCCATCCTTTAGTGCTTGCCGAAGCTCGCTCTCCATCCTCTTCCAATCACCTCGATTCAGCGTCGACGCTTGCGGCACGATGTTGATCCGGTCGCCTGCGCCACCCAGGCTTGACGCAATCAGGTGACCGCCTTCGTCGCCCACGTCTCCACACTTGCCTGTCGCACACTGCTGATAAGTATTGCGATCCATCGTCGTCAGGCTCAGTTCGCCGTCCAGGCTCTTCACCCGACCGGTTGTGTCCGTGACGTAAGCATGGCCATTGTCCAATACGTAGGCCGTTTTGGGCTCGAGCTGGCCATTGACCGTCTTGTCCCAATTGCCCTTGCTACCTGTAGTCGCTTGTCGGACCTGGTCAACATCAGCTCGCTTGGCCAACTCTTGGCCGCGATCGACGGCCTTGACCACACTATCCGCCTGCTTGCCCGCCTGCTCGGCAATCTCCCCGGCAATCTCCTTGCCGACCTTGCTCGCCGCACCCTTACCGGGATTCAGGTCGCCCAACAGGATCAGGGCCGACAGCTGGGCCGCGGTATCGATCTGGTGGCCGGTTTTACTCACATCGCCACCGTTGCCATACAGGACCGACAGCACCCCCAGCATCGCCTCGCTCGGCATTGCGCAGGCCGAGCCGAGGGCCTTGCAGCGCTCCAATTCGGCCTTGCTGTAGGCCACGGTACCTTCACCCGCCTCGGCCAGCCATGCCGTCGGATCGAAGCTGGCAACTTCATTGCCCAATTGAAGGAGCAAGGCCGCTACTTCGCCAGGGTGCTCGGCCAGCCACTGACTGGCTTCGACCCCACCACCCAGCTTCTCTTTCACATAGGCGAAAATCGCCGTATCGAGGTCGCGATACTGGATGCCCGGCACGATCGAGCGCGCTATCGACAACAGGCTTTCCCGGTTCTCGGGTTTCAGGTACAGCTCGCTGTACTTGGCGGCAGTGGCGCGATCCAACACATTCGCATCAAACGCCTTGACTTCATGGCCATATTCATCCGTGAACGTGAAGCTATGGTCGGCCAGGAAAGCCTGGGCGACATCGTCAGTCTCGCCGAGCTTCATGTCGTATAGCAGATCGACATCCTGCGCCGCTTGGCGTATCAATCGGTCAACCGCTTCCTCGTAGCTGCACCCGCACTCAGCCATGAATTTTTCGGCCAGTTCACTCTTGATATTGGCCGTTTCCTCCGGATGCAACTGCCGGTTGAACTGCTCGCCATACAGCGCTGTAGCCGCACCGCTGCCGCCGCCGAACGCCGTGCCCACCGCCAGGCTGCCCAGCTCCATCAGGCTCTTTCCCAGCCCGGAATCGGGGTCGATCTTGAGCTTGCCCAGGTACTCCTGCATGGCCCGCGTGACGAGTTGGCTGGCCGCCGCGCCGGTCAGGCCCTGCAAGGCATCGCCACCGCCCAGCGCGGCAATGCCGGCACCGACCAGGCCATGCAGGACCGCCTTCTCCTTGCTGCCTTCCTCCCAGCCCATTTCCTGCGCTAACCGGCCCGCGGTACGCATGCCCACTTCGCCGGCGACCTGGCCCATCTCCAGCTTTTCCTTGACCTGTTGCTCGTCGAAGATTTCGCCCAGGCCTGACTGCTGCAGCTCGGTCGCGCTGCGATCGATGCTGGCCAGCGCGGTCTCGTCGCCACTACGGATTTCGATCGCGCCTTCGCTGATCGCGCTGCTGGTCACGCTGCTGGCGTCCTCGTCCTGCCGCACACCCATTCCAGGGCTGAAGCCGCCGCTCATTGGCGCCGTCCCGCCCTGGTTGTCGCCCGAGGTGCTCACGCTCACCGACAGGGCGCTGTAGTCGGTCCGGTTGTGCAGGTCGCTGACGGCCAGGGTCTCCGTGCTCAGGCGGTTCTTGTCAGAGTCTGCGGTGCTCGCGATGGCCGCCCCCACCAGCTCGGTGTGCCCGCCCACCTCGATGTCGAACCCGCCGTTGCCAGCCTGGATGCCGGTCTGTTCGGTGACGCTGGCGTAGTCGCTTTCGATCCGGCCATAGCTGGCACTGGCCTGGCCCTCAAAACCGTAGCCGATCGTCATGCTGCCCTGCGCGCTGCGGTCCCGACGGTCGTAGCCGTCGGTGTCCTGCTCGCTGATCAGCCTCAGGTCGCCGCCGACCCGGCCGGTCACCTGTTCGGCGCTCAGCTGGCCGCCCTGTACCGTGGTGTCGTTGCCACTGGTGAAGGCTAGGGTGTCGCGGGCACGGATCTGGCCCTCCTGATGGACCACGCCTTCACCATCACCCTCGCCACGCGCAGCGTTGGCGGCCACATACAGACCCGCCGCCGCGCCACCACTCTGATTGGCACTGATCGCCACGCCGATCTCGCCGCCCTGGGAACGGTTGCTCGATTCGCTGCTGTAGGCATCCTGGCTGCTGCGGATCGTCAAGTCGTTCGCCGCAGCCAAGGCCACGTTCTGCCCGTCCACGCTGCTGCCGACAATATTCAAGTCGCCGCCATTGCCCTCACCATCGCCGGTCGCCACGATGGCGATATCGCCGCCGCTGCGGATCGTGCTGCCCCGGTGGGTGGTTTCCTGCAGGTGGCCTTGGGACTCGGACATCTGGCTGCCGACGGTGATGCGCACGTTCACACCGCCCGCAGCGCTGGACGTGCCGGATTCCATGCCCTGCATGCCCTGGTAGGTGTCGTAGCCCGCGTATCCGGACTGCACGGCGTACAGCGCCGCAAGCCGATCGTCCTCGACCTCGCTGCCGCGTTTTGCCGCGCCGTAGGCCCCGAGCGCGGCATCGACGACGCCACCGCCCACCGCTACGTTCAAACCCGACTGTTTGAAGTACGAGCCGTCGGTTCGGTCATACGCCTCTTCCGCGGCCGTGATCGTCACGTTCTCGCCGATCATCTGCGTGCCGGTCGCGCTGAGCACGTCACTGCCGCGCACGGTCAGGTCGCGGCCGGCGACAAGGCTGACATTGCCTTCGATGCTGCCCACCACGCTGCCTTCGGCGGTGGTCTGGGTCGCGTCCATCGTGTGGCCTTGATGACGGCTGCCGATCGTGATGCCGATGCCGCTGCCCATGCCACTCATCAGCCCGGACTTCTTCTCGTGTTTCTCGTGGGCTTCGCTGTATGTCGACTGGCCTGCGTCGAGTGTGAGATCCCGTCCGGCGGCGATCGCCACATCACCCGTGCCTACTACCTGGGCTGCGATGGCCGAAAAGTCCCGTCCGGCTGCCAAATCCACTGTCTCGCCACTGAGCGTGGTGCCCACGGCGTAGGTGGCCGTAGTCTCGTCGTGCGTGGTCGTGGTCTTGCTCGACAGGAACCCGCTCTTCTTGCGAACGGTGTCCTGTTCGAAGCGGTGGGTCTCCTCCGCGGCGGCCAGGGTCAGGTCACGACCGGCGGCGATCGCGATGCCGCCGGCGTCGCTGACTACCTGCGCGGCGGTCAGGGTGGCGTCGCGGCTGGCGGTCATGGCGATGTTGCCGCCCGCCTGCACGGTGGTGCCGTGCACGGTCTCGTCCAGCGTTTCGGTGCGCTGCTTGAAGCGCCGGCCGTTGATCTGCTCCAGGCTGGTGTTGGTGGTGGTGACGGTCGACAGCTCAAGGTCACGCCCGGCGGCGATGGCGACCGCCTCGCCGGCCTGCAGCTGCGCCGCTTGCAGGGTCACGTCCCGGTCGGCCTGCAGCACCAGGTTGCCGCCGGCTTGCAGGTCGGTGGCCTGCAGGGTTTCGCGGCCGTATACGGTGCGGCCATCGACAATGGTCCGCATCGTCGTGTCGGCCGCCACCGACAGGTCGCGGCCGGCCGTCAGTGCCAGGTCGTCCCCGGCGCTGACGGTGGTGGCCTGCAGGCGCAGGTCGCGCCCGGCATCCACCACGGCGCTGCCGCCGGCGACCAGGCTGCCGGTGGCGGTCTGCACGAAGTCCCGGCCCGCCTGCACCACCGCGTCGCCCTCACGGGACACCAGTGCGCCGCGGTTGCGTACGTCGCCGGTGGCGGAAATTGCCAGCCGCTGGCCGGCATCCAGCATGCCGTCGTTGATCAGGGTGTCGGCACTCAGCCACATGCCCTGGGTGGCGCTGACGGTGCCGTCGTTGCGCACCGTGGCACCCGAATGGATGCCGACATCGGCTGCGGCGATCAATGCGCCGTCGGCACGTAGCCGCTCGGCGGTGGCTCGGGAAAGATAGACTACGGGCACCAGTACCTTCTGCCCGTCGACCACCTGCTCCACCAGCCACACGATGTCGCGGTCCAGCGCGGCGATCTGCATCGCGGTCAGCGGCGCGCCCAGTGCCAGCCCCAGCTGCGATGCGGTGTCTGCCGCGTTGTCCATCAGCGTGCGGTACTGCGCCAGGCCATCGCTGCCATCAAGCGTGCGGCGACCGGTCAGCTGCAGGATCTGCTCCAGCACCATGCGCTGTTCGTAGTAGTTGTCACCCAGCCGTTTGTGCAGGTCGGTACCACCGCCGAGCAGGCCGGCCAGGTAGTCCGAACCGATGGTGTCGCCCGGCACGAAGCGTGGCGCGGTGGTCACCAGGAACGGCGCGTTCGGGTCGATGGCTTGATCGAACATGCCATTGTCGGGCGGCACCAGGCCAGGCAGCGGACGGTCGGGCGTGCCGACCAGCTGCGGCGCGGCGTTGAGCGGGTTGCCGGAACCGTTGACCCATTCACCGGCGGCGTCCAGCGTCTCCGCCGGCGCCTTGCTGCGGGTGCCTTCCGCCGCGGTGACCGAGCCGGTGGGCGATACCGTTCCGGCATTGACCCCGTGCACGTCGCCACGGCCGTCGACAAGGCCACGGTCGACCGCGCCGGGCGCCGATGTCGAGGTCACGCCGTCGGTCTGGGCGTCCGCGATGGAACCGCTGTTGGCGGACCCACCTGCCACCGGGCCGGCGGTACCGACGGAACCTGCGCTGGCCTGACCGGCGGAACCCAGCCCGCGGGTGCCGGGGCCCGCGACCGTCCCTGGCCCTATGCCGTCCAGGCCGTCGGATGCGTTCACCACGGCGTTGCTGACGTCGCCTCCACTGATGATCGTCAGGCTGTTGCCCGCCGTGATGGTGGCGCGGCCCTGCTCCGGGGTCACCATGCGCGTGACCTGACCGAAGTCGAGGGTGCCGGTCACATCCCGGGGCTCGTACTGGCAGTCCAGATCCTTGCGGCAGCGCTGGTACAGAAGGTAGTAATCGGCGGTCACGTCCCAGTTCTGCTCCCCGGACAGGGACTCGTTGAGCACGCCGGGGGCGTTCTCGCCGTCGCCACCGCTCTGGCCGCCGCCGTTGATCAGCAGGTCTTCCCCGGCCGCCACGGCCGAGTGGCGGTTGCGCAGGGTTGTCGTCTCCAGCGTCATGTCGCCGCCACTGGCCAGCATGGACGCGGCCGATGCGCGCGTCACGAACAGGCCCTCGGTCGGGGTGCCGATTTCGGTGTAATCGAGGATCCTGAACTCGGTGCAGTGGCTGTTGAAGTCCTCGGCGCAGTACTGCTCATGCAACTGCTGATACGAATCGCCATAGCTGTCGGCGCCCGTGCCCCGGCCGATCACCTGGGTCATCGCCTCCTGCTCGGCGGGCGTCAGGGCGCGCTGCTCGTAATCCAGCACACGGCGCACGTTGTCGATCCGGTCGGCGGCAATAAAGACGTCGCCCTCGGCCTGGATGCGCCCGGACACGTTCTCCAGAAGGTCCGTGCGGGTGCCGTCATCGCGTCCGGCGATGACCAGGTCGCCGCCACTGAACAGCTCGCCGTCGAGGTTGGACAGCCGCTGTCCGATCAACAGCTGCAGGTAGTCGGCCGCGCCGATGAAACCTTCGCCATAGTCGCGCGCCGCCATCGCGGTGCCGAGGTCACGGCCGTTGGTCAGCTGGTCGGCCTCGATAGCGACGACGTCACCGATGATGTCGCCGGTGTTGGTCACGCGGCCGGCCACGAGTTCGACCGTGTCACCCTCGATGCTCGCGCCGGTGTGGTTGTCGATGGTGCCGCTGGCGCTGATGCTGTTCAGGCCGGTGCCGCTGGCGTTGCTGGCGTTGATCGTGCCCTGGTTGACCACGTTGCCGGCGGTCAGGTTCAGGGTGCCCGCGCTCTCCAGCGTGCCCTGATTGGTGAAGGTGCCCGCGACGGTGAGGTCCAGCCGGTCGCCGCTTTCCAGTTGCTCGCCAGCGCCGTAGGTGTAGTCACCGCTGAACACCAGGTCCAGCCACTGCGCGCCGTACAGGCGTCCGCTGCCGGTGAACGAAGCGACCTGCGCGTGCAGGATGTCCGCGCCCGCCTCGCCCCCCTGGTTGTCCATGGTGTCGGCGGTCAGCCACAACGTGCCCGCCTGGATCCGCCCGCCGTTGGTGTTGCCGATGTCGGCCAGGTCCAGCCATGCCGTGTCGCCGGCGCCGAACTGGCCACCGGCATTGTCGAGCACGCCGCTGCTGTTCTCGTATCGCAGGTTGCGGGTGGCGTAGACAGTGCCGTCCGTGTTGTCCACCGCATTGGTGTTCAAGGCCATGTCACGGCCGGCCACCAACGCCCCGCCGTCCCGGTTGTTAACGGAGGTCACATCCAGTTGGAGATCGCCCCCGCGACTTCCGACCGTACCGCCGCGGTTGTCCAGGCTTCCGGTCGAGACCAGGGTCAGGCCCGCACCGGTGTTGCCTTGCTGACCCGCCAGCATCTGTCCGCCGATGTTGGTGATGCGCGAGGCCGCCACCGTGGCAGCCGCAGTCGCATCCAGCAGGCCGCCGCTGTTGTCGAACGCGCCACCGGCGGTGACGGACATGCCTGCATTGCTCTGGAGCAGGCCCCCGTTCCGGTTGAGGAGCTGTCCGTTGCTGGTGATGTCCAGTCCCTCGCGGGCGAAGACCGTGCCACCGGTGTTGTCCAGGGTGCCGGCGCGGAGGATTGCGCCGCCCTCGGTGCCGATCAGACCGTCGTTGGAGTTGGAGATCGCGCCGCTGACATCCACCAGCAAGTCGCCCGCGCCACGCTGGACCAGGGTACCGCCGGTGTTGTCGAATGTTGCGGCGGTGACCACGACCTCGCCTTCCCCGTCGATTGCGCCCGCAGCGTTCACCAGCTCGCCGGTGTCCACTGTCAACGATTCGCTGGCGCCGATGCGGCCGCGGGTATTGTCGATGGACGCCGCGTCCAGGGTGACGTTGTCACCGAACAGGCCGCGCTCCCCGGTCCCGTCGAGGGTGTCGCGGTTGATCAACGCACCCGCAGCAACGGTAAGGTCGCCACCGGCCACGAGGCGGCCACCGCTGTTGTCCAGTGCTTCCGTGAGGACCGCATCGATGGACTGCTGCGTCGCGATGGTGCCGTCGCGGTTGTCCAGCGTCCGTGCCTGCAACGCGATGTCGCCATTGCCCTGGATCGCGCCGCCGTTGTTGAGCAGTTGCCCATCGGTGGTGACCTGCAGCAGGGTGTCACTGGCCGCCTGCAACACGCCGTCGGTATTGATCAGTGCGCCGGCGTGGAGCGTGGTGGTACCGGTGGTGGTAATGGTGCCGGCCGTGTTGTCGAACGAACCGTGAACCCGGATGCCGGTCGTGTCGTCGCCGAGCGCCTGGATGGTGCCGTCGCGGTTAAGCGCCGAACCGGCCGCCAGTTGCAAACCACCGTTCGTCGCGATCGTACCGGCCGTGTTGTCGAAGGTGTCGCGCACGGTGAGCTCGAGCGCATCGTCGCCACTTGCGATCAGCGTGCCGCCCGCAGTGACCAGTGTGTTGGCATCAACGGCGATGCGACGCGCGATTGTCTCGCCCCCGCCCAGGTCCAGCGTGTCGCCGGACAGCTCGAGGAAGGCATTGCTGATGATGGTTCCGCCGGCGCCGTCCAGCGCCTGCACATCGATGAGCAACGCCCCGTCTCCGGCGTGCTCGATCCGGCCGACGCTGTTGTCGAGCGTGGCAGCCGCGATTTCCATGTCCCCGCCCGAAGCGAGCAGGCCGTCATTGCTGTTGTCCAGCAGGCCATCGACCGACACCTGCAGATCGGCGTCGCCCACGGTCTGCACGGTGCCATCGGTATTGTCGAGCGCGGCTGCGCTGACGGTGGCGTCGCCCGCGGTGGCCAGGGTACCGCCGTCGTTGTCGAAGCGCCCCGTCACCTGCACGCGGCTTGGCCCCGTGCCGGCGGACTGGATCACGCCGCTGCTGTTGCTGATGGCGCCTGCCAACAGATCCAGGGTGCCGTTGGTGGCCAGCATGCCGCGATCATTGTCCAGCCCGTCACGCAGCCGGAGCCGCATCGGGCCGTCGCCGCTGGCGACGAAACTGCCGTCTGCCGTCGTCAGCAGCCCGGTATCGACCCAGATCGATTCCGCGTGCGTGATGCCGCCACGCAAGTTGGTGTCGTCGCCAGTCAGCGACAGCGCGCCGTTGCTCGCGATGGTGCCGCCCGCGCCGTCGAGCGTGGTGGCTGCCACGACGAGCTCCCCGTCACCTGCGTGCTCGATACTGCCCGCGGTGTTGTCCAACACGTCTGCGGCGAGCGTCATGTCGCCACCGGCGACGATGCGGCCCTCGCTGCTGTTGTCGAGCAGGCCATCGACGCTGACGTCGAGCTGCGACGCATCTGCCGCCTGCAGCGTTCCGCCGATGTTGAGCAACTCGGATGCGACCACCGTGGTATCGCCGGCCGCAACGAGGGTGCCACCGGTGTTGTCGAAGCCGCCGTCGACGCGCACGGTCGAGGTACTGGTGCCCGCCGCCTGGACGATGCCATCGCGGTTGCTGAAGTCTCCGGCGGTGAGATCCAGCGAGCCGTTGGTGGCCACCGTGCCGCCGTCATTGTCGAAGCTGTCACGTGCACGCAGTCGCAGCGGGCCATCGCCACTGGCAACCAGCAAGCCGCCGGCCGTGGTCAGCGCGCCGGTATCGACGGTGATCGATTGCGCGCTGGTGCTACCGCCCTGCAGCCGGGTCGTGTCGCCGGTCAACGACAGCGCGCCGTTGCTGGCGATGGTGCCGTTCGCCCCATCAAGCGTGGCGGCGTCGATATCGAGTGATCCGGAGCCCGCATGCTCGATGCGCCCAGCGGTATTGTTGAGCGTGTCGGCCTGCAGCACGGTGTCGCCGCCAGACGCGAGCAGGCCATCCTCGCTGTTGTCGAGCAGCCCTTCCACGGTGATGGCCAACGTCGAGTCGTCGATGGTCTGGACCGAACCACCCGCGTTGACCAGTGTGCCTGCGTTGATGGTGGTGTTGCCGGCCGAGGCCAGGGTTCCGCCGGTGTTGTCGAATGCGCCGGCGACATGCAGACCCGTCGCCCCCGGACCAGCCGCCTGGATGGTGCCGCCACGGTTGCCCAGTGTCCCGGCCGCCAGCCGCAGCGCACCGTTGGTGGCGACCGTGCCGCCATCGTTGTCCAAAGTGTCACGCACCTGCAGCTGCATCACACTGTCGCTGCCGGCGACCAGGCTGCCGTCGGCGGTCACCAGCGTGCCGGTGTCTACGGCAATAGCCTGTGCCTGGGTGACAGCGCCGCGCAGCACGGTCGTTTCACCGCTGATGGCCAACGCGCCATTGCTCGCGATGAGGCCTTCTGCGCCATTGAGGGTGTGGGCGTGGATGGACAGTGCACCCTGGCCTGCGTGCTCGATGCTGCCAGCGGCGTTGTCCAGCGTGCCGGCGGACAACGTGGTGTCACCGCCCGCGGCGAGCAGGCCTTCGCTGTTGTCCAGGAGACCATCGATACTCAGCTTGAGGCTGGAATCCCCTGCGGCCTGTACCGTGCCATCGCTGTTGAGCAGTTCCCCGGCCACCAATGTGGTGTCGCCGGCAGCTGCCAGCGTGCCGCCGGTGTTGTCCAGCGAGCCGGTGACCTCGACGGCTACTGCCTTGTTCGCCCCGGCCGACTGGATCAGGCCTTCCCGGTTGAGGGCGCTGCCGGCGGACAGCACCAGGCCACCGTTGGTCGCGACCTGGCCGCCCGAATTATCGAAACTGCCGTCGACACGGATGTCCAGCGTTTCGTTGCCACTGGCGATGAGCGTGCCACCCGCCGTCGACAGGGAACCGGCGGCGATGCTGATCTTCTGTGCCACAGTCTCGGCATTGGACAGGTCGGCAGCGCCAGCCGTCAGGTCGAGGCTGCCGTTGCTGATGATGGTACCGGCGACGCCATTGATGGCTTCTGCAGCCAGGCGCAGCGTGCCCTCGCCCGCATGCTCGATGCGGCCGCTGGCGTTGTCGATGGTGCCGCCATCCAGGCGGATATCGCCGCCCGCGGCAATCAAGCCGGCATCACTGTTGTTCAACAAGTCCGCGACCTGGATGTCGAGATCGGACGAGTCGGCCGTCTGCACCGCGCCACCCGAGTTGAGCAGGCTGCGGGCGGAGATCGTGGCATCACCCGCGGTTGCCAGCAGGCCTCCGCGGTTGTCCAGCAGGCCCGATGCCTGAACATGGGACGCCTCTGCCGCGGCCGACTGGATGGCGCCGTCCTGGTTGCCGATCACGCCGGCGCTTACATCCAGTGCCCCGTTGGTGGCGATCGTTCCACGATCGTTGTCGAGGGTTTCGCGCACCCGCAACTGCAGCGGACCGCTGCCACTGGCGATCAAAGTGCCATCTGCGGTGGACAGGCTGCCTGTATCCATCGCGATCGAGCGGGCATGGGTGGTCGCGCCCTGGAGATGGGTGGTTTCGCCCGTCAGGCGCAGCGCGCCATTGCCGGCGATGGCGCCACCTTCCCCGTCAAGCCGGTCGGCCGCGATGGCAAGCGTGCCTTCGCCCGCGTGCTCGATGCGGCCGTCGGTGTTGTCTAGGATGTCGGCAGTGAGGGTGATGTCCCCGCCGGCGTGGATGACGCCCTGCTGGCTGTTGTCCAGCAAGCCGGCAGTGCTGATCCGCAGGGTCGAGTCCCCTGCCACCTGCACGCTGCCTGCCGCGTTGAGGAGATTCGAAGCCTCGACGTCGGTGTGCCCGGCTGCCGCGAAGATACCCCCAGCGTTGTCGAAGGTGCCGCTGATACGGAGCCACGTGGTGTCCGCGCCCGCCGCCTGTATCTGGCCGTCCCGATTGCGCACCTCGCCGGCAACCATTTCCAGTCCGCCGTTGGTCGCGAGGGTACCGTCGCTGTTGTCCAGGACGCCCCGCACCTGCAACTGCAGCCGCTCCTCGCCAGTGGCCGCGAAGGTGCCTCCGGCGGTCGTCAGGTCGCCGGCTTGCACGGCGATCTGATCTGCAGTGGTCGCTCCGCCCCGCAGATCGATCTGCTCGCCGCTGAGCGCGAGGCGTCCGTTGCTCGCAATGGTGCCGCCAGCGCCGTCAAGTGTGTCCGCATCGATGCCCAGAGCGCCGGTACCGGCGTGCTGCACCGTGCCTCCTTCATTGCCGAAGGTCGCCGCCTGGATCTGAAGGTCGCCCGAGCTGGCGATCCGCCCGCCGTCACCGTTGTCGAACGACCCTTGGACTGAAACGCTGTTGGCTGCGGGGCCGGTCGCCACGACCTGCCCGCCCGCATTGTCGAACGCGCCTGCCTGAAGCGTCAGCTGGGCGGCACTGAGCGTGGCACCGCGATGATCGGCCTGGCCGAGCTCCACGTGCGCGGCCCCGGCCGTGACCACGACGCCGTCGCTACCTCTGAACGTGTCGGCAGTCAGCTGCAGTCCGCCCGAGCCGGCATGTTCGAGCCGGCCCGCTTCATTCACCACGATGCCGGCGCCTATCGACAGGTACCCGGCGTTGGAGGTGAGCGTGCCCACCGTGTTGTCGAGCGTGCCGGACACCCGCACGGCAGCGGCGTCCTGTCCGCTGTGCGTCAGCGTGCCGGACCGGTTGCTGAGCGCGCCGACCTCGATATCCAGCAAGCCGGCGACCTCCACCAGGCCACCGTCGTTGTCGATCGAATCCAGGTGCAGTCGAGCGTCACGGGAGACGGTGATCTGTCCGCCTGCGTTACCCAGCTCACCCTGCTCCAGCAGCAAATCCCGCAGCCCAAGGTGGCCGCCGCTGTTGTCCAGACCGGTGGCCGTAAGCAGTTCAACTCCGCCGCCGGCGTTGATACGGCCGCCGTCATTGTCGAGGACGCCGCCGATGGCCAGCACGCCATCTGCCAGGAGCACGGGTGGCGTGACTCCCGGGGTCGGGGGCGTGACACCGCCACTATTGTCGTTTTTTCCGTCACCTTCATCGGCACCCGGACCATCACCTGTGCCGCCACCCGCATCTCCGCTGCCGGCGTTCGAGCCGGTCGAGGCCATTACACCGATGCGGCCGCCTTCGCGGTTGGTCACGTAATCGGCTTGCAGCGTCAACTGCTGCAACCCCGTCTGCTCGATCGCGCCGCCACGGTTGCGCAGCGATCCCGCGCTGACTTCGATGCGCTCCGCATTCAGCGTGCCGCTGTTGTCCACACTCTCCGGCGTGGTGACCGACAGCTCCCGGGTCGCGCTGAGGGTGCCCGTATTGCCGACGCCACCGCTGGCGTCCACGCGGGTGTCGGTCTTTGACTGCAGCTCGCCGGAGTTCTCCAGCCGGCCGTCGACCGTGACCGTCAACTCCCCGGCGGATGCGCCGATCCCACCGGCATTGCGCACGCCAAGGCCGTGCTCGGTGCCGAGCAGCGAGATCTTGCCGGCGTACATGCCGCCCAGCGCGCTCACGTCGAGGGCGAGAGCCGGGGGATTGCCACCAGCGGCCGAACGGGTCACCACTCCGGCATGGTCCGCGGTGACGTCGTTCACACCGGTCGTGACCTGCAGCTGGTGCGCCCAGATGCCCGCGTTGACCTCGACCGAGCGCGAGATCACGTCGGTGTAGTCGGTGTGCGTCGCGTCCAGGCCCGCGCCGGTCACGCGGATCGTCCCGCGCTCGACCCGATAGCCGGCCAGGTCGCCCTGCTCGATGATCGGCGAACCGGTGGTCAGCGTCACTCGGTTGGCATTGAGGAAGCCTCCTCCATCGACCTGTATGCCTGCCGGATTGGCAATCACCACCTGCGCTCGAGCCCCGGCGACTTCGACGTATCCGTTGAGGTAGCTGGGATTGGCACTGTTGACCTCGTTGAGGATCACCCTGGCGGTGCCGGTG
This sequence comes from Lysobacter sp. A378, assembly GCF_054052125.1. Taxonomy (NCBI): domain Bacteria; kingdom Pseudomonadati; phylum Pseudomonadota; class Gammaproteobacteria; order Lysobacterales; family Lysobacteraceae; genus Lysobacter; species Lysobacter sp. A378. The sequence continues at coordinate 545,571 of NZ_JBSVRK010000002.1, read as the reverse complement.
GCAAGCCACGGGTTGCCCTCCACCCAACCGGCCAGTTGGGTCTGTGCCCGGGAGCGCGCGTTGTTGAGGATCACGCCTCGGGCATCCACGTCGAACTGGCTGTAGACATTGCGCGACACACCGGCCGCCGACGGCGTGGTGATATTGACCAGTGGCACCCCGTCCGGTGTTTCCAGCACGGTCGGTCGGTGCTGCCCCGGGGCGTTGGGATCGGACACGATGCGTCCGTGCCGCTGGCCCTGGACCTCCTGCGCGACCGTCGGCACAACCACACCGACCCAGCCGAGCGACAGCCACATGGCAAAACCGAGAGGGCGGAGCGTCGCGCTGACGCGCCCGCCTGCCGAGGATCCACCACTGCTCGCGCCGCGCGCGATCTCGCCCACCACCTGAAGTACGCCCAGGGCGCGATTGAATACGATCCGGTAAAGATTCTTGTTCATGCGGATAACTCCCTTTGTCCCATGTCGAAAGGCGTCAGTAGGCCCAACCGAGGCTGAAACCAGTGGTCGTATATGCGGCCGCGAAGCCATCGGGTTCGTGGAGCGGCGAGCCCACGAATAAATCCCAGTTGAGGCGGCCATGGCCGCCGCGCAGGCCCACGACGGCGCCGGCGAGGTCATCGCCCAGCTGCCACTGGGTCGAAGGGCCGCTGACATGACCGTAGTCGACTCCGAGGTAGAGCTCCTGGCCGGCTCCCAGCGCCAGACCCAGGTCATTGCGAAGCCGCCAGCCACGCTCGCCGGACAGTGAAAGCTCCCCATTGAACCCGCGCACGGTGTAACGCCCGCCGATGGCGAAACGGTCCTGCGGCACCAGCGGAGTTTCGTTCCACTGCGCCCGCCAACTGCCCGAGTAACGCAACTGCTGGTTGCCCAACCGAAACGGCACGGAGAGTTGTATGTCGGCCGTCATCAGCTTCAGGCGGGAGGTTCCTTCGCCGAACGCCTCCTCCGGTGCAGCCAACGAACCGAAGGCACCCGTGCCACGCCGGTAAGCCAGCCGCGCATCGAGCGTCGCCGATCCCAGGAACTGCTTGTAAGTGACGCCCAACTCCCATCCCGCCGTGCGTCGGCGCTGGACCAGCACCTCGGTATCATCGATAAAGTTGTCCGATTCGCGCCACCAGCCCTGGGCATAGGCACCGGCCTTGATAGTCGCGTTGCGGAACAGCAACCGCGACAGATTGAGCTCGGCGTTACGGCTGGAGCCGCTATAGACATAGGTCTCGTAAGCGCCCGCCACCGCTTGGTGGTACTCGTAGTCGCTGGCGGTTGCACCCAGCAGCCAATAGTCGAACGGCACGTCGTAGTGCGCCGTTCTGCTGGTGGTGCCCTTGTGGCCACCGTTGAGCACGTCGTGGCCAAGGTTGATATAAAAAAGGTCGTTCCACGCCAGCGCGTTGTCCAACGAAACCGTTGCACCACCCTGGAGCTTGCCCGTGGCCTGGCTGCCGGCATCGTCAAGTGTCAGGTTCGCCCTTGCCGGGGCGCGCTGCTGCCACTCGATGACCAGGTCGCTTTCGCCAGGTTGCGCGTCGTCGCCATAGGCTGGCACGATCTGGATGTCCGCAGTGACCGTCGGCAACCGCTGGAAATTCTCGAGTGCCTGCTCGATGTCGCGCAGGTTGAGCAAATCTCCCGCGCGCACCGGGACCGCATTCCAGGCCGTGGCGCGCGAAGAAGTGTCGCCGGCAAAACGCACACCGCGCACCCGCCCGGGCACCACGGTCAGGGTGAGGGTTCCGGCCTTCAGGTCCTGTGGTGCAGCGAGGATGCGGGTCGTGACGAATCCACGCCCGATGACTGCGTTCTGGACCCGCGCGAGGGCGACGTTGACGCCCTGCGTCCCCAGGCAACGCCCGGTGGCGGGATCATCTGCGGGGTCTGCCGCCTGCAGCGCCCAGCGGAACCGGCCAGCGTCATCACCATCCAGCACGATCCGCTGGATCTCGAAGCAAGGCGACTCATCAGTGGGCAGTCGGCCTGAAACGAGGGTTTTGTCACCCTCGAGCCGCACGTCCGGCGCCATCTCCTGCTGTTCGCGCAGGATGCGTTCACGTTCCTGCTGTCGCCTGAGTTCCTGCGCGGCAGGGTCGCCCTGTGTCTGTGCCTCCACCGGAAACGTCATCAACGCAAACAAAGCGCCTGCCAACACCACGGCCGGGCCCACCCGTCCACGGGAACAATGCGCGCTCAAGACGCGCGGCCACGCCTCGGACTGCGGCGAGCAGTCCCCCGCTTCCCCTGTGATCAAACTTCCTTCCCCCTGTCGCACCACGCCGCAACCGGCGTAATCCAGCGCCGCGATTGAAGCGCCCGGATCCCCTAGACACCTCGCAACCATAATCCACGGCAGCACGAGCAGTGTCTAATTAGCAGCAAGGGTCTCACGCAGCGTGGTCCGATGGAAGGTCGATATGCCTATCCACGCGCGGTGATTGGCCGCGACCGTTACCCGGCCCGAGTCAGAATGACTTGCTCTCGCGCATCGACCGCACGTGGTGGGGGGCGGCAAACGAGTCGCTGCGGGAGTTCGCCCAATAGGTCTGGAATACGGCATGGTCCGGAATTCCATCCAGCAGTTGTCCCGGCTCGAGGAAGCGGTACAGCGCTGCCAGCGAACGCACCTCCACCGGCGAGACGCGCCGCAGGATATGTTCGGGGCCGATCTCTCGCGGGTCGTTCAGCCCGGCAGCGCACAACAGGTCGCGCAACGCGGTCATGGTGTTGCGATGGAAGCCGTGGACCCGGATCGATTTGTCGGTGACATCCAGCCCCTGCCAGCGCTTGGGGTCCTGGGTGGCGACGCCGGTCGGGCAGCGGTCGGTGTGGCAAGTCTGGGCCTGGATGCAGCCAACGGCAAACATGAAACCGCGGCCCGCGTTGCACCAGTCGGCGCCCATGGCCATGGTCCGCACGATGTCGAACGCACTGATGATGCGGCCGGCCGCCGCAAGCCGCAGGTCGTCGCGCAAGCCCAACCCGACCAAGGTGTTGTGGACCAGCATCAGAGCTTCCTGCATCGGCACGCCGACGTGGTTGATGAACTCCGCCGGGGACGCGCCGGTGCCGCCCTCGGCGCCGTCGACCACGATGAAATCCGGCAACAGGCGGGTTTCCTGCATCGCCTTGGCAATCCCGAACCACTCCCAGGGGTGGCCAATCGCCAGCTTGAACCCGGTGGGTTTACCACCCGACAGCTCGCGCAACCGTGCAACGAATTCAAGCAACTCGATCGGCGTCGAGAATGCGCTGTGCTGCGCCGGTGATACGCACTCCACGCCAGCGGTCACGCCGCGGGTCATGGCGATCTCCATGCTGACCTTGGCCGCCGGAAGCACGCCGCCATGCCCCGGCTTGGCGCCCTGCGACAGCTTGATCTCGATCATCTTCACCTGTGGGTCGCGCGCGTTTTTCGCAAAACACTCGGCATCGAACCCGCCGTCCGCGTCGCGGCATCCGAAGTACCCCGAGCCGATCTCCCAGACCAGGTCGCCGCCGTGCTCGCGGTGGTAAGAGGAGATCGATCCCTCCCCGCTGTCGTGGTAGAACCCGCCCATCTTGGCGCCCTTGTTGAGCGCCCGGATGGCATTGGCCGACAAGGACCCAAAGCTCATCGCGGAGATATTGAACACACTGGCCGAGTACGGCTGGGCGGTATTTTCACCCACCAGGATGCGGAAATCCGGGTTGCCGTGCGGCGTCGGGACCATTGAGTGGTTGATCCACTCGTAATCACTGGCGTAGACATCCTGCATGGTGCCGAAAGGGCGGGTGTCGTTGACCGATTTGGCCCGCTGGTACACCAGTGCCCGCTGCAACCGCGAGAACGGCACCTCGGCGGTGTCGGCCTGGATGAAGTACTGGCGCATCTCCGGACCGATCGATTCCAGCCCGTAGCGAAAGTGCGCGATCACCGGATAATTGCGGCGCAAGGTGCTGGATGTTTGCAACAGGTCGACCGTCCCCAACACGGCCAACGCGCCGAACAAGGCCAATGCCCAGCCCCAGCCAGGGGACACGAATATCGTCAGTGCGGCCGTCAGCACGGTCAGCGCAACGCAGGTGATGTAGGACGTGTAACGCGTCATGCAGGCTCCGGGGAATTCATCAAGCCCAGAGGATACCCGCGGTGCCAAGCCAAGGTGGACCCTGGCCCCATCAAGACGATGCTGGTCAGTCCGATGGGGGCGGATCAGCCGGACTGATCGGACCGGGCTCTGCACCCTTGACTGGCGCAACCTGCAATGCCTGAAGCAGCGACTGGCTGGCGCGCCCGTCTGTCGCAACCCCGAGACCTTGTTGCTCGATTTTGATGGCTGCCCGGGTCGCGCTGCCAATCAAGCCATCCACCTCGCCAATGTCATGGCCACGTTGCAACAGCAATTGCTGCAACTGACGACGCTCGCGTCGCGACAATCCCGGATCGGCCGTGGGCCAGGACGCCACCAGCCCTCCCTGCCCGCGCAAACGGTCCGACAACAGCGCAATCGCCAGGGAATAGCTTTCCGAGGCGTTGTACGAATAAATCGCGTCGAAATTCTTGAACACCAGGAACGCCGGCCCGGCCTTGCCAGCCGGCAGCAGCAGCGCGGTTGCGGTATCCGATGGTGCGATCGCACCGCCATCGATGCGAGAGATTCCGCGCCCGGCCCAATACGACAATGGCCGGCGCGTGGTGCGCCCGGAGATGGCGGTATCAAATCCGCCCGGCAACTTCACCTCGTACCCCCACGGCTGGCCGGTGCGCCAGTGGGAACGCTCAAGGTAGTTTGCCGTGGAGGCCAGCGCGTCGGGTACGTTGCCGACAAGATCGCGGCGGCCGTCGCCGTCGAAATCCACCGCGATGCGCTGGTACGTGGAGGGCATGAACTGGGTTTGCCCGAATGCCCCGGCCCAGGACCCGACCAGCGCGTCCGCGGCGATGTCGCCGGACTGGATGATCTGCAATGTCGCTGCCAGCTCGCCACGGAAAAATTCCTGCCGGCGCCCCATGCACGACAAGGTGGTCAGCGAGTTCAGCAGTGGTCGTGAGCCCGAGGTCTTGCCGAAGTCGCTTTCCACACCCCAGATTGCCACCACCGTGGCGGGGTCGACGCCGTACTTCGCTTCGACCTTGGCCAAGGTGACCGCGTGCTGGCGGAGCATCGCCTGCCCATCGGCAACCCGCTCGTCATCCACCAGTCCGGCGAGGTAGTCCCAGACCGGCGTCTTGAACTCGGGCTGGTTGTCCAGCAGCTTCAATACCGAGGTGTCGGGCACGATCGTGCGGACATTGCGGTCGAACGTGCCCTTCTGCACGCCCTTGGTCGCAAACTGGCGTTGCAGTTGGTCCAGGCAACGCCCGAACGCAGCGACATCGTAGGCGGGCGACGCAGGCACAGCTTGCGGTGTCGCGGCTTGCGCCAACGCGGGCGCGGGAAGCGCGGGCAGCACGAGCAGCGTGGGCAGGAGAAGTCGCCAGATCATGCATCAACCCTATATGGCAGTGGTGACGGCGCTGTCATGAGCAATCCTACGGTGCAAGTATCCCGAATTTGTCCCGCAGGACAGAACGATCACAAGCCAACGAAGATAAAAAGTTGACTTGGTTGGTGCCCGGAGCCGGAATCGAACCGGCATGACCTTGCGGTCGACAGATTTTAAGTCTGTTGCGTCTACCTGTTTCGCCATCCGGGCGTGCCACGCGGAATAGTACCGTCCTCTCCCATCTTGCGGGCGACCCAAAGAAAAATCCCGCAAGGCGCGAACCGTTGCGGGATTTGACTTTGAACATGGAGGCCGAGGTCGGAATTGAACCGGCGTACGCGGATTTGCAGTCCGCTGCATAACCACTCTGCCACCCGGCCGGATGACGTGCCCATAAAACAAAACCCCGATAACGGGGCTTGTTTCGACAAACACCCCGGCGAACCGAAGCGTTGAATCTGGAGCGGGAAACGAGACTCGAACTCGCGACCCCGACCTTGGCAAGGTCGTGCTCTACCAACTGAGCTATTCCCGCTGATGAGCCGTCCATTTTAGGCATAACAAACAAACTGTCAACTACCTGTTCGCATCTTCCTTCAGTGAAGGCCATGCTGCCCTCAGGTAGGCAAAAGCGGACCACAGTGTCAGCAGCGCAGCCGCCGCCAACAGCCACTCGCCGATGGCGTGGATGGGCATCCCGAACAGCGGCACCCGGTACAGAAGGAAGATCAGCGCGACCATTTGCACGACGGTCTTGATCTTGCCGATGGCAGCGACCTTGACCTTGGCCCGCTGCCCCAGCTCGGCCATCCACTCGCGCAGCGCGGAGACCGCGATCTCACGCCCGATGATCACCGCCGCCCACAGCGCCATCCAGACGGTCGGGTGCTTCTGCACGGTCAACATCAACGCAGTAGCCACCATCAACTTGTCGGCCACCGGGTCCAGGAACTCGCCAAACGTGGAGAACTGGTTATAGCGACGGGCAATCCAGCCATCCGCCCAGTCGGTAAGCGAGGCAAAGGCAAAGATCGCGGCGGCCGCGACGCTGGTCCACTTGAACGGCAGGTAGAAAACCATCACCAGCACCGGGATCAACATGATCCGCAGCAGCGTCAGCATGGTGGGAACCGTCAACTTCATCCGTCACTCCGTGGGCCATTGGTACGCGATCCGGCTTCGCCGGCTTCCAGTCCATGCAGGGTCGCATAGACGCGCTCGGCGAGCGCTTCATTAATGCCATCAACGCGTGAAATTTCTTCCACGCCAGCGGCCTTCAAGCCGCCCAACCCGCCGAAATGTCGCAACAGGTTACCGCGTCGACGCGGCCCGATCCCCGGAATATCCTCCAGCCGGCTGGTATTGCGCGCCTTCTGGCGACGTCCGCGATGCCCGGTAATGGCAAACCGATGCGCCTCGTCGCGGACCTGCTGGACCAGTTGCAGCGCCGGCGAGCCCGCACCAGGGTGCAGGCTGCGACCATCGGGCAGCAACAGGTCCTCGTCGCCGGGACGTCGCGCCGGGCCCTTCGCAACGCCCACCAGCACCACTCCGGTGATGCCGAGCTCATCAAGCACGGCGCGGCCCTGGGCGACTTGTCCGGCGCCACCGTCGATCAGCAGGACGTCGGGCAGCACACCGGCGGGCTTGTCGTCGGTCGCCATGGCCCGTTTGAACCTCCGGTGCAGCGCCTGGTGCATCGCCGCGTAGTCGTCGCCCGGCTCGATACCGGCGATGTTGTAGCGCCGGTACTGGCTGCGAACCGGGCCTTCGGCATCGAACACCACGCAGGACGCCACCGTCGCCTCGCCCATGGTGTGGCTGATATCGAAACACTCGATCCGTCCCGGCAGCTCGTCCATGCCAAGCATTTTCTGCAGGTCTTGCGCGCGAGCCAACTGGGCGGCATGGCTGGTGCGCTCGGTCTCCAGGGTGATCCGCGCATTGCGGCTGGCCATGTCGAGGTAGCCGGCGCGATCGCCACGCACGTTGAACCGCAGCTGCACCCGGTGCGCGCCGGTGTTGGACAGTGCCTGCTCGATCAACTCACGGTCGGGGATGTCGCGATCAAGCACTATCTCCACCGGCGGCACCTGCTCGCCGTAGTACTGCGAAACGAACGCCGCCAGCACCTCCTCGGGGCTTTCGCTGCCGTTGGTGCGCGGGAAAAAGGAGCGGGTCCCAAGATTCCTGCCGTCGCGGAACGCCAACAGCACGACGCAGGCGGCACTGCCCTGCATGGCAACCGCCAGCACGTCCAGGTCGGCGGCGCGGCCATCCACGTACTGGCGCGCCTGCAGGGTGCGGATCGAGGTCACCAGATCGCGCAGGCGGGCGGCCTGCTCGAAATCCAGGCGCGCACTGGCCGCTTCCATCTGTGCGCCTATCTCGTTGGTCAACTCGTCACTGCGACCTTCCAGCATCAACACCGCGCGGCGGACGTTCTCTGCGTACGCATCGGGCTCGACCAGGCCGACACAGGGACCACTGCAGCGGCCGATCTGATACTGCAGGCAGGGCCGCGTCCGGCTGCAGAAGACACTGTCCTCGCAGCTGCGCAACTTGAACAGCTTGTGGATCAGGTTGAGCGTGTCGCGTACCGCACCCACGCTGGCATAAGGTCCGAAATAGCGCCCCGGCACTGACCTCGGCCCCCGGTGCATCCCGATCCGAGGCCACTCGCCATGGGTCAGCAACACGTAGGGATAGCTCTTGTCGTCGCGCAGCAACACGTTATAGCGTGGCTTGAGCGACTTGATCAGTTCGTTCTCGAGGATCAGCGCTTCCGTCTCGGTACGGGTAACGGTGACCTCCATGCGCACGGTTTGCGCGAGCATGGTCATGATCCGCGTCGACTTGGGCGTCGCGTTGAAGTAGCTGGAGACCCGGTTGCGCAGCGCGCTGGCCTTGCCGACGTAAAGAATCTTGTCGTCGGCAGCGATCATCCGGTACACGCCCGGTGCGGTACTGAGGGCCTTGGCGAACGCCTTGCCGTCGAATACCGGCAGCAGGTCAGTCATGACGACACCGGGCAGGAAATACGCACATCAACTCCATGGATGGGGCAAATTATGCGTCACCGCAAGTCTTCCCGGATCATTGACCCTCGATGCCGACCGATTATTCTGCCCCAGATGAGCGCTGAACCCGACCACGACACGATCAATGACGGCCTGCGTCCCGACCGCGCGGCCGCGTTGAGGCGGCGCAAACGCACTGCCGTGACCATGCTGGTGATTGCGGCGCTGGTGTTCGTGGCCGGCAGCTGGCTGCGGATGAGCCACCCGCACTGGGCATTCGAGCTGCTGGTGGCAATGGCGGAGGCGGCGATGATCGGCGGGCTGGCCGACTGGTTCGCGGTGGTGGCGTTGTTCGGCCATCCGCTGGGACAGCGCTGGATCCCGCACACCGCGATCATCCCGAACAAGAAAGATGCGCTGGGGCGTGCGCTGGCCAACTTCATCTGCGACCATTTCCTCGACAACCAGGAAGTGCTGGCGAAGGTGCGCCAGTTCGATCCGGGCCGGCGACTCGCTGCCGCCCTGTCCGACCCGGTCCACGCCAGCAAGGTGGGTGGGTTCGTGGTGACCCTGGCACCGCATCTGGTGCAACTGCTGGACAGCGATCGCCTGCACCGCTTCCTGCATGGCCTGGCGCGCGAGCAATTGGGCCGGCTTGATGTTGCCGCGTTGGGCAGCCAGGTGCTCGAGGTGCTCACCCACGACCGCCGCCACCAGATGCTGCTGGACAACCTGCTGCGCGACGTCGGCGAGGTGCTGGCAGACCCGGACACCCAGGACCTGGTCGCCAGCAAGATCACGCCGCAGCTATGGTCGGTATTGCGCCTGGCCCGCCTCGACGACGCGGTAGCCGACAAGCTTGCCGCCAAGGTCGTTGCCGGCGTCAGCGACCTGCTCACCGAGATGGCGGACGATCCCCGGCACGAGCTGCGCCTGCGCTTCGATGATTACGTCACCCGGTTCACCCAGCGCCTGAAGACCGATGACGTGCTGCGCCGGAAGTGTGAAGAACTGCGTGACCGGGTGATCGATGACCCCGCCCTGCCCCGCCAGATCCGGGAGATGTGGTCGGAAGTCCTGGACTGGCTGCGCAAGGACCTGCAGCGCAATGACTCATTGATTGCCTTGAAGGCGACCCAGGGCGCGGAACTGATCGGCGAGAAGCTCAGCGGCGATCCGGCGATGCAGGCGTGGGTCAACCAATGGGTGATGGCCACCGTCGAGCCGATGATCGAGAAGTATCGAGGCAGCATCCGCGACTTCATCGTCGAGCGGGTCGCGCGCTGGGACACCCGCGAGCTGGTCCGCGAGCTGGAGTTGAGCGTTGGCAGCGACCTGCAGTACATCCGCTACAACGGCACCGCGATTGGCGCGCTGATTGGTGGGTTGCTGTTTGGCCTGCTGCACGTCATTGGCTGGATGGCGACGCTCGGTTGAGGCCGCCAGCTAACGCGACGGCTCAGCCGTTTCCGGCAAGCCATTTTTCCGCGCGGACCAGGTCTTCGGCGGTGTCCACGCCGGGCGGGAACGGATCGGGAGTCAACCCGACCGCGATCCGATAACCGGCCTCCAGCACGCGCAGTTGCTCCAATGATTCAACCTGCTCGAGCCGGCCCTGGGACATCGCCGCGAAACGCTGCAGGAACCCCGCCGTATATCCGTAGATGCCGATGTGCCGCAGCCAGGATTGGCCTTCCGGCATACGGGACGGGTCGCGCGAGAAGGCATCGCGCGGCCACGGGATCGGCGCACGGCTGAAGTACAGCGCGTCGCCGTTGTCGGCACGCACCAACTTGACCGCATTGGGGTCCAACAGCGTGCCCACCTCGGTCACCGGCGCGGCCAGGGTTGTCATCGCGGCGCCGCTGTCGCGCAACAATGCCGCCACCGCACGAATCCCCGCAGCCGGTGCGAAAGGTTCGTCGCCCTGCAGGTTGACCACGATGGTGTCATCGCTCCAGCCGGCGATTCGCGCGCACTCGGCCAGTCGATCGGTACCGGAAGCATGCGTGGCGGAGGTCATTGCCACGCGTACGCCGGCATTCGCCAACGCCGCTGCGATGCGTTCGTCGTCGGCCGCCACCCACACCTCGCGCGCGCCAGCTGCCAGGGCGCGCCGGACCACATGCAACACCAGCGGCTCCCCGCCAAGCAGTCTCAGCGGTTTGCCCGGCAGGCGACTGGCGGCGTGACGCGCCGGGATCGCCACCACGAAGTCCAAGGCTGCAGTCATCGTTGCCGGACCTGTGCCAATTTGTCCAGCAATGAGACCCAGAAGGCTTCCGGAAGCTCGGCGGTGACGGCCACGCTATGAAACGCTTCGGTTGCGAACCGGGCGCACTTGACGGCGTCCTTCTCGGTCATCAGCACCGGCAGCGGGCTGCCAAACTCGAAGTCGGACGCACGATAGCGATGGTGGTCGGCAAAGGCATGCGGCACCACCGCGATCTCCAGGCTGCGCAACATCGAGAAGAACCGCTCCGGGTTGCCGATCCCGGCAACCGCATGGACCCGGTGACCGCGAAACGACTCCAACGGTCTTGACCGGCCACCCAATACCGGCACGGCACTGTCGGCAACCAGGCGCATCGGCCATTCGCCAAAACCGGTTCCGCTGCTGTTGCTGCCCGCTGGCGCATTGGCAATGTTGATGACCCGGAAGTCGCACTGCGCTCCGCGCTCGGGCAACTCGCGCAACGGTCCGGCGGGCAGCAGCCGACCGTTGCCATAACGGCGGCGGCCGTCGACCACTTCGATCTCGACGTCGCGTTCAAGTCCGTAGTGCTGCAGACCGTCATCGCAGATGACAATGTCGCAACCGGCCTTCGCCAATGCCTTCGCCGCCGCAGCACGGTCACGGTCGGCACGCAGCTTGACCCCGGTGCGACGGACGATCAGCACCGGCTCGTCGCCGCCGACGGCGGGCTCGGTATCGGCCTGGACCCACACCGGGTTGCCCGCATCGGCGCGGCCGTAACCCCGGCTGGCAACACCCGGATTCCAGCCTTCGCGGCGCAGCCGTTCAGCCAGCGCGATGGTCAGCGGGGTCTTGCCGGCACCGCCAGCGGTAATGTTGCCGACCACCACCACCGGGATGCCCGGATGGCGGGTACGGAGCACGCCGACGCGATAGAGCCAGCGCCGGATACCACTGACTGCGGCATAGACCGCCGCCAGCAGCCGTGTATACAACGGCACCGGCGCGTTGCCGTACCAATGGGGTGGCTGGTGCTCGCGGCGACCACCGGGTCCTGCGTTCATGAGGCCTCGCGAAATTGCATGCGGTGCAGGTGAGCGTACAGCCCGTCCAGGGCCATCAAGCTGGCGTGGGTACCGCGCTCGACGATGCGACCTTCATCGAGCACGAGTACCTGGTCGGCATGTTCGATGGTCGACAGTCGATGCGCGATGACGAGCGTGGTGCGGTCTGGCATCAGGCGTTCCAGCGCATCCTGCACCAGCCGCTCCGATTCGGTGTCGAGCGCGGCGGTGGCCTCGTCCAGGATCAGGATCGGCGCGTCTTTCAACATCGCCCGGGCAATGGCCAACCGCTGGCGTTGGCCACCGGACAGGCGGCCGCCCTTGCTGCCGATACCGGCGTCCACCCCTTCCGGCAAACGCTCGACGAACTCGGTGGCGTTGGCACCCTGGATCGCACGGTCCAGGTCCTCCGGCGTGGCCTGCTCCATCTCGCCATAGGCGACGTTGGCCGCGATGCTGCCGTCAAACAGCATGACCTGCTGGCCCACCAGGGCGATCTGCTTGCGCAGGTCGGCCAGTCGATAGTCGCGCAGCGGCTGGCCATCGAGCAGGATCTGTCCCGACTCGATCTCGTAGAAACGCGGGATAAGCTTGATCAGGGTCGACTTGCCACTGCCGGAGCGGCCAACAATGGCGGTGACGGTCCCGGGCTTGGCACTGAAACTGACGTTGCTGAGTGCCGCCTGGCCCTGGTCCGGGTAGCGCGCACTTACGTCGCGAAACTCGATCTCGCCGCGCGCGCGCTCCAGCGGCAAGCGGCCGGTGTCGTGCTCGTCGGGGGCATCCAGGATGTGGAACAGTCGCTCGGCCGAGGCCACGCCACGCTGCAGCATGCCCTGCACATTGGTCAGCTGCTTGAGCGCGGGGATGATCGCCATCATCGCCATCATCAACACCACGAACCCGCCCGCGCCGAGGCGACCGGCGGCGGCTTCACGGCCGGCAAAAAACAGCAGCAGCGCCAGCCCGATCGCGCCCATCAACTGCACCAGCGCGGACGAGATGCTGCGGGTCGACTCGACCTTGAGGCTGAGCTTCAGGTGATGGTCCGCCTGCGCGGAGTAGCGCTGCATCTCGACACCCTGGGCGCCGTAGATCTTGACTTCCTGGTGGCTGGACAACGCCTGGTCGGCCGACTGCATCAGCTGCGACCCACTCTCCTGGATCTTGTGGCTGATCCGGCGATAGCGCTTGCCCACCGTGTTCATGACCCAGGCCAGTGGCGGCGCCAGCAGCACGATCGCAATGGTTACCTGCCAACTGGTCCACAGCATCACGCCGATGCCCACCAGCACCTGCAGCGCCTGCTGGATCATCACCTTCATCGCGTCGACCGCCGCCTGCGCGACCTGGTCGCTGTCCGAGCCCAGGCGAACCAGCATCGACGGCACCGGCTCGGTATCGAAGCGCAATCCAGGCAAGCGCAGATACTTGCCCAGTACCTGCACCCGCAAGTCACGGGAAATGCCACGCCCGGATTTGGCCATGTAGATGTCGGCCACGTAGCCCGCGACGCCGCGCAGCAGGAACAGGCCGACAATCGCCAACGGCAATACCAGGCTGAACGCCGCGTCCTTGGTGATGAAAGTCTCGTTGATCACCGGCTCCATGAGCTTGGTGAACGCGCCGCCTGCCAGCGCCTCCAGCAGCATCCCCACCCCTGCAAGCCCCAGCAGCGCCCGATACGGACGGGCAAAGCCCAGCAACCGCCGGTAGGTGGCCCAGGAGGTGATCGGCGTTGTCACTGCGAGGCTCCGGTGGCCGAAGCGCCGGACTCGCCACCCGGGGGCGCTGCGGCGCCTGACGGCGGCGCGGTCGGGATCATGATCCGGTTGAAACCCAGGCCACCCAGCGCGTCGTACACGGTGACCACCGCCTGGTAGGGGGTGCGCGCATCGACGCGCAACATCACCGGGCGCTCGCGGTCGCTGCCCGCCACCTCGCTGATGGTCGCCTTGAGCGACTCGATATCGGTGCGCAGCACTTCGCGGTCACCCACGAAATAGCGGCCGTCGGCATTGACCAGCACCACCAGCGGCTGCACCGCATCCACTTGCTCGCCGGTGGCGCGCGGCAGCTCGATCTGGATCACCGAGCGCGCATCAAAGGTGGCAGTGACGACGAAGAAGATGATCATCACCAGGATCACGTCGATCAGCGGTACCAGGCTGATTTCCGGCTCGTCCCCGGTGTGGCGGTCACGGATACGCATGAGCGGTCAGGCGTCCGAAGGCACAGCCGTGGCACGCGGCTGGCGCGCAGCCGGCGCGGCCTGGGCAGTCCCGTCCCGGGCGGTCTCCTCCAGCGTGTCGAGCAGCTGCATGGCTTCGTGCTCCATGTCCACGACATAGCCGGCGATGCGGCCCCGGAACCAGCGGTGTGCCATCAACGCCGGGATCGCGACGATCATGCCGGCAGCGGTACACACCAGCGCCTTGCCGATCCCTCCCGCCAGCTGGTTCACATCGCCAATACCATGGTCGAGGATACCGAGGAACAGCTGGATCATGCCGACAACGGTGCCAAACAGGCCCAGCAATGGACCCGCCGACGCGATCGAACCCAGGGTGTTGAGATAGCGCTCCATCCGGTGGACCAGATGGCGGCCCACGTCCTCGATACGCTCGCGGACCTGCTCACGCGGGCGCTGACGCACGTCCAGGGCCGCTGCGAGCAACGCGCCCAGCGGCGAGGTAGCCCGCAGCGAATCGATATGCGTCGGATCCAGCTGGCCACCACGGGCCCAGCTGCGAACTTCCTTGCCCAGTCCCGGCGGCAAGACCTCGCTGCGCCGCAGTGCCCACGCCCGCTCGACGATCAATGCCAGCGCCAGCGCCGACAGCAGCAACAATGGAATCATCGGCCATCCCCCGGCCTTGACCAGTTCCAGCACTCGCTAACCTCCGGCCCGGGGCCGATTCAATCCGGTCGATAGGATAGCCCAGCGGCCGCCCCGCCCGACGATTCGCTCGCGCGGCGAGCCGCATCCCAGACCCGTGGGTGTGCGCGCCGTCTTGTTTCCACGCTTGGCCCACCGGGCTGGAACCGCACGCGCAGGGCGCCGCTTGCGCTGGTATCCAGCGTTTGTGCGCCGCTGGCGTGCCAGCGGGCGAGTATTTCGGGCTTGGGGTGACCAAACCGGTTGCCGTACCCACTGGAAACCAGCGCATGCCCCGCACCGGTGGCGGCAATGAACGCGGGATCGGAGGCACTGGAGCTGCCGTGATGGGCGACCACGACCACCTGCGCGCGTAAGCCGGCCGCCTCGTCCAGATGGCTTCGGCGTACCAGCTCGCGCTCGACCACCGCACTGATGTCCCCGGTCAGCAATGCGCTGCCGTGTTCGGTGTCGATCCGCAGCACGCAACTGGCCTCGTTACCCAGGTAGGGAAAGTGGCGCGGTGGATGCAGGAAGCGGAACTCGACCCGGTCCCATTGCCACGTCTCCCCCGCCACGCAGGGGCGGGTATCAACCAACCCCGAACCCTGCGGCGAGTTGACTACCGGCACCGCGACGGTGCGCCTGACGGCACCGAGGCCCCCGGCATGGTCGTTATCGGCGTGGCTGGCGACCGCGCGATCGAGCCGGCGCACCCCTAGGGCGTACAGCGCAGGCAGCACCACGCGCTCTCCGGTGTCATAGCCATCCGGGCTGGCAGGCCCCATGTCGTACAGCAGGCTGTGATTGGTGGTGCGAACGAGGATCGACAAGCCCTGGCCGACATCCAGCACCCGCAGCTCGGCCTCACCGGCTGCGGGCAGGTTACGGGCCGGCCATAGCAGGGGCAACCACAACAACATTGCCAGCCACCGTCCCGGCAAGCCGCGTGGAAGCAACAGCCAGAACGCGCCGAACATGGCCAGCGGCAATGCAAACCACCGCGATTCGCGCAACCACCACAGGGCCAGCTCGCTGCTGGCCAGGTAGTCAAACAGCGGCCAACTGAGCTCGAAACACCAGGACGCCGCTTGCCAGGGCCAACTGCCCCACCCGGCATGCAGGAACTCAAGCCCGGTCCCGATCAGCGCCAGTGGCACCACCACCAGACTCCACCACGGCACCGCGATCAGGTTCGCCAATGGTCCCACCAGTGAGGCCTGGCCAAACAACACGGCCGTCAGCGGCAACAGGCCCAGGGTCGCGACGCCCTGGGCGGAAACCAGGTCCCGGAGCGGTTGGCGCCCGGCATGCGGAAGGCACCAGAGCAGCCAGGCCACGCCAAAGAAACTGAGCCAGAAACCGGCACCCAGCACCGCCAGCGGATCGACCAGTAGTACCACCACCACCGCAAGCGCCAAGGTATCGAACGCACTGGAGCTGCGCCGCAGGCCCCGGACCCCTGCCACGACCGCGATCATCAACACCGTGCGGACGGTCGGCAGCGCAAAACCGGCAACCGCGGCATACACCATGGCGCCGGCCAGGCCGGCAATGGCAGCGGCCACGGGACGCGGACAACGGCGACCCAGCCGCGGCCATAGCCACCAGAGGCCCGCAATGGCCAACGCAAAAAAGCCGGCCACCAGTCCGACATGGAAACCCGAAATGGCGACCAGATGGGTCAGGCCATTGGCTCGCAGGACCTGCCAGTCGGCATCGTCCAGGCCTCGGGTGTCGCCCAGTGCCAACGCACGGATAAACCGCGACGTCGACGTGGGTATGGCGGTCGCGATCTGCTCCGACATGCGCTCGCGCCACGCGTTCAGCCCTTGCGCCGGACGCATCAGCCGGGTCGACTCGGGGGCACGGACATACCCCGTCGCCGTCAGCCGGTCGGCCAGTGCGTGCTTTTCACTGTCGAACCCGCCAGGATTGCGCAAGCCTCGCGGCGCCCGCACGCGGACGGTCAGCTGCCATCGTTGCCCCGCCCGCAGGCGGTCACGACCGGTCGCGCTGCCATCGAAATCGTCGTACCAGGACAAGCGCAGCAAGCGACCACGCAGCGGTTCCGGTTGCACCAACTCATCGACGACGCGAAACCGGAAGCTGGTTCGGCGCGCGTGGTGCTCGGGAAGCTCGACGACACGACCGGCAACAGTGACTTCACGCTGTTCCCAGGCCACCGGCAGCTGGATCGACAGCGCGTACCCCGCATGCAGCCCGGCCAGCGCGAAACCAAGCAGCAAGGGGCCAATCCAGCGCACGGCGCGCCCGCGCCACCAGAGCAAAACGGCCAGGGGTGCGATCGAGACCAGCAGCCAGAACGGCGGCAACCGGGGTAGCCACAAGCACATCGACACGCCGGCCAGCAGCGCTGCGGCGCTCGCGATCCCGAATGGAGCCAGCCACACGGGGCTTGCTGGCCGCCCCGTTCTGCCCTGTTCCGTCCCGCCGGGGAGGCTGTCTTCCGATGGCGTGGACGGCGGCATCCTTGCCGCATCGCTCATGGTTCATCCCTTCAGTCGAGTACGGCCCGAATCAAATATCCCGCGTCGCCAGCTCGCGCAGCCTGCCCTGATGCAATTCCAGCACCCGGTCCAGCCGTCGCGCCAGGCGGCGATCGTGGGTGACTACCACCAGACTGGTGCGGTGTTCCCGGTTCAACTCCAGCATCTGATCGAAGACAACCCCGGCCGTCTTTTCGTCCAGGTTGCCAGTGGGCTCGTCGCCCAACACGCAGGCCGGCTGGTTGACCAGCGCGCGCGCCACCGCGGCACGCTGACGCTCACCACCGGAAAGCTCCCCGGGCTTGTGCTGGAGCCGGTGCCCCAGGCCGACGGCCTCCAGCAGCGCTTGCGCCCGTTGCTCGGCGTCCGGGATCCGGGCGCCGCCCAGCAGTACCGGCAACATCACGTTTTCCATCGCCGTGAACTCGGGCAGCAAATGGTGGAACTGGTAGACAAAACCCAATGCGCGGTTTCGCAACTGGCCGCGGGCCGTATCCGACAGTGTGCTCATCTTCTGTCCACCAACGAACACTTCGCCGGTGGACGGCGTATCCAGGCCACCGAGCAAGTGCAGCAACGTGCTCTTGCCGGCTCCGGAAGCACCGACGATGGCAACGGTCTCGCCCTCGTGTACGTCCAGTCGCAACCCGTCGAACACCGGCGTGCGCATCTTGCCCTCGGCGTACACCATGCCCAGGTTGGTGCATCCCAGGACCAGGCCGGCGCGCGACCCGGGCGCCGGCTCGCCGGCCATCGTCTCGCCAGTGACGGGCTTGCTGATGATCGGTTCACTCATAACGCAAAGCCTCCGCCGGTGGCGTACGCGCGGCGCGCCAGGCCGGGTAGATCGTGGCCAGGAACGCCATCACCAAGGCGACCGCCGTAATCGCCATCACGTCGCTTGGCTTCATCTCGGTGGGCAGCCCGGTGATGTAGTAGACGTCCTCGGGCAGCAAGGTGACCCCGAACACGCGCTCGATCGCGAACAGGATGTCCTCCAGGCTCAAGGTCAGCACGATCCCGCCGATCACGCCGATCACGGTACCGATGATTCCGATCAGGCTGCCCTGGACCATGAACACCTGCATCACCCCACGCGGCGACAGACCCAGGGTCCGCAGGATGGCGATATCGGCCTGCTTGTCGGTGACCAGCATCACCTGCGAGGACACCAGGTTGAACGCGCCCATGGCGATGATCAACGACAGCAGGATCGCCATCAGGGTCTTTTCCATCTTCAATGCCCTGAACATGTTGGCGTTGTCGGTGGTCCAGTCACTGACTTGGTAGCCGCCCAGCTTCACGGCGAGGTCGCGGGCGACATCCCAGGCCAGGTTCATGTCATGCAATCGCAGGCGCACGCCGGTCACGCCCTCCTGCATCCGCATCAGCCGTTGCATGTCCGCCATGTTGGTGAATGCCATGCCGCGGTCATACTCGTTGTAGCCGACCTCGAACACTCCGCTGACGGTGAAGCGCTTGACCCGCGGCATCGCCCCCACCGGGGTGCTGTTGAACTCGGCGATGGTCATCACCACGCTGTCGCCGACGCCAACGCCGAGCCAGGCCGCCAGTTCCCGTCCCAGGATGATGTTGAAACTGCCCGGAACCAGCGATTCCAGTTCCCCCTCGACCATCTTCTCGCCCAACACCGACACCGTACGTTCGTCAGCCGGTACCACGCCGCGCACCAATGCCGGTTGCTGGCGCGGTCCGTTGAGCAAGGCCTCCTTCTCCACGTAAGGCGCCGCCCCGGCCACCCGCGGATCGGCCAGCGCCATGTCCACCGCCTGTTGCCAGTCCGTGAGGGGATCGCCATAGGCACTGACGGTGGCGTGCGCGGCCATCTGCAGCATGCGGTCGCGGATTTCCTTCTGGAAACCGGTCATCACCGCCAAGGTGGTGATCAGCGCCGCCACGCCCAGCGCGATGCCGAGGATGGAGGCCATGGAAATAAAGGAGATAAAACCATTGCGGCGTTTGGCGCGCAGGTACCGCAGGCCGATGGCAACAGGAATGGGTTTGAACATAGGGGGCTATGGTGCCATTGAGCGTGGGGGTTGCGCAGCAGTTTCGACCGGCGCAGCCAGCCGCAGTTCACGACGACCGGCCGGGCCAAGCGTGTCAGGCCACCAGACCACCCGCCGCTGGCGATTGTCGCTGTCGCGCCAGCGCGCAAACACCAGCGCCGCTCGCCACTGCAGTTGGAACTGCGTCACCACGCTGCCATCCACGCGGACGACACCATCACGGATCTGCAAGTCGATGGCCTGCCTGCTCGCTTCCCGTCGGGCCACCCAGCCGGCCCAGAGCACCACCAGAACCGCACATGGCCAGGCGGCCACGGGTGTCAGGTCGGAGACGACCACCGAAAGCGCGGCAAATACCCCGAGCATCACCAGCAACCCCGACAACCAATGCGACGGGCGCCACTCAAGCCGGCAGGTTGCCGATGCGTTGGACCAGGGCGGACAACTCGTCATCGGCGGGGGTCTCCTGGCCCATGAACCAGTGCCAGAGCTTATCGTCTTCGCTGTCCAGCAGCCGTAGGAAAACGCCGCGCTCGGCTTCGGATGCCTGTCGCCATTCCCGGTCCAGGTAACGCCCCAGCAGCTGGTCGAGCTCACGCATGCCACGGCGGCACTTCCAGCGCAGGCGGCGCAGTTCCAGATCATCGGCATCGCTCATGGACAGGCTCTCCCAAAAAAAAAGGGCGCGCCTGGAAAGCGCGCCCATTGCATTTACTGAATCGTGAGCATCAACCGGATCGTGACGTGATCTACTCAGGCGCTACGCGCGACCATCAGCTTCTTGATTTCGGCAATGGCCTTGGCCGGGTTCAATCCCTTCGGGCACGTGCGGGTGCAGTTCAAGATGGTGTGGCAGCGGTACAGCTTGAACGGGTCTTCCAGGTCATCCAACCGGCTACCGGTATCTTCGTCGCGGCTATCCACGATCCAGCGATACGCCTGCAGCAGGACGGCGGGGCCGAGGTAGCGGTCGCCGTTCCACCAGTGACTCGGGCAACCGGCGGTGCAGCAACCACACAGGATGCACTCGTACAGACCGTCCAGCTTCTTGCGATCCTCTGGCGACTGCAGGCGCTCACGGTCGCTCGGTGCCGGGCTCTCGGTACGGATCCACGGTTTGATCGAGGCGTACTGCGCGTAGAAGTGGGTCAGGTCGGGAACCAGGTCCTTGACCACCTCCATCGCTGGCAACGGATAGATCGGCACGTCACCGCTGCTGCAATCCTCGATTGCCCTGGTGCAGGCCAGCGTATTGGTGCCGTCGATGTTCATCGCGCACGAACCGCAAATGCCCTCGCGGCATGAGCGGCGGAAGGTCAGGGTCGGATCGATCTCGTTCTTGATCTTGATCAGCGCGTCCAGAACCATCGGCCCGCACGTCGCCATGTCCACCTCGTAGGTGTCCAGGCGCGGATTCAAGCCGTCATCGGGGTTCCAGCGGTAAACCCGGAACGTGCGCGGTTGTTTCGCGCCCGGCGAATCGAAATGCCGGCCCTTTTGAATCTGGGAGTTTTTTGGAAGCGCGAATTCGGCCATTGCTGCACCAGTTCCGTATCAGGGGCGACCCGTTCCACAAGGAGCGGGCGCCGGGGAAAACCAGACCACCTCGAACGTTTGACGTCTTGCCTTGCGGCGACGGCGTCAATCAATACACGCGCTTGGCCGGTGGAACCACTTCCACATCGTCGGTCAGCGTGTACATGTGCACGGGGCGGTAATCGATCTTGGTATTGCCGTTTTCATCGACCCAGCACAACGAATGCTTGTGCCAGTTGACGTCGTCACGCTCGGGGAAGTCGTCACGTGCATGACCACCGCGCGATTCGGTGCGGTTCTCGGCACACACGATCGTTGCCAGCGCCTGGTCCAGCAGGTTGGCCAATTCGAACGTCTCCACCAGGTCTGAATTCCAGACCAGCGAACGGTCGCTGACCTTGACGTCGTCGAAAGAGGCCCGGATCTCGCGAATGCGCTGGACGCCCTCGGCCAGGGTCTCTTCGGTGCGGAACACCGCGGCATCGGCCTGCATCGCGCGCTGCATCTGGTCGCGGATAATCGCGGTCGGGGTGCCGCCGTTGGCATTGCGCAGCTTGTCCAGACGCGCCAACGGTGCTTCGCAGGCATCGCCAGGCAGGTCTGCATGACTTGCCCCGGGAGTAATGGTCTCGGCGCAGTGGTTGGCCACGGCGCGACCAAATACCACCAGGTCGAGCAGCGAATTGGAACCCAGGCGGTTTGCGCCGTGAACCGACACGCAACCCGCTTCGCCAATGGCGTACAGCCCGGGAACGACCGAATCGGGATCGCCATCCTTCAACTGGACGACCTGCCCGCGATAGTTGGTCGGTACGCCGCCCATGTTGTAGTGGACAGTCGGGATCACCGGGATCGGCTGTTTCTCGACATCGACGTTGGCGAAGATGCGCGCCGACTCTGCGATGCCCGGCAGCTTCTCGTGGATCACTTCCGGCCCAAGGTGGGTCAGATCGAGCAGCAGGTGATCCTTGTGCTCGCCGACCCCGCGCCCGCCGCGGATCTCCATCGTCATCGCACGGCTGACCACGTCACGCGAGGCCAGGTCCTTGGCGGTGGGTGCGTAGCGCTCCATGAAGCGCTCGCCGGTGGCATTGCGCAGGATCCCGCCCTCGCCCCGGACGCCCTCGGTGATCAGGCAGCCGGCGCCGTAGATACCGGTCGGATGGAACTGCACGAACTCCATGTCCTGCAAGCCCAGACCGGCACGCAACGCCATGCCGCCACCGTCGCCGGTGCAGGTATGGGCCGAGGTTGCCGAAAAATACGCGCGGCCGTAGCCACCAGTGGCCAGCACCGTGCCCTGACCGCGGAACAGGTGCAGCGTGCCTTCCGCCATGTCGAGCGCAAGCACGCCGCGACAGGTGCCATCGGCATCCATGATCAGATCAAGCGCGAAGTACTCGATGAAGAATTCGGCGTGATGGGCCAGCGATTGCTGGTACAGCGTGTGCAGGATCGCGTGGCCGGTGCGGTCGGCGGCGGCGCAGGTGCGCTGGGCGGCGGGGCCTTCACCGTATTTGGTGGTCATGCCGCCAAACGGACGTTGGTAGATCTTGCCCTCGGCAGTGCGCGAGAACGGCACGCCCTGGTGCTCCAGCTCCACGACCGCCGGAATCGCCTCGCGGCACATGTACTCGATCGCGTCCTGGTCACCCAGCCAATCCGACCCTTTGACGGTGTCGTAGAAGTGGTACCGCCAGTCGTCTTCGCCCATGTTGCCCAGCGCCGCGGCAATGCCGCCCTGGGCGGCCACGGTATGCGAGCGGGTCGGGAAAACCTTGGTGATGCAGGCGGTCTTCAGGCCCTTCTGGGCCAAACCGAAGGTCGCGCGCAGTCCGGCGCCACCGGCACCCACCACGATCATGTCGAACTTGTGTTCCTGGATCTTGTAAGCCGGCACGTCAGCCCCCGAGCGTGATGCGAATGACAGCGAACACGCTGGCTAGTGCCGCGAGGACGCATATGAAGATGACCGTCAGTTGCAGGGTGACCGCAATCCACGGCGTGTGTACGTAATCCTCGATGACGACCTGCATGCCCAATTTGGCGTGCCAGAACGAGGCGATCAGGAAGGAAGCAAGCAGCACGGCGTTGACCGGATCGGCGACGGCCGCACGAACGCTGGTGTAGTCACCACCGATCAATGACAGCAACAGCACAACCGCCCAGATCGACAGGAAGATCAAGGCGACCGCTGTGATCCGCTGGATGATGAAATGGTGGGTCCCGCTTTTTGCCGAGCCCCAACCGCGGGCACGCTTGAGCGGGTTGCGCAGGTCCACCTGCGGATTGCTGTTACTCATGCGCCACCCCACTGCTGCATCGCTGCGAACCAGATCAACGCCGTCAGCACCAGGCTGACGATGATGGTGGTCCAGCTGTTACGGATGAAAGTGCTGATCTGGAATCCCCACCCGGCGTCCTGAAGCAGATGCCGGATGCCGTTGACCAGGTGATAGGACAAGGCCCAGCTCCAGCCGAACAACACGACGAATCCGAGGCCGGATCGTGCGCAGGCACTGAAATCAGCCCATTGCGCCGGACCGGCGGCGATGGCCACCAGCCCCCAGGCGAACAGCAGGCTGCCCAGCGCCAATACGATGCCGGTGGCGCGGTGCAGGATCGAGGTCACCATCTGGACTTGCCAGCTGTAGACCTGGATGTGCGGTGATATCGGGCGTGGGCGGCTGGCCATGGCAACGGCGCTCTCTGGGCTGGGCGGCGTGGCCGCGTGGCAGGAATTTCAGGCCTTCGGGCACGCCCGAAGACTCAAATGATGGTGGAGCAGAACTCGTTACGGTGATGATCAAAAATCGATACAGCGGCCGTTCTTCTCCCAGTCACCATAGCGGGTGGGGTCGGGTCCGCTGCGACCGCCGTGTTCGACCGGTGCCAATGGCGTAGCTGTCGTCTCGGGGGTCCGCGGTGCGGGTGTCCCGGGCGACGCCTCGGAATCGGTCTCGGAGGTGGTTTGGCCTATCATCACAGACCCCAATCTTAGGACTCGGTCCCTTGTCTGACAAGTCGCAATACGGCGATGACGCCTGCTTCACGTTGTCCGGGCACCGCGTGGTCATGCTCCAGGGACGGGATGCCATCGGGTTTGCACAGGCCCAATTCATGAATGACCTTGATGCGCTGGCGGTCGGGCAATGGCAATGGAACGGCTGGCTGACGCCGAAGGGTCGCGTGATTGCGCTGTTCGCATTGCTCAAGCTGGACGAAGAGAGTGTGTGGCTGTTGCTGCCCGATGCCGACCCCGAAACGCTGGCCGAGCGTTTGCGCGGGTTCCTGTTCCGCAGCAAGGTCACGATCAGCGTGCGCGACGATTTGCAGGTCAGCGGATGTTTTTCAGCGGCAAAAGCGGCGAGCGGGAACCTGGCCGATGTTGCTGCCGATGGCTCGGTCGAGTTCGACATGGGCGCCGAAGGCGGCCCGCGCCGTTTGCGCATTGACGCCGTGGCATCGGCTGCCGGCGGCGCGTCCGCAAACCCTGACGGGGCTGCCCGCTGGCGACTGGCCGATCTCGAGCACGGCTTGCCACGGCTGCCGGAATCACAGGCAGAACAATGGACGCCGCAACAGCTGTCGCTGGAGCGCTTGTCCGGGTTCAGCGTCAAGAAGGGCTGCTACCCGGGCCAGGAGATCGTCGCGCGCACGCACTTTCTCGGCAAGGCAAAGCGTGGATTGGCGCTGCTGGAGGCCACTGCTGCGACCGCACCTGGCAGTGACGTGACCAGCACTGCCGCAGACGGCATCACTACCGTATTGGGTCGCATTGCGGCCGCTGCCACCCATGGCGGGCGGCATGTCAGCCTCGCCGTGCTGCCGCTGGAGCGCGGGAGCGAAGCGGCGAGATTGAGCGTGGACGGCACCACTGCGCGCGAAGGCATCCTGATGGACGGCCTTGCTCGCTGAGGTTACTCCGCGACGAGCAAAGTGCGGTCTTCAGGCTTTCGTGTCACCCAACTGGTCCGCCGCCGCAACGATGTCCTCCTCACCCGGGATCACCAGGAACGCCGCGCCGGCCAACGGGGTGTAGGTGTCGACGCCGACCACGCGTCGGAACGGAATGGCTCCCAGTCCACCCTCGGCAATCGCCGTGATCACGCCCTCGCCGACGCCGGCACTGCGACGCCCTTCGTCGACCACGATGATTCGTTTCGCATCACGTGCGTGATCGACGATGAATCCGTCATTGAGCGGCACCAGCCAGCGCAGGTCGACCACTCGCGTCTTCCAGCCATGTTTCTGCTCAATCGCGCGCGCGGCGCGCAGGCTCATCGGCACGCCGTTGCCGTAGGTGAAGATCACCAGGTCGTCGTGACCGGCGTCGTACACCCTGCCCTCGCCCAAGGCCATCGCCTCACCCGGGGCGGGATAGGCGGTCAACCAGCCGCCATCGCCCGGCTCCTGCAGGTCCTTGGCCATGTACAACGCAATCGGCTCCAGGAACACGCTTACCCGCCCATCGACCTTCGCCAATGCCGTCAAGGTGCGCAACATGGTCACCGCATCGTCGCCACGCGATGGACAGCCCACGACCAGGCCGGGGATGTCGCGCAACGCGGTGATCGAGTTGTCATTGTGGAAATGGCCGCCAAAACCGCGCTGGTAACCCAGTCCGGCGATACGCACCACCATCGGGTTGGCGTACTGGTTGTTGCTGAAGAACTGCAGGCTTGCGGCCTCGCCTCGGAGCTGGTCGCAGGCGTTGTGGAAGTACGCCAGGTACTGGATTTCCGGGATCGGCAGCATGCCGACATTCGCAAACCCCTGGGCCATGCCGAGGATCATCGTCTCGTCGAGCAGCGTGTTGAATACCCGGCGCGCGCCGAACGCCTTCTGCAGCCCCTTGGTCACCGTATAGACGCCGCCCTTCTGGGCCACATCCTCGCCGAACAGCAGCGCCTCGGGATACTTCGCGAAGGTGTCGTGCAACGCGTGGTTGATCTGGATCGCGAGGTGACGCGGCGGCTGGTTCTCCGGCAGTTTCGACTCCTCGCCGAACACCTCCAGTCGGCGCTGGCCGAAGTCGGCGCGCTCTGCTTCGGCCTTGACCGCGGCTGGCGTATACGGAGCGAGCGGCGCGATGACGTCGGCGAGGTTGTCGAGCTTGGGCCGGCGATCGGCTTCCTCGGCGGCGGCGAAGCAGCGCTTACGGGTCGCCTCGTACAGCGCCAACACCTCGTCTTTCGACATCAGACCCGATTCCAGTGCGATCGCGGCCGAGCGCAGCAGCGGGTCGGTCGCTTCGACGGCACACAATTCCTCCAGCGAACGCCATTCGATCTCGAAGTCGGTACCGGCATGACCCATGATCCGGGTCGTGCGCAGGTGCAGGAAGGTCGGCCGGCGGGTGCGGCGGCAATGCTCGACGGCACGTTGGACGTCGGCATAGCCGGTCGCCAGGTCCAGCCCGTCGGCAGTGAAATAATCCAGGTTCGGCCGCTGCGAGAAGTTCTGCGCGATCCAGCCATTCGGGGTTTTCACCGAGATCCCGATGCCGTTGTCCTCGCAGACGAACAGCACCGGCGCGGGCAGCTTCTGGTACGCCGTCCATGCTGCGGCGTTGAACGCGGTCTGGGCGGTGGCATGGTTGCTGGAGGCGTCGCCAAACGAGCAGATCGCGATGCTGTCGTCGGGGATCGGCAGATTGTGGCCGAGCCGTCTGCCGGCCTCGATCGCTATCGCAGTACCCAGCGCCTTGGGCAGGTGGGAGGCGATGGTCGAGGTCTGTGGCAGCACCCACAGCGGCTTGCTGCCCCAGACCTTGTGGCGGCCGCCGCTGGCGGGATCGTCCTTGCTGGCGGCAAAGCTCAGCGCCGAATCCATCGCCGGGTCGCGCGGTCGGCCATCGCTGCCCGGCAGCTTGCGGAAGCGCTCGGCCATGAAGCCGCCGCTGCGGTAATGCAGGAACGCCGGATCGGTATGCCGGGTCGCTCGCGCCACCATCGCATTGCCTTCATGGCCGGACGAACCAATGGTGTAGAAGACCTTGTTCTGCACCCGCAACACGCGCGCCATCAGGTCGAGGTGGCGGCTGACCAGCTGCGACTCGAACAGTTCGATGAAGCCATGTGCGTCCAGCGCGCTGCCTTCGACGACCGGCTCATGCGGCGCCGGTGGCGCGTCGATCGCGCCGTCCCAGTCGCGCACGAACTCGGTGAAATTGACATCACAGATCTCGGCGCGATTGAGACCCTTCATGCGCGCGGGGACGGGGTTGGACAATGTTGACATCGACAGGCTCCGCCTCACCGTCAAGCAAGGCTTCAAATGGGGGAAAGGCACCGGACCTCGCGGCAGTGACGGCGATTTGACTCAGGAGGGGGGCTTAACGCGCCGCGCTTGCCATTGCTCACGGCTCTGCCCCCATATCTCGATCGGATGGTCCTCCAACGGCGGCGGCAACCGGCCCGGCCCGCGATTGGTCGATCCCAGGCGCGCCGCCAGTGCTTGCGAAGCGCGGTTGTCCGGATCGATCGAATGGATCACCTCGGACCATTGCAGGTGATCGAACGCCCAGTCGATCGTCGCAATGGCCGCCTCGTGCGCATAACCATGCCCCCACGATGAGCGTTTGAACGACCAGCCCACCTCGGTCCCCGGCCAACCTTCGGGCTGCCACGGACCGGTCTGGCCAAGCCACTCGCCGCTGGTCTTGTCGATGACCGAAAACATGGCAAAACCCTGCATCGCCCACGCTCCGGGCATCTGCAGGAACTTGCGCCAAGCGGCGGCACGCAGCAGGGCGCCACCGATGTAGCGGGCCGCCTCCTCGTCGCCGATCAACTCCGCGAAGCCGTCGAAATCCGGACGTTGCGGTGGCCGCAGGATCAGGCGTTCGGTTTCAAGCGTAGGTCCGAGGTGAACGGTCATGGGGTATCGGGTTCCTAGAACGCGTTGATGCCGGTCAGCTCGCGGCCAAGTACCAGCTGGTGCACGGTCTCGGTGCCCTCGTAGGTGATCACCGACTCCAGGTTCAGTGCGTGGCGGATCGCGCAATGCTCGGTGGTGATGCCGGCGCCGCCCAGCAGGTCGCGGCATTGGCGCGCGATGTCGATCGCCATCCGGCAGTTGTTCCACTTGGCCAGCGAGACCTGGGTCGGCGCCATGGTGCCGGCGTCCTTCAGCCGGCCCAACTGCACGACCAGCAACTGCGCCATGGTGATCCGGCGCGCCATATCAGCCAGCTTCAGCTGGGCCGATTGCGTCGCCGCCACCGGGCGGTCGAACAGGATGCGTTCCCTGGAGTAGTTCAGCGCCTCGTCCAGGCACGCGATCGCCGCGCCGATCGGACCCCAGGTGATCCCGTAACGGGCCTGGGTCAGGCAGCCCAGCGGACCGCGCAGGCCTTTCACGTTCGGCAATCGGTTGGCCTCGGGCACGCGCACGTTGTCGAAGAACAGCGAGCTGGTCACCGACGCGCGCAGGCTCATCTTGTGCTTGATCTCCTGGGCGGCAAAACCGGCCATGTCCTTCTCGACCACGAAGCCCTGGATGCCGTCGTCGGTCTGCGCCCAGACGATCGCGATATCCGCCAGGTTGCCGTTGGTGATCCACATCTTGGAGCCGTTAAGCACCCAGTCGCCGCCGTCCTTCTTGGCGTGGGTCTTCATGTTGCCCGGGTCGGAGCCGCCATGCGCTTCGGTCAGGCCGAAACAACCGATGACCTTGCCGGCGGCCATGTCGGGCAGCCAGCGTTGCTTCTGCTCCTCGGTCCCGTAAGCAAAGATCGGGTACATGCACAGCGAGGACTGCACCGAGACGAAGCTGCGGATGCCGCTGTCGCCGCGCTCCAGCTCCTGGCAGATCAGGCCGTAGCTGACCGAGTTCAGGCCACCGCCGCCGTATTGCTCCGGCAACGTCGCGCCCAGCAGGCCGAGCTCGGCGATTTCCGGCACCAGCTCCTTCGGGAAGCGGCCGTCGTCGAACGCGTCACCGATGATCGGCAGCACGCGCTCGTCGGTGAACCGCGCCACCGTGTCCTGCACGGCGCGCTCCTCTTCGGTCAGCAGGGAACGGGTGTCGTACAGGTCGTAGGGATTCAGGGCCATGGTGAACTCGTACTTGGAAAGCTCCCATTGTAAGCAGGCGTCCCGAAGGAAAGCACCCGGAACATCGCAACTAAGCAATCCGCGGCAAAACAAAAAGGGGCCGGAAATTCCGGCCCCTTCGGGTTGTTGCCTGTCGCGCTTGTAAAGCGCGCTTGTAAATCGCGTTTGTGAAATCAGCCGCGATCGGCGCCAGTGTTCGCCGAGGCCGTCTGGGTGACTACCTGGCCATCGATCACCGGCAAGCGCTTGCCGGGCTCGTCGTCCAGACGCACGGTCTGGTCCTGTCCCTGGTAGCTATAGGTCACGTCGTAGGCGACCACCTGGTCCTCGCTGCCCAGCGAGATCTTCTCGCCGGGCTTGCTGCCCGTGCGCATCGTGCCGGTGGTGCCGTCGGGATTGCGATAGGTCACGTTGTAGCCAATGACCTTGGTGGACTTGGACGTGTCGGAGACGGTGCGGCACTGGGTGTCGACACGCTGGGTCACCCGGCCACCCACATGGTTGCGATCGACCCGGTTGCCGACGAAACCACCGGCGACGGCGCCGGCCGCAGTCGCGAGCTTCTTGCCGTTGCCTCCGCCCACCTGGTTACCCAACACACCGCCGAGCACAGCACCGGCGACTGTTCCGCCAACGTTGCCATCGCGCTCGGGCGCACGTTCCTGCACGACGACGTCCTCGCACACCTGACGCGGGGACGAAGTGGTGCTGGTCTCGCGAATCGGATCGGTGCCGATCACGCTGGCAAACAATTCCTGCTTCTTCAGGACCGGCTCGACGTTGACCACGTCGGCATATTCCAGGTTGCCACTGGGCTTGATCGCACCGGCGGTGTCGACGTCCCCCGACAGATTGGCAGTCAACCCGTCGCCATTGGTCACCAGCTGCGCCGATTCGCTGGCATCGGTGCCGCTGAAGCTGTTGTAGGCGGCGACGGCCACGCCACCAACCAGCAGGGCGGCAACCGCCACGGCAAGCATGTTCTTGTTCATTCGTCGCTCTCCTTCGTGAAGCGGTGCAGTCCGCTGTTACATATGCCGGTATCTGAGCACTTTGATGCTGAACAGAGGCCGCCAGACGAGACGACAACCGCCAAACCGTGAAGCCGGCCCCATCTGCGCGTGCTAGTTTCCCGGTTGTCCGACTCGCGAGATGGTCATGGCCAATCCTTTGCTCCTGCCACTACTCAGCTGGGCGCGAAAGCTGCGCTACCCGACGCTGTTCAAGCTGACCGCGGCCTTGTTCGTAATCACTGTCTTGGTACCCGATCCATTTCCGTTCATCGATGAGATCGTCCTGGGGCTGGGCACCTTGCTGCTCGCCAACTGGAAAAGCCGTAAGGACACCATTCAGCCCCCGACACCCCGCGACCGCGACCGGTAACGGTCCGACGTGCTGATCGACAGTCATTGCCACCTTGACGCGGCGGAGTTCGATGTCGACCGCGCCGCGGTGATCGCGCGCGCCATCCAGGCCGGTGTCACCCGACAGATCGTGCCTGCGGTCACCGCCGCCGATTGGCCGAAACTGCGCGCCGTATGCGAGGCCGATGACCGGCTGCACCCGGCTTATGGACTGCATCCGATGTTCCTGGCTTCGTATCACCCCAGGCACCTGAACGAACTGCGCCAGTGGATCGAGCGCGAGAGCCCGGTAGCGGTCGGCGAGTGCGGGCTGGACTACTTCGTCGACGGACTTGACCGTGACCTCCAGGCGACCTGCTTCCAGGCCCAACTCACACTGGCTCGTGAGTTCGATCTGCCGGTCATCGTCCACGCCCGCAAGGCGCTGGATGCGGTAACGATGGCGATCCGTGCAATCGGTGGTTTGCGCGGCGTCGTCCACAGCTTTTCAGGCAGCCAGCAGCAGGCCGAAAACCTGTGGGAGCAAGGCTTTTTGCTCGGCCTTGGTGGCCCGGTCACCTACCCGCGCGCCAACCGGCTGCGCAAACTGGCCGCCACCATGCCGCTGGAGTGGTTGCTGCTGGAAACCGACGCTCCCGACCAGCCCGACGCCACCCATCGCGGCAAGCGCAACGAGCCGGCCCGCCTGATCCATGTACTGCAGACCATTGCCGACTTGCGCGGCGTCGCGCCAGCAGAGGTGGCCGCAGCAACGACAGCGAATGCCGAACGATTGTTCCGACTGCCACTCACCCGGAAACCGACCTAGGCAGGTGGAAGCACCCGCGGCGGCTTCAACAGCAGTTCCAGCGCCTTGCCCACCATGACAAACGCAAACGCGCCGGTGACATGCGTGGCGGCGCCCAGACCGGCGCCACAGTCGAGCTTGAGCGCCGCGTCCCCAGCGACCGGCGGACGCAAGCCGCAGACGCTGCCATCGGCTTGCGGATACCTCACGTTCTCCAGCGAGTACACCGCCGGTACTCCGAAATAGCGCTGCAGGCTCTTGGGGAAATTGAACTCGCTCCGCAATTTTTTACGGACCAGCGCCAACATCGCGTCGTGCTCGGTACGTGACAGGTCCCGCACCCGCACCAGGGTCGGATCGACCCGCCCGCCTGCCGAGCCACACACCACCAATGGCAACTTGCGACGTCGACACCATGCAATCAACTCGACTTTGCTGCGGAAGCTGTCGCAGGCATCCAGCACCAGGTCAAACCGGCGCTCCAGCAATTGGGCCATGTTGCCGGCGACCAGGAAGTCCGCGACCGGGTCCACCTCCAGCAACGGATTGATCGCCCTGCACCGCTCCGCCATCGCCTCGACCTTGGCCTTGCCAAACTGCCCGGCATGGGCGGGCAATTGGCGGTTGCTGTTGGACACGCAGATATCATCGGCATCGACCAGGGTCAGGTGCCCGACCCCGCTGCGCGCCAGCGCCTCCACCACCCACGAGCCAACCCCGCCCATGCCAATCACGGCAACCCGGCTGCCCGCGAACCGCGCCAGCGCC
Source organism: Lysobacter sp. A378 (assembly GCF_054052125.1). Lineage (NCBI taxonomy): Bacteria > Pseudomonadati > Pseudomonadota > Gammaproteobacteria > Lysobacterales > Lysobacteraceae > Lysobacter > Lysobacter sp. A378. The sequence continues at coordinate 513,886 of NZ_JBSVRK010000002.1, read as the reverse complement.
CCGGCACCATACAAGCGGTCGATCCCGCCAAAACGTTCCAGCAAAGCCGGGTCCAGCGAAGCAGTATTCATCCGGGCATTGTAAGTGCCACCGAGCACGGGACCGGCGACACGCATGCTATCGTTCGGCGAAATTCACAGGAGCGCGACCATGACCACCCCCACGCCCAGGACCACCAATGGGTCAAAGTATATTTTTCTGTTACTGCTGGGCTTGGTCATCGGCGTGCTCGCAACGGTCATGGCCTTGCGCGCGATCGAGAGCCGGAAGGGTTGGCAGGATCACTTCCCACATGCGGCGATGCATCTGATGCAGGCCCATGCCGCACAGCTGGGCGGGAGCGTCAAGGCCAATCGCTGCGCCGCGACTGACAGCCTGCCGCACCTGCAGGCACTGCGGACGGTCGCCAATGACCTGGAACCTGCCTTTCCCGGCTTGCGCGACGACAGGCGTTTCGTCGAACACGCGGGCGACCTGCGTGCGACGCTGGATTCGGCTCTTGCCAGTCCCCCGCTCAACTGCGAAGGCCTGGCCAAGGTCACCAAGAGCATCGGTGAGTCGTGCAAAGCCTGTCATCAGGATTTTCGCGGTTGACCGGATGTTCACGATCCAGCGCATAGGTTGAGGACGCAACCGGGTTCATCGTCCGGTGAAGCCCCACCCTCGCAGGAGATCCGCATGAATATCCAGAACCTCAAGTTGTTCGGTGTGGCCGCCGCTGCCAGTCTTGCCCTGGCCGGTTGCGCCACCCCGGGTTACGGCAACAACTACGGCTCACCGTCGCCGAACTACGGCAACAACAGCGCCAATTGCCAGGACTGCGGCACCGTGGTCCGTATCGAGCAGGTCGGCAACAACAGCAATGTGCCCAATGCCACCGGTGCGGTCCTGGGTGGCCTGGTAGGTGCGGCTGCGGGCCGCGAGCTGGCCGATGACGAGAGCAAGGGTCGTCGCAACACCGCTACCGTTGCGGGCGCGGTGGCGGGCGCGGTGGCAGGCAACGCCATCCAGAACCGGGTCGGCGGGGAGAGCTACAACGTCCATGTGCGCATGGACAACGGCCGCACCACCGTCGTCAGCCAGGATGACCTGGGCGGCATCCGCCAAGGCTCGTACGTGCGCGTATACAACGGGCGGGCCTGGGCGCGCTGATACGCGCTGTCCGACAGCTGCGCGCGCTGCTGCGCCCAAGTGCCACATTCCAACAAAAACGTTCCCGTAAAAAAACAGGCGGCCCGCAACTGCGGACCGCCTGTTCTATTGCGACAGCCGAATCCCGGCGGGTGCCGGGGTTCGCGTCTTATACGGCCTGGACTTCGTCAGCCTGCAAACCCTTCTGACCCTGGGTCACGACGAACGAGACCTGCTGGCCTTCCTGCAGGCTCTTGAAGCCCTCGGACTGGATGGCACGGAAATGGACGAACACATCTTCGCCATTTTCACGGCTGATAAAGCCAAAACCCTTGGCATCGTTGAACCACTTGACGGTTCCGGTTTCACGGTTGGACATTAACTTGCTCCTTGGAACATTTGATTGACAACAGCGCGGTTGCACGGTGCTGGTTGCAAGGAGGAAGCGAGGTACAACGATGAAGCGATCATGGGATCAGCGCATCGAGCCAAGATTCACGGTGACCCTGACAAACAGCGGCCTGAAACTAACCCGTACAGTGTGAAAACGCAATAACGTATCCAGTAAAACTGGTGGGGACTTGGCATGGATCTGGTGAATATCTACTACCTCATCGCCGCGTTACTGGTCCTGGTGGGCCTGGCCGGCACGGTATTGCCTGCCCTGCCAGGGGTGCCGTTGATGTTCGCAGGCATGCTGCTGGCGGCCTGGGCCGGCAATTTCGAACAGGTGGGATGGTGGGTGGTGGTCGTGTTGGGGGTGCTGACCGTGCTGTCGATCGCCGTCGACCTGCTCGCCACTGCGATGGGTGCAAAGCGGGTCGGCGCGAGCCGACTGGCCTTGGTGGGCGCGGTAGTTGGCACCCTTGTGGGCTTGTTCTTCGGCATCATCGGTCTACTGGCGGGTCCGTTTATTGGCGCCCTGGTCGGCGAGTTGATCCACGGCAGACAGGTCCGCCAGGCGGCCCGGGTCGGTTTCGGTACCTGGCTGGGCATCCTGGTCGGCACCGTGCTCAAGGTTGGGCTGGCGTTCGCGATGATGGGAATCTTCGCCTTTGCATGGTTTATTTGACCCTCTGGGACCCATGCCACGTTCACACCAACTTTGACCATGAACGGGCAAAGTAGGCACCTTCGGATGGGGTGTGGGGAGCATCAATGCCACGATGGAGTCGCCAACGCATGACCTGGATCATCCTTGCCACCGTGCTGATCACTGCCTTGGCTGTGATCATCGGGCTCAACTTCGCCACCCCGACCAAGCAACTCGATCGCAAGATCGAGCATCGCTACGCAATCAGCGACCCGCAATTCCGTCGGGAAATGTCGGTGATGCTGGGTCCATCGGTGTTGTCGGGAAACCAGGTCACAGCCCTCAACAACGGTGACGAAATCTTTCCGTCGATGCTGGAGGCAATCCGCAGCGCGCAGGTTTCCATCACCTTTGAGACCTACATCTACTGGTCCGGAGCGATTGGCAAAGAGTTCACCGAGGCGCTGTCAGAGCGTGCACGGGCAGGCATCCCGGTGCACGTCACCATTGACTGGGTCGGCAGTCTCAAGATGGACCAGCAGTTGCTGGACCGGATGCGCGACGCAGGCGTTCGGCTGGAGCGTTACCGGCCCCTGCATTGGTACAACCTGAGCCGGATGAACAACCGCACCCACCGCAAGCTGTTGGTGGTCGATGGCAAGATCGGGTTCACTGGCGGCGTCGGTATTGCGGACCCGTGGCAGGGCCACGCGCAGGACCCCGATCACTGGCGTGACATGCACTTCCGGGTGGAAGGCCCGGTGGTGGGGCAAATACAGGCGGCGTTCAACGACAACTGGATCAAGAGCACCGGCGAGGTGTTGAACGGCCCGAAGTATTTCCCCGCACTGCCGCCTACCGGAGGTATCGACGCACATATGCTCACCGCCTCTCCATCCGGGGGCAGCGAAAGCATGCACCTGATGTACTTGATGGCGATCGCCGCGTCCGAGCAATCGATCGACCTGACCGCGTCGTACTTCGTGCCAGACTCGTTGATCATCAGCGCGCTGGTGGCGGCTCGCGAACGCGGCGTGCGCATCCGGATCCTGGTGCCGGGCCCGCATATCGATGCGAACGCCGTACGACTGGCGTCCAAGTCCACCTGGGGGCCATTGCTGAACGCGGGCGTCGAAATCCACGAATACCAACCCACGATGATCCACACCAAGCTGCTGGTCGTCGACCAGGAGCTGGTCTCGGTCGGCTCCACCAACTTCGATATCCGCTCGTTCCAGCTCAACGACGAAGCGAGCCTGAACATCTATGACCATGAATTTGCGGAACGGATGACCCGGGCGTTCGAGCGGGACCTGGAGTCGAGCAAGCGCTACACCTACCAAACCTGGCAGGAACGGCCGTGGACGGAAAAAATTGCCGAGCGGGTCTTGTTGCCAATCAAGTCGCAACTGTGATGCGGGCGCTGCTGCCAGGCTGTTGCTCGCTCGGATTGTTCATCGGCTTGATCTCCAGTCCGACACTGGCGCAGGACCTGCTGTCACCCGACGCTCCGGCAACCCCGGAGGCCTGCGCGGCGCTCAATATCGATGTGGAGCGCCTGGCTTGCTACGACGCCGCCGTTGGGCGTCACGCGGATGGCCCTTCCGTCGCCGACGCGCAGGCCCGTCAGGCGCAGCAACTCAAGGATGCCACCGCAGCACAGCAGCGCGGCCGGCGCGCGGACCTGCCCCGGCGCGAACGCCTGCGGCAGGGGCTGAGTGACCTGTTCCGCGCCGAGAACGGCCTGCCCGACCCGCTGGATGCAAGCATCGCCAACGCCGGCAAGGGCGGTTTGCTGGACAGCCGTTGGGAGCTGGCACGCGACTCCAAGCTGGGCGTCTTCAACCTGCGAGCCTACAAGCCCGTCTACCTCTTGCCCGCCGTGTGGAGCAGCCATCCAAACGAACTCCCCGCCAGCTCCAACCCGGCGATGCCGGCACAGCCGTTATCACTGAAGGACGTGGAAACCAAATTCCAGATCAGCTTCAAGACCAAGGCGGTCGAAAACCTGTTTGGCGATAACGGCGATATCTGGATGGCCTACACCCAGGTCTCGCACTGGCAGGTCTACGAAGGCGACAACTCGCGCCCCTTCCGCGAGTCCAATTACGAGCCGGAAGTGATGCTGGTGTTCCGCAACAACTACGGACTGGGCGAGCACTGGCGCGGCCGGATGCTCGGTATCGGCATCAACCACCAGTCCAACGGTCGCGCCGACCCCCTGTCGCGCAGCTGGAACCGGGTGGTAATGAATTTCGGCCTGGACCGGGAAAACTGGGCCCTGATGGTGCGCCCGTGGTGGCGGATATCCGACGGCAGTGAGGACGAAAACCCGAACATCGAGGACTACGTCGGGCGCGGCGACGTAACCCTGGTGCACACCCGCGGCGGCCATGAGTTCGCGCTGATGGCGCGACACTCCATGCGCAGCGGCGATCGATCCCACGGCGCGGTGCGGTTCGACTGGGGCTTTCCGTTGACTCGCACGCTGCGGGGCCATCTGCAGATATTCGACGGCTATGGCGAAAGCCTGATTGACTATGACCATCGATCCACCCAGATCGGGTTGGGCATCTCGCTGCTGGAGTGGTTCTGATGCAGGCCAAACGAATCCTGTCCTTCGACGGCGGCGGCATCCGCGGCCTGGTCAGCTGCACCTGGCTTGGCGGCGTGGAGGACACCCTCGCACGGGCAGGAAAGCCCGGGCTGCTTGACAGCTTCGACCTGGCCGCCGGCAGCTCCACCGGCGCTTTGGTGGCCTGCGGACTCGGCATCGGCCTGAGCCCCGACACCATGGCCGAGGTTTACCGCGCCCAGCGCGACGAGATCTTCCCGGGGATGGCCGACCGCCTGTGGTCACGCGCGGGACGCTTGTTCAGCGCCGGACCGTCGGCACCCAAGTACGACGGCAAGGGGCTGGAGAAGATACTGAAGAAGGTCTTTGGCAAGACCACGCTGGGCCAACTCAAGCTGCCGACTGTGATCCCCAGCTACGACACCATCTCGCGCAAACCGGTGATCTTCAAGAGTTTCAAGCCCAGCCACCGGGACTTGCTGGTCTGGGAAGTCTGCCGCGCAACCACCGCCGCCCCCACCTATTTCCCCGCGCATCCGATGAAAATAGAAGGCAAGACCTGCTCGCTGATCGACGGCGGTGTCGTTGCCAACAACCCGACGATGTGCGCGATTGCCGAAGCGTTGCGACGCGACCGCGATGCCCACCAATGCGGCGACCTGGTCGTACTGTCGATCGGCACCGGGGAGCGCACCCGGCCCATCAGCCTGGAGTCCGCCCGGGAATGGGGCGCGCTGGAGTGGGCCGTACCGATCATCGACGTGTTGTTCGACGGCAACGCCGAGTCGGTGGATTACATCACCCGACAGCTGGTTGGCGACAGTTACTTCAGGATGCAGGCGGAACTGTTGGCCGGCCTGGATGACCTGGATGACACCAGCGCGGTCAACATCGCCGCGCTGGAGAAGCTGGCAACGGCCTACCTGGCCCTGCCGGGCACGCGGAAGAAAATGAAGGCGCTGGTGGAGCTGTTGTAGGGCGGCCATGGTGCATTACGGCGTGCCGCCCAATACACCCTACGGGATCAGGCGGGCTCGACCAGCACGGGGATCTTGCCGATGCGCGCCTGCCACGTGCGCGGGCCGGTCTGGTGGACCGACTCGCCGCTGCTGTCGACCGCCACCGTCACCGGCATATCGCGCACGGTGAACTCGTAGATTGCCTCCATGCCCAGATCCTCGAAAGCCACCACGCGTGAGGCCTTGATCGCCTTGGACACCAGATACGCGGCGCCGCCGACCGCCATCAGGTAAACCGACTTGTGCTTCTTGATCGCCTCGATCGCAACCGGACCGCGTTCTGCCTTGCCGACCATGCCCAGCAAGCCAGTCTGGCTCAGCACCTGCTCGGTGAACTTGTCCATCCGGGTCGCCGTGGTCGGGCCGGCAGGGCCGACGACTTCGTCTCGCACCGGGTCAACCGGGCCCACGTAATAAATGAAGCGGCCCTTGAAATCGACCGGCAGCGGCTCGCCCTTGTCGAGCATGCCTACGATGCGCTTGTGCGCGGCGTCGCGGCCGGTAAGCAACTTGCCGTTGAGCAGGATCGTCTCACCCGGCTGCCAGCTGGCGACGTCTGCCGGGGTCACGGTATCGAGGTCGACGCGCCGGCCATTGGAAGCGTCGTAGGTCAGCTCGGGCCAGTCTTCCAGCGATGGCGGGTCCAGTTGTACCGGGCCGCTGCCATCCAGGGTGAAGTGCGCATGCCGCGTGGCCGCGCAGTTGGGAATCAACGCCACCGGCAGGTTGGCGGCGTGGGTCGGGTAATCCTTGACCTTGACGTCGAGCACCGTGGTCAGCCCACCCAATCCCTGTGCGCCGATGCCCAGCGCATTGACCGCGTCGAACAGTTCGATGCGCAACTCTTCGGCGCGGTTGGACGGGCCGCGGGCCTTCAGCTCGGTAATGTCGATCGGCTCCATCAGCGATTCCTTCGCCAGCAACATCGCCTTCTCGGCGGTGCCACCGATGCCGATGCCGAGCATGCCCGGCGGGCACCAGCCGGCGCCCATGGTCGGTACGGTCCTGAGCACCCATTCGGCAACCGAATCGGACGGATTGAGCATCGCGAACTTGGCCTTCGCCTCAGAGCCACCACCCTTGGCCGCTACGATCACATCAACCGTATTGCCGGGCACGACCTTGACGTTGACCACGCCAGGCGTGTTGTCCTTCGTGTTGACGCGCTTGCCGGCCGGATCGGCGAGCACCGAGGCGCGCAGCTTGTTGTCGGGGTGCTGGTAGGCGCGGCGCACGCCTTCGTGAACCATGTCTTCCACGCCCATGGTGGCGTCGTCCCAGCGCACGTCCATGCCGATTTCCAGGAACACGGTGACGATGCCGGTGTCCTGGCAGATCGGCCGGTGGCCTTCGGCGCACATGCGCGAGTTGATCAGGATCTGCGCGATCGCACCTTTCGCGGCGACGCTCTCTTCGCGCTCGTAGGCGGCGGCGAGGCTCTTGATGTAGTCGACCGGGTGGTAGTACGAGATGTACTGCAAGGCATCGGCAACGGACTGGATGAAGTCCTCCTGCCGGATCGAGACGGATTGGCGGGCGGAAATCGGACTTGCGACAGGGCTCACGGCAGGCTTCAGTGCTGGTTGCGGAGCCTATATTCTAGCGATCGGAGCCGGCCGGGTGGCGAATCAGGTCCCGAACACGGGAGCGACGCGCCGCCAAGCGACACGCCACTCCCCAATCCCGATGGTCCCGATCAGGAGCAACCGCCGCAGCAGTCGCTACCTTCGCCGCTGTGCGGTGCCGCATTGCTGGCGGGATACCCGGCAGTCGCGAGCGCATCGATGGCCTGTTGTTGGGTCAGCAGCCCTTCCACGCGGACTTGCTTCTGGTCGACATTGACGGTGACCTGGGCGGTGGGATCCTGGGCCTGGATGGCGGTCGTGATGGCGTCACTGCACTTGTCGCAGGTAATTTCTTCTACATCGAGCAACATGGCTTCGGCACTCCTGATATCTGGTGGCATGCCCCGACGGTCTTCGGGGCGCTGGTCGACAGGGTCGCGGAAATCGGGTCGCGTTGCCTTGACCAGGATCAGGCATGGCGCAGATACCGTATCGGTCACCAGCCGCGTCAGAACAGCGTGGCCTGCGGCGGCTCGGGCGCGGAATAGTCCAGTTTTCCATCAACGATCCTGGCCGCCGAGGTGTACGGGTGTTCGTCACTGCGCCCAGGCGCCATCAAGTGGATGACCTCCCAGCCATGGGCCTTGAAATCATCGGAGATCAACCCACGATGACACTGCCACCAGACCGCCTCGGCGCACATGATCGCCACACGCTGGCTTGCTGCCAGCTCGGCGAGATGGTCTCTCGCGCGCTGGTAGTCGGCGGTCTCCATGTAATCGGCATAGCCGCGAAAGCTGTCATTGCGCCAGGCGGTGTTGCGGGTGTGCGGATCGACCTTGCGACGGCCTCCCAGCCCGGTCATCGGCAGGTAGACGATTCCGGTTGGCGGCAATTCGCGCGCCATGGTCTCGGCAGAGAACTGCGGGTTTCTGCGCGAACCGGGAAACCGGCGCACGTCGCCCAGCGTGCGGATATCGGCGTCACGCAACATGCCGACGAACACGTCCCAGTCGCGAGTCGAGTGGCCGATGGTCCATAGCGTGTGGCGTGGCTTGTCCATGCCGACAGGATGCGCGACAAGCCGTGAAGCGCGGTTGATATCGCGACCAGACCGTCGCCCGAATCGTTGAACCGGAACCCATGGCCGGGGCGGCTTCCGGAACGTTGGGCTGCAATCGGCTAAAATGCGCTGTCCCCTCGCATTAAATCCGCCATGTCCCCTGCCTTCGGCACCGAAACCGTGCTGGACGTCCGTCACTGGACGGACGATTACTTCAGCTTCACCACCACCCGCGACAACGGCTTCCGTTTCGACAACGGCCAGTTCGTCATGATCGGCCTGGATATCCCGCAAGCCGATGGCTCGACCAAGCCATTGATGCGGGCGTACTCGATTGCCAGCGCAAACTGGGAAGAGCAACTGGAGTTCTTCTCGATCAAGGTCGCCTCCGGTCCGCTGACGTCCCGATTGCAGCACATCAAGCCCGGCGACACGATCCGGATCGGCCGCAAGCCGACCGGGACACTGCTGATCCACGACCTGCACCCCGGTCGCAACCTGTACCTGCTGGGCACAGGCACCGGCTTCGCGCCGTGGCTGTCGGTGATCAAGGACCCGGAAACCTACGAGCGCTTCGATCGGGTCATCCTGACCCACGGTGTCCGGCGTGCCGACGATCTCGCCTATCGCGACTACATCCTCAACGAGTTGCCGCGGCATGATTTTCTCGGCGAGACGATCGCGCAAAAACTCCGCTACTACCCGGCGGTCACCCGCGAGAGCTTCCATTTCGACGGGTGCGACCATCGCGGCCGGATGACCGATTTGATGGCCACTGGGCAGATGATGGAGCACCTCGGCCTGGAGCCGCTCGACCCGGAGCACGACCGGGCAATGATCTGCGGCAGCCCGCAGATGCTGTCCGACTTCCGCGCCCTGCTGGACGGCCGGGGTTTCGTCGCGGCACCCCGCATCGGCGTGCCAGGCCATTACGTGTTCGAGCGGGCCTTCGTGGAGAAGTAGCCGGAGCCTCAGCGCAACTTGCCCGGAGCTGGCACCGGCAGCGGTGACAGCAGACCCGATGACGGAGTTTGCCGATCTCCCAACAAGGTCACCAATTCGACCTTCCCCGCCCGTTCCGCGGCGGCCAGGTCCTCGCAGATCTCATCGATATCGCACGACTCGATGCTGCCCTGGCTGACGTCCAGGCATATAGCGCAGTTGCGTCCGTGGTGCTTGGCCAGGTACATCGCCGCATCGGTCAGCCGCAAGGCATCCTGCCATTGCCGTTCGCTGCCGCCGGAAAATACAACGCCGCCAAGCGACGCGGTGACACTGATCGCATCGCTGCCGACTTCGACCGGCTCACCTGCGATGGCCAGCAATATCCGCTGCGCCAGCACGACCATCCCGCCTGCCGGAACACCCGACAAAACCAGCACGAACTCCTCCCCGCCCCAACGCACCAACGCATCCTGCTCGCGCAACCCTGACTGCAGGCGCCGGGTCAGCTCGACCAATACCGCATCGCCGGCGGCATGGCCATGGGTATCGTTGATCGTCTTGAAATGGTCGACGTCCAATAGCATCAGGCCAATGCCGGAACGCGCGCCTTGCTCCTGCAAGGCACCGTTGCGACTCGTTGCCACCCGCGCCATCAGCGCGTGAAAATGGCGCCGGTTGAATGCTCCTGTCAGCTCGTCGCGCACCGATTTCTCGGTGAGGGTGGCATTGTCCACGGCGAGTCGTCGATTTGCATGCCGGGTACGCCGCAGCCGCTGCACCAGCAAGAGCGCAGCGAGAATCGACGCGATCGCCACCACGACCCACAGGCGCTGGCGCCAATTGCGCGCGGCGACGGCGGCCTTGCGCAGTTCGGCCTGCGCGGACAGGCGCTGGATTTCACTGCTCTTGCGTTCCTGGTCGTACTTGACCTGCAATTCCAGAACCGCTTTTTCACGCTCCTGGAGGGTCAGCTTGTCGTTGGCCGCCTGCGCTTCATGCACGGCCTGCAGAGCCTCCTTGTAATGCCCTGCCTGCTCCAGGATCCGCACCAGTTCATCGGAGATCACGATCTCGTAGACGATATTGCCCTGGCGTCTGGCCAACGCCACCGATTGCTCCAGCGTGTGGACCCCTGCCTCCACATCGCCCAGGCCGCTCATCGCGATGCCCTGGTTGGCCATCGCCACGGCAAGGCCGTTATCGTTGCCCGTCTTCACGGCGAGGGCGGCGGCGCGGCTCGCATACGCCAGCGCCTGTGCGTAGCCACCGGGTTTCAGGTAATGGTCGGCAAGGTTGGAAAGAATGGTGACTTCGGCGTCACTCAGCCCCTCGTGAGCCTGCGTGATCGCCAGGGCTTTCGTGAGCGCCTCGAGTTGCTTGTCGCCTTGCCCGGCCTTGGCGTAGGCATGGCTCCGGGTGATGTGCAACGCGGCAATGGCATGGACGAAACCGATCGACTCGGCGATTGCCAAGGCTTCTTCGGTAAACGCAAGCGCCTGGACCTCGTTACCCAGAATCGCGTTCATTCGCGCAAGCCGGTTCAACAACTCGACCCGGTCCGCGGTGTTTCCCAGCGATTGGGCCAAATGCAGCGCGTCGAACGAACCGGAGATCGAAGCGGTCAGGTTTCCGATCATCTCCTGGAACCTGACCTTTGCCCTGAGCATTTCCAGGCGCAACTGCGGGTTCGAGCCGACCAGCGGTTTCGCCTGGACAAGCAAGTCCCCTGCCACCTCGTAGTCCAGGCGCTGCATCGCGTCACCGGCGCGAAGGACCAGCAACCGGGCGCGGCAACCGGGGCAGTCGCCGCGCTCGCTGATTTCCTCGGCCGCCACCAATGCATCCCGCATCGACTCCGCGTCACGGCCGGTCAGGGACAATCCGGCAATCGCCGCCCAATATCGGCTATCCACATCCGTTGACAGACGGCCACCCTGTCGCGCGCGCGCTGCACGCAAGCGCGCAATGGCGCGCATCGGAGACTCGTAGCCATGCAGGCGCTGATCTTCAAGGACAGTCTCGACCGACTCCCCGGTCGCCGTGGAGATTGGCGCGACGGGGCGATACGCTGGAGCCGCAAAGGCCGTCGCCGTTGCGAACAACATCGCCAGAGGCAGAACCCATTTACTCATGCCTGCGACAACGGCCGAGCGAGGTCGGACATGAGCGATGTGCTCGACGCACTTTCGTTTTTGTGATTTGCGTCACTAAATTACCGTTGTTCCCATCGCGTCAAAGCCTCGGACACTGCCGACCAGACGTTTAGGTCGCTGCCTTCATCGCGGCTGTCAACACCTTTCCCCGCGGCGCATCCGCCGCCACAATCGACCACCCTGCCCGCCATGGGCTCGTGCTTCTCCAAGGTCGTCTCCTCAATGTCTGAACTCAGCTCCCGGTTTGCAAACCAGATCGCCCACCTGATCGCCCGCGAAATTGACGCCCGGCCCAGCCAGGTCATCGCTGCAATCGGCTTGCTGGACGACGGTGCGACGGTGCCGTTCATCGCGCGCTACCGCAAAGAGGTGACCGAGGGTCTGGATGACACCCAACTGCGCAACCTGGAAACCCGGTTGATCTATCTTCGCGAGTTGGAGGATCGTCGGGCGAGCGTGCTGGCCAGCATCGAGGAGCAAGGCAAGCTGACCGACGAACTGCGCGCCGACATCGAGGCTGCCGACAGTAAATCGCGTCTTGAGGACCTGTACCTGCCCTACAAGACCAAGCGCCGGACCCGCGCCCAGATTGCGCGTGAGGCCGGCCTGGAGCCGCTCGCCGACGGACTGCTGTCCGACCCCAGCCAGGTGCCCGAGGTAGTCGCGTCGGGCTTCGTCGATGACGAAAAGGGCATTGCCGATGCGAAGGCGGCGTTGGAAGGCGCACGCGCGATCCTGATGGAGCGCTGGGGCGAGGACGCCGCGTTGGTCGGCGAGCTGCGCAACTGGCTCACCGAGGCGGGCGTCATCCGCGCCCGGGTGATCGAAGGCAAGGAAAACGACGGCGCGAAATACCGCGACTACTTCGATCACGCCGAATCGTTGGCGAAAATCCCCTCGCACCGGTTGCTGGCGCTGTTTCGCGCCCGTCGCGAGGAATTCATCCAGCTCGACCTGGACCCGGGCACGAACGCGGAGACCGGCCACGCCCAGGCCATCGCCCGGGTCGCACACCATGCCGGCATCCGCGACCAGGGCCGGCCAGCGGACGCGTGGTTGCACAACGCCTGCCGCCTGGCCTGGAAGGCCAAACTCCACCTGCACCTGATGCTGGACCTGTTCGGCCAGGCCCGGGAGAAGGCCGAGGCCGAGGCGATCGCGGTGTTCGGCGACAATCTCAAGGACCTGCTGCTGGCGGCTCCGGCCGGGCCGAAGGCCGTGCTCGGGCTGGATCCTGGCCTGCGCACCGGGGTCAAGGTCGCGGTCGTGGATGCGACCGGCAAGCTGGTCGCGACCGACACCATCTTCCCGCACCAGCCGCGCAACCAGTGGGACGGCTCGTTGCATGTGTTGCGTGCCCTATGCGCGAAGCATGCGGTGCAACTGATTGCGATCGGCAATGGCACCGCCTCGCGCGAGACCGACAAGCTCGCCGGCGATCTGATCAAGCTGGCACCCGAGCCGACGATGCAGAAAATCGTCGTCAGCGAGGCCGGTGCGTCGGTGTATTCGGCCTCGGAATTCGCGGCCAAGGAGTTTCCCGGACTGGACGTTTCGCTGCGCGGCGCGGTGTCGATCGCCCGCCGGCTGCAGGATCCGCTGGCCGAGTTGGTCAAGATCGAGCCCAAGGCCATTGGTGTCGGCCAGTACCAGCACGACGTGGACGGCTACCGGCTCGCACGCGCGCTGGATGCGCGGGTCGAGGATTGCGTGAACGCCGTGGGTGTCGACGTGAACACCGCCTCGGCCGCTTTGCTGGCCCGGGTGTCGGGACTGGGTGCGACCGTGGCCGAGAACATCGTGGTCTACCGCGACCAGAACGGCGCGTTCGCCAGCCGCAAACAGCTGATGAAGGTGCCGCGACTGGGCGAGAAGACCTTCGAGCAGTGCGCCGGCTTCCTGCGCGTGGCCAACGCCGACCAGCCACTGGATGGCTCATCGGTGCATCCGGAGGCGTATCCGGTGGTACAGCGGATCGTCAAGCAATGCGGGCGCGAGGTGAAGCAGCTGATCGGCGATGCGTCGTTCCTGCGCAGCTTGCACGCCGAGCAATACACCGACGACAAATTCGGCTTGCCGACCGTGCGCGACATCCTCAAGGAACTGGAAAAGCCCGGTCGCGACCCGCGGCCCGAGTTCAAGGCCGCGCGATTTGCCGACGGCATCGAGCAACTCAAGGACCTCAAGGTCGGGATGATCCTGGAAGGCGTGGTCAGCAACGTCGCCGCGTTTGGCGCGTTCGTCGATATCGGGGTCCACCAGGACGGGCTGGTGCACATCTCGGCGCTGGCCAACCGCTACGTCAAGGACCCGCGCGAGGTGGTCAAGGCCGGCGACGTGATCAAGGTGCGGGTGCTGGAAGTCGATATCCCACGCAAGCGGGTCGCGTTGACCTGCCGCCTGGAGGACGCTGCCCCACCGGCGCCGCAGCACCAGGACCGCCAGCCTCGCAACGTCCCGGTCAAGCCACACCGGTCCAGCCCGGCCAAGCCGGCGTCTGCACCGCCGGCCAACAACGCACTGGCCGCCGCCTTCGCTCGCGCCAAGGACAGCCGCTGAACACGACGGTGGTGCGCCCGTGGCTTTTGTCATGGGTGGCAGCCGGCGGCATGCGTTAGGCTTCGGGTTCCCACTGACGAGGTTATGTCCGATGAAGCATCCACTTGCGCTGGCGTTGGCCATAGCGCTGACCGCCAGCTTGTCCGCCTGCGCACAGTCTGACGCTGCCAAGGGCGACACCGCCCAGTCCGAATCCAAGGCCGATACCGCCGTGACCGACGCCAGCAACCCGTTTTTCACCGAAAGCGATCTGCCGCTGCACTACCCGCGCTTCGACAAGATCGATGACGCCGACTTCGGCCCCGGCTTCGATCGCGGCATGGCCGAGCACCTCGAGCAGATCGAGGCGATCGCCAGCAATGACGAAGCGCCCACGTTCGACAACACCATCATCGCGCTGGAGAAATCCGGCGACATCCTGCAGCGCACCGCGACCGCATTCTTCAGTCTGGTCGGTGTCGACACCAACGATGCACGCAAGGCGATCCAGGCCGAGTACGCGCCCAAGCTGTCGGCGCATCGCGATGCCATTTCGCTGAACCCGCAGCTGTTTGCGCGCGTCCAGAAGCTGTACGAAACCCGCGACAGCCTGGGCCTGGAGCCCGAGGGCGTGCGCCTGATCGAGCGTTACCACACCGATTTCGTCCGCGCCGGCGCCGAGTTGTCCGATGCCGACAAGACCCGCCTGAAGGAGATCAACTCCGAATTGGCCGTGTTCGGCACCCAGTTCAACCAGAACGTGCTGGCCGAGGTGAATGACTCCGCCGTCGTTGTCGACAGCAAGGAGAAACTCGCCGGGCTGACCGACGAGCAGATCGCCGCCGCTGCGGCTGCCGCCAAGGATCGTGACCTGGATGGCAAGTACCTCATCGCCCTGCTCAACACCACGGGCCAGCCGCCGCTGGCACAGCTGGAAAACCGCGACGTGCGCGAGCGCGTGTTCAAGGCCTCGGTCGCTCGTGGCAGCCGTGGCAACGAGTTCGACAACACCGCCATCGTCTCCGATGTCATGAAGTTGCGCGCCGAGAAGGCGACGATGATGGGTTACCCCAACTACGCCGCCTACGTGTTGGCTGACGAAACCGCCAAAACCACCGAAGCGGTGAACGACATGCTTGGTCAGCTGGCACCAGCTGCGGTGGCCAACGCCAAGCTCGAGGGTGCTGCCATCCAGGCCATGATCGACAAGGAACAGTCTGCCAAGGGCGAGCCGACATTCGAGCTGCAGCCGTGGGATTGGGCGTACTACACCGAGAAGGTGCGCCAGGATAAGTTCAACTTCGACGAATCCGAGCTGAAGCCGTACTTCGAGATGAAGAACGTGCTCGAAAACGGCGTCTTCTACGCCGCCGGCCAGCTTTACGGACTGACCTTCAAGCAGCGCACCGACCTGCCGGTCTACAACCCGGATGTGCTGGTGTACGACGTGTTCGAAGCTGACGGAACCCAGTTGGCGATCTTCCTGGCGGACATGTATGCACGCGACACCAAGCGTGGTGGTGCGTGGATGAACTCCTATGTCGACCAGTCCGAGCTGACTGGAGACCTGCCGGTGGTCGCCAACCACCTCAACATCACCAAGCCAATCAACGGTCCGACCCTGTTGACGTGGGATGAAGTCACCACCGCGTTCCACGAGTTCGGCCACGCCCTGCATGGCATGTTCTCCGACGTGAAGTACCCGTACTTCAGCGGCACCAGCGTGCCACGCGACTTCGTCGAGTTCCCGTCCCAGGTCAACGAGATGTGGTCCGACTGGCCGTCGGTGCTGGCCAACTACGCCAAGCACTACGAGACCGGCGAGGCGATGCCCAAAGAGCTGCTGGACAAGGTGCTGGCGACCTCGAAGTTCAACCAGGGTTTCGCCACCACCGAGTACCTGGGTGCGGCAATGCTTGACCAGAGCTGGCATCAGATCGGTGCGGACAAGATCCCCGAGGCCGATGGTGTGATGGCGTTCGAAGCCGCTGCCCTGAAAGCCAACGGCACCGACTACGCGCCGGTTCCGCCGCGCTACAAGACCCCGTATTTCAGTCACATCATGGGGGGTTATGCCGCCGGCTATTACGCCTATATCTGGTCGGAAGTGCTGGACGCCAACACCGTGGGATACATCAAAGCCAACGGTGGCCTGACTCGCGAGAACGGCGACCATTTCCGCGAAACCCTGCTCTCGCAAGGTGGCAGCAAGGACGCGTTGCAGCTGTTCCGCGACTTCGTCGGCCATGAGCCGCAGATCCAGCCGCTGCTGGTGCGTCGCGGCCTGGATGCACCGGTATCGGATGACGCCGTGGTGCCAGACGTGCCGAAGCAGTAACGTTCCGCTTGCATGACCAAGGCCGCCCGGCGCAATCCGGGCGGCTTTTTTTGTGATCGCAAAGGATTAACGCGGGGCGCCGCCCTGGAACAACCGACGGTATTGCGGTGCGACATGGGGCAGCAACACAGCCGCCGGTATCTCCACCGTCTGCACGCCGTCGGAATACGGCCCCACCTGGTAGGGCGCGAAGACAAAACGCAGCGCGACCAGCTTGCCATCGGCGCCGGCAACCGGTTCGAACTGCGCGAAGTTCTCCGGATCCGCGGTGGTGCCTTCATCGATCATCCCACCTGCACTGCGCACCAGCTCGGCCCTTTGGGCAGGCGGCAGTTCATCGGCATCGGCCCGTTGTGACAAGGCGGCATGCAGCTGTTCGCGCACCTGTCGGGAAACCGCCTGCCAACCTTCGGCGTCCGGAATCAACCGTGCGGCCGTCAGTCGCTCATCCTGGTCGGGCAACCACACGAATCGCTCCAGCAACGGCACACCATGGGCGCCACCGGTATAACTGCTGCCATCCGCGGAGTAGGCAACCAGCTCGGGACTGTCCAGCACTTCGGTGAAATCAAGCGACAGATCGTAGATCGCACTGCTGTCCTGGGGACGCGACGCCACCGCCTGCAGCAACTGCGTGCGGGCAGCCTCCGCGTAAGCCTTGAGCAGTGCCGCCAGCTCCGGGTAATTCCCGGCCGACGACGGATAGCTGATACCGATGATGTAGTCCCCGGTCGACTCCATCACGTCATCAAGCGCTACATCTGCCGCCGGCGCACCCACCGCGGGTGTCGAGGCGATGTCCGGACCCGCCGTGGGACCGGTCACTTCGGTTGGCGATTGCGGCGAACGCTCACAGGCCGCGAGCGAGGCCAGCAACGCGACCGCGAAAACACCATTGATCCCGATTTGTCGCATGGAATTGGCCCCTCCTGTTTGGACGGACCTTAACGCCATTCATGTGACGTCCGGATGCAGACGGGATAAAGCGAAGTGTCGTTACCAATCAGTGCGTTGCGGCAGCAGTCCGTGAAGTTCGGCGTCGGTGAGGTTGCGCCATTGGCCGGTTTTCATCCGCCCCAGCTTGACGTTGCCGATGCGCACGCGGATCAACTGCTTGACCCGGAACTTGAAGTAAGCCGCCATCAGCCGGATTTGCCGGTTCAAGCCCTGCACGAGCACAATACGGAAGCCGGACCGACCCAACTTGCTGGTCTTGCAGGGCAACGTCGTTTGACCGTGGAGCGGGACGCCCTTGGCCATCGCGCGCAGGAACTCGGGGGTCACCTCATGGTTGACCGCGACCAGGTATTCCTTCTCCAGCTTGTTTTCGGCGCGCAGGATCTCATTGACGATATCGCCATTGCTGGTCAACAGGATCAGGCCCTCGGAATCCTTGTCGAGACGGCCAATCGGGAAAATCCGGCGTTCGTGGCCAACGAAGTCCACGATATTGCCATCCACCGCGGACTCGGTCGTGCAGGTAATGCCAACGGGCTTGTTGAGCAGGATATAGACGTGCTTCCGCTGCCCCTTGGGGACCGCGCGCACACGCAACGCCTGGCCATCGACCTTGACTTCGTCACCCTCGCCCACCTCCGAGCCGACCCTGCCGCGCAATCCGTTGACCGTGACCCGCCCTTCGGCGATCAGGCGATCAGCTTCGCGGCGCGAGCAGAAACCGCTCTCGCTGATGTGTTTGTTCAGACGCATGGTGGGTTGCACAGGGTTTGGCGGCCGGCCAGTCTACGCCAACAGCGGGCGGTACTCGGGGTGGCGTTTGACCCACGCAGCGGCGTAGGCACAGTCCGGACGTACCTTCAGGCCCTCGCTGCGGGCGTGTTCGAACGCCTCCAAGGTCAGTTTCCCGGCGATGCCGCGCCCGCCTATCGCCTCGGGTACGCCGGTGTGGGTGAGGACCATCAAGTCGCCGCGGCGCTGGTAGTCAAGCACCCCATCGACGCCATCAACGGTGGTGACAAAGCGTGAACCGGCGGCGTCATGGCGAACCACCACCGCCGGCATATCGGGACTGGGACTGGGACTGGACATGTCTGTGCTACTCACTGAATGAAAGTGCTCCGGCATGCGTCAACGGTTGTCGCGTTTTCCCTGATTGTGTCGATCATGCGTGCTGACGCTGCCCTGGATGGCGGACATCCGACTCTCGCCTGCGTGCAACTCTTCGGCGCGGTCCGCGGCGGCGGGTGACTGGAAGCCTTCGCTTGGCTGATGTTCGTGCTCTGGATCCAGCGACTGCCACGGCTGTGGCTCGCGGTCGCGCGCCTGTTTGGCCTCCAGCAGTTCGCGGGTATTGGCAAGCGCCCGTTCGGGAGTGATCCGGCGTCGCTTGGCGCTTTTCTTTGCTGTCGCTGTTTTGGCTGGCGATTTCTTCGCCACGGCCTTTCTGGCCACTGGCTTCTTCGCGGCGGTCTTTTTCGCGGCAGTCTTTTTCGCGGCAGTCTTTTTCGTGGCCGTCTTCTTCACGGCTGCTTTCTTCGTCGGCGTCTTCTTCATTGCGGTTTTCTTCGTCACCGCCTTCTTCACCGCAGCCTTCTTCACCGCCGGCTTCTTCGCAGCCGGCTTCTTCACAGCTGCTTTCTTCACCGCTGTTTTCCTCGCAGCCATTTTCCTCGCAGCCGTTTTCTTCGCTGCCGGCTTTTTCGCTGCCGCCTTCTTCGGAGCGGCTTTTTTCACGGCCGCTTTTTTCACGGCTGCCTTCTTCGCAGCCGTTTTCTTTATCGCGGTCTTCTTCGTTGCCGCCTTGCTGGTGGTCTTTCGCGCTGAGGTCGTGGCCATACAGTCCTCCATCTAGATAGTCGAGGGGCGCGCCAACGAGGGTTCCGGTGTGCGCCGTCACGTCACGCTGTGATGTGACGGCTGATCGATACCACGGATCGTATTTATACGGAGTGAGCATCGACCGCCGACGGCAACGCCGGCACCTTCACGGCCGAGTGTGACGCGGAAGGTCATTTCACCGTGTCACACATCACTGTGACCCTCCTGACCGCGCTGATGGCATGGAACCTGCGTTCCTCCTGGGTACAAGGTTCCGACCACCGGAAGCTGATGAGGCCACTCACGGAGATAGTCATGGATGTCCTGAATCCACACACCAATGATGCCTACAGCGACGACGCACTGGTCGCCCGGCTCTACGAACTGGGCGACAACGACGACAGCGGTGAACTCGCCCGCATCGACGCGCTGGTTTACGAGCGCCTGTTGCAGACCTATGGCAATGATGGCGAGGCCATTGCCGGCTGAGGCATCAACCGAACGACGGGTTCATCAGGCGCTGGATAAAGTACGGGCCGATCTGCGGCGCCATGAACAACATGAACAACACGCCGTAGATCGCGCCGGACAAATGCGCGCTGTGGTTGGTGCGACCGCCACCCTGGCGATCCATCCAGTACGAATAGCCGACGAAGAACACGCCGTAGACAATGGCGGGCACCGGCAGGAAAAACACGAAGATCAGCGACCACGGCTGCACCAGGATGAAGGCGAACAACACCGCCGATACCGCGCCCGAGGCACCCAGGCTGCGATAGTGCGCGTCGTTGCGGTGCTGCAGGTAGGTCGGCAGGATCGCAATCACGATCGCCGACAGATAAAACAGCACGAAGCCCAGTGGGCCGATCATCTCGACGATCAAACGCTCGGTCGCCCGTCCAAAAAAGAACAGGGTGATCATGTTGAACAGCAGGTGCTGCCAGTCCGCGTGGATGAAGCCGTGGGTCAGCAGCCGGTCGTACTGCTTCTGGCGATCAATCGCCGGCGGCCACAGGATCAGGCGATCAAGCAGGCGCGGACGGTCAAACGCCAGCCAGGAAACCAGCACGGTTACTGCGATCAGGATGAGGGTCAGCATGGGTCAGGCAATCCTGTTTGAGTCTTTTTGGCGAAGGGGCAAGGCTAACCGACTCGCCACGGTCGCGGGGTAACATTGGCCGATCCAATACACGAAGCCTGCCGATGACCCGCTCCCGCGAACTCCGCCCCGCCCTGCTTTGCCTGCTGTTGGCCGCCACCCTTCCCGCTTTCGCCCAGCACGCGCCGTTGACTACCGCGCAGTTAACCACGGTGTCCGAACGCAGCGGCTTCATCCAGACCGGACGCTATGCGGAGGTGCTGGAACTGTGCGATGCATTCGCCGCGCAGTATCCGGAAGCCGTGCGCTGCGAGACCTTCGGCACTACCCCGGAAGGTCGGCCGATGAAGCTGCTGGTGGTATCGCAGAGCGGCACGTTCTCCGCCGAGGCGGCGCGCGAGCAGCACCTGCCCGTGACCCTGATCCAGGGCGGCATCCACGCCGGCGAGATCGATGGCAAGGACGCCGGCTTCCTGGCCCTGCGCGAGATGCTCGACGGTAAGATCGCCGCGGATGTGCTCAAGCAGCAGGTGTTCCTGTTTGTCCCGGTGTTCAATGTCGACGGCCATGAGCGATTCGGCGCATGGAACCGCCCCAACCAGCGCGGGCCCGAGCAGATGGGCTGGCGCACCACCGCGCAGAACTACAACCTCAATCGCGGCTATGTGAAAGCCGACGCGCCGGAGATGCAGGCAATGCTGGCGTTGATCAACCAGTGGGACCCGCTGGTGTATGTCGACCTGCACGTCACAAACGGCGCGAAATTCCAGCACGACGTGTCGATCCAGGTGGAGCCGGTCAACAGTGGCGACCAGGCGCTGCGCCAGGCCGGCAGCACCCTGCGCCAGGGCACCATCGATTATCTCGCCGACCATGGCGCAATGCCGCTGCCGTTCTATCCCTCGTTCGTGGAAGAAGACAACCCGGCCTCCGGCTTTGTCGACGGCGTTGCCACCCCGAGGTTCTCGCAGGGTTACATGCGCCTGCGCAACCGTCTCGGGATGCTGGTCGAGACCCACTCCTGGAAGGACTATCCGCACCGGGTAAAGACCACCCATGACGCGATCATCGCGGTGCTGCAGCAGGTCGCCCAACACGGCGGGCAGTGGCAACAGTTGGCCAGCGCCGCCGACACACGCGCGCTTGCACTGGGCGGTGATCCGGTACCGCTCACCTTCGATGCCAGCGCCAACTGCCACACCATCGATTTCGAGGGCTACGCCTATACCCGTACGCCGTCGGAGATCTCCGGCGCGACCATGACCCGCTACGACGAGAACCAGCCGCAGACCTGGAAGGTGCCACTATGCGACGAGCTCCGTCCCGCGCTGGTGGTCAATGCGCCCAAGGGGGGCTACCTGGTACCGGCCGCCCATGCCGGCTGGGTCGCCAAGCGGCTCGACCGGCACGACATCGACTACCGCCGGCTTGAACAGGGCTTGTCGAATGCGAAAGTCGAAATCTTCCGGGCCCAGGCCACCAAGTTCGGTGAGTCATCCTATGAAGGCCACCAGCGTCTTGACCTCGAGGGGCAATGGCAACCGGAGACGCGCGATGTCAACGCCGGTGCCTTGCTGGTGCCCATCGCCCAGCCCAAGGCGCGACTGGTGATGCACATCCTGGAGCCGCAGGCGCCGGACTCGCTGGCTGCATGGGGCGAGTTCAACAATGCCTTCGAGCGCAAGGAATACATGGAGCCCTATGTCGCCGAACAGGTCGCCCGCGAGATGCTCGCAGCGGACCCGGAGTTGAAGGCCGTGTTTGACCAGCGCCTGCGCGAGGACGCCGAGTTCGCCGCCAGCCCGCGTGCCCGGCTGGACTTCTTCTACCGCCGCCACTCCTCGTGGGACCAGCGCTACAACCTCTATCCGGTGTTGCGTATCGACACCCTGCCCCGGTAACGCCCGGGCCGCCGGCGCGGCCTGGTCAGTCGAACGACCAGGTCACGTCCAGGCCAAGCATCCAGTTGCGTCCGGGTGATGGCTCGTAATAGCGCCCGCCGCCGGCGTTGACGATCACCGAACCGATGATGTCCCGGTCGAACAGGTTGTTGACCCGGGCAAAGCCTCGCCAGTCGAAGCCACCCAGTTGGAATCGGCGCTCGGCGGCCAGGGCGAAACTGGCATAGGCCGGAGCAGATTCGCTGTTGTCGTCATTGACATAGACGCGATCCACGAACTGACCGTCCAGCATGACGTCGATGGCCTCCTGCGGGCTCCAGCGCAACTCGGCCCAGGCGACATGCCGCGCCAGTCCCGGGATATGCCGTCCGCCCTGGATCAGCAGCTCATCGCGCGCATCACCGGGCGCGCAAGGCGGCGTGGCGCAAACAGCGAAATCACTCAGATAGCGCGCGTCGAGGAAGGTGTAGGCCGAGGAAAAATGCCAGCGAGGGGAGAGTTCTCCCGATAACGCCAGTTCCACCCCGCGACGGCGCGTAAGCCCGGCGTTGTCGTACACGCTGCGTCCGCCCAGGTTGGCCACCACGACCAGCTCGTCCCGGGTACGGCTGACAAACGCGGCAGCGGAATATTGCAGTCGGTCCTGGCGCGCGCGCAGGCCGATCTCGTAGTTGTGGCTACGCGCCGGTGCCAGGGTATCGTTCAACCCGCTCAACCCGTCACTGCGGTATGCCAACTCCGAATAGGTTGGCGTCTCGAAGCCGCCACCGGCATTGGCGTACAGGCTCATCCACGGGGTGGCGCGATAGAGCACGCCGGCGACAGGTGAGGTCCGCGAGTAGGACAACGCGCCGCTGTCATCGGGGTTGATGTCGGTGATGAAGCGATCGCTTGACCGGAACCGCACCTGGCTGCGGCGCGCGCCCACGTTGATCCGCCAGCGGTCCGCCGGCTCCCAGTTCGCTTGCAGGTAGACGTCGCGTCCGGACACCTGGTTGATCTCGTCACGGCGTAGCGCCCCGATCACGCCGAGCTGGTCGCCGGCGAAGTTCTCATAGCCTCGACGGTGCTCCTCGGAAACCTCGTACTCGACCCCCGAGGTCAACGAGAACGGCCGCTCCCATAACTCGGTCGTCCAGAGCCAGCGCGCATCGATGCCGTGGTAATCCCGGTCCAGGTCGATCACGCCACCGTTGTGCAAGGGTGTATTGCGCTGGACCGCGGCAGGGACCGACAACATCTGCGCGGTCGCCCGATTGCCGCCATAGGCGGTCACCGCCAACTCATGCTCTGATGAGATCGGCTGCACGACATGCGCACCAAACTGGCTCTGGCGTACCGACTTGTCGATATCGTAAGCCAGTGCGCCGTCGCTGGCGGCGCGCCGGTCTCCCTGCAGCTGCTGCGCGGTCAGACCCTGCGGGTCGTCCGCCTGCAGGTCCAGCCCGTTGAACAGCACCGTGTAGCGTCCCCCATCGCCATACGTCCCTTTCAGCAGCGCCTGGCCGCTACGCCGGCGCGCGGCGCTGTGGTGGCGATAGCCTTGATCCTCGACATCGACCAGGTCGACCAGGAAGCTGCCCTGCTCGTCGCGGCCCCAGGGCGTGTGGAACGACAGTGCCGAGCGCCGCAGTCCGTCTTCCCCGGCAACCATGCCGGCGCGCAGCAGCGGGTTCACCGGTGCGTCTGCGGTGAACAGCGAGATGACACCACCGGATGCGTTGCCATACAACGCCGAGAAGGGCCCGCGCAGCACCTCGATACGTTCGGCCGATTCGAGCGGGAAGTGCGACACCTGCCCCTGACCGTCGGGCATCGTGGCCGGAATGCCATCGGTGTACAGGCGTATGCCGCGCACGCCGAAGCTGGCACGCGCACCAAAGCCCCGGATCGATATCTGCAGATCCTGGGCGTAGTTCTGGCGGTCGCGGGCGACCACGCCGGGCACTCGCTGCAGGGTTTCCGACAGGTCTATTTTCGGTTGCGCACGCTGGATCTCATCGGCACTGATGACGTCGATCGCCGCGGGTACCACCAGTGCGTCCGCCGGGATGCGGGTGGCGGTGACCACCACAGGAGCCAATTGCGTATCGCCCCCCGACGATGGCGGCGGCGAGGATGATTGCGATTGCGCAATCCCCGGCACCAACAGGAGTGCGAGCCAATGCAGCCGCAGGCGCCGCCTGCAACGTGCTGACGGACAGTACGTGTTGCTCATAAACCGAATCTCAATGTCGTGGTGCTTTCCAGCAGGCATTCGCCAAGGGTATCTGATCCACCCGGGCCACCAGTACGCACATCGCCGCAGTCAATGACTATGGCTATGGCAGCAGGAAGCCGGTCAGCGCCTGGTTGAAGGCATCGGGGGACTCCAGGTTGCAGATATGGCGCCCCTCGATTTCGGCGTAGCGTCCATCGGCAACCCGGTGCGCGATGGCCTGCAGGTCGGCCGGCGTGGTCACCGGATCCTGGCTACCGGCCAGCGCCAGCACCGGCGTCGCGACGCCCGCCAGCGTGTCGCGGAAATCGGCACCGATCAGCGCATGGCAGCAACCGGCGTAGCCCTCCACCGGGATCTGCCGCAGGCGTTCCAGCGTCTGTTCGACCGCCTCCGGTTCGGCCGCGGCGAACGCCGGCGTGAACCAGCGGCTGACCGTGCCATCGGCGATCGACTCCATGCCGTTCGCCCGAACCTGGTCGATGCGCGCCAGCCAGCCGTCTTCGGTGCCGATCTTGCCGGCGGTGCTGCACAGCACCAGCCGGTGGAGCCGATCGGGGGCGTTGACCGCCAGCCATTGCCCGACCAGCCCGCCGATCGACAGGCCGCAGTAATGGGTGCTGGCGATGCCCAGCGAATCGAGCAGCCCGAGCACGTCGCGGCCGAGGTCGTCGATCGAGTACGGCGCGGGTGGCGTGGCCGAACGGCCATGGCCGCGACGGTCGTAACGCAGGATGCGGAAGTGCTCGCCGAGCACTTCGATCTGACGGTCCCACATCGTCAGATCGGTGCCCAGCGAATTGCAGAAGGTCAGCCACGGGCCGTCGGCGCGGCCATCGACGCGGTAGTGCAGGCGCACGCCGTTGACAGTGGCGAAGGTGGGTGTCGGTTCCATTGCTGTCCTCACACCCGCTCAATGGCCAAGGCGATGCCCTGCCCGACGCCGATGCACATCGTCGCCAGACCACGCTTGCCGCCGCTGGCTTCCAGTTGACGCAGCAAGGTCAGCGCCAGACGCGCACCGCTCATGCCCAGCGGATGGCCGAGCGCGATCGCACCGCCGTTGGCGTTGACGTGGGCGGCATCGTCGGCGAGCCCGAACTGACGCAGGCACGCCAGCCCCTGCGCGGCGAATGCTTCGTTGAGTTCGATCGCGTCGAAGTCGTGGATGGTGAGGCCGAGGCGTGCCAGCAATTTTTGCGTGGCCGGCACCGGGCCGGTGCCCATCACGCCGGGCAGCACGCCGGCAGTGGCCATGCCCAGCACCCGGGCGCGCGGGGTCAGGCCATGGCGCTGCGCCGCCGCGGCCGAGGCCAGCAGCAGCGCCGCGGCACCGTCGTTGATACCCGAAGCATTGCCGGCGGTGACCGTGCCGGGGGCGGCGAAGATCGTCTTCAGTTTGGCCAGCACCTCGGCACTGGTATCGGCGCGCGGATGCTCGTCCTCATCGACCTGCAGGGTCTCGCCGCGCTTGCGACCGGGCACCGTCACCGGCACCAGCTCGCCGTCGTAGAAGCCGGCCGCCTTCGCCGCGGCGTACCGCTGCTGGCTGCGCAGCGCGAACGCGTCCTGGTCCTCGCGCGAGATGCCGTACTGCGCGGCCACGTTTTCGGCGGTCTGGCCCATCGACTCGACGCCATACAGCGCCTCCAGCGCCGGATTGACGAAGCGCCAGCCCATCGTGGTGTCTTCGAGGACTTGATTGCGGGCGAACGGCGAGGCCGCCTTGCCCATCACGAGCGGCGCGCGCGACATCGATTCGACACCGCCGGCGATAGCGATTTCCAATTCGCCGGCACGGATGCCGCGCGCCGCGCTGCCCACCGCGTCCAGACCGGAGCCGCACAGGCGGTTGAGGGTCACGCCCGGCACGTCGGTCGGCAGCCCGGCCAACAGCAGGCTCATGCGCGCAACGTTGCGGTTGTCCTCGCCGGCCTGGTTGGCGCAGCCGAGGAAGACGTCGTCGATCCGCGTGGGGTCCAGCCCCGGGTTGCGCGCCAGCAGCGCCTTCAAAGGCACCGCGCCGAGGTCGTCGGCACGGATGCCCGCGAGCGCGCCGCCGTAGCGGCCGATCGGCGTACGGATGCCGTCGACGATGAATACGTCAGCCATCACTCTCCTCCTTGTTGCTTGCCGTGGGCGGCATCGGTGCGGGCCTGCAGCGCGCGCAGCGTCGCCAACACCGAGGCTTCGGGCGGCACGGTTTCGCTCACGTTGTCGGCAAACTTGATTGGCCAGCCGGTGGCTTCGACGATCTGCCCGCGACTGACGCCGGGATGGATCGAGACCACGGTCAGCTCGCGCGTCACCGGATCCGGCTCCATCACGCACAGGTCGGTGACCACGACTTGCGGGCCCTTGCCCGGCAGGCCGGCGCGCTGGCGCGCATCACCGCCGTCCATGTGGCCGACGCTGGTGACGAAGTCGAGTTTGTCGACGAAGGCGCGCTTCGACTGGCGGATGATGATGAACACTTCCTTGGCCGAGCCGGCGATTTCCGGCGCGCCACCGGCACCCGGCAGTCGTGTCTTCGGGGCGTCGTAGGGGCCAATCACGGTGGTATTGAGGTTGGCGAACCGGTCGATCTGCGCCGCGCCGAGAAAGCCGACGTCCACCCGTCCGCCCTGCAGCCAGTAACGGAAGATTTCCGGAGTCGAGACCACGGTGTCGGCGGTTTCGGCCAGCTCGCCGTCGCCGATGGACAGCGGCAGGACGGTCGGCTTGGCACCGATCGGGCCGGATTCGTAGATCAGGGTGGCGTCCGGCGCATGCGTCAGCCGCGCCAGGTTGGCGGCGGTGGACGGCAGGCCGATACCGACGAAGCAGACCGCGCCATCGCGCAGCCGGCGGGCGGCGGCGACAGTCATCATTTCATTGGTGGTGTAGGTGCTCATACGCTCGCCTCCTGCTGGCTTTCGGCATGGACGCGCTGGAAGCCCTCGAAGTCTTCGGTGTCCAGGATGTGGCGCTGGATCCAGGCGGTGAACGCCTCGCGGCTGCGGGCGATCGGATCCCAAGCCAGGTAGAAGCGATTGTCGCGCTCGTAATAGCCATGCGCGTAGGACGGGGTGGCCCCGCGCGGCACGTGGCACACGGCGCTCACCACCCAGCGCGGCAGGATGCAGGCGTTGGCCGGAGCGTCCAGCTTGTCGACGATCTCCTCGACGGTGACGATCACCTTCTTCGCCGCCAGCGCGGCCTCCTTCTGCACGCCGAGGATGCCCCACAGCAGCACGTTGCCCTGGCGGTCGGCCTGCTGGGCGTGGATCACGGTGACATCGGGCCGCACGGCCGGCGTGGTGGCCAGCGTCTCGCCCGTATACGGGCATTCGATGAAGCGGATGTTGTCGTTGACCTTCGGCAGGTCCGAGCCGATGTAGCCGCGCAACACCGCGAACGGCAGCCCGGACGCGCCGGCGACGTAGGCGTTGGCCATGTCGGCATGGCTGTGCTCGCGGATGGCGAGCTTGTGCGGCCAGCCCTTCTCCACCGCGTCGCGCAGGCGGTGCAGCGAGCCGACGCCGGGATTGCCGCCCCAGGAAAAGCGCAGCGACGTCGCGCAGCCGGCGCCGATCAACTGGTCGTAGATCAGGTCCGGGGTCATGCGTACCAGCGCCAAGCCGCGCTTGCCCTGGCGGATGACTTCGTGACCGGCCGCGTGCGGAATCAGGTGGGTAAAGCCCTCCATCGCCACGGTGTCGCCATCGTGGATCAGGCCGGAAACGGCTTCTTGCAGTGAACAGATATCAGCCATGGATAACCTTCATGTCGCTGTGTGGGGGCCGGCTTGCGCTCAGCCCTGGTCGCCGCCGCCAACGGGCAGCACGGTTCCGGTGATGTAGGAGGCCTCGTCGGAAGCGAGGAAAAGGATCGCCGCGGCCTGCTCGGCCAGCGTGCCGTAGCGCTTCATCAGCGTGCTGCCGGTGGTCTGTTCGACGATGGCCTGATACCACCGTGCTTCCTGCGCGGTGGGCGATTCTGTGTTGCGGGGCACCTTGCGTAGCGGCGCTTCGGTACCGCCGGGCGCGACTGCGTTGACGCGCACGCCGCGGGTGCCGCACTCGAACGCCAGCGAGGCGGTGAGCGCATTGACGCCGCCCTTGGCCGCGGCATACGGCACGCGATGGATGCTGCGGGTGGCGATGGAGGACACGTTGACGATGGCACCGGCGCCCTGCTCCAGCATCTGCGGCAGCGCGGCGCGGCAGCACCACAACGTCGGAAACAGCGAGCGGCGGATCTCCGCCTCGATCTGCTCTTCACCGTAGTGCTCGAACGGGCGTGCCCAGATGGTGCCGCCGACGTTGTTGACCAGCACGTCGATGCGGCCGTAGCGGGCGATCGCCAGATCCATCACCGCCTGCGCGCCGGCCCAGGTTTCCAGGTCGGCGTGGATGCCATCGCAGTCGGCGCCCAGCGCACGCGCCTCGGCCACCACCTCGTCGAGGAAGTCAGCCCGGTCGGCCAGCACCAGGCGGCCGCCTTCGCGGGCGATGTCCAGCGCCACTTCACGGCCGATGCCCTGGGCCGCGCCGGTGACCACCACCGACTTGTCGGTGAAGCGGTCGGCGCGTGCCATCACGCGGCCTCCTTCAGGCCGGCCGTGCTCGGAGTGAATTTCTCGTAGTGGAAGCTCGCCGGAGTGACGCCCAGTTCGCCGAGGTGGCGGCGCACCGCATCGACCATCGGCGGCGGCCCGCACAGGTACACGTCGACCTCGCCGCCATGCAGCGCGTCGGCGGGCAGGTGGTGGGTGACGAAGCCCTTGCGTGCATGCGTGGACGCCTCGTCCGCGACGATGGTGGCGAACGCGAAGCCGGGCAGGCGCTGCGCATAGGCCTGCAGCTGTTCCACCAGCACCAGATCTTCGTCGCGGGTGACCGCGTAGAGCAGCTGCACCGGCTGGGTGCTGTCCTGCCCCGCCAATACTTCGAGCATCGACAGGAACGGCGCCAGCCCGGTGCCACCGGCGAGCAGCAGCAGCGGCCGCTTGACCTCGCGCAGGTAGAAGCTACCCAGCGGGCCGGTCAATGACAGGGTCTGGCCGATGGCTGCCTCGGTCAGGTAGCCGGTCATCAGGCCACCCGGCACCTGCTTGACCAGGAACGACAGGCGGCGCGCGCCGGGGGCCGAACTGAAGGAGTACGAACGGGTCTGTTCGCTTCCCGGCACGGCGATATTGACGTACTGGCCGGGCAGGAACACCGGCGCCTCGGCGCCTTCGGCGATCTCGAACGCCACTTCCAGCGCCGCGTCCTGATGCTGGGTGATCGCCACCAGTGTTGCCTCGAAGGTCGCCGTGCCGGTCTTGCACGCGGTCGACGGCAGCGGCACGGAAATGACGCAGTCCGAGGACGGCACCATCTGGCAGGTCAGCACCAGCCCTTCGGCGGCCTCGTCCTCGGTCAGCGCGTCCTCGATGTAGTCGTCGCCCAGGTCGTAGCGACCCTGCTCCGCGCGGCACTTGCAGGTGCCGCAGACGCCGTCGGAGCAGTCCATCGGCAGGTTGATCCGCTGGCGGTAGGCGGCATCCAGCACGGTCTCGTTGGCGCGGCAATCGATGAAACGGGTGACGCCGTCCTCGAAACTCAGGGCGATGCGATGACTCATGGGGTTACCTCGCAGATGCGGCAGGCGAGCCGGTCAGATGTGATAGACATCGATCAGCTGGTGGATGTAATCGTTCTTCAGCACCACTTTCTTGCGCACGATCACCGGCTCGCCACCGCTGGTGTCCAGTCCGCTGGTATCCAAGGTGTAGAACGAGGTGCCGAAATAGCTGTCGGTGGTCTTGTAGCGGTGGCTGAGCGTGTGCCAGTTGAAGCGCAGCTCGATGCGGTCGCCTTCGCGCGACAGCACTTCGATATTGCTCAGGTTGTGGCTGGTGCGCGTCTCCGGCAGGCTCGCGCTGGAACGCTCGGTCTTGATCCGGAACACGCGGTCTTCCAGCCCGTCGCGGTTGGGGTAGTAGATCAGCGAGATATCGGTCTGCGGGTTCTCGACCAGGGTGTCGTCGTCGTCCCAGGCCGGCATCCAGAACTCCACCTTGGGCGAATAGCACTGCAGCCAGGCGTCGAAGTCACGGTCGTCCAGCAGGCGCGCCTCGCGGTACAGGAAGGCGGCGGTCTGCTCATGCGTCAGGCTCATGCCGGCACCTCCGCATCGCCCTGCTCCGCAGCCAGCGCGCGCGCCATCACCTGCGACCAGTAGCCGTGCTGCTTCAGGTAAAGGCCCTCATCTTCGGGATGGGTGCCGCTGATCAGCGGGTTCAAACCCATCGCCTTGGCGTTGTCGTCGGCACCGTCGATCCAGTGGCCGTCGGCGCCGCGGCTGAGGTCGTTCCATGGCGCGGCAATGCCCTGATAGCCCTGCTGGCAGGCGCGGAACTCTTCCAGGTCGTCGGGCGTGCCCATGCCGCTGACGTTGAAGAAATCCTCGTACTGGCGGATGCGCAGTGCGCGCATCTCCGCGCTCTCGCCCTTGGGCGCGAAGCAGTAGATGGTGACCTCGGTCCTGTCGACCGTGATCGGGCGCACCACCCGGATCTGGGTCGAAAACTGATCCATCAGGTAGACGTTCGGGTACACGCACAGGTTGCGGGTCTGGTTGACGATGAAGTCGGCCTTGTCCTGCCCCAGCTTCCCGGCCAGCGCCTCGCGATGCGCATACACCGGCCGTACTTCCGGATTGAGCAGTTGCGTCCACAGCAGCATATGGCCGTGCTCGAAGCCGTACACACCGCCGACCGCCTTGGACCAGCTGTTGGCGTCCACGGCCTGGGTGCCGCCTTCCTCGTAATTGCGCCGGCCCATCGTGGCCGCGTAGTTCCAGTGCACCGAACTGACGTGGTAACCGTCGGCGCCGTTCTCGATCTGCAGCTTCCAGTTGCCGTCGTAGGTGTAGCTGGAACTGCCGCGCAGCACCTCCAGCCCCTCGAGTGCCTGATCCACGATCTGGTCGATGATCACCTTGGTTTCGCCCAAGTGCTCCTCCAGCGGCAGCACGTCGGCGTTGAGGCTGCCAAACAGGAAACCGCGGTAGGAGGCGAACTTCGCCACCTTCTTCAGATCGTGCGAGCCGTCGGTGTTGAAGCCCGGCGGATAGGCGCCGGTCTTGGCGTCCTTGGCCTTGAGCAGCTTGCCGCTGTTGCTGAAGGTCCAGCCGTGGAACGGACAGGTAAAGCTGCCCTTGTTGCCACGGTTGCGACGGCACAACATCGCGCCGCGGTGCGCACAGGCGTTGATCAACGCGTGCAGCTCGCCCTGCTTGTCGCGGGTGATCATCACTGGCTGGCGACCAATGCTGGTGCTGAAGTAGTCGTTGTTCTCCGGGATCTGGCTTTCATGGGCCAGATACACCCAGTTGCCCTCGAAGATGTGGCGCATCTCCAAATCGAACAGGGCCTCGTCGGTGAAAATGTCGCGGCGGGCGCGATACACGCCACTGTCGGCGTCTTCGACCAAAGCGGCGTCGATCAGCCGGGAAACACGGGGGGAATTCTCGATGACGGCGGACATGGCGAGCTCCTGCACGTAGTGACGTGCGTGGCGTGTGCGGCGCCACGCGAAACCACTCGCGGGTACCGGACTGGACAGGACCCCGGCGATATCCGCCGGGGCGTCAAGGGCTGGCTTGAAAGATCAGGCGGCGGCGCGCTTGCGCTCGACCACGCTGTCGGGCACGGACCCGATCTGGGGCACGAGCACGAAGTCGAACTCGATCTCGGCGAACGGACCTTCCAGGCCCCGCGCCGTGATCGCGTCGGCGTCATCCACCTGCTTGATGGCCGGCACCAGGTCGTCGCGGGTGGCGAAGGCGAAGTCGTCGTGCAGGTACTCGTCGCCGTCGATGTTGATCTGCGTGGTCAGGTGACGGCAGCCATCGGCATTGATGAAGAAGTGGATGTGCGCCGGGCGCTGGCCGTGGCGGCCGACCGCGTCGAGCAGGCTCTGGGTCGGGCCACCGGGCGGGCAACCGTAACCAGCCGGAACGACGCTGCGGAACTCGTAGTTGCCGTCGGCGTCGGTGCGGATCGTGCGGCGCAGGTTGAACGCGCTCTGGGTCGAGTCGAAGAACGAGTACATGCCCTTGGTGTTGCAGTGCCAGACCTCGACGGTGGCGCCCGGCAGCGCCTTGCCGCCCGCGTCGCGCACCTGGCCGTGCATGACCAGCAACTGGCCATCGGGATCCGGGTCGGTGTCCAGGCGGGCCTTGCCTTCACTCACCGGCGCGCCGGCCACGTACAGCGGGCCCTCGATGGTGCGCGGGGTCACCCCGGCGATGCCGGCGGCGGCATCGGCCGCGTCCATGCGCAGGTCGAGGTACTTCTCGAAGCCGAATCCGGCAGCGGCCAGGCCGGCTTCACCGGCGGCGCCGAGCTCGTTGATGTAGTTCACCGCAGTCCAGAACTCGTCCGGGGTGACGTCGAAATCTTCGATGGTGCGGAACAGGTCGCCCAGCACACGGTGCAGGATCTGCTGGGTGCGCAGGTTGCCCTGGGGCGCTTTGCCTTCAGCCGACTTCAGGCCGCTGCAGGTCTCGAGGAAATCGCGCAGCTCGGCGGTGTCGATGAGTTTGACCGTCATGGTGTTGCCCTCTTTGGGTTCGTCTTGAGTCGTGTCGGGTGGGGTCGTGGCGGGTGGGTCATGTGGGTGATGCGGTGGGCGACTCAGCGGTCGTCGGCGTGGATCGCGGACGGGTGACGGCACAACGGCATCACCTCGATCTGCATGTAGGGGTACAGCGGCAGCGCCATCAGCAGCTCGTGCAGTTCGGCGTTGCTGTCGACGTCGAAGATGCTGACGTTCGAGTACTGGCCGACGACGCGCCAGATGTGGCGCCATTTGCCGCTTTGCTGGAGTTGCTGCGACAGCGCCTTCTCGTCGGCCTTGAGCGTGGCGACGGTGTCGGCGGGAAGGTCGCGCGGGATGCGCACATCCATGCGGACATGAAAAAGCATGGTCAGGCTCCTTGGGATTGTGTGGAGGAAGCAGGCGCGACAGCGCCCGGGACGCTGAGCGTGCGGCGTACCGCGTCGCGGCGGAAAAACTGCACCCGCTCCTCGTCGAGGTCGATGCCCAGGCCCGGGCCGGCCGGAACGGTGAGCTGGAAGTCGCTGTAATCCAACGGCTGGGTGAGGATCTCCTCGGTCAGCAGCAACGGTCCGAACAGCTCGGTGCCCCACTGCAGGTTCGGGAAGGTGCTGAAGACATGGGCCGCGGCAGCGGTGCCGACCGCGCCTTCCAGCATCGTGCCGCCATACAGCTCGATGCCGGCGGCGTCGGCAATCGCGCCAATCTGCTGCGCGGCGAACAGGCCGCCGGCCTGCTCGGTCTTGATCGCGAACACATCGGCCGCGCCGGCACGCGCCAGCTCGTAGGCGCTGTTCGGGGTGCCGACCGACTCGTCGGCCATCAGCGGAATCGGGAAGCGCCGGGCCAGCCGCGCCAGCGAAGCGGCAGTCGCCGTCGGTTGCTCGACCAGATCGCAGCCGACATCGGCCAGCGCCGGCAATCCACGCGCGGCGGCCGTCTCGCTCCAGGCCATGTTGACGTCGACCCGGACGCTGGCGCGGTCGCCAACCGCACGCTTGATCGCGGCGACGTGGGCGACGTCGTCGGCCACCGCACGCATGCCGATCTTCAGCTTGAACACGTCATGGCGGCGAAGGGCCAACATCTGCTCGGCCTCGACGATGTCGAGCGCGGTATCGCCCGAAGCGAGCGTCCAGGCCACCGGCAGGCGATCGCGCACGCGGCCACCGAACAGTTCCGACAGCGGTATGCCCAGCCGCCGGGTGTGGGCATCCAGCAGCGCGGTCTCGACGGCGCACTTGGCGAAATGGTTGCCCTTCACGTGCTTGCCGATCTTCGCCATCAGCAGACGCACCTTGGAGAGGTCGGCGTCCTTCAGCAGTGGCGCGATATAGGTGTCGATGGCGAGCTTCATGCTTTCCGGGCTTTCCGGCCCGTACGACATGCCACCGATGGTGGTGCCCTCGCCGATGCCGACGCTGCCGTCGCTGGCGTGGATCCGGACCAGCATCAGGGTCTGTGCATGCATGGTGGCGACCGACATCCGGTGCGGCCGGATGGTCGGAATGTCCAGCAGCAGGGTCTCGACGCGTTCGACGCGAACCTGGGTCTGGCGGAAGTGGGGGATATGTGGCATGCCCCGATTCTTCGGCCCTCCCGCGTGCCAAGTCCAAGACTGTTGCGGTCTTGTCTCATACCCAAAAGGTATGATTGGACGGCATCACACCCGGACACGCTGTTTATTGCACTGCAGCATCCGCCCTTATACCAAAGTCGAAGGTAAAGATGAATGGAGCTCCGGCAGCTACGTTATTTTGTCGCGGTCGCCCAAACGCGCAACTTCACCCGGGCGGCCGAGCAGTTGCATATCGCCCAGCCACCGCTCAGCCGCCAGATCCGGCAGTTGGAGGACGAACTGGGCGTGCAACTGCTGCTGCGCAACAGCCGGCCCTTGCGATTGACCGACGCGGGGCGGGTATTCCGCGAGCAGGCACTGCAGATCCTGGCCCGGGTGGAACAGATGAAGACCGCGACCCAGCGGACGGGCAAGAACGAGCGCAGCGTGCTCGCGATCGGCTTCGTCGCGTCCACGCTGTACAGCGGGATGCCGCTGCTGGTGCGCCGGCTCCGCCAACAGCGCCCCGAGCTGGATATCCAGTTGCTGGAAATGATGTCGATGGACCAGATCGAGGCATTGAAGACCGGACGGATCGACATCGGCTTCGGCCGCGTCCGGGCGATCGACCCGGCGGTCGAGCGCGTCGTGATGCGCGAAGAGCGGCTGGTGGTCGCCCTGCCCCCGACCAGCCCGCTGGCAGGCGGCACCGGCCCGCTGCCGCTGAACGCGATCACCGGCGAAACCCTGATCGTCTACCCCAAGGAACCCCGCCCCAGCTTCGCCGACCAGGTGCTCTCGTTGTTCGCCGACCAGGGCCTGCGGCCCAAAGAGACCCAGGAAGTCCGCGAGCTGCAGACCGCACTGGGGCTGGTCGCGGCCGACATGGGCGCCTGCATCATCCCCAGCTCGGTGCGGATCCTGCGCACCGACCTGTGTTATCGCGACCTGGCAGACGATCACGCCACCTCGCCGATCATCATCAGCTACCGCGCCAACGACCACTCGAGCGACATCGATCTAGTGAAGCGCTTGATCGGCGAGATGTATGCCGAGGAGCCGGCCTGGCTCGACGGCGGCCCGCAGCGGACGGGCACATGACGGAAACCGGCGTCAGAGTCAGAGGTTTCCCCAGCAGCCAGCGCCTCAGACCTTGACCGCGTTCGCGGCTCCAGGCTGTCCGCTTTCGGTCATGAAAGCGGGCAGAACAGCCCTTTCTACAAGGACGGGTTGATCAGATACTTCTCGCCGGTCGACTTGCGCTCGTACGCGGCCAGGATGTCTGGCTGGAGCGCATCGGTGAGGCTGATGGTTTTTGTGTAATGACTGGCGAAAGTCGTTGTCAGCTCATCCACGACGCGTTGACGCATCCGCGTCACGACCTCCTGGCCCGCCTTCTGCAGGAACGGGAAAAGCAGCCATCCGCCGACGTTCCAGGCAAAACCGAACGTCCGATCGATCACGGTCGGCCCCGTGTCCAGGGCGCCGTAGATATAGACCTGCTTGAACGCGTCCGAGCCGTAGCGGTTGTAGGTGGTGACGCCGCGACTGGCGACGGCTTCCATCGCCTGGAGGATCTGGCCGGCCAGCGTGCCGCCACCAATGGCGTCGAAGCCGATGGTGGCGCCCGTTTCAGCGATCGCTTCCGTCAGCTCGGCCTGGAAGTCGGGCGACGTGCTGTCGACGATGTGGCGTGCGCCGATCTCGCGCAGAATCGTCGCCTGCGCGTCGCTGCGCACGATATTGACCAGCCCGATCCCATCCGCAAGGCAGATCCTGTTGAGCATCTGGCCCAGGTTCGAAGCGGCGGCGGTCTGCACGATGGCGCTGTGCCCCTCGGCCTTCATCGTCTCGGTGAAACCAAGCGACGTCAGCGGATTGACGAACATCGACGCTCCGTCCGAGACGTCCACGTCATCGGGCAACAGGATGCAGTCCCGCGCACGCAGTTTGCGCAGCTGCGTGTACATCCCACCGCCCAGCATCCCGACCTTTTTGCCAAGGAAGTGCTGCACATCGCGGCCCGCCTTGACGACGGTGCCCGCGCCTTCGTTGCCGACCGCCAACGACTGATCCAGCCGGCTGCGAATGGCCGCCAGGCGCTGCTGCGGAATGTCGGCGACCAGCACCGGTCGCTCCGGCGTGCCTTCGGCCCGGACGGTCGATACATCGGCAGGGCCGAACAGGAGCCCAAGGTCGGATGGATTGATGGGTGTGGCTTCGACCCGCACCACCAGCTCATCCGGGCCGGGCTCATCCAGCACGACCGTCTCCAGGCTCAGCCGAAGCTGTCCATCGGACGTCGCCAGCGATCGTAGTTCCAGTCCACTCATCGTCTTGTTCATTTCTGCCGCCTTATTCGGGTTGTGCGAGGTCGAATACCAGCAGCGTCGACGTGGCCGTCGCACACAAGCGGCCGTCGCCGTCATGCAGCGTCGCCTCGGCAAAAGCGACGCGCCGTCCCATCGAGACAACGCGGCCGACGGCGCGCACCGTCCCGCTGTTGTCGGTCAGCGGACGCAGATACGACACCTTCAGTTCGAGCGTGGTGTGCCCGCGCCCGGCGTCGAGCTGGCTGTGGACGGTAATGCCGCAGGCACTGTCGAGCAGTGTCGCCGCATAGCCGCCGTGCACCGAGCCGAGCGGGTTGTAGACGGTCCGATCAGGCGCGCCTTCGAACACGGCATGGCCGCGATCGACCTCGACCAAGGTGAAGCCGAGCGTTTCGCCCATCGGCGGCTGGTTGGCTCCGGCCACCATCAGGGCGCGAAGCTGCTCGAGGCCGTTGAGCGCGCCGTCTCCCCACGTATCCACGGCGCTCACCACGGCTCGTGGAAGGGCCGGACTTCGGCGAGGAACGACCACGCGTCGCGCGGCTGATGTGCCAGGTGAAAGACCTCGCCCGCGATCGAGGCGGGAGAGATGAAGAAATCGTCCGCCGTATCGGGCAGCCGCTCGCGCTGCCACGGCACGTCGATTACGGCATCGATGATGAGATAGGCGACGTGTACGCCCTTCGGCCCCAGGTCGCGGGCCAGTGATTCGGCCAGGATCCGCTGCGCCGCCTTGGTCGGCGCGAACCCGGCAAAG
Organism: Lysobacter sp. A378; assembly: GCF_054052125.1. NCBI lineage: Bacteria > Pseudomonadati > Pseudomonadota > Gammaproteobacteria > Lysobacterales > Lysobacteraceae > Lysobacter > Lysobacter sp. A378. Next base: position 476,291 of record NZ_JBSVRK010000002.1, on the reverse strand, counting down.
CCCGCCCTGCCGCGCTGGGCGGAGGTATTGCCGGTCACGATCAGCGCGCCCTCGCCGGCCGCCACCATCGCCGGGGCGGTCAGCCGGGCCAGGTTGAACAGCGCCATCGTGTTGATGTCGAAGTTCTTCTGCAGCGTCTCCGCCTCGATCTCCATGAACGTGCCGAACGCACCGCCCACTGCGTTGTGGACGACCACTTTCGGCATTCCGACATCGGCGATCGCCTGCTCAAGCGCGGCCCGGTCCGTCACGTCGCACGGCACCGCGATCGTGTCGGGTATCTCCGCTTCCAGCGCAGCCAGGCGATCGGCATTGCGCGCCAGCATCGCCACGCGGTAGCCACCCTCGGCGAAGCGCCGCACCAGGGCAGCGCCGGTGCCGGGGCCGACCCCGGTAACGAGGGCGAGTGGTTTGGTGGTCTTATCGGTCATGCTGCTTGCTCCAGGTGCGCGAGATGTTCGCGCACGAAATCGAGACGGTCGTTGCCGAAGAACATCGCGTCGCCGACGAACATGGTCGGCGAGCCGAACACGCCGCGTTCGGCGGCTTCATGGGTGTTGGCGTCCAGTTGCGCGATCGTTTCGGGCGCGTCGATCCGCTTGGCGATCGCGTCGGCGTCGATCCCGACCGCGGCGATGACGGCGAGGATGTCGTCCTTCGCGGCGAGTGTCCTGCCCTCGCTCCAGCACGCGCGGTACAGCGCCAGCGTTATCTCGATTGCCTCCGCCGGCGATGCCGCCGCCAGCACGGCGCGCGAACAGGCATCGCCATCGTTCGCGCGCATGTCGGATGGATTCAGTGCGATGCCGTAGCGCTGCGCCCAGCGCGCCAGATCGTCGCGGGCGTAGCGCCCCTTGGCCGCGCAGGTGAGCGTGGTCGGCACGTTGCCGACCTCCTCCATCAGCTTCAGCACCATCATCGGCCTGAGCGCGATGTCGACGCCCATCTCATGTAGCTGCGTGAAGGCAAGGTAGCTGTACGGGCTGCGGAAATCGTAGAAGAGTTCGATCGATCGGGTCATTGGACTGCTCCTGTGGCGAGGTTGTTTAGAAGATGGCGAACGCGGTCGTCGGCCCCGGGGCCGGGGCGAAGCTGGACGCGGTCGCGGGGAACCGCCGTGCCGGTCTCGGGATCGACTAGCGCCAGGCGCAGCGGTCGCCCGGTTTCGCGATCGATCGTCTCCACGGTCGGCGCGCCAAAGCCGTTCGCATCCCAGCGGTCGCCCCATTCGCGCAAGGCAACGCTGACCTTCCACAGGTCGCGGCCTTTGGCCGTCAGCCGGTATTCAACCCGGGGTGGCCGCTCCTGATAGCGCGACTGTTCGACGATGCCGTGCTGCGTCAGATGCTTGAGGCGCGCCGCCAGCGTGGCGGTGGGAATGCCCGTGCTCTCGCGCAGCTCGTCATGGCGACGGAGCCCGAGCGACAGGTCACGGATCAGCAGCAGCGTCCAGCGATCCCCGATCAGCTCGAGTGCACCCGCGACGGAGCACCGCATTCCTGCGAAGGATTTTGCTTTCACGTTGCCGACGCCTAGTGACTTCAATTATTGAAGTATAGGTATTCCGGGGCTTTTGTCGAGCTCATCAAGTCATCGGGAAATTCCCGCCAGCCCCCCCATTCCCGGTTCGCGGGCTAAGGGGAGCGCAGGCGAAGCTTCCACCAGACTGTTAACAAAGGGTCCAGATCAGCCCTCGCGCTGACCGGCTTCGCCGAGGCTCCTGAGCGATGCCTGCTCGATCCCGCGCAGAACGCGAACGGCCGCCTCGCCGTCCGCATCGCTCACCTCGGCCAGCACCTGGGCGCGGAAGGTGTCCAGCGCCTCGGTCAACCTGACGGCAAGCACATCGCCCGCCTCGGTCAGATGCAACGTCCTGGCCCGGCGGTCGAGCGGATCGGCCCGCCGTTCGAGCAGGCCGGCCGCTTCGAGCTTGTCTACCGACCGCACCAGCGCGGCATTGTCCACACCGATCTCCTCAGCGACGACGTTCTGCCGCACTCCGTTGCCCAGTTCCGCCACTGCCAGGATCGGTGCTCCCGCCGACAGTGAGACCCCGAGGCTTTCGAACGCCTTCCCGACCGCGCGGCACCACAGGCGCCCGACGGGCATCAGGATCCACGTCAGGGTCTCGCCCCAGTTCGCTTTATCGTCCATTTATAATTGACATGTCAATAATTGATCGGTAAACATATTCGCACGGATTGATTCCTGATGTCGTGATCCGACCGGGTCTCACCGTCGCAGGCGAAGGGCTGGATTGAAAGCATTCGCCGCCCCCTACCCAAGAGGCAATCACAGTGAACGAGCAAGTAAAGGTACCCCACGACCGCGAAGTGTTCATCGCCAGCAAGTGGCAGAAGCCGCGAGGCACGCTGTCGCTGATCAAGGTGATTTCACCCGATACCCAGGACGTCATCTGCGAACTTCCCGACGCATCGCTCGAAGATGCCGGCTACGCCGTGGAGCGTGCCCGGGCTGCGTTCGACCAGGGCGATTGGCCGCAGATGACGGTTGAACAGCGCCTGGAAGCCACCACCCGCTTCCGCGACGGGCTGGCGGCGATGGAAGGATTCGAAAAGGCCTGGGCGATCGAGGGCGGTATGCCGATCAGCACGGTCAAGGCGATGTACGGCATGTCGATGTTCGGCATCGACGACGTGCTGGCGCTGGCCACCGAGATTCCGCTGAGTGAAATCCGCGAAACCCGCGCCGGCCGGGTTGAAGTCAGGCATGAGCCGCTGGGCCCGGTGCTGGCGATCCTCACCTACAACGGGCCGCTGGCCGAACTGGGCATGAGCGTGTTCCCGGCGCTTCTGACCGGCAATCCCGTGGTGGTCAAGCTGCCGGCGGAAAACCGCATGATCGGTCACTTCATGGCCGAGGCAGCGGCGCAAGCAGGCTTCCCCGAAGGCGTGCTGACGATCATCACGGCCGGTGCGGAGGTCAGTAAATACCTGGTTGCCCATCACGATATCGATGCGGTGCATTTCACCGGCGGCAACGAAGTTGGCGCCGAAGTCGGCGCGGTCTGCGCACAGCGCATGGCGCGGGTGACGCTGGAGCTCGGCGGCAAGTCGGCGGCGATCGTGGCCGACGACGTCGACATGGACGAGATCGTGCCCAAGCTGGTTGCCAGCATGACCGCCTACATGGGCCAGGTCTGCGTCACCACCAGCCGCATCCTGGTCTCGCGCAAGCGCCATGACGAACTGGTCGAGAAGCTGTCAAAGGCGTTGGCCGCAATGCGGATCGGCCCGCCGCTGGATCCGGCCACCGAGTTCGGGCCGATGGTCAGCGAACGCGTGCGGGCACGCTCGGAAGGCTTCGTCGAGCGCGCCGTCGCCCAGGGCGCGAAGATCGCCACCGGCGGCAAGCGCCCGGAAGGCTTCGACCGCGGTTTCTACATCGAGCCGACCCTGCTGGTGAACGTCAGCAACGACATGGAAATCGCCCAGGAAGAAGTGTTCGGGCCGGTCTACTGCGTAATCCCCTACGGCGACATCGACGATGCCGTACGCATTGCCAACGATTCGAAGTTCGGCCTGTACGGCACGGTGCACACCAATGACGAGAAGCTCGCCTATGACGTCGCCTACCGGGTCCGCTCAGGCTCGTTCGGTATCGGTGGCGCCTTCCCGGTGCTGATCGCGCCCTACGGCGGCATGAAGCAGTCCGGCTGGGGCTACGTGGGCAGCCGCGAGGGCTATCTGACGCTGACCAACATCAAGTCGGTCGTGCTGCCGGCTGCTGAATAAGGCCATCGGCAGGCGCTGCGACCTGCAATGGTCGCGGCGCCACTTTCCACAGTGCCCTGCCGCGGACGGTCATCGCGTACGGGCTCCCTGATACGAGGCAATCGCCATGGAATACGACTACATCATCATTGGCGCCGGCGCGGCCGGCTGCGTACTGGCGAACCGTCTTTCCGAAGATCCCGCCAACAAAGTGCTGCTGCTGGAATGGGGTGGACAGGATCGCCACCCGATGATCCCGATCCCCAAGGGATTCTTCTTCACGATGCAGAGCAAGAGTGTCGCCAGGCACTATGCAACCGAGCCGGTGGGTCCGACCGGCCTGGTCGAGCAGTGGGCGCGGGGCGTCGTCATCGGCGGCTCCACCGCGATCAACGGCCTGGTGTGGAATCGCGGCTGGGCACAGGATTACGACGAGATCGAGGCAGCCGGCAATCCGGGCTGGGGCTGGAAGGATTTCTTGCCGGTGTTCAAACGTCTGGAAGACCACCAGTTGGGTGCCTCGGAGACGCGCGGCGCCGGTGGGCCGATCACCGTCGAGGTGGCCACCAGGACCGAGCCCACCTGTGAAGTGATGCTCACCGCGGGCGAGAAGCTCGGCTGGAAGCGGGTCAAGGATCCCAACGACAGCGACGACGAACGCGTGGGTTACGTGGCCTCCAACGTCAAACGCGGGCTGCGGATGGCGGGCGCGCGCGGCTTCCTGCATCCCGTCGAGCATCGGCCCAACCTCAAGGTCGTCACCAGAACCAGGGCCGACCGCCTGCTGTTTGAAGGTGAGCGTGCGGTCGGCGTGCATGCGCTCAGCGATGGCAAGGCGGTCGAATTCCGCGCCCGCAAGGAAGTGATCGTGTCCTGCGGCACGCTCGAAAGCCCGCTGTTGCTCGAGCGCTCCGGGATCGGCGATCCCGGCGTGCTGGCCAAGGCCGGCGTAGCGCTGCGAGTCGAGAGCCCCAACGTCGGCGAGCGCCTGCGCGAACACCGCGGCGTCAACCTGCAGGCGAACCTCAAGGACGGCCTGGGCTACAACCACATGCTCAACAGCCCGCTGCGGCAGGCCGTCACCGGGGCGAAGTTCCTGCTGCAGCGCGGTGGACCGCTGGCGGTGGGCGGCTATGACGTGGTTGCCTACTACAAGTCGTCGCCGGAACTGGATCGGCCGGACGTGATGGTTCTGATCGCACCGCAGTCCACCGCAGCCTCCGGCCTGACGGAGGGCCAGGTCAGCCTCGCCAAGGAGGCGGGCATGATGGCTGTCGGCTACCAGCTGCGGCCGACCAGCGAGGGCTCGATCCACATCACCAGCACCGACCCCGACGCCGCGCCGGTGCTCGATCCCAACTACCTGACCACCGAAGTCGACCGCAAGGCCACGCTGTCGATCATCCCGAAGGTCCGCGAATGGACGGCGCAGAGCCCGTTGGCCGAACTGGTAACGGACGAGCGCGTGCCCGGCACGAACGTAAACACTCCGGAACAACTGCTGGAAACCGCGTTCTCCCAGGGCTCCCCCGCCTACCACGCGGTGGGCACCTGCGCGATGGGCCCCAACCACGACGATGTGGTCGATGCGCGGCTACGGGTGCGCGGCGTGGAAGGCTTGCGGGTGGTGGACCTATCGGTGTTCCCGACCATCACGGCCGGCAACACCACGGCACCCACCATGGCGATGGCGTGGCTGGCTGCCGACCGCATCCTGGAAGACCATGCAGGCTGAGACGACGTTGGTCTGCCTCGATGCTGGCCTCGTCGCACACAGTTACCCGACAGGTGATTGCCGTGGTTGAGAGCAGGGAAAGACAGCAACGGATCGTGATCGTGGGCGGCGGCGTGGCGGGCCTGGAAATCGCCAGTTCGCTCGGTCGCCGTTGGCGCCACCGACCGGGACGACCGGTCATCACGTTGGTCGACCGCGACTCCGCGCACGTCTGGAAGCCGATGTTGCACACCATCGCGGCCGGTACCCGGGATATTTCCCAGCAGCAGACCACCTACATCGCCCAGGCGCGCGATGCGGGATTTGCCTACCAGCCCGGTGAGTTGTGCGGCCTGGACCGTAAAGCCCGCGAAGTCCACCTTGAGGAGCTGCGCGCACCGGATGGCCGTCTGCTGATACCCGCGCGACGGCTGGGCTATGACGCTCTGGTGCTCGCCATCGGCAGCCAAGCCAACGATTTCGGCACGCCCGGCGTGGCGGAGCACTGCTTTGGGATCGACTCGCGCCGGCAGGCCGACGCCTTCAACCGGGAGGTGCGCATCCGCATGCTGCAGGGCCTGACGCAGGAGACGGAGCTTTCGATCGCGATCGTCGGCGGCGGTGCCACCGGGGTGGAACTGGCGGCCGAACTGGTGCAGCTGTTCGAAACCGCGACCGTCTATGGCGTGCAGGGCCTGGCCTCGCGCATCTCGATCACCCTCGTCGAGGCCGGGCCACGGTTGCTGGCGGCGTTTCCGCAGGACATTTCCACCGCCACCCGCGCACGGCTGGAAGCGCTGGGCGTCAAGGTCATGACCGATACCCAGGTCAGCGCAGCGAACGCGGACGGCTTCGTCCTCGGGGATGGCCGTCAGATGACGGCATCGTTGAAAGTGTGGGCGGCCGGGGTCAAGGCGCCGGACTTCCTTGCCGATCTGGATGGCCTGGAAGCGACCCGGAGCAACCAACTGGTGGTCCTGCCGACCCTGCAGACCACGCGGGATCCCGGCATCTACGCCATCGGCGACTGCGCCAGCCTGACCCCAGTGGAGGCCGAGCTCTCGTTGCCGCCCACCGCCCAGGTGGCACACCAGCAGGCCAAGTACCTGATCCGTGCCTTGCCGAAGGTATTGCAGGGCGATGCGGTGCCGGACTTCCGCTACCGCGACATGGGGGCCCTGGTGTCGCTGGGCGAGTACGACGCCTTCGCCTCGCTGGGCAAGTTCGGCCTGTTCAAGGGCGTCACCATCCGCGGACGCCTCGCACAGCTCAGCCACGTCATGCTCTACCGCAGCCACCAGGCCCGGATCCACGGCTTCTGGCGCGGCGGCCTGCTGTGGCTGGTGGATCGTCTCAACTCCCGCCTGCGTGCGTCGATACGCCTGGATTGACCAGCATGTTCTGGTGTGCGGTCGAACGCTAGATGGCAAGCGCCTACCTCAAGCCCAACCCCGACTGGGAAGAGCACGAAAAGCCGTCGATTCCCGGTGCGCCATCGATGCCCTGGCACCCGCCGTGGGTGCGCATGGCGTACGCCTGCATCGCCGTACTGGTCGGGATCAGCGGCGGGCTGGGCAATGCACTGGTGACGGTCAACCTGCCGATGATCCAGGGCCAGTTGGGCCTGACCCCGTCGCAGGGCGCCTGGCTGCCGGCCGCCTATGTGATGGTCAACATCACCGCCAACCTGCTGGTGTTCAAGTTCCGCCAGCAATTCGGCATGCGCCTGTTTGCCGAAATCGGGCTGGGGGCGTACGCGCTGCTGGCGCTGTTGCACCTGGCGGTCGGGGACTTCCACACCACCGCGCTGCTGCGCGCCGCCAGCGGTTTCGCCGGCGCGGCCTGCAGCACACTTGCCATCCTGTACATGCTTCAGGCCCTGCCCCGGGAGTACACCGGCAAGATGCTGGTGGTCGGCGTCGGCATTCTCCAGCTTGCGATGCCGCTGGCCTGGATCCTGTCGCCGGGCCTGCTCCACCAGTTCGGTGAATGGCACAACCTGCACCTGTTCGAGGCCGGACTGGCCCTGTGCGCATTTGCCGCGGTGATGGTGCTCAAGCTGCCGCCTGGCACGCATACCAAGGCGTTCGAGTGGCTGGACTTCGTGACCTTCGCGCTGGTCGCGCCGGCGATGGCGATGATCGTCGCCGTGCTGGCGCAGGGCTACACCCACTGGTGGTTCGATACGCCGTGGCTGGCCTACCTGCTGGTGGCGGCGATCGTGCTGCTGACCACCGCCTTCTACGTCGAGCACAACCGGCGCAACCCGCTGATCCAGACCCGCTGGTTGATGAGTGGCCCGGCGCTGCGCTTCATCATCGGCGCGTTCCTGATCCGGTTCCTGACCGCCGAGCAGACCTTCGGCGCGGTCGGGCTGCTGCGCACGCTGGGCATGGGGCCGGACCAGATGCAGCCGCTGTTCCTGGTGATCCTGGGCGGCACCATCGCCGGCATCGCCATCAGCGCATTGACCTTCGGGCCCAAGACCATGACCCCGCAACTGCTGTTGTCAATGGTGCTGTTCGCGCTTGCCGCCTTCCTCGACCACAACCGCACCAGCCTCGACCGCCCGCACGACTTCTTCGCCAGCCAGTTTCTGGCCTCGGTCGGCGTGGGCCTGTTCATGGGTCCGCTGATCCTGACCGGTGTCAGCCAGGCATTGAAATACGGTGCCGACCACATCGTGACCTTCGCCGTCGCGCTGTCGGTCACCCAGGTCCTGGGCGGATTCGCCGGCAACGCAGTGCTGGGGACCTACCAGCTACACCACGAGCACACCTATTCCACCGCGTTGGTATCGCATATCGACCCCAGCAACCCGATAGTCGCCCAGCGGCTGCAACTGCAATCGGACATCTACGCCGCGACCATCACCGACCCGGTGCGGCGCGATGCGCAGGGCGTCGCGCTGCTGGCGCAGATCGCACGGCGCGAGGCCAACGTGAGCGCCTACAACGATGTTTTCGCGCTGACCGGCATCCTCGCCATCCTGTTCCTGGCCGGCTTTCTCGTACTCAACGTCCTGCCTGGGTTCCTCCGTCCCCAGGCCTCGCCCGTTCCACCTTCCGCGCCTGCTTCGGCAGGCGCTGCCGCCACCTGAGTTCCCATGAGCAACCCGCCTTCCGCTTCCCGCGATCCCCAGCTTTCCGTGAACCCGCCCGTGCCCACCGATGCGAGCAGCGAAGGCGACGACACCGCATCCGCGCGTCAGGCTGCCGCGCCCCCACCTCCCTCCCCACCCAAGACGATCAAGCCGGGCCTGTGGACGGTGGTGATCATGACCGGCGTGGCCGTGGCCGGCATCGCCCTGATCCTGTGGGCATGGAACCTGTGGCCGTTCACCAGCGCGATGGTCAACACCGACAACGGCTACGTGCGCGGACCGATCACGGTGCTGGCACCGCAGGTCAACGGCTACGTGTCCGAAGTACTGGTGAAGGACTTCCAGGACGTCGAGGCCGGCCAGCCGCTGGTGCGGATCGACGACCGCGTCTACCGCGCACGCGTCGAGCAGGCGCAGGCCCAACTGGACAATGCCCATGCGCAACTCGCCAATGCCGAGCAGTCCCTGGCCCAGGACCGCGCCAACATCGGCGCTCGCCGCGCCGACCTGGCGGCCGCGGCCGCCGAGGAGCGCCGCGCCCGGACCGACGAGACCCGTACCGCCCAACTGGCCCACGTCGGCGCGGTATCGACGCGCGAGAGCGAGCAGAGCATGGCTACCGGGCAACTGGCATCCGCCAATGTGCTCAAGGCCAAGGCCCAGATCGCCGTGGCCGAGGAGACCGTCAAGGCGACCCAGGTGTCGCGCAAGGGGTTGCAGGCGCAGGTGGACATTGCCGAGGCGCAACTGGCCCTGGCCGGGATCGACCTGGACAACACGATCGTGCGCGCCCCCAACGACGGCCAGCTTGGCCAGGTCTCGGTGCGTCTGGGCCAGTACGTCACCGCAGGCTCGCAACTGCTGTTCCTGGTGCCTGACGCGTTGTGGGTGGTAGCCAACTTCAAGGAGAGCCAGACCTGGATGATGCGCATCGGCCAGCCGGTCAGTTTTTCCGTCGATGCGTTCGAAGGCGAGTCGCTCACCGGCAAGGTCGAGCGGTTCGCGCCGGCCACCGGGTCCGAGTTCAGTGTGTTGCCACCCGACAACGCCAGCGGCAATTTCACCAAGGTCGTCCAGCGCTTGCCAGTGCGGATCGCCATCGACCCCGACCAGGCCATGGCCGGCCGCCTGCGCCCGGGCATGTCGGTGGTGGTCCGGGTCGACACATCGAGCGGCCGCGAGCCGCCGCAACAGACCGTGGGAAAGCCAGCCCATTAGCGCCGCGCGGACCGATCCCGCCAGGGCCGGCGCGCGCAGCGTTCGCGGACAGCATCCTTGCACTCACATTCGCTTCAACCAGCAGCTGCAATGCTTCCGCGCGGTGTACGCAAGGGCACGCCATCGCGATTGGGATGGCTTGCGGGTGCCATCCAATGGGTCGCCTTGCCGCGACGCCTGACGATGCACCCACCGCACAGGATATTGCCACGGCGCAAGATCGGCGATCGAAAGTGTGTGATGGCTCACGGAACGTCAAGCGCACATTCAGTTTCACGCGACCACACCATTGACATAAAAAGAATGACCGTTCATTCTTCTGCGGTTCGGGCGGCGTGACCGCCCTCTTTCTATTCTCCCCATTGAGCCTACTCCCATGTCCAGGTCCCCACGCCACTTGGTTCTCCTGCCGTTAGCACTCGCCTTTTCCCTGGCCGCCTGTGGCGGAGACGATGCGTCGCAACAGCCACCGCCCGCCGCGGTAACCGTGGTCACCATGAAGCCGGAAACGGCGACCCTGACGCGGGAGTTGCCGGGCAGGACCAACGCTTCCCAGATCGCCGAGGTTCGTCCCCAGGTGTCGGGCATCGTCGACAAGCGGCTGTTCACCGAGGGCGGTCTGGTAAAGGCGGGCCAGGCGCTGTATCAGCTCGACAATGCCTCTTACGAAGCCAACGCCAACAGTGCCCGGGCGCAGCTCGCACGCGCGCAGGCAACCCTGGTATCGGCAAAGCTGACCGCCGCACGATCGGCCGAACTGGTCAAGATCGATGCCATCAGCAGGCAGGACAATGAAAACGCCACGGCGGCGCTGAGCCAGGCCAAGGCCGAGGTCGCCGCTGCCCAGGCCGCGGTGCAAAGTGCCGAGGTGACCCTGGGTTATGCCCGGATCAACTCGCCGATCAGCGGCCGCATTGGCAAGTCCACCGTTACCAAGGGCGCGCTGGTGACGGCCAACCAGCCCGAAGCACTGGCGACCGTCCAGCAACTCGACCCGATCTACGTCGACCTGACCCAATCGGCCAGCGAACTGCTGCAACTGCGCAAGGACTTGGCCGCAGGCACGCTGGAAGGCGCGCGCGACCTGCCGGTGACGATCCTGCTGGAGGATGGCACGCCGTTCGACCAGCAGGGCAAGCTGGCGTTTTCCGAGGTCAGCGTCGATCCCGGCACCGGCAGCTACTCATTGCGCGTGGTGGTAGACAACCCCGATCACCTGTTGCTTCCCGGCATGTATGTACGGGCGGTGATCGGAAAGGGGATCCGCCAGAACGCAATCCTGGTACCCCAGCAGGGCATCACCCGCGACCCCAAGGGCCATGCCACCGCGATGGTGGTCAACGCCGAGAACAAGGTCGAGGTGCGCCCGGTCACGGTCAGCCAGACCGTCGGCAACCAATGGCTGGTCGAAAGCGGCCTGGCTGCCGGCGACAAGGTGATCATCGCCGGCCTGCAGAAAGTGCAGCCCGATGCCCCGGTGAATGCCACCGAGGCCGGTGAGCAGGCCGAACAGGCCACCGGCGAAGCTGCGCCCGAGGGTGCCGAGCCGGCGACTGCCCAACCAGAGTCCGGCACGCCAGAGCCCGGCGCGCCCGAGGTCACCAACCCCGACGCCGCCACCCCCGCTGATGCGGCCACGCCGGCGGCCGATGCCCCGGCCTCGCAGCAGTAAGCGGAGAACTTCATGGCACACTTCTTCATCGATCGCCCCATCTTTGCGTGGGTCATCGCGATCATCATCATGCTGGCCGGCGGGCTGGCCATCTTCACCCTGCCGATCTCGCAGTATCCGACCATCGCACCACCCACGGTATCCATCAACGCCACCTACCCCGGCGCCTCGGCGAAGGTGGTCGAGGACTCGGTGGTGCAGATCATCGAGCAGAACATGAAGGGCCTCGACGGCCTGCTGTACTTCTCATCCACCAGTGAAGCCAGCGGCGGCGCCTCCATCACCCTGACGTTCGAGAACGGCACCGACCCCGACACCGCCCAGGTGCAGGTGCAGAACAAGCTGCAGTCGGCCATGCCGTTGCTGCCACAGGAAGTGCAGCGCCAGGGCGTCAACGTCAGCAAGTCGGCCAGTGGCTTCCTGCAGGTGATCGGCTTCGTGTCCGAGGACGGCAGCATGTCCAAGGACGACATCGCCGATTACGTCGGCGCCACCCTGGTCGATCCACTCAGCCGGGTACCCGGCGTGGGCACCATCCAGGTGTTCGGGTCCAAGTACGCGATGCGGATCTGGCTGGACCCCAACAAGCTCGATACCTACCACCTCACTCCCGCCGACATCACCGCCGCGGTGCAGGCGCAAAACGCACAGGTCGCGGTCGGCTCGCTCGGCGGCGCGCCGGCCATCGAGGGCCAGCAGATCAATGCCACCGTGACCGCGCAGGACCGGCTGCAGACGCCGGAACAGTTCCGCGACATCGTGGTGCGCAGCAATGCTGATGGCTCGGTACTCAAGCTGGGCGACGTCGCACGGGTGGAGATGGGCTCGGAGAACTACGAGTTCATCTCCCGCTACAACGGCCAGACCGCAACCGGTGTCGCCATTTCACTGGCCACCGGCGCCAATGCGCTGGAGACTTCCGCGGGAGTGAAGGCCACGCTCGACGAACTGGAGCCGTTCTTCCCGCCCGGCCTGACGACCGTCACGCCATTCGACAGCACGCCGTTCGTGAGGGTGGCGATCAAGGGCGTCATCATCACCTTGCTGGAAGCCATCGTGCTGGTGTTCCTGGTGATGTACCTGTTCCTGCAGAATTTCCGCGCCACGCTGATTCCCACCATCGCGGTACCGGTGGTCCTGCTGGGCACCTTCGGCATCCTGGCGGCATTGGGTTTCTCGGTGAACATGCTGACGATGTTCGCGATGGTGCTGGCGATCGGCTTGCTGGTCGATGACGCCATCGTGGTGGTAGAGAACGTCGAGCGATTGATGTCCGAGGAAGGTCTGTCGCCGCTGGAGGCGTCGCGTAAATCGATGACCCAGATCACCGGCGCGCTGGTCGGCATCGGGCTGGTGCTGTCGGCGGTGTTCGTGCCGATGGCCTTCATGTCCGGCTCGACCGGCATCATCTATCGACAATTCTCCGCCACGATCGTCTCGGCGATCGGCTTGTCGGTGCTCGTTGCCATCGTGCTGACCCCGGCGTTGTGCGCGACCATGCTCAAGCCGATCAACAAGGGCGAGCACGGCAAGACCACCGGCTTCTTCGGCTGGTTCAACCGCCACTTCGACAACAGCAGCAAGAAGTACCGGCGCGGCGTGCACGGAATCATGGGCCGCTCCAAGCGCTTCATGGCGATCTTCGTGGCTCTGGTCGTGGTGATGGGCCTGCTGTTCATCCGCCTGCCCAGCTCGTTCCTGCCAGAAGAGGACCAGGGCATCCTGTTCGCCCAGATCCTGGCCCCGGTAGGTGCGACCCAGGAGCGGACCATGGAGTCCATGGAGAAGTTGGAGAACTACTTCCTGGAGAACGAGAAGGAGAACGTCGAATCGGTATTCAGCGTGCAGGGCTTCAGCTTCGGCGGGACCGGCCAGAACAACGGCATGGCCTTCGTCAAGTTGAATGACTGGAGCGAGCGCACGAGCGACGAGGCGAGCGCCACCGCGATTGCCGGCCGCGCGATGATCGGGCTTTCCGCCATTCAGGATGCATTTGCGTTCGCCTTCGCCCCGCCGGCCATTCCCGAGTTGGGTACCGCCGCCGGCTTCGCCTTCTATCTCAAGGACAACGCCGGCCTCGGCCACGACGCACTGATCGCGGCGCGCAACCAGTTGCTGGGTGCGGCCGCCCAGAATCCGGTGCTGGCCAACGTACGTCCCAACGGCCAGGAGGACTCACCGCAGTTGCGACTGGATATCGACCAGGAAAAAGCCAGTGCATTGGGCTTGTCGACTGCCACCATCAACGCCACCTTGTCGGCGGCCTGGGGCGGCCAGTACATCGATGACTTCATCGACCGTGGCCGCGTCAAGCGGGTGATGTTGCAGGCCGATGCGCCATTCCGCATGGTGCCCGAGGACTTCAACCAGTGGACGGTGCGCAACAACGCCGGCGAGATGGTGCCGTTCTCCGCTTTCGGCACCTCGCGGTGGACCTATGGTTCACCGCGCCTGGAGCGCTACAACGGGGTGTCCGCAGTCCAGATCCAGGGTGAGGCTGCGCCAGGGGAAAGCTCGGGCGAAGCCATGGACACCATCGAGCAGCTCGCTGCACAACTGCCGAGCGGATTCGGCATCGAGTGGACCGGCTTGTCCTATCAAGAACGCGAGGCCGGCTCGCAGACGCCATTGCTCTACACGTTGTCGCTGCTGATCGTGTTCCTGTGTCTGGCCGCGCTGTATGAAAGCTGGACGATCCCGACCGCGGTGCTGATGGTGGCGCCACTGGGCATCCTGGGCACCGTGCTGGCGGCCTCGATGCGTGGCATGGAACGCGACGTCTATTTCCAGGTGGCGATGCTGACCACGGTGGGACTGACCAGCAAGAACGCGATCATGATCATCACCTTCGCCAAGGACTACATGGCCGAGGGCACGGAACTGACCAAGGCAACGATGCGCGCGGTGCGCGAACGCCTGCGGCCGATCCTGATGACCTCGCTGGCGTTCGGCATGGGCGTGCTGCCACTGGCCATTGCCAGCGGTGCCGGTTCGGGCGCACAGAATGCGATCGGTACCGGTGTGCTCGGCGGCATGATCGTCGGCGTGTTGCTTGGCCTGGTCTTCGTGCCCTTGTTCTTCCTGGTGGTCGAACTGCTGTTCAACCGCGACCTGCGCCAACCCGCTGCTGCTGCCCTCGCAGCCGGAGACGACAACCATGCATAAGCCACTGATCACCGCACTGGCACTGGCGACGAGCCTGTTCGTGTCCGGCTGCGCCATGCTCGAACCCCGGGTACCCGAGGCGGCGCCGGCGATTGCCGGCGAGTGGCCGTTGCCGCCGACCACCTCGGTGTCCTCCCCTGCCCCGACAACCGGCGCCTCCACTGCGCTCCCGGTCGCCGATATCGGCTGGCGCAACTTCTTCGTCGATCCGGCGTTGGAGCAGCTGATTGCGCTTTCGCTTGAGAACAACCGCGACCTGCGGGTGGCCATGCTCAACGTGGAACGCGCCCGCTCCCAGTACCGGATCCAGCGGGCCGACCGCATGCCATCGCTCGGCGTGACCGGGCAGATGGAGCGGATCGGTGGCGACGTAACGACCAGCGAGACCTACTCCGCCAACCTGGGAATTGCCGAGTTCGAGCTCGATCTGTTTGGTCGCGTGCGCAACCTCAGCCAGGCGGCGCTGCAGCAGTACTTCGCCACCGAGGAAGCCCGTCGCAGCGCCCAACTGGCATTGATCGGGGAGGTTGCCAACACCTACCTCACCCTGTCGGCCGACCGCGAACTGCTGCAGATCTCCGAGGCCACGCTGGCCACCCAGGAAACCTCCTACAAACTGACCCAACAGCGTCATGAGCTGGGTGCCTTGTCGGCATTGGAAGTCAACCAGTCCCGCACGGTGGTTGAAACCGCGCGCTCCGACGTCGCCCGGTTTGCCGGCCAGGTGGCGCAGGACACCAACGCGCTGAACCTGCTGGTGGGAAGCCCGGTCGCGCCGGAATTGCTGCCTGACGCATTCCAGCCGCAGGTCAGCGGACTGGAAGCCCTGCCCGCCGGTCTGCCCTCGGAAGTGCTGCTGCGCCGGCCGGACATCATGGCCGCCGAACACCAGTTGCTTGCGGCCAACGCCAACATCGGCGCGGCTCGCGCGGCATTCTTCCCCTCCATCAGCCTGACCGGCAGCATTGGCTCCACCAGCACCGAGCTATCGGGCTTGTTCGATGGTGGCACCAGCATCTGGAGCTTCGTGCCGCGGGTCAACCTGCCGATCTTCCAGGGCGGGCGTCTGCGCGCCAACCTGGGCGTGGCCACCGCCGACCGCGATATCGCCCTGGCCCAGTATGAAAAGTCGATCCAGGTCGGTTTCCGCGAAGTGGCCGATGCATTGGCGCTGAGCAAGACCCTGGCCGACCAGCGGATTGCGCAGCAAGCCCTGGTGGAAGCAGCGACCCGTGCACACGATCTCTCCCAGGCCCGCTATGACGCCGGCAGGGACAGCTATCTGATCCTGCTCGATGCCCAGCGGACGTTGTATGCAGCCCGCCAATCCCTGGTGGCGACCCTGTTATCCGAGCAGGCCAACCGGATCACTCTGTACAAGGTGCTCGGCGGCGGGTGGTATGAGCAAAACCCCTGACCCCCTGGCCATGATCGAGGAGGCACTGGTCGCGGCGAAAGGCGAAGCCCGCGTCGAAGCCCAGCGCGAACGGATCCTGGCTGCGGCGCAGAAGTGCTTCATCGAGCACGGCTTCCACGGCGCCAGCATGGCCAACATCGCCGAGACCGCCGGCATGAGCGCCGGGCTGATCTACCGCTACTTCGCGGGCAAGAACGAGATCATCCTGGCGATCGTGCAGCACCAGCTCGAACTGTTTTTGCACGATGTCCACCTCAATCGCCAGGTCGACATGATCGCCGAGATGAGCGGCAGTTTCGGCCGCGCCTGCCATCCGGCCCCGCGCGGCGTAAACCCCGCGCTGCTGCTGGAAATGTCCGCCGAAGCCACCCGCGACCCGACCATCGCCGCTGCGCTGGACGGTTTCGACACCGTCCTGCGCAAGGCCTTGTCCCAGTGGCTGAGCGACAGCCCCGAACGCGGCGGGTGCGGGTTGCCGACCGAATTGGCTCCGTCCCGCGCACTGATGCTGCAGCTGCTGTTTGAAGGGCTGAAAGTGCGCGAGACCCGCGAGCCCGAACTGGACCGGGCACTATTGGCGAAGGCCTTGCAGGATTTCGTGCCGCAGCTGCTCAGCCCGTAACCGGGATCGATCCGCGGGCCTGGCCCTCCGCAGAAACACGCAAGAGGAACCTCCATGAACAAGCGTCCCCTTGGCCGTAGCGGCCTGCAGATCGCACCGCTGGTATTCGGCGGCAACGTATTCGGCTGGACGGTGGATCAGCCGACCGCCTTCGCCCTGCTCGACCGCTTCATCGATGCCGGCCTGAACGCCATAGACACCGCCGACGTGTACTCCACCTGGGTGCCCGGCAATCAGGGCGGCGAGTCGGAGACCATCATCGGCAACTGGCTCAAGGCAGCCCCCGCCCGGCGCGAGAAGACCGTCATCATCACCAAGGTCGGCTCGCAGATGGCCCCCGACCGCAAGGGCCTGTCGGCGAAATGGATCATTACGGCTGCCGAAGACTCGCTGCGCCGGCTGCAGACCGACCGCATCGACCTTTACCTGAGCCATCAGCCGGATCCGGATACGGCGGTGGAGGAAACCCTGCGCGCCTACGAGCAGCTCATCGCCCAAGGCAAGGTGCGGACCATCGGCGCCTCCAACCTAGATGCGGCACAGCTTCGCGAGGCACTCGCGGTGGCATCGGAAAAGGACCTGCCACGCTACGAGGTCCAGCAGCCCGAGTACAACCTCTACGACCGCGCCGGCTACGAGGCCGGACTGCGCGATCTTTGCATCGCCGAAGGCCAGGGCGTAATCACGTACTACAGCCTCGCCTCGGGCTTTCTGTCGGGCAAGTACCGCTCCAGCGAGGACCTGGGCAAGAGCGTGCGTGGCCAGGGCATCGCCCGGTATCTCGACGCGCGTGGCCTGAAGATCCTGCAGGCACTGGACGCGGTAGCGGCAAACCACGACGCGACGCCGGCCGAAGTCGCGTTGGCCTGGCTGATCGCGCGTGAAGGCGTCACCGCGCCGATCGCCAGCGCCACCACAATCGAGCAGCTCGACAGTCTGGTTCGCTCAACCCTGCTGGCGCTCCCGGCGACCGAGATCACCCTGCTCGATAGCGCCAGCGCGTAAAGGGCGTCCCATGGCGGCCAAGCGATACCACCTGGGCCAATGGTGCGTGCTGGCGCTGGGCGTGTTGTTGCCTGGCCTTGCCGCCGCGCAGGCCGTCTGCCCCGAGGACTCCACCCTGGCAGCCTACCCGCCGGTCGTCAGCTTGCGGGTGGACAACGATCTGTTCGCGAACCGGGACGAGGGTTACACCAGTGGCGTGCTGCTGACCATGGTCTCGCCCAATCTCAAGGACTATGTCGACGACCCGTGCCTGCCGGCGCCGGCGCGCTGGTTGAATGGATACCTGCAACGCATCCAGCCCGGGGGCTTCGACCAGCAGAACATGGTTGTCACTGTCGCCCAGGGGATATTCACCCCCGGGGACCACACACGGACGGACCTGATCGAGCACGACCGGCCATACGCGGGCGCGCTGCTGGTGGGCTTCGGCTACAACGCCCGCAAGGAACACGAACTATTCACCACGCAACTGCTGGTGGGCATGGTCGGTCCCGCCTCGCTGGCCGAACGCACCCAGGACCTGATCCACGACATCGTCGGCGCGGACAAGTTCCACGGTTGGGAGCACCAACTGCACAACGAGCCGGTACTGAACCTTGTCCACGAACGGTCACGCCGACAGCCGGCGGTTACGATCGGCGAGGGCTACCTGGAATGGGATGCAGTTTCGCACTGGGGTGGAGCGATCGGCAATTTACACACCCATGCGAACGCCGGGTTCGAGTTGCGGCTCGGCCACCGGCTGCCGGACGATTTCGGCTCCAGCCCGGTACGGCCGGCAGGCAACAACACCTCGCCGACCATTGATCGAAGGATGGTACGGGGCTGGTCCTGGCATGCGTTCCTTGCCGCCGATGCGCGGTGGGTGCTGCGCGACCTGACCCTTGATGGCAACACGTTCCGCAGAAGCCACAGCGTCGACAAGGAGCCACTGGTCGCCGAAGCCGCAATCGGCGTCGCCATGACCCGTGGCCGCACCAAGTTTGCTTTCGCCCGCTACTTCCGTTCCCGGGAGTTCGAGGGTCAGCGCAACCGTCCTGCGTATGGGAGCTTCACCATCAGTCGGGCGTTTTGAGCACCGGAAGCGTTCCGCGGCTGCTCAAGCCGTAACCCGGCTCAACCGCAACATGCTGCCAGGAAGGGCGCAGTCCGGCTATGTCGCGATTGGCAAACCTCCTGCGGAGTGCCTTGCACCACCACCTTGCCGCCCTCGTCACCGCCGCCAGGACCGATGTCGATGATCCAGTCGCTGGCCGCGGCCACACGCATGTCGTGCTCAACCACGATGACGGTATTGCCCGCCTCGACCAGCCCGTCCAGCTGCCGCATCAGCACGTCCACGTCGGCCGGGTGCAGGCCCGTGGTCGGCTCGTCCAGCAGGTACAGCGTGCCTCGCCGGTGCGCACGTTGCAGTTCACTGGCCAGCTTGATCCGCTGCGCTTCCCCGCCCGACAGCTCCGTGGCCGGCTGGCCCAGGCGCAGATAGCCCAGACCGACCTCGCGCAGCACCTTCAGCGGCCGCGCTACCGGCGGATCACCGGCGAAGAAGTCGGCGGCGGCATCCACGGTCAACGCCAGCACCTCGGCGATGTTGCGGCCGCGGTAGCTGACCTCGAGCGTCTGGGGGTTGTAACGGGCGCCATGGCAGCTGGGGCAAGGCGCGTAAACGCTCGGCATGAACAGTAATTCGACGCTGACGAAGCCCTCGCCTTCGCAGGTCTCGCAACGGCCCTTGGCGACATTGAACGAAAAGCGGCCCGCATCGTAGCCGCGCTCGCGCGCCTGCGGTGTCGCCGCAAACAGCTTGCGCACATGGTCGAACAGGCCGGTGTAGGTGGCCAGGTTCGAGCGCGGGGTACGACCGATCGGCTTCTGGTCAACGGTGACCAGACGCGTGATCTGGTCGAGGCCTTCGGTGATGCGGCCGCCCCGGGTGACGGGCGCCGGCTCGAGCTGCTGGGCATCGTCCGCGTCGGCGCGCACCGACTGGCCAAGGTGCCCGGAAAGCAGTTCGACCAGCGCTTGGCTGACCAGGCTGGATTTGCCCGAGCCGGACACGCCGGTGACGGTGGTGAACACGCCCAGAGGGAATCCGACGTCTACCCCGTCCAGGTTGTTGCGGCTGACGCCCTCCAGCCGCAACCAGCCCGTCGGCGTGCGCGGTACCCGCACAGGCACCGCCGCACGGTCGAACAGGTAGCGCGCGGTCTGCGAGTCGGCGACGCCCGACAGGCCATCCGGCAGCCCGCTGTACAGCACGCGGCCGCCGTGCTCGCCCGCCGCCGGGCCGATATCGACCAGCCAGTCCGCACGGCGGATGACATCGGTCTCGTGCTCGACCACGAACAGCGAGTTGCCCGCGTCCTTCAGCTGCTCCAGCGCCGTCAGCAGCGCCTGGGTGTCGGCCGGATGCAGGCCGGCGGACGGCTCGTCGAGCACGTAGACCACGCCGAACAGGTTGGAGCGGATCTGGGTCGCCAGCCGCAGCCGCTGCAACTCGCCCGGCGACAGGGTCGGCGTGGTGCGCTCAAGCGTCAGATAGCCCAGCCCGAGCCCGACGATGATGCCAATCCGCGCCAGCAGGTCGTGCGCGATGCGTTGGGCCACCACGGCCTGTTCGGGGTGCGCCTTGGCCTGCTGCACGTCGACCGGGGCACCCTCCGCAACCGGCTGCAGCAATCGGGCCAGCTGTTTCAACGGCAGCCGCGACAACTCGCCGATATCCAGACCGGAGAAGGTCACCGACAGCGCCTCGCGCCGCAACCGCTTGCCTTCGCACAGCGGGCAGGTGGTGCTGACCATGTATTGCGCGACGCGCTTCTTGATCATCGCGCTCTGGGTGTGCGCGAAGGTGTGCAGCACATAGCGCTGCGCGCTGGAGAACGTGCCCTTGTAACTGGGGTTGTCGCCGCGTTCGAGCGCCGCTCGTGTCTGTTCCGGGGTCAAGTCGCGGTAGACCGGCACTACCGGCTGCTCGTCGGTGAACAGGATCCAGTCGCGTTGCGCCTGCGGCAGCTCGCGCCAGGGAACATCAATGTCGTAGCCCAGCGTGACCAGGATGTCGCGCTGGTTCTGCCCGTGCCAGGCCGGCGGCCAGGCGGCCACCGCACGTTCGCGGATGCTCAGCGAGTCATCGGGCACCATCGACCGCTCGGTGACCTCGTGCACAGAACCCAGGCCGTGGCATTGCGGGCAGGCGCCCTGCGGCGTGTTGGGCGAGAAGCCATCGGCGTAGATGATCGGCTGCCCCGGCGGGTAGCGGCCGGCGCGTGAATACAACATGCGCAACGCGTTCGACAACGTGGTGACGCTGCCAACTGATGAGCGCGTGCTCGGCGAGCCACGCTGCTGTTGCAGCGCGACCGCCGGCGGCAACCCTTCGATCGAGTCGACCTGCGGTATCCCGGCCTGGTCGATCAACCGGCGCGCGTACGGCGCCACCGAGTCCAGGTAACGACGTTGCGCCTCCGCGTACAGGGTGCCGAACGCCAGCGATGACTTGCCCGAACCGGACACCCCGGTGAAGACCACCAGCGCATCCCGCGGGATGTCGACGTCGACATCCCGCAGGTTGTGCTCACGCGCGCCACGTACCTGGACGAAGCCGCTGCGGTCACGTACGGGATGGCTGGGGGGCGCAGGGATACTCAGTTCGTCCGATTCAACGCTGCGGCGCCCGATACAGGCAGTGCTCGCGCAGGGTCGAGCGCCACAGCCATTTCTCACCCTGCCGCACCGGCTTGCCGGTGTGCAGCGACTGTTCGTCGGCGCTGCCATCGGGGGTCACGTTGTAGTGCAGCACGCCCATGCCCGGCGCGCCCTTCACCGTGATCCCCGCATGCTCGTAAAACGTTTCGCCGCCTTGTTCGGGCACTCGCAGGTACAACAGGAACGTGGCGATGCGCTGGCCACCGAAGTCCCTGCCCTCGGCGCGGTTGATTTCGATCTGCTCGGACGAGAAGTAATCGACATGCGGGCGGTACTCCTCGCCCGGCTGGTAGCGGATCACCGAGCAGGGTTCCAGCGCGTCGAGCTGCCAGTCCGTCATCGTCGCGATGCGGTGTTCGAGCCAGCGCACCACCGAGTCGGCCTGCATCGCGCCGACCGACTGGCCGCGCCCGCTGAAGTACAGCACCTCGGCATCGTCGTTGGCGCTGCTGCTGCGGCGGTACTCGCTGGCCTGCTTCAATGATTGGGCCATCTTGTGAATCAGATGCGCACATTCCTCGCGGGACGCGAAAGCGCGGCTGATGCCGATCTTCGGGCGCTCGGCAAGCCATTCCCATCGGGGCGACTGCGTCTGCAAAGCGGCATCTCCGCCAGCCACGCAGTCCAGCCGGCCGCGGTCGTCGATGCGAAGTGCCGGGTGACCAACCCCGGCAAAATGCGCCTCCAGCACCTGAACCACCGGGTTCGAATGCTGCCCCACCGCTGACCGGCCCGGCACCAACCGCTCCAGCGGCGCGCTGTCGAGGTTGGCCTTCAGGCGACCGTACCATCGCGATGCTTCGGCGCCGAATTCAGCCTCGGGGGCGAGTTCGTCCGCGGCTTCACGTGCATGAGGGAAACCGCCATCGGCGGCGCGGTGCAGCAGCGCTCGGCCAAACGCGCCATCGCGCGTCACTCCGACGCCGAGCACGAAACGCAGGCCCAACGAGTAATACGCGGGCGGGTAGCCGAGGGCGCAAGCCCGGGCGAACGCAACCGTCGCAGTCGTCTCGGTGGCATCGCCAACACCCTGCGACATCAGGTAGCCGGCTTCCCATGCCGCCCGCTGGAAACCGTGATCGGCCAAGCGGCGTTGCAGTTCCAGCGCGCGCCGGGGCGATCGGTCGACGCCTGCACCCTGCAGATGGAGGTCGGCAAGTCGGTCGATCGCCGGCGCGAAACCGGCGCTCGCGGCCTGCCCAAGCCAGTGCGCCGCGTGCACCTGCGCGTCCGGCCGCACCGGCACCTGGGTGAAATAGGCACCAAGGAACCACTGCGCCTGCTGGCCCCGCGGGCCTTGCGCCGCTTGCTTGAGCAGGTCCAGGCCGCGCTCGTGTTCAGCGGCGCCATACGGGTGTTCGCTCAACAGGCGATTGCCCAACTCGATCCGCGCGCCGTCGTCGCCATCGCGCGCGGCCTGTTCCAGAGTTTCGCGGTCGGGAGTCTGCATCTTCATGGGTCTCGTGGATGGTGACAGTCCAGCATCGCACGTGGAAAAAACCTTGTCAGCGCGAGCGCTGGGGCGCCTGCGTCAACCGGCCTACTCCAGCTCGCCCCAGCGCGCGTACGCAGTTTCCAGTTCGACCTGGGTACTGGCGATGGTCGCGTTGTGGGCGTTGATCGCGGTGCTGTTGCGCTGGTAGAACGCGGGCTCGTTCATCTGCGCGGTAAGTCCGGCCAGCCGGGCCTCGAGGCTTTCGATCAGCGCCGGCAACTGTTCCAGTTCGCGCGCATCCTTGTAGCTGAGCTTGCGTTTGGGCGCCGTTGGCGTAGTGACTGCGGCAGCGACCGGCGACACCGGCATCGGGGTCGAGTGGGCCGACGCCGGCGCGGTGAACTCGACCCGTCGCTGGCGCAACCAGTCGCTGTAACCGCCGATGTATTCACCCACGCGGCCGTCGCCTTCCATGACCAGCGTGGACGTCACCACGTTGTCGAGGAAGTCGCGGTCATGGCTGACCAGCAGCAAGGTGCCCGGGTAGTCAGCCAACAGTTCTTCCAGCAACTCCAGGGTCTCTACATCGAGGTCGTTGGTCGGCTCATCCATGACCAGCAGGTTGGACGGCTGGGCGAACAGCTTGGCCAGCAGCAGCCGGTTGCGCTCGCCACCCGACAGCCTGGTGATCGGTGCGCGGGCGCGCTCGGGGGTGAACAGGAAGTCCTGCAGGTAGCCGATGACGTGCTTCTGCTTGCCGCCGACCTCAACGAACTCACGTCCCTCCGAGACGTTTTCCAGCGCGCTCCAGTCCTCTCGCAGGGTGGCGCGGTACTGGTCGAAATACGCAACCTGCAGGTTGCTGCCGGTGCGCACCTCGCCTTCGCGCGGCGGCAGCTCGCCCAGCAATACCTTGAGCAAGGTGGTCTTGCCGCTGCCGTTGGGGCCGATCAGGCCGATCCGGTCGCCGCGGAAGATGGTGGTGGATACGTCGCGCATCAGCGGCTTGCCGCCAAAGTCGAACGAGACGTGCTTGGCCTCCACGACCTTCTTGCCCGAGGACTCGGCCTGGGCCAGGTCCATGCGCACGTTGCCGACGTGGTTGCGGCGTTCCATGCGCTCGTTGCGCATCGCCTTGAGGCGACGAACGCGGCCTTCGTCACGCACGCGCCGGGCCTTGATGCCCTGGCGGATCCAGATTTCCTCTTGCGCCAACATTTTGTCGAAGCGCGCGTTCTCCTGAGCTTCCGCGTTCAACCGCTCCTCGCGTCGGCGCTCGTAGTTGGCCCAGTCCCCCGGCCAGCTGGTGACCTGGCCGCGGTCGATTTCCACGATCCTTGTCGCCAGCGCACGCAGGAAGCGCCGGTCATGGGTCACGAATACCAAAGCGCCCTTCCAGGATGACTTGAGGAACTCCTCCAGCCAGTCGATCGCCTCGATGTCCAGGTGGTTGGTTGGCTCGTCCAGCAGCAGCAGGTCGGGCGCCGACACCAGCGCACGCGCCAGCAGGACCCGACGCTTCATGCCGCCTGACAGGCCGGTGAATGCCGCGTCGCCGTCCAGGCCGAGACGGTCCAGCGTCTCCACTACCCGTTGGTCGGCGCCCCAACCGTTGGCGGTCTCGATTTTGGCCTGCACGTCAGCCAGGGCGTCGCCATCGAATACCTCGGCATGGCTGATGCGGTGGTATTCCGCCAGCCAGGCGCCCAGTTCACCCATCCCTTCGGCGACCACGTCGAACACGCTGCCAGTGGCTTCCTTGGGAACTTCCTGTTCGAGCCGCGCAATCCGGCGGCCGCTCTCACGGCGAATCTCGCCGTCGTCGGGATGGATCGTGCCCGACAGCAGGCGCAGCAAGGTCGACTTGCCGGCACCGTTGCGGCCGATCAGGGCGATGCGCTCGCCGGATTCAATGGACAGCTCGACGTTCTCGAGCAGGAGCGGGCCGCCGACGCTGTAGTCGACGCTATTCAGGGTGATCAATGACATCCGCCCATTCTACTTGGCTGGCGCCGCCGGGAGGACGTTTCCGGCCGGGCAAAGTGCATACTGCAGTGTGCGGCGTCCAACGTCCGCGTCGACCCAACTGCGGCACCCAGGAGAACGGCATGAGCAAGGGCATGGACCAGAAGAAAAGCGAGAAAAAGAAACCGGCCAAGACCATGAAGGAAAAGAAGGCTGAAAAACGCGACAAAAAGGCTGGCAAGGCGTTCGCGCCGACTTGAGCGGCAACGTTGATCCCGGCATTCGCGGGCGCTTCGATGAACCGGGCCTGGCAGGGCCCTCCGACTGGAGGGAGCCTGCCTCGCTCCACGCCTGTTAACCTGCGGTCCGCGCGCTCACGAGCTACATGACAGCATCGAGCACCCGGCCTTGTCGCGGGCCCAGTCAGGCCGTCTGGCCGCGAATGCCTCGCGGCCGGGCTGGTCGTCATACGGGCGACGCATGACCTCCAGCAACTCCTCCACTGCGCCCATGTCGCCGCCCGTCGCGCGGTCAATCGCCTGCTGGGCCAGATAATTGCGCAACACGTAACGCGGGTTGGCAGCGCGCATCCGGGCCTGTCGTTGCAGTGGCTCCAGCGCATCTTCGCCAAGGCGTCGTGCGTAGCGCACCAGCCAATCCTCGAGCGCCGGCATCGCGGCCGCACGCTTGGCGGGGTCGTAGAAAGACTCCGCAAACCGCTCCGGTGAAGGCGCGTCCGGTTTGAAGTCGATCAACTCCCGGAAGAACATCGTCATGTCGACTTCGGCCTCATGCAGGAGCTCCTGCAACGTTTCCATCAATTCCACATCCTGGTCGCGACACTCTGCCAGGCCCAGTTTGCGTGCGGTGTTGTCGCGGCTCGTGGCATTCCAGGTATCGGCATAGGCCTGCAACCCCTCCTGCAACCCCTCCACCCCGTCGAACAACGGCGCCAGCGCGCCGGCTAACCGGCCCAGGTTCCAGTACGCCACGGCCGGTTGCTGGCCGAATCGGTAGCGTTTGCGCTGGGCATCGGTGGTGTTGGGGGTCCAGTCCGGATCGAAGTTGTCGATCCAGCCATACGGGCCGTAGTCGATGGTCAGACCCAGAACCGACATGTTGTCTGTGTTCATCACGCCATGCACGAAGCCGATCCGCATCCAGTGACCGATCATCACCGCAGTGCGCTCGCAGATTTCCGTGAACCAGGCGCCATACAGCGCTTCGCCCTCGCCCTCCAGGTGCGGGAAGTCGCGGCGGATGCAGAAGTCGGCCAGCTGCCGCAACAGATCGATGTCCCCCCGCGAGGCAGGCAACTCGAAGTTCCCGAAGCGCAGCAGCGACGGCGCCATGCGACAGACGATCGCACCCGGTTCGGGCGCGGGGTGTCCGTCGTAGAACATGTCGCGGACCACGGACTCGCCGGTGGCCACCAGGCTCAACGCGCGCGTGGTCGGCACACCCAGGTGGTGCATCGCTTCGCTGCACAGGAACTCCCGTACCGATGAGCGCAGCACCGCGCGACCGTCGGCGTTGCGGGAGTATGGGGTCGGGCCAGCGCCCTTGAGCTGCAGCTCCCAACGCTCACCCGTGGCGGTCACCACCTCGCCCAGGCTGATCGCCCGACCATCGCCCAATTGCCCGGCCCAATGGCCAAACTGATGGCCACCGTAGTTGGACGCAAAAGGCTGCATGCCTGGCAACTGTTCGTTGCCGGCGAAGACCCGCGCAAACCGGGCCGAGGCGACGTCTTGCTCGCTGAAGCCAAGCACTGCGGCCATCTCAGCCGAGTGGGCAAGCAGCCGCGGCGCGAGCACCGGCGTCGGTTCGACCGACGACCACAACGCGTTCTCGACCGACCGTACCCGCGAGCCGGACTCGGGGTCACCGGGCATCTCGCGCAGGAATACGTTGTCAAATTCAAGCTTCAGCATGGGGGCGCTCACCGCATCGGACTCATCGGGCCGGCTCAAGTCCACCACTGCGCTCCAACGCCAGCTGATAGGCCGGACGCGCGCGGATCTGGTCCAGGAAACGTTGCAGGTTGGGCCACACGGTTCCACCGGAACGCGCCGTGGCCAGTTCGATCGGGATGCTCATCTGGATGTCGGCGGCGGTAAAGCGCTCCCCGGCAAACCACGGCTGTTTGGCCAGCTCGGCATCGATGTAGTCCATGTGCAACTTGATCTGCGGGCGCACGAACGCCTTCAGGGTCTTTTCGGCAATGGCGCGCGCGACCGGCTTGGCGAAGAACGGCATCGGTGCCTGCTTCAGCCGTGAGAACACCAGGCTGAGCAGCAACGGCGGCATCGCCGATCCTTCTGCGTAATGCAGCCAATAGCGGTACCGAAGCTGCTCCGGATCATCCGCCGGCCCCGGCGCGGGCGATAGTCGATGGGCCTGGTCGTGCTGTTCGATCAGGTAGTCAATGATCGCGCCGGACTCGGCCACCACCAAGCCATCTTCTTCCAGCACCGGTGACTTGCCCAGTGGGTGGATCTGGCGCAGTTCAGGCGGCGCAAGCAACGTCTGCGGGTCGCGCTGGTAGCGCACCAGCTCATAGCGCAGGCCCAGCTCCTCCAGCAGCCATGGCACGCGTTGTGAACGCGAATTCTCGAGATGATGGACGGTAATCATGATGTCGCTCGGAACGCCAGGAAATACCCCATCGTAAACACACTGGCGGAGACTCGCGGTGACCGCCGTCGCCATGAAAAAGCTGCATGCCCTAGACTGGTCGCATTCACCCGCAAGGAGATGCCCATGGCAAAGCCGAATTATTCGTTTGAGAAGCGACAGCGCGAGATCGCGAAAAAGAAGAAGAAAGAAGAAAAGCTGTCTCGCAAGCAGCCCACCAAAACCGATACGACCGATACGACCGATACCAGCGGCGACGCAGCCGTCACCCCGACCAGCCACACCCCGGTCCAGGGCTGAACCAGCGGGCTGACCGCGTTGCCGGGTCTCCAATATGCGGAAACGGCGTGACCGACTCATAACCGGTCGCTAGCGGTTGATCGCGAAAGTTACACGCGCACTGCCGGTGAGCGCTAAACTAGGCGGTCTACCCGACCGGCCTTGCCGGCGCTGCCGAGAATTGCGATGAGCGCCGAAACGCCCGCTTCCCCCGACACTTCAACCTCAACTTCACCGAACTTCACCGATCTGGGCCTGCCGGACGCGCTGTTGCGCGGGATCGCGGACCTGGGCTACGAGTCACCTTCCCCCATCCAGGCCGCGACCATTCCGCCCCTGATGGCCGGCCGGGACGTGATTGGCCAGGCCCAGACCGGTACCGGCAAGACCGCGGCGTTTGCGCTGCCGATCCTGGCCCGTATCGATCCAAACCAGTTCAAGCCCCAGGCTCTGGTGCTGGCGCCGACACGCGAGCTGGCGATCCAGGTCGCCGAGGCGTTCCAGACCTATTCCGTCCACCTGCGCAAATTCAACGTGCTGCCCATTTACGGTGGCCAGAGTTATTACCCGCAGTTGCAGGCGCTCAAGCGCGGCGTGCAGGTGATCGTGGGCACGCCAGGGCGGGTGATCGACCACCTCGAACGTGGCTCGCTCGACTTGTCCGAACTGCGTTGTCTGGTCCTGGACGAAGCCGATGAAATGCTGCGCATGGGCTTCATCGACGACGTCGAGACGGTCCTGAAGAAGACCCCGGAAACGCGCCAGGTCGCGCTGTTCTCGGCCACGATGCCATCGCAGATCAAGCGCATCGCCCAGACCTACCTGAAAGACCCGGTCGAGATCGCGATCAAGAACAAGACCAGCACCGCCGCCAACATCCGGCAGCGGTACTGGGCCGTCAGCGGTGTCCAGAAGCTCGACGCACTGACCCGGATACTGGAAGCCGAGCCGTTCGACGCCATGATCGTGTTTGCCCGCACCAAGCTGGGTACCGATGAGCTGGCTTCCAAACTTGCCGCACGCGGGATTTCCGCCGCCGCCATCAATGGTGACGTGCAACAGCAGCAGCGCGAACGGACCATCCAGAATCTCAAGGACGGCAAGATCGACGTGCTGGTGGCCACCGACGTCGCCGCGCGTGGCCTGGACGTGGAGCGGATCAGCCACGTGCTGAACTACGACATTCCCTACGACACTGAAAGCTATGTCCACCGCATCGGCCGCACCGGTCGCGCGGGGCGCAAGGGCGAGGCGATCCTGTTCGTCGCCCCGCGCGAGCGCGGCATGCTGCGCTCGATCGAGCGAGCCACCCGGCAACCGATCGAGCAGATGGAATTGCCGACCATCGAGACGGTCAACGAGCAGCGCGTCTCCAAATTTCTCGACCGCATCACCGACACCCTGGCCGACAATGACCTGGGGATGTTCCGCGAGCTGATCGAGCGCTACGAACGTGAGCAGAATGTGCCTGCGGTGGAGATCGCTGCGGCACTGGCCAAGCTGTTCCAGGGTGACCATCCTCTGCTGCTGGCCCCGCCGCCGCCGCGCGCGAAGTACGAGCCGCGCCCGGACCCGCGCGGAGCCAGTCCCCGCGATGTCGGCCATCGGGGCCAGCCGCCGCGCCCGCCGCGTCAGCAACGCACGGATCGCGATGCCGCCCCGCGCAGCTTCGACGAGCGCCACGTGGCGCCGCCGGCTCGTGAGCCCCGCGAACCACGCGACTTCGGCAACCCGCCGGCAGCGGCCAGCCACAGCCCGCGTTCCAGCGCTCCGCTCCCGGATCGCAACCCGCCGGCCAATGCCGCCGAGGCCATGTTCTCCGAGGATGCCGCGCCGCCGCATCGCGACGATTCACGCCCCGAGCCGCGCCCGGAGCCGCGCAACACCGAGCGCCGTCCGCCGGAGCGCAACGCACCACGTACGGAAGACATCGGCATGGAAACCTTCCGCATCGAGGTCGGCCACGATCACGGCGTGCAACCGGGAAATATCGTTGGCGCGATTGCCAATGAAGCCGACCTGGAAAGCCGTTTCATCGGCCGTATCGACATCCGCGACGACTACAGTCTGGTCGACCTGCCCCAGGGCATGCCGCACGAGCTGATGGAGCACCTCAAGCGCGTCTACGTCGCTGGCCAGCCATTGCGTATCCGCCATGCCGACGCTGGCGACACCGGAGGCGGTCGCAGTGGCCCGCGCGCCAACGTCGCCGCGCGCGCCCCGGGCCCGCGCGGACCGCGGCCACCGCATGCCGGAAAGCCGCACGCTGGCAAACCCAGGGACGGAAAGCCTGCCGGCTTCGCACCCCGCAAGCCATTCAAGCCGCGCTGATCGGCACGCCAGCTTCCGACAAGGTCCGCTGACTCTGGAAGCTCCGCTGACGCCCGGTCAGCGGATCAACGAAAGTCAGTGACGTGGCCAGCAATTTCAGTGGGCGAGAGTAGTCATCGGCCGCGTGGTCACGCAGTACCGGGTAGAGACCATCATTGGCGATGGGCGCACCCAATGCGGCCATGTGCACGCGCAACTGATGCTTCTTGCCGGTGACCGGCTCCAACGCGTAGCGCCATGACGTCGCCGACTGTTCGATCACCTCGATACGGCTTTCGCTATTGGGTTCGCCCTCGATTTCCGCCATCCGGAAA
This sequence comes from Lysobacter sp. A378, assembly GCF_054052125.1. Taxonomy (NCBI): domain Bacteria; kingdom Pseudomonadati; phylum Pseudomonadota; class Gammaproteobacteria; order Lysobacterales; family Lysobacteraceae; genus Lysobacter; species Lysobacter sp. A378. The sequence continues at coordinate 445,972 of NZ_JBSVRK010000002.1, read as the reverse complement.
AACGGATCACCCGTGGCCAGGCAACTGCGCCTGAGCAACGGGAACGCCGTGTCCGGCAGTGGCGGCGCCAGTGCCTGGTAGCTTTTACTGATCCGGCGCTCCCGAAACAGCGCCTGGTAGGTTCCGCGGGTCCCGGGGTTGGTCGACAGCAGCACCAGACCCGCCGTCGCGCGGTCAATGCGGTGCAGCGGCACCAGATCCCTTATCCCCGTATGGCGCATCAACCGTGCCAGCAAGGTCTCTGTGACGAATCTGCCGGCCGGTGTGACTGGCAGGAAATGGGGCTTGTCAGCGACCAGGATGTGCTCATCGAGATGGACGATGGCCTCCTGGAACGGGATACGCGGCTCATCGACCACTTCCCGGAAGTACTGGACCACCGTTCCCGCGCGATGCGTGGCAGCGGCCATCAACGGTGTCCCGTCAGCATCCAGCACCAGCCCGCGCTGGAAACGCCGCAACCATGCGTCCCGATCAATGGCCGGGAACCTGGCGCACAGCGCGTCCAGTACCGTCGGCCAGGGGCCGGGGATCAATTGCAGGCGGCTGGCTGCCACGCCATCAGTGTTGAATAGTGCCGTCTTCACCCGCTCAGCTTAGCGGGGGACACGAACGGCAGCGGGAGGACCTTCGCGTGGCCTTCACGCGGCGTGCTCCGGCGCCGAACACAACGAGGCGGCATGGCGCGCGCGGATCGACGTGCCGCTGCGCTTCCTACTCGGCGACGGGCGGGGCGACTAGCCGCCGCGCCGCATCAGCGGCGCAACGTCACCCGCACGCTCGTCGAAACGCGAGCTGACCACCGCGATCGCGGTATCGCCCTGCGCCCAGTACCGCGCCATCAGGCCGCCGTCGCGGCGCTGGCCCTCGCGCATGCGTTGGGTGCGCGGGCGCAGATAGACACCGAGCATGCCGCCTTGCCCGTCCTCGTAGACCAGCATCGCCGCGGCGCCTTCGGGCGTCGACAGCATGCGCGCGCCGCGCAATGCGTAGCCTTCGGAGGTGAGGTCGGGCACGCGGCCGGCCTCGCTGAAGTTGCGGGCGAGCCAGCCCTGCAGGCCGCCCATCCGGTCACCCTCGAAATCCATCGGCACCTGTTGGTCGGCGAGCAGGCGGTACGCCGTCACCGCGTCCGCCATCGGCGGGTTGGTCTGGCCATCGCGCGCATCACGCGCCCACCAGCCGCCGGCGCCGCCCAGTCCCAACGCCATGACCAGCACGGCCGCGCGGGCCAGCCCGGTCCAGCGGTTGCGCAGACCGCGTCGGATCCGCGCCGGGTCCAGCCGCGGTTCGGCCGGCAGCGCGGCGGTGTTGCCCCAGGCCGAGCGCAGGGTTTCGACGTCGGACTTCCACCCGCGCATCTTGGCGGCGTCGTCGGGGTTGGCGGCCAACCAGGCTTCCACGGCCGTGCGCCGTCCAGCGGGTAGCTGGCCGTCGACATAGGCGTGCAGTTCGTCGGGGTGCGGGGCGCGGGTGTTCATTTGAGTATCCGCAAGGCAGGGGTGGACGCGCGACCCTCGGACAGCCCCCGCAGCTTGTCCCGCGCGCGCGACAGGCGCGACATCACGGTGCCGATCGGCACCTCCAGCGCATCGGCGACTTCGCGATAACTGAAACCCTCGACGCCGACCAGCAACAGGATCGCGCGCTGCTCGGCCGGCAGTTCGGCGAACGCCGCCAGCGTGTCGCCCCTCGTTGACCCGTTCTGCGGACGGCGAGTGGGGCTCGTCGGCCACGCCCACGACGTCAAGCACGCGCCGCCAGCGCTTGGCGCGCCGCTGCTCGTCGATGAACTGCCGATACAGGATCGAGAACAGCCACGACTGCAACGCGTCCTGCTTGTTGCGCGACGCCCACGCCCGCAGCGCGCGCTCCAGCGTGGCCTGGAACAGATCGTCCGCGGCCGTGGCATCGCGGGTGAGCGCGCGCGCGAACTGGCGTAATCGCGGGATCAGCTCATGCAGGCGGTCTTCGTCCAGTTCATCCATCGGGCGGGCATCCACGGCAGGGGGCTGGCTTACGGAACGCGTGGCGATGGAGGGCGTGTGGAGCGGGCGCGGGTTCATGGGAGTGGGACGCACGGGCGCGCGGCTTATTCCCATGTCGACCTGCGTGGCGCATGCAGGGAATATATCCCCGCCCGGCTCGTCACACCCTTGATCCCGCCAAACGAGCGTGCAATGAACGAGTCCGAACCGTCCCGTCCCCCCCGTCGTTCCACTGTTCGACACACCTGCAGGCACCAAGCGGGACCGGCGCAGGCGGATACTGGCGCTGGCCGGCATCGGCGCCATCGCGATGGGCTCCGCCGGCTGGCTCGGCGGCGACCGCCTGACCGCGCAACGTGTCGTCGGCGCGATGGAGGCCAACGGCCCCGCGCATCCGGGCTTCCGGGCTTCCGCCGCAACCATGCCAAGGGCGTCTGCGTCGCCGGCACGTTCCGCGGCACCGAGCAGGGGCGCGTGCTGTCCACCGCTAAAGCATTCTCGGGCGTGCCGCTGCCAGTGCTGGGGCGGTTCTCGATCGGCGGCCCCAACCCCCACGGCGCCGACAACACCGCGCGCGTGCGCAGCATGGGGTTGCAGTTGGGTGGCCCGGATGAGTCGCAGTGGCGGATGGCGTTGAACAGCTTCCCGTTCTTCGCCGTGGCAACGCCGCAGGCCTTCCACGAACAGACCCTGGCCAAGCGCCCCGACCCCGCGACCGGCAAGCCCGACCCCGCCGCGATGGAAGCGTTCCTCGCGGCCCACCCGCAGGCGCGCGCGTTCCAGCAATGGGCGAAGACCGCGCCATGGTCCGACAGCTGGACCAACACGCAGTACAACAGCGTCAACGCGTTCCGCTTCATCGACGCCGACGGCACCGGGCGGTTCGTCCGATGGTCGATGCGGCCGCGCCTGCCCTTCCAGGCGCTGGACGCCGCCGAGCGCGAACGCGCCGATGCCGACTTCTTCGCCGCCGACCTGCAGGAGCAGCTGGCCCAGGGCCCGGTGCACTGGGACATGGTGGTGACCCTCGCCGCAGCCGGCGACCCGGTCAATGATCCCTCCCAACCCTGGTCCGGCACGCGCGAGCAGGTCGTCGCCGGCACGCTGACCCTGGTGCACGCCGAACCACAGGCCACCGGCGAGTGCCGCGACGTCAACTTCGATCCGCTGATCCTGCCATCGGGCGTCGCCGCATCGGACGACCCGATCCTCGCCGCGCGCTCGGCCGCCTACTCGCAGTCCTTCAACCGCCGCCAGCGCGAGATCGCGCTTGGACGCGGCGACGCCGCCACCGGCCCGGAGCAAGCACGATGAACGCACCCACCCGCTCCAACCCCACCTCGTTCAACCCCACCGCACGCTGGCTGCACTGGCTGATGGTGGCGTTGATCGTGTCGATGCTGTTCATCGGCGTCGGCATGGTCACGTCGATCTCGGCGCGCCCCTGGCTGATCGACCTGCACCGCCCGCTGGGCATCGCGATCCTGCTGCTGGCGGTGCTCCGGCTGCGCAACCGCTTGCGCCACCGGCCGCCCGCACTGCCGTCGACGTTGCCGCACTGGCAGAAGCACGCGGCACACGCCTCGCACTCGCTGCTCTACGGACTGATGCTGGCCATGCCGGTGATCGGCTGGGCGATGCTGTCGGCCGGCGGCTACCCGGTGCAGATGTCGCCGTCGTTCGTGCTGCCGCCGATCCTGCCGCAGGACGTGGTCCTGTACGCCGCCCTGCGTGCCGCGCATGGCTGGCTCGCCTACGTGCTGTTCGCCACCGTGCTACTGCATGTGTCGGCGGCGCTGATGCATGCGTGGGTGTATCGCGATGGGTCTTCCAGGCGATGGCGGGAAAAATCAAGCGCCGCCCGGAACGCGCACGGTGATCCAGGTCGGTGCATGGTCACGGCCTTCGGCTGGAGCCGCGCCTACCGGTCGACGCCGGCGTCTTTCAAATTCTCCGCGAGCGGTTGTACGCCTTACCCACAGAATCGTTGAGCCCGATGTCCGCTCTGGGTCGGAAGCAGTCACGTCACTCAATGCGCGGAGACCGCCGGTTGAGCCGCCACCGGGTGGAACACCGAACTGGTGCCGTAGCGCTGATCCTCCAGACGCCCGAGCCAGATGTAGTCGAGCATCATCGCGAGATAGCCGTCGGGATTCCGGGTGGAGATGCGCTTTTCGTCGCGCGTGGTTTCGTATTCGTAGATGCCATGGTCGGTATCCGGGAAAACCGCGACCGTGATCGGCTTGCCGTGTGCGGCAAGCTCCCGCAAGCGCCGTTGGGTCTCGGCGCTCGGTGCCTCGCTGTCATTCGCCGCAAGAATCCATAGCTGCGGCGTGTCGAGGTTGCGGAGCACCGGCATTGGATCGTAGTGGGCGGGCACGCCGGAGAGCAGGGCCGGTCCCTCCTCGCGCGCCGTCGCCTCCAGCGTATCGAGCAGATAGAAGCTGATGTTCCCGCGCACGTGCTTGAACCAGGGTTCGTTGCCGTATTTGGCGCGGACGGCGGCGAGCTGGTCGTAGCCCTCGCGGAACCCGTTCACGATGATCGCGGCCGTGGCGTCGGCGATTTCCATCGCCTTGGCCACTACGTCCGGCCCGTAACCGCGACTCGTCAGGTCCTGCTCGATCGCCTGGCGATCCTCGTCGAGTGGCGACACCGCTAGGCCGAATCCCACGATCAGGAAATCCACCGGTTCGATCTTCGCGGCCAGTGGCGCGACCCAGCCGCCCTGGCTGCCGGCCTGGTAGCCGACCTTTCCCGCGCGATCGCCGGCCAGTCGCCTGGCCTCGTGCACGGCCGCAATCGCGTCATTGGCGAGAAGCAGGTAGTTCTGCGTGTACGTGCCAGTGGATGCGCCGGTGCCACGCTTGTCGTAGACGAACACACCGATGCCTTCAGCGGGGAACTGCCGCTGCAGCGAATACGAGTCCAGCGCCGAGGAGTGCTCGGACCCGTGGACCAGCACGACGATCGGTACACGCGTGTCGCCTTGCGGCATCACCAGGCGGCCGGCCAGCTGCACGCCCGCGCCGTCGAACACCACGTCGGTCACGTCCAGGGCGATCCGTCGGCCTTCGACACCGGCGAACGTGATTTCGCCCTCGCCGCAATGGAAGGTCACGCGTTTGCCGTCCGCGCGTTCCGTCCAGCCGAGCGTGCTGGTCCAGGCACCGTGGTCACCTTGGGTCAGCGCGCCAGTGGTGCCGTCATTCCTGCGCCAGCGCAGGCGGTTGTCGTCGGTGGTTCCGACATCGACATGGCTGCCGTCCTGCAGTTGATAGATGCCGACCCTGCAGTCGTCCGCCTCCTTCCCGTGTGCCGTGCCGATAGCGGCCAGCGCCAGCAACACGGTGGCAATGGCGGATGCGCGCAGTCCGGATATGCGGGCGAATGCAGCAATGAGCGAGTTGGTCTTCATGGTATCGGCGCCTTCGCGGGCAACTGCGGGATTGATTGTAATACGTAAATATTTACGTAAACTGGAACGCAAGTCAAACGATAATAGCAACGCTGCCAGGCACATCAACGGATGACCAAATGAACGATTTCATCGAGCGACAGGGACCTGCCTTCCTCGCCCACCTGCTGAGGCGGCTGTCGGACGAACTCGTCGCTGGCGCCGATCTCTGGTATCCGGAAGTGGGGGTCAAGGCGGCCCCGCGGACCACCTCCACGTTGCTCGCCCTCGATGAGCATGGCGAACTGAGCGTGACCGAGCTTGCCGGATTGCTGCGGCAGTCACACCCCCTCGTCATTACCTGGATCCGGCAGCTTCAGGCCCAGGGTTTCGTGAAGTCGAAGGTCGATCCGCGGGATGGCCGACGTACGATCCTTGCGTTGACCGCCAAGGGGCGCGGTGAGGTCCGGCGCCTGCGTGAAGCCTTGGCAACAATGGGGAAGGTCTCCCGGGAACTCATGGACAAAGGCACGCCCGGGCTGTTTGACGCCTTGTGGCGAATGGAACAGGCGTGCCGCCACACGCCGTTCGTCGATCAGCTGCGGGAGAAGCAGGAAGGCAAAGCCAAGGGAAGCTCACGGCGCCTTTCCGCTGCAAAGCGCTGACTGCATGGCCAGTCATTCTTCGTTGTTGACTGTCGACTCCACCAACCCACCTTCCTCCAACCGCAACCACCGCCGTCGGTCGTCCTCCATCAACGCGCGGTGCGCGGCCAGGCCCGCCATCTGCCCCGCGGCGAGCGCCATCGGTGCGCTCTGCATTGGCGCGGCCAGGTCGCCCGCGGCGAACACGCCCGCCACGCTGGTCTGCTTCATGCCGCGCCGGTGCCTGGTAGCTCTTACTGATCCGGCGCTCCCGAAACAGCGCCTGGTAGGTGCCGCGGGTCTTGGGATTGGTCGACAGCAGCACCAGGCCAGCCGTCGCGCGGTCAATGCGGTGCAGCGGCACCAGATCCCTTATCCCCGTACGGCGCATCAACCGTGCCAGCAAGGTCTCTGTGACGAATCTGCCGGCCGGTGTGACTGGCAGGAAATGGGGCTTGTCAGCGACCAGGATGTGCTCATCGAGATGGACGATGGCCTCCTGGAACGGGATACGCGGCTCATCGACCACTTCCCGGAAGTACTGGACCACCGTTCCCGCGCGATGCGTGGCAGCGGCCATCAACGGTATCCCGTCAGCATCCAGCACCAGCCCGCGCTGGAAACGCTGCAACCATGCGTCCCGATCAATGGCCGGGAACCTGGCGCACAGCGCGTCCAGTACCGTCGGCCAGGGGCCGGGGATCAATTGCAGGCGACTGGCTGCCACGCCATCAGTGTTGAATAGTGCCGTCTTCACCCGCTCAGCTTAGCTGGGGACACGAACGGCAGCGGGAGGATCTCACGTGGCCTTCACGCGGAGTGCTACGGGTTTCATCTAGATTCAGGGTTGCAGGTGAGCTCTCTCCGCGCACCAAGCGCGGCTCGACAACCGTTGGAGGTACGACCATGTCCAGGAAAATTTCCTTCGCCATTGCCGCAGCCCTCGCAGTTGCGACATCAGGATGCATGCAATCCGATACCGATAATGCGCGCTCCGCCCCGACCAACACACCCGACACCGCCAAGGCACAAGCCGGGGAGAAAGCCGCCACGCCCGGCGAGACATTGGCCTGGCTTATCGCGATCGACCAGTACGAAATCACGGCCGCATCGCAGGCCATTGAAAAGCAGGTCGATAGCGAGGTCGGCGCCTACGCCGATGCGATGCATACCGTGCATCGTCGCAACCTCAGCCAGACACGGGCCTTGGCAGACTCGTCAGGCGTGGATATCACCGATTCGGAGCCCTTGAAAACCTACCGTGGGGAAACCAAAAAAGCGTTGACGCAACTGGGCACGATGGAGGGCGAGCAGTACGCGGCCGCCTACCTTGCGGCCATGGTGGACAGCCACACCGATGCGCTGGCACTGATTGATGAGCATCTGGAAACCATGGCCGAAGGTGCAATCCGGGAACACCTGCAGGCGACGCGCGATATCGTCGCCGAGCATCGCGAACATGCGCAGCAATTGCAGGGCGACGGCTGACGCGGCTGTCCGGACGGTGCCTGCAGCGCCTAGAATGGCGATCCCCTTCGTCAGGCAGTCCATGTCCCCATGGCGCTCAAATCCACCGTCGTAAAGGCCGAGTTGCAGATCAGCGACATGGATCGCAACTACTACGCCACCCACAACCTCACCCTCGCCCAGCATCCGTCCGAGACCGACGAGCGGCTGATGGTGCGGGTGCTCGCCTTTGCGCTGTATGCCGACGAACGGCTGGAGTTTGGACGCGGCCTCAGCGACGAGGACGAGCCGGGTTTGTCGCGGCGCAGCTATACCGGCGAGATCGAGTTGTGGATCGACCTCGGCCATCCCGACGAATCGCGGATCAAGAAAGCCTGCGGACGGGCCCAGCAAGTGGTCGTGGTCAACTATGGCGGACGCGCGTCGGATATCTGGTGGGACAAGGTCGCCAGCTCGCTGACGCGCTTGAAGAACCTCACCGTGATCGACATCCCCGCCGAGGTGGTGGACGCATTGCCGGCAATCGGCGAGCGCGGGATGCGCCTGAACGTGCTGATCCAGGACGGTGAGCTGCAGTTGATGGGCGAGCGCGGCAGCACCTCGCTGCGGCCCACGGTGCGGATGGCGCCGCGCTAAGCCGCGAGCGCGCGACGCGATGGAGCATTACGACGTCCTGGTCATCGGTGGCGGGGCCGCCGGGCTGATGAGCGCGATCACTGCCGGCCGGCGCGGGCGACGGGTGCTGGTGATCGAACACGCCAACCGGGTCGGCAAGAAGATCCTGATGTCCGGCGGCGGCCGCTGCAACTTCACCAATACCGGCACCAGCGCCGACAACTTCCTGTCGGGCAACCCGCATTTCTGCAAGTCCGCCCTCGCCCGCTACACGCCGTGGCATTTCATCGAGATGGTCGAGCACCACGGCATCGCCTTCCATGAGAAGGAACTCGGCCAGCTGTTCTGCGACGTCTCATCCAAGCTGATCGTGAAGATGCTGCTGGACGAATGCGCCGCGGCCGGCGTGCGAGTGGAAACCAGCTGCCATGTCGAGCGTGTGCAACACGGGGCCACCGCCGATCTGGCGACCGGGAGCACGTCGACCGGGAGCCGGTCGACCACGACTCCGTCGACCCAGACTCCGTCGATCGCGCAATCGGGCAGCGGGCCATTCCGGTTGCACACGACCGGCGGAACCTTCTGTGCACCCGCCCTGGTGGTCGCTTGCGGCGGGCTGTCGATCCCGAGCATGGGCGCCAGCGGCTTCGGTTACGAGCTGGCCCGGCAGTTTGGCCACAATGTGCTGCCGACCCGCGCCGGCTTGGTGCCGTTGACCCTCAGCGGCAAACATCAGGAACGCCTGGCCGACCTCAGCGGCGTCGCGCTGCCGGTCACTGCCAGCTGCAATGGGCAGGACTTCAGCAACTTCATGCTGGTCACCCACCGCGGCATCAGTGGACCGTCGATCCTGCAGATCTCGTCCTACTGGCAACCCGGCGACGAGCTGCAACTGGACCTGCTGCCCGGGCGCGACGCACTGGCAACCTTGCAGCAGCTACAGGCCGAGCGCCCGGCGGCCGAGCTCAAGACCGTGCTGGGTGATCTGCTGCCCAAGCGATTCGCCCAGCGGCTGTGCGAGGTCTGGTTGGCACAACTGCAACCGGCGCGACCGATGAAGCAGTTCAACCTGCCGCAGCTGCGCGAGGTCGCATCGATACTGGAGCGATGGCCGCTGGTCGCCAGTGGCACCGAGGGCTACCGGACGGCGGAGGTAACCCTGGGTGGCGTGGACACCGATGGCGTGTCCTCCAGCACGATGCAATCACGGCACGTCCCCGGCCTGTACTTCGTTGGTGAGGTGCTCGACGTCACCGGCTGGCTGGGCGGCTACAACTTCCAATGGGCGTGGGCATCGGGACATGCGGCGGGCAGTGCGGTCTAGCAACCGCACGGCTTTCCGTCGGAGTGCTCCGTCGGCGTGCAGCCACGGCCAGGCCTCAGTCTTCTTCGGCGGCGGCTTCGCGTCCCTGCTGACGGATCAAGGCCTCTTCGCGGGCATCGCGGATCGCCAGTTGCACGCTGTCCAGGTCGGCAGTGGACTCGTCGAATTCAAACTCTCCGGTGAGCTCGCTGTCTGGCCGCAATTTGCCTTTCTCGTACAAGGCCCACATTTCTTCCGCGTAGTGGGTAGACAGCAATTCGGGAGCGATCTTGCCCAGGCAAAGGGTGAGGTTGTTGACGTCGCGCTGCAGCATCTGGCGGGCGGCATTGTTGCCCGAGGCGCTGACCACCTGCGGGAAATCGATCAGCACCGGGCCTTCCGGGCCGACCAGGACGTTGTACTCGGACAAATCCCCGTGGATCAGGTCGATGCACAGCATCTTCACGACCTGGCGGACCAGATACCGGTGGAAGCCGCGCGCCTGGTCCGGTGCCAGCTCGACCTCGCCCAGCCGCGCCGCGGAATGACCGTCGGCATCGGTCACCAGTTCCATCACCAGCACGCCGTTGAAATAGCCTTTCGGATGCGGGACGCGCACCCCGGCGTCGACCAGCCGGTACAGTGCATCGACCTCGGTGTTCTTCCAGGCGGCTTCCTGCTCCTTGCGGCCGAACTTGGTCGCCTTGCCGATCGCGCGCGCCTGCCGGCTGCCGCGGACCTTGCGGCCCTCCTGGTACTGCACACGCTGCTGGAAACTGCGCTGGGCCATGTCCTTGTAGACCTTTGCGCACAGGATCTCGTGGCCCGACCGGACCACGTAGACCGATGCTTCCTTGCCACTCTTGAGCGGGCGCAGCACCTCGTCGATCACACCTTCATCGATCAACGGCTGCAAGCCGGCGGGAGTCTTCATTATTGACGTTCGGCCTTCGGAGGACCAAGCAGTATGGGCGATTTTCCCGCCCGGTTTAACCGCCGTCGCAAACCGACCCCGGTCGTGACCGCACGCCCGGCAGATCGGCTAGGCTCCGGGTTCCACTTTTTCAGTCTCCCCACCCATGCGCCGAATGATTCCCCGCTTCGCCATCCTCATGATGATCGTCGCATTGTTGACTGCGTGCGCTGAGCCCCAGCCGTTCGCTGGTGGCAGCGTGGACGAGTTGCAACGCATCGACCTGAAGACGGGCAGCGGAGAGGTGGCCGCTCCCGGAGACACCGTCGACGTCCACTACACCGGATGGCTGTATGACCAGGACGCTCCCGACCAGCAAGGAAAGCAGTTCGACAGTTCGCGCGAACGCGGCGAGCCGTTCACCTTCCTGCTTGGTGCCGGCCGGGTGATCCGCGGCTGGGACGAAGGCGTGGCCGGGATGCGTGTCGGCGGGCAGCGGGTACTGCTGATCCCGGCGGCCTATGGCTATGGGCGCAAGGGCGCCGGCGGGGCCATCCCGCCCGGCGCATCACTGGTGTTTGAAGTCGAGTTGATGGATGTGCAGAAGCAGCACTGACCGGCAAGCACGATCTCGTCGCCATCCGCTCAGATCGATTGCATGACCTCGGCGGCGATCTCAAACGAGCGCACGCGCGCCGCATGGTCGAAGATATTGGCGGTCAACAGCAACTCATCGGGGCGATGACGGTCAATGAAGGCGGCGATCCCCTCCTTCAACGTCCCGGCATCGCCGACCACCGCGCAGGCCAACGCGCTTTCCACTCCCATCTTTTCCTGCGGACTCCACCACGACTCGATGTCATCGATCGGTGGTGGGACCAGGCCGATGTCGCCGCGGCGAAGCTTCGCGAACGACTGTTGCTGACTGGTGAACAGCCGCCGTGCCTCCGCATCGGTCTCCGCCCCCACGACGTTGAGGGCCAGCATGGCGTGGGGCTTGGACAAGTGCGCCGACGGGGTGAAGTCGCGGTGATACAGCGCCAACGCCTCATCCATTGAACCTGGCGCAAAGTGCGATGCAAAGGCGAATGGCAGTCCCATCGCCGCAGAAAGCCTCGCGCTGAACAGGCTTGAGCCAAGCAGCCACACCGGCACCTCGACCCCGGCGCCTGGCACGGCGCGCACCGGCTGGCCAGGCTTCGCCGGACGGAAGTAGCCCAGCAGTTCGGCGACATCATGTGGAAACGCGTCGGCACCCTCGTGGTAACGGCGCAAGGCACGAACGGTCGCCTGGTCAGTACCGGGGGCACGCCCCAGCCCCAGGTCGATCCGGTCGGGATACAGCGATGCCAGGGTTCCGAATTGTTCGGCCACCTGCAGCGGCGAATGGTTGGGCAGCATGATGCCGCCGGCACCGACGCGGATCGTGGTCGTGCCGCCGGCGACGTAGCCGATCAGTACCGCGGTGGCGGCACTGGCGATGCCCGGCATGTTGTGGTGTTCGGCCAGCCAGTAACGGGTGTAGCCGAAGCGCTCCGCCTGGCGCGCCAGATCCAGCGTGTTGGCGAAGGCCTGGCGGATATCGCTGCCTTCGGTGACGGGCGCGAGATCGAGTAGCGAGTAAGGAGTCATGGACAGGACCGACCGTGGGGGAACTCACCATATGGGGTCTTTCAGAGGATTCCCCATGCACGGAGGCAATCGTTCGGAGATAATAGCCATTCTCATTTGCAACCCTTCTGAGGTGCACCCGTGCGATTGCCGTCCCCCGCGGTCCCGATGTCCATTGCGATCCTGGTTTCCCTGGCCGCCTGCTCGGCAGACAAGTCGTCAACCTCCGTCGCCTCCGTCGATGCGGCGGACAACGAGGCCACCGCCAACGAGCTGGTGGTCTACACCTCGCGCAACGAGCAATTGCTCAAGCCGCTGTTCGACCAGTACACCGAGCAGACCGGCGTCAAGATCACCTACCTGACCGACAAGGCGCCGCCGCTGATGGAGCGCCTGAAGGCCGAAGGCAGCCGCAGCCCGGCCGATGTGTTCATCACCGTGGACGCCGGCAACCTGTGGCAGGCGACCAATCTGGACCTGCTGCAGCCGATCACGTCGGCGCGACTGGAAAAGAACATCCCGTCCAACCTGCGCGATCCGGACAACCGCTGGTTCGGCCTGTCGGTGCGCGCACGCACGATCATCCACAACCCCGCGACCGCGCCGGCCGACACGCTGTCGACGTATGAAGACCTGGCCGATCCGAAGTGGAAGGGCAAGCTGTGCCTGCGCACCAGCAACTCGGTCTACAACCAGAGCCTGGTCGCCACAATGATGGCGAGCCTGGGCGCGGAGAAAACCGAGCAGGTCGTGAAGGGCTGGGTCGCCAACCTCGCCGCGGCGCCGATGGCCAGCGACAACGAAGTGATCGACGCGATTGCTGCCGGGCGCTGCGCGGTGGGCATCAGCAACACTTACTACCTGGGCCGCGCGCTGCGCAAGAACGCCGACCTGCCTGTCACCGTGTTCTGGCCGAACCAGGCCGAGGGCGAGCGCGGCACGCACGTCAATGTGTCCGGCGCCGGCGTCACCAAATACGCCCCGCACCCCGAAGCCGCCATCGCCTTCATCGAATGGCTGTCCGATGGCCAGGCCCAGGCGTTGTTTGCGGGCGAGAACCTGGAGTACCCGGCCAATCCGGCCGTCGCCACCGACCCGCTGATCGCGGCCTGGGGCGACTACCGTCAGGACCTGATCAACGTCTCCGAGGCCGGCGCGATGCAGGCCGAGGCCGTCAAGCTCATGGACCGTGCCGGCTATCGCTGATCCGCTCCAGCGTCGGCACGCTCCCGGGCGCGTCCGCCAGGTGATCGGCTTGCGGGGATGGACCTGGCTCGCGGTCGCGTTGAGCTTGCCGAGCCTGATCCCGCTGGCCGCCACCCTGGCGGCACTGGCGCGGCCCGACGGCGACACCCTGCAGCACCTGTGGCAGTACGTGCTGCCACAGGTGGCCGGCAACACCTTGTGGCTGTTGCTCGGCGTCGGCGTGGGCACGGCGGTGCTGGGCACGGCGCTGGCGGCACTGGTCGCCTTGTGCGAATTTCCCGGCCGGCGGGTGTTCGCCTGGCTGCTGGTACTGCCCCTGGCGGTACCGGGCTACGTGCTCGCCGTGGCCTTCATCGGCCTGTTCGACTACAGCGCGCCGCTGACGACTTTCCTGCGTGAATTCGCCGGGGCGCAACTGCCGGACATCCGCTCGCGCGGTGGCCTGATCGCCGTGATGACGTTGGCACTGTATCCCTACGTCTACCTGGTCGCGCGCGAGGCATTCTCCAGCCAGGGTGCACGCGCGATGGAAGCCGCCCGTGCACTGGGAATGGGACCGTGGCGCGCGTTCTGGCATGCCAGCCTGCCGATGGCGCGGCCGTGGATCGCCGGCGGCACCCTGCTGGTGCTGATGGAGACGCTGGCGGATTTCGGTGCGGTCTCCGCGTTCAACTACGAGACCTTCACCACCGCGATCTACAAGGCGTGGTTTGCGTTGTTCTCCACCGATACCGCGCTGCAGATCGCCGCCGTGCTGTTGATCGTCGTGCTGGTGCTGGTCGGTCTGGAAGCCGCGTCACGCAAGCGTCAATCCTTCGCCCGCGTCGGTCTGGCCGAGGCCACCCGGATTCCGCTGGGCCGCCGCGGTTGGTGGGCGACTGGCGGCTGCGTGGCGGTGCTGTTCGCGGCATTGGTATTGCCGTTGTCGCAACTGGCCTGGGATGGCATGGCCCATCTGGCCGACCTCGACCTGCGTTACCTCGCCAGCCTGCGCAATGCGCTGTCGTTGTCGGCGATGGCCGCCGCGCTGACCACCGCCGCCGCGTTCGTGATCGCACTGGCGGCACGCGAGCAACCTGGACTGCTCACCACCACTATCACCCGCATCACCACCCTCGGTTACGGCTTGCCGGGAGCGTTGTTGGCCATTGGTCTGTACGTGCCGGTCGCGAAATTCTCGACCTGGCTGATGGAAACCCGCGGCTGGGATGTCCCGCTGGAAGGCGGCCTGGTGCTGTTACTGGTCGCCTATGGCATCCGCTTCCTGGCGGTCGCCCACACGCCGGTGGCCGGCGGCCTGCTGCGGATCCGCCCGCAGCTGCTGGAAGCCAGCCGCAGCCTCGGCGTGACCGGCGCCCGCCAACTGCGGCAGGTGCATTGGCCCTTGCTGCGCGGCAGTTTCGCCACCGCCGCCCTGCTGGTATTTGTCGACACGATGAAGGAAATGCCAATCACCCTGATGATGCGACCGTTCGGCTGGGACACCCTGGCCACGCGTGTGTTCGAGCTGACCAACGAAGGCGAGTACGCGCGCGCTGCCCTGCCCTCGTTGGCGATCGCGCTGGCCGGCCTGATCCCGGTGATCGCACTGACCCGACGAGGCCGCCATGCAACTTGATATCGAGGACGCCGCGGTCGGTTACGACGGCCGCATCGTTCTGGAAGGCGCCAGCCTGACCCTGACCGACGGCGAGATCGGCTGCCTGCTCGGCCCGTCGGGTGCTGGCAAGACCACGTTGTTGCGTGCGGTGGCCGGCTTCGAGCCACTGATGCGGGGCCGCATCCGCGCCGATGGTCAACTGCTGGTCGGCGACGGCGTGCGACTACCACCGGAGCAGCGCCAGATCGGCATGGTGTTCCAGGATCACGCCCTGCTGCCGCACCTGAGCGTGCTCGACAACGTGCGGTTCGGGCTGTTCCGCTGGCCCCGTGCCAAGGCGATCACACGCGCCCGCGAGATGCTCGATCTGGTGGGTCTGGCCGACACCGCCAAACGCCAGCCGCACCAATTGTCGGGCGGTCAGCAACAACGTGTTGCCGTCGCCCGCGCCCTCGCCCCGCAACCCCGGCTGGTGTTGCTGGACGAACCGTTTTCCAGTCTCGATCCCGACCTGCGCGAGCGCCTGGCCCTGCAAGTGCGCGAGGCTCTGAAAGCCACCGGTATCGGCGCCCTGCTGGTCACCCACTCGCAGGCCGAGGCGTTCGCGATGGCCGACCGGGTCGGCGTGATCGGCCATGGCCGGCTGCAGCAATGGACCAGCGCCTACGACCTCTACCACCGCCCGGCCAACCGCTTCGTCGCCGGCTTCGTTGGCGAGGGCGTGCTGCTGCCCGCACGGGTGGTCGACGACGGTCATGTGGGCACCGCATTCGGCGTGCTCGCCGCCGACCACCAACTGCTCGACCCGCCCGGCACCGCCGTGGACATGCTGCTGCGCCCCGACGACGTCATCCATGACGACGACGCCCCGTTGCAGGCACGGATCGTGCGCCGCCATTTCCGCGGCGCGGACTTCCTCTACACCCTGCAACTCGACGGCGGCGGCCTGGTGCAGGCACTGGTGCCCTCGCACCACGACCACGCGATCGGCCAGAGCATCGGGATCCGGCTGGATCTGGAACACGTCGTGGTGTTCGAGGAGCCGGGAAACGGCAAAGGCAACGGCCTCCTACAACCGGCGTGAAAACTGTTTCTGTGCGTCGGAACAAGCAAAAATCGAGTTGTTCAGGCCTTCCTTAACCCGGTGACAGCTTGTCCTTCTCCATCGGTGCCAGTCGCAGATGGTGGAAATCGAAACTGAAATCCGTCGCCGGGGAAATCGCTTCCATCCGCGCCTCGCGGATTTTCCCATCGGGATCCAGCGCGAAGCTCAGGAAGGCATCGGCATTCAACCAGCGCTGGTCCCAACGCACCACGAAGGTGTCGTTCTGCCACGGCTCCAGGCTGCCGACCAACGCGGCGGTATGGGTGAAGCGGATCCGCAGTTTGCCGTCGTCATGGCTGATCACCACGTCGCCGTACCAGGGGTCGCGGTAGGTATCGGCATAGTCCGCCAATGGCAACGAGGGTTTGGACCCCGCGTCACGCGCATCCAGGTGGGCTTGCCAGTCCTTGGCGGCCTTGTCCTGCGAGCTGCCCTGGGCGGCGACGTAGGCCGCCGTCCAGTCGGTTTTCGGCGCGCCCAGGTAGGCGTCCAGCGCGCGCATGGTCACCGCCTGGAACGCGCCACCGGCCTCGGCGCTGGTCAACACGATGATGCCCAGCTCCTGTTCGGGGACCATGGTGATGCGCGAGACATACCCCGGCCAGCCTCCGGTGTGCCATGCCAGCTTCTCGCCGCGATAGTCGGACAACGACCAGCCCTCGCCATAGCCCATGAAGTTGGGCGTGGCGGCGGCCAGTTCGGGAACCGAAGGCTCGCGGACCCGGATCGGAGTGAGCACCGACCACATTTCCTGCTGGCGCTTCTCGCTGAACAGCCGGGCAGGCTCCTGGTCGTCCTGGCCGGCGCCATCGGCCGGTGCGATCACACCCTGGTCGAGCTGCACCTGCACCCACTTGGTCAGATCGTGGACGCTGGAGTACAGGCCGCCGGCTCCGGAAACATTGCCCCACGACAGCTTTGGCGCTTCCACCAGCGTCGTGAAGTCCGCCTTCGAGTAGCCCGTGGCGACGTTGTCACCGGGCTTCAAATAGTCACTGTTGAAACGCGTCTCACCCATGCCCAGCGGCTTGAAGATGCGCGCTTGCAGGAAGTCCTTGTAGGTTTGTCCGCTGGCCGCCTCGACCACCAGTTGGGCAACCCCGAACAGGATGTTGTCGTAGGCGTATTGGGAGCGGAAGCTGGCACTCAGCGGCACATCCTTGAGCCGGCGCGCGACCTCCTCGGTGCTGTAATCGGTACCCGGCCAGTACAGCAGGTCGCCGGCCCCCAGACCCAGTCCGCTGCGGTGTGCGAGCAGGTCGCGGATCTGCATCTCGCTGGTCACATACGCGTCGGACATCCGGAACCAGGGCAGGTGGTCGATCACCCGATCGGTCATGTCGAGCTTGCCCTCGTCGGCCAGCATCGACAGCGAGGCGGCGGTGAACGCCTTGGTGTTGGACGCGATCGCGAACATCGTGTGCTCGTCCACCGGCTGCGTGCCATCCAGTTGGCGCATGCCGTAACCGCGCTCCAGCACCACCTTTCCGTCTTTCACGATGGCCACCGCCATCGCCGGCACGTCGAACTGTTGGCGAACGTCCTCGATATACGCGTCGAAGTCCTGCAACTGCGCGGGCAACGCTGCGGTCGAGTTTGTCGCCGCTTGTGCGTACGCGCCAGCAGGCATGGCCATGGCCACGGCAAACATCACCGTAACCGCCAGTCCCCGGCGTGGGTTGGTCTCGATCTGCATGCTGCCCCTGCTCCCGTTCGATGCGAAACGCCGACGATACCGGACCGATGCACTGCCCGGCAGCCTCTGCCGGACACGGCATAATGCGGGCCGGGCATCACACTGCATCCCTCGACACTTTTCACTGCGCACCTTGTCCCCGCGGGAGCACTTCACCGACGTGAGCATGTCCAAACAAACTGCCCTGCCCGGCCTGGCCATCATTGGCGGCGGTCCCGCCGGCCTGATGGCGGCCGAGGTCGCGCGCGCGTCCGGCATCGAGGTCGACCTGTTCGAGGCCAAGGGTTCGGTCGGGCGCAAGTTCCTGATTGCCGGCAAGGGCGGACTCAACCTGACCCACGGAGAGCCGCGCCCGGGCTTTGACGCGCGGTATCGCGAGCGCCGTGGCACGGTGGCCAGTTGGCTGGACGACTTCGACGCCGACGCAGTGCGCAACTGGGCGCGCGAGCTGGATGTGGAGACCTATGTCGGCAGCTCCGGCCGGGTCTTTCCATTGGACCGCAAGGCGGCGCCCTTGCTGCGCGGCTGGGTACGGCGGCTGCGCGAGGACGGCGTGCGCTTCCATGTGCACCACCGCTGGCTGGGATGGACCGAAGACGGCGCGCTGTGTTTCCAGGCCGCGGACGGTGAGCGCCAGATCCGCGCATCGGCGACGCTGCTGGCACTGGGTGGCGGCAGCTGGCCGCAGCTGGGCTCGGATGGTGCTTGGCAACCCTGGCTGCTCGATCGCGGCGTGGATGTCGCGCCGCTGGCACCGGCCAACTGCGGATTCGACATCGACTGGAGCGGACACTTTTCCAGCCGTCATGCGGGCGCGCCGTTGAAGCCGGTCGTCGCCCATTGGCGCGAAGCCGATGGCGAGCACGCGCTGCAGGGCGAATGCGTGGTCACCGAAACGGGGATCGAAGGCAGCCTGGTGTACGCCCTGTCCGCACAACTGCGCGAGGCGATCGCGCGCGACGGCGAGGCCACGCTGACACTCGACCTGGCCCCCGGCCGCACGCTGGAACGGCTGCAGAACGAACTTGGCAAGCCACGCAACGGCCGCAGCGTCAGCGACCACCTGCGCCGTCAGACCAGGCTCGCTGGTGTCAAGGTGGCATTGCTGTACGAGGTATTGGGAAAGGAGCGCATCGGCGACGACGCCTTGCTGGCGCGGACGATCAAACGACTGCCCCTGACCTTGCGCCGTGTGCGGCCCATCGCCGAGGTCATCAGCAGCGCCGGCGGCGTGCGGCTGGAAGCGATGGACGACGCCCTGATGCTCACCCGACTGCCAAGCGTTTTCTGCGCCGGCGAGATGCTGGACTGGGAGGCCCCCACCGGCGGCTACCTGCTGACCGCATGCTTCGCCAGCGGCCGACGCGCCGGTCTGGGCGCCGTCGAGTGGCTACGCCATAAGCAAGCCGGTTCCATGCCCGCAGCCCCCTGCAGGAGCGGCTTCAGCCGCGAACAGGCAGAGACATGAGCGCCTGCACAGCTTGATTCAGGCGCCATCTGCACGTCGGGAGCGAAGCAGATACCTGGCACTCGGGGCTCTCCACGTTCGCGGCTGAAGCCGCCGCTACGACCGAAGGGAGTCCCCGTCCAGACTACCCGCCAGGTCATCCAGGATCGGGCAGTCCGGCCGGTCATCGCCGTGGCAACGGTGGGCCAATTGTTCCAGCGTGCGCTGCATGGCCTGCATCTGCTCGACCTTCTTCGCCAACTCGGCGGCGTGCGCCAGCGCGAGTTGCTTCACCTCGCCACTGGCGCGCGCGCGGTCGTCCCACAGCGCGAGCAGGCTTTCGATCTGCTTGATCGGAAATCCCAGCGAGCGGGAACGATGGATGAAGCGCAAACGGTGCAGCGCGGTTTCGTCGTAGATCCGGTAGCCGGCCTGGGTGCGCGCTGCCGGAGGTGTCAGGCCGATCGCTTCGTAGTGGCGGATCATCTTCGCCGACACGCCACTGAGCGCGGCGGCCTGTCCGATGTTGTGCAGGCCGTCGGCGAGGGCTTCAGCCAGTTCGGGTTTCGGCACCCGCCTACTGCGGTTTTTCGAATCAGTGCTCGCCATCTCGGCCCTGCTCCTTCGTTGCCTCTGCCGACTGCGGCTTCCAGCGTCGAAGCAGCAGGGTATTGCCCACCACGCTGACACTGGAGAATGCCATTGCCGCGCCGGCCACCACCGGGTCGAGCAGGCCCGCCGCCGCCAGCGGAATCCCGACCACGTTGTAGATGAAGGCCCAGAACAGGTTCTGCCGGATCTTCGCACTGGTGCGGCGCGAGACCGCGATCGCGTCGGCGACCAGCCGCGGGTCGGAGCGCATCAGGGTGATCCCGGCCGCGTGCATGGCGACATCGCTGCCACCGCCCATCGCGATGCCGACATCGGCGGCCGACAGCGCCGGGGCGTCGTTGATGCCATCGCCGACCATCGCCACCGGGCCGTGCGAGCGCAGTTCCAGCACCGCCTCGGCCTTGTCGCCGGGCAACACGTTGGCGCGAACGTCATCGATGCCGAGCGCGTCGGCAACGGTCTGGGCCGCGCCCAGGTTGTCGCCGGAGATCATCGCGGTGCGCAGACCAAGCCGATGCAAAGTAGCGATCGCGGCACGTGCCTGCGGCCGCGGCTCATCGCGGAACGCGAGCAGCCCGAGCAGGCGAACTTGTCCGACGTTTCGCTCGGCCAGCCACGACACGCTGTGGCCGTGTGCCGCCAACTCATCGACGCGCACCTGCAAGGCGCCGAGATCCACGCCGGACTCCTGCATCAGCCGGGAACTGCCCAGCAGCAGGTCGCGGCCTTCGACATCGCCCTCCAGCCCGCGCCCGGCCAACGCCCTCACTCCGGTTGCCTGCGGGAAACCGGCCGGCTGCGCGGCCTCGACCACTGCGTTCGCCAGCGGATGCTCGCTGCCCGACTGCAACGCGCCCGCCAGTCGCAGCAGTGCGGCGTGGTCGCCATCGACCGCCATGTGCTCGGCAAGGGTCGGCCGTCCTTCGGTCAGGGTGCCGGTCTTGTCGAAGGCGATCACCTGCAACGAGCGCGCGGTTTCCAGCACTTCGGCGTCCTTGATCAGGATGCCGGCGCGGGCGGCGACGCCGGTACCGGCCATGATCGCAGTCGGCGTGGCCAGGCCAAGCGCGCACGGACAAGCGATCACCAGCACGGCGACCGCATTGAGGATTGCCACGTTCCAGTCGCCGCCCAGCACGCCCCAGCCCAGCAAGGTCAGCACGGCAACGCCGACCACTACGGGCACGAACACCGCGCTGACCTTGTCGACCATGCGCTGGATCGGCGCCTTCTTCGCCTGCGCGTCCTCGACCAGCCGGATGATCCGGGCCAACGCGGTCTCCGCGCCGACCGCGAGCGTGCGCAGCCGCAGCCGGCCCTCGCCGTTCACCGCACCACCGGTTACCCGGTCACCGGGTTGTTTGGCCACCGGCAACGACTCGCCGGTGATCAGCGATTCGTCGGCAT
Organism: Lysobacter sp. A378; assembly: GCF_054052125.1. NCBI lineage: Bacteria > Pseudomonadati > Pseudomonadota > Gammaproteobacteria > Lysobacterales > Lysobacteraceae > Lysobacter > Lysobacter sp. A378. Next base: position 424,961 of record NZ_JBSVRK010000002.1, on the reverse strand, counting down.
GGCTGCGACCTTCGAGGATCTCGGCATCGACCGGGATGCGCTCACCGGGCAACACGCTGACCTCGTCACCGACGACGACCTCGGCGAGCGGCAGTTGCCGCTCCACGCCGTCGCGCAGTACCCGCGCGGTGGCCGGGCGCAGCGCCTGCAACGCACGGATCGCCTCGGTGGTCTGGCGCTTGGCCCGCGCTTCAAGCCACTTGCCCAGCAGGACCAGGGTGATCACCACCGCCGAGGCCTCGAAATACAGATGGCCGGCGCCGTGCCCGGCATCGGCCAACAGATGGAACACACTCAGGCCGTAGCCCGCGCTGGTACCGAGCGCGACCAGCAGGTCCATGTTGCCGGTCCGTGCCTTCAGCGCGCCCCAGCTGGCGCGGTAGAATCGCGCGCCGAGCCAGAACTGCACCGGCGTCGCCAGGGCGAACTGCAGCCATCCCGGCAGCATCCAGTCGCGGCCGAACGGCATCGCCAGCATCGGCAACAGCAACGGCGCCGACAGCACGATCGCGATGATGAGGTGGCGCAACTCGCGCGAGCGACGCGGGTTCGCTGCCGCCGTCCCGCCCGATGCCGAAGTAGCGGTATCGCCTGTCGACTCGTCCTGCGGCAACGTCGCGGCGTAACCGGCCCCGATGACCGCGGCGATCAACGCGGCCGGATCGGTGCCGCCCACCGTACGCACGGTGGCACGCTCGGTCGCCAGGTTGACGTTGGCCTCCAGCACGCCGGGCGCCGCAGCAAGTGCCTTCTCGACGCGGCCGGCGCACGACGCGCAGGTCATGCCTTCGATCGCCAGATCGACCGATTCGCCCGCGACTTCGTAACCGGCGGTGCGTACTGCTTCGACCAGAGTCGTGACCGGAACGTCGTCCCCGGCCCGGATTTCCACGCTTTCGGTGGCCAGATTAACGCTGGCCGCCTGCACGCCCGGCACCTTCGCCAGCGCCTTCTCGACCCGGCCCACGCAGGACGCACATGACATCCCGAGGACGTCGAAGCGCACGGTGCGCGGGTTATTCATATCGATCGCAGGGGGTGACATGCGGACTCCGAAGCTTGGCTTGCGGACTATTCTGCAGCTTCCCACCATGGGAAGGTCAACCTCGCCACTGCCCGCTCGCCAACTCGACCGGCTTGCATCGCATGTAATCGGCCGGGCCGGGCCAAACCAACCCGGTCAGATCACCGGTTTGAAGTCCATGGATTCCCGCCTTCGCGGGAATGACGATGACTCCCTACCCGGCGTGCCCCGGTTCGACCAGCGGCTGCAACGCCGGATCCAGCGCGACCCGCTCATCGAACACGAAGCAATGGCCGTCGTAGCCCGCCCCGCCCACCTGCTCGAAGTAGCCCAGGATGCCGCCATCGAGCTGCAACAGGTTGTCCATGCCGTCGGCGCGCAGCCACAGCGCGGCCTTCTCGCAACGGATACCTCCGGTGCAGAAGCTGACCACGGTGGCGTCGCTCAACCCGTCGCGGTGTGGCTCAAGGGCTTCGGGCAACTGGGTGAAGTTGTCGATCGGCAGCGTTACTGCGCCGGCAAATGTCCCGTAACCCACCTCTTCGCGGTTGCGGGTATCCAGCAACACCAGCCGCTTGCCGGCATCGTCGGTGCCCTGCTCGATCCAGCGCGCGAGGTCTGACGGCGCCACCACCGGCGCGCGGCCGGCCGCCAACGGTGAGGCATTGTCGCGACGGAAGCTGATGATCTCCGCCTTGCGCTTGACCTTCAGCCGCGCAAATGGCTGCGCGTGGCTGTGGCTGGACTTCACGACCATGTCCGCGAAACGCGGATCTTCGCGCAGCTTCGCCAGAAAGACCTGCACCGAGGCCTCCGCGCCGGCCAGGAACAGGTTGATCCCCTCGGGCGCGACCAGCACCGTGCCGCGCAGGTTGCCGTCCTCGGCGCGGGTACGCAGCTCGTCGACCAGGGTGTCGGGCTGGTCAACGGCGGTGAAATGATAGGCAGCGACATTCAGGATCATCCGCCAATTTTAACCGCGACCACGCCGCAAGCGAGCTCCGACTTCTTCTCACCCTGTAAATGTTGCCCTCGCTAACGTGTCCACAGCCCTGCACGTTTGTATCAACGCGCACGACATCGCCAACCCACCGGAGACGACTGAATGAAGATCCAGCTCAATACCGACCACAACATCCAGGGCGATGATGCCCTCGCCGCCCACGTCGAAGGGGTCGTTACCGACGCCTTGGGCCGGTTCAGCACCCAGGTCACGCGGGTCGAAGTCCACCTGAGCGACCTCAATGCAGCCAAGGGCGGCAGCGCCGACAAGCAATGCATGATGGAGGCGCGACTGGAAGGCCGCCAGCCGATGGCCGTCACCCACCAGGCCGATACCATGCGTGCGGCCATCACCGGGGCGACCGGCAAGCTGCAGCGGCTGCTGGCCAGTTCCCTGGGCAAGCTGGCCGCACCGGAGCGCCAAGCCCGCCCCGCTGCCCAACAGGACGCTGGCCAATCGGACGGTGAGGAGTTGGCCGACGCCCCCTATGCCGAGCCGATGTAGGTTTTCTGCAAAACCTATCGACCCGAGCCCGAGGCGTAACCCGGTCATTCCGGGCCGGCGGATATACGCTGGCCCGTCTACACTGGCCCGCCCGAATGCAGGTTCCATCGATGTCTGACCCATCCCAGGACGATGCCCCCCCGTCATCCGAGCGTTTGTCGCGCCGGGTCTCGGAGTTGGCGGCATGTTCACGCGCGCAAGCCGAGCAGTACATTGCCGGGGGTTGGGTCCGGGTGGACGGCGAGGTGGTCGAGTCGCCGCAGTTCATGGTGGCCGGGCAATGCGTGGAAGTGGATCCCGACGCACAACTTGAAGCCGCCGAACCGGCGACGATGCTGCTGCACAAGCCGGCGGGCGTTGCGTTTGAAGACAGCGCCCCATTGATCATCGAGTCCAGCCGTGTCGAGGGTGACCACCGTCGCGGCATCCGCGTATTGCAGCGTCATTTCTCGCACCTGACGCCATCGATGCCGCTGGACAGCGACGCCAGCGGCCTGGTGGTGCTGAGCCAGGATCCACGCGTCCTGCGACGGCTGAAGGAAGACGGCGCGAAGCTCGAGCAGGAGTTCCTGGTCGAGATCAGCGGCCAGGCCGGCCCGTACACCCTGAGCCGCCTGGCGCGTGGGCTGAGCTACCAGGGACGCGTGCTGGGGCCATGCAAGGTCAGCTGGCAGAACGAGATCCGCCTGCGCTTCGCCATCAAGGACGTGCGCCCCGGGCAGCTGCGGGACATGTGCGCGCAGGTCGGCCTTGAGGTGGTGGCGACCCGCCGTTTGCGGATCGGGCGGATCGGCCTGAACAAGATGCCGGTGGGCCAGTGGCGCTACCAGCCGGTCACCGATCGCTTCTGACCGCGGCTCAGTACGCGCCCATGTAATCGCGCTTGCCAATCTCCAGTCCGTTGTGACGCAGCAGCGCGTAAGCCGTGGTCACGTGGAAGAAAAACTGCGGCAGGCCATAGGTCAACAGATAGTCCTGGCCACTGAAGCGACGCTCCTTCGCAGTACCGGGGCGGGTCACTATCTCGCGGGTCTCACTGCCGTCAAAGCGCGCGGCATCAAAACTGTCGACAAAAACGATGGTGCGCTCGAGCAAGGCCCGCAGCTGGTCGATGCTTTGCTCGTTGTCGTCATAGACCGGCACCTCGGCGCCGGCCAACCGCGCGGTGACTCCCTTGGCGAAGTCGCAGGCAATCTGCACCTGGCGCACCAGCGGCAGCATGTCGGGAAACAGGCGTGCCTGCAGCAGCACGGCCGGGTCGATCTTGCGCTGGGACGCGTGGGCTTCGGCCTTCTCCAGGATCGCGGCAAGACTGCCGAGCATCTGCTTGAACACGGGAACGGAGGCTGCGTGCATGGAAATCGTCATCGGAATTCTCTCAAGGGGCAAGTCTTGATGGTAGCCGGTTCACCTCTGCGTTCCACTCATGCACGCCCGGCGTTGGCCGCGACACTCTAGAATCGACGGCCTTGTCGTCTTTCGGTCATCCAATGCCGCGTCGCGTACTGCAGTTGTTCCTGGGGTTGCTCGCCTACGGGGTGTCGATGGTGATGATGCTCCAGTCCGACCTTGGACTGATGCCATGGGACGTGCTGCACCAGGGCATCGCGTTGCAGGGCGACTGGCCGATGGGCCGGGTAACGATTGCGGTCAGCTTCGCGACGTTGTTGATGTGGATCCCCATCCGCCAAATGCCGGGCGTCGGCACCCTGTGCAACGCGGTCGTGATCGGGCTGGTGTTCGACGCCGTCAATGCTCTGATTGGCGACCGGCTGCTCGAAGCCTCGCTTGCATCGCGCACGGCGTTGCTGATCGGCGGCATCGTGCTCAATGGCGCAGCGACGGCCGCCTACCTGGGGGCGCACTTCGGTCCCGGCCCGCGCGACGGGTTGATGACCGGACTGGTACGACGGACCGGCCGATCCGTGCGCCTGGTGCGCACCATCATCGAAGGCAGCGTGCTGGTATCGGGCTTCCTGCTTGGCGGCACGTTTGGCATCGGCACGGTGGCCTACATGGTGGTAATCGGGCCGTTGATCCAGCTGATGCTGCCGTGGTTCGACCCACGTCGGAACGCGACTGCAACGCCGCAGCCCGCCGCCGAGGGGCTATCCGCGCAGCAGGATCGCCGGTAGCGCCACCAGCCCGAGCAACACGATAGTCGCGACAACCGCCAACAGCACCCGGCCAGGCTCTTCGCGCAGCACGTCCTTGAACGTCTGGGCGGTGCCGTCACGCTGGGCAGCTTCATGTTCGGCGCGCGCGTTCGCCTGCCGCTTGGCCTGATACTCCGCCATCAGCCGCTTGGCTCTGGGCAGGTCGTCGTCCTGACTCAGCCATATACCGCCATGCGAGATCCCCCAGCGACTGGGCTGCGTCTCGTAGTACTCGATCCGTGCCTCATCGAGCATCGCCCGCACGTCCTCGATCTCGTCGTCCAGTACCAGGCGCAGATTGAGCAGCAGTTTTGACATGCGGCCATCATACCGCCGGGCGGCGGTGCCGGACGGTTCATTTTACTCCCAGCACGTCCAGCGGGTCGGCAACCGGCTGCTCGGGAAGCGGCTCACCAGGAAGCGGGACGGAGCGTCGGGGCAACCGGCTCCTGTACGCCTCTATCGCCTTTTTTGCATGTTGGTCGAGTATCCCGGCGGGAATCGCCTGCTCGCCAAACACCTCGATTATCTGGGCCAGCAGTGCTTCCGCCGGTTTGCGCCGCGGCTCGACCTGCGCGGCGTCAGTGGCGCGCAATCGGCGCAAGGTCTCTTGCGCTATGTCCAGACCGCTGTCGATGAACAGCTCGCCGGCCTGCTGGTCCGCCGGGTCGCGGCGCAGCACTTCCTGGCAGGCCACCAGCGCCGCCTCTGGCTGCCCGGCCTGGGCCTGGAGCAGCGCAATCTGCTGCCACGGTTGCTTGCGCGCCGGGTCGGCCAAAGCCGCCTGTCGGTAGGCCTGCAATGCCTGTTCAGGCAAGTCGTCGCGGACGGCGGCATCCGCCTCGGCCATGTACTCCGGGTATCCCGCCTTGGGCCCCAGCGAAACCGTTGCACAGCCAGACAGCACGACCAGGAGCGCTGCGGCGGGGAGATATCGCCACCAAGCCGGGAACCGCGCAATCATCGTCGTCATCGTCTCGTACCCTTCGTCGTCCCAGCGTGCGTCGCGCCAGCGTGCCCCCAATCGAAACATAGCAGTTGCACTGATCATTGTTCCCGTTGCGGGGCTACCGGCAGATGCCAGTCGTAGCGGATCGCCATGTAGCGCAGCCCAAAGCACAGCACCGCGGACACGATCATCACCGGTACCAGCGGCAGGTCGAAGAAATCCCCGACGACAATCACGATCGCGCCAATCATTGCGGCAACCGCATACAAATCGGATTGGAATACCACCGGCGTGCGCGCCACCAGCACGTCCCGCAAGATGCCCCCGCCGATGCCACTGAGCATTCCCAACAGCACCGCGCCCACCGGCCCCAGCCCGTGATCCAACGCCTTGATCGTGCCGATCACCGCAAACAGCGCCAGTCCGGCTGCGTCGAACAACCGCACCGGATTGTGCAACCGTTCTATATCGGCATAACGATAGAAAGTGACGACACCCGCCAGGCAACTCACCGCCAGGTAATGCCAGTTCGTCAATGCGACCGGTGGTGTCGCACCAATCATCAGGTCGCGGGTGATGCCGCCCGCGGCTGCCGCTGCGAACGACAGCACCAGTACGCCAAACAGGTCCAGCCGGTTGCGTACCCCGAGGGTCGCACCGCTGATGGCAAACGCGAACGTGCCGATCAGGTCGATCACGGTGATGATGGAATTCAGGTCCAAGGCAGCCCGGGCTCAAATTGAATGGCTGAATAGGATGCCACGCCTCCGGAGCCATGAGCGATACGCGCAGGCCCTGGTGGCTCAGCCGGCATCCGGATCACGTCCGGGGTTGCGGGCGCGCCAAGCCGCAAGAAGGACCTGGTAGTGATCCATTTCGTCGGCGTAGATATCGGACACACAACGCTCGCAGCCACTGTCACAGCAATCCATCGGCAGTGGACGCTCGGGCAGCAACGGCGGCGGGTCGTCGCTTGTGGGCGTCGGGACCGGGTTGGAAGGATTGCCAGGCACGGGTCCAGTATGGACGCTATGGACGCCTGAACCCAATCCGCAATCAGGCCAATGGGAGACCGCTCGGATCCTGCGTCTGTTGAAACGCAATCGGTTCGCCGTTGACCGCACAGCTCACGCCGAAGCGGTCGGTCAACATGCCAACGGTCCTCGCACAGAACGCGGGCGCCAGCGGCATGAAGTGGGGGGATTTGTCTGCCTGCACTGACTCGTCGAACGCGAGCTCAATTGACATGACGCTGTGTAAATGGTAACAGCCTTGGCGTACGGAATGGAAAAGGGGGTGGAAACGGGCGCTCGCGCACGCCCATGAGGAGGCACCCCCATGCCTGAATCCATCACTTTTGGCCCGGAAGCCGGGCCCACTGTCGTCATCAACTCCTCATTGCAGCTCCCCGGCAGCCATATCGGGAGCCGGATCATGCAGCTTGACCTTGGACTCGATCCGCAAACGGATTTCCTGGGGATCACTCGTCAGCCAGCTCCGTCGTATGCCGAGCTCGCCGGTGTCTCCGAGTCGGGCCAGGTAGAGATGGGCAAGGCACAGGGCTTTCTCCGGTCCAGGTTGCTTGCGATCGGATATGGCCGGGACCAGGCCAACGAGGCAGTATCGTTGCTACCTCGGTACTTGGGACGTGGCTCGATCGCGATGAGTCGACCACAGGGCGAAGTGCCTGAAACGCCGATGCGCGGATCCAGGGACGACATGTGGGCCGTTGACCCCGTACTCGGAAATCCGGCCGTGCTCATTCAGGAGTTTGCCGACCATGCTTCCCATGGGGAGGTCGCTATTCCCGGCAAGAACAGCGCTGGCAAGGGTGTCACCACCGTGACTCCGTACCACCAGGAGCCGGAACCTCGACTCTTTCTCATCGAGCGGTACACCATCAGCTTTGTGCTTGGGGATTACGGCATGGGGCGGACAGTCCGCACATTTACGTTGCTGCCCGGAGAGTCGACAACCATTCGGCTGAAGACCTGGCAGTCGACAACCGAGAGTATCAAGCAGTCCTCCAGCATCATCGATTCCCACGAACAGTCGGCGAGAGACCGGTTCTCGTCCAAGGTTCAGAGCGAAACGACGGACAAGAAAACACGTGCCCAGACTGAATCCTGGCAAGTCCAGGCCGAGGCATCGGGATCATGGGGATTCGGGTCGGCGTCAGTCTCGGCCGGGGCATCAGGCGAGTATCAGTCCGGGCGGGAGCAGTTTGCCCGGCAGACAAGCGAAGCCTTGGGCGAGCATGCGAAGGAGGCATCCTCAAAGCGTGAGCTCACGGTGACGTCGAGTGCCGAAACGAAGACAGAGACCGGCATGGAGTCACTGATCGAGCGTGAAATCAACAACGTGAACATGCGTCGGGTCCTGAACTTCGTGTTTCGCGAACTCAATCAGCAGTACACCACGAGGTTGCACCTGACCGATATCCACGTCGGCTACACCAACGGTCTTGACGGCACATGGAGAGAAGTGCCGGTCGCGGGTCTGCGAACACTGCTCAGCGAGGTACTGGTGCCCGGGAAGATCGACGACACCGCAACCAGCATCCTCAAGGTCGCCAGTGTCGTGTTCGATGCGCAGGACGTCCCGGTTCGGGTACTGGAGGCGGTCGATTACGATTCAGCGAACGACACGATCGCGGTCAGTGCGATCCAGCCGGGGCCGATTCCGCCGCCGACAGAGACGCGCTACTACCGGTTCCAGCGAGGCCCCCTGAACCAGGACGATGCGGAGCACCCAGTGGACGGGGTCTTGTTGTCGGAACAGACAATCGTGATGCGGACCGACAGCGTCATCGTCGAAGCCCTGCTTGGTCAGTCCGATGCCCTTGACAGCTTTGCGATGGAAATACAGGAAGCTGCGGCGCGGGCCAAGACGCTTCACAACGAGCGCGAAACGCTACTGCTTGACACCTTGCGGGCGATACCCGACCCGGAAGCGAGAGCAACCATGGCTGCCACGCTTTTCAATCCACCCGATGCGAGCTAGGTGGTGACGACATGCCCGATCCGGTCACGAATCACCCGGCGGTAGTTGTCTCGCAGCGAGCGGCTGCGCCTGGGGCCGTCACCTCGACGAACGCAGTCCTTGGCAGTTCGAGTGCCGCCGCATCGTCATTGACTCCGGCGGCCCCGGCGACACCGGCAGCCATCATCACAGGCAACTCCAGCAAGGCGCAGCAGCAACGACTGGTGAAGCTATACGGGTCGCAAATGTCCAATGTGAAAGTCCTCCCGTATGCGCAGATCAATTGGCACCCGAAGCTGAGGGCGTTCGCATTCGGGGCCTGGACCAACTCCGGCACCGACATTTACATGAAGTTCGTAGGCCCTCGCATTCCGCTTCCGCGCCGATATTCCGAAGGGCTCTTTTATGTCCTTCTGCAGCATGAGGGGCGGCACATCATCCAGTTCCGCAAAACTGGTGGATACCCCGCTTCCTATGAGCAGATGATGCGTTTCGAGATCGAGGCCTACGGCAATTCCGCACTCTGGCTGGCGGGCCTGCTCGTCATCAAATCGGCCCGGTGGCTGGCAAGGGAGATCGGGATCAAGCAGCTCCTCAGCGCGGCGGGAGTCGATCCGGGCATCATCCTGCCGTCGACTGCGGATTATCAGATACGGACCAGCACGTTGACCTCGCAAATGAGCGCGGCCACTCAGACCGTCTCCAGGTTTCTGGCGAAGCTCCAACAGATGGATAACCAGGGGCTCACCGGAAAATCAAGGGAAACAGAGTTGCAAAAGTTCCTGCTCGGCAACGGTGATCTGCCACAACACGCCTGCATCGCAGAGCTATATGGTGCCCCTTGCCCGACGAAGCCGTAGCACGCGCCTCGACCCGTCACCACCCGTGGCTCAATCGCCCTTGGTGTATTTTTCGTGCAAGTCCACCGGTGCGGCCTGCTCCTTGCTGCGCCGCCGGATCCACAGGTTGATCATCTCCACGAACACCGAGAACGCCATCGCGACATAGATGTAACCCTTGGGAATGTGTTGACCAAACCCGTCGGCGACGAGCACCAGGCCGACCATTATCAGGAAGGCCAGCGCCAGTATCTTGACCGTGGGGTGGCGCTCGACGAACTCCCCGATCGGCCGGGCAAACGCCAACATGAAGCCAATCGAGATGACGATGGCGGTCACCATCACCCAGCGCTCGTCGACCATGCCCACCGCCGTGATGATGGAATCCAGCGAGAACACGATGTCGAGCACCATGATCTGCACGATGACCGCACCGAAGGTCGCGGTTGCCGCGCCCATCGCGACCTGCTCGGTCGCGCCCTCCAGCTTCTGATGGATCTCGTGCGTGGCCTTGGCGATCAGGAACAGGCCACCGCCGATCAGGATCATGTCCCGCCACGAGAAAACATGATCGAACAGCGAGAACAGCGGTGCGGTCAGTCCGACGATCCATACGATCGCAAACAGCAACATCAAACGGGTCACGGCCGCCCCCAGGATGCCGATGCGACGCCCCATGGCGCGCTGCTCGACGGGCAGTTTCCCGGCCAGGATCGAGATGAAGATGATGTTGTCGATGCCGAGCACGAGCTCCAGCGCCGTCAGTGTCAGCAGTGCGACCCAGATTTCCGGGTTGGCGAGCAGTTCCATGATGATTTCCGAATGTTCCAGCGAGGTATGACAGACCACGATCGGAAATGCATCAAATGGATGCACCTTCGCCATGGATGGCGAAGGTCTTGCTCACAAACCGCTGGCGGTTTGTTGCTGCACCGGAGCAAAAGCTCGTAATGACGGCGACAGCGATTGGGAGCTACTCCCCTTCGCCGGCGAGGCTATCACGCAAAACCATGAAAAAGCCAGATCCGCATCGCTGCGGACCTGGCCTGGTTTGTTGCATCCGCCTGGCGTTCAGGCATGGCGGACGCTGCGTTGGTCAGTGACCGGAGGAATGATCGATCGCTTCGTTGGACTGGAAGATCGCCGGGTCCGCGTCACCGTTGACGTTCAGGAACCCGATCAGGCCCTTCTCGGTCCGCGACAGCGCGTGGTCGACCAGGATGTAACGGCCCGGATAATCCACCTTGAACTCGACCATCGTCGCCCCGCCCGGCGGCACGATCGTGGTCTGCACGTCGGTCAGCGGCGGGCTGGTGAACGACGCCAGGTTGTAGACCCGGTCGAAGACCTCGCCGATCAGGTGGAAGCTGGAGGTCAGGTTGGGACCGCCGACGCCGAAGAACATGCGCACCGTCTCGCCCACCTCGGCTTCCATGTTGAAGGTCTTGGTCAGCGCGTCCATGCTGCCGTTGAACATCAGGTGCTCGGGTTTTTCATCCAGCAACTTCTCCAGCGAGAACTCCTGCAGGCCGGACGAGCCGTGCTTCTGCGCGGTGTAGAGCTCGCCCTGCATCACGTAGAACTCCTTGTCGACCTCGGGCAAGCCACCTTCAGGCTCGACCAGCACCATGCCGTACATGCCGTTGGAGATGTGCTGGGCAATCATCGGCGTGGCGCAGTGGTAGACAAACAACCCCGGATGCAACGCCTTGAAAGTGAAACTCTTGGTCTGCCCCGGAGCCACCTGGGTTACCGCCGCGCCGCCACCAGGCCCGGTCACGGAGTGGAAGTCGACCGAGTGGATGTTGATGCTGTCCTCGGCGTTCTTCAGGTTGATGGTCACCGTGTCGCCCTGGCGGATACGCAGCATCGGCCCGGGCACGGTGTTGTCGAAGGTCCAGTAGCGATAGCTGCTGCCATCGGACAGCTTGCCTTCCAGTTCGGTGGTCAGCAGATCGTAATTGACATGTTTGGGCGCGCGGTCGCCGACCGGCTCACCGACCTGGTGCGGGTCCTTGGCCACGTCCGTGGCAGTGCTCACCACCTCGGCCACGTCGCCCACGATCAGCTTGCCGAACATGCCCGCCGCCCGGTGCCCCGGAATCGTGCACACGTACTCGAACGTGCCGGCCCTGGTGGCGCGGAACACGATGGTGGTCGCCGAACCCACCCCCACCAGGCTGTCGGACTGGGCGCCGAACTCGGGGACGGCAACGTCATGCATTGCACCGTCGCCATTGATCACGGTGATCGCCACTACCGCGCCTTCGGCCACCTTCAAGTCGGGGTTGATCTGCCCTTTGATTGCACCGCCATCACCAACAAAGACCAACTGGCCGTCATGGATCTGCGTCCTCAGGGTGTAGTTGACATCTGCCACTGGCGTAACCGATTCATGGGCGGCAATCGCCTGGGGTACGAATCCCGCAGCTCCTGCCAGCGCAAACAACAACACAAGCTCTTTCATCGTGGACTTCCTTCCAGTTATAAAAAATCTGCCGCTGCTGGGGTCCAAGATAGGAGGCGCGGGCGACTCGCTCCATGACTTGGGTCAAGCTAAACCAAACGCCGCCGTATGTTTGCTGGAAAACCAGTTCTGGCAAAGGCTGCAGCCCATAGAAAACGCCCCTGTAGGGCGTCGGTAAAATGCGGCGGTGTGGGCTTGCCCGGCGAGGTGGACGACTCAGTCGTGGGTCAGCGGCTGGAAGCCTTCGTGGTCGAACGTCGTCTGATAGTCGTTGACGACCGCGACCAGTTGCGGCATCCCTTCGCTGGAAGCCGGGTCGGTCTTCAACGCCTCGAGCGCGCCCATCATGCGTCCGATCAGGACATGCAATGCCGCATCGGGCTCCGGGCTGAGCTTGCAGTTGGCAAACATGTAGTCGATGTCGTTCTCGACCCCGATCGCCAGCGCGTCGGCGTCTTCCACCTGCAGACGGCCCTGGTGGTAGGCCGGAAGGTTAAGCGCGACGGCATCGTGGATCCGGGTCATCGCTGCCCGCAGCGGCGCATCGGTTTCCCAGCGTTGTCCTTCGGCCAGGACCGGTGCGGCTTGATCGTGGTCGGCATGCTCGGCCGCTTGCTCGTGGGCAGATGTCGCATCCGGCGTGGCGCTGGCAGCAACCTCGTCGGCAGTGACGTGCGCCGACGGATCGACGTCGGCACCGTCGCTGCAACCGGCGCTGCCAAGCATCAGGGAAACGACCGCCACTGCGACGGCAAATTCTCGAATATTCATGATGGGTACTCTTGGATGATTGCCAACACGTTAGCGAGTCTCCCGGCCAATACCCTGATTCATGTCAAGCGCGGACATGTCAAGCGCGCACATGTCAAGTGCGGACATCAACGGTATCCGCGGCGGCCCGGCACGCTGCCGCGGTAAACAGCACGTCGGTGGAAGAGTTCAATGCTGTTTCCGCCGAGTCCTGGACCACCCCGACGATGAAGCCGATCGCAACCACCTGCATCGCGATATCAGTCGATATCCCGAACAATCCGCAGGCCAGCGGAATCAGCAGCAGCGAGCCACCCGGCACGCCGGAGGCACCACACGCGGCAATCGCCGCCACCACGCTGAGCAACAACGCGGTAGGCAGATCCAGGGAAATGCCCAAAGTGTGCACCGCAGCCATCGTCAGCACGGTAATGGTGATGGCCGCGCCGGCCATGTTGATGGTTGCGCCGATCGGGATGGATACCGAATAGGTCTCCTTGTGCAGCCCCAGCTTGCGGCACAGTTCCATGTTGATCGGGATGTTGGCCGCCGAGCTGCGGGTGAAGAACGCGGTGATCCCGCTTTCACGCAGGCAGGTGAACACCAGCGGGTACGGATTGCGCCGGGTGATCGCGAACACGATCAGCGGGTTGGCGACCAGTGCGACGAACAACATGCAACCGATCAACACCAGCAACAGATGCAGATAGTCCAGCAATACCGAAAGCCCGGCCTCGGCAAGCGTCGAAGCCACCAGTCCGAAGATGCCCAGTGGCGCCAGCCGGATCACCAGCCGGACCAGCCAGGTAACCGCATTGGACAGGTCTCCGACCATCTGCCGGGTACTGTCGGCCGCATGGCGCAGCGCAATGCCCAAGCCGACCGCCCACGCCAGGATGCCGATGAAATTGCCGGTCACCAACGCGTTGACCGGATTGTCGACGATCTGCAGCAACAGGGTCTGGAGTACTTCCACGATGCCATCGGGCGGGGTCAAGTCACTCATGCCGACGCCGGACAGTTGCAGCACGGTCGGAAACACGAAGCTTGCCGACACCGCCACCAGCGCAGCAGCCAACGTGCCCACCAGGTACAGCACCAGGATCGGCTTGATGTGGGTGCGCTGGCCATGACGATGGTTGGCGATCGACGCGGCCACCAGTACCAGCACCAACACCGGAGCCACGGCTTTCAGGGCGGAGATGAACACCGAGCCCAACAGACCAACCGAGGCCGCCGCCGAGGGAGACACCAGCGCCAGCAGGGTTCCGGCAACCAGGCCAATGACGATCTGGCTGACCAGACCGAGGGAGAGCAGCGAAGCGAAGAAAGCTCGGAGCCTGGAATCTGGCATAAGTACCTGGTCGGATAAAAGAGGAGTTCATCGCGCGACCGAAGCCTCGCAGTGGATGCGTCCGATAACGGCGCAGATGCCGATTGTCGCCGAGACCGGGACATAGTGCGCGTGTGGCGGATCCATGCCGCCCTGACCCATGTCATTGTCAGTAACCCGCACGGCCCCCAACATGTATACCGACACAGTCGTCACTGACGACCGGACCAATCCAAGGGAGCCAACTCACATGCATGGCGAATACAAGGTGCCCGGCGGCAAGCTGGTGGTAGTCGACCTGGAAACTGCAGACGGGCGTCTGGCGAAGGTCCAGGTCAGCGGCGACTTCTTCCTGGAACCGGACTCTGCGCTGGAGTCGATCAATACCGCGCTATGCGGCTTGCATGCCGACAGCGGCACCGCCGCGATCGCCGGTGCGGTGGAAGCAGCGCTGGGCCCCGACGTCAGTCTGTACGGCATCACCCCGGAAGGCGTCGCCATGGCCGTGACCCGGGCACTCAACGCCGGAGCCCGCCCATGAGTGGCTCGTCCTGGCGCGAATATGACTGGCAGTTGATCCATACCGACGCGCAATCACCCGCCATGCACATGGCACTGGACGAGGTGCTGACCACGGAGGTGTCTGCCGGCCGACGTCCGCCGACCCTGCGGGTGTGGGAATGGGCGAGCCCGGCCGTGGTCATCGGCCGCTTCCAGTCGCTGCGCAACGAGGTTGACGCCGAAGCAGCCGGCCGTCATGGCATTGAGGTGGTCCGCCGGATCAGCGGCGGTGGCGCGATGTTCATCGAGCCGGGCAACACCATCACCTACTCGATCTGCGCGCCGCTGGCGCTGGTGGAGGGGCTGTCATTCCAGCAGTCCTACCAGCTCATGGACGCCTGGGTCATCGAGGCGCTGGGCGAACTCGGCATCCGCGCCAGCTACCAGCCACTCAACGACATCACCTCGCCCGGCGGAAAAATCGCGGGCGCCGCCCAGGCACGGCGCGGCAATGCCGTGCTTCACCACGTCACCATGGCCTACGACATCGATGCCACAAAAATGCTGGAAGTGCTGCGGATCGGCCGCGAGAAGCTGTCCGACAAGGGCACGACGAGCGCGGCCAAGCGGGTCGACCCGCTGCGCAGCCAGACCGGCCTGAGCCGCGAGGCGGTGATCGAGCGAATGGTCCAGACCTTCCAGCGCAGCCATGGATTGCGCCCGGACACCCTGAGCGCCGACGAACTGGACCGCGCCACCGTCCTTGCCAGGGACAAGTTCGCGTCCGCGGACTGGACCGCCGTCGTCCCCTGAGACGCGTGACCCCGCGCGAGGGCGGCGACGGGTATTCACGTCATTGTCCGCGCCGGATGCTAGCGTCGACGACACCCCACACCAGTAAGGGCGCACCGTGAAAAAATGCTTCCAGCGCACCGCTCGCGGGCTGGCTGTCGCGCTTGCCCTGTTTACCCTGGTCGCCTGTTCCACCGGACCCCGGGTGCGGACCGACCTTGACCCGGAAGCCAACTTCGCCGGTTACCAGACGTACGCATTCTACGAACCGCTGGCAATGGAGGCCTCTGGCTACAGCTCCTATCTCTCTGCGCAGATCAAGACCAGCATCCGCCGCGAGATGGAAGCGCGTGGTTATCGCTTCGACCCGGCAGACCCCGACCTGCGGGTGAATTTCCAGGGAGTGATCCGAGAGCGCACGTCGGTATACGACGTCCCCCGCTCTGATGTGCGCTGGTTCTACAGCTACCGCGCGCGTTCCTACGTGGCCATGCCGGTGTGGTACGACGAGACCCGGGTCAACCAGTACACCGAGGGCACGCTGACGGTCGACCTGGTGGACGCCGACCAGAACCGGCTGGTCTGGACCGGCGACGCCATCGGCAGGGTGACGCAGAAAACCGCACCCGACCGCATCATGGCCGCCGACCGTGCGATCAACGCCATCTTCGCCCAGTTCCCGTATTACGCGTCCGGAACCGCCGCTCCAATGCCATCGCCGTGACGGGCGCTGCATCAACGAACCAAGCGTTGGCCATCCACGCGTTGGCTGATTACTTGCCGCCCCCGCTCCGCCAGATCGACAACACCAGCCAGGCACCGGCAATCGCCGCACCGAGAAAACCCAGCAAGCCGAATGCCGGCAGCCCGAGCAAAGTGGGGCCCGCATCCACGGTCAGCGCGATTGACGAGCCGATGATCAATGCCGCCAGCACCACGCCCACGGTCAGCCGGTTGGCGGAATGGTCGATCTGGGTACCGAACCGCTGCAGGTGATCGACATCCAGCCTCAGCTTGAGATTGCCGCCGCGCGCGGTACGCAGCAGGCGGCGAAGATCACGTGGCAGCACCGACAGGATGCCGGCAGTATCGGATAACACCCGCAACCCGTCGCGTGCGACCGCCCCCGGTGCGTAACGCGCCAGCATCGCCCGACGCAGGAAGGGTTCTGCCTCACCGGCCATGTCGAAATCCGGGTCCAGTTTGCGCCCCATCCCTTCCAGGGTGACAAACACCTTGATCATCAACGCCAGGTCGGCCGGCAACACCAACTGGTTGGCGCGCAGCAACGCCGTGACCTCCATCAGCATCGCCACCAGGTCAAGCTGACCCAGCGGTACGCCGTGGTAATGGTCAACAAGCCCGTCAATATCCTGGGCCAACTGGGCCTCATCCACCTGCACTGCGCTGCTCCACTCCAGCAACATGTCGGTCACCCGCTCCGAGTCACGCCGGACCAGCGCATCCAGCAACCCGACCACCTGCGCGCGCCTGGAGTCGGATAACCGCCCAACCATGCCGTAGTCAATCAGCCCAATGCGGTTGCCGGGCAGCACGAACACGTTGCCGGCATGCGGATCGGCATGAAAGAAGCCGTCCTCGAACATCATCTTCAGTACCGCCTGGGCGCCGCGACGGGCGACCAGGCCGCAATCCAGGCCCGCCGCGTCCAACATCGCCAGATCCGAGACTGGAATGCCGTCGACGAAATCCTGCACGTTCATCCGCGGGCCGGTGTAGTCCCAATGCACTCGCGGCACCACGATCTGGTCGTTATCGATGAAGCTGGCCGCAATCCGTTCGGCGTGACGGCACTCGGCGGCCAGGTCCAGCTCGCGAGTCAGCGATGCCTTGAACTGACGGACCATCCCGGTCGGCTGGAACTGGCGCAGCTCCGGGAATCGCGCCTCGATCGCCTGCGCGGCGCGCTGCAGCAAACGCAGGTCGGCCTCGACCGTCGGGCGAATGCCCGGTCGACGTACCTTGACCACCACCTCGGTGCCGTCATGCAGGCGCGCACGATGAACCTGGGCGATCGACGCGGCGGCCAACGGGGCTGGATCGAACTGCAGGAACACCTCTTCCGGCGGCGCACCAAGGTCTTCCAACAGCTGTTTGCGGATCGCCTCCGGCGACGCTGCCGGTGCCTGGCTCTGGAGCTTGCCGAACTCGGCAATCCATTCTGGGGCGAACAGATCCACGCGGGTAGCCAGGATCTGGCCCATCTTGACGAAGCTCGGACCCATTTCCTCCAGCGCTCGCCGCACCCGAACCGGCGCCGGCAGCGCCACCGCGGCCTCGACACGGCCGAGCGGCAGCACCCGGCCCGCACCGGCCAGCAAATTGGCCAGGCCCAACCGGCGAACCATGTCGCCAAAGCCGTAACGGACCAGGATAGAGGCGAGCTCATACACCCGGCCCAGGTCCCGCGTTGCGGTCAATCCTTCCCAAAGCATCGTGGGTCTCCGGTTCGGCAGCGCGCCGTGACGGCGCCAGCCCAGACTACGTGTCGCTCAGACTACGTGGGCCATTACCGCGACGTAGTGACACAGGCTGCCGCCGAGCACGAACATGTGCCAGATCGCATGCGAGTAGCGCAGCGTCGGGCGATGGTAGAAGAACGTGCCGGCGGTGTAGGAAATGCCGCCGGCCAGCAACCAGCCCAGCGTCCAGCCGTCCAGGGCATTCCACATCGGCTTGGCCGCCACCACGACCAGCCAGCCCATGCCGATGTAGATCATCGTGGACAGGCGCTTGAAGCGGCCGGTGAAGAACAGTTTGAACACCACCCCGGCCACGGCCAGCGTCCAGATGGTGGCAAACATCCACCAGCCCCACGGTCCGCGCAGGCCAATCAGGGTGAATGGCGTATAGGTGCCGGCAATCAGCAGGTAGATCGCACAGTGGTCGACGACCTTCAACCGCGACTTGAGCACCGGATGGCGCACCGAGTGGTACAGGGTCGAGGCCAGGTACAGCAGCAGCAACGAAATGCCGAACACGATCGCACCGGCCAGTTGCCAGCGACTGCCGTGCAACGCGGCCAAAGTGATCAGGACCGCTCCACCGGCAAGCGCCGCTGTCGCACCCAGGCCGTGGGTCAGCGCGTTGGCGAGCTCCTCCGACGCACTCGTTTCAACCGGGCCCGGGTCTGGGGAGCGAGGATATCCGGATCGGCCATGGCTGCGCATGACCGCAATGCTAGCGCGATTTTGGCGTCAGGCTTTCTTCAGGAAGCAGGTTTTCAGCACCAGGCCCTTGATCTTGTCGGAGCTGCCTTCGATGTTCTCGGCATCGCCTTCCACCAGTCGGATGTTGCGGATGACGGTGCCCTGCTTGAGCGGGATCGACGAACCCTTCACCTTCAAGTCCTTGATCACCGTGACCGTATCGCCTTGGCTGAGGACATTGCCGTTGGCATCCCTGACCACGACGGCGTCGCCGGCTGCGGCACCCCCGGCAATCGGCCATTCATGGGCGCAATCGGCGCAGACGTAGTTGTCACCATCGGGGTAGGTGTTTTCCAGGCCACATTGGCTGCACGCGGGAATATCGGGCATGAGTCCGTCCAGGAGAGTCGTTGAGCGGGCACCGGATTATAGACCGTCGCGGATGGCCACCAACGGGTGCTGCGCCGCCCTGCCGGCGGTTCCATCGCTGAACCGGAACCCCGACCGACGGCGTGCCATGCACTGTTGCCCCCACCAACGCGTAGCATGTCCCGGTACGTCCTCGTCAACAGCTCCTCTCGCGGCCCGCTCCAATCCCCGGACCGCCCCTCCATGCGCCATCACCCAGCTTCAGCGGTGACGCTTTTCCCGGAGGCTTCCGATGCCCGGCTATACCACTCGCCAGCAGCACCTGCGCCTGGGTGGGCATGACTATCGCATCCGCTCACTCAGCGATCGCCAGCAGTTCTCGGATCCGGATGGCCGCGCCGAAAGGCTTGGCATCTCGTCGGCCCAATGGTGCCTGTTCGGTCAGATCTGGCCCGCGGGCCGATTGCTGGCCAACGCGATGAGCGACTTCGACATCGAAGGCAAACGCATTCTCGAGATCGGCTGTGGACTTGGCCTGGCAAGCCTGGTGCTGCAAAGACGCGACGCGGATGTCGTCGCCAGCGATATCCACCCATTGGCCGAGCCCTTCCTGGCGTACAACTCCGCTCTCAACGCATTGCCCTCGGTCCCGTACCGAAAACTGCGCTGGGCCGTGCCGTTGCCCACCCTGGGCCGGTTCGACCTGATCATCGGCAGCGACGTGCTTTACGAGCGCACCCACGCTGAACTGCTGGCGGCCCTGGTCGGGCGCCACGCCAATGAGCAGGCCGAGGTCCTGATCACCGACCCCGGCCGCGGCAACAGCGCACCATTCACCCGCGCCTTGGCGGTACAGGGCTTCGTGGTGACCGAGACCCGCGGACCGATGAACGACGACGACCTGCCGCCATTCCGTGGTCGCCTGCTGCATTACCACCGCGACGCGGTACCCGCCTTCCACCCGATCCCCACCGCCACGGCGAGCAGGCAATGAGTTCCCCACTGCACACCAACGGTCACTCCGACGACCACGATGACGACCACGATGACGACCACGTGGTCGACCCGACGGTCTCCTGCGACCACTGCGACGCGGTGTGCTGCCGGTTGACGGTCGTGGTCATGCCCGAGGACAACGTGCCGCGTCACCTGGTGGAGCGCACCGAGCGCGGGTTGGAAGTGATGGCGCGCGACGAGGACGGCTGGTGCGTCGCGGTCGACCAGAACCGCATGTGCTGCAGCATCTATGAGCAACGTCCGGCCATCTGCCGCAAGTTCACCATGGGCAGCGGTTATTGCCGCAGCGAACGGAAGGCCTATGCGCGCCGTTATGACCGCGAAATCCCGTTGACCGTCATCGACACAGTCTGATCCGGGAGCCGGTAGCGATGCTCAGTCCTTGACCAGCCCACCGTCGACGACAAGGTTCTGGCCGGTCACGGCGCGCGACCACGGGGATGCGAAAAACAGCACCGCATCGGCGAACTCGGCCGGCGTGGTCACGCTTTGCAGCGGAGTACTGGCCGCGATCAGGTCGAACACTGCCTCGGGCGTCGCGGCGCTGGCATCGGTGGTCCGCAACAGGCCGCCGGACAGCATATTGACGGTGATTCCGGCCGGGCCGAGATCGGCCGCCATCGTGCGCGTCAGCGACAACAACGCGGCCTTGGCAGCGGTGTAATCGTGATACGGCACCACCGGATTCTGGAACAGGTTGGTGCCAATATTGATCACCCGCCCGAAGCCTCGCTCGCGCATGCCGGGGATGGCGGCCTGGATGATGTTGAGCGCGCCACGCACGCTGCCCTCGAACTGCGCCGAGAACTGTTGCCAGTCGATCTGCTCCGCATTCGCGCGGGCATCGCCATTGAACGAGAAATCCGCCAGCGCGTTGTTGACCACGGTGGTGACCGGCCCGCCGAAATGCCCACGCGCCGCCGCGACCATTGCCGCCACCTGCGCGGCATCGGTGACATCGGCCTGCAACGCCAGCGCACGCCCGGTACCGATCTGGCGGCACAGCGTTTCGGCCGCCTCGCGACTGGCGCGGTAATTGACCACCACCTTCGCACCTTCAGCGGCGAACGCGCACGCAATCGCACTGCCAAGCCCCCGGCCTGCACCGGTTACCAGGACGATCTGTTCGGATAATTTCAAGTTCACGACTATTCGCGCTTCAGCAACGACTTGAGGTTGGCAAACGGATTACCGGTTGCCGCTGGCTGCTTATCCTCGGCATCCAGCGCACTGCCGCCGGTGTAATCCACGTAGCGCGAATGCTCGTTGTCGTGGCAATAGACGCACAGCAATTCCCAATTGCTGCCGTCGGGCGGGTTGTAGTCGTGGTCGTGGTTGCGATGGTGCACCGTCAGTTCCGACAGGTTGGTGCGGGTGAACTCCCGCGCGCAGCGGCCGCAAATCCACGGGTACATCTTCAGCGCACGCTCGCGATACCCTTTGCCGCGCTGTTCCGCGTCGCGCCGGGCCTGGGCGACGATGCGGTCCAGTGCCTCGCTGGAAGCGTTGGCTTTGTTGTTCGACATCGGGATCCACATGGGCAATCGGTGCCCCGACTTTAGCGCAAAGACTGCCGTATCGTGCCAGCCATGGCCACGCTGAAATACCTGACCGGCTACAACGAGAACGTTCTGGCGCAAGTGCGCGAGCTGATCGCCCGTGACCGTCTGGGCGGGTGGTTGCATGACAAGTACGGCCAACTGCACGACGTGCGCAACGACAAGGCGCTGTACGAGTACACCGTCGCCATCAAGGAGCGTTACCTGCGCAAGACCGAACCGCTCAACAAAGTCGTGTACGACAACAAGTTGCAGGTAGTGCGACACGCGTTGGGCACCCACACCACGGTGTCGCGGGTGCAGGGGAGCAAGCTCAAGGCCAGCCGTGAGATCCGTGTCGCGACGGTGTTCCGTGACGCGCCCGCGGAGTTCCTCAAGATGATCGTGGTGCACGAGCTGGCGCACCTGAAAGAACGCGACCACAACAAGCCCTTCTACCAGCTATGCACCCACATGGCACCGGACTACCACCAGCTCGAATTCGACCTGCGTTTGTACCTGACCCACCTCGATTGCGTGCGAGTCAAGCCATCGCCGGCCCACGGCGTCTGATAGCGTTCAACGTAGCTGGCTGTCCTTGCTGCCGCGCCGGTTGTATCCGGCGCCCGACTGCTCCTGGTCCAGCGCTTCCTGGCACGTTATGCACAGCCGCACGCCCGGGACCGCCATCCGCCGCGCCTCCGGAATGACGCAATCGCATTCCTCGCAATGGGTCAAGCCCGGCCCCTTTGCCAGCTTGCTGCGCGCCCGCTTGACGGCGTCTTCGACGGTCGCATCGATCTGGTCCTGTACGGCGCCATCGCCAGCCCATCCGGTTGCCATGGGAGCCTCCAAACCGCGGTGCACGAAAGTGTCGCCAATCATATCCCGCTCCGGTGGCGGCCTGCGTGAGCGCGCAGCAAGGCAGGCCGTCATCTCGCTACCCACCACCCACGGGTATGATTCAACGCAACCGAGGCTCTGGGGGGGCGACGTCTTGAATGGCTTACCTGTCACGCATGGTCACCGGCGCCACCGCATTCGCCATGGCGGACGCGCGGGGCATGCAGGCGCTCGATGACAGGCCACGCAAAACGGAAGCGCCTGCTCCTGGCCCGGCGTATATACCCCTTCCGGATACTGGGCATGGGGCTGAGCGGGCTGGCCGTGGCGGCTGTGCTCCATCAGCTGAAGGCATCGCCGGGCGCTTGGGCATTCGTGGCATTCAGCGCGCTGGTGTGGCCGCACCTGGCCTACCGGATGGCCGTGTCCAGCGCCGACCCCGCCCGCGCCGAAACGCGCAACCTGCTGATCGATTCCGCCATCGCCGGAGCACTGGCACCGCTGATGCACTTCAACCTGTTGCCCAGCGTGCTGATCATCACCCTTGCCACGGTCGATAAAATCAGCACCGGGATCCCGGGCCTGTGGATCCGATCGATGCCCGGGTTGCTGCTGGCGCTGGCGGCCACCACCGTGCTCACTGGCGCCGCGTTTACGCCGACCACCACCATGAGCGTGCTTGTCGCCTGCTTGCCGGTGTTGTTGATCCACACCATCGCGGTCAGTTGGGGCAGCAACAAATTGATCCGCAAGATCAGCCAGCAAAACTCCGTGCTGGACCAGATACGCCGCATCGACACGCTCACCGGCCTGTCGCGGCGCGGCGATTGGGAGGAGCAGGCGGAACGGTTGCTGTCCAGCCACCCGGAAACCGACGGGCACGCCTGCATCCTGTTGATCGACATCGACCATTTCAAGCAAGTCAACGACCTGCACGGCCACGGTGCCGGCGACGAGGTCCTGCGCCAGGTGGCCGACCGGCTGCGCAAGACGCTACGCCCCCACGATCGCGTTGGCCGGATCGGGGGCGACGAGTTCGCGGTACTGTTACCGGATACCTCAGAGCACGAAGCCGGCCAGGTTGCCGAGCGTTTTCGCGTTGCCGTCGAAGCCCTGCAGCTGCCCGACTACCCCGACCTGCGGCCGACCATCAGCATCGGCCTGGCCCCCTTCCCCACCGTGGATGCAGACCTGCGTGCGTGGCTCAACTCCGCTGACAACGCGCTGTATCGAGCCAAGAACCAGGGTCGCAACTGCGTAAGTATTTGAGGATGCGGTAATCGGCCCCATATCGACAATTCCCGCCGCCTGGACAACGCCTTCTTGCCTCCATCCATACCTCCCTCCTCCGACACCAGCGCCAGCGATCTGACCAGCAGCTTCCTGGGCGTGTTCCGTTTCAGCGGGCGCGCCCTGGAACTGGTCTGGAGTACCAGCCGCTTGCTGACGGTGATACTGGGCCTGCTGACGCTTGTCGCCGGCCTGTTGCCTGCCGCGGTCGCCTACGTCGGCGCGTTGATCATCGATGCGGTAGTCGCCGCCAGCAGCGCGGTGTCCGCGGGGGAGCCGCTGGTACTGGGGCCTGTGTTCGTGCTGATCGCGGTGGAAGCGGCACTGGTTATGGGCCTGACCGGCACCCAGCGGGGCCTGTCGTTGTCGCAGTCGTTATTGCGTGCGCAACTGGGCCAGCGGGTCAACGTGATGATCCTGGAGAAGGCGCTGACCCTGCAATTGGCGCACTTCGAGGATTCGGAGTTCTACGACAAGCTGACCCGCGCCCGCCGCGAAGCTTCATCGCGGCCGCTGTCGCTGGTCACCCGGACCTTCGGGCTGGTCCAGAACGCCATTTCGCTGGTCAGCTATGGCGTCCTGCTCGCGGCCTTTTCACCGTGGGCCGTCCTGGTCCTGCTGCTGGCAGGTTTACCGGCATTCCTGGCCGAGACGCGGTTCTCCGGCGATGCCTTCAAGCTGTTCCGCTGGCGCTCACCCGAGACCCGGATGCAGATGTACCTGGAGACCGTGCTGGCGCGCGAGGACCACGCCAAGGAGGTCAAACTCTACGGCCTCGGCCCCTTGCTGCTGGATCGCTATCGCAACATCTTCCGCACGCTCTACAGTGCCGACCGGGACCTCGCCATCCGCCGCGACGGCTGGGGGTTCGTGCTCGGCCTGATCGGCACCGCGACGCTGTATTTGGCGTACGGTTGGATCGCGATGACCACGATCGTCGGGCGCATCACCCTGGGCCAGATGACGATGTACCTGATGCTGTTCCGCCAGGGACAGGCGGCGGTGTCGGCGAGCCTGTCGGCCATCGGCGGCATGTACGAGGACAACCTGTACCTGTCGACGCTGTACGAGTATCTGGAGACTCCGGTGCCGGCCAATCGCGGGAGCGCGGAGGCGGGCCCCGACCCCAGCGACGGTATACGCTTCGAGAATGTCGGCTTCACCTATCCCGGCTCCGACACCCCCGCGTTGCAGGACATCAACCTGCATATCCGCCCCGGCGAATCGCTGGCGCTGGTCGGCCAGAACGGATCGGGCAAGACCACCCTGATCAAGCTGCTGACCCGGCTGTACTCACCCGACACCGGGCGCATCCTGCTCGACGGGCGCGACCTGCAGGAGTGGGACGAAGCCACGTTGCTGCAACGCGTCGGGGTGATCTTCCAGGACTTCGCGCGCTACCAGATGCGCGTCGGCGAGAACGTCGGCGCCGGCGACGTCGAGCACTTCGAGAACCGCGAGCGCTGGCAGGAAGCCGCCGACATGGGCATGGCCACGCCTTTCATCGAGACGTTGCCGGCCGGCTTCGATACCCAGCTCGGCAAGTGGTTCCGCGAAGGCCGCGAGCTGTCCGGTGGGCAATGGCAGAAGATCGCCCTGGCCCGCGCCTTCATGCGCTCGCGCGCGGACATCCTGGTGCTGGACGAGCCCACCTCGGCGATGGACGCGGCCGCCGAGGCGACCATCTTCGAGCACTTCCGCAAGCTGACCCACAACCGCATCGCGATCCTGATCTCGCACCGTTTCTCGACCGTGCGCATGGCCGACCAGATCATCGTCATCCAGGACGGCCGCATCATCGAGCGCGGCAACCACGAGCAGCTGATCGCCGCCGACGGCCATTACGCACACCTGTTCTCGCTACAGGCGAAAGGGTATCGCTGACATCCCAGCCTGATCGACACCCCGCTTCTCGGCGCCTACATCAAGTGCCGCAACTCCGGCAGGTACTTCTCGGCCGAGCCGGTATTGACCGCCACTACGCGCTCTCCGCGGGCGATCAAGCCGCGATCCAGCAACTGCGGCAGCGCCGCCAGGCACGCGGCGCCCTCGGGGCCGATCCACTCGGGTGTTTCGTGCCACAGGCGTGCGAACTCGGTGGCGATATCGGCCTCGCTGACGGCGACGGCGGCGCCCTGGCTGGCGCGGATGATCTTCAGCACGCGGAAGTGGCCGACGCCACCGGGGACGTTGAGGCCGACGGCGAGCGTGTGCCCTGCAGCCGGCGCGCTGGTGTCGTCGTCGCCGCGGTCGAACGCCTGCACCAGCGGTGCGGTGGATTCGCTTTGAACGCAGATCATCCGCGGCCGGCGTGCGTCAATCAGGCCCAGCGCCTGCAACTCGTCCCAGGCCTTCCACATGCCGAGCACGCCGGTGCCGCCGCCGGTGGGATAGATCACCGCATCGGGCAGGCTCCAGCGCGTCTCGCCAGCCTTGGGTTCCGCCAGCTCCAGCCCCAGCGATTTCTTGCCCTCGATGCGCCAGCCCGGTTCCTGGAAGGTCGCGGCCGAGAACCAGCCGTCCGGAATGTAACGTTCCTTCAGCAACGCAGCCGATTCGCGGATGGTCGGCCCGGCCAGTTCCAGCCGGATCCGGTCGGGATGGCGCAACGCGGCGGCTGCAACACTGCCGAGGATCGGCAAGGGTGTGTCATCCGGCATCGCCACCACCACCGACAAGCCGCCGGCCAGCGCATAGCGCACCAGTGAATCGCCCGCGTTTCCCTGGGTGGGCACGGCCAGTCGCTGCAGGCCCAGACGTCGAGCCTGCGCGGCGACCATCGCCATGCCGCGGTCCTTGAAGCTCTGGGTCGGATTGGCGCCATGGCCGGCGTGCGCCTTGCCCTCGTCCTTCAGCTGCAGGGCGATGCCGGCGCGACCGGCGAGCGGATGATGGCTGTAGTCGAGCAACGGTGTAGCGCCGCCGCCAAGGGGGACGATGTGGGCGGCATCGCCCGGATCGTTGATGTCCAGAGCCATCAGCGCACCGAAGCGCCACATGTCGCGCCGGTCCGGGCTGTACCAGTCCGCAGCCGGGTGTTCGGCGCGCAGGCGATCGAGGTCCAGCACCATTTCCACCGGACGACCATCGACCGGGTCCAGGTTCATCGGCAGGTCGGCGGAGTACTCCACGCCTGAAACCAGGCCGCGCAGGCAGCGTACGTAGGACATCACGACTCCTCGGCAAAGAAATTCAGGGTAACGCTGCGTACCCATGCAGCACAGCGGCGGCGAGTCGCGCGAAAACAAAGAGGCATTCCTGCGACGCACCGGCCGGGGTAGGATGGGTCGGGGGCCCGCAACAGCGCGGTCGAGGGATTCGAATGGAATCACTGTCCAGACGGTATCGCGGAAGCGTACTGAAGTTGGTGCGGGTAGCCATGCTCGTCCTGGTCACGTATCTGCTCGCGGGAGTGACGGTCGCCGGATCCGCCGACACGCGCGACCGCTCGCCCATCCCGGCGCAGCCTTCGACAACGACCATCGTGGTCGGCGGCGACCGCGAGTACCCGCCATTCCAGTTCCTCGATGACGAGGGCGAGGCGCGGGGGTTCGATGTCGAATTGATCCGTGCAGTGCTCGAACCCCAGGGATTGGCGGTGCGCTTCGAGCTGGGCGAGTGGGACATCGCACTGGAACGTCTCGATCGCGGCGAAGTCGACGTGGTGCCGATGTTCGCATCGCCGGAGCGCGCCAAACGCTTTCTGTTCAGCAAGCCTTACATGCTGCGCTACCACGCCGTGTTCGGCCATCGCGATTCTCCGCTCATCCTGTCGCTGGAGGAGCTGTCCGGACACCGCGTCGCGGTCCAGCACGCCAGTCTTGCCCTGGAAGCACTGAATGCACTCCAGCTCCCCGCAGTGGACATCGTCAAGGTCGATGTTGAAGCGGACGCGCTGGCAGCAGTGAAACGAGGCGAAGCCGACTACGCCCTGGTGCCGACCGGGATCGGACTGTACGCCACCGCAAACGCCGGCATGACCGACATCATCGCGCTCGGCCCACCCCTGCTCGAGCGCAGTTACGTCTTCGCGGTGCGACGGGACCGACCGGAGCTGGTGCCCATCATCGACGCCGGGCTGGACCGGGTGCGTGCCAGCGGGGAGCGGGAACGCCTGTATGAAGCCGCGACCCTGGGCAGACCGGTCACCGCTGACGCCGGCAAGTCGTGGCTGTGGGCGGTACTGGTCCTGTCCGGCCTGTGCCTGGCGCTGCTCATTCCCGCACTGGTCTGGTGGCGATCATCAGGCGGCGTCAAGCCCTCGTCCGGCACCTATTATCACGCCGGCCTGGAGCCCGACCCTGGTCAGCTGATACTGCTGTCAGAGCTTCGCCAAGCCATCGCCAACAAAACGTTGGGTTATGCGCTGCAACCAAAACTCGACCTCGAAACCCGCCGTTGGGTCGGGGTCGAGTTACTCGTGCGCTGGCATCACCCACGGCGTGGCCCGCTGGCGCCGGAAGAATTCATACCGCTGGCCGAGCGCGCCGGCGTCACCAGAGAACTGACCCTGTACCTGGTGGGCTGCGCGCTCAAGCACTGTCGTCAATGGCGCGAACAAGGCCATCCGCTCACGATCGCCGTCAATGTGTCTGCCAACGACCTGGACGACCCGGCACTGGTCTCGGCAATCATCGCCGCCACTGGGGACCTGGGCTCGCAACTGTTACTCGAACTCACGGAAACCGACGTCATGCGGGATCCGGACAAGATCGTCGACGCCATTACCCGGCTGCGCCCATGCGGCATCCGCATCTCGATCGATGATTTCGGCACCGGCTACTCCTCGCTCACCAACCTGCGTTTGCTGGACGCCGACGAACTGAAGATCGACCGTACCTTCGTGCTGCGGTTGCTGCAGTCGACTTCCGACCAGGCGATCGTGCACGCGACGATCCGCCTCGCGCACGATCTGGGCGTGCAGGTTACCGCCGAGGGGGTTGAGGACGAGGCAACCCTGGCCTGGCTGGCGAACGCCGGCTGTGACCGCGCGCAGGGCTTCGCGATCGCCCATCCGATGAGTCCGGAAGCCTTTGCCGCGCTGCTGGAACAAGGCGGCCCAAGCGGGCTACCGGTGCAGCACTGATCGACTGTCCGGCTACGCCTGGTGTGTCCTTCAGTGAGGCGTCTGTTCGGTGACCGCCGACATCCGGTTGTCGACCCCGGTAACGCCCTGCATCGATTTCAACGCCGCCGTCAGCGCGTCGATCTCGGACGCCGAAGCGCGCCCACGCAGCACGACGTGGCCCTCGTTCACCTCGATATTGACCTCACCGGGATGCGCGAGCAACCGCCCGAGCCGGGTGCTGATGCGGCCGTGCAGCTGACCCTCCTCCACCGGCGCATTGGACAATCCGGCCCGTGCCCGAGCCACCACACCGTGCGCACGGTCGATCACTTGCTTGGTCTTGCCCCGCGCGAAATGCTCGGCGTCATGGCCGACCGACACCCCGCGGTCACGCGCCAGGGCGCGTCGCCGCCGTCCTGTCGCCGGGTCCAGGAAGTACATGAGGGCCGCGCCGGCACCCAATGCGGCGGCGAGTCTGGCAAAGGTTTTCATGAATGGCGCTCCGTTGAAACAGGGATTGCCATGCTGGCATCGAGACCGCGAAGCGAGCGCGAAGGCCATGGGTGGGCGGGCACCGCTTCCACGGGGACCTGCACCGCTTCCACGGGGACCTGCACCGTTTCCAGTCGTCATTCCCGCGAAAGCGGGAACCCAGTGCCGTCCCGCAACGTGCGATCAAACAGCGCGACCGTACGGCGCCACGCCTCACGTGCGGCATCCTCGTCGTAGCGTGGCGTAGTGTCGTTGTTGAACCCGTGTTCGGTGCCGGCGGGCTGGTACAACGTGTAGTCCACATCGGCTTTCTTGAGCGCGGCCTCGTAGGCCGGCCAGGTGGCATTGACGCGCTCGTCGTTCGCAGCAAGCACCACCAGCAGCTCGGCTTTGATCGTGCCCACGTCATCAAGCGGCGGCGCACTGCCGTAAAACGGTGCCGCGGCGGCGAGGCTCGGCAGGCGCGTGGCGAGGAAGTTGGCCACGCCGCCGCCGTAGCAGAAACCGACCACCCCTATCCTGCCGTTACCGTCCTCCACCTTGCCAAGCATGTCGGCGGCGGCGAGGAAATCCTGATGGGTCTTGCGCTGGTCAAGCTTGCCAAACAGCGCACGGGCCGCGTCCTCGTCGCCCGGATAGCCACCCAGCGGGAATAACGCATCGGGCGCGAAGGCGATGAAACCTTCCAGTGCGATCCGCCGCGCGATGTCCTCGATGTGCGGATTGAGGCCGCGATTCTCGTGCACCACCAACACCAGCGGCAATGGGCCGCTCGCCTGGGCCGGCTTCACCAGGTAGCCGCGGCCGGTGCCGTAGCCCTCCGGAGAATCGAACTCGATGTACTCCGCCGACAGCCGCGGGTCTTCCGGCTTCACCTGCTGCGCCTGAGCAAACTGCGGGCTCAGCGCCGCCAGCAGCCCGGTCGCAGTCGCTGCCCCGACCGCAAGCCGCGCCGCCCCAGTGAGGAAGCCGCGGCGATCGATCACCCCGTGGACGTACTTGTCAAACAGTCGCAGCACCTCGGGATCGAAGTCGCTGGCCTTTGAGCGGGGTCGGTTTGACATGGAGTTCTCCGGGACTGGCGTATGCCGCAGCCCGAGCATATCGGGCCAATTGTTATCGAATGGAAAAGCCGGCCACCCTCGCCCACGTGTAGTGGATGTCCATGCCCGGCAAGGCGGTGTATTACGGCTCCGCCTACACCTTACATCCGGTCAACGGTCGGTCGTAGGGTGCATTAACAATGCACCGCTTTTCCGCACCCGCAAAGGTTTGCATCAAGCACCCATGCGTTGCAATTGCGATGCAATATTTACCGCTGCCTGCCGCGCCAGTGCCCGGAGCGTGCACCGGCATCCCTCATTCGCCAGGGTCAGCGCGAACCCGGGCCGCCCGGAGAATGCTGGCGAGTCCGACGCCCCATGCTTTCCGCGTTATCCCGGGCACATTCCTGTGGAGCGCGCCGATGAAAACAACGGCCTCGATCCTGGCTGTCCTGCTGCTGGCGTGCGCGCCGCCGGCACACGCGCAGCACTACACCGGCCCGGTGATCGACGTGCACTTGCATGTCGGCGCGGCCGCGCCCGGCGCGCCGAACCCGGCCACCGGCCAGCCGACCACGGCCAACACCGATGCCGAGCGCGAGCAGCTGACACTGGAGCAACTGCGGCAGCACAACGTGGTGCTGGGCCTGGTTAGCGGGCCCGATGGCGCGATGAAAAGCATGCGCGACGCCGGCGGCGAGCGGATCTGGGCGGGTGCGTTCCTCGACGATGGCGGCCACCCGCTGCCACCGCCCGAGGTGCTGCGCGCGGCATTCGCCTCCGGTGAACTGAAGGTGCTCGGCGAAATCGGCGCGCAGTACCACGGGCTGGACCCGAGCGACGAATGGTTCGAACCCTACCTGGCACTGGCCGAGGAGTTCGATATCCCGGTCGGCATCCACACCGGCCTCGCGCCGCCCGGCGCCGCCTACGGGTGCTGCCCGGACTTCAGCATCGGCCTCGGCAACCCCGCGATCCTGGAGCCGATGCTCAAGCGCCATCCGAAGCTGCGCGTGTGGCTGATGCACGCCGGCTGGCCGTATCTTCAGGAGACCAAGGCGATCCTCTACATGTACCCGCAGGTCTACGCCGATGTCGCGGTGATCGACTGGATCATCCCGCGCGCCGAGTTCCACCAGTACCTGCAGGCGCTGGTCACGGCGGGCTTTGGCGACCGGCTGATGTTTGGCTCCGACCAGATGGTCTGGCCCGAAGCGATCGGCCAAGCCTTCGAGGGCGTCGACAGCGCGCCGTTCCTGGATGCGGCGCAGAAGCGCGCGATCTTCCACGACAACGCCGCACGTTTCCTGCGGTTGGAGCGGTAACCAGCCCTCGGGGGGGCCTCGATGTATCCGGCGCCTGCCCCGACACGCTCACCTTTGCACAGCTTGGCGGGCCGGCACACCGATTGCGCCGGCCTGGCGTCCTGTCACATACGTGAAGCATCGCAGTAGCCCAATGCATCAGATCCCTCGGTCCGCCACGGACGACGGCAGCAGACATGAGTAATCTGATGAAACTGATTGGAAAAATTTCCTCCGCCCGACCGCTCCAGGCGGCGCTGGCCATTGCCTTGCTGGGCGCCACGCTCGCATCGCAGGCACAGGCACAGGCTGAACAGTACCGGCAGGGCGAGTGCGGCACCTTCACCATCGCCGCCATCCCCGACACCCAGAACTACATGGACTTCAGCCACCAGAAGTCCCACGGGTTCCCCATCGATGCCGCCGAACTGTACTTCGAGCAGATGCGCTACATCGCCGACAACGCCAGGAGCAACGGCGGCGACATCGTGTTCGCCACCCACCTGGGCGACATCTGGCAAAACCGCGTCGAGCGTATCGACCCGGGGCACGCCGCGCGTGGCTTCAAGGCACTGCCCGACTCGGTGACTGGCGGCAAGCCTGGCCTCTACCCCGAGGACGTGCCGAACCACGAGATCCCGACGGCGGCAAAGGGATTCGAGATCATCGCCGACGCCCTACCGTTCTCGGTGGTCCCGGGCAACCATGACTACGATGCCGTCTGGACCGACCCGGCCCATCCGCCGCAGCCCGAGTCCGACCCCATGGCACCGGAGATCCGCCACTTCGGCGGACTGACCGGCTTCCTGTCGGCCTTCTCCGAACAGTCGAACTTCTTCCGGGACCAGCCCTGGTACATCGCCTCGAATGACGGTGGCGCCGACAGTGCCCAGGTGTTCACTGCAGGCGAATGCAAGTTCCTGCACCTCGGCCTGCAGTACGACGCCCCGGATTCCTCGCTGGCATGGGCGCGCCGCGTGATCAATCAGAACCCCGGCCTGCCGACCATCGTCACTACCCACAAGTACACGGGGCGCGACGGCAGACATGCGGTCGGCGGGACGCTGGACATGAGCCTGATCGACCGGCAGGACAACAACCCGCAGATGGTCTGGGACGAGTTCATCAGCCAGCACGACCAGATCTTCCTGGTGCTCAGCGGCCACATCGGCGGCCAAGGTCACGGCATCGACTACAACGACAATGGCCACGAAGTGCACCAGATGCTGTCCGATTACCAGCCGCGTGCACACGTGGCAAAGACGAAGGACCCGGAAAACCGGTATCCGGACAACACCCAGACAGGCGACGGCTGGCTGCGCCTGCTGACCTTCAACCTCGACAGCCAGCAACCCAGCGTCCACGTGCGGACCTATTCCACGTACTACGGAAAGTTCAGCTCGGAAATCCCCGAATACGCCGCCTGGTACAAGGCCGGTGAGAGGCAAGCCGACACCCCGGATGCCGAGTTCATGGAGCGCGACGACTTCGTGGTCGAGCTGACCGGTTTCCACGAACGATTCGACAACGCACGCCCGTAATGCCGTAGGCCGCGCGCCCGGCACGCGAAATCTCGCGTCTTCCCCACTGCCCGACCGACCCTGGCGGTCGCAGCTTGCCTGCGACCGCCACGGTCAGAACATGGATTTGCCAAAAATGTCCCCCGTCACCGCATCGACCCTTCATCACAACCAGCGCGGCCTGCCGCAACACCGCGTCCTGGCGCTGGCCCTGTCCGCCGCCATCGCCGCCGCGGCGCTCCCGGCCTTCGCCCAGGAAACGCACACCGCCGCCCTCGCCGCTGATGAGGCGGCACCCGAGACCAACATCGAGACCACTCTGGATGTCGCCAACCTGGATGCGGTGGTCGTCTCCGGCTCGCGGCTGCAGGCCAAGTCGGAGATCGAGGCCCGGCGTGAAGCACCGGCGATCGTGGACACGCTGTCCAGCGACGAGATCGGCGCCATGCCCGACCTCACCATCGCCGAGTCCCTGCGACGGATCACCGGCGTGACCACGGTCTACAACGACGACATCGGCCAGTTCGCGTCGATCCGTGGCTCCCACCCCGACTTCGTCCCGGTGACCATCAACGGCCTCACGATCGCGACCACCGGCGACCATGGCGAAGGCACCCGCAAGGTCAACCTGCAGGTGATCCCGTCCAGTGCCGTGCACCAGTTGCAGGCCTACAAGTCGCTGTCCCCCGAGCTCGACGCCGGTGCGGTCGCCGGCCTGATCAACATCGTGCCGACCAGCGCGTTCGACATGGGGCAGCCGCTGTTCAGCTTCAACCTGGGCACCAGCTACTCGACCTACATGGACGTGCCCGACGACAACAGTGGCGGCCGTGATTCCAAGGACTCCCCGTGGGGCCGGTCGGGCCAGTTCTCCTGGGCGCCGACCTTCGCCAACGACACCATCGGCCTGATGGTGACAGGCATCTACGAGCAGCGCCCCCGCACCCAGTCCAACGCCGCGATCCCCAACCGCCTGTACTACAACGATGACGGCACCCTGACCACGCCGGAATCGGAGGACTGGAACGGCTTCGCGGCCCCCGACGGCTTTGCCGCTCACAACTACACGAACATGTTCACCAAGCACGGCGGCACCGCGAAGCTGGACTTCCGTCCGAATGAACGCTTCCAGGCTTCCCTGTTCGGTTACGCGTACTTCTCCGACGAGCAGGAGACCCGCAACACCAACCGCGTCTACAGCCTGAACCAGCACCGTGACCTGACCGAGCACACCGGCACCGCCAACGTCCGCGCGATGGATTCCCAGTGGCGCTTCAACGACTTCAACCGTGACCAGATGGGCATCCAGGGTCACGCCGCGTGGGACTTCCAGGACAAGGGGAACCTCAGCGTGGACCTGAGCCGGACCCGCGCCTGGTACAGCTCGGACCGCCCGTTCGTGGCCTTCCTCTACAACCCGAACACGCGAATCAACTACGACCTGTCCAACCCGGGCCAGATCTTCATTCCGGACGATGGAAATGCGTTCATCGACCCGGCCAACTTCAGCAATGGCAACACCTACCAGGACCGGCGCGAGGCGTGGTCCTACGTCTCGCAGGCCAAGGTCGACTACGGCTTGAACAACGAGGCCTCGGACCGTGGCTGGGGCTTCACCACCGGCCTCGACTACCGGGTCATGGACATGGAGCGCGACAACACCGCCACCTACTATGAGAAGGGGCAGGTGACGATGGACGGGTTGTCCTACTTCCCGGGCTTCAACACGCCCGGCTACAGCTGGCCGGCGATGTGGCTGGCGAAGCCGGAGGCGTTCTGGAACGACGTCATCCCGGGCCTCGCCATCGACGAGGACGAGTCCCTGCAGAGCTCGCTGATCAACGACTACAAGTACCGCGAAAAGATCCTGGCCGCCTACGTGAACGGCGTCTACTCCACCGACAACCTGCGTCTCAGCGGAGGCCTGCGCATGGACCGTTCGGACTTCCAAGCGGAAATGGCGAAGACGGTCGGCGGCGTGGTTCAGCCCGACAAGGCCCGTGCCTCGGGCGACGACACCAAGGTCCTCCCCTACCTCAACGCGATCTGGTCGCTGTCACCCGACTTCCGGATCAAGGCCTCGGCCTCAAAAACCCTGGGCCGGCCCAACCCCGAGATGATCGCGACGGTTGAGAACCTGAACTACGACGACCTCACGATCTCGCGCGGCAACCCGCTGATCAAGCCACGGCAGTCGACCAACCTCGATCTGGGCATGGAGTACTACTTCAACGACGGCCTGAGCATGTTGACGCTGACCGGGTTCTACAAGGACGTCAAGGACGACATCCTCGACGTCTCCTCACAGGAAGTCATCGATGGCGATACCTGGACGGTCTCCGCACCGGTCAATGGTGACGACACCAAGTACAAGGGCCTGGAGCTCGGCATCGTCAACAGCAGCTTCGTGCAGATGCATCCCGCCCTGTCCCCACTGGGCGCCTCGTTCAACCTGATGTTGGTCGATGGCAAGTCGTCCTACATCTACAACGGAACCCCGCAGGAGCTTGACCAGTTGCAGTACCAGTCCGAGATCGCCGGCAACGCCGCGGTGTTCTGGACCTTCGACCGCGGGTCGGAGCTGCGCCTGTCCGTCAACCACCAGGGCGAGTACCTCGAGTCGTTTGCCGCCAACCCCTGGCAGAACATCTGGATCGAACCGTTCACCACCTTCGACCTGAGCGCCAAGTGGGTGGTCAACCCGAACCTGCAGCTTCGCGTTGAGGGGCGAAACATCTTCGGCGAGGAGCGCGGACGCCTGACGGGTCCGAACAATGACCTGTTCCGCGCGAATCTCGAGGTCGGCAGCACCTGGTTCGCGAGCATGAACTACCGGTTCTGACGACGCCGGCAAGCGACCGCCAGGAGACCTGGAGTCCTGGTCTCCTGTGCCGTTGGCTGCGGTCTATATCTTGGCCCGACTGACGGGCCCATCCTTACAAAGCATGTGCTGCTCCTTAGAATCCCTGCGAACAAGCCCTTCATGCCATGGCAACGACCATGGCGGTCTACGCAGGCGTATTGCGCGCCGACCACATGCGAGGACACCCCATGGCCAAGACATCCGGCAGCAGCAGGAAGGTTGTCATCTCCGCCCTGCTCGGCAATGGCGCGATTGCCGTGACCAAATTCATCGCCGCCTCGGTCACGGGCAGCTCCGCGATGCTGAGCGAGGGCGTGCATTCGCTGGTCGATACCTGCAACGAGCTGCTGCTGTTGTACGGCCTCAAACGCGCCGCAAAGCCGGCCGATGAGAGCCACCCGTATGGCTATGGGCGCGAACTGTATTTCTGGAGTTTCATTGTGGCGCTGCTGGTGTTTTCGCTCGGTGGCAGCGTGTCGATCTACCAAGGCATCAGCCACCTGCAGCACCCCGAGCCGATCGTCCGGCCGCTGGTCAACTACCTGGTATTCGGGGCCTCGCTGGTGTTCGAGGGCTACACCTGGTGGGTGGCGGTGAAGGAGTTCCGCGCCACCAAGGGCGACCAGGGCTGGTTCCAGGCGTTCAAGTCCAGCAAGGACGCCAGCACCCTGACCGTGCTGCTGGAGGACAGCGCCGCCCTGATCGGGCTGATGTTCGGTTTGGTGGGCATCACGCTAGCGCTGGTGCTGGACGACCCGGCATTTGACGGTTACGCCTCCATCGGCATCGGCCTGTTGCTGGTCGCCACCGCAACGTTGCTGGCGCGCGAGACCAAAGCGTTGCTGCTGGGCGAATCGGCACACCCGAAGCTGCGCGAGGCAATCATGCGCATCGCCAATGAAGACCCCACAGTGCGTTGCGCCAATGGCGTGTTGAGCACGCAGATGGGGCCGAAGAGCGTGGTCGCCGCACTGAGCGTGGAGTTCGAGGACACCCTCACCACGCCGCAGATCGAGAGCTGCATCAATCGCCTGGAGGCGACCGTGCGCACCGAGCATCCGGAGGTCGTGGCGCTGTTCGTGAAGCCACAGACACCGCAAGCATGGCAAGCGCATTACGACGCGTTGGCGGCTCCGCCGTCGTAAGCGGGGTTTCAGGCTCGCCACCCACAGCCTGCGGTTATGGCTAACACCCGTTTTTCTATTGGCGGACTTTGGCGGCTTGTGCCTAAGCTCGGGTCGTGTCATGGACGGAAGAACCCCGTGCCCGACCAGTATGTGCCGCTGTCGGGGCACAGGTCCGCGCGCCGCTTGAACCGGTTCCATGGCCGACTGTTGGGGGGCATCCGTTGCACGGTCAAGATGATGTGACTGCTTTGGCCGTGGTGGTTTCATGACACGTAACGCTGGGAGCACTTTGCATGAATGATCGCTTGGGTCGGAATATCCCCACTTTGTTGGCTGCGTCGGTGCTGCTTGCACTGGCCGGTATGGCAACCGCGCAAGACCTGGAAAACGCGGACCAGACAAACACCGCCCAGGACACCAAGTCCGAAGCTGCGACAACCGCCAAAGCCTTGGACATGGCCACGGTCATCGTGACAGGCACGCGCATCAGCGATCGCACGCAGGCCGAGTCGCTGGTACCGATCGACGTGATTCCCAGCGACGTCTTGACCCAGTCCGGCGCCATCGACCTGGGCAGCGCGCTCGACCTCGTCGTTCCGTCGCTGAATTTCCCGCTCGCGTCCATGTCCGATACGTTTGCTTTCACGCGGCCCTTTCAGATGCGCGGCCTCAACAGCGACCAGGTGTTGGTGCTGGTGGACGGCAAGCGTTGGCACGCCAGTGCGCTGATGTTGACGCTCGGCCAGGTCGGCCAAGGCTCCCAGGGCGTGAACATCAGCACGATCCCCATTGGTGCCATCGACCACATCGAGGTGCTGCGTGATGGTGCCTCGGCACAGTACGGCTCGGATGCCCTTGCGGGCGTCATCAACATCATTCTGAAAAAGGGCCCGGAAGGCGGCCAAGTGCAAGCCAGCTACGGCAAATACTCGGCAGGCGACGGTGACCGGTCCCGGGTCCAGGCCGACATCGGCTTTGCACTTGGTGCGGATGGATGGTTGCGGCTTTCTGCGGAGGTGGGCGATCAGCAGCCCACCAACCGTGCGGGGCTGGATAACAGGCCAGGCTTTACCGAACTGGGAAAGAAGTTCCAGGTAGGCATCCCGAAATCCGAGAGCTACAACACCTTCCTCAACTGGCGCTATGATTTCACGCCGAGTGTGAGTCTGTATGGTTCCGGGCATTACGGCATGCTCATGGCCGAGCCCATGGCGTTTTACCGTTATGGCGCCAATGCACCGGAACCGAAAGATGACCTGATGCAGTATATCTTCCCGGATGGCGATGGCTTTCAACCGGTGGAACACGGCGAGTCGAGGGACAAGAGTTTCGTCACGGGGCTGCGCGGTTATACCGATAGCGGCTGGAGCTGGGATGTCAGTGCCAACTGGGGCGCCAACCGCGTGTCCTATGGCACTTTCAATACAGTCAACTTCGCCTACTGGAACGACTTTGGCTACAGCCCCACGGATATTCACGACGGCACCCTGACTTCATCACAATCCACGTTTGATGTGGCCATTGCCAAACCGCTGGGGGACAACTGGGATCTTGGCTTTGGTGTGCAGTATCTGCACCAGAGATACGAGATCGTCGAGGGTGACCTTGCCTCATGGTACGTGGGCAATTCCGGGATCACCGGTGCTGCCCAGGGTTTTGCCGGCTGGGGGCCACAGGACGCGAGCGACAACTCGAGGAATTCCATTGCCGAGTACGTGCAATTGGAAGGGAATATTACGGAGCGGCTGAGTACCTCCCTTGCGGTGCGTCATGAAGATTACTCGGATTTCGGGACCAACGTGTCCTACGCGTTATCCGGACGCTACGACTTTGACAACGGATTCGCCCTGCGCGGGACGGTTTCCACCGGGTTCCGCGCCCCGGGCCTGGGACAACAGCATGGCTCGGCAACCACCTCCGTGTCCTATCCAGAAGGCAACTCGCTGGGCCTGCCCGAGGGAATCTACCTGCGTGGACTGGTGCCGGTTAATAACGAATTGGCCGTGCTGCTTGGCAGTGAGCCTCTGAAGGCGGAAACCTCGAAGAGCTTCACCATTGGTGCGGTTTGGAACCCGATCCCTGCACTCACCACAACGGTGGATCTGTACCAGATAGACCTCGATGACCGCATCCTGATGTCGAGTTCGATGTCGCTCGTGGCCGATTCGGTCCAGGACTACCTGGCGGACAACGGTGTTTCCGACCCGCAGTTTGTTGCCCTTGCCTACTTCACCAACGCTGCGCAAATGCGCATCCGAGGTATCGGCATGGTCACCAATTACTTCACGGAACTTGCCAACGGCGGGGAATTCGAGACGACCGTCAACTGGTCGTACCA
Source organism: Lysobacter sp. A378 (assembly GCF_054052125.1). Classification (NCBI taxonomy): domain Bacteria; kingdom Pseudomonadati; phylum Pseudomonadota; class Gammaproteobacteria; order Lysobacterales; family Lysobacteraceae; genus Lysobacter; species Lysobacter sp. A378. The sequence continues at coordinate 385,679 of NZ_JBSVRK010000002.1, read as the reverse complement.
CAAGAACGAGGTGACCGGCGTTCGTCCGAACCCTGCGGTACTCGAAGCGCTGGGTGATGTCGGCTTCAACCGCATCACCCGCAGTCAGACAAAAGGATTGCTCGCCGACCAGATGCCCCGCTCCAAGTTCATCTGGACCAATACCTACAAGAAGGACCACTGGGGAATCACCGGAACCGCCCTGCGCTACGGAGGCGTGACCGAATACAGTTCTACCGACGCTATCAACGACGACATATACCCGGCCAAATGGATCCTCAACACTGCCGTTGATTATTACAGTGATCGTTGGACATTCACCCTGGGCGCCGACAATATCCTCGATACCTACCCACAAAAGGCGCCCGAAGGCAGCGATTTCCACGGCATATTCCCATATCCGAGCAGCTCACCGTTCGGCTCCCAGGGAGCCTTCGTCTACGGGAAGGTCAGTTACCGCTGGTAACCAGCAGCCCTATCAAAGAGGAGTCAGACCCCGCGGGTCAGCAAGCGACGTAAGTCGCGACCTGTGGGTCGTCTGCACGGTTGGGTGGGTCGCGACTTACGTCGCTCCTACAATCAGTCGTCCAGTTCAGGATAATGACGGAAGATGCCGTTCTCGTTGAACGGCAGGCGGCGCGCGGATGCCAGATAGGCGGCGATGTTGGGCCGCTCGGCGACCGAGTCCGCCAATGCCAGCACTTTGGGCAGATCGCCTTGGAGCCGCTTCATCGCCTTGGGAAACGCGTAGCGCAATCCGGCCACCAGCTGGAACAGGGACAGGTCCACGTAGGACAGTCGCGCGCCGACCAGGTACTGCGCGCCGCCGGGGTTGTTAGCCAATACCTGTTCGAAATAGCCCAGGAACTTCGGGATGCGCTGATCGCGGAAGTCGCGCGCACGCTTGGCTGCCTCGGGTTTCTGGTTTTCGTAGTACTCGCCCGCCCCGAGCGGATGATGCACGTCGTGCGCCTCGGCCACGATGTCGGCGACTGTCAGTTCCAGCTGATGCGTCCACAACGAATCCGCCGGGTTGTCGGAGACCAGCCCCAGCGGCGGGCCGAGGAACTGCAGGATGTTGGCGACCTGCGCGATCACCACATCGCCAACCTTGAGGAACGGCGGCGCGAACGGCGGGCGCTCGGCACTGTCGTCATCCAACCCGCGCTGCACCGCTTCCACGCCGCCAGCGGCCTCGTCGTTGCCCACGTCCACGTAGTCGGCGCCCGCCTCTTCCAATGCAAGGCGCACGAACTCGCCGCGTCCCGGTATCTCCGGCCAGTAATACAGTTCGTAGCGCATCGTCTGTCTCCTGTCGGTTCTGTTCGGTTCGAATGCTAGGGCCGGAGCTTGCCGGTGAGCATGTCCCACCACATGCGCCAATCGCCCAGAAAGCTCAACAACGGATACTGGAAGGTGGCCGGCCGGTTGCGCTCGAAGATGAAATGGCCGGCCCACGCGAATGCATACGCCTGCACCAACGCCACCAGCAGCAGCCACCACACTTGGGTGACGAGCGCGGCGACCAGCAGCAACAAGGAGATGCTGGTACCGACGAAGTGCAAACCGCGCGAGACCGGATGGGAATGCTCGCTCAGGTAGAACGGGTAGAACTCCGCGAAGTTGCGGTAACGCGTCGATTTATTCATGAAAAAAGCCTCGGGGCTGCGCCCTGCGCCGGGGAGGCGCCGGCAACGCGTTGTCGAGCAGGCCGTCAAATCACTCGACGCACACTTCCCATCGCGGACGGCCAGTGCCCCAAGGCACCGAGACGATCGCCGCCGGCAGCACCACCCGCAACCGTTGCCGCAATCTCCATCACCACCACCGGATGGATCAGGATCGATGCAAGCCGGGCGGCCCGGTTCTTGACGCTCGCCACCTGGGCGCTCAGCTCAAAACATACCCGGCAAGCACCGACTGCACCTCGTAGATGCTCAGTTTCTTGGTGAAGGTCTTCTGGGTCGAAGTAGTCGCGGATGAGCTTGTAGGCGTGCTCCACCACCTCACCCGGCGCGAGCACCTGTGCGAATTCCTGCTGGATCGCAGCATTGTCGATCTTGGATGCGTTGCCGAGCAGTCCGTCAAAAAGCCCCATGGCTCCTTCTCCTGTTACCTATTGGCGCAGTCGACCTTGCGGAACTTGCGCTCACCGATGATCCACATGAGAACGCCAAACAGCGCGCCCCCGATGGACCAGACAATCGCAGAAATACAGATGAAGTTGACGCTGAGTTTGTCCCGATGCACGACGAACGTCATGACGATGAACATGATCAGTCCATAGGCCAGTACGCCGTTCACCAGCACGAACCGCAACATTCCCTTTTGCCGGGTTTCCTTCCACTTCTCGAGCTGTTCCGGTTTCATGCACCCGCCTTCAACTTTCGAACCGGACCGGCACCGGCCCGCGATGCGTCGAGCGCACAACCACGGTGCCCGCCAGCTTGTCGTGCCAGCCCTGTTTGCGCGGGTCGAACGCCACCCAGAACAGGCCTAGGCCCAGGGGAATCGACGAGACAAAGTACCCGAGGTACCGGATGACGGCCTGGCCCGTGGTCAGGGTCGCACCGGTCTTGGCGTCCACCACCCGGGCGGACACCGCCATCTTGCCGGGGGTGGCCTGCTTGTAGAGCCAGAACAGGATGACCGCCACCGCCGGCAGCACCCAGGAAATCAAGAAGTCCGCCGGGCCGGCGATGAAGGGCGCATCCGGGTCGGTGATGTAGCCCGCGCCATAGATTGCGAACAGAGCCGGCCAAGTGAGAAGCAGGAGGATGATGGTGTCGAGCAGTGAAGCGCCGACCCGGGGCCAGAACCCCACGTATTCAAGGCTGTTGTCCGTCATTGGATTCTCCAAAGGACATTGCAAAAAAATGCGACAACGAGGCCCACGCCTCCGGTCATCAATCCGGTCATTTCTATCCCCTATGTCAACCCGAAAATCCCCGTAGGAAGTAGACCACGTATGTATCTTCGACACCACGTGGGCCCGTACTAAACTAATCTGTAGCTAGATCAGGGGGGGAAGTCGAATGGCACGCCGAAAGTCCAGTCTGCTCGAAGAAATCGCATCACTGCCGTGGTACGTCGGCTGAAACAGCGCGAGCAGGTGGTGACGATCCACCCGCGCGACGGAGCGCAACGCGGGCAATTTTCTTGGCAATTCCCATCGATGTTCCCTGTAGCGAAGCAAGCTCGGCTTGAACGAATCGTTTGCGTCAAACTCGGTCCGCTGGATGGTTGACGCCGTCATTGGTTGGAACATTCGGAATTTCAAACGGGTTGACCCCCACCAGGCAACCAACGTTGTAGCCGTACTGGTCTGGGTTGGAGCGACGCTGATGATGCGTGTAGATGCCGCAATTGGCGCAGAAATAGTGCTTTGCGGTGTGTGTATTGAATTGGTAGAGCTTCAGATGCTCTGCGCCCTTGACGATGCGGATGCCGTTCAAGGGAACCGAAGCGACAACCGCGCCTTTGCGCCGGCAGATGGAACAGTCACAGCGGCGCGGATTGACGATGCCGTCTGGCAGATCGAGCTCTAACTCCACTGAACCACAGTGACAAGTTGCCCGGTGCTTGGGCTGAATCTTGACGCCGCCAACTTCTCTGACCACTGAGAGTCTCCCTTGCGAGGCCTAGCGCTTGGCCGAATTATTAGGCGTCACCGGCATTGCAACCGCACAGCCGGTGACGCATGCATAGCTATTTTGCCAAGCGTGACTCAAGCACGTTCTTCTTCCCCTCCGCTTCGGAGACGACTTCCAGGTTCGCGCCACCGACGAAGACTCCTAGCTTTATGTACTGCCTGATGAAGTAGTTGATGCCGCCGTTAACGTCGAGCGTGAGCGCGTTATCGCTGAACTCGGACTCGGTGGAGAGTACGTGCTGGCCGGGCGCGACCTGTTTGTAGAAATAAACCTTATTCGCGCTTTCACCGAGGTACTCCCCGTCCACATACACGTCCTTTTTCAGGGCTTGGCCGGCGAGGCTGTTCCTATAGATATAGAGTGCCGCCTTATCGGCTGGAGGAGCAGCAAATGTCTTGAGAGCCGCATCTTGCGTTGCAGGAGCCATCGGGACGGATGCGCACCCGGAAGCGACCAGAACTGCAACGACAGAAGCACTAAACAGCATTTTCTTGAGCATGAGAATCCCCTTGTGTGTACATGGAACAACCGTGGTTTGACGCCTACTTCTTATCCGAACTGCGTAGTGGAGGCAAAGGCATGGCAAGCTTTTCCTATGCCTTTGCCGTAACGAAACGGTTGTCGACGCTGAGCGGGTTGGTCCAGATGCGGCGCAGGCGCTCGCGGACTTCGGGCTTGCGCAGATCGGCCAGGTCGATGCGCCCGGCGCTGGTGCTCCCGTCGCCGTGGGCGGAGGTGATCGGCCGCTCGAACATGTAGTCCTGCTGGGCCGTGGCGTGCGGGGCGTCGACGCCGAGCAGGTGGACAGGTCGATCAGGAAGCTGCGAGGTCGATAGCTCGATGAAGGCATCGGCGGCGGCGTTGTCAGAAGATCGGTTATCTGCGTCGTCGGCCACTATGGGTCCCCTGCCCTGCGGTTTTGTGATGCCGTTGGCAGGATACGCGATGGAGCTGCCAGGTCGCAGGCGGATGCTATCCGCTACACCCGCCGCAACAGATGGACGGCAGTTGCCGTACCTGGTCCGAGCTCACCGGATAACCGGCGTGGTTGATCAGCGAGACCAGCTCGACCGAATCGATCGAGGTCGCCACCCTCAGCAGCTGGCCGGTCGGATCAATGTCGACCAGCGCCGAAGGATCCACCTCGCAGATCGACGCGTCAATGGCATCGGTATCCGGCACCGCGCCAACAACGCTGATATGGAATTCCATCTGGATGACCTCGCCTGCGGACATCACATTGCCCGGACACCCCCATTGTCCGCCCCGCAACCGCCCCCGCCCTGACCCCGATCAAGCCAATGCCCCCCCACACCCACGCCCACGCAAGGTGTATTAGCCAAAGGCGTAATACACCGATCCGCAACACCTTTGTTTCAGTCGCCCGCCAGCAACGCCGCATCAAGTTCCGCAGCGCGCTGGAACGCCGGCCGGGCTTTCGCGCGCTCGATGTACTGCTTGATCACCGGGCTCTCCGGCACCAGGCCAAAGCCGGTCGTCCACGACAGCGCGACCCCCCAGAGCACGTCGGCGGCGCTGAAGCGCTCGCCCAGCATCCAGGGGCCGCGCGCAAGCTGCGCTTCCACCACCGCCAACATCGAGTCGTAGTCGCGGTACGGCGACATCATCGTCGCCGCGGCTTCGCGCTTCATTGAGCGATCCACCACCGCAGGCTCGAAGCACGAGGCGTAATACACCATCCAGCGCAGGTAGCTGCCGCGCTCGGGGTCGCCAATGGCCGGTGCCAGTCCCGCCTGCGGGAAGCGCTCCGCCAGGTGCAGGTAGATCGCGACCTGCTCGGTCACCACCGTGTCGCCGTCAACCAGCGTCGGCAATTTGCCAAGCGGATTGAGCGCGAGGAACTCCGGCCGGCGCTGCTCGCCGGCCTGCAGGTTCACCAGTTCGACCCGGTAGTCGACGCCCAGCTCCTCCAGCATCACGCGGATACCGGCGGAACGGGAATGTGGATGGTGGTAGAGGGTCAATGCGGGGGTGCTGGTCATGCCGTTCTCCTGGGTTCAAAGCGCCATGCAGCGCCGGTAGCGGTCATCCACGCGGTTCGCGAACCACGCGGTGGTCAGCTCGCGGGTGATCTTGGGGCTTTGCAGTGTAATGCCGGGGATCATCGCGCGTGGCAGGGGCTTGCCGGCGCGGGCCTCGGCAAGCGCGAACACCCGCTCGAACAGCGCGGCATCCGGCTGGAACGGCCAGTGGCGTCCGGGCAACGACGGCAATCCGGCCAACTGGTGGAATGCCGATGACGTTCCGGACCCGACCTCGCCGATCGACTTCCATATCGCCGACTTCTCCAGCCGCGAGCTGGCGGGACAGGATCTGGACGTGGCCGCACCCGGCTCGTGGGTAGTGGGTCCCTACCAGTTGCAGAGCGCCAAGACCTCGTTCTTCTACCTCAGCGGCACCTCGATGGCGTCACCGCACGTCGCCGGCATCGCCGCGCTGATGCTGCAGAAGAACCCGGCGCTGGATCAGGCGGCGGTTGAGGTGATCATGGAAGCCGCGGCGATCCCGATGCCCGCCGGCTGCGCCGACCTGGCTCAACCGTCCGGCGTGGTGGTCGAAACCTGCTGGGGCGCGGACGCCACCGGCGAGGGCCTGATCACCGCCGACGCCGCGATCGGGCTGACGCCGTAACAGGACCGAAGCAACCGCCCGGCCTGGAGCCGGGCGGCTGCCGTGACCATCGGCACGCACATCGCGTAAGCGCCGCCAGTAATCTCGCTGGGCCTCTTCCAACCCAAGGTCCACGCATGTTCCGCGCCGCCCTCGTGATCGCCGGTCTTCTACTGGCGGGCCCGACCTTCGCCACTACTATCGATATCGCCGCGCCGACACCCCAGGTGCGCCATGCGTTCGACCTGCGGGTGCCGGTCGCGCCGGCACCGCTCCCGGTGGCCGGCACGCCACGGCTGGTGTACGAGTTGCACCTGACCAACTTCGCCCCGGACACACTGGCGCTGACCGGCCTGCAGGTGCTCGCGGGCGACGATGCGCGCCAGATCGCCGAGTTCGACACGGGGCAGCTCGCGCACCGCATCGGTCGACTCTCGCCCGAGGTCGACGATCCACTCCTGTTCGCGCCCGGCGCAAGCGCGGTGATCTACCTCGAGTTGCCGCTCGACGTGGCCGCGCCTCCGCGCGAACTGCTGCATCGCGTGGCGTTCGACGTCGTCGATGCACAGGGGCGCACCCCGGCGCGGATCACCGGCGCGCGCATCGCGCTGGATCGGCAGCCGCCGGCGGTGCTCGGTCCGCCGTTGCGCGGCGGCCCGTGGGTGGCGATCTTCGACGCGTCCTGGCCGCGCGGCCACCGGCGCATGGTCTATGCCGTCGATGGCACGGCGCGGATCCCCGGCCGCTACGCGATCGATTGGGTCCAGCTGGACGCGCAGGGCCGCGAATTTCCACCCGGACACGAGGATGAGGCCGCCGCGCGGCACGGCTACAGCGAGCCGGTGCTGGCGGTGGCTGACGCGGTGGTCGCCGCCGTGCGTGACGGCATCGCCGAAAGCGCCACCATCAGCGGCCGGTCGAAGAACCCGCTGGGCAAGGCCGCCGGCAACTACCTCGCGCTGGACCTGGGCGACGGCCGCCACGTGCTCTACGAGCATCTGCAACCCGGCAGCCTTCGCGTCGCCGTCGGCGACCGCGTCGAGCGCGGCCAGGTGATTGCCGCGCTCGGCTTCACCGGCGACTCGACCGGGCCGCACCTGCACCTGCACGTCGCCGACGCCGCGGCGCCGCTGGGAGCCGAAGGCCTGCCCTACGTGTTCGACCGCTACCGGCTGCTCGGCCGCTACGATTCGATCGAGGCGGTCGGCTCGCAGCCTTGGCCCGATGCCGACGATGCCCCGCCGCAATACCGGCAACGACCGGCACCCCTGAGCGTGGTCGAGTTTCCCTGACCTGCCGGCATCAACGTGCCAAGCAGCGTCGGTAGCGGCCGTCGACCCGGGTGGCGAACCACGCGGTGGTCAGCTCGCGGCTGATCTTCGGACTCTCCAGCGTGATGCCGGGGATCATCGCCCGCGCCAGCGGCTTGCCGGCGCGGGCCTCGGCCAGCGCAAACACCCGCTCGAACAACGCGCTGTCGTTGAAGTCCAACCGGTCGCCGCGCTCCAGCGCGTCGCGGATGGCGTGGTCGTCCATGCCGAGTTGGCCGGCCAGCGCGCGCACCGCGCGCTCGGTCTCGCCCGGCCGGTCCAGTGGCGCGCCCGGTAACAGCAGGTCGCCGTCCAGCGCCAGGGACTGCCCGCTCGCCAGCGCCACCGCGTTCTGGAATGCGGCGTTGCGGCTGGCGTACCAGCCGGCGTTGAAGTCGGCGAAGCGGTGCACCTTGCGCGTGTATGGCGTGGCGTAACCAAGTAAGTGGTCGATGCCGAAATACAGGCCGCCGCGGCGGGTGAAGACTTCGTCGCGGATGCTACCGCCGGTCGGGTACGGGTAGCCGTCAGCGCGCGACTCGGCGAACGGGATCGACACCTGCATCGGGCCGCCCGTCTGCACCGGGTTGTAGCCGTCGAACAACCGCTCGCCCAGCGGCACGCGGCCGGTCAGGTCTTCGTAGAGTTCGCTCAGCTGGCGTTCGGTGCGCGCCGCGCGCAGCCGCTCGTCGTAACTGCGGCCGTCCGACGAGTCCAGTTTGAGCGCGGCCGTGACCATGAACTTCGGTACATGCACCGCCGCGGCACGCCGTTCGATCTCGGCACGCGCGATCGCCGGCAGGTTGGCCACCGGCGGGTCGGCCTGGTAGCCGGATTCCTGCTCGATCACCGCCAACACCGCGCAGATGTTCTCCTCGATCGGCTCGATCTCCTGCGCCGCGAATGCCGTCTGGATGTCGGCCGCCCAGCCGGCACGGTCGTCGACCTTGGCCGGGATCCGTCGGGCGATATCGGCGCGCACCACATCGGCCGCGGGCCCGGTGGGCCGCGGCACGGTCACGCAACCGGCCAGCACCAGCAGCAATCCGAGGGTGGCACCCCAGCGCAGGCGCCTCAAAACACCGACAGCCCGGTCATGTAAGCGAAGCGGTGCAGCGCATAGCCGCCCAGCAACGAGTTGCCCTTCTCGTCCAGTCCCGGGTACCAGACGCACAGGCTCATCACGTGCGGCACCACCGCGACGATGCCGCCACCGACGCCGCTCTTGGCCGGCAGACCGACGTAGAACGCGAAGTCGCCGGCGGCGTCGTAGGTGCCGGCCGTCATCATCAACGAGTTGATCCGGGTGGACAATTGCTCGCTGACCACCCGCGTCCCCGAGATGCCGCAATGACCGCGCCGGGCCAGGTACTGCACGCTGCGCGCCAGATCCACGCAGTTCATCCGCAGCGAGCATTGCAGGAAGTAGAAGTCGAGCACGGCATCGACGTCGTTGACGATGTTGTCGTAGCTGCGGATGAAGTTGGCCGTGGCGATATTGCGGAAACCGCTCTCGCGCTCGGACCTGGCGACCACCTCGTCAGCGCCCACTTCGACGCTGCCCGAGCGTGCCCGCATGAACTCCAGAAGCGCCTGCTCGGGGTGCGCGTAATTGGACAGGATGACGTCGGCCACCACCAGCGCGCCGGCATTCATGAACGGGTTGCGCGGGATGCCCATCTCGTATTCGAGCTGGATCAACGAGTTGAACGGGTCGCCGGACGGCTCCCGGTCCACGCGGTCCCACAGCGCATCGCCGACCGCATCCAGTGCCATGGTCAACGTGTGGACCTTGGAGACGCTCTGGATCGAGAAACGCTCGCGCGCGTCACCGACCTCGTGCACGTTGCCGTCGCGGGTCACCAGCGCCATGCCGAAGCGGTCCAGCGGCACGTTGGCCAGCGCGTCGATGTAATCGGCCTGCTTGCCTTCCCCGAAACGGGCGCGGACCTCCTCATTGATGGTGCCAAGGATGTCCGGCAGGTCGAGCTCACTGAGATCGAACTGGGTCTGGATGGGTTCTGGCATGGTGGTGATTCAACTCCGGTGGCCGACCATGATGACGCCGGCGGGTGGACAGGCCAACCGCCGGCGCAACGGACTCACCGGTTTGCCGTGTTGCGGCTTACCAGATCCTGACGCGATCGGCCGGAGCGATCCACAGCGCGTCGTCCTCGGTGACATCGAACGCGGTGTACCAGGCGTCGATGTTGCGCAGCGGGGCAGCGGCACGAATCTGGCCGGGCGAGTGCGAGTCGCCGACCAGTTGCTGGCGCAGTGCGTCGTCGCGGTATTGGGTGCGCCAGACCTGCGCCCAACCCATGAACAGCCGCTGCTCGCCGGTGAAACCGTCGATCACCGGAGCTTCCTGGCCGTCCAGTGAGCGGCGGTAGGCCTCCAGCGCGATGGTCACCCCGCCCAGGTCGCCGATGTTCTCGCCCATCGACGCCTTGCCGTTGATGTGCAGGCCCGGCAGGGTCGGGAACTCGTAGGCTTCGTACTGGGCGCCAAGCCGGTCGGCCTGGACCTCGAACTTCGCCGCATCATCGGCGGTCCACCAGTCGCGCAGCAGGCCATTGCCATCGGACTTGCGGCCCTGGTCATCAAAGCCGTGAATGATCTCATGGCCGATCACCGCGCCGATGCCGCCGTAGTTCACCGCCGGGTCGGCATCGGGATCGAAGAACGGCGGCTGCAGGATGGCGGCCGGGAACACGATCTCGTTCTTCACCGACGAGTAGTAGGCGTTGACCGTCTGCGGGGTCATGCCCCACTCGCCCTTGTCGACCGGCTTGCCGATGCGCACGCGGTCGTGCTCCCACTCGAACGCAGAGGAGCGTTCGGCATTGCCGAACACATCGTCGTTGGCGACCTGCAATGCGGCGTAGTCGCGCCAGGTGTCGGGGTGGCCGATCTTCAGGCCGAAATTGGCGAGCTTCTTGTGGGCCTCGGCCTTGGTCGCCGGGCTCATCCACGCCAGTTGGTCCAGCCGCGCGCCCATCGCCGCCTTCACGTTGGCGACCAGGTCGTCCATCTTGGCCTTGGCGTCAGCTGGGAAGTACAGCTCGACATAGTCACGCCCGATCGCCTCGCCCATCGCGGATGCGGCGAAGGCAACCGCACGCTTCCAGCGCTCACGCTGCTCGGGCTGGCCGGACAGGAACTTGCTGCGGAACTCGAACTCCGCATCGACAAATGCCTTCGACAGCAGTGGCGCGGCATTGTCGGTGGTCTGGAACGCCTGCCAGGCCTTGAGGGTGTTCAGGTCGGTGTCGGCAAAGATCTGCGCGATCTTCGGGAACGCGGTGTCCTGGCGGATTACGGCACGCGCGGCATAGTCGACGCCGGCCGCCTTGAAGAACGCCCCCCATGGGAAGCCGGGTGCGGCCGCATCGATGTCGGCCAGCATCACCGGGTTGTAGGTCTTGTCGCGGTTGCGGCTCTCGGCGCGGGTCCAGTGCGCCTCGGCGATCTTCGTCTCCATTGCCATGATGGCGTCGGCGTTGGCCTGCGGTTGCTCCCAACCGGCCAGTTCCAGCATCTGCGCGATGTACTCGACGTAGCGCTCACGCTGCGGCGCGAACTTCTCATCCAGGTACATCTGCCGGTCGCCCAGGCCCAGGCCGGATTGGCTTAGGTACAGCGCGTAGGTGTCAGGGCTCTTCTGGTCGTCGGAGACGTAAGCGCCAAAGAAGCTGCCGCCAAAGCCGGCATTGCGCTGGCCCATCAGGGCGGCAATGGCGTCCTTGTCATCGGCGGCGTGGATAGCGTCCAGGTGCGGCTGCAGCGGCGCTGCGCCGAGCGCCTCGATGGCGGTCTGGTCCATGAAGCCGTGGTACAGCGCAGCGACCTTGGCCGCATCGCCGCCGGTCGCCGGGTCACCGAGCGCATAGCCCTCGACCAGCTGGTGCAGGCGCGCTTCCGACAGGTCGCGCAACGCGTAGAACGAACCCCAGCTGGAGCGGTCGGCCGGGATCTCGGTGTTCTGCGCCCAGTTGCCACTGACGTAGCTGAAGAAGTCCGCGCCCGGATCGACGCTGGGATCCATGCCGGCGGTGTCGATACCCCAAGTGCCGAAACGCTTGGCGGCGACGACCGCATCACCGCCGCCGGTGTTGTCGTTGGCCTCGAACAGGGTCTGGATGTCGCAACTGCCATCGACGCAGCGCTCCTGGGCGGCCAGTGGTGCAGACAGGCTCAGCGCGGCCGCAGTCGCGAGGCATAGCAGGGTCTTGTTCAAGGCGATCTCTCTCCGGGATAGACGATGGGCCGTAGCCGACTGGATGTTCTACAGTACCCGGTGCCCGCCGGGCAGTGCCGAACGTTGTAGCCGTCAGCACACACACCCATGGAGAAAACATGCGCACCCACCTGTTGAGTTCGGCCCTGCTCGCCGCTGTTGTCCTGGCCTTGCACGGGCCCGCGCCAGCCCAGGAACCCGTGACGACAGCTGCGCAAGCACCGGCCGAATCATTCAACGCGATGATCGACCGCCAAACGCAAGAGACCATCAACACCGATCCCGAGTTGCGCACAATGCTGGGCATCACCGGCGACGGCGTTGGCGACCTGTCCGATCAACTGGTGGACGTGTCCTTGCCCCGCCGCGCTGAGCTTCACGACAGACTTGCCCAATACCGTGCCGAGATAAAGGCGGTGGAACGCGACACCCTCGTCGGGCAGGAGCGCTTCACCCACGACATGACCATCTGGTTCTACGACCGGCAGTTGGAGTTGATGTCGCCCGACTGGGCGCCGGCCTGGCTGCCGCTGGGAAGCGTGTACGCGGTCGACCAGTTGTTCAGCAGTGCGGTGCAGTTGCCGGACTTCATGGACACCCACCATGTAGTTGTCGACGAGACCGACGCGCGCAACTACATCGCACGACTGGGGGCGATCGCGACCAAGCTCGATCAGATCGGCCAGAACCTCGACATGCAGGCCGGCCAGGGCATGGTGCCGCCGGCGGTCGCGCTGGAAGGTGCGGCTGAGCAGTTCCGCGGACTGCTGGAGCCCGAACCCGAACAGAGCCCGTTCGTGCTGTCTCTGGAACGCAAGCTGGACGCCCTGCCCGAGATGTCACCGGCGTTGCGCCAGACGCTGCTGGATGACGCCACCCGCGCCGTGGCCGAGCGCACCAATCCCGGCTACCGACGTCTGCTCGGCAAGTTGCAAGCGGCGCTGGCCACGGACCCCGGCAACAACGGCATCTGGTCCGTGCCCGGTGGGGACGCGTACTACAACGCCGCGCTGCGCTGGAACACCAGCACCGACCTGGACGCCGACGAGATCCACCGCATCGGCGTGGCCGAGGTCGCCCGCATCGAGCGCGAGATGGATGCGTTGCTGACCTCGCAGGGCTACGCCGACGGCACCGTGGCCGAAAGAATCAAGACCCTGGCTGATGTGCCCGCGCTCAATTACGAAGACTCCGATGCCGGACGCACCGAACTGCTGGCCGACATCGATCGCATCCTGGCAGCCATCGAACCGCAGGTACCCGAGTATTTCAGCCGAGTGCCCACCCAGGCGCTCGAAGTCAAGCGAGTGCCGGAACACGCCGAGCAGAGCGCTCCTGGCGGTTACTACTACCCGCCAGCGCTGGATGGCTCGCGGCCAGGCACCTTCTACATCAACCTGGCCGACATCAACGCCAACACCCGCTGGAATCTACCGACGCTGGTCTACCACGAGGGCTCGCCCGGGCATCACTTCCAGATTTCACTCGGCCAGACCATCGAAGGCCTGCCTTTCCTGCGTCGCAACCTCAACCCCAGCGCCTATACCGAGGGGTGGGCCTTGTACGCGGAGCAACTGGTCGACGAGATGGGCGTCTACGACGACAACCCGATGGGCAACCTCGGCCGCCTGCAGGCCGAGATGTTCCGCGCCGTGCGCCTGGTGGTGGACACAGGCCTGCATCGCAAGCGCTGGAGCATGGAGCAGGCGATGGACTACATGGCCGCCAATACCGGCATGACCCCCAGCGAGGTGCGGATCGAGATCAGCCGCTACCTGGTCCAACCCGGTCAGGCGACGTCCTACAAAATCGGCCATATGAAGCTGGTGCAGATCCGCGAGCGCGCCCGCAAACGCCTGGGTGAGGAATTCGACATCCGCGCCTTCCATGACGTGGTGCTCGGCAATGGCGCCCTGCCGCTGATGGTGCTGGAGAAGGTGGTCGAGGAGTGGGCCGCCTTACCCGCGGAAGGTCTGCAGGTGCACGCCGGCCTCGCTGGCGCTGATGCCGGGGATCTTGCGGATGCGCCGACGACCACACCGTCGCCCTCAAGCTCCATCCCCATGCTCAACGAGGAGTCTTCATGACCACCCTGCTCACCACCCACGATGTCGCCAGGATTGTCGCCACCCACGGCCTGCCGACGATGCTCGGTCGCATGGTCGAGTACATCGAAGCCGACTTCGGCCGCTGGAACGACTTTGACAAGACCGCCCGCACGGCTGCCCACTCCGATGTCGGCGTGATCGAGTTGATGCCGGTCGCCGACGACAAGGAATACAGCTTCAAGTACGTCAACGGACACCCGGGCAACTACCGGCACGGCCTGTCGACGGTGATGGCGTTCGGCGCCCTGGCCGATGTCGACACCGGCATGCCGACCGTGCTCAGCGAGCTGACCCTGACCACCGCGATCCGCACCGCCGCGACCTCGGTGATGGCCGCCAAGCGGCTGGCCCGCAAGAACTCGAAGGTGATGGCGCTGATCGGCAACGGTGCCCAGAGCGAGTTCCAGGCGCTGGCCTTCCACCACTTGCTGGGTATCGAGGAAGTGCGTCTGTTCGATGTCGACCCGGGCGCCATCGACAAGCTCGCCGCCAACCTCGCCAGCGCCGCACCCGGCCTGCGTGTGGTCCGCAGCGCCAGTACCGCCGAGGCCGTGCGCGGCGCCGATATCGTCACCACCGTCACCGCCGACAAGAAGAACGCCACCATCCTGAGCGCGGCGATGATCGAGCCGGGCATGCACGTGAACGCCGTCGGCGGCGACTGCCCGGGCAAGACCGAGCTGGACCCGCAGATCCTGTTGCGCGACGACGCCCGCACCTATGTGGAGTTCGAGCCGCAAAGCCGCATCGAAGGCGAGCTGCAGCACATGACCGAGGACTTCCGCGTCACCGAGTTCTGGCGCGTGGTCGGAGGCGAAGCCGATGGCCGCACCAGCGACGCCGATGTCACCATCTTCGACTCGGTCGGCTTCGCGCTGGAAGATTACGCCTCCTTGCGCCTCATGCGCGATTGCGCCGTCGAGCTGGAGCTGGGCCGCAAGATCGACCTGGTGCCGGTGATGGAAGACCCGAAGGACCTGTTCGGCCATCTGGTGGGAACGGCGCTGGCGCAGGAAGCTAAAGCGGCCTGACAAACCGCCGCAAACCTTGCGGCGTTATTACCTTACGAAACATCAGTCCGCGGACGCGTAGACACGCGCGTCCGCGGATGGCTTTGCCGGGTAATCAGGCAGCCGAAGCTACATGCCCGTTGTTCAACTCTTCCTCGGTCGCTTCCCTCACTTCGACCACATCGACCGCGAAGTGCAACTGCTGGCCGGCGAGCGGGTGATTGCCGTCGACGACCACTTCCTCAGGCTCCACCTTGGTCACGGTCACCAGCAGCGGGCCTTTCTCGGTACGTGCCTCGAACTGCATGCCGGGCTGCACCGACTCCACACCTTCAAACGCACTGCGCGGCACGGTCTGGATCAGCCCCTCGTGGCGCGGACCATACGCCTCTTCGGGCGCGACATCGGCGGTGAGGCTGTCACCGGTCTTCTTGCCGAGCAAGGCCTTTTCCAGGCCCGGGACAATATTGCCGGCACCATGCAAATAGGCCAAAGGCGCATCCGTGGCGGATTTGTCGATCACCTCGCCAGCGTCATTGGTCAGGGTGTAATGAAAAGCGGCAACGCGTCGTTCTTCGATCTCCATGGGAAACCTCTCTTGGGGATAGTCAGGGGGTGTGCCGGTCGATTCACGGCGAGAGTGGGTGCTACCCCACCAGCGTAGAAAAGATGCACCGCAAGTGCAACCCGTCTACCGCGCCCCGGCGACCATCCAGTGAGAAAAACGCGTTTAATCCGTTTGTTATCCGGCCTCGAAGTCACCTGGCACCCGTACCGAGCCCTCCATCAGCACGCGTGCGCTGCGGCTCATTATCGCCTTGGTCACCTGCCACTGCTGTCCGTCCACCTGGACCGCTTCGGCGCCGACCCGCAACGTACCGGACGGATGCCCGAACGTCACCGAACTGCGTGCGCCACCACCCCCGGCGAGATTCACCAGCGTCCCGGAAATGGCGGCCGCGGTACCGATAGCCACCGCCGCGGTGCCCATCATCGCGTGGTGCAACTTGCCCATCGACAGCGCCCGCACGTTGAGGTCGATGTCACCTGCCAAAATCGTCTTGCCGCTGGAAGCGGTGTAGTCCGCAGCCGGCGCAACGAAGGCCACCTTGGGCGTGTGCTGCCGCTGCGCTGCTTCGTCGACGTGCGTGATCAAGCCCATCTTCACCGCACCGTGGGCGCGGATGGTCTCGAACATCGCCAATGCTTTTGCATCGCCGTTGATCGCGTCCTGCAACTCGGTGCCGGTGTAACCAATGGCGTCCGCGTTGACGAAGATCGTCGGGATCCCGGCATTGATCATCGTCACCGTGAGCATGCCGACGCCGGACACATCCAGCTCGTCGACAACGTTGCCGGTGGGAAACATCGCACCTTCGCCATCGGCCGGATCCATGAATTCCACCTGCACTTCCGCCGCCGGGAAGGTCACGCCGTCGAGCTCGAAATCACCGGTCTCCTGCACTTCGCCCGCGGTGATCGGCACATGGGCGACGATGGTCTTGCCGATGTTGGCCTGCCATATCCGCACCATGCAGATGCCGTCAGTCGGAATGCGCGCGGCATCCACCAGCCCATTGCTGATCGCGAACGACCCGACCGCAGCGGTGAGGTTGCCGCAATTACCACTCCAGTCCACGAATGCCTTGTCGATCGCGACCTGGCCAAACAGGTAATCGACGTCGTGTTCCGGCCGCGCGCTGGCGCTGACGATCACCGTTTTGCTGGTGCTGGACGTCGCCCCGCCCATGCCGTCGGTCTGCTTGCCATACGGATCGGGACTGCCGATCACGCGTAGCAACAGCGCATCGCGCGCCGGACCCGGCACGCGCGCGACTTCGGGCAGGTCTTCAAGGCGGAAGAACACGCCCTTGCTGGTGCCACCGCGCATGTAGGTGGCGGGGATTCGTATCTGAGGTGCGTGCGCCATGTCCGCTTCTCCTCAAGCCACTTGGGTAGTGGATGCGAGGAAGTCCTGCGCAAACCGCTGCAGCACGCCACCGGCCTCATAGATCAGCAACTCCTCGTCGCTGTCCAGACGACAGATGACCGGCACTTCCACGCGCTCGCCATCGCGACGGTGAATGACGAGGATCATCTCTGCGCCCGGTGTGGGTTCGCCCGTCACGTCGAAGGTTTCGCTGCCGTCGATGGCCAGCGTATTGCGGTCGGTGCCGGGCTTGAACTGCAGCGGCAATACGCCCATGCCGACCAGATTGGTGCGGTGGATGCGCTCGAAGCCCTCGGCCGCGATCGCTTCCACACCGGCCAGACGCACGCCCTTGGCGGCCCAGTCGCGCGAGCTGCCCTGGCCGTAGTCCGCTCCGGCAATGATGATCAGCGGCTGCTTGCGTTCCATGTAGGTTTCGATCGCTTCCCACATGCGGGTGACCTGGCCTTCCGGCTCGATCCTCGCCAGCGAGCCCTGGCGCACCGAGCCGTCCTCGTTGCGCACCATTTCGTTGAACACCTTCGGGTTGGCGAACGTCGCGCGCTGGGCGGTCAGGTGGTCGCCGCGGTGGGTGGCGTAGGAGTTGTAGTCCTCTTCCGGCACGCCCATTTTCGTCAGGTACTCACCGGCCGCACTGCTCGCCATGATCGCGTTGGACGGCGACAGGTGGTCGGTGGTGATGTTGTCGCCCAGCACCGCCAGCGCGCGCATGCCGGTCATCGTGCGGGCGCCGGCCAGTGCGCCTTCCCAATACGGCGGGCGGCGGATGTAGGTGCTCATCGGACGCCAGTCGTACAACGGATCGACCTTCGGCCCACCCATGCCGCTGCGGGCGAACATCGGATCGTAGACCTGGCGGAACTGCTCGGGCTTGACGCTCGCGGCGACGATGGCGTCGATCTCCGCGTCATCCGGCCACAGGTCCTTCAGCGTGACCGCGTTGCCCTCCTTGTCGATACCCAGCACGTCCTTCTCGATATCGAAACGGATGGTTCCGGCGATGGCGTAGGCGACGACCAGCGGCGGCGAGGCGAGGAACGCCTGCTTGGCATACGGATGGATGCGGCCGTCGAAGTTGCGGTTGCCTGACAACACAGCGGTGGCGTACAGGTCGCGCTCGACCACTTCCTTTTGGATCGCCGGATCCAGTGCGCCGCTCATGCCGTTGCAGGTGGTGCAGGCGAAACCGACAATGCCGAAGCCAAGCTGCTCCAGCTCCGGCAGCAGTTTGGAATCTTCCAGATACAGCTGCACCGCCTTGGAGCCCGGCGCGAGCGATGTTTTCACCCACGGCTTGCGGGTCAATCCGCGCGCGTTGGCGTTGCGCGCCAACAGGCCCGCTGCGACCACGTTGCGCGGGTTGCTGGTGTTGGTGCAGCTGGTGATGGCGGCGATGATCACCGCGCCGTCGGGCAACAGGCCCTCGGCTTCCTGCGCGCGGGCACTGTCCAGATTGCCGGCGATGCCGCGCGCGGCGAGATCGGAGGTCGGCAGACGGGCATGCGGGTTGGACGGCCCGGCCATGGTGCGCACCACGGCGGACAGATCGAACGTGAGCACGCGCTCGTACTGGGCGCTGGTCAGCGCATCCGCCCACAGACCGGTGTGCTTGGCGTAGGTCTCGACCAGCTTGACCTGCTCGTCCGCGCGGCCCGTGAGTTTCAAATAATCGATGGTCTGCTGGTCAATATGGAACATCGCCGCGGTGGCGCCGAACTCCGGCGTCATGTTGGATATGGTCGCGCGGTCGCCCAGGGTCAGCGCCGATGCGCCTTCGCCGTAGAACTCCAGATAGGCACCGACCACGCGCGCCTTGCGCAGGAACTCGGTCAGCGCCAGCACGATGTCGGTAGCGGTGATGCCCGGCTGCGGCTTGCCGCTCAGCTCCACGCCGATGATGTCCGGCAGGCGCATCCACGACGCGCGGCCGAGCATCACGCTCTCGGCCTCCAGCCCGCCGACGCCAATCGCGATCACGCCCAATGCGTTCACATGCGGGGTGTGGCTGTCGGTGCCGACCAGCGTGTCCGGGGAGGCCACACCATCAATGGCCTGGATCACCGGCGACATCCGCTCCAGATTGATCTGATGCATGATCCCGTTGCCCGGCGGGATCACGTCAATGTTCTTGAACGCCTTCTTGGTCCAGTTGATGAAGTGGAAGCGGTCCTCGTTGCGCCGATCCTCGATGGCGCGGTTCTTCGCGAACGCCTGGCGGTCGAAACCGGCGTGTTCCACCGCCAACGAGTGATCGACGATCAACTGCGTCGGCACCACCGGATTGACCAGCGCGGGGTCGCCGCCCTGCTCCGCGATCGCGTCACGCAGGCCCGCCAGATCCACCAGCGCCGTCTGGCCGAGGATGTCGTGACAGACCACCCGGGACGGAAACCACGGAAAGTCCAGGTCGCGCTTGCGCTCGATCAACTGCGACAGCGACGCGTCCAACGTGGCCGGATCGCAGCGCCGCACCAGGTTCTCGGCAAACACGCGCGAGGTATACGGCAGCGTGTCGTACGCACCCGGCTGAAGTGCATCCACGGCGGCGCGCGTATCGAAATAATCCAGGGACGTGCCCGGCAGGGGCTTGCGATGGGCGGTATTCATGGCGGGCAAAAGTAGGCTCCTTGGCGGGCGATCGGTGACGGTTGCAAAACGCCTGATCGGACCCGCCATTGTAATGGTGGCCGTGGGCTTCTTGTTTCAGGGCACTGAAGCGAAAACTCGAATAATGTAATTTTAGCCGAACTTAGGCGCATTTAACGGCTTGTTCACGACATTTGTCGTAATATCCGCATTCCTTCCACCCCTGTAGCCCTGTATTGGGGACGTTCCCCCAAGGTCTTCAGCCGCGCGCCTCAACCGCACTGCGGAAGGAACCCACCGATCGCGATCCATCCAGCCCAAGGAGAACCATGTCCCGCAAACCCGCCCAGACCGCTACCAAACGCAACAACCCGTCGCACCTGTTCGCCTCGAACAAGCGCAAGAACCAGAACTCCAGCATGACCAGCGACACCATCGCCGACGACATCGCGGCCTTCAAGAAAAGCGGCGGCCGCATCGAGGTGCTCGGCACCACCCCGCTGCGCGCCAACATCCCGGCATTCCGCTCCCGCGGCAATGCCCAGCGCAAGCGCCCGGCCGCGGCCAAGCCCGCCGCCGCCAAAAAGGCCAACGGCTGACACGATCGCCGCGCCCACCAGCAGGGCAATAGTGCAATCCGTCTATCGCGCGCCGACGATCATCCAGCGGTCGTGACGGGCGCGCAAACCCAGCGTGACCAGCCGCGCGCCGAGAAAGCCGAAGACAAACGCTGCCATCAGCCAAGCCAGCCCCGCCGCACCCGGCGGCGCTGCCACCATGACGGCAGCGGCCAGCGGCACGAACACCGCCAGGTTGATGACGCCGGCGATGGCCAGGTAACGAAGGTCACCGGCGCCAATGAGAACCCCATCCAGCACCCACACGATGGCACCCAGCGGAACCGAGAGGCCGAGAATAATCAGGGTGGGCGGCAGCAATGACGAGACCTCCTCCGCATTGGTAAAAACGCGGCCCAGCACACCGCTGGTGGCAATCAGCAATACCCCGAGTACCACCCCCGCGAGCACGCCCCACTCCAGGCAGCGACGCAGGATCGCCTTGACGCTGGCGACATCGCCCGCCCCCAGGCTTCGACCCACCAATGCCTGGGCGGCAATCGCCAGCGCATCCAGCGCGAAGGCAAGCGTTGCGAAAATCGTCATCGCGACCTGGAAAGCCGCCAGCTGCGGAGACCCAAGGCCGGTCGCCACGTATACCGCCAGAACCATGGCGATGCGCATGGTGACTGTGCGCAGGAAGAGCCAACCACCCGAGGTCGCACCCAGCATGATCCCGGCGCGCTTGGGCCATACGCTGGCACCCTCACGCCTCGCGTGGCGGCCGATCACCACCAGGTAGACCACCGCCATCCCCCATTGCGCCACCACAGAACCGACGGCAGAGCCCGCAATGCCGTGGTCAAGGCCGTAGATGAACCAGTAATTGAGCACGATATTGGCGGCAAACCCCCCACCCGCCACGATCAACGGTGTGCGCGTGTCCTGCAGTCCGCGCAGCAGCCCGGTGCCGGCAAACACCAGCAGCATCGCCGGGATACCGGCCATCGAGATGCCCAGGTAGGTCGCCGCCGCAGCGTTAACGCCAGCGTCCGCACCGAATGCGGCCACCAAACCGGGCGTTGCTGCCCAACCCGCGCCCGCCAGGACGATGCCAAGGCCCAACGCGAACCACAATCCGTCGATGCCCACCGCCACCGCACGCCGTATGTCGCCGATGCCCAACCATCGGGCCACAGCAGGCGTGGTGCTGTAGGCGAGGAACACCATGAGGCCGATGATGGTTTGCAGAATGACGCTTGCCAGCCCGAGACCGGCCAATGGCACCTCGCCCAGATGCCCCACCATCGCCGAATCCGCCAGCAGGAACATCGGCTCGGCCACCAGCGCGCCAAACGCGGGAACGGCAAGGCGCAGGATCTCGCGATCCATCGGTTGACGGCTAAGGATTCGGATGTGCCACGCCTTGCATTTTGATCGGCCAGTTCGCGCCATCTTGGATTTTTTGGGTCATCTGGGCCAGTGCTACAGTGCCTTGCCTTCTTTAGCCATTGCGAAACGAGCCCCATGACGAAGACCCCCGCACCCTATCCGATCGGCACGCCAGGACAGCCCTGGGGCCCTGCCGAAGTGGCGACCTGGCTGTCTCAGCAGACTCCCAAGCGCAGTTACGAAACGGACGTGCTGAGCGTCATCGAAACCCTGAGGGCACGCTTCGACGTGGTGCAGTACGGCCAGCTTGACTACCACCCCGACAAATTCCCGCTGTTTGCGGTCAAGACCCGCAACTGGCGCGACGACCTCCCCTGCGCGCTGGTCACCGGCGGCGTGCACGGCTACGAAACCAGCGGCGTGCATGGCGCGTTGCAGTTTCTCGACCAACATGCCGCCAGCTATGAGGGCCGCGTCAACCTTGTCGTCGCCCCGTGCGTGAGCCCCTGGGCCTACGAGATGATCCACCGCTGGAACAAGGACGCGGTCGACCCGAACCGCTCGTTCCGCGACGACAGCCCGGCGCAGGAATCGGCCGCGCTCATGGGTCTGGTCGCGCCCTTCCGTGACCGCGTCCTGGTGCATGTCGACCTGCATGAAACCACCGATACCGACGAGTCCGAGTTTCGCCCGGCGCTGGCCGCCCGCGACGGCGTCAGCAGCGAACCGGGCGAGATCCCCGACGGCTTTTACCTGGTCGACGACAGCGAGAACCCGCAGCCCAAGTTCCAGCAGGCCGTGATCGATGCGGTAGCGAAAGTCACCCACATTGCACCGGCGGACAGCAACGGCGAGCTCATAGGCTCGCCCATGGTCGGCCCGGGCGTCATCGCCTACCCACTCAAGCAACTCGGCCTGTGCGCCAGCATCACCAACGCGCCGTACAAGACGACCACCGAGGTCTACCCCGACAGCCCACAGGCTACGGCGGCGCAATGCAACGCCGCGCAGGTGGCGGCGGTTCGTGCGGCGATCGATTTCGCGCTGGCACAGTAATTTTCGCCGAATTTAGGCGAACATAACTTCTTGTTCACAGACGTTTCTGTATGATGCGCCTTCTCTCCCCCTCTTGCCCGTATCGCTGGGCCATGTCGCACGCCTCAGCCGTGCAGGGGAAGGAAGCAAGCCATCGATCCGCGGTGGGCCGTCCACGCCCTTCGCCGAACGTCACGCCGTGGCGCGCCAGGTGCCTGCCACGGCGGACCCGCACAAGGAGTAGCAATGTCCAGCCAGAACGCCGTCAAATCCAATAATCCGTCACACCTGTTCGCTTCCAACAGCAGCAAGAACAAGAACCAGAACCGCAGCATCACCAGCGACCACATCGCCGACCAGCTCGCGGCATTCAAGAAAAGCGGCGGCCGCATCGAAGTCCTGGGCAATACGCCACTTCGAGCCAACGTCACCGCATTTCGGTCCAAGGGCAATTCCCCGGCCAAGACGCGTACCGCCGACAAGGCCGACAACAAGGCCACCGGCTGACTAGCGCCCGCCCTGCACTCCTACCCACTATCCAATCATGAAATCGACCACGATCACTGCCCTCTGGAGTCCGGCGGGTTGACGTAGGCATAGCTGGTGGCCACCGCCGGCCGGGCGTGCTTCGGAGACCTGGTGCTCGCCCAGGGCGGCTGGCAAGACTACGCGTTGTCCGACGGCAGCGGTCTCAACCGGAACAGGCCAGCTCACCTGGCATGTGGGACCTATGACCGGCGTCGAATATCGCTGTAATCGAACAGTGCATTGATCGCGCCGTAGTCCAGCCTCTCCGCATTACCGGAATCAGGCGTGCGATGCAGGAAGTCGGTTGCCAGACGCGCCGTATGGCTCAATGCGGAGATTGAAATAGACGCCCCGGCACTCAGCCGCCGCACCCCCAGCACTTGGAGTTCCCCGGCCGTTGGCAGCCCTGGGACCACCATCAGATTGAGCGGCAAGCCTGCGCCGGCCACTACTTCACCGATCTGGTCGACGGCGACCAGGCCCGGCACGAACAGCCCGTCGGCACCCGCATCCCGATAGCGCTTCGCGCGCAGCAGCGTTTCTTCGACGCGTCGATCTTCGCTGGCGAGACCACGCAAATAGACATCGGTACGCGCGTTGACGAACAGATCGACGCCACGTCCGGCGGCCACGCGCTTGATGCTTTCGATCTTGGCAACGAGCAGATCGGGATCGTCGACACCGTCCTCGATGTTGATACCGACGACGCCGGCATCGATCACCCGGCTGGCATGGTCGGCGACGGTCGCGGGATCGTTGGCGTAGCCGTCCTCGAAGTCGACGCTGAGCGGCACGCCAATCACGCGGGCGATGCTCGCGACCGTGTCGACCAAGCGCTGCATCGGCAGGTGGCTGCCATCGCGGTAGCCGTTCGCCCAGGCCACGCCGGCGCTGGTGGTGGCGATGGCCGTGGCACCGAGGCTCTCGATCAGGCGCGCACTGCCCGCGTCCCAGGCATTGGCCAGCAAGAGCAGGCCGTCGTTGTGCAAGTGACGGAAGGTGGCGGCATGGCGGGCGTGGGACATGACTGGCTCCGGGATCGATGCGGTGTCCATGAGGGTTGCATATCCGATAGAGCATGGCTCGCCGTTTTCGGACATGGTCGCCAGGGGCTGAAGAATCCTCCGGCACGGCCGATAGAACATGCGCACCGGCCCTTCGATCGGTCACGGATGCCCCATGTTCGACAGTTGGTCTCCAGGCAGCTTGCCTGGGACCGCGGGAAACGCGGCGGACTGGCTGTTGCCCATGGTGGAAGCCATGACCGTGCCGGTGGTGGCGGGCGCTACACCCACTGGTACGCGACGCTGACGCTGCGCTCTACCGCGCCAAGGCGCTGGTCCGCAACCCGGCGACTTCCTGAAGGTCGCCGAGGAGAGCGGCCTGATCACCGCGGCGGCCGCCGCCTCGATCACCGCCTGCGCCCGCACCGACACGATGATCAGGTCACCTTCTTGTAGATGGTCATGCCAAGCACGAACAATACAACCGCAATGATCACGGCGGCCCAGAACAGGAACTTGGCGATGCCGAAGGCGCCGCCGGCAACGCCACCGAAGCCCAGCACACCCGCAATGACGCCGATAATCGCAAAAATGATGGCCCACTTGATCATGACATTCGACCTCCAGAATCCATGTTTGAGCGTAGCGACGGCGTCGTCATCCGGGCGTGAGCGCGCAACCGCCGCATGACTAACGGCCGGCGTGCGTGGAAGCGCGGCCACCTAGACTTCAACCCTTCAATGTCGAGCCGACTCTTTGGGGAATGAAGTGATCAAGCGCTGCCTGCTGCCGATGTGCGTGTTGCTGATAGGCCTGGGAATCAACGCCGTCGCCGTGGCCCAGGAGCCGGTCGACCTGGACATGGTGAACCGCATCCGCCAGGAGGCGTTCCACCGTTCGCAGGTGATGGCGACCTTCAGCCACTTGACCGAAACCATCGGCCCGCGGCTCACCAATTCCCCGCAGATGGCCGAGGCCAATGCCTGGACCCGCGAGCAATTCACTCAATGGGGCCTGGCCGACGTCCACGACGAAGCCTTCGATGACTTCGGCCGCGGCTGGGAGTTCAGCAACGCCAGCGTGCAGATGCTCAGCCCGCGCACGCTGCCGCTGCATGCGTTGCCCGAGGCATGGACCCCGGGCACCGACGGCCCGGTCGACGGCGAGGTGGTGGCCGTCACCATCAAGAAGCTGGCCGATCTGGACAAGTACAAGGGAAAGCTGGCGGGCAAGATCCTGCTGCTGGATGAAGCACGCGACTACAAGCGCGGCGACAAGCCCGATTCGAGCCGACACGAGGACGACGATCTGGTCGAGCTGGAGATATTCGCTCTACCCAAGGACAAGGACGAGAAGGATCGCGACGAGCGGATCAAAAAGTACACCGAGCGCGTGGCGCTGAGCAAGGCCAGCAACAAGTTCTTCGTCGACGAAGGCGTGCTGGCCACCCTCAGCATCAGCGTCCGCGACAACGGCATCGTCCGTGCGACCGGCGGTGGCTCCCGCAAGGCCGGCGAATCGGTCGGCGTGCCGGCACTGGTGATGGTGGCCGAGCACTACAACCAGCTCGCGCGCGCGGCCGAGCGCGAGCAGCCGGTCAGGTTGCGGGTCAACGTAGAGGCGCGCTTCACCGACGAGGCCGACCAGCCCGGTTACAACACCATTGCCTCGATCCCGGGCAGCGGCCGCAAGGCCGATGAAATCGTGATGCTGGGTGCGCATATGGACTCGTGGCACACCGGAACCGGCGCGGCCGACAATGCGGCCGGCGTCGCGGTGATGATGGAGGCCATGCGCATCCTCAAAGCCGTCGACGCGAAGCCCAACCGCACCATCCGCGTCGCGTTGTGGAGCGGCGAGGAGCAAGGTCTGGTGGGGTCGCGGGCTTACGTCGCCGAGCATTTCGCCGCCTACCCCGAGCCCACCGACCCCGTGCAGAAAGCCCTGCCGTCGTCGCTGCGCGAGCCGACCGGCCCGCTACGGAAGACACGCGATTACGACCGTTTCTCCGCCTACTTCAACATGGACAATGGCTCGGGTCGCTTCCGCGGCATTTACGCGCAGGAAAACCTGGCGGCGGTGCCGATCTTCCAGGCCTGGCTGGCGCCATTCCACGATGTCGGCGCCACCACCGTGACCACTCGCAATACCGGCAGCACCGACCACGTGTCCTTCGATCACGTCGGCCTGCCCGGCTTCCAGTTCATCCAGGACCATCTGGACTACTTCAGCAATGCCCATCACACCGACCTGGACACCTGGGACCACGTCGAGCCGCAGGACCTGAAACAGGCCGCGGCCATCGTCGCGTCATTCGTTTACCACGCCGCCATGCGCGAGGACCGACTGCCACGCAAGCCACTGCTGGAGAACAACTAGTATCGTTGGGCCCAAGCACTCCGCGAGGGAATCAACCATGTATTTTCGCCTGTTTGTCATTGCCCTGCTGCTGTCTGCATGGACGCCCGCAGATGCGCAGCAGAAAAACCTGCGCGCGTACGGGATCACCATCGGGGTGCTGCAGCCGGGACAATGGAACGCCATCACCGACGTACCGGGCGTCGAGGTCGGCCACAAGACGCTGGTGCGCGGCGACGACGTCCGCACTGGCGTGACCGCGGTCCTGCCGCATGCCGGCAATATCTTCCAGGACAAAGTTCCCGCCGCCGTGTACGTGGGCAACGGATTCGGCAAGTTGGCCGGGACGACACAGATCGAGGAGCTCGGCACCCTCGAGACACCGATCATCCTGACCAATACCCTCAGCGTGCCGGTCGCGGCCGATGCGCTGATCGACCACGTATTTTCCTTCCCCGGCAACGACAACGTGCGCTCGGTCAACCCGGTGGTCGGGGAAACCAACGACGGCTATCTCAACGATATCCGCGGACGCCATGTCAGCAAGCGCGACGTGCTGGACGCGATCGCTTCGGCCGCCAGCGGTCCGGTCGCGCAAGGCAACGTCGGCGCTGGCACCGGCACGGTGACGTTCGGGTTCAAGGGCGGCATCGGCACGTCGTCGCGGAAGCTGCCCGACAACCTCGGTGGCCATACCGTGGGGGTCCTAGCGCAGACCAACTTCGGCGGCGTGTTGAGTGTTGACGGCGTGCAGATCGGCAAGTCGCTGGGCAAGTACTACCTGAGCGACGAGCTCAACGACTCGCCCGACGGCTCCTGCATGATCATCGTCGCCACCGACGCGCCGCTGGACGCGCGCAACCTGGAGCGATTGGCCAAGCGGGCGATGCTCGGTTTGGCCCGGACCGGCGGCATCGCCTCCAATGGCAGCGGCGACTACGTGATCGCGTTCTCGGCCAACGAATCGGTGCGCGTGCCCTACCAATCCGACAGCCCAGTACGCGCGGTCGCCGTCCTGCGCAACGACGCCATGTCGCCGCTGTTCATGGCCGCCATCGAAGCGACCGAGGAAGCCATCCTCAATTCGCTGTTCCACGCCGAGACCATGACCGGCCGCGACGGGCATGAGGTCGGTGCGTTGCCGGTCGACGAGGTGCTACAGATCATGGAGGCGCGCGGGTACCCGCTTTCGCGCTAATCGGTTACCCCCGCCAGACACCGGTGGCTGGGAAGCACAGACCTGCGTGATCGCGAGGTACCTGCAACAGCCGGCAGGCGATCAGCTGGCAAGGATCGATCAATGCGCTCCCGGCTTGTAACTCCCACCGATCGTCCGCGACGCGATGTTGATGCGGTTGAAGCTGTTGATCGCGACCACCAGCATCGTCAGGTCGACCAGTTCGGCCTCTTCGAACTGCTGGCGTGCCCCCTCGTACAGCGCATCGGATACCGCTTCGGGCGAGGCGAGTTTGGTCAACTCCTCGGCCCACGCCAGCGCGATCTGTTCGCGTTCGCTGTACACCTTCGTCTCGCGCCAGGCTGGCAGCATGTACAGGCGTTGCTCGGTCTCGCCGGCGGCCCGGGCGTCCTTGCTGTGCATGTCGAGGCAGTAGGCGCAGCCGTTGATCTGCGACACGCGCATCAACACCAGTTCGATCAACGCGGGCTCGAGCCGCCCGGCGGTTCGGATGCTCTGGTCGAGCGCGATCAGCGGCTGCAAGGCGGCGTAGTGGCGTTGCATCGAAAAACGGGTCATGGAAACACTCCTGCAATGAGCGGCCGGGATTGACCGTTTCAATGCAAGGACGTGGAGCCTCCCGGTTTCGTGACAGCCAGCAGCCGGGCCAGCTTGTCCGGGTGGCGCAGTGCGTGGATCGCGGTGATGCTCGCGCCATCGCACTCGACCCACATCGCCGCGAGCAGCGCGTCACCGTCGCGCAGGAACAGCGCCGGCGCGCCGTTGAGGGTGACCGACTCATAGCGCACGCCGGCACCGCCGAGGTTGCGCGCCAACTGCAGGTACAGTCGGGCGAGCCGGTCGGCGCCATGCAACGGACGCAACGTGGCGCGCGCGACGCCGCCGCCATCGCTGACGTGGACGGCATCCTCGGCAAACAGCGCGCGCAGCGAATCAAGCGTGGGTTCCTCCATCGCGACGATGAAGCGCTGCAGCAACCGTCGCTGCGCGGCCTCGTCGACATTAAAACGCGGGCGTCCCTCGCGCAGGCGCGCCTTGGCGCGGTGTACTCGCTGGCGGCAAGCATCTTCGCTGATCTCCAGGATCCCCGCCGCCTCGGCATGGCTGTAGTCGAACACTTCGCGCAACAGGAACGCCGCGCGCTCGTCCGGACTCAGACGCTCAAGCAGCAGCAGGAACGACAGCGTCAGCGACTCACCGCGTTCGAGCGTGGCATCCGGATGTTCGGTTTCCGGCACCAGTGGCTCGGGCAGCCACGGCCCGATGTAGTGCTCGCGCTCAGCCTTCGCGCGGCGCAGGCGGTCCAGCGCCAGCCGCGTGGTCACGGTGACAAGCCAGGCCTCGGGATCGTCGAGCGTGGCCAGGTCGTGCGCATGCAACCGCAACCAGGCGTCGTGCAGCACGTCCTCGGCATCGGCGGGCGTGCCGAGCATGCGGTAGGCCAGGCCGAAGAGGCGGGAGCGGTGGTGTTCAAACAGGTCGGTAGTGGGGTCCATGGGTTGATTCTCGGTCAACACATGGCCAGGACGCACGAATCGGTGCGCGTGCCCTACCAATCCGACAGCCCACTACGCGCGGTCGCCGTCCTGCGCAACGACGCCATGTCGCCGCTGTTCATGAAGAAGCGCGGATACCCGGTTACTCGACCGCGATAACACCCTTCATGACCGCCGAGTGGCCTGGAAAGCTGCAGAAGAACTCGTACGGTCCGTCGCCCTGCAGCTTGCTCACCGGGAAGCTCACCGAGGTGGTCTCACCACCACCGACCACGTCTGTGTGCGCGATGACGCGCTCATCGCCGGGTTTCAGGTAATCGGCATCCAGGCCGGCGCCCATGCCGTCGGCGGCAACCGCCTGCATGTCGGCGGCGGCAGTGATCACGACGTTATGGCCCATTGCGGCGACCGGCATCTGACCGGTGTGCTTCAGCGTGATCTTGAACTCGCTGCACGAGGCGGGAATGGTGATGGAGCCGACGTCGAACTGCATCGCGTCATTGCCCTCGATCACGGTCGCGCAGTCGCTGACCACGGCGGCAGGCTTGTCGCTGCCCGGCGCAGCCGCGGCCGAGGTCGGCGCTGCGCCGGCAGTCTCGGCCGGTGGCGGCGTGTTGGCCGGCGCGGTTTCCACCGCAGCAGGCGTATTGGCGGTGGTGTCGGCCGTGGTGTCGGTGGTGCTGGGCGCCTTGTCGCCGCAGGCCGCCAGAGCCAGTGCACAGGCGGCTGCCAGGAAGGTGATCCGGGTATTCATGTGGAGGCTCCGTCTGGTGAATTTGCCGCCCATTGTTCGACGCCTACCGTTGTCATGGGGTGAATCCCGACCGGTCCCGTTTCAGGGACGGCGGCCAAGGCCGCGCGATTGACAATGCCCGTGGCGCCTCGGAGCATGCAGCGTGCCCTTCACGGAGCATCACCACCATGTGTCGCGTTCTTGCGCTGTACCTGCTGCTGTTGCCATTACTGATGCCAATTGTGTCCGAAGCCCAGGAAGCCGACGCGGCTTCGGTGTCCACCACCACGGCCACGATGCCACCGCCTCCCGCCTGGCTGGGCGAACTGGATGCGTTGTACGACACCCGCGTCCGGGTGGCGGGCCTGGACGACCGGACGTTTTCGCCGGAGCAATGGTGGGATGTTGCCGGGCCGCTAGCGACGGAAGCGTGGGGCTTCCATACCGAGGAGGTCGGCCGCAGCGCGGAAGACCGACCCCTGCGCCACGTGTCATGGGGCCAAGGCGATACGCGCGTGCTGCTGTGGTCGCAGATGCACGGGGATGAAAGCACCGCGTCTATGGCGCTCGCCGACCTGTTCCGGCTCCTCGCCGAGCATCCGGAGCATCCACTGGTGCAGCGCCTGCACGAGGCCACTACGCTGCATTTCCTGCCGGTCATGAACCCCGATGGCGCTGCGCGCTTCCAACGCCGCAACGCGCAGGGAGTCGACGTCAACCGCGATGCACACGCACTGGTCTCCCCGGAAGCGCGTGTGCTACATGAGTTGCGCGAGCGCGTGCAGCCGCATTTCGGCTTCAACCTGCACGACCAGCGGGTGGGTTACCGCGTCGGCAAGTCCGACCGCGGAACCGCCGTGGCGCTGCTTGCGCCAGCCTTCAACAAAGCGGGTGACGTCAACGCCACCCGCGCGCAAGCCATGCAGGTCGCCGTGGCAATCCGCGCCGTGCTCGAGCCCTACATCGGCGGCCACATTGCCAAGTGGGACGACACCTTCAACCCGCGCGCGTTCGGCGACCTGACCGCCCAGGCCGGCGTGGCCACGGTGCTGATCGAGTCGGGCGGCATCGAGGGTGACCTGCAGAAGCAGCGCCTGCGCAAGTTGAACTTCCTCGCCCTGGTCGGCGCGCTCGACGCGATCGCCACCGGTTCGTACCACGGGCTGTCGCGTGCGCACTACGAGGACCTGCCCGAGAACGGCAAGGTCTGGCCGGACCTGCGGATCGCAGGCGGCACGCTGGCGTTACCCGGGCAACCGCAGGCGAAGGTCGACCTGCTGGTGGACTTCGAGCGCCCACTGCTCGAGCGCGGCGGCACCATCGCCGACGTCGGCGACATGGGCGACGCACGCGCGCGCCGCACGATCGATGCCTCCGGCCTGTACATCGTGCCGTTCGACCCACCCGGCGCCAACGCAGGGCGGGAATCAGGGATGCTCGCCCCGGACATGCCGGCGTACTTCCACCTCAGTCGCGATCCCCAGGGCCACGACGTCGTCTGGACGCTGGCGGGTGATGTGGATCCGGCATCACCGGAGCCCGCCGAGGGGCGTTGACACAGCGCATGCTCGTCCGCCG
This sequence comes from Lysobacter sp. A378, assembly GCF_054052125.1. NCBI lineage: Bacteria > Pseudomonadati > Pseudomonadota > Gammaproteobacteria > Lysobacterales > Lysobacteraceae > Lysobacter > Lysobacter sp. A378. The sequence continues at coordinate 354,332 of NZ_JBSVRK010000002.1, read as the reverse complement.
GGGCGCCCGCGCTTCAGGGACCACACGTCAGCGTGCCGTCGTAGATCCGCTCGGCGCCGTCGGCCCGCTGCACCTTGAGGGCGGCAACATGCTGCGTCGCCTCGTTGCCGGTGGGCCGTGAATCGCCGCGCTGGAGCTCCACCACAAGGCCCTTGCCGGACAGGGTGATGCCATCAGCCAGGTCGTTGAATCCACCCGCCCGGCCGTTGCCCAGCATCTCCACATACCCGTTGTTGTTCAGCACGCCACGGACCATCCCGTCGGGAACCACGTCCGCACGCGCCAGCAACAGCGTCCCGCCGTCGCCATCGGAAAAACTGCAGGCCAGCTCGCCTGGAAGATCAACGCCGTCCAACTGTTTCGTGTCCAACGGCAGCAATGTGATCTGCGATCCGTCGCCCCCAAGCGTCGGCCCTTCCGTGACCGGGGCCACCGGCGCGTCCGCTGTCGGCTGCACGTCCGGGGCGGTTTCGTCTGTGGCATGGTCCGCAACAACGGCGGCGTCATCGCTCGGACTGACAGCGTCGGGAGGACTGCGTTGGTCGCTGCAGGACGCGAGGACGGGCACGCACAGGCATAACAGGAGGAATGCATTTCTCAGGGGCATAAGGCAATTCCGCAAAAAGGAAGACAGGGTCAGCATGCACATCACGCCACAACGCAGGGTGACAAGCGCTCCGGGGGATCATCACCTCTTCATGCGCGCATGAACCACGGCAAGGGCGATGACCATGCACGGCAGCCACAGAATGGCGACGCCGAGCGCCCAGGGGATGGTCGATCCGGGGCGGAAGATCGCGCCGTGCGCGGACATGCAAACCAGCGACCACGTCCACCGGGTTTCGCCGGGCAGGCTGTAGACCTCCTCCAGCACGAACGGGTCGGGGAACCCGGCCGGGCAGGCCAGCGGTGCGGCATGGGCCATCGCGCCCGGCCAGACCACCCACAGGATGAGGACCAGGAACACGGCCGCCACCATCGACGCCGCTGCCGCCATCGCCGCGATCGCTGTCCAGGACGCCCGATCGGAAGGCGCGGGGCGCTTCACAGCGGCCTGCCCTCGGCGTCGTACTGCTGCGCTGCTGTGCCTCGACGCGGATCAGTAATACGGACCCAAAGGCGCGGGCCGGGTCTGCGCCCCTCGTCCGCCTTCGCGTTCACCGCGGGCTTGATTTCCACCGTCCCCAACTGGCCCTCGGCAAACCCGATCCGCGCACGGGCGTCGGCAACCAGCGTCGGCAGCCGATCCAGCGCCCGGAATTCGCCCAGCCGGAACCCGGACGGCGCGCCGGGCCGCGCCCTCACGGGCATGGGCTCACCCAGCCGGCCACTGGCATATCGATAGCGGTCCCAGTTGCCGGGTATGCGCGGGTCCGCGGCAACCAGGGCCAGATGATCCGGCGCAATCGAGATCGAGGCGAGGACGAGGGTGCCGGGCTCGGCTGACAGCCGGGCTGCAACTGCGGCCTCTGCCTCGCGCACCAGGAAGGGCTCGGCCCCCCCGCCGCGTTGGAGCGCCTCGGCGCGGATCTCCGCATGGTCCTGGCCGCCGATGCAGCCGGCCAAGGCCAGCGGCACGGCGAGGACCGCTGCCAGCCTGGCAGCGGTGGTTGCGATCAGTCTGGCCAACGTGACCGTGTGCATGGGCATTCCGCAGCATGGCCGCTCAATGTGACAGCTGCGCTGCAGGCGTTGCGGCCGCCATCGTCGTACAACTGCAAACTTTGGCAGCGAACATGGCCGTTTCCCCACGAGCCGACATGATGGAACTGGACGACGACATCCACGCGCAGATTGAAGCGCTCAGCGCCAACGGCGACGACCTCGCCGAGGCAGGCGACTTCACCTCCGCACTCGAGTGCTACTGGGCCGCGTGGGGGCTGCTGCCCGAGCCACAGCCCCAATGGGAAGCCGCCACCTGGCTCTTGGCCGCCATCGGCGACGCCAACTTCCAGTCGGGCGACTTCGAGGCCGGCCGCGACAACCTGAGCAGCGCCATGCACTGCCCGGACGCCATCGGCAACCCCTTCCTGCACTTGCGCCTTGGCCAGTGCCAACTGGAGCTGGGCGACGAGGAGCGCGCAGCCGACGAACTCGCACGCGCCTACCTGCTCGACCCCGAAATTTTCGAGGACGAGGACCCGATATACGGGGACTTCGTGCGGACACGGCTGCTGGGCAGCTGAAGGACCGCCCAATCAGATGGCCAGCTTTTGAACTGGCGCCATGCAATGTGGTGCCCTCGCCGACTACACCGGCACGACCGCTTAACACTCATCCGGCGATCCTCTTACGGTCCCTTCCCCACGGCCTCCCCATGACTAATCATCCCGAACTGGCCACCGCTCCCCGCGTCGACATCCAGCGCTACATGGGAACCTGGTACGAGCTGGCGCGCCTTCCCATGCGCCACGAGCCCGAAGACGCGACCGACATCTCCGCCACCTACACGCTGCAGGACAACGGCAAGGTGCGGGTGTGCAACCGCATGCGCCGCGACGGCGAGGTCGAGCAGGCCGATGGAGAGGCCACCGCCACCGACGACAGCGGCAGCAGGCTGGAAGTCAGCTTCCTGCCCGACGGCTTGCGCTGGATCCCGTTTACCAAAGGTGACTACTGGATCATAGCGCTCGAGCCCGACTACACCGTCGCACTGGTCGGCAGCCCGGACCGCAAGTACCTGTGGCTGCTCGCACGCGACCCGCAACTCGACGAGGCCGCGCGCAACCGCTACCTGTCGATCGCGCGGGCCCAGGGGTTTGACCTCACCGCGTTGATCCGCACACCACACACGGGCCGAGCCACGGCCTGATGTCGATCCCTGCCCTCGCCGTTCGTCGTATGTCAGAAGGGTCTGCACAGGCCCTCTTTCCACCACCCAACCCACGAGGCATATCGCTATGAAAACCAACCCCATCGTCTGGTTCGAGATCTACGTGCAGGACATGGCCCGCGCGCAGCGGTTCTACGAGGCCGTGCTGCAGGTGAAACTGGCACCGCTGGGCGACCCGAACGACACCGGGATGGAGATGAAGGCCTTCCCGGCGGAGATGGACCGCACGGGCGCGGGCGGCACGCTGGTGAAGATGGACGGCACCCCGTCCGGCGGCAACAGCACGCTGGTCTACTTCGACTCCGAAGACGTCGCCCTGGAGGAAAGCCGCGTCGAGGCTGCCGGCGGCCGCATCCAGCGCAAGAAGATGTCGATTGGCGAGTACGGTTTCATCTCGCTGGTATTTGATACCGAGGGCAACCTTTTCGGGTTGCACTCGATGAAGTAGCAGCAGGCGCTCCTCCTGCAGGAATTGGCGGATCCAGGGCTCCCGGGTCAACCATCCCGCCGCAACATCCGTCCTGCCCGTCCCACCGGCTCGCCATCCTCCAAGGCTGGCTGGCCGTTCACCAACACCAAGTCGAACCCTTCGGCCATCGCGGTCGGATTCACGTAGTCAGCGTGCGCCTGCACCTTGGCCGGATCGAACAGCACCAGGTCGGCCTTCGCTCCCGTGCGAATCACGCCGCGGTCGGTCAAGCCCAGAATCGAAGCCGCGAAGCCGCTAGCCTTGCGCACCGCTTCCTCCAGCGGCACTTGCGACGTGCCGACCACGAAATCCTCGATCCACTTGGCAAACGTGCCGGCGCCGCGCGGGTGGCTGCCACCGGGCGAGCCGTCGGACGCCACCGCCACCATCGGGTCCAGCAGCAGACGGTCCTGCAGCGCACGGTCCATCACGAAATGCGCGGCCTGGCCGCCACGGGGACCGATCTCCATCAGCGCGTCGGCGAACGGCAGGTCGCGCTGCGCGGCCACTTCGGCCAGCGTGTGCCCGGCATGCGGGCCGGTGCCAAACAGCAGCGCCGACGGGCCACCGCGCTTTTCCATGCGTTGTTGGAGGTAGGCGCGTAGCTCGTCGCGACGGGTCTGCAGCACGGTGGCGTAATCGGTCGGCGGCAGCGCCCACTCCGGGAACAGGATGCCGACGCCGGTGTAGCTGGCCTCGTACGGGTAGGCGTCGGCGGTCAGCGGCTGGTCAGGCCCACGCAGACTCTGCAAGAACGCGAGCAGCTCCTCTGCGGCGGGTTCACCCTTGCCGTAGACCATCTTCAGGTGCGAGACGTGGGCGCGCGCGGGACCGGCGGCCGTGACCAGCTCGCGGATGGAATCGCGCACGTCGTCGGCATCCTCGGACCGCATGTGGCTCATCGCCACGCCGTCATGGCGGGCGATCACCGGCCCCAGGCTGGTGAGCTCGCGCATTTCCGCGTAGCGGCCGGGCACGTACTCCAGCCCGGTGGACAGGCCGAAGGCCCCGGCACGCAGGTCATGCTCGAGGATCGCCTGCATCCGCGCCAACTGCGCGTCCGACGGCCGCCGCGTGCCGTCGTCGATGCCGGCGCGGCGGCGCAGCGCTCCATGGCCAGAGAGGGTCGCGATGTTGATGTCCGGTGTGGCGCGGCCCACTGCGTCCATCCATGACGACAGGCTGTCGGCGTTGGTGCCCTTGTCCGGCAGCGACGGACTGCCGCCGTCCTGGCCGAGCACCACGGTGGTCACGCCCATCGCGAGGTACGGCGTGTACGCCTCCTCCAGCGGGTCGCCGTGGGTGTGCAGGTCGATAAAGCCCGGCGCGAGGACGCGGCCGCCGCCTTCGATGACGCGCACACCGCGCAACTCACGGGCGGACAGCGTGCCGATGTGTTCGATGCGGTCGCCGCGGATGAGGACATCGGTGGCGCGACCGGGAGCACCGGTGCCGTCGACCAGGAGAGTGTCGCGGAAGAGCAAGCCGCCTGTCTGTGATGCGGGCTGCGCACCCACCACTGGCGGAACCGCCGCGTAGGCAGCCCCCGCGACCATTGCACCTAGTACCTCGCGCCTGGACCAACCCGGTTGCTGCATCGTCGCGTCTCCGCTGGAGTGAGTACGGGTCACATTAACGGAGCTGGGCGATCGGGTCACACCTTGGCCGCGCAACCTGCCATCACGTCAGTCGACCAAGGATCCGCCGGATACAATGCGGGTGATCGCCAGGACACGCCCATGACTTCATTCCTGACCATTGATGGCAGCCGCATCCATGACATCCCGTCGTTCTATGACGAGATCAACCGCGTCTTCATGACAGGCGTCGACTGGACGCTCGGCCACAGCCTGGATGCACTGAACGACCTGTTGTACGGCGGCTACGGCGCACTCGACGGTAGCGCCCCGGTCACGCTGGTCTGGACGGAGTTCGAGAAGAACCAGCGTGACCTCGGCATCGAGGCAACGCGCGCCTTCCTGCAGGCGAAACTCGATGTACCGGGGCGTTACGACGATGCACGCATCCAGCGCGACCTCGATGCGCTGGAGGCCGGCACGGGCCAGACGTTCTTCGACATCGTGCTGGAGATCATCGCCACGCACCCGAGCATCACCCTGGCACCGCGTTGAAACGGCGCGAGCGGACTAAGGGAACGGTCACCTGCTGGTGATGGCCCTACCCGGCCTGGAACACCGGCTCCAGCATCCGGAATGTGCCGGCATCGGCATCCATCTCCACCTGCCCGCCGACCGGCACGATGAACTGCTCCCGGATGTGCCCGATCATCGCGCCGCGGTAGGCGGGGATGCCGAGCGGCTTGATGTGGTCGTCGAAAATCTGGTCCAGCGTCAGCGAGCCGTAACCCTCGCCGGGGTCGCAGTCGGTGCATTTGCCGAAGATGAAGCCGGCGATCCGGTCCAGCGCGCCCATCAGCTTCAACGTGGTGAGCATGCGGTCGATACGGTACGGCGCCTCCTCCACGTCCTCCAGGAACAGGATCTTGCCGTCGAACTCCGGTAGATACGGCGACCCGGCCAGCGCCACCAGCACCGACAGGTTGCCGCCGACCAGTTCGCCGCGCGCCTTGCCGCCGGTGATGGTGAGCGTGCGGTGCTTGCGTGGCACCAGCTCGTCGCCGGCATCGACCACATTCTTGTAATGCATCAGCTCGCGGTCGAAGAACAGGCGCTTGAACTGGTCGACGTTGAAGGCGTTCCAACTGGCGGCGCCAATCGGCCCGTGGAAGGTGACCAGTCCGGCCTGCGCGAGGATGGCGTTATGCAGCGCGGTGATGTCCGAATAACCGAGCAACACCTTGGGATTGGCGCGGATGGTGTCGTAGTCCAGCAGCGGCAGCAGCCGCGCGGCGCCGGACCCGCCGCGGACGCAAATGATGGCCTTGACCTCGTCGTCGGCGAACATCATGTTGAGGTCGCCGGCGCGCTCGGCGTCGGTGCCCGCCAGATGACCGTACCTCGACGCATAGTGCGCGCCGGTCTTCACCTTGAAGCCCAGCGCCTGCATCACTTCCTGCGCCAGCTGCAGGCTGAGCCGCTCGTCCGTCGCCGAGGACGGGCTGACCAGCGCGACGGTGTCGCCCGGGTTCAGCGCCGCCGGCAGCAATCGCCCGCGTGGTGCCGCGATCGCACTGCCGCCGCTGCCCACCAGTGGGAGGAGCGCCGCCAGCGCCACGCTCTGGATGAAGTCTCGTCTTTGCATGCTGTCACTCGCCGATCAGGATGCGGCCAAGGTTAGCGCACCCAAGTCCGCGCGCTTTGTTCAAAGCAGCACTTCGAGCCCTTTGCGGTCGATGAGATCTGATACGGGTCGGGGTCCGCCACATTGCCTGCGCGGTCCCACGTCAGGTCCCATCCGGAGCTACTCGATCGGCATGAAGGGCGGACGCGCGCAGGTCCGGCACCACAGGAACAACTCACCACCGTCATCCAGAAGGACCGACCCGGTGCCGTACTGCCGGATCGTCCAGGTCGCCATCCGACCGTCCGTCAGCACAACCCGTCCACGAGCGAGGCACGGCGACCATGGAAGCTCGTGCATGTACTGGTCGCGGCTGACCGACTCGCTGCCCTCCAACACCCGCTTGATCCTGCCCTCGTCCAGCACGAATCCCCGACATTCATCCGGGTCCACATCGGGCCTAGCCGCACCGTTCTCAGTAACTTGGAGCGTCTCCACGATCAGACCAGACCCGGTCCGCCCGCCGGCTTGGGTACCCGGCACGGACAAGGCGCATGCCGCGATACCGAGGCTGAGTGCAACAGTCAGGCTACAACGGAGCATCCTCACCATGCCGCGGTCGCCGCCTCGGTCGGGGTTTTGTAGGACACCTTCGGATGCCGATACACCTCATCGGCCGCCACCTTGAGCGTGCGCCGGAGCTCGCCCACCAACCACCGCAGTGCAGCGTTCTGCTCGTCAGTTACCGGGACGTACAGGAACTCGTCCGCGCCCCGGACCTTGCCGAAGTCGGGGTTGCGGTTGTACTCGCCGACCAGCTCAATGCCGATGCTGTCGCGGTTCGACGGAAAACGGTCGGGGAACGCCTTGCCATACTCCATCGTGCTGCGCGTACGTAGCGTCGCGGACTGCAATCGCTTCAACTCCGCCGGTGCGCAGACGTGCCGTTCCAGGCAACGCGAGCGCAGGAGCCCGACGTGGTTGGCGCGCTTGTATAGCGATGCCGTCTGATAGATCTTCCCGTCCTTCTCGATCAGGAAGTGGGCACCAATGTTGCTGTTGCGGTAGCTGTTGAATGTCGACTGTGCGGTCGAGCCGCCGGTCTGGTGGACGACGATGCCGTTCACCACCGGCATGTCGCCGCGCTCCAGCGCCGTGAACCGGCGCGCTTCGACGAGCGCACTGCGGACCACCCCGTCTTTATCGATACGAAACATGCATCCTCCTTGATGGGCAAGGCCGCGATCCTGCGGCGGGAAACAGTTTGCCGCGCGGGAGGGATGGTGGCAAATGCGGACCATCCTTCACGCACGACGACGACCGATGCCCTTGGCTTGTACATCGATCGACCCCGCTTCACTCCCCCAGCAGGCGCGCCACGTCCGCATCCTTCTCCTGCCACAGCCCGTTCATCCATTGCTGGAACCGGACACGGAAGGCGCGGTCGTTGCGGTAGTCGCCTTCCAGCAGTTCATCGGGGATCGGGCGCTCGCGCACGTGCACGTGGATCGCGGGGACGCGGCCGGCCATCAAATCCATCATCGACGGCCGTCCGCCGGGATAGGCGATGGTGACATCGAGAATCGCGTGCAGGCCATCGCCCATCGCATCCAGCACGAACGCCACGCCGCCCGACTTGGGCTTGAGCAGGTGCCGGTACGGCGCGCCCTGCGTCGCATGCTTGGCCGGCGTGAACCGCGTGCCCTCGACGAAGTTCATGATCGCCACCGGGATCTCGCGGAATTTCTCGCAGGCACGGCGGGTGGCTTCGATATCGCGCCCGGCCAGCTCGGGACGCCGCGCGACCTGTTTGGGTGTGTGGCGACCCATGAACGGGAAGTCCAGCGCCCACCACGCCAGCCCCAGCAGCGGCACCCAGAACAGCTGCCGTTTCAGGAAGAAACGCAGCAGCGGGATGCGCCGGTTGAACACCTTCTGCAACACCAGGATGTCCACCCAGCTCTGGTGATTGGCCAGCACGAGGTAGTGGCCATCCTTCTGCAGTGCCACGTCCTGCTGCACATCGACGCGCGTGCCGAAGAAGCGGTCCCATAGCCAGTTGTTCACCCCGATCCAGCTTTCCGCCAAGCCGGTCAGCACCGGGTTGCTGGCCTTGCGCAGGCGTGCGAACGGGAGCAGCGCCTTGACCACCGCCACCAGCAGCAGCGGCGCGACGTGCAACACGGTGCTGGCCGCAAACAGCAGGGAGATCAGCGTCACGCGCAATGGGGGCATGGGGGTGCGAAAGTCTCAACGGGATGCGTATTGTCGCGGAAATCGGACCGGGCTCCCGCAGGGGCTCGACCACGAGAAGTAAAACGGGCATGTTCATGCAGGTTCATCCGGAGTCAGATTGCCACCCCATGACCAAAATCACCTTCCTCGCTGCACTGCTGTTCGCCGCCACATCCCTCGCCCACGCCACCGAGCCGGTTGCTACCGTGCGGGTCACCTTCGACCACGACGGTGTCACGTCAACCTACGTCCACGGCATCGCCGACAAGACGACCGGGCGCAAGGTCACCGCGGGCGACCCGGTGCGGATCGCTTCGATCTCCAAACTGGTGACCGCGATCGGAGTGATGCGGCTGGTCGAGGACGGCACGCTCGACCTCGACGCCGACGTGGGCGATCTGCTCGGCTGGCCGCTGCGCAACCCGGCGTTCCCGGACACACCGATCACGCTGCGCCTGCTGATGTCGCACCGCTCCAGCCTCACCGATGCGGCCGGCTACTGGCAGACGCCGCTGGGCGGGCAACTGCACGACATCCTCGACGATCCCAGCGCGTGGGACACCGCGCATGCGCCGGGCACGTATTTCCGCTACACCAATCTCAACTTCCCGCTGGTGGTGCAGGTGATGGAGCGTGCCACTGGCGAGCGCTTCGACCGCCTGATGGACCGACTGGTGCTGCAACCGCTCGGCATCGAGGGCTGTTTCAACTGGGCCACCTGCAACGACGCGGCCGCCGCGCGCGCGGTGGTGATCTACAACGGCGAGGGCGAGCCGAACAAGGACGATGATCTGAACGGTCACAAGCCCGCTTGCCCGGTGACCCCTGCGCAGGACGGCAGTTGCGACCTGGCACAGTGGCGCGCGGGCGATAACGGTGCGCTGTTCGCGCCGCAGGGCGGACTGCGGATCTCGGCCAACGGGCTGGCGCGGATCGGACGGATGCTGCTGGCCGAAGGCGAGTTGGACGGCGTGCGCCTGCTGACATCGGCCTCGGTGCAGGCACTGGCGACCCCGCAATGGCAATACACGCCCGGCGACGGCATGACCTATGAAGCCGACACTGGCGACGTCGGCGAAGGGTTCTTCTGCCGCTATGGGTTGGCGATGCAGACGCTGGCCACACCGGTGGAGGGCTGCCGCGACGACCCGTTCGGCGACGGCGTGCCGCGTGTCGGCCACTCCGGGTCGGCGTACGGATTGCAGTCGGGCCTGTGGCTCGACCGCGCGGGTGGCACCGGCGTGGTCTGGTTCGTCACCGGCATGCCGGGCGATCGGCTCGGCGGGCAGTCGGCGTTCAGTGCGGTGGAGGAAGCGTTGGCGCAAGGGATGTGAGCCCCCGCGCCTGGCGGGCCTAGAACGGGGTCAGGTCCACTTTCCCGCCGAATACGGCCAGATCGAGAAGTGAACCTGAGGTGGCCCGGCTTTTTCGGACACGTTGATTAAGCACTCAAGGCCTCGTCATCGACCACAGCCGGCACCCGATAGCCGAGCGTCTGATGAAGCCGTTTGCGGTTATAGAAGCCCTCAATGTAGCTGACGATGGCCATTCTTGCCGCATCACGCGTGGCGAAGGCAGGGTCACGTCACCAGGTTCGGATACCTTGAAGCGTACTGGGCTTTCGACAACGCCGTGTTCACTGAAGGCGCGCTTAGTGCGCGGGAAAAACAGCTGATCGCGGTGACCGTTGTTGCCAGGAGCCTGTCGGGCTTGAGTGGCCGACAGGCTCCTGGTCGTTTCAGCCGCCGCTGCTCATGGCATCACCGCCGGTCTTCTTCATTTTCATGGCATCGTGCTTCATGGCGCCCTTCTTCATCGCGCCATCTTTTTCCATCATGCCGTCGGACTTCATGGACGGATGCTTCATGGCGCCGGATTTCATGGCGTCGTGCTTCATCATGCTGTCCTTGGGCATGGCGTCGTGCGACATCGCCGAACCGGAACCGCTGGTCATCGCATCCTGCGCGAAGACCGGGCCGAAAGCGAAGGCGCCGACGGCGACGGCAGTAACCAGGGCGACAAGCGTGCGTGTGTTCATGGGTGCATCCTTGGAGGGAAAAGGGACGGAAGCGATCTGGCCGCTCCCACCCATTCCTTCGCAGGCCATGCGCCGGCGGTTACCTCGAGACAAACCACGACGCACGATGACTGCGATGCGCCACCGATCAATGCCGCGACAGCAGTCGGCCGCCCATCGCCACATTGACCATCACCACGATGGCCACGGCCAGCGCATGGGTCAGTAGATCGGTGGCGGCCGCGTCGAAGGCGTGGCAGATTCCCAGCAGGCTGGCCGAAGCGGCGGCGCTGGCCAATCCCACCATCACCGCGGTGAGCGCCGGCCGCAGCGGACAGGCGCGGCGCAGCAGCCAGACCATCAGCACCGACAACGGGATCGAGAAGCCGATGATGAACAGCAGACAGTCGACCGACTGGTGCAAGGTGGCGATGCTGGTATCCGGTGCCAGCCAGGTGCGCAGACAGCCCAGACCGCTGGCGCCGATCCACAGCAACAGGCCGGGCAACGGCAGCCAGGCCCATGCGCGCGAACGCCCGGGCACGGCCAGCACAAAGGCGGACCAGGCGGCGCAGACGGCGGTGAGCACGGCACCGGCGGCAGCCCAGGCCAGATCAGGCGCACCGGCCCAGCGCTGCAGCATCGGCTGGTCGCCATAGCGCGCCAGCAACCCCACGGCGATCACTGCCACGGCGAGCAGCCAGCCGAGCGTGCGCAGCCACGGCGGCGGCAGACGCCGTACCGGCGTCAGTTCGGCAACGAGCGTATCGATCAGGGCTTCGGGGCGGCGTGGATCGGACGACATGGTTTCTACGGTTCTCCGTGCAGGCGGCCGCGCAAGGCCTTCAGTGCGCGGTGCAGATTCACTTTCAGCGCGCCGGTGTTGCGCCCAGTGAGGATGGCTGCCTCGGCCAGCGTGTGTTCCTTCAAGCCCAGTTGCTCCACCGCTTCACGCTGGCCCGGCGGCAGCTCGGCGATGGCGTCGCGCAGGCGCCGGGCCTGTTGTTCGCGTTCGCCTTCGGCGCTGGCATCATCATGAGCGGCATACTGGTCCAGCGCGAATTCGTCGTGCACTTCGCGCCGGCCACGGCGCCCCTGGCTACGCAATGCATCGATCGCACGACGGCTGGCGATAGCGGCAAGCCAAGCGTCGAAGGAGCGGGTCGGGTCATAGGTGTGGCGCACGCGATGCACGGTCATCAGGGTTTCCTGCACCACGTCGTCGACCGCATCCACCGGGACGCCCTGCCGACGCGCCACGCTGCGGATCAGCGACAACGCACTGGCCAACACACGCTCATACGCGCGCCGATCGCCCGCCTGCGCGGCAGCCATCCACGCTGCCCGCTGGCGCTCGGCCTGCTTGCTGGGGCTGGCGGGTTCGGCTGACACGGTAAAAGGGCGATCCGATGATGAAATCAGACCGTCATCTAGTACCCGTGAACCGGTAGCGGTCAAGGGGGCATGCTCATTCCAAATCACTGCACTCATTTCAGGATTCGCCGCATCCACCGCGATGGTTACCCCCACCTGTGGATGTAACCGCCGGGCCAGAACCGGCGAATACCCCAGCGAATCCTTCATTAGGTGCCCCACGCCATGATCCTGCTGCTGCTCGCCTACCTCGGCGGCGTCCTCACCATTCTCAGCCCGTGCATCCTGCCGGTGCTGCCGTTCGTGTTCGCCCGCGCCGACCGGCCATTTGCGCGCAACGGCCTGCCGATGCTGATCGGCATGGCGCTCACCTTCGCCCTGGTAGCCTCGCTGGCGGCAGTCGGCGGTGGCTGGGCGGTGCACGCGAACCAGTACGGTCGCATCGCGGCGCTGGTGGTGCTGGCGTTCCTCGGCCTTACCCTGCTGTCCACGCGTCTGGCCGAATGGATCACGCGGCCGTTTGTGGCACTGGGCAACCGGCTGTCGCAACACGCCGACTCCAAACAGGATTCGATCTGGAGCGCGGCGGGCCTGGGCATCGCCACCGGCCTGCTGTGGGCGCCGTGCGCGGGGCCGATCCTGGGTCTGCTGCTGACCGGCGCGGCGCTGAACGGCGCCAGCGTAGGCACGACCCTGTTGCTGCTCGTCTACGCCGCCGGTGCGGCCACCTCGCTGGCGTTGGCACTGGCCGTGGGCGGGCGGGTGTTCGCCATGATGAAGCGCTCGCTGGGTGTCGGCGAATGGGTGCGTCGCGGTCTGGGTGTGCTGGTGTTATGCGGCGTGGTCGCGATTGCGCTGGGTGCGGATACCGGCCTGCTCACCCGCATCTCGCTGGCCAGCACCGGCCGCATCGAGCAGACGCTGATTGATGCGGTACGGCCCATGCCTACGGCCTCCGCGTCACCTGCGCCGAAGGCCGGCGAGCCGCTGCCGATCGAAGGCGAGTTCCCCTCGCTGGGCGGCGCCACCGGCTGGCTCAACAGCGCACCGCTGACCCCGCAATCGCTGCGCGGCAAGGTGGTGCTCGTGGATTTCTGGACCTACTCCTGCATCAACTGCCTGCGCACGCTGCCCTACGTCGAGGCCTGGTACGACAAGTACAGGGACCACGGCCTGGTCATCATCGGGGTGCATGCGCCGGAATTCGCCTTCGAGAAGGATCCAGCCAACGTGGGCGCCGCGGTGAAGCGGCTGGGCGTGAAGTATCCGGTGGCGCTGGATAACAACTACGCGATCTGGAAGGGCTTCAATAACCAATACTGGCCTGCCCACTATTTCATCGATGCGCAGGGTCGCATCCGCGCTCACCATTTCGGCGAAGGTGGCTACGCGGAAGGCGAGGACATGATTCGCCGCCTGCTCACCACTGCGGGCTTCAAGAACCTGCCGGGCGGCTACGTGAAACCGGGCGCGAAAGGCGCGGAAGCGGCGTCTTCGGGTGATGCGCAGCGCTCGCCGGAAACCTACGTGGGCTATGCACGCGCGGAGCATTTCGCCAGCGGCCAAGTAGCCCATGACGACGCATTCGACTACCACGCGCCCGCCACGCTGGCCAGCAACCAATGGGCACTCGACGGCCGCTGGACGGTGCATCCGCAGGACGCCACGCTCGAACGTGCCGGCGGCAGCATCAGCTTCCGCTTCCGTGGTCGCGACCTGCACCTGGTACTGGGCCCGACCAGGGACGGCAAGCCGGTGCGCTTCCGCGTCACGCTGGATGGCCATGCGCCGGGCGCCGACCACGGCATGGACACCGATGCCGACGGCAACGGCACGGTGACCTCGCAACGGCTGTACCAACTGGTGCGCCAGGACCACGGTACCGGCGAGCGGGTGTTCAAGATCACCTTCCTCGACCCCGGCGTGAGCGCCTATGCGTTCACCTTCGGCTGACGGTCCCATCCCATCGCGACTCTGCGCCCGCTTCCTTGTGAAGTGCGGCGTCCATACCAACAACGATCGAGGTCGAACATGAAGGTTCTAGTTTTGGGTGCAACAGGCGGGACCGGACGGCTGATCGTCCACGACGCCTTGGAGAAAGGTCATTGGGTCGTGGCGATGGTTCGCTCGAAGGCGAGCGCGCCCGATCTCTTGGGAGCAGACATCATCGAAGGCGATGTTCGGGATCAAAGCGCCCTCATGCGCGCCTTGGACGGCTGCGATGCCGTCGTCAGCTCGCTCGGGACGGGAGTTGGCTTCAGCGAGGTCAGCCTGCTGACCGAAGCGACACACGCGCTGATCCCGGCGATGAACCGCAGCGGTGTGCGTCGTCTGGTCTGCATCTCCGCCTTGGGCGTTGGGGACAGCCGCGGCCACGGCGGCTTCGTATTCGATCGGCTATTCCAGCCCTTATTGCTTCGCCATGCCTACAAAGACAAGGGTCGTCAGGAAGACGCGATTCGCGCCAGCGCACTCGATTGGGTCATCGTCCGGCCGGGCATGCTCACCAACGACCCCGCTCGCGGAAGTCTCAGGGCCACTGCCGGCCTCGCCAGCGTCCACGGCGGGAAGGTAGCGCGCGCCGATGTCGCCCGGTTCGTGGTGGAGCAACTGGCGACCAACACCTGGTTGAAGCAGACACCCGTCCTCCTGTGGTGAGGGTGTTCTCGTAGATCACCTTTTCTCGGAAATCAGCCAGCTTGTCGATCGAGGGGTCATATTGAGGTGACCCCGTTTTTGCGCGATTACGTTCCGGCCCGAACCCGGGTGTTCATCGCCTTTCTCGCAGAGCGCCTCCTCTTTAAAGGCCTGCAATGAGTCAAGACGATCTGCACTGAACGCAATACGTTCAGAAGCCACGAGCGTGGAATCAAAGGCAACACTGTCTCCACTCCCAACGCACACCGCGTTAGGTTGCTGATTAGCGTTCCTCACCACACTCTTGGAAGCCTTGATCATGAAAGCCTTAAGCATCGAGAACTATAGAAACAGCGCACAAAACCATTCAACGCTCGGGATAAAAACCATGGCAATAGGCGCCTACGGTGCTTATTTTGCACTTGCCGTCATTTATTTCTGGTTCGGCGGCATGAAGTTCACCCACTACGAAGCCGTGGGACTGGTTCCGCTGGTGAGCAATAGCCCTCTCCTGGGTTGGGTCTATGGCATCTTCAGTGTCGATACCTTCTCCAGTCTGCTCGGCGTGCTGGAGGTCTCGATCGGTGCTCTGATTGCAGGTCGCTTGCTGACACCAAAGCTTTCATTGATTGGTGGTGTGCTGTCTGCCGGATTGTTCTTCACGACCTTGAGCTTCATGTTCTCGACCCCTGGCGTGATTGAACCCAGCCTCGGTTTTCCAGCCATTTCGGTTGCGCCGGGTCAGTTTCTTCTTAAAGACATCGGGTTGCTTGCCGCTTCGATATTCGTGGCCGGTCATTCTTTGACCGAGCTGGAAAGGCGTTAAACCGATGATTGACCTAGATTTTTCATCCAGTCCCGAGGGCTGTAGCCCGTCTTGCGTCGAAATGCGCGTGCAAGTGCGGATGGACTTTCATAGCCGACTTCGGCGGCGATCAGCGTAATCGACCGTCCTTCACGCAGGAGCTTCTGCGCCAGGCTGATACGCCAACTCAACAGATAATTAGCAGGTGTCTGCCCGACAACAGCCCGAAAATTAGCGGCATAGGCTGCACGCGACATATTCGACTCGCTCGCCAGTTCCGCGATCGACCAGGCACGGTGAGGTGCGTTATGAATCTGTACAAGAGATCGCGCCAGTCGCAAGTCGGCCAATCCAGCCATCATTCCGGTACGTAACTGGTGATGGTCGAGCAGGTGCCGAAACAACAAAATGATCAACAACTCGAACAAGCAATCCAGCGCGGCCTCCCTGCCACAATGCTCACCTGCCGCCTCGCCGAACATCCATTTCAGCGTATCGGCCAACATTGGCAGCTCATCCAGAGGCAGCACCAGACAATCGGGTAACGAAGCCGACAACGGGTTATCTACCCCGCCCGTAAACTCCATTGACGCACACAATAGTTGAGCGCCCTCGGACTCACCGGCAAACAGTTGATGCCGGCCGGGGCGTGGCATAAAAATCAGGCTGGGGCGGGTCAGCAGCAAGTCCTTGTGATCGGGCCCCAGCAAAGTGACGCTACCAGCCTGCAGCAGATGGATATAACCACGCCGTTCAACGCCATCGTAGGACGTCAAGCCGCGCAGTTTGCCATTGTAAATAAGATTTGCGCGCACGCCGAACTGCGACAACAACGTGGACAAGCGATCCATGGGCAATCTCTTGGCGAAATATAGACGCTCAGATCATATAAGAACGTAAGAACGGGGTCAGGTTCACTTTCCCGCCGAACGCAGCCAGGTCGAGAAGTGAACCTGACCCCGTTTTTGAAGTAGCAGCGCGGTAGCTCGACCGCGCTATTCCAGTGGCACCAACTGGTGAGACGGGTCCGCGCACACCACCAACCCGCCCTCGCCCGATGCGGCACCGACCGCCTGCACACGCATGCCGACGACCAACCCCTCCACGTCCACCGGCGCCGCCTTGCACAAACTCCAGCGGGCCGGGAGCTGGACCTGCACAATCCCGCGCCTTTCCGACTCGACCTGCACGACGGCCGATCCGGTGAAACCGCTGGCTGGGTACATCCCAGCGAGCGCTGAAGCGCACCCCTCCACTCCACGACAGAGACCAGAGAAGCATGATGATGAAGAATATCCTTATTGTATCTGCGCACCCCGAACCAACCTCGCTCACCCGGCAGTTGGTCGATGTTACTGTCGAGACGCTTGGCGCCGCCGGACACGAGATCGTGCAATCCGAACTTTACGGCATGAAGTGGAAAGCGGTGTTCGACGCCGACGACTTTCCCGTCCGCACCAATCCCGACCGCCTGTCGTTCATCATGGAGTCGGGCCATGCCTATGCGACCGGCAACCAGACGCCGGATGTTGTTTCCGAACAGGCCAAACTTCTTGCCGCGGACGCGGTCATCCTGCAGTTCCCGCTGTGGTGGTACAGCGTGCCCGCGATCCTGAAGGGCTGGATCGAGCGCGTCTATGCCTTTGGTTTCGCTTATGGCTACGAGAACGGCACCAACGAGTTTCGCTTCGGGGACGGCATCCTGAAGGGCAAGCGCGCGCTGGTAAATGTTCAGGCCGGTGGACCTGTGGCGGACTATGGCCCGCGCGGGATCAACGCACCGATTGAGGAGCTGCTTTTTCCGCTGACCCACGGCGCGCTCTTCTATCCGGGCATGGAGGTGCTGCCCACGCACGCTGTCTACAGCGCCGGCCATGTCTCCACCGCCGAAGAGGTCGAGGCGATCAAGGCGGGCTGGCGCGCGCGACTCGCCGGGCTTTTCACCGACGCGCCAATCCCGTTCCGTGTGCAGAACGGAGGCGATTTTCCCGATCGTCACACCATGGCGGATGACGTCGCGCCGGGCCAGACCGGCATCGTCGCGCATGTCGCCGATAGGGTGGTCGAGACGGTTGACGCATTGCCGTCATAGGTCCACGGCTGCAAGTCGATGGAGGCGATAGTGCCTTCGATGCGCAGCGGCCCATCCGCCTGCTCGGCAACATCCGCAGTGGTGGCGCAGGACGCGGCGGCCAGCGCCACGGCAAGCGCAAGGGTGAACGGAAGCGCGGGTGCGATACGGGTCATGGGCAGTTCTCGCTGCGGTTGAGGTCAGCGGAGATTACGCGTTCCAGAACGGCAGAACGGGGTCAGGTTCACTTTCCCTACGTTGGTCGATGGCGATGCCCGATGCGCAACGGCGGCACGTGCCGGCTGCCGCCACGCGACTGCATCGCCATGCTCATGGACATGGCCCGCCTCCCCCGTCTCGACCTGCCCGGCATCCCGCAACACGTGGTCCAGCGCGGCAACAACCGGCTGCCTTGCTTCCTCGACGATGGTGACCGGCGCCAGTATCTGCACCTGCTGCGGGAATCGCTCGCTGCAACGCACTGCCGGCTGCATGCCTATGTCCTCATGGACAACCATGTCCACCTCCTCGTGACCCCGCAGGAGGCCGGCGACGTGGGTCGCCTCATGCAGCGACTCGGCAGGAGCTACGTCGGCCTGTTCAACGCCCGGCATGGCCGCAGCGGAACCTTGTGGGAGGGGCGGTACAAGGCCTGTCTGGTCGATAGCGAAGACTATGTCCTGCGCTGCCATCGCTACATCGAACTCAACCCCGTGCGCGCACAGCTGACCGACAACCCGGCCGCGTATCGCTGGTCCAGTTGCCCGGCCTATCTCGGCCAGCGCGCAACCTCGGAACTCTGCGAACATCCAGTCTGGCGAGACCTTGGTGACACCGCGACGCAACGCCAGAAGGCGTGGCGCCAAGTGCTGGACGAAGCACTCCCACCCGAAGAACTGGCAGAGATCCGCCTCTACCTCCAGCAGCAGCGGGCGCTGGGCCGCGACGTCTTCAAGGCGATGGTCGAAGCAAAAACCCGGCGCTTCGCCTCCGCGCGGCCGGCTCATCGCCCGCGGCAAGAACCAGACCCGAGGGGTAAGTGAACCTGACCCCGTTTTCCAGAAAACCCCCGATGACGGTGTACACGAGCACCACCCCAAGGGTCAGCGACACGCCCGCCGCGTAATCGGTCATCCAGCTGAACTCGAGCACCGCGCTGAACGCGCTTTCGGCAAGCTTGCCGCCCGCCACCAGGCCCGATGCGGTGTACACGGAAAAGAACACCACCACGATCAGCGCCGAGATGACGCGCAACGCCATTGCCCTGCTGGGGAATCGTTTGGAGAGGAATTGCGGAATGGTCAGGCTGTTGTCGTAGCGCTCGGTCTGCTCGCGCAGGCGCGGTGCGACCACGATCCAGTTCACCAGTGCACCCAAAGTCAGGCCGATACCGATCCAGGCCGATACCAGGCCGCTGACGTACAGCGCGCCGGGCAAACCCAGCAGCAGCCAGCCACTCATGCCGGAGGCTCCGGCAGACAGCGCCGCGACGGCGGGCGACAGCTTGCGTCCGCCGAGGGTGTACTCCTCGGAAGACGAGGTCGAGTTGCGGTACGCGTAGAAGCCGATGCCCAGCATCAACGCGAAGTAAAGGCCCAAACTGATCCACACACCAATCGCCATAAAACCCCACTTTCGACGGCTACGGGCTAACACCCATAACGCGGCAGTCAATCACACCGCGCGCCGCAGAAGCAAATGACACCAGTCCCGGCGCTATTCCATTGACGCCAACCGGTGAGACGGGTCCGCGCACACCACCAACCCGCCCTCACCCGATGCGGCACCGACCGCCTGCACGCGCATGCCGACGACCAACCCCTCCACGTCCACCGGCGTCGCCTTGCACAGGCTCCAGCGGGCCGGGAGCTGGACCTGCACAATCCCGCGCCTTTCCGTCTCGACCTGCACGATGGCATTGCCGTCGTAGGTCCACGGCTGCAGGTCGATGGAGGCGATGGTGCCTTCGATACGCAGCGGCCCATCCGTCTGCTCGGCAACATCGGCAGTGGTGGCGCAGGACGCGGTGGCCAGCGCCACGGCGAGCGCAAGGGTGAACGGAAGCGCGGGTGCGATACGGGTCATGGGCAGTTCTCGGTGCGGTCGAGGTAAGCGGAGATTACGCCTCAGCTGGCTTTCTCGGCGGCGAGTGCCGGGGCGGCAGGGCCTAGCAAGGGCACCCACTCGCGGATCTCGCTGGTGGCTACCACGCCCTGGGTGACGAACGGATCCCTGTCCACGATTGCCCGGAGGGCCGCTTGATCACCCACGCGGAAGATCAGTAAGCCGCCGCGCGCGTCGTCGGGACCCCAAGGTCCTGCAACGACGAGCTTGCCGGCGTCGACAAGGCCGCGCAGGTGCTCAAGGTGTGCGGGACGCGTGGCGTCCTGGAGCGCCACGTCGGGGCTGTAGGAATACATGAGGGCGAAAGTCTTGGCCATGAGGGATTCTCCTGATGGTTGTGCGGAACGCACGGGGGGTGTGGGCATGATCGCTGCCGTGTTGCACTGCAGAACGCGCGGGAACCGATCTGGCGACCGGTCCCCGTGTGGGGCCGGCGAACGGGGTCAGGTTCACTTTCCCGCCGAACGCGGCCAGATCAAGAAGTGAACCTGACCCCGTTTTAGACCCTGCTCCGTTCAATCGCGCCTGAGACGGCGCGCTGCCTCAGCCGCGGCCTGCAGGACGCGCACATACGCCACACGGGCTTTCGGGGCGTTGCCTGCAGCGCTCTCCAGCCCGTCGACAAACGCCTCCATCAGCGCCGGCGCGTTGTACTGGTCGCCCAGCGAGCCCATCGACCTGGCCACGGCATCGCGCAGATGCCAATCCACGTTGACGCCGTTCTCGGCTTCATTGGCGAGGTCGACGACGCGCAGCAGATGCGGCGTCACGAGACCGACGACGGTGGCTCTCATCCCTTCAATCCTGCTTTCGGTAGGACGGAAGACTAACCCGGCGGGCACCGCTACGTGGGCCACACAGGATCGACGAACGGGGTCAGGTTCACTTTCCCGCCGAACGCGGCCAGATCGAGCGGTGAACCTGACCCGGTTTTAAGGCGCAAGCTGAAACGGTGTCGAGTCGCGCCGCCTCCGTTCGTCGCACAGGTAACCCACCCGGAGCCCCACATGCCCGCTGCCTGCCCCCGCCTGTACGCCCACCCGCTTTCCTCCCACTGCCATTGATCCACCGTTTCACCGCCCCTTTGTTTCGGAGACGCAAGATGATCAGCAAAAACACGATTTGTCTTTGGTATGACGGCACCGCGCTCGATGCCGCAACGTTCTACGCCGAAACCTTCCCCGACAGTTCGGTGGACGCCGTCCACCACGCGCCCGGCGACTTTCCGGACGGCAAGCAGGGCGACGTCCTGACCGTCGAGTTCACTGTGATGGGCATCCCCTGCCTCGGACTGAATGGCGGCCCGGCGTTCAAGCACGACGAGGCGTTCTCGTTCCAGGTCTCCACCGACGACCAGGAAGAAACCGACCGCCTGTGGAACGCGATCGTCGGCAACGGCGGCGAGGAAAGTGCCTGCGGCTGGTGCAAGGACAAGTGGGGCCTGTCGTGGCAGATCTCGCCGCGCGTGCTGATCGAAGCGGTCACCGACCCCGATCGCGCGGCGGCCAAACGCGCATTCGACGCCATGATGACGATGCGGAAGATCGATATCGCCACGATCGAAGCGGCACGGCGGGGCTGACTATCCCGTGATGCCCGTGATCACCGCATTGCGCCAGCGCAACCGGGTCGGTGGGGCCAGACCGCGCCAGACGCGGAAAACCATGCTTCTGCGTGTCACCGTGCCAATAGTCAGGGTTGAAGGCGCGGGCAGCCGTGTAATACCGTAATAGTCACGTATATCACCGTCACCGCCCAAAACCACCCAGCGGGCAAGCCAGCCTGCCCGCTCGCAACGCCCGCGCACCGACCATGGAGCTCCTTGTGCCTGACATGAACCAACCCACCCGCGCCCTCGCACTCGCCGCCCTCGTAGCCGCCCTCATGACTGGCTGCGCCGGGATCGCCAGCAAGGAAATCGAAGCCGAACGCATTGCGCTTCACGCCGAGCCCCTGGAGCTGGATGCCGAGGGTCGCCCCGCCGCCAGCATCGCCCCATCGGGTGCAGTGACCATCGGCGATGACACCCTGGCACTGACCGATGCCCAGCGCGCCGAAACCGCCGGCTACCGCGACGCCGTACTCGACCTCGTCGACCTCACCCTCGACGACACCAAATCCCTGACCAACCGCGCGATGGTCACCGCCCTGCTCGGCGTCGTGACCGGCCTTGGCGACCAGGCCGAACGACACATCGAAAGCCAGGCCAGGGAAATCGCCCACACGCCGGAGTTCTGCGGACTGCTCGACGACGTGCGCCAACACCAGGACCGGATGGTGCGGTCGGTTGCGCAACTGCAGCCCTACGCCGACATCAGCGAGCAGGACGTCGACGACTGCGCCGCCGGACACCCATACGACCTGAGCATCTAGGAGGAACCCGACATTGCGAAAGACACTCACAACCCTGGCGCTGTCGCTTGGACTGGCCCTGACCGGCACCGCACACGCGCAAATCGACCTGTCGACGCTGGACAGGGACATGGCCGGCCAGCGGGCGCAGGTGCTGGTACTGGGCAGCGTACACCTGACCCAGATGCCGGAAGAAGACTTCAAGCCGGAATCGCTGGAACCGCTGTTGGCACGGCTGGCCGCCTTCAAGCCGGATGTCGTCACCATCGAGGCGATCTCCGGCGAAAGCTGCGACCTGATGGCGCGCCACCCGACCGTCTACGACCCGGAAGGAATATCGCGCTATTGCAACAGCCCTGATGAAGCCAAGGCCGCGACCGGCCTGGATGTACCGGCAGCCATTGCCGAAGTGAAAAAGACGTTGGCGGATTGGCCCGCGCAACCGACCCCGGCCCAGCGCCGGCATCTGGCCGCATTGTTTCTGGCGGCCAACGACCGGGCCTCGGCATTGACCCAATGGCTGCAGCTGCCGGAGGCCGAACGACGCGCCGGGGATGGACTGGACGAAGCGCTGGTGGCGCGACTGGACAAGGTCATGGCATACAACAGCGAGAGCTACCAGATCGGGGCGCGACTGGCCGCCCGGCTCGGGTTGGAGCGCGTGTTCGCCACCGACGATCACACGGGCGACAGCTACGAGGCGCCTGACGGGGATCTGGAAGCGTTCGGCACGGCGATACAGCAGGCATGGGACGCCGCCGCGGCGCAGATGCGGCCGATTGACACGCACATCGAGGAGCTCAAGAAGCGCGGCGACATGCTGGCGTTGTACCGCTTCATCAACCGCCCCGACAACCTGCAAGTCCATGCCGACAGCGACTTCGGCGCCGCGATGCGCGAGACCTCGCCACAGCACTACGGCCAGCTCTACGTTGCCGGCTGGGAGACCCGCAACCTGCGCATGGTGGCCAACATCCGCGCCGCGTTCATAGAGCACCCGGGCGCCCGCGTGGTGTCGATCGTCGGCGCCTCGCACAAGCCGTGGTTCGACAACCTGCTGGGGCAGATGCAGGGCGTGGATATAGTCGATGCGCAGAAACTGCTGCAGGCTCCAGCCAACTGACAGCAAGCGTTCCGTTTTTGCCGTCGATCCCGTCTGTCGCCGCGCGTCGCCAGCCTGGAGCAGTCGCTCGATGCACTGAAGGCCAGCATCCGCCATGACAATGCCAGGCGGCTGCTCGGCCTCGACGAGGGCTGACCCGCGCGTACAGCCGCCGGCTACTCGGCGAACGCCGGAAACGCCGGCAACTTCGAGACGTCGCGGGGGTCGTGCTGGATGATCACCGTCGCATCCAGGTTCTTGGCGATCTTCCGGAAGCGATCCAGCGACGCGAGCGAATCGGCCCGGTCGGCGTTCCAGCGCGGCACGCCATCGTTGTCGTAGTTCTCGTGGAAGTGGGTCACGTCGCCGGTGAGCAGCACGTAGCCGGTCTTCTCGAGCTTGACCAGCAGCGCGTGGTGACCCGGCGTGTGCCCGGGCAGACTGATCATGACCACCGAGCCATCGCCGAAGACGTCCTCGCGATCGCGCAGCAGGGGCTTCACCTTGCCGCCACCGGAGATCCATGGCACCAGCGGCGCGCGACGCGTCTCGAACTCCTTCGCTTCCATGCCGGGCGGGGGCTGGCCGGCGCTCATCAGTTGCCAGTCGCCCCGGCCCATCAGCAGCGTCGCATCGGGAAACGACGCCAGCTGGCCGGTATGGTCGGTGTGGTGGTGGCTGATGCCGACGAACTCGATCGCATCGACCGGCACGTCGATGCGCGCCAGCAGGTCCACCAGGGGCACCTTCGGGGCCTCGGGTGCACCATCCATGGGGTTACCCGTGTCCCAGAGCAGGTACCGGTCGCCGTGTCGGACCAGGTAACAGCTGTAGGTCAGCTGCAGCTTGAAATCCGGATACGCGTAGGTGTCGGAGAACGAGGCTACGCTGACCGGTTTGGGCTCGTTGCCGCAGTCCAGCCGCGCCAGGCCGACCTCGGCGGCCTGCGCCGACAAGCCGGGCGCCAGCGAAACTGCAACTGCTGCCAACAGCGTCCGCGCGAGTGCTATTGCAATGGGCATGATCTCCTCCTGTTGTTCATGGCGCACTCCGGCCCCTGCTTTCATGGAACCTTGTGCACAGACATACTGCAAGCTCAGATGCTAGACCTGATCGAAGCGGTCACTGACCCCGACCGCGCGGCGGCCAAGCGCGCATTTGACGCCATGATGACGATGCGCAAGATCGATATCGCCACGATTGAGGCGGCACGGCGAGGCTGACCTTGCCCCCCGTGATCACCGCCTTCGAAAGCCCGCCGGACCGCGGCCGCGGCCTGGTTTGAGTAGGAGGAATGTCATGAAAGTATCAGCAACTCCGAGAATCGTTAGCCGTGATGAGTGGGAACAGGCTCGCGCTGAACTACTGGTCCGTGAGAAGGCGCACACTCGCGCCGGCGATGAACTGGCCGCCGCTCGGAGGCGTCTCCCGATGATGCGGATGGAACCGGTCATGGTCGTGGGTCCGGACGGCCCGGTCCATCTGCACGATGTGTTCGAAGGCCGCCGCATGTTGATCGTCTATCACTTCATGTGGAACCCGGGCGCACCTCACCAAGGACAGTGTGAAGGCTGCACGCACAGTCAGACGGCAATGAACTCGGCCGTCCGCTCCTATCTGGCCGAACGCGACGTGAGCTACGCCGTATTCAGCAGTGGCCCGTGGGCCGAGATCGCTGCCTACCGGGATTTCATGGGTTGGACGACGCCGTGGTACTCGACAGCCGACTCCGGAGATGTGCTGGCGACCCGAAACGGGGGTGACCTCCGCTGCTACGTTCGGGACGGCGAAGGGGTGTTCCAAACGTACGAAACGAAGTGGCGGGGGATTGAGGCGATGCTGCCCACTCTCCAACTGCTTGACCTCACTGCCTACGGTCGACAGGAGACGTGGGAGGACTCGCCTGTCGGCTGGCCGCAGCAGGACGAGGCTGGGTCGTGGTGGCGGCGTGACGGCCGGCCAGTTGCTCAGTGGACGCGCACCAGCGCACAGGCCGGGCCCTAACGGGGTAGGCCCTCCGCCTACGCGACTAGACCTGCCCGGCATACCGCAGCTCCCCGCTGTCAATCACACGGACTTTCGGCGTCAAGGCCGAGCGCATCGACTGCGACGCGGTAGATATCGCGAAGACCGTTCCCCGGACTGGCGAGACGGCGCGTCAGCGTTGCCATGTCGTAGCGCCGGTTTCCCTGGCGGAAGGTGCTGCGATTGCTGGTGAAGTAGAGGTACTTCCCACTGGGATCGATCCGCGGCCCGAAATCCCAGCCGGCCGAGTTGGTGGCGGCCCCCAGCGCCCGCGGGCGGGACCACGTACGCGCGCAGCGATAGGTTACGTAGAGGTCGTACCCGCCGGCGCCGGGTTGCCGCCCTTTCGCGGCGAATACGAGGTAGCGCCCGTCGGGATCGACGTAGGCTTCGATCTCCTGGTCCGCGGTATTGATCACCGGGCCAAGGTTCTGCGGTTGCAGGAACCGCTCGCCATCCCAGCGGGCGCGCCACAGGTCGCTCTTGCCGTGGCCACCTTCCCGCTCCGAGCCGAAGTACAGCCAACCATCACGGGTCATGGTGGGAAACCACTCGTTACCGGGGCTGCTCAATTCCGACACGTGGCGGGGCGGGCCCCAGCCGTCTGGAGTACGCCGCATCGCCCAGATTTCGGTGTCGGGACGCGCACGCGTTCCCTTGATGGGCCGGTTGGAGATAAACAGCATCCGGCTGCCGTCGAAATCGATGAATACATCCGCGTCGCTGTAGCGGCCACTGAACGACGCGACCTCCGGCGGCTGCCACCGGCCGTCGCGTTGATGGCTGACCAGCGTGGTCCAGTGGGCGAAGTCGGGCGAGCTGCGCAGGAAGTACGCGGTGCGACCGTCCGCGTCGAAGGTAATGTGGGCGTCGTCGTACTGGGTGGAGAACAGGCCAGAGCCGAACAACTCCCCGTGCGGGGGTGAAGCCAATGCAAGGGCAAGTGCAAGACCGACAAGCATCATGGTGATGCCTCATTGCGGGAAAACCACAAGCTAGCGGGACGGTGGCCGCGGGACTTGCAAAAACGTGCGCATCGCACGGCGCCGCGACGGCGCCAGCCGTTCCCGCGCCGCGGCCGGGGCAAGGCCGAGTTCGCGGCCGAAGGCGGCGTCCATGTGGCTGTGGCTGGCGAATCCGACATCCAGCGCCAACCGGGTCAGGTCCTCGCAGCCCTCGTCCAGTCGATCCAGCACGGCCGCCACCCGCAAGCGCCGCCGGTACCCGCGCATCGTCTGGCCGGTGTACGCCCGGAAACTGCGCATCAAGTGGAAGGGCGAAAGCCCGACGGTCCGGGCGACGACGTCGACACCGACATTGCGGTCCAGGCAGTCGCCAAGCAGCATTCGTGCATCGTCGAGCTGGCGCTGGAAGCGACGCCGTGCTGACGCGTTCCGCACCGGGACGACCGGCAACGGACGCAGGAGCCCGATCAGCTCCAGCGTCAGTTCCTCGCTGCTCATCCGGTCGCCTCCCGGGCACGCGAGCTCCCGCCACAGCGCGAGGTGGGCGAACTGGCTCCGCGGATCCACCGCGAATTCCACCCGTCGCCCCTCAAGCGCGTCCCGGCCGAATACCTCCTCGTCCAGTCCGGGGGCACACGCGATGATGGTGCACCGGTCGCCGCCTTCGACGGGGTGCGAAATGCGATAGGCGTGGCGCGCGCAATGGAACAACGCGGTGGTCGGGTCGGCGTGGTGGCGGCGGTTGCCAGAGTGGTAGGCGAAGGCGCCGCGCCGCACCAGTGCGATGTGCGCGCCCTCATCGCCCCGCTCGGCCCCGCAGCCGCCGCGCGGGGCCGCACAGCGGATATCACGGACCGTGACCGTATCCGTCGCGAACAGCTGCGTGTCGTGGGCCATGACCGGCATTGTGGCATCCGGCATGCGCACACCGGGAGCCCTACAACGTCTTGAGGTACTCGACCAGGTCCTCGCGTTCGTCCGCGGTCAAGCCAAGCGCCAGCGTCTCGTCGTAATGCTCGACCACCTCGACGAGCGTGGCCGCGCTGCCGTCGTGGAAATACGGTGGGTGCTGCCAGAGGCCGCGCAGCGGCGTGGTGCGGTAGGCCTTGTTGGCGGTGCGCGCGGCGTACGCGCCGTCCATGCCGGTCTCCTCCGGCGCGTGCAATAGGCCGGAGATGTTGTCGGTGCGGGTCTTGGCGACGTGGCAGCCCATGCAGTTGCGCGCGAACACCGGGAAGCCGCGCCGCGCGGCAACGCGGTCATAGCTGCCCACCGGCGGCAGCGGTGCCTCAAGGCTGAGCTGGTACGCGCGCAGCGCCGGCAGTTTCGGGGTGACGAGGTCGGGCGTCTGGCGCACGTCGATGCCCAGGCGCGGATCGGAGAAGTTGCCCTGCCCGCCCATCTGGGTCACCGCGACGTAGGCGTTCCAGTACGACACCGTGCCGTCGCCGGTGAAGGTCTCGTTGCGGATGTGGCGCAGCCCGTAGGCCGGCGGCAGCACGATCGGCGTGTTGAGGCCGTCGATGTTGAAGCGGGGGTCGTACTTGCCCGGCCCCCAGCTCATGTACACCGCCCTGTCCTCCGGCGACACCGCCGGCGACAGCGCGATGATGAAGCCCGGGTCGAGGTCGACGTTGGCCCAGCCGTCCATGCGGCGGCCGATGCCGGGCCCGACCGAATCGTCGACGCTGGAATGGCACAGCGCGCAGGTGATGCCGAGCCGGGTGATGCGGCCATCGGCGTCGACGTCGGCCTTGATGCCGAGCACCGCGTCGAGGCTCAACAGCGCCGCAGTGGTGGCCGGATCGCTCAGGTCAGCGGTTTCGAGGATGCCCGGCGGCAGCGCCTCCGAATCGACCTTGAGCCCAACCGCGAGCGCAGTGATTGGATCGATCGTCGCGACCACCTCGTGCATACGCAGGCGGTCGGTCCAGAGCTGCTCGTCGCCGAAGGTGTCGTAGCGGAAGATCTGCTGGCCTTCGGCAATGAGCGCCGGCGTCAGCGCCGGGTTCGCGGGGTGCTCGGCGGCCTGCGCCTGGCCCTCCGATGACAGGCCGCAACCGGCGCTCGCCGCGGCCGCGAGGGTGATGAGCAATCCAGGCAGGGCCGGGTGGATAACGACATTCGACATGACGCCTCTCCGATGGTCGCGAGGGCCGGAACGGCAGTGCGGAACGTCACTGCCCCCGCGTCGCGAGGTGGGGGCTTTGAACGTTACCGGGCGTGTGTCGAAATGCGAGTGGGGTATGTGTAAAGGGCGCCATTCTGTTCGGCCTGCGCGACACGCCCATCATCGCCGGACCGAGCGCTCCACGACGATGCGCTCAGCCAGCCATTCGTTGTTGCCGATCCGCCGCGCCTCGATCCGCACCAAATCCCCGCGCTCAAGGTCCTCGGGGCGGTAGCGGCGACCCTGGTACTCGACCGTGGTGCGGCTGTCGTAACGCAGTCGCGTCGCGTTGCTGTAGCCGCCGCCGTCCAGCCCGATCAATCGCGCCCGCGGGTCGACAAAGGCAACCGGACCGCGCAGGTCCTGGCCGTAGCCGCCGCCATACCCGCCATCGCGGACATTGCGCACGACCTCGATCGAGCGCGCCAGGAGTTCGCGCCCCGACGAGGCGACATCGACCCGGATGACGTCGCCCCGCTCCAGCCCCCCCACCGGGTGCTCGCGCCCCTGGTAGAACAGGCGGGTGCGCTGGTCGTAGCGGACCTCTGTGCGCTCTGAGCGCCGGGTGCGCGGGTCGTCGACGACCAGCACGATGCGGCCGTAGCGTGTGTCGACGCCCTCCACGGTGCCCTGCAGCTGGCTGCCGTACTGCCCGGAGTAGCCCGGGTCGGGCTGTCCGTATCCACCCGGGTAGCTGTCGTAACCGCCGGGGCTCACGCAACCGGCGAGGAGCAGGACGCTGATGGACAGCACGATGGCGATGCCACGGATCACGTGGTTCATGGTGTGCTCCCGGGGAACAGAAACCCGACCGTAAGCGGGGCCGCCTGAACGCGGCCAGATCGCGAAGTTAAACTCACCCGTTTTTGGCGAAGTCAACCTGACCCCGTTTTTGCCATCACCCACGCCGTCAACGGATTCGCCGGATCCGCCAGCAACTTGACCGTCAACGCCAACGCCATCACCACCAGCAGCGGCCGGATCACCTTGCCGCCGACGCGCAGCGCCAGGCGCGCGCCGACCTGCCCGCCAGCGACGCTCGACACCGCCATCAGCAAGCCGATCGCCCACAGCACGTGGCCACCGATCGTCAGCGTGATCAACGCCGCGATGTTGCTGGACAGGTTGAGGAACTTGGTATGCGCGGTGGCGGAGACCAGCCCCATGCCGAACAGCGCGACCAACGCGGTGGCCAGGAACGACCCCGCACCCGGGCCGAAGAAGCCATCGTAAAAACCGATCGCCGTGGCGAGCCCGACCAGCGCGCCGGTGCCGAACCGACTGTGGCGGTCCTCTTCCGAAGCCTTCGGCGCAACGGTGAAGTAGATCACCATCAGGATCAGCAGCACCGGGATCAGCCCGGCCAGAAACGCGGGGTCGATGCGCTGTAGCGTCCACGCGCCCAGCGTCGAGCCGACAAATGCACCGATCGCCGGCTTGGCGAAGCGCTTGAAGTCGATCCGCCCCTTGCGCGCGAATGCATGCACCGCGCTCGCGGTGCCGAAGGTGCTCTGCAGCTTGTTGGTGGCGATCGCCTGGATCGGCGGCACGCCGGCCGCCATCAGCGCCGGGATGGTCAGCAACCCGCCGCCGCCCGCGATCGCGTCGATGACGCCTGCGATGAAGGCAACGCCCATCAGCAGGGCGATGGCCTCGATTCCAAATTCCATGGGGGATCCACTCTGGTGAGCCGACCCCTTTACGCCGAGGTATCGACATCTTCAACGGCGCTCGGCAAGCGCCCTGGGGAGTTTAACCGGGGCGCGCGACCCCCGTCAGCGGGCTCGGAACCCGACAGACGATATCGCCGACTTGGACGCTGTCCACCCCGAACGCACTGCTGTAGTCGGTGGGTGTCACGGTTGAAGCGGGTGGGAAGGCTCGCAACCGATTCCCTATACTCGGGCCACGATCGTGGCAGGGGAAGGTGTGGAGAGGCGTCAGCTCTACTTGCGGGCCAAGGCTATCGTGGCGGCGGCCGACACGCTGCCGGACACTGCCCGCGCGGCGTTCGTCGCCGTGGAGTGCGGCGACGACGAGGCCCTGCGGACGGAGGTCACATGGTTGCAGCGCCCGCTGGACGAGCCGGATGCGCCGGAAGCGTCCGGACGGAATGTGTCGGGGCGGGAGGCGCCCGACCTGAGCGGCGCGCAGGTGGAGGCGGCGGCGGGCAGCGACTACCGCGTGCTGCGGCAGTTGGGGCGCGGCGGCATGGGCGTGGTGTACCTGGCCGAGCGCCGGTTCGGCGACGGGCTGCAGCGTGTCGCGCTCAAGCTGCTGGATGCCGAGGCCTGGCCAGAAGAGGACGCGTCACGGCGCCTGGCCTCGGAAGCGCGCATCCTGGCCGGTCTCTCGCATCCCAACATCGCCGGTCTGCTGGATGCAGGACGGATGCGCGATGGTCAGCCGTTCCTGGCCATGGAGTACGTGGAGGGCGAGCGCATCGACCGCTGGTGCGCAGCGCGCACGCTGTCGCTGCAGGCGCGGATCCGGCTGTTCCTGAAGGTCTGCGCGGCCGTGCAGTACGCGCATCGGCACCTGGTGATCCACCGCGACCTCAAGCCCGCCAATATCCTGGTCGACGCCGACGGCGAGCCCAAGCTGCTGGACTTCGGCATCGCGCGCCTGCTGGGCGATGGCGCCGCCGCGCGCACCGAAACCGGGCAGCATGCGCTGACCCTGGCCTATGCCAGCCCCGAGCAGATCCGCAACCAGACCCTGAGCACCGCGAGCGATGTCTGGCAGCTCGGCGTGGTGCTGTACGAACTGGTCAGCGGCGTACGCCCGTTCCCGCAGTCGGAGTCGCCGCTGACCCTCACGCACGCGATCCTGAGCGGCGAGGTGCCACCGCCGAGCCGGGCCCGCTCCGCGGGAGCCGCCACCGCGCGGCCCGGCGCGGAGCGGCGGCTGAAGATTCCCGCCGACATCGACGCCATCGTGTTGAAGGCGATGCGGGCCGCGCCGGGCGAACGTTACGCAGGTGTTGCCGACCTGGCCATCGACCTCCAGCGCCACCTCGACTCGCGCCCGGTGCTGGCCCGGCGCGGGCAGTGGTGGTATCGCGCGCGGCGTTTCGTCCACCGCTATCGCAGCGGCGTCGCGGTGGCCGTGGTGATCGCCGCGCTCCTGGCCGGCTTCGCGGTCGAGCGCGAAGCGCAGCTGCGGCAGACGCAGCTCGAGCGCGACAAGGCGCAGGCGCTGGCGGACTTCATGCGCGGGCTGTTCGAGGATGCCGACCCCTCCCGCACCCGCGGCAACCGCCTCACCGTGGCCCAGGCGCTGGAGCTGGGCGTGGAGCGCTTGCGAGACGGCGGCGCCCTGGCGCCGGAGGTCAGGGCGGCACTGCTGCTGTCGGTCGGCCGAGGCTACACCGCGCTGGACATGGGAGACCGTGCCATCCCGCTCCTGCGCGAGGCCGATGCGCTGTTGCAGCGGACCGGAGCGCCGCCCATCGAGCGCGGCCGGACCAAGGCCGCGCTCCGGCGGGCATACTCGATGGCGCTGGATACCGCATCGGCAACGGTCGCCGGCCACGAGGCGATCGCTCTGCTGGAGCAGGCGCCGGACGCGGACCCCGACGAGATCCTGCGGGTCCGGATCAACCTGCTGTTCGACCATCTCACCGTGGGCGACCGGCCGCTCGACGGCCTGGTCGCCGAACTGGAGTCGATCGTCGATGGCCTGCAATCGCGGGATGACGCCCAGCCCGAACTGCTCATCCAGGGGCTGGCGGCACTGGCCATGGCGCACACTGCCGCCGGCAGCGATGGCGTCGCCGCCGGGCATGCTGATCGCGCGCTGTCGATCGCGCGGAGGCTTTACGGCGCGGACGATCCCGCCCTCCTCTACTACCGCTTCACCGCCGCCCTGGCGCGGGTGCGCAGCGATCCGGCCGCAGCGGTACAGGCGTACCGCCACCAGATCGCCGACTACGAGCGGATGAACGATGGCCCCACGCCCGGCCTGGGCGCGATGCTGGCCTACCTGGGCTGGACGTTGGAGCGCATGGGCCGGCACCAGGAGTCGGTGGCGGCGCTTCGACGCGCCGAAGCGGTTTCCGGCCGGTTCGCCGGGGTGTCGCCGGACTTCCACCTGCATGTCCTGTCCGGGCTTGCGGCGCAGTATCATCGCCTCGGCCTCGACGACGAGGCGGTGTCGCTGCTGCAGCCGCGGCTTGCCCGGATGGCCGAGCGTGCGCACGCCGGGACGTCGTGGGGTGTCAACAGCCGCATCCGGGGTCTGAATGTGCTGGGCGGGGTGGCGCTGCGTCGAGGCGACGGCGAAGAGGCGGTGCGTCATTTCCTTCTGGCCCTGGAGGCAGCCGAACGCCACCCGGACCTGGCACAGGCGAGTTTGCGCGCGGCCAGCCTCGCGGGCATGTGCTCGGCCGACGGCGAAAAGGGGGAGGCATGCTCCGACACCCGGCCCCCGCATCGTCCTCGCAAGGCCGCTTCCACAGATAAGTGAACCTGACCCCGTTCCCCCGACCCCGTTCCCCCCCCGTTTCCCTAATACGGCGGCGCCCGACGCACCTTCTGCAAACGCGCGGCCTCGGCCCACCACGTCAGATCATCCGCGAAGCGGGCAAAGCTGCGTTCGAGCGACTTGCCGGCCGCTTCCAGAGGTTGGCCCTGGTCGTCCAGGGTCTTTGCAATCGGCCCGGCCTCCACCGTGCTGGAGATCACCACCATGCCCATTTCCGACAGGGTGCCGTGCCAGGCGGCATTCGCGCGCGCACCGCCCAGGCGCCCGGCTGAATAGCTGACGATACCGGCGGGACGCCAGAACCACTCCTCCAGGAAGTGGTCGGTCAGGTTCTTCAGGCCCGGCTGCATACCCCAGTTGTACTCGCCGGTGACGAACACGAAGCCATCGGCACCGCGGATCTTGCCGGCCAGCGCTTCCATTGCCTCCGGTGCCTGGCCCTCCGGATACTCCTTGTACATGCGGTCCAGCATCGGCAGGCCGACCGCCCTGGCATCGATCAACTCCGCGTCGATGCCGCGCGCCTGAAGCGTGCGCACGCAATAGTCGGCCAGACGGATGCCCATGCGGTCGGAACGATAGGAACCGTAGAACACCAGGATGCGTTGGGACATGACCTTGTCTTCGAGGGGAACGGTGTCTGCGCTGGATCATCGCATTTCGGGCGCCACGCCCCAGCGCAGCGCTGCCCAATGCCTGGTCGGGTACGGATTGTGAGGAGTCGGGTCGGCCAGCACATTCCCGCCGGGATCGACCTGACCAACGTGCTGACCGGAGGCGGCGTGGACAGTGCCGGCGACGAGGTTCCCTTCACCAGCTACGGTCGCCTCGCTAATCGAGAAGTGAACCTGACCCCGTTTTAGTGCCGCGTCAGCACCCGCGGCTCGGCCAAGGGCCGGGATGTTGCCGGATCGAAGAACGGGTTGTCACGATGGCGACCGCTCAACTTCGCCCGCAGCACGCCCCACATGATCCGCACGATGCCGAAGGCGGCCCGCACCGGCGTGGCTGCGACCTCGCCACGCGCGGAAGCCGTATTCAAGGCGATGCGCAGCGGCCCGATCGTGGCATCCAGCACGTCGGGCGCCACGTCCATGCAACGGGCCAGCACCCCGACATACGGCAGCTTCGGATCCCGCGCCGTGTTGCCGATGGGCGTGTTGCAGCAGGCCGAATGCCAGCGCAGCAGGCCCTTGGGACTCAACGACAGGCAGGCCACCTGCCCGATGCCCGCAGTGAAGCGCAGTCCGTCGGGTGCCATGGCGACGATGTCGGTGCCACCGTTCGGATCCAGCACCTCTTGCTCGCTGCCGAGCGCGCGGGCGAAGGCCTGGCAATCGCGGCAATAGCAGACGGCGCGGGCGTAGACAGCGCCGGGCTCGATCTCGCCCTGAACCGTGCCGCAGCGGCAATGGAAGGGAATGGCCATGGGGAGTCTCCGTGCGAACCTACCCGGATTCTCAAGCTGCAATCCGCTTGGCACAAGTGAGCACCGGTTCGGTTCATCCCCGGATGTGATCTCTCGGCAGGTTGTTCATCCGTGCAGAACGGGGTCAGGGCACCAAATAACCGCTCACATCCTCCGATTGCCGTTGGCTGTCTATTGCGAGCAGATCCTTCAGGATCGCTGTGTGCCCTGACCCCGCCACCACGAGCACGCGATGGCCCGGAGTCGCGGCTTTCTGCACGTTTGCATACATGCGGAAATTACGGTGCCACCAGCTGGCCGAAGCATCGGCACCGGCGAAGCTGCCACCCGCATCGACGTCGTTGGTACGGATGTACAGGTCCTTGTTCTCACGATCTCGCTCCGCATCATTGCTCAGCTGCAGCAACTGCGGCAGGGACAATGTGGACTGCTCGCGGCCCGAGCGCTCGGACAGCGATTTGTACATCGCATCCATCGACGCCTGCATCTGGGGATCGTTCGCCTTGATGTAGTTGAACATCGGCTCCGCATCCCAGCCGACATTCCCCTCGTCAAAGCACGTGATTTTGTCGACCCTGGCGGCTTTCGCCACCTTGAACCCGATCTGGTAGATCTCGTTGGACTTGAGCGCGAACGTCCCCTTCTTGTATCCGTCAAAGTTCTTGTCGAACCGGGCCTGATCCGACGGGTCGCATTCAACCAGTATGTCGGTGGGCTGAAATGTCGCCAACCGTGTCGCCAGCCCGTCCAGGTAGGCCTGGTTGTCGTTGGTCATCACATCGATGACTCCCGACTTGACCATGTCCCGCCCGGGGTTGGCGAAATGAAACACCCCCATCACCATCACCTTCGCAGGCTCTGGCGCTGGCGAAGACTCGGCGGCGCCAGCCAGCGTGGGCAGTGCGGCAACCAACAAGATCAGCGCCGCGCGTTGCAATCGGTTCGAGGTCATCTGGTACTCCATGGTCTTTGGCCAGCGTTCAACGTTTCAGGCGGCGGAGGGGCTTGCGCTCAAGCTGACCTGTCAGAAGATGTCGAACATCTGCCAGAAGTCCTACCTTTGGCTTGAACGAGAGCAATCAGCGGGGCCGGAACCCCAGAGCGGAGTCAGGTTGAGATGGCCCGGGTTACGGGTGCGGGCACGGTTGGGTGATGAAGCTATAACTCGCAGTTGGGCGATAGCCGGACATCCCAGCGCCCGGCTGCCGCCTGTATCCGGGCGAGCAGCGCCTGTAGCGATCCGCCGTGCGTAAGCGTGAGTTCCTTGGCCATTGCTGGCCGGAGGCGGACAAACTCATGGAACGCGTGGTCGAGATCCGACGGGCCGTCCCCCACGGACTCCCAATGCACGGGACACAGCGAAGGCACGCGAACCTGCTCGGCCACAAACTGGTTGTCCCAGTCCAGGCAGCGGCGCAACGCAGGCTCGGCGTCTGGCGCGGAGCCGGTCAGAAGTAGCGCGCCGTGCGTTTTGAAGTTGCCCGCGTCGCGATAGAGGTATTCGAAGATGGTGTGGTGCGCGAACGTTGTCCCAGTCATGCCTAATCCTCCTGCGAAGACCGCCGAGATTAGGAAACATGGATCGCAGAAGCTGCGACGGAATCGGCCGCCACTACCTCTTGAACACGTGATCGCGATGCCAGCTCAAGTACGTCTGGTGCGGACGCCATTGCGGAGCATCCGGAAGCAGTAGCTTCCGCTCAGGAACAAGCAAACGCTCAAGGTCGTCGGGAACGCCCTGAGGCGACACCATAACGTCATACTCATCGCTGATCGAAACCAGTCCGCGGTCGAAAAGCCAATGGAAGGTTCCCGTCAACGCTAGGCCATTGCGGACTGTATCCGGGCCATCGGCTTCAACAGAGCGGATATGCGCCGCCTGTACCTCAGGACGACCGCCGCCGTTGATCAACCGCAACCCCGTCATCGCGCATCGATTCCCGTAAGCACTGCGGACATGGCGCCTAAACGCGACGTCGCGGAACTTACGGGACACTACTTGCTCTACCATCGGCCGCACGACGTACTCCGGCACCTCGTCGGCGACTCGTAAGAATCCGCCATCCTGCAGTGACTCCCGCTCCCAAGGCTCCACAGAGAACGTGAATCCTGCTCGGACGATAGCAGCGAACTCATGGCCCTGAATCAACCGAACTGAGCGCCCAAACTGCCCTCTGTTGGTCGAGCCATCGGGCTTCACCAAGGACGATTCGTAGTAACGCCCGTTCTCCTTGAATGGAATGGCCTGATCAAACTCCATGTACTGGCTCAGCCGTGCGTAAAAATGATCCGAGCGCATCGGGTCGGCTTCGATGCGGTCCAGCCGGGCAATCGCGAAGTACGCTTGGCGCCCGCCGCTGCTGGACAGACCCGCATTACGACGCGGCTCGTAATAGACCACCCAACCGCCTACGGCTTGCTGAGCCTGCGCCAGATACGTTCTCGGAAAGTGATACCGCTCCTCGATTCGATCGTCGTACGACGAGGTTTCGGATGCGGTGAAAAGGATGTATGGCATTGATCGCCCCCTCGAACGAGGAAGCCAGGCTAGCACCGTCCATCATTGATGGGGGCGATAAGCCGTTGAACTAGGAAAACCAACAGGTCGACTGGGGCCGCTTCACTTATCCTCGCTGCCGAGAGACGCAGCGACCTGATCTCTAGATCTGCGGCGTGGACGCAGTTCAGCAAGATGCAGCCCAAACACGCAAAGTCAGGCCGTCCGGGAAAGGGATGCTGGTGCATACCAACTTCGCACCCCTATGAACCCCAACCCCTAACGCCACGAATTAACCTCACTGTTTACCGGGCGTTCCAGTTGGGAAAGTCTGATTTAAATGCAAATGCTCTCTGATCTATTTTTTCAATTCTAAGGAATATCCGTACGGGATAGTTCTCCGGCAACTCTCGTTATAACGCGCAACTGGTGGACAAAGCATCTTAATGAGCTTACTTCCGTCTGGCTAGATACGAGAGGACGAGCCGGGTGCATTATAGAATTGCGATACTTGAGCGCACGCCCTTTAAATTGTTTCAGCTGACTCTTGCTTGAGAAGAGCCGCTCCCTCAATGGCAGAGTCTCCTGGAAGACTGTCAAAAGCTGGGCAAGCGTCGTACCTGCGGTAGCGCCAACATCCAACCCCTCTCTCTTGAGGCACTCCCAGTGACCCACCACGCTACTTTTGCTATCACCCAACTTATCCAGCCAAACCCACGGATCATGAAACTCCGCATCAATTACACGAGCTAACAGCTCTTCCAACTCAGCAAGTAACGGGTAAAGTAGAGCTCTGAAACTGTGGCGGTTTAGGTCAGAAATAGTAACGATCCCAACAATGACGCCTCCGTCTCCCTGAATGCCGATGATTCTGTGATCGCTCAATCTGGCTAGAAAGTCATCTAGTGCATCCTTGATCGGGCACCACGAGAATTTCATTTCTCGATCATCACTCGAAAGAAGAGTCTTTCCATCCGAAATTTGCCGTGCGCGAGCTACGGGAATGAAACCCATGACGAGACCATCTTCACCAATCACCGGCAGATCATCGTAGCCCTTTGACTCCGCGTCCTCAATAATTTCTCGACTAATGGCTCCCAATGGAATCTGAAGGCACTCGATAATAGGTACGAGAAGTTTACTTAAGTCAATCATAATTAAAAAATCCACTCTGCTAGCACCGTATATCGCGTATGAATCGCCTCGGCTTCTGTAAACACCCCGAAGCCCCAAACTGATTGCCGCCTTTCGAACTCTACCGGAGGCAGCCCGGCGTTGTGGCGGTGCTGCTTGCGGGTATTGGGGCAGAACAGGGCAGAACGGGGTCAGGTTCACTTTCCCGCCGAACGCGGCCAGATCGAGGAAGTGAACCTGACCCCGTTTTTCGACCAGTACCGCCTCTATCGACTCTTCGACTTCAGAAACGCCCTCGCCTTTTCGAACTGCCGAGCGCCATCTCGACGCGTTGCGCGTTGGAGGCAGTCTCCTATCTTGCTCGACTAGCTTGAGGCGCAAGCGGGGTCAGTCCAACCTGACCCCGTTTTGCGGAACCGCGCTCGTTCGAACGATAGTTACGGCTCCATCTGCGGATACCGCTCTGTCAGCACATGTGCAACGCGCTTGCGCATGGCAGAAGACAACGCTGGGCCGAACTTGTCGCTCATCATGAAACTTGAGTTGTGGCAGTTGCTCACCAGCACGTCGGGACGTTGGACCGAGTTCTGGGTGTACCAACCCGGCAGCGCCAAAACCGGGATCACCCGCACCGGCTCCCCGACCCCACTGCCCAGGAACTTCTCCAGCCACTGCGCCTGGCCCCGGGCCTGCTCAATCGGCTTGGTCTCGACGTGGTTCGGGAATTTGAGCTGAGTGCCGTCATAGTCCACGCGCGCAGACTCCCGTCCACCCTTGCCCGGCTTGCGACGGGACTTGGTCTCGATCGCGAACACGGCGCCCTGCCCGATCACGATGTGGTCGATGTTGAATTTGTCCCCCGGGAAGTCGTGGTAGATCAGCCCACCGTCCGCCATCAGCGGCATCAGGCATTGCGCCACCGCCAATTCGGCGGCGCGGCCCTGCAGGTACTTGCGGCGTTCGCGGAGGTGGTGGAGCAAGCCCCAGATACTCCAAGCAAGCATTGCAATGCCCACCAGCGCAAACACGGCGTCGCCCCACCCGAGCCGGATCGCTGCCCAGTCATCGACCACCCGATCCATTCGGACAAGCAGCCACGACGCGAGCATGATCGGGCCGACAAGCAGCACCATCGAAGTTTTCTCATGGAATCCGCCGTCGTGCTTCTCGATGGCGCGAAGCAGCCCTTCACCGGGCAGGTTCAGCACTTTGATGGTCAGCGGTGAGCGCCGTCTGTCACGCCGCTGTACGTATC
This sequence comes from Lysobacter sp. A378, assembly GCF_054052125.1. NCBI lineage: Bacteria > Pseudomonadati > Pseudomonadota > Gammaproteobacteria > Lysobacterales > Lysobacteraceae > Lysobacter > Lysobacter sp. A378. The sequence continues at coordinate 315,152 of NZ_JBSVRK010000002.1, read as the reverse complement.
GCCATGCCAGAAGCACCCCGAGTGCGAGAAGCGTGGGAAGGACAATGGCGCTTATCAGGATCAGATTCGTCACAGGGTCATCCAGACATTGTCAAAAGGTCGGTCGAACAGTCCCATGTGGTTTCCGCTCCCGTTATTGAAGTCGCAGCAACGATCTCGTCAGCGTAGTTTCACCGGGACGAGCAAACCTTCAGTCCGCACACGCAGGACATTGCGAAGAAGCCAACCTGACCCCATGCTTTCCGTGCTTTGGCTAGCTTCCCCGCGACTTCACCCAGGCTACGCAAACTCAGCCAAGAATTTCTCAAAACTTCCCGAAGATCGAGAAAGCGCACTCTGAACCTCAGACATCGCCACCCCCACACGAAAACGCTCTTGCCGTCCGGCCCCGCGATAAGGAACCTTCTCAAGCACTCCAACGCGAAGCAGCTCGGGTGCTACCGAATCGATAAATATTGTTGCAAAGTTGCCCAGTCGGAGCCGGAAGGTCTCTTCGTTCACCTGCGTAGAGCGCATAAATATACGCATAGCGCGCTGCGTGAGTACTAGATGCTCGTCAGGCTCGTTAATTCGCGAGCCTTCACCAGCAAGGTGACCGGCCTGCCTAAACCCATAAACTTCCAACAGCTTTGCGATCTCAGCTGGATCGAAAAGCGTGGCGTCGTCTTGGGCTACTACACATGCAACTTCGCAGTCGGACATCTCGGCGTCCAAGCCCCCATGCTCTCCAAGCTCTATTCGCTCGAAACGACAACGCTCAAAGGAAATATTTCTAAACTGGGCTTGCTCAACACTGGTCGGCGCGAAGTAGCAACCGACAAAAGATACATTTTGCAGACTCCTGCCAACGAACGCAGCGGGGCCGAACATGATCCCTTCAACGAGAACTTCCTCATCGCAAGACAGACCATCGAGGACGCGAATCAACAATCGCCCGACATTTTCGAGTACAAACGACGTCGTAAGCTCACCCGCCGCTAGGCCTAGCAAGGCACCTACTAAATTTTCAGGCTTCTTCCCTGAACGTTCATAGATGAGGTACGCCTCTTCTGCTGTCGTCTCAGGAATGCTTGTTACACGCAGAAATGACCTCAAGTCCTCCTTTGAGCCAGAAACACACAATCGTCCAAGTGCAACGCCGGTAAAGAAATTTCGGAAGTCTTCGTGGTCAAATGCGAGGCCAACACGTTGCCCAACCGAATGGGTCAAGAGCGCATGATGCTTGATTTTCTCTTTAATCTGGCGCGCCACTGCCGGGGGGCGCTTGGTTTCCTCACAATAGAGATCAGCCACAACGTCAACAACGTCATGACGAAGCACATCGATGCTACTGATCCACATCTCTCGCGCGATACTCGCGAGCAGGTCGAGGTGCTCCTCCACGCTGAGCAGCACCACTCCTTCCCGCCCTTCTCGATCGAGCCACTTTTCGTTGACTTCGCGCGAAATAATCGCCAGAACAAACTCGTGAAAATAATCTCCAGGCTCACTTCCCAGCTTTGCAACCAACTCCGTCACGCCATCTAGCTCGAGCGCAACATCGAACAATCGCTTTACTAACACAGCGCGAGTCAATAGTGGATGCTTGTCATTGTCGAACTTGGAAGCAACTTGATCGAATACACCCCCTGGATTAGCGTGCCCCCTCAAGCTGCCGTATGAAACGAACTGCTCTCGACTCCACCTGGCTAACGCAAGCCGGGAGAACTCAACGGAGTCCTCTCTACCGATAGCATCGAAAAGACGGGCCTGAGTTCTAAAGCTCTGATATTCGAAGAACGCCTTGCGTGCGGCCAGCAAAACAGAACCTTCTGAATTGAGTTCATTCACGAGATTCCCGACCGCCGAAACCGCCTCACCCGAAGACTCCTCTACGATCATTTCCTCAAAGCCATCGAACGCAGGGACAACAACCCCCATCCGAACAAGTTCAATGAACCCCTCGAAGAACCAGTAGGAAAACCGATACCGCTGCATGAGGGAACTTACGACGAGCTCATCAAACCGCAGAAAAGCTCGGCCACCCATCGGAACTGGAAGCAAAATCCAATCAACTTCCTTATTTTTGAATTTAAGAGCAACGTCGCGTGCCAATCGTCTAATCGCAGTAGTTTTGCCTTCACCAGCGTCCGAGGTGAGGTACAAAACTGAGGTAGTGCCCGGGGCACGCCGAGAAATCTGCTCGAAACACGCTGAGATAGCATCCTCCACTTTACGACCACTCCCTGACGGGTCTTGATCGATAGCCGGCACCAAGGTTCCCGATGGCACTACGAAACTTTCCACCTCCGGAACCTCCGAAAGGATGCGGTCTGCTAAGAGCGGTAGACGCGCCACGCGCGTAACCAACCAACTTTCCGCCTTCCTTCGGTCACCTTCTTCTTCGACCCAGAGTCCACCATCGATCCTCAGCAATTTTCCGCTAACTACTTCATCACGCAGTTGAACGGCGAACTCCCCCTTAGCGATGTCAATAGCGGTAGGCGACTCTGCAAAACAGGTCAGCACCCGTTTGAAGTCTGCGACTTCCATTGGCTTAGCTCCACTGAATTAATTGATAGCACGGGGATGTAAGGACGCTGAAATACTTCGGGACGCGGGTGCTCGACGCCGTCGTCACATGAAGAAGATTTGTCGCCTTTAGGGCCGCGAGACAGAGCCCCGGCCAAATGTCGTCATCTCGTGAGACTACACACAGATTCGTGTGGCCATAAATATCGGCAGCCGCCAGATCTGCCACCATCATCGTGTCTACGACTTTTTGTTCCTTGCGCTTGAGCACGTCGCGGGGGCGCACAGAGCACGACGTATGGACACAGCCACCATTCTCAAAGAACCCGTTAAGGCTTGCCATAGGACAATTGGGCTCATCTGCGCATTGAAACCATGGGCGTGTCTCGCAGCGAATCCCATCACGAATGGTTTGCTCGCGGTACGTGTTTCCTACCAAAGTCTTCGGATGAACTAATGTCGAAAACACCAACTCTACGTCAGCGAGTACCGCTGCGGAGCCGGCAGGCGGTGCCAGTCGTACAGGGCTGATCGCTCGAATATCTGCGCTCAATCGTTGCCCCAACCTGGTAAGCCGATCGCCTTCATACCACCCTCCGTAAAGGCGTACTCGTGGCCTCGCGGCAGCTAACAAGGAACTCGGCACAAGAGCGAGCAATTTCCGGACAACGTGGTCTACGCCGGTTCTCCGATCCGCATCCGGCACGTTGTCATAATCAACAAGGACTAGCACGCTCTTCCCCCTGAGAATTTGCGAACGGCGAGTTACATATTCCGCCGGTACTCCCCACCCACGTCATACAACGCATGGCTGATCTGCCCCAGGCTATGCGTCTTCACCGCCGCCATTAGAGCAGCAAACACGTTCTGGCGGTCGCGGGCGGCTTTTTGGAGGTAGGCGGGGCCTGGGGTGGTGGTGGGTGTGTCGGGAGGGGCTGAAGCCCCACCTACAGGAGCGGGGGCGGCTGGGGTCAGGGCGTTGCGGAGCTGCTGGAAGTTGGCGACGTTGTCGATCTGCTGGCCCTTCTCTTCCGGGGTCAAGCGGATCAGTTCGATCTCGGTGGTCACTCCGCCGGCGTGCTCCTTCGGCAGGTAGGTGTTGACGCCGACCAGCGGCAGGCTGCCGTCGTGCTTCTTGTGCTCGTAGTACAGGCTCTCTTCCTGGATCTTGCCGCGCTGGTACATGGTGTCCAGCACTTCTCGCAGAAGTTCAGCCCCAGCTCCTTGTTGATGATCATCTGGATGGCGACGGCGCGGCGCACGCTCCCTCTTCGGTCGGCGTGGTGATGGCCTCGTCGTAGGCGTTGGTGTGCAAGACTTTCGCACCGCTCCAACTGTCCTAGGATTTTGTCAAAATGCAAACAGACTGACCGAACGTACCGGAACCGGTCATCTTCCGCCCATCGTCCCATACGACCTCGTCGATCTCGATGTGGTTCTTGTTGCCATCGAGGATCTCGAGAACGTCGAGACCAAGGTGTTGCGCCCACGCTGCAATCGCATCCCTGCTGATGAACTGGTTCAAGACCCGTTCCGGCCTGTCATCGGCAAGCACACCTTCAAAGATGAACCAGTGTGAAGGGAGTTGAAACTCCAGAAACGAGAAGACGATTTTCCCGCCGGGTTTGAGGACCCGTTTTGCTTCCATCAGATACTTGTACGATTCCTCGTGAAGAAGATGGGTAAAGACGGAAAAGAAGCAGACGAAATCCGCATGGTCGGCAGGCTCCGGAATGGACAGACCTGGTGCCTCGTAGAACCGCCAATCCGCGCGGCCACATTTCGCCTCGGCGAACTCGATGAGTTCCGGCACCACATCCATGCCTATGTACTGCCCATCGAGGTAACCAGCCAGCTGAAAGGCGAGTCTGCCGCTGCCGCAACCGACATCGATGACACGATCACCCTTCTTCAGTCCGTGCTGAACAAGAAGAGCGCATTCCAGCTGTCCGACGGCGATGTAATCGCCCCCTACAGCCGCGCTCATTGCCTCGTTGATGTCTTTGGACGCGATGAGCTCGGAGGTTTGCTTTCGGTAGCTTTTCAGAAAATTTGGCAACGACATCGATGTGCTGCCCCATGCTCAAGATTGAACTACTAGAAGGACGGCCAGCTGTTACATATTTCGTCGGTACTCCCCACCCACGTCATACAGCGCATGGCTGATCTGCCCCAGACTATGCGTCTTGACCGCCTGCATCAACGCGGCGAAGACGTTCTGGCGGTCTCGGGCGGTTTTTTGGAGGTAGGCGAGGCCTGGGGTGTTGGTGGGTTCGTCGGGAGGGGCTGAAGCCCCACCTACGGGAGCGGGGGCGGTTGGGGTCAGGGCGTTGCGGAGCTGCTGGAAGTTGGCGACGTTGTCGATCTGCTGGCCCTTCTCTTCGGGGGTCGAGCGGATCAGCTCGATCTCGGTGGTCACTTCGCCGGCGTGCTCCTTCGGCAGGAAGGTGTTGACGCCGACCAGTGGCAGGCTGCCGTCGTGCTTCTTGTGCTCGTAGTACAGGCTCTCTTCCTGGATCTTGCCGCGCTGGTACATGGTGTCCATCGCACCGAGCACGCCGCCGCGCTCGCTGATGGCCTCGAACTCCTTGTAGACGGCTTCCTCGACGATGTCGGTGAGCTTGTCGACGATGAAGCTGCCCTGCCAGGGGTTCTCGTTGAAGTTCAGCCCCAGCTCCTTGTTGATGATCATCTGGATCGCGACGGCGCGGCGCACGGACTCTTCGGTCGGGGTGGTGATGGCCTCGTCGTAGGCGTTGGTGTGCAGGGAGTTGCAGTTGTCGAACAATGCGTACATCGCCTGCAGGGTGGTGCGGATGTCGTTGAACTGGATCTCCTGCGCGTGCAGGGACCGGCCGCTGGTCTGGATGTGGTACTTCATCATCTGGCTGCGGCTGGACGCGCCGTAGCGCTCGCGCATGGCGCGGGCCCAGATGCGGCGGGCGACGCGACCGATGACGGTGTACTCGGGGTCCATGCCGTTGCTGAAGAAGAACGACAGGTTGGGCGCGAAGTCGTCGATCTTCATGCCGCGCGCGAGGTAGTACTCGACGATGGTGAAGCCGTTGCTCAGGGTGAAGGCGAGCTGGCTGATCGGGTTCGCCCCGGCCTCGGCGATGTGGTAGCCGGAGATCGACACCGAGTAGAAGTTGCGCACGCCGTTGTCGACGAAGTACTGCTGGATGTCGCCCATCATGCGCAGCGCGAACTCGGTGCTGAAGATGCAGGTGTTCTGGGCCTGGTCCTCCTTGAGGATGTCGGCCTGCACCGTGCCGCGCACGGTCTTGAGGGTGTAGGTCCTGATGCGCTCGTAGGTCTCCGCGTCGACCACCTGGTCGCCGGTGACGCCGAGCAGGCCGAGGCCGAGGCCGTCGTTGGTTTCTGGCAGCTCGCCGCTGTACGCGGGGCGTCGCTTGCCTTCGAACAGGGCGTCGATCTTTGCCTTCGCGTCGTTCCAGCGCGCATCGTCCTCGCGCAGGTATTTCTCGATCTGCTGGTCGATGGCGCAGTTCATGAACATCGCCAGGATCATCGGCGCGGGGCCGTTGATGGTCATCGACACGCTGGTGGTCGGCGCGCACAGGTCGAAGCCGGAGTACAGCTTCTTCATGTCGTCCAGCGAGGCGATGTTGACGCCGGAGTTGCCGATCTTGCCGAAGATGTCCGGGCGCGGCGCGGGGTCCTCGCCGTACAGGGTGACCGAGTCGAACGCGGTGGACAGGCGCGCGGCCGGCTGGCCGACCGACAGGTAATGGAAGCGGCGGTTGGTGCGCTCCGGCGTGCCCTCGCCAGCGAACATGCGGATCGGGTCCTCGCCGGTGCGGCGGTACGGGTAGACGCCGCCGGTGTAGGGGTACGCGCCGGGCAGGTTTTCCTTCTGCAGGAAGGTCAGCAGCTCGCCCCAGGACTTGTAGGTGGGGGCGGCGATCTTGGGGATCAGCTGGTGGCTGAGCGACTCGCGGTAGTTCTCGACCCGGATCTTCTTGCCGCGGACTTCGTACTCGGTGATCTCGTCGGTGATCGACTTGAGCCGCTCGGGCCAGTGGCGCAGTAGTTTGCGGGAGTCGGTTGAGAGCGAGTGGATGGCGTCGTTGTAGCGCTGGCGGAGGGTGAGCAAGGTGCGGTCGACCGCACCGCCTGCCCCGGCCGCACCGCCTGCCGCGCCCGCACCGTCATCCCCGCGAAGGCGGGGATCCATGGACGTTGGATCTTCACCGGCCGAACGTCCATGGGTTCCCGCCTTCGCGGGAACGACGGTGGAGGGAGAGTTAGCGGGAACGGCGGCGGTGGAGGGGTGGGAGGGTTCGGCTTGGCGGGTTGAAACCCGCCCTACGAGGTCGTCGGCCTGGTAGAGGTCCAGCTGCTTGGGGAGCGCCGGGTCTTCCAGGTCGTGCAGGCTCTGCCAATAGCTCTGCGCGCGGTCGGCGGTCTCGGACTGGGTGTCGATGGTGCTGTTGATCGCCCTGCCCTGTTCGGCAATTTCGGCGAGGTAACGGATGCGTGCGCCGGGGATCAGTACGGTGGCGCGCGGCTCTTTCAGGGTGGTGTCGAGTTCGGGGCGGAAGTCGCAATGGGCTGGCGCGGCGTGGCCGGCGTCCTCACCCAGGTGCAGCTTCTCTCGCATCAGGCGGCACAGGTTGGCGAACATCCAGCTGATGCCGGGGTCGTTGAACTGGCTGGCAATGGTCGGGTAGACGGGGACGTCTTCATCTTTGGTCTGGAAGGCGACGCGGTTGCGCTTCCACTGTTTGCGGATGTCGCGCAGGGCATCTTCGGCGCCGCGCTTGTCGTACTTGTTGAGTACCACCAGCTCGGCGAAGTCGAGCATGTCGATCTTCTCCAACTGGCTGGCGGCACCGAAGTCGCTGGTCATGACGTACATCGGGAAGTCGACCAGGTCGACGATCTCCGAGTCGCTCTGGCCGATGCCGGCGGTCTCCACGATCACCAAGTCGTAGCCGAGGCCCTTCAGGAAGCCGATGCTGTCCTTGAGCACGATGTTGGTCGCCGCGTGCTGGCGGCGGGTCGCCATGGAGCGCATGTACACGCGCTTGGAGCGCAGCGAGTTCATGCGGATGCGGTCGCCCAGCAGCGCGCCACCGGTGCGGCGGCGGGTCGGGTCGACGGAGATCACCGCCAGGCGCATGTCGGGGAAGTGGGCGAGGAAGCGGTTCAGCAGTTCGTCGGTGACGGAGGACTTGCCGGCGCCGCCTGTGCCGGTGATGCCGATGACCGGGGTTCGGCTGCCGGCTAGTTGCCATTGTTTGCGTAGGTGGGTTAGCTCGGTCTCGTCGAACTCGCCTTCTTCGATGGCGCTTAGCATTCTGCCGATTGCGATTTCGTCGGTGATGGAGGGGGCGGGGTCGTCGTTGGTGTGGGGGTGGGGGGTGGCGTCTTGGCGGGTTGAAACCCGCCCTACAGGGTCGGTTGAGGCCGGCCGTGCGGGGTCGGTTGAGGCGTGGCGGGCGGCGTTGCGGGCGTTGTGGGTGCGGCGGACTACGTCTTCGATCATCTCCACGAGGCCCATCTTCATGCCGTCGTTGGGGTGGTAGATGCGTTCGACGCCGTAGGCTTGCAGTTCGCGGATCTCTTCGGGGGTGATGGTGCCGCCACCGCCGGCGAAGATCTTGATATGGCCGGCGCCGCGCTCCTTGAGCATGTCGACCATGTACTTGAGGTACTCGACGTGCCCGCCCTGGTAGGACGACAGCGCGATGGCGTCGGCGTCCTCCTGCAACGCGGCGCGGACGACGTCCTCCACCGAGCGGTTATGGCCCAGATGGACAACCTCCGCGCCCTGGGACTGGATCAGCCGGCGCATGATGTTGATCGCCGCGTCGTGGCCATCGAACAGGCTGGCGGCGGTAACGAACCGCAGCGGCGTGTTGTCGGGACGGGCTTCGGGCAGGCTGGCGGCGGACGTATTCATGCGCTTTCCATCGGAGAATCGTTGACCCCCGATTGTAGCGCCGGCGCGCCAATGAAGCCCGCCGCGGCTATCGGCCCCGTGGCGCTCCAATGGACGCGACAAACCGCCGATTCCATTAGACTGATGCGGCTGCGGCAGGCGTCTTGAAGACCTCCCACGCCCCAGATTTCAGCATTTTCAATAACTTATCAACCAAAGCTGGGACGGTTGCGCTACGCAATACGGCTACCAGCGTGCGGAGTCCGCAATGATTTTCGAAACCCTCGATACTTTCGGCCACGAGCAGGTCGTGTTCTGCCACAACAAGGATGCAGGCCTGAAGGCCATCATCGCCATCCACGACACCACGCTGGGCCCCGCGCTCGGCGGCACCCGCATGTGGCCGTACAAGTCCGAGGCCGAAGCGCTGAACGACGTGCTGCGCCTGAGCCGCGGCATGACGTACAAGAACGCGGTCGCCGGGCTCAACCTGGGCGGCGGCAAGGCAGTCATCATCGGCAATCCGGCCACCGACAAGTCGGAGGTGCTGTTCCGCGCGTTCGGCCAGTTCGTCGAGTCGCTCGGTGGCCGTTACATCACCGCCGAAGACGTCGGTATCGATGTCAACGACATGGAGTTCGTGTTCCGCGAGACCGAGTACGTCACCGGCGTGCACCAGGTCCACGGCGGCTCGGGCGATCCGTCGCCGTTCACCGCCTACGGCACCCTGCAGGGCCTGATGGCGTCGCTGAACAAGCGTTTTGGCGACGAGGAAGTCGGCAAGTACAGCTACGCCGTACAGGGCCTGGGCCACGTCGGCATGGAATACGTCAAGCTGCTCAAGGAGCGCGGCGCGAAGATCTTCGTGACCGACATCAACCAGGGCCTGGTCGACAAAGCCGTGTCCGAGTATGGCGCCGAGGCCGTGGGCCTGGACGAGATCTACGACGTCGCGGCCGATGTGTACGCGCCGTGCGCGCTGGGCGGCACCGTGAACGAGGAGACCGTGCCGCGTTTGAAGGCGAAGGTCATCTGCGGTTCGGCCAACAACCAGTTGGCCACCGATGCGATTGGCGATGACGTGCAGAAGCGCGGCATCCTGTACGCCCCGGATTACGCGGTCAATGCCGGCGGCGTGATGAACGTCTCGCTGGAAATCGACGGCTACAACCGCGAGCGTGCGATGCGCATGATGCGCACCATTTACCACAACCTCGGCCGGATCTTCGAGATCTCCGAGCGCGACGGCATCCCGACCTACAAGGCCGCCGACCGCCTGGCCGAGGAGCGCATCGCCGCCGTCGGCAAGCTGAAGTTGCCAATGGGTCGCGGGACCCCGCGCTTCAAGGGCCGCGTCCGCGGCAGCTGATTACCGGCGGCTGTTTAACCGGCTGTAGTACGCGACAAACACGACGGGGCGGAGTGCCCCGTCGTGCTTTCAAGACAAAACCTATGGAGCTCCAATGCGACCTTTTCCGCTGGGCGACGAGATTGATGCACTGCGCGATGCCGTGCGCCGTTTTGCCGAGGTCGAGATCGCGCCGCGCGCGGCGAAGATCGATGAGGACAATGTATTCCCGCAGGACCTGTGGCCGAAGCTGGGCGAGATGGGACTGCTGGGCCTGACCGTCGACCCGGAGTACGGCGGCAGCGGCATGGGCTACCTGGCGCACCTGGTGGCGATGGAAGAGATATCGCGCGCATCCGGCTCGGTCGGCTTGTCGTACGGCGCCCATTCCAACCTGTGCGTGAACAACCTCTACGCCAACGGCAGCGACGAGCAGCGTGGCAAGTACCTGCCCAGGCTGTGCACCGGCGAATGGAAGGGCGCGCTGGCGATGAGCGAGCCGGGCGCAGGCTCGGACGTGGTCGGCTCGATGTCGTGCCGCGCCGAACTGAAGGGCGACGTCTGGATTGCGAACGGCAACAAGATGTGGATCACCAACGGTCCCGAAGCCGACGTGCTGGTGGTCTACATGCGCACCGCGGGCAAGGAAGCGGGCAGCAAGTGCATGACCGCCTTCATCGTCGAGAAGGGCATGCCGGGTTTCAGCACCGCCCAGAAGCTCGACAAGCTGGGCATGCGCGGCTCCAACACCTGCGAGCTGGTCTTCCGCGACTGCGAAATCCCGGCTGCCAACGTTCTGGGCGAGGTCAACCAGGGCGTCAAGGTCTTGATGAGCGGTCTGAACACCGAGCGATTGGTGCTGACCGGCGGACCGCTGGGACTGATGCAGGCGGCACTCGATATCGCCCTGCCCTATGTGCGCGAGCGCAAGCAGTTTGACGTCGCCATTGGCACCTTCGGAATCATGCAGGCCAAGATCGCCGACATGTACACCTCGCTGCAGTCCAGCCGCGCGTTTGCCTACCAGGTGGCACGCGACTACGACGCCGGCCACCGCAGCCGGGTGGATGCCGCCTCGTGCCTGCTGCACGCCAGCGAGGCCGCGGTGCAGGTCGGCCTGGAAGCCATCCAGACCCTTGGCGGCAATGGCTACATCAACGACTACCCCACCGGCCGTTTCCTGCGTGACGCGAAGTTGTACGCCATCGGTGCGGGTACCAACGAGATCCGGCGGATGCTGATCGGGCGTGAGCTGTTCAACGAGCAGCACTGACCAGCAAGCCACGCCACGCCACGCCACGCAGAAACAACAACGCCGCGGACATCCGCGGCGTTGTTGTTTGAAACGTCGTTGTTTAAAGCGTCAACCGGGTCAGAACCCGACCGACCAGTTGGCAGACGCGCCGGTCCAGGTCCTGCCGAGCTCGTGACGGGCATCCAGGTCGAAGCCGAGTTGGCCGAGCGGCAGGTCAGCGCGCAGGCCGACGCCGAATACGGCCGCTTCCCGAGCCAGCCCGGTGCCACTGATCGGCGCCCAGGCATCGATCCCGGTAAAGCGCGCATCAATCAGGCTGCCGGTCTGCGACAGCAGGCGCTGCCACTCCAGGCGGCTGCTCACCGTCATCACCGATGATCCCACCCGCAACTGCTGTTGCACGCGAGCGCCCACCAGTGCACGGGTCGCCTCGAGGCTGGACCCGGTGGTGCTCAGGCCAAAGCCCGCGGCCCCGTTCTCGCTGAAGGCACCGCGCTCCAGTTGCATGGTTTCGGTGCCGACATACGGGGTCAGCGTGCCGCCAGCGAAGTCAAAGCGATGGCCGGCCTGCAGGCCGAAGCTGGTGTAGCGGTTGTCGTAGTCAGCGCCGACGCCGAAGCGATCCGCCCCCAGGGTGATTTCGCGCTGCGTCCTGCGGTCCATCTGTCCAATGGCGAAACGTCCGAGCACGTAGTTTCCGCCGGTGCTCCAGGCGGTGTAGAGCTGGCCTTCGAACTGACGGTTGTGCTCGCGATCGCGGCGCAGGTCGTGATTGGCGTAGCCATCGGTCTGGCCGAACGCGACGCCGACCGTCCAGTGCGGGCCAAACCGCTGGTCTTGACCGATCAGCCAGCCGTTGGCATCGACCCGGGTATGGGAGTGCGAACGCTCGCCGCCAAGGCGGTCGGCCCAGGCGCCGTTACCGGCACCGCGGCTCAGTGCATCCAGTCGCGATTCCAGCGTGTGGCGGCTGTCTTCCATCGCCATCATCGCGAACGAGGTATCCGCGCCATGCAGCTCCCCCGACAGGCTCGCCAGCGAACGCTCGGCAGCGGCGGCGGTCTGGGTGCGCTGGAGCGCCGCGGCGCCGTGGATGAACCCACTGGCTGCGTCGGCGCCCGTCGGGCCGTCGACCGGCAATGCCCCTGCACCGTTGCCATCGATGACCTGGAAGGCAGTCTCGATCCGCAACGCCGATCCGACCGAGGCCGCAGTCAGGCCCATCGACTGTGCGGCCGCACTGACATCCAGCCGGTCGATGTCCAGCCAGGCGCTGTTGGCGTCGTAACCCAGGGTGGCTTCGAGAAACACGCCACTGCTGGCCGAGACCTGGCCGAACCTCCCGTTCACGCCTTGCGCGGCCTCAAGGAAGGTCTCACGTGCGGAAAATACATAGCCTTCGGTGACGCCGGTGACCAGTACCTCGCCGTCAATGTCGGCGCGCCCTTGCACCTGCAACTGCGAGCCGACCTCCAGCGCAAGCCGGCCGCTGGCGGTCTGGGCGAAATCGCCGTCGATCACGTGCACCGCTCCATCCGGGTTGGCCCCATAGATCGCGGTCGCGCCCTCGTTGCGCAGCGTTCCGTGCACCCCGACTTCGTCCAGCAGCAACAGGCCGTCAATGCGCACCGTGGTGTCGCCAGGCAAGGCGTGCAGCGTGGACAGCGAGCCTGCCTCCACGATGGTCTCGCCGGTGTAGCTGTTTTCACCGGTCAGGTCGAGGTGGCCGGTACCGCTCTTGGTGATGCCGCCCGCGCCGGAAATCGGGTTGGACCAGACCGACATGCCACCATCGAATGCAGCCGTGACTTGGCCCCAGTCCAGCTTGGCCGGCCCCTGCACGGCTTTGCCCGCATCCAGCAGTCCATGCCCGAATACGTTGTCCACGCCGGCAACACCAAGGTCGGTCGCCGTGCCCAGCAAGGTCTGCCGCACCAGGTCATTGTCGAAATAGGGGAATGCCTCCCACACCAGCGCCGCCGCGCCCGATACCTGCGGCGCGGCGAACGATGTCCCGCCGCCGACCCAATAGGTCGGATTACCCGCGGTATCGTCCAGACCGGTGAATACCACGTCGCCCGGTGCCACCAGGCAGTAGTCCATCGCGATACCACAGGCGTTGGAATAGGAGGCGAGTTGAGTCGGTGAAAGGGTGTCCAGCGCGGCCACGGCGAGCCAGCCCCGCTCCAGGCCCGACGCGCCGGCGCCCTGGCTGGGCAAGGAGGCGGTATCGCTCGGATTGGCTCCGGACTCGTTGCCGGTCGCAAACACCACCAGGCCGCCCCAGTCCACCACGAAAGGCGTCATCGCATCGATGAAGGTCCTGGTCACGGCATCGCCATCCCAGTACAGGCCACCCCAGGAGTTGTTGGAGATCTGTACGCCTGCGCTGATCAGGTCTTTGTGGACCTCCCCCAGCCAGGAGCCGTCGGTGACGCGGTTGCCCTGGCCGGACCCGTCGTCCACGGGGGGATCGTCGGCAATGATCCGGGCGGAGACAAACGTCGCCCCGGGGGCAATACCGCCGGGCCAACTGCCAAACGCGCTGCCACCGGCCAGTTGCGCCACGCTGGTGCCGTGACCCAGCACGTCGTCGGTGTCGAGATCGTTCTGATCCTCATCCAGGTACACAAATCCCGGATCGACGACCCGGCCGACCAGGGTCGGGTGGTCGCGGCGGATGCCACTGTCAAGCAGGCCGATGATCACGCCTTCGCCAGTGAAACCGGCATCGTGGGCCGCGACCGCGTTGGTCAATACCAGATGGGCATCGAAGTCCGGCTGCGGGCCTGGCTCCGGCTCCGGATCCGGCGCGGTGGGAGGAGGCGTCGGCTGCGGGCGGATGTTGGACGAACCACCGCCACCGCTACACGCCGCCAATGCGAGCAGACAAGCCCCGCCCACCATTGCTTGCCAGCGCCCACTATCCTTTGGCTTCATTCTGTCTCCTCTCCCCATCTGGTCCCGGTGTCGCCCGGGTGCGTCATAACGGCTGGTTCATAACGGCTGATCAACCCCACCCTTTCTAGCCGATCGCGACACAGGCCACAATGGCGGGCACTGCGCGCACCCGCAACGGCAGCCGCGACTTGCGGTTTGCCGCAATGCAGCACGCGGCGGCATAATCGGAGGGGTTCGGGCAGCTCAAGCCCCCATTTACCGGAGTCCCCCATGAGCGACGTCGTCATCGTTGGTGCCAAGCGCACCGCCATCGGTTCCTTCCTCGGCCAGTTCACCGGCGTGCCGTCACCGGCGCTGGGCTCTGCTGCCATCACCGGTGCCCTCGAGCATGCCAGCCTCGCGGCCGACCAGGTCGACGAGGTCATCATGGGCTGCGTACTGCCCGCTGGGCTGGGCCAGGCACCGGCACGGCAAGCCTCGCTGAATGCTGGTCTGCCCACCTCGGCCGGCTGCACCACCATTAACAAAGTGTGTGGTTCGGGCATGAAAGCGATCATGTTTGGACACGACCTGATCAAGGCCGGCTCGGCGAAGGTCGTTGTGGCCGGCGGCATGGAGTCGATGACCAATGCCCCGCACCTGTTGAACGGCAGCCGCACGGGCGTCCGCTACGGCAGCGCCGAGTTCCTCGACCACATGGCCCACGATGGGTTGACCAACCCGTACGACGGCAAGGCAATGGGCGTGTTCGGCGACATGGCGTGCAACGAGTACCAGTTCGATCGCGCCGCGCTGGACGCGTTTTCCACCGAGAGCGTGAACCGCGCCAAGGCTGCCCAGGCCGAGGGCAGGTTCAAGGACGAGATCGTCCCGGTCACCGTCAAGACCCGCAAGGGCGAGACCGTGGTCGACACCGACGAAGAGCCGGGCAAGATCGACGTGAGCAGGATCCCGGGCTTGCGCCCCGCGTTCGGCAAGGAAGGCGTGTTGACAGCGGCGTCATCGTCGAAAATTTCCGATGGTGCTGCCGCCACCGTGTTGATGTCGGCCGAGGACGCCAGCGCACGCGGCCTGAAACCGCTGGCACGCATCGTCGCCCACGCGACCCATTCCCAGGCGCCGGAGTGGTTCACCACCGCGCCGGTCACGGCGATCAGCAACGTGCTGGAGAAGGCGGGCTGGAAGGTTGAGGACGTCGACCTGTTCGAGATCAACGAGGCGTTCTCCTGCGTCGCGATGGCGCCAATCAAGGATCTGGGGATCCCGCACGAGAAGGTCAACGTGCATGGCGGCGCGGTGGCGTTGGGACACCCGATTGGCGCCAGTGGCGCACGTCTGGTGGTGACACTCATCAATGCACTTCGCTCGCGCGGAGGCACGCGAGGTGTCGCGTCGCTGTGTATCGGCGGCGGCGAGGCGACAGCGATCGCGATCGAACTGCTCTGACTCGTTTCCCCAACGGCACCCAAACGTCAACGTTTCGTTAACGAAAAAGGCACTACGTGGCGCTTGACACGCGTCGCTCGGTTGTCATCATGTTAATGCGCGCACTAGCGCGTTGCCTAACCCTATTAACGACGAGGACTACACCATGACTTTCAACAAGGCGCTGCTCGCTATCGCCATGGGCTTTGCCCTGGCTGCCTGCTCCAACTCCCAGCAGGCTGACGACGCTGCGGCTGAAGCGGCTACTGCTTCGTCCGAGGCTTCCGAGGCTGCTGCCAACGCCGCCGCTACCGGCGACGCGATGGCTGCCGACGCTGCCCAGGCTGCTGCCGACACCGCCGCTTCGGCTGCCGATGCCGCCGCGACCTCGGCTGACGCCGCTGCCGCCGCTACCGACATGACCGGTGCCGATGACGCTGCCGACGCTGCCGAGAACGCTGCCGACGCTGCCGAGCAGGCCCAGGACGCTGCGGAAGAAGCCGCTGCCAGTGGTGATGCCGAGACCAACAACGACGGTCAGTAATCCGTCCTGGTTGTCAGCTGTACCGAAAGCCGCCGGGGTATCCCGGCGGCTTTTTTGATGGCCTTCACATTCCTTTACAGGCAAAGCCTCAATAGTGCGCCCGCCGGCAGAACCGGCGACCCAACGCAGTTTCACTGCCGACAAACCCAGGAGTCCACCATGAACTACAAGATCACCGCCCTTCTTGCTGCCAGCGCGTTTGCCCTTGCCGCCTGCAATTCGCCAAACGCCGACCAGCAAGCCAATGAAGCCGCCGCCCAGGCCGAAATTGCCGGCGACCAGGCTGCCGCTGCTGCGTCGTCAGCCGCGGATTCCGCCGCTGCCGGGATTGATGCTGCCGCTACCAACACCGCCGACGCCATCGACTCGGCTGCTGCCAGCACCGCTGACGCTGTCGACTCGGCCGCAACCAGCGCCGATGCCGCCGCAGATCCGTTGCAGCAGGCGTACGAGGAAGGCAAGGCGAATGCCGCCGGTACGATCGGCGAGGCTGCCGACAGTGTCTCCGCTAAAATGAAGCAGGAGCAGGCGGAAGCCGAGGCCGAGGCGGACGCCGAAATCCAGGACTGATCGCCTCGATCATCCCGTTACTCCAAACCCGGGCCCGCGTCATGCGGACCCGGGTTTTTTCATGTCTGGCTCGAACTGCCATTGGCGAAGTTGCCGGACGGGTATCCTGTAGCCCCTGGACCATCACCGACAGAACGCCGCATGCCCGTACTCAGTTCCGCGCTCGATCCGCGCTCGCAGGATTTCAAGGACAACGTCGCTTACCACCGCGCGCTGGTTGATGAACTGGACAGCCGGTTGCTGCGCGCTGCACACGGCGGCGGCGACAAGGCGCGCGACCGGCACACCGCTCGCGGCAAGTTGCTGGTGAGGGACCGCATCACTGCCCTGCTCGACCCGGGCTCGCCGTTCCTGGAGATCGCCCCATTGGCGGCAGGCGGCATGTACGACGACGCCGCGCCAGCGGCCGGCATGGTTTGCGGTATCGGCCGGGTGCAGGGCCTGGAGGTGGTGGTGGTCGCCAACGATGCCACCGTCAAGGGCGGCACCTACTTCCCGATGACGGTCAAGAAACATCTGCGCGCACAGGAAGTCGCACGCGAGAACCATTTGCCGTGCATTTACCTGGTCGACTCCGGTGGCGCCTTCCTGCCCTTGCAGGACGAGGTGTTTCCGGACAAGGAGCACTTCGGCCGGATCTTCTACAACCAGGCCCGCATGAGCGCGGACAACATCCCCCAGATCGCCGTGGTCATGGGCAGTTGCACCGCCGGCGGCGCGTATGTGCCGGCGATGAGCGACGAGTCGATCATCGTCAAGGAACAGGGCACCATTTTCCTCGGTGGGCCGCCGCTGGTGAAAGCTGCCACCGGTGAGATCGTCGATGCCGAAACCCTCGGTGGCGCCGACGTCCACACGTCGATCTCCGGCGTTGCCGATCACTTCGCCGAGGACGATCGCCACGCGCTGCAGATCGCCCGCGGGATCGTCGGCACGCTCAACCGCAAGAAGGTCGTGCCGGTCGCGGTGCAGCCCGTGTGCGAGCCACTATTCGCCGCCGAGGAGCTGTACGGCATCGTGCCGAAGGACACCCGCCGCCCCTTCGACATCCGTGAGGTAATTGCCCGCGTCGTCGACGGCAGCGAGTTCCAGGAGTTCAAGGCGCGCTACGGCAAGACCCTGGTCACCGGCTTCGCGCACCTGCACGGCTACCCGGTCGGCATCGTGGCCAACAACGGCATCCTGTTCGCCGAGAGCGCGCTCAAGGGCGCGCACTTCATCGAGCTGTGCAACCAGCGCGGAATCCCGCTGGTGTTTCTGCAGAACATCACCGGCTTCATGGTCGGCAAGAAGTACGAGCAGGCCGGCATCGCCAAGGACGGGGCGAAGATGGTCACTGCGGTGGCCTGCTCGCACGTGCCCAAGTTCACCGTGGTGATTGGCGGCAGTTTCGGCGCCGGCAATTACGCGATGTGCGGGCGCGCCTATGGTGGCCGGTTCCTGTGGATGTGGCCGAACGCGCGGATCAGCGTGATGGGCGGCGAACAGGCGGCCTCGGTGCTGGCGACGGTCAAGCGCGACGGCATCGAGGCGCGCGACGGGACTTGGACGACCGATGAGGAAGAGGCGTTCAAGGTACCGCTGCGCGAGCAATACGAGTCGCAAGGCAGCCCGTACTACGCCAGCGCCCGGCTGTGGGACGACGGCATCATCGACCCGGCCGACACCCGTCGCGTGCTTGGACTGGGGCTGTCGGCCGCGTTCAATGCGCCGGCCCAAGGTGAGCCCGGCACCCGCGGAACCCACTTCGGCGTGTTCCGGATGTAGTTCCTGCCGTACTGGCACGAGCGCGGCAACGCTGATCTGTCCACGGCGCCGCAGTGTGATGGGATGCACTGATGAACACGGCTTTCCTGTCGGTCGGCTGAAGGGAATGTGCTTTTCAGGCCGGTTTCACATCAAGGAGGCGTGAAGTCGGTGCTAGATTCGGAGGTCCCTGATTCGATGGACCTTGCAACCGATGGCTATCTGGAAAGAACCCGCCTCCTCAAAATCACCGGCGCCTGCCCCGGCTGCCCCGCCGGCGCCTGTTCAATCGGTACCGACCCCGACCCCGGAAGCGGCCCGGTTCGATGCCCCATCGACCCGTGAAGTGGCTGCACCGGGCCGCAACGAATCATCGATGAAGGAATCGCTGATTGCCGCCGACCTGACCATCGAGGGAAAAATCGAAGGTACCGGGCACGTGCGCATTGCCGGCAAGTTCAACGGCGATGTCAACGTCCAGGGCAACCTGACGATCGAGACCGGCGCCAAGCTGACCGGCGGCGTACGCGCGCAGAAGGTCATCGTTGCCGGCGAGCTGGAAGGCAACATCGAGTCGGCGCAACGGGTCGAGGTGCTGGAGTCGGGTGCGTTGATCGGCGACGTCAAGGCCGGATCGCTGATTGTCGCCGCCGGGTCGCGGATGCGCGGTCAGGTCGAGTTCGGCTGGGGTGACAAGGGCTACGACAAGGCCGAGAACAAATCCCAGAACAACTCGGGCAACAAGCCTGCCAACCAGTCCGGCACCAAGACGGGCCTCGAAAGCCTCGCATGAGCACACCGCGCCCGGGCACTGCGGGCGCGACCCGCACCTGCCCGCATTGCAAGACCACGATCCTGGAAAGCTCCAGCGTGTGTCCGCAATGCCGTGGACACCTGCGGTTTGATGCCGGCCCAGCCGCCGCAGCCGCGGTAACCGCCTTGAAGGTTGAAGGCACCATTCCGGCCCCCGCCGATGGTGCCTGCGAGTACTCGATGGTGCTGTCGATCCGCGACGGCCGCGGCAAGGAGATCAACCGCCAGGTGGTCGGCGTGGGTGCGCTGCACCCGGGCGACGAGCGGACCTTCAGCCTGGTGGTGGAAGCCACCGAAAGCACCGGTAAAAAAACCCGCCGCCCTCATTAGGGCGGCGGGTACCTGCAACACATTCCGGTTAGCACATTCCGGTCAGCGCGCTTTCAAACTGGCGTGCTCAAGCTGGCGTGCTCAAGCTGGCGCGTGGCTTACCGCGCCAATGCCGCGCGGCGATTGCCCCAGAACCCGATGATGATGATCGCCAGCGTGACCAGCTGCGCCAGCACGCCTTGCAGGGTTGGATAGATCCCCAACAGCGCGATCCGCGGAAAGCTGACGACCGACACCGACAGCCAACCGGCCTCCTGCAGCGCGGCAACACCCTTGCCCGCCAGCACCACGGCCAGTACGGCAATCAGTATCGAGCTGACAGAGAAGAAGGTGGAAATCGGCAGCTTCCGGCTGTACCGCAGCATCGCCCAGGCGATACCCGCCAGTACCACCGCGCCGGCGGCACCACCGGCCAGGATGGCATTGCCATTACCCTGACTCCACAGCGCGGCGTAGAACAGCACGGTCTCGAAGACTTCGCGGTACACCACCACGAATGACAGCAGGAACAGGAACCATGCCGACCGTTTCGACAAGGCGTGGGAAAGCTTTTCCTTGATGTAGCGCTGCCATGCACCGGCCTGGCTCTTGCCGTGCATCCAGATGCCGACGAACAGCAGCACCGCCGCGGCAAACAGGGCCGCGAACCCTTCGGTCAGTTCGCGGCTGGCACCGCTGATGCTGACCAGGTAGGTCGCCACCACCCACGTCAGCCCGCCTGCCAGCAACGCGGAGACCCAGCCGGCATGCACGTACGGCATGACCTCGGTGCGGTTGGCCTTGCGCAGGAACGCAATCATCGCAATCAGGACCAGCAACGCCTCCAGGCCCTCTCGCAGCAAGATGGTGAAAGACCCCACGAAGGCCGTCATGTTGCTCGCCATCCCCGGGGCGAGCGCCGCCTCGGCCCTGACGAACAAGCCGTCGACGACCTCGACCTGCGCCTGTATGTCTTCCACGCTCGCCGAGCGGCCGATGCGCGAACGCAACTCGGCCATGGCGGTTTCGATCTCCACCATCAGCGCGCCATCACGCGCCGCCAGCAACGGCTCCACCGGCTCGAACCCATCCAGGTAGGCGGACAGCGCCAGATCGCGCGCCTTGCGCTGATCGCCTGCCGCATACGCCCGGGTACTTTCGAGCAGACGCGAGCGGGCCAGGGCCAACGATCCTTCCGGCTTGGCCTGCACTACTTCAGGATGGCGACGCAGGTAAGCCGTCACCGCCTTGGCATCGTCCTCGCCAATGCTCTGGGCAAGGGCGGCCGGGGTCACCTGGGTCAAGGTTCCCAGATCCGGAAACCGCGCACGCAGCGACTCATCGCCGTTCCACAGACGCTCGCCCGGTGCCGCCAGCTCATCCGGATACGCGTACTGGCCGATATAGAACGACAGCGCCCAGCGGTCTTCCGATGGCAGGTGCGCATAGCTGGCCATGCCGGTGCCTTCCAGGCCCTGTTCGATCACCTGGTAGAGCGCGAACACACTGCGCTCGCGGGCGCGCGACTCATCGGTGAAGTCGATCGCCGGCGGGTCCAGCGCGATCCCTGCCGGGCCATCGCCGGCACCGGTCTTGCCATGACAGCTGGCGCACTGCTGCTGGTAGA
The DNA here is from genome assembly GCF_054052125.1 of Lysobacter sp. A378. Taxonomy (NCBI): domain Bacteria; kingdom Pseudomonadati; phylum Pseudomonadota; class Gammaproteobacteria; order Lysobacterales; family Lysobacteraceae; genus Lysobacter; species Lysobacter sp. A378. Next base: position 294,195 of record NZ_JBSVRK010000002.1, on the reverse strand, counting down.
GGTCGGCCGCCCGGGCCAGGTCCGGTGCACTGGAGGGCGCCAACGGCATCGGATGGGCCGCCAGTAATTCGCCGCCAAGATTGCGCGCCAGCGAGGCCACTTCCCCGGGGGTGGCCTTGTTCTCAATGGCAAGTTGCAGGGCTTTCGCGCCATCCTTCAGGCGCGCCCGGGTGTCGCTCGGCGGCAGGGCATCCAGGCGCTCGCTTACCGCGTTGGAAAACTCGGTCATCTCCGCGTATTCGGCTTCGCTCACGACCTCTCCGCCTTCCGCGGCGACGGCAACGGCATAGTCCACCGCGATGTAGTCGAGCAGGCGCCACGCGGTCTGCGCGTCCTGGTTCACTGGCTCGTTCACCGGCTGGTTGGCGGACTGGTCGGCAAGCGGGTCGTCTGCGTACACAGGCAGCGTGAATGACAACATCAGCGAAATGGCAAGCAGACGCAGGGCAATGAGCATCGGAATCACGCGGAAAGGGACCCGCGGATTCTACTTCATAATGAGAATTGGTCGCATCCCGGTCGTGGATGATTGGTTGCCGGAGCACGACGGCTATCATTCAACCAGTCCCGCAACCGCCGAGTACCGATGACCAACCCGCTGCTGAACCTGCGCGAGGGCCCCGTCGCCCGACTGCGTATGAACCGTCCCGTGGTCCACAACGCATTCGACGCCATGCTGATCTCGGCGCTGACCGGTGCACTGGAGAGCCTGGGTGGGGACGACAGCGTGCGGGTCGTGGTGCTGGAAGGTGAAGGCGCGTCGTTCTCGGCCGGGGCCGACCTCAACTGGATGCGCGGGATGGCCGACGCCAGCGAGGCCGAGAACCGCGACGACTCGCTCGCGCTGGCACGGCTGATGCGCACCCTCGATGAGATACCAAAGCCGACCATCGCCAAGGTCCACGGCGCGGCGTTTGGCGGCGGTGTCGGACTGGTCGCTTGCTGCGACATCGCGATCGGCGTGCCGGAGGCGAAGTTCGGGCTGACCGAGAGCAAGCTGGGCCTGCTGCCGGCGGTGATTTCGCCGTATGTGATCGAGGCGATCGGTGCGCGCCAGGCGCGGCGCTGGTTTGCCACCGCCGAGATTTTCGATGGCCGCCAAGCCTGCGCGATGGGCTTGCTGCACGACGTGGTCAACGCCACCGCCCTGGACACCGCGGTGCAACGGCAGATCGACTTGCTGTTGAAGGCCGGCCCGGTGGCTTCGGCGCAAGCCAAGTCGCTGGTGCGCCAGGTCGCGTCCCATCGTGATGGCGCGCGCCACGACGCCGACAACGCCAGCCTGATCGCCGGGCTGCGGATATCGGCGGAGGGCCAGGAAGGGCTGGCGGCATTCCTCGACAAACGCAAGCCAGGCTGGTGCCAATGACCGCCCGTGCGTCCGCCACCCTTCCCAGCAACCCCCTTGACGCGAGCCCCCGCATGTTCAACAAGATCCTGATTGCCAACCGCGGCGAGATCGCCTGCCGGGTCATCCGCACCTGCCGTGAACTGGGCATCCGCACCGTCGCGGTGTACTCCACCGCGGACGCCGATGCCCAACACGTGCGCCAGGCCGACGAGGCGTACTGCATCGGTGGGCCCACCCCTGCGGAAAGTTATCTGCGCGGCGACGCCATCATCGATATCGCCACCCGGACCGGCGCGCAGGCGATCCACCCGGGGTACGGTTTCCTGTCGGAAAACGCCGATTTCGCCGAGGCCGTCGAAGGCGCCGGCATGGCGTTCATCGGGCCCAAGGCGGCCTCGATGCGCAAGATGGGCAGCAAGGCCGGCGCCAAGGACCTGATGCAGGCCGCCGGGGTGCCGGTGGTGCCGGGCTATACCGGCCAGGACCAGGCGCCCGCCCACTTGCAGGCCGAGGCGGACCGGATCGGTTACCCGCTGATGATCAAGGCCGCGCACGGCGGCGGCGGCAAGGGCATGCGGATCGTGCGCGAGTCGGACGAATTCCTGTCCAATCTGGAATCCTGCCAGCGCGAGGCGAAGAACGCATTCGGCCGTGACCGGGTGCTGCTGGAACGCTATGTCCAGCAACCGCGTCATATCGAGTTTCAGGTATTTGGCGACGACTTCGGCAATGCAATCCACCTCGGCGAGCGCGAATGCTCGGCCCAGCGGCGTTACCAGAAAGTGCTGGAGGAAGCGCCCTCGCCGTTCCTGACCCCGGCGCTGCGCGAACAGATGGGCGAGGCCGCGGTCATGGCGGCGCGGGCGATCGACTATGTCAATGCGGGCACGGTGGAGTTCATCGTCGGCCAGGATGCCGATGGCAAGCCGGCAGGCTTCTACTTCATGGAGATCAACACCCGCCTGCAGGTCGAGCATCCGGTGACCGAGCTGGTGACCGGACTGGACCTGGTCGCCTGGCAATTGCAGGTCGCCGCCGGTGAACCGCTGCCGCTGGCGCAAGACCAGATTGAACGCCACGGCCATGCGGTCGAAGTACGCCTGTATGCAGAAGACCCGGAGGCCGGCTTCCTGCCCGGCTCCGGCAAGCTGGAGCGTCTGCGGCTACCGGCACCCGGCCCGCATGTCCGGATCGATTCGGGCGTGATCGAAGGCGATGCGGTGACGATTTTCTACGACCCGATGATCGCCAAGCTGATCGTCCATGACGTCGACCGTCCGCGCGCGTTGGCCCGGATGCGCGACGCGTTGGCGCAGTGCGGGATCAGCGGCCCCAAATCCAATATCCCGTTTCTGGAGCGCCTGGTGCGGCACCCGACGGTCGTCGCCGGCACCATCGACACCGGGTACCTGGATCGCCACCTCGAGCAATTCATACCAGCCAACGACGAGATCGATACCGACTTGCTGCTGGCCGCCACGGTAACCAGCCTGCTGGGACAGGAACGAAACGCCGCCCGGTTGGCCGAGAACTCCGGCGACCCGGGTTCACCGTGGGCCATCGCCGATGGCTGGCGCCTGGGTCACGGCAGCCTGCGCAGCCTCGCCTTCGGGTACCGGGAACAACGCATCGAAGTTCGCGCCAGCGGCAGCGATGGCAACTATCGTGTCGATACTGGCGGCGACACCCACCAGGTCACCGGCGCGCGGCTGGCAGGCGGGTCGCTGAGCCTGCGCATCGCCGAGCGCGCGCGGCGCTTCCAGGTGCTCGACCAGGACCGTCATGTCATTGTCCACGACGGCGACCAACGGCTTCGCCTGCAGCCATTGGCGATGTATTGTCATCAGGAAAGCGGTTCAGGCACCGGCGCGGACAACGTCGTTGCACCGATGCCGGGGCGCGTCGTGGTAGTGAAGGTCGCAGCTGGCGAGGTCGTCCAGTCCGGCCAGGAGGTGATGGTGATCGAGGCGATGAAGATGGAGCTCAGCCTGAAGGCACCGCGCGACGGGACCGTTGCCGAGGTCCGCGCGCAGGCCGGCGAGTTTGTCGACGCCGATGCGATCCTCGTCACCCTGGACCCGGTGGAATGAAGCCCGTGGTCCGCATCGTCGAGGTTGGCCCGCGCGATGGCCTGCAGAACGAGAAGGCGATCGTCGCCACCGCGGACAAGATCGAGCTGATCGACCGGCTGTCTGCGACCGGCCTGCAAAGTATCGAGGCCACCAGCTTCGTCAGCCCCAAATGGGTACCGCAACTGGCCGACGCCGCCGAAGTCTATGCCGGTATTGCCCGCAAACCGGGCGTGGACTATCCGGTACTGGTCCCCAACGAGAAAGGCTACGAGCGCGCACTCGCCGCCGGCGTCCGCGAAGTCGCGGTGTTCACTGCGGCCTCGGAAGCTTTCAACCAGAAGAACATCAACGCCTCGATCGCCGAATCGCTGGTCCGTTTCGCCCCCATCCTGCAACGGGCCAGGGCCGACGGCATCAAGGTCCGCGGCTATGTGTCCACGGTACTGGGCTGCCCCTACCAGGGCGACGTGCCGTTGGCCGATGTGGTCCGGGTTGCACGCGAACTGCACGTCATGGGCTGCCATGAAATCTCATTGGGAGACACCATTGGCGTGGGCACGCCGGGCAAGGCGCGCGCGATGCTCAAGGCCGTCGCCGGGGAAGTCCCGATGACGGCACTGGCGGTGCATTTTCACGACACCTACGGCCAGGCGCTGTCCAACATCCTGGCGTGCCTGGAAGAAGGCGTCGCGGTGGTCGACTCGGCGGTCTCCGGCGTGGGTGGTTGTCCTTATGCGCCCGGCGCCAGCGGCAACGTCGCCAGTGAGGACGTGGTCTACATGCTGCATGGTCTGGGCATCCATACCGGCATCAATCTCGAGCTGCTGGCCGAAACCGGGCGCTGGTTGTCCAGCCGCCTGAGGCGGGAGACCAGCAGTAAAGTCGGCAAGGCAATGGCGGTGTAGATTGAAGCGCAAGCCACCCGCACGAAGTCCGTCAGCACCGCTTGGCCCGCTGGATGCATCGGCGGTGTTGATGGCGTTGGACCAGGCCGGCCAGGACACCACCCTGTCCCCCGCGCTGGCGACCGTCCTGCAGCAGGCCCGGGCCGCACTGCAGCAGTCACTGGGCAACGAAGCGTCCGCGCAGCAGCGCTACCGGGCGTTGTTTGACGCCATGCCGGATCCGATCAGCATCATTGCCTGGGACGGCACCGTGCTGGACCTCAACAAGGCCGGGGTCGCCGCATACCAACGCCCCCGGGATGAGATTGTCGGCCAGCCAATCGACCTGTTGAACCCTGACCTGCCGCCCGGCCACATGGGTCCGGTGCACGACGCGCTCGCGCGCGGGCAGAGCTATGTGATTGAAGTCACCAACCGGCGAGCGGACGGCAGCCGGTTTCCGGTCGAAGTCCATTCGGCCAATTTCGAATACGACGGCCAGCGCTGCCTGGTTGCGGTCGCGCGCGATCTCAGCGCCCGCGTCGATGCCGAGGTCCGCTTCCGTGAACTGACCGAGATGGTCGACAAGGGCATCGTGGTGCGCAACGCCGACGGGCACACCACCTACGCCAACGCGGCCGCGATCCGGTTGATGGATGCCGAACAGAGCACGAGCATCGATGAGGTGTTCAAGGACGGTCGCTGGCTGATGGTGGACGAGAGTGGCAAGGCACTGCCCGACAATGCCCTGCCATCGTCCCGCGCCTTGGCCACCGGCAAGCCGGTTGGACCCGAAGTGATCGGCTTCTTCAACCAGCGACGACACGAGCTGATCTGGCTGTCGGTGATCGCGGTGCCTCAGTTTGTCGCCGGTGCGGACAAGCCACACCAGGCGTTGTCCGTATTCCACGACGTCACTGCGCTCAAGCGCGACAGCACGCTGTTCGAGCGCGCACAGGCACTGGCCCACATTGGTGGCTGGCAGTGGGACACCGGACGCAACCATCTGTACCTGACCAACGAGGCACAACGCATCATCGGACGCGATCCGGCCCCGGACACGATGGAAGGCCTGCTGGATTGCCTGGTCGAATCCGACCACCGACGCTTGCGCCAGGCGCTGGACCAGACCATGGAAAGCCGGCAGGGCCTGCAACTTGAACTGCAAGGCAGGCGTGGCGATGGGCATCAGTTCTGGATTCGCGTGATCGGGGAGGCTCAGGTCGCCTCGCCCTTGAGTGCCACCCTGACCGGTACCGTGCAGGACATCACCGAGGACAAACAGGATGAGGAAACCCTGCGTGTAGAAGCACGCACGGACCCGCTGACCGGCCTGTTGAACCGCGATGCACTGCGCATCGAGATTGAAGCGCGCCTGGGTGATTCATGCCAATCGGCGTTGGCGGTTTTATACATCGACCTGGACCGGTTCAAGGTCGTGAACGATGTGCTCGGCCACGCGGCGGGAGACCGGCTGCTCTCGTCTGCCGCACGGCGCATCCAGCGTGCGGTCGGCACGGAAGGACTGATCGCCCGCTTTGGCGGCGACGAGTTCCTGGTGCTGTGCTCGCTTGAGGACGATCCTGCCCGACCGGCACGGTTGGCCGACCGCATCCTGGAGATATTTGCCGATGCGTTCCGCATGGACGGCGAGGAGTTTGCGATCACCGCCAGCATCGGCATCGCCCAGTCGCCGCAGGACGGCGGCCACGCCCAGCAACTGATCAAGAATGCGGACGTGGCGATGTATGCCAGCAAGCGCCGCGGTCGCAACAGCTGGCAGGTATTCAGTCCCGAGCTGGCCGCCGAGCAACAACATCGCCAGCAACTGGAAACCCAGCTACGCCATGCCATCGACAACGACGAGTTCCGCCTCGTCTACCAACCCCAGGTCGATCTGGCCAGCGGCCGGCTGATCGCGGTCGAGGCGCTGATTCGCTGGAACAACGAATTGCTGGGGGAGATCCAGCCGGACCATTTCATCAGCCACGCCGAAACCACCGGCGACATCATCGGAATCGGCAGTTGGGTCATTCGACAGGCGTGCTGGCAACTGGGCCAATGGCGCAGCCGTGGGTTGGAGATCAATCGCGTCGCGGTCAACGTGTCCTATCGCCAGTTCCTGGGCAAGGACCTGGCAACGGCTGTGGAGGCCGTGCTGCTGGAATTCGGCCTGCCGGGCAGCGCACTGGAGCTGGAATTCACCGAGCGGGTGCTGATCGAGGATGAGCCCGACACCCAGCACGCCTTCGCGGCACTGCGCGAGATGGGGGTGACGCTGACGATCGATGATTTCGGCGAAGGCTACAGCGCCCTGAACTACCTGCGCCGGCTGCCGATCCATGGGCTCAAGCTGAGCCAGGTGTTCGTCCAGGGCATCCCCGGGAACGCCTCCGACGTCGCCGTATGCGAGGCGGTCATCGGCATTGCCCGCAGCCTCGGTCTGGAGCTGGTAGCCGAAGGCGTGGAGACTCCGGAGCAACGCGATTTCCTGATCAAACTCGGGGTCAGTGTCGGGCAAGGTTTCCTGTTTGCCGAAGGCTTGTCGCCTGAAGCACTGGAAGACATGTACGCATCGGCGGCGGTGCCAGCGAAATAGTCCGCGGCAGCCATTCGCCGCCCCCGCGCCGCTGGCCTAGAATTACGGCTTTCCTATTCGGGGTTTCCCATGCAGCTCTCCACTACCCTCGCCATCATCACCGGCGGCGTTTCAGGCTTGGGCCTGGCGGTCGCGCAGCACCTGGTCAAGCATGGCGGCAAGGTCGCCCTGTTCGACGTCAACGAGGACAAAGGCGCGGCGGCGGTGGCTGGGCTGGGCGAAACCAGCGCACGGTTCTTCAGCACCGACGTGTCCGACGAAGCCGCGGTGGTGGCCAGTGTCGCGGCGGCCCGGGAGTTCCTTGGCGGCCTCAACGTCACGGTCAACTGCGCCGGCATCCTGGGTGCCGGCCGCGTGCTGGGCAAGGAAGGGCCGATGCCGCTGTCGCGCTTCCAGGCCACGGTGATGGTCAACCTGGTCGGCAGCTTCAACGTCGCCAAGGCCGCCGCCGACCTGATGCAGCACAACGAGGCCGGCACCGATGGCGAGCGCGGCGTGATCATCAACACCGCGTCTGTGGCCGCCTACGAGGGCCAGATCGGCCAGGCCGCCTACTCCGCATCCAAGGGTGGTGTGGTGGGCATGACGCTGCCGATGGCGCGCGAGCTGGCCCGTTTTGGCATCCGGGTGATGACCATCGCCCCGGGCGTGTTCTGGACGCCGATGGTCGACGGCATGCCCGAGTCGGTACAGCAATCGCTGGCGGCGACCATTCCGTTCCCCTCCCGGCTGGGCAAGCCGGAGGAATACGCGGACCTGGTCGCCTACATCCTCGGCAACACCTACCTCAACGGCGAGACCATCCGTCTCGATGGCGCAACGCGCCTGGCACCCAGGTAACTACGGAAGAACCCAATGAAAGCCGCAGACGTCAAGAAAGGAAACGTGGTCGAGTACAGCAACACCATTTACCAGGTGCGCGACATCGAGCGCAGCTCGCCGCAAGGCCGGGGCGGCAACGTCAAGTTCCGTTTCACCATGTACTCGGTGCCCGGCGGCAACAAGTTCGATCTCAGTCTGGGCGGTGACGAGGACCTCAAGGAGGTCGAGTTGAGCCGTCGCCAGGTGACCTACTCCTACAGGGATGGCGATGCATTCGTGTTCCTCGATGACGAGGATTACAGCCCCTACATGCTGGACGCGGCGGTGGTCGGCGATGCGTCGGGCTATATCGTCGATGGCCTTTCGGGGTGCTATGTGCAGATCATCGATGAGCTGCCGGTCGGGCTGCAATTGCCGGCCAGCGTTGCGATCGAGGTTATCGAGACACCGCCCGAACTCAAAGGCGGCACGGCGACCAAGCGACCCAAGCCCGCCAAGCTGTCAACCGGTCTTGAGATCATGGTCCCCGAGTACATCGGCACCGGCGAGCGGGTACTGGTGAGCACAACCAGTGGCGAGTTCGCCGGTCGCGCCGACTGATCGCCTGCGCCGGCTCGCCAAGAATCGTCTGAACAACTGCGTCATCCCCGCGAAGGCGGGGATCCATGGACGTCAGCCTCTGATGGGCAACGTCCCTGGACTCCCGCCTTCGACCGCAGGAAGTCCAGTAGGACGCGGGAGTGACGATCAAAACGAATTGTTCAGACCTTCCCTATGGAAGGTCCAACCCTGAATCGCGCTGGTTCAACACCCGCAACCGCTCGCCGAGCGCATCCACGTTGTCCCGTGTGCGCTCCAGGTTGGCGCGCAGGTCGGGATCCAGCAGCGCTTTGACTTCATTACGCAGCTGGAGGTTGAGCTCGTCAAGACGTGCCTTGCGGCGCCCACTCTCCAGCGCCAGGCGTTGGATCTCGGCGGGCTGCGGCAAGCCATAGCCGTCGCTCGCAGCGAGCAACCCGGCCGGGCGGCTGAGGAACCCGCTGTGCTGCAGGATCTGGCGAAGCCTGGCACCGGCATCGGCAGGTTCGCCACCTGGCGCCGTCTGGCCCGCAGGCAAGGGATCCTCCGCGGCATTCGGCTGCCTGTTCGGCCCGTCGTCGCGTCCGGCCATCATCGCGCCCAGGTAGCGCCGTTTCAGATCTTCCTGGGCCAGCAATACCTGCCGACGCAATGCCGCTTGTTCCAGCAACAACAACGCGGCACTGGCACGCAACCCGGCCTGATCGAACCAGACGCGCCGTTCGCCGGGCGGCAATGCCAACCAGTCTTCGACCTCGCTTTGCGGCAGCCCCAGCTCTTGCCGCGCAACCACGAACATCACCTGGAAACGCTCGCGAAACGAGTCGAAGCGGTAACCCAGCCGGCGCGCCTCGTGCGGGTCGTCCAGCACCGAGGTATCGGCCAGGTCGCGCCGATCCAGCTTCGTCAGCAGGCCGGTCGGCGTAATCGCCGCCAACCCCGCCTGGGCCAGCTGCGGGACGCCGTCATGCAGCAGTTTGAATGTCTCCACCGCACAGTTGTTGCTGACGAAATAATAGCGGCCGTCGTAACTCCAATGCAGTTTTGCGGCGCGCTCCAGCAGGCCCTCGATCTGGCTGCGGTCCAGCGCCAACGGGATCGATTGCAGCGCGCGCAACTGGTCCTTGGTGTACTCCTCCACCACCTGCTCCAGCGGCAGCACGAACAGTCGCGATGGATAGGAGCCGGTCAGTCCACGCCAACTGGACAGTTGCACGTCATTGACGAAGGCGCGGAACGACAGCACCAGGTGATGCTGCAGGTCCAGCCGGCAGCCCGGCCCGCGCGGCCGCCCGGGCGCACAGACCACCAGCCGCAACATGCTGTGGCCCCAGCGACTCATCAACTGCTCGTTGCCCTCGGCCAGCAGGTATTCGACAGCGTAGACGCGTTCCGGGTCGAGCACGTTCAAGACCTGCGGAGTGCCGGAGGCGTCATCACCTGCCGCGCTACCCGCGTTCAGATAGACAAACCCCTGCGGGCACTGCGGGTGCGACGGCGCCCAGCCGAAATGATCCCGGAAGAACCGGTGCAACCCCGGCCGCCGACAGGCATAGGACGGGTCGAGCAGGAAGTACTCCAGATTGACCGCAACGAACTCGCGTGGGCTGGTGAGTTCGTACGGGTCCGGGCTGCGATCGACGAACCGGTTCTCCGATTGGCGCGCACCGAACCACCGGGCCTTGACCTGCCACCCGGCCAGGTCGAGCAAGCGAGGGTCATCGGACAACCCATGGACGCGGTCATGGAAGTGGGCAAGTTCGTGCAATACCGTGGCGATCAGCTCATCGCGCTGGCTGCGGTCGGTGCGAGTGGCATCGCGGCGGCTCGCGCGCCCGGCAGCCGTACCGTCGGTCAATCCATCCAGCAGCCGGCGGTTGAGCAGCAGCTCACGGTGTTCCGCCCGGCCCCAGGCATCGTGAGGCAGCACCTCGTCCCAGCGAACCACGACCTGTTGGTCCATCGAATCCTTAAAGCCCGGAGGCAACCGCGCGAGGGCCTGGTCCAGCAGTTCCTGACTGGCAACGACCTGCGCCGGCTCCAGCCCGCGGGTGTCCAGTTGCAGGCGTAGCGCGGCGTGCGCGGGTGCCCATCCCGATAGCAACAACAGTGCCGCGAAATAAACGCGCGACCGTGCCGCGCGCCAACCCTTCATGTAACGGGACCCACCACCGCCGGGATCACAACGCGAGGATGGCCCGTGCCAGTTCAAGGTCGCTGGCGTCACGCGCCTGCTGCAACTGCCCGCGCAACCGCACGAACGCCGCTTCCAGATGCACGCCACGGATATCACCGTCGGTGGCCACGAAGCTGGCGGCATCGTCGCGCGCAGCGATGACGATCTTGTCGTCGCCGGCTGAACTGCTGGTCGCGGAGGTGCCGCCAACGGCGCCGCTTATCGCTTCGGAGAGCGTGTAGAAGCTGGACGCCGAAGCGATCGAAGAGGCGCTGGCAAGCAGCAGGACACAAAGCAGGCGAGAGTGAATGGTCATCGATTGGGTTCCATTGGGGGTAAGCAAGAGAATGGCGGTTGCAGGTTACCCGCCTGCGGCACGACCGACGTTATCGATTGACAACCTCGGTATTGCGGACGTTCAGCTAGGCGGCTGCGTATCTTCCGAGGATGGTCCCGGATCGAACAACTTGCCCGGATTCATGATGCCTGCCGGGTCCAGCACGCGTTTTATGCCACGCATCACTTCGATTTCCGCCGCCGACCGGGTGCTGTCCAGCCAGGGCTTCTTGACCAGACCGATACCATGCTCGGCAGAAATGCTGCCGCCGTGGCGCTGCAGGCACGCCGCCAGCAGGTCGGTCACCCGCGTGCACTGGGCCACGAAATCATCGGTTGCCATGTCATCTGGCGCGAGTACGTTGATGTGCAGGTTGCCATCGCCGATATGGCCGAACCAGACCACCTCGAAATCCGGGTACTCACGCGCCAGCAGTGCCTGGGTTTCGGCCAGGAACGGCTGCATCGCGGAGAGTCTGACCGAGACGTCGTTCTTGTAGGGCCGGTAGCGCGCCAGGCTCTCGGTAATGCCCTCGCGCAGTCGCCACAATCCGGCGGCCTGGGCATCGCTCTGGCTGATCACGCCATCGCTGACCCAGCCCGCTTCCAGGCAATGCTCGAATGCTCCCAGCGCAGCAGCCTGCCGGGCTTCGTCACCGACGGCGAATTCGGCCAGCACGTAGTACGGGTACGACTCATCAAACGGGTCTTGCGCGCCACCCTCAACGACATGACGCATTGCCACGTCGGTGAAAAACTCGAACGCTTCCAATGGCAGGCGCTCGCGGAAGGCCGCAAATACCTGCATCAATTTCCCGAACGATGGCAGCGCCAGCAACATGACGCTTGACGGCGGCGGCAGGTCGGTCAGCCGCAAGCTCGCCTCGACCACGATGCCCAGGGTGCCCTCGGAGCCGACAAACAGGTGGCGCAGATCGTAGCCACTGGAATTCTTGACCAGCCCGCGGTTGAGCTCCAGCAACTCGCCGCCACCGGTTACCACCTTCAGCCCGGCGATCCACTCGCGGGTGTTGCCATGGCGGACCACCCGGATACCGCCGGCGTTGGTGGCAATGTTGCCGCCGATGGAGCACGAACCGCGTGCGGCGAAATCCACCGGATAGAGCAAGCCATGTTCGCGCGCCGCCTGGTGCACGGCTTCCAGCGCGATGCCCGGCTGCACGGTCAACGTGCGGTCGATGGGGTCGAACTCCAGCACCTTGTTCATCCGTTCCAGGCTGACCACCACCTCGCCATTGACCGCGACCGCGCCGCCCGACAGTCCGGTGCGTCCGCCCGACGGCACGATTCCCACGCCATGCTGGTTGGCCCAGCGCACGACCGCCTGCACCTGTTCGATGTTTGAAGGCAACACGATTGCGAGCGGCGCCGGCGTCCACCGCCGGGTCCAGTCGCGACCGTAGTACTCCAGGTCGTCCGGGTCGGTCTTGACCTGCAAACCGGGAATGGTTGCCAGCAAGGTGTTCAAACGCGGGTCGTTCATCAAATGGTCGCCGCAGCGCGATGGGACTTCAGCCTGCCAGCAGCACCAGCCGCACGTCCAGTGGTGCGACGCAGCAAACCGCCGGGGTTTCTGCGATATTCGGTTCTCTGTTCAATGAGTCCCGTCCGTGACCCCCACCACCTCGTACCCGAAAAACGACATCCGCGTATTGCTGCTGGAAGGCGTCAGCCAGAACGCCATAGAAAAATTCCGCGCCGCCGGCTACGCGCAGATACAGGTCCACGACAAGGCGCTGCCCGATGACGAGCTGAAGCGTCAGATCGCCCAGGCGCACATCATCGGCATCCGCTCGCGCACCCAGTTGACGGCCGAGGTGCTGGGGCAGGCGCGGCGACTGATGGCGATCGGCTGCTTCTGCATCGGTACCAGCCAGGTCGACCTGGATGCGGCCGAAAAACTCGGCATCCCGGTGTTCAACGCGCCCTACTCCAACACCCGCAGCGTGGCCGAGCTGGTCATTGCCGAGGCGATCATGCTGATGCGCGGGATCGCGCAGAAGAGCGCGAGCTGTCATCGCGGTGGTTGGTCCAAGTCGGCCATTGGCAGCCACGAGATCCGCGGCAAGACCATCGGCATCGTCGGCTATGGCCACATTGGCACCCAGGTGGGGGTGATCGCCGAGGCGCTGGGAATGCAGGTGCTGTTCCACGATATCGAACCCAAGTTGACGCTGGGCAACGCACGCGAGGCCGCCAGCCTGGATGACTTGCTGGCGCGCAGCGAGGTGGTGACGCTGCATGTACCGGAGACGCCGACCACCCGCGACCTGATCGGTGCGCAGCAGATCGCACGGATGCGCCCGGGCGCCCATCTGATCAACGCTTCCCGCGGCAAGGTGGTCGATCTCGACGCGCTTGCCGACGCCCTGAAATCCGGCCACATCGGCGGCGCGGCGGTAGACGTATTCCCGGCGGAACCGAGCAGCAACAATGATGTTTTCAGCTCGCCCCTGGTCGGCATCGACAACGCGATCCTCACCCCGCATATCGGCGGCAGCACGTTGGAGGCGCAGGACAATATCGGGCTGGAGGTCGCCTCCAAGCTGATCCGCTACAGCGACAACGGGTCAACCTTGTCGGCGGTCAACTTCCCCGAGGTCACCCTGCCCGAGCACACCGGAAGCCTGCGCTTGCTGCATATCCACCGCAACGTGCCGGGCGTGATGTCGCAGGTCAATGAGATCTTCTCCCAGCGTGGCGTCAACATCGACGGCCAGTTCCTGCGCACCGACGCGGACGTGGGCTACGTGGTGATCGACATCAGCGCCAGCCATGCCCAGGCGACGGAACTCAGGACGCTGCTGTCGGCGATTACCGGCACCCTACGCACGCGAGTGCTGTACTGATCGTTCCAGTGCAGCGGCCATTACCGCGAGCGCTCACCGGCGCTGCAGCCACTTGCCTGCCATGCGCCTGAGCGACGGATCCGTGGACGCTTCGCCTGCAATGCCGGCGATATCGCGCCATTGCAGGTCGAGCGACTCAGCGCTGATGACGTAGTCCTCATCCTCGCCGGCATGGACGATGTAGCGCGCGTCGTAATGCCAATGCCCGGGGACGTCCGCGCGCTCGCCGATCCAGTGACGGTCCAGGTCGAACAACGCGGGGTCGACGCGCAGCCCGGTCAGGCCGGATTCCTCCTCGGCCTCGCGCAGCGCGACCTGTGACAGGTCACGGTCGCCATCGGCGTGGCCTCCCAGCTGCAGCCAACGACCCAGCTTGCGATGGTGGGTCAGCAGCACCCGCGTGCCGGTGCGGTCCACCAGCCAACTCGAGCCGGTGAAGTGGCCCGCCAGCCGGCCGCGTACGAACGGATCGTCGGCGTCGTCCAACAACTGCTGGAACTGCCCGACCACTCCGGTTTCGTCGGGCCAACGCTGGCAGTAACGGTCCAACTCCAGCCGAAGCGTGTCGATGGCCGGGTTGGCAGAAGGATGGGTTTGGGGGGTTGCGTGCATACGCCGGGGTACGTCCTGAGGGCTGGTTACTACCCGATGTTATCGACTGTGATGGGCGCCGCAAGCCGGCTTGCCGGACGTTTCTCCGCTGGGGTAAGGTGGCCCGCGCCCCTTCGCACGTGGTACGCGTCGGTATAGCACTCACGGCAGTCATCGCGATTGTCGACAATCAGCTGGGGATCCGGATGCTCAAGGAACTGTTAGTCACCAAGCCGATTGCACCGGCAGGACACGTCGATGCAGGCGAGCCATTCGAGGGCAGCCTTGAGGGCGAAGTTACACTCAAGCGCACCCTGACTCGCAGCCAGCTGGTACTGCTCGGCGTCGGAGCCGTGATTGGCGCAGGGATTTTCGTGCTGACCGGCCAGGCCGCGGCCGAGTACGCCGGACCTGCGGTGATGCTCAGTTTCATCTTCGCCGGCATCGCCTGCGCATTCGCCGGGCTGTGCTACGCCGAGTTCGCGGCAATGCTGCCGGTCTCGGGCAGCGCCTACTCCTACTCCTACGCCACCCTGGGTGAGGCGGTCGCCTGGTTCATCGGTTGGTGTCTGATACTGGAATACCTGTTTGCCGCGTCCACGGTAGCGGTCGGTTGGTCCGGCTACCTCAACGCGTTCCTGAGCAACTTCAACCTGGCCCTGCCGGCGGCGTTGGCAAGTGCGCCATACACCTTCGATGCCGCCACCCAGAAGTTCATCGGCACCGGCGCGCTGGTCAACCTGCCAGCGGTGCTGATCATCGCCGCCGTCAGCGGTGTGGGCTATGTCGGCATTACCCAGTCGGCATTCGTCAACTCGTTTATCGTCGCGATCAAGGTCACCGTGATCCTGTTGTTCATCGCCTTCGGCATCCAGTTCGTCGACCCGGCAAACTGGCAGCCGTTCATCCCGGAAAACCAGGGTGGCGACACCTATGGCATGCAAGGCGTGATCCGCGCATCGGCCGTGGTGTTCTTCGCCTATATCGGCTTTGATGCGGTATCCACGGCGGCAGGCGAGGCCAAGAACCCGCAGCGCGACATGCCGGTCGGGATTCTCGGCTCGCTGGCGGTTTGTACCGTGCTTTATATCGCGATGGCGGCGGTATTGACCGGCATGGTGGACTTCCGCCTGCTGAACACACCGGAGCCGGTATCCACCGCACTGGACAGCTTCCCGACCCTGGGCTGGTTGCAGACCCTGGTCGAGTTGGCGGCCATCGCCGGGCTGTCATCGGTGATCCTGGTGATGCTGATGGCGCAGCCACGGATCTTCTACTCGATGGCGCAGGACGGCCTGATTCCAAAGTTGTTCGGCAAGGTTCATCCCAAGTACCGCACGCCGTATATCGGCACGGTCATCGTCGGCGTGGTTGCCGCGATCCTGGCCGGCCTGCTGCCGGTTGGCTTCCTCGGCGACATCGTGTCGATGGGCACCTTGCTGGCGTTTGCCACCGTCAGTGCTGGCGTATTGATCCTGCGCTTCACCCAGCCTGATTTGCCACGCCCGTTCCGGGTGCCGATGGCGATCGTGATCTGCCCGCTGGGCGTCGCATCGTGCCTGTACCTGTTCTGGCAGCCGTTCAAGTCGCACTGGCCGTTGCTGCTGGGCTGGATCGTGGTCGGCGCGCTGATCTACGGGCTCTATGGCTATCGCCACAGCAAGCTGCACAACCGGTAGCCTGCCGCAATGAGCGTCCGCAAGATCGGCCCCGTGTTGGCCACCTTCCTGGTGGCCAACAACATGATCGGCTCCGGATTCTTCCTGTTGCCGGCCACCCTCGCCCGCTCCGGTGCGGTTACCGCGATCAGCTGGCTGCTCGCAACCGCGCTGGCGCTGGTACTGGGTGGCGCGTTCGCCCGACTGGCCCGCGATTATCCGAACCTGGAGTCTTCCGACGATTACGTGCGGCCGGCATTGGGCCGCGACGTCAGCTTCCTGGCCACGACGCTCTATTGGGCCTCATCGTGGATCGGCAACAACGCAATCGCCGTGGCCGCGTTTGGCTATCTGGTCACCTTGCTGCCATTCGATGGCAGCAACCCGCAGGTGCAGGTTGCCGGCCAGGTCGGCCTGATCTGGCTGATGTTTGCGCTCAACCTGCTGGGGCCGCGACCGGTGGCGAAGTTCCAGTCGTTCTGCGTGGTGTTCGGGCTGGCGCCGGTAGCCATGGTGTTGATGTTCGGTTGGGGCAGCTTCGACCGCGGTATCTACGACGCCGGCTGGAACGTCACTGGCGAGTCCGACGGCTCGGTGATCTTCAGCTCCCTGGCGCCGATCTTCTGGGCTTTCGTCGGCCTGGAAACGGGCGCCATGGTCGCCGGCGTGGTCCGCAATCCTGACCGGAACGTACCCATCGCCACCCTGGCGGGCATCACCATCGCAGGCGTGATCTACCTGATTTCGTCCGTGCTGGTGATGGGCATCATTCCGGCCGCGGACCTGGCCGCCTCCAGCGCTCCGTTCGCGCTGGTTGCCGCCGAAATATTCGGACCCTGGGCGGCCATTGCGATCGCGGCCGCGGCCGCGCTGAAGGCCACCGGCACCCTGGGTGGCTGGATGATGGTGACCGGTGAATCGGGCGCCCGCGCCGCCGAGCGTGGGTTCCTGCCCGGTATCTTCGCCCGCATGAATCGCCGCGGTGCGGCGGCATGGGGTCTGGTGATCGTCTGCCTGTCGATGACTGCCATCGCGTTCTTCACCCTGTCGCCCACCGTGTCCGGCCAGTTCGAGATCATCATTGGCACCGTGGTGTCGCTGGTGGTCATCGCCTACGCCGCCGCCGGCTTGAGCCTGGTGATGGGCACCAAGGCCCGTCGCTCCAGTAGTGGCGACCGCTTGTTGGGGGTGGGTGCACTGGTCGCTTGCGGGTTGTTGTTGTGGTCGTCGGACCCGGTCATCCTGCTTGGGGCGGCGGTCGTGGCCCTGATCGCCTGGATCGCCTACCGGGTATTTGGACGCAAGGTGCTTCCCGCCGCTTGACGATGGACCCCGATGGCAACGACGACGGCGCGGGCAACGGCGCCGTCGTCGTTTTCGGGGTGTGAAACGGACAACGGCCAGATGCGCTCCGGATTGCTAGAATCGAGGCATGAACACTGCCCTGCCCTACGACCCGCAACAGCTGAAGCATTGCGCCGGCGAGATCATCGTCAACGTGCGCGAACTGGCAGCTGCCGGCTGGACCCCCGCGACCAGCAGCAATTTCTCGCATCGGCTGGACGCCCGGCACGTGGCAATTACCGCCTCTGGCGGCGACAAGGGCCGGCTGACCGAGGCCCAGATCATGGTCGTCGACCTGGAAGGCCGGCCGGTCGCCACCGACCAGCGCCCGTCGGCCGAGACCCTGCTTCACACCCGGCTTTACCAGCGCTCCGCGCAGATCGGTTGCGTCCTGCACACCCATTCGCAGAACCAGACCGTCGCCTCTCGACTGTATGCCGGCATCGGCCACGTACATCTGGAAGGCTACGAGATGCTCAAGGCGTTCACGGGCAACACCACCCACGACACCATGCTGGACTTGCCGGTGCTGCCCAACAGCCAGGACATGCACACCCTCGCCGCCCAGGTCGATGCGCTGCTCGACAGCCGTGGGATGTGGGGCTATCTGATCGATGGTCACGGCCTGTATGCCTGGGGGGCCGACATGGCCGAGGCGCGACGCCACCTGGAGGCGTTCGATTTCCTGCTGGGATGCGAACTGGAGCTGAGGAAACTGCAACGATGAGCCGACTGCGGATATTCAACCACGAGCAACCGGCCACGGCGTTGCTGGCCACCAGCGACCAGGCCGCGATCACCCGTGAGTTGGCGACCATTGGTGTCGCCTTCGAGCAGTGGGAAGCCAGCCAACCGGTCACGCCCGGCGACCCGCCGGAAAAAATCATGCAGGCCTATCGCGCCGACATCGACCGGCTGGTCGCACAACACGGTTTCCAGAGCGTGGACGTGGCCAGCGTGGGGGCCGACAACCCCAAGCGCGCGGAGATCCGGAAAACGTTCCTGGACGAGCATTTCCACAAGGAGGACGAGGTCCGTTTCTTCGTCGCCGGCTCGGGACTGTTCACCCTGCACGTGGGCGAGAAGGTCTATGAGGTCTTGTGCGAACGGGGTGACTTGATCTCGGTGCCCGATGGCACCACCCACTGGTTCGACATGGGCGCAGAGCCGGACTTCATCGCGATCCGCTTCTTCAAGCAGCCCGACGGCTGGGTCGGCCATTTCACCGGCACCGACATCGCCCAGCGCTTTCCGCGCCACGAACCCGGTGAGGCCCGATGAGCACGCCGATGAAAGCCATCCTCACCGACATCGAAGGTACTGCCAGCAGCATCTCGTTCGTCCGCGACGTTCTTTTCCCGTATGCGCGGCGGGCGCTGCCCGGCTTCGTCAAGGCACGAGGCCAGGAACCCGCGGTGCGCAAGTGGCTGGACATGGTCGCCACCGAGATGGGCGGCATGTGCCAGGACGCAATGATCGCCGAGGTGATGCAGGGCTGGATCGACGAGGATCGCAAGCACACCGCGTTGAAAGCGCTGCAGGGAATGATCTGGGCCGAGGGTTACCAGTCGGCCGACTTCACCGCCCATATCTACCCCGATGCCGCCGATGCCCTGCGTCAATGGCACGCCGATGGCATGCCGCTGTATGTGTATTCCTCCGGTAGCGTGCCGGCGCAACGGCTGTTCTTCGGCCACAGCGATGCCGGAGACCTGACCGGCCTGTTCTCGGGCTGGTTCGACACCGAGGTCGGTGGCAAGCGCGAGGCCGACAGCTACCGCGAAATCGCCAGCTCGATCGGCCTGCCCGCATCGGAGATCCTGTTCCTGTCCGACGTGGTCGCCGAGCTGGATGCCGCGCGCGATGCCGGCATGGACACCGTGCTGATCGACCGCATCGAGGACTACCCGCAGCCGCGCACGGCCGCACAGGCCAACGGCCACCGCCGCATGGAATCGTTCAGCGCCGTCTAGCCGACGCTTTAAGCTACTCGGTAGCGGCCTGCAGTTGGTAGCGGGTTTCACCCCGCTGCTCGCCTTGCCACGGGTCAAACACGCGGACTTCGACCCGGTGCTCGCCCGTCGGCAGGTCGGTCGGCAACGCGCCACGCCACAGGTGCCGGCTGGGCTTGGCTTCCGGCGAGCGGTCAAAGCCGCGCAGGGCACTGGCCTCGTCGTCGCGGACGTTCTCGGCCAGCAGGCCCGGATCGGCCTGTTCGACGCGCCGCATCGGCTTCCAGTCACCCTCATCGATCCGGTATTCGACCCGGCTATCGTCCATGCCCATGAACACGTTGGCGTAAACACCCCAGGCCGGGTACGCGCCGCGACGCAGCACTTTCGGCGCGTGAAGGGACATGGCGGCCGTGCGGGCCGGATCATCGGATCCCAGGCGCGCCGGATGCCAGCTCAACGCGTACTCGCCGCCCTGCCCGACCATCAGCCGTGCATAACCGTTGGGCGTGCCATCGGCCATGGTCGCATCGGGAATTCCGGCCGCGTCCTTCGCCCCGGACCAGAACGCGCCGCAGGCGGCACCCAGGTTGTACTCGTGCAGTGGCTGACGACCGTGCCAACCATTGCTGACCCCGTGATCAACGTGCTGTTGCACATGGCCGTGACCGCTGAGCAGCAACACGTTCGGAAAATCCTTCAACAATGCGAACAAACGTTCACGATCGGCCGCACGAAATGTCTCCGTGCCCGGGATCGATGAGGTGTCGAAGAAAGGGATGTGGGCGCCAATAACCAGCAAGCCATTCTTGTCCACGGTCGGCAGATAGGCCTGGAGGAACTCGAACTGATCCTCGCGCAGGCCGCCGATATAGGACGGCTTTTGCCCCGGTTGATAGATCACATCGTCCAGCAGGACGAACGCAGCCCCGCGCTCCTCCCACGCCACCGTGTCAGGGCCGAAAGTCTGACGAAAGCTGAGCAGCGAGTCCTCATCGCGACTCGCATCAAAATCCAGGTCGTGATTACCCGCCGCATGCAGCCACGGCACGCCGAGCGATGCGGTATGGGTGTTGATCGACGGATACAGCGAGAGATCGTCATTGACGATATCGCCCAGGCTCAGGCCCAACTGCGCCGGGGACCGGGCTGGCGCGTCGCCATGGAGCGCATCGCCGCGGATCGAGGCGATGATGTCGCGGGCGTAATAGTCGACATCGGCCAGCGACTTGACCTGCGGATCGGCCAACACCACGACGTCCAGATCGCCCGGGGGCGCCTTTATCGGGTGCAGGGCCACGTCCATCCGCCGGCTGGACTGCCTGGGAACACCCGCGTACTTCAGCGTCGGCGAGCCGTCCGGGAAGTAGTGTTGCCAGAACGCAGGCAGCCCGTCATCCCGCTTGGCGAACACATACTCGGAGGGCTTGATCGCAAATACGGTGTCGCCTGGTCGGATCGGAATCGAGTAGCTGCCATCGGCGGCGCTGTGGACAATGTCACGCCCGTTGGACAACTTGACCCCCGCGACACCGGCTTCACCCGGATCACGTGTGCCGTTGCCATTGCCGTCGAGGAAAGTCTTACCGGAAAACTCGGTAGCAGGTGTCGGTGCGGCATGGCCGGGTATCGCCGCGATGGCGATGGCGGCGGCAACACAAACCGCCGGCAAGCATCGCCGCCATGACGACAGCGATGACGATTGGACGGGCAGCAAGGGCGACTCGGGCATGACGCGGTTTCCGATGGCGTGGTTCGTGAAGCGTAGCAGCGCGGCATGCCCGCTTAGAGGTGCAGGTCGCCCGCCGAGGTCAACATCGCTTCATGCAGGAGCCACATCAGTCGCGCCGTTCATCAGGGTTTGTGGCGGGCGCGCAGAACATCCACGGCGTCGCTTAGCGACAGGCCGCGCGCGCGCAGCAACACCTGCAGATGAAAAATCAGGTCGGCGGCCTCACCGGCCAAAGCGACGTCATCCTGTGTAACAGCCGCCAGTGCGGTTTCCACGCCCTCCTCGCCGACCTTCTGGGCGATCCGACGCAGGCCCGATTCAAACAAGCCCGTGGTGTAACTGGACTCCGGGCGCTCGCACTCCCGCTGCTTGATCAGGTGATCGAGATCGACCAGAAAATCGCCGGGAGCGTTCGGGAAGCAACTGCTCCTGCCCAGATGGCAGGTTGGGCCTTGCGGGTGGATCTGCACCAGCAAGGTGTCAGCATCGCAATCGGTCTGGATCGAGACCACCTCCAGGAAATGCCCGGAGGTCTCGCCTTTCAACCACGCCTTTTGCCGGCTACGACTGAAAAAATTCACCTTGCCGGTGTCATACGTCGCCCGCAACGCGGCGCGATCCATGTAGCCAAGCATTAGCACACGCAGATTGGACGCATCCTGCACTACTACCGGCAACAAGCCGCTGCGCTGGTCCCAGGCCAGGGAGTCGGGATCAACTTCGGTCATGACGAACCTCGATGTTCTGTGATTGCAGGTGCCGCTTCAGCGCGGGAATCCGGACGGCACCGGAATGAAACACGCTCGCGGCCAGCGCGCCGTCCACGTCTGCCTGATGAAACACCGCAGCAAAATGCTCACTCGCCCCAGCGCCACCAGACGCGATCAGCGGCACGCGACAAACCTGGCGAACGGCGCGTAGTTGCTCAATGTCGTACCCCTCGCGCACGCCATCGCTGCCCATGCAGTTGAGAACGATCTCGCCCGCGCCCAGACGCTGTGCCTCGACCACCCAATCCAGCGTGGGCATCGGCAGCGCCTCGGTACGTGCAGCGTCGCCGGTGAACTGGCGCACACGCCACTGGCCATCGGCGTCAAGCAAGCTGTCGATGCCGACCACCACGCATTGCACGCCAAAGGCATCGGCGAGTTCGGTCACCAGCCCAGGCCGCTGCAGTGCCGGGGTGTTGATCGAAATCTTGTCCGCCCCCGCATGCAGCACCGCACGCGCATCCTCGACGCTGCGGATGCCGCCGGCGACACAGAACGGAATGTCGATGACCCGCGCGACACGCTCTACCCACGTGCAATCCACACTGCGTCCTTGTGGGCTGGCGGTGATGTCGTAGAACACCAGTTCGTCCGCGCCCTGGTCACGGTAGTACTGCGCCAGATCGACGATATCGCCCATGTCGACGTGGTCACGAAAACGCACGCCCTTGACCACGCGGCCATCGCGAACATCCAGACAGGCAATGATGCGGCGGCTCAACACCCGCGTTGCTCCGCAAGCGTATCGGCCAGCGCCAGGCGTCCATCCAGCAGCGCTTTGCCAAGGATCGCGCCGGCGCAACCCGCCTCGCGTGCAGCGGCAATGTCGGCGACATCACGGATGCCGCCTGATGCCTGCAACTGCACGCCGGGCGCCAGCGCGTGGATGTGGCGGTACAAGTCCAGGTTGGGGCCACCGAGCATGCCGTCGCGATCGATATCCGTGCACAACAAATGCTGCAGGCCGGCGTCGGCGTAACGCCGCAGCAAAGGCTCCAGTTGCTCGCCGCTGTCCTGTGTCCAACCCGCCGTCGGCAATTGCCAACGGCCGTCGGCGGTCTGGCGTGCATCCAGCGCCACCGTGATCCGCTGGCTGCCGAACCGGTGCAGCCAGTCAATCACCAGTTCTGGCTCGCGTACCGCCAACGAGCCGATCACTACCCGCTCGGCACCCGCAGCAAGGACGGCCTCGACATCGCCCTGGTTGCGTACACCGCCGCCGGTTTGTATCCGCAACCCTGTTTCGAACTTCAGTGTGCGTAACAACGGGAGCAAGGTGTAGCCACCGGCCCTTGCTGCGTCCAGGTCGACCAGGTGCAGCCAGGCCGCACCGGCGTCGGCATAGCGGTCGGCCACGACCTGCGGAAGCCCCGCATAGCGCGTCTCTTGCGCGTAGTCGCCTTGTCGGAGGCGCACCACATGGCCATCGCGAACGTCGATGGCGGGATAGACCAGAAACGCCGAATCACCCGCGTTGGGATCCGGTGTGGCGTTGGCAGACAGGAAGGGGTTTTCGTCGTTCATCACGATGACACCGACAGGAAGTTGGCCAGCAGGCGCGCGCCGACCGCTGCGGATCGCTCGGGGTGGAACTGCATGCCGTGGCGGTTGCCGCTGCGCACCACGGCCGAAAACTCCTGGCCGTTACGGCTGCTCGCCAGGGTGGCGTTGCCAAGCGGCGCGGCATAGCTGTGCACGAAATACACCTGGGCACCGTCATCGATGCCCGCGAGCAGAGGGTCCTCTCGTCGGACCTGAAGGCGATTCCATCCCATGTGCGGTACCCGGGACGCGAGATTGTCCGGGGTCAACTTGGCGATGCGGCCCGGAATCAGCCCCAGGCATTCCACCTCACCTTCTTCGGATGAGTCGTACAGCAACTGCATCCCCAGGCAGATCCCCAGCAGCGGTTGCCGCAGGTCACGCAGCACCTCCACCAGACCCAGCTCTCGCAGTCGCACCATGCCGCCAGCCGCAGCGCCAACGCCGGGCAGGATCACCCGCTCGGCCGATGCGATGTCCTCGGCGCGGGAGGTGACCTGTACCTGTGTGCCCAATCGCTCCAACGCGTAACGTACCGACCCCAGATTGGCGCCACCGGCATCGATCAGTACCACCTTGCTCACAGCAGACCCTTGGTACTGGGCAGCTCGCTGCCTTCGCGCTTGATTGCCTGGCGCAGCGCGCGTGCAACGACCTTGAAACAGGCCTCGACCTTGTGGTGATCGTTGTCGCCACGCACCTGCAGGTTGAGGTTGAGTCCTGCGTTTTCACACAACGAGCGGAAAAAATGCGCCACCAACTCGGTCGGCATATCGCCGATGCGCTCACGCTGGAATTCGCCATCAAAGACCAGCCAGGGACGCCCGGAAAAATCCAGTGCCGCCGTCGCCAGCGTCTCGTCCATCGGCAGGGTGAATCCGTAGCGGCCGATTCCGCGCTTGCTGCCCAAGGCTTCGCGCAATGCCTGGCCGAGCGCCAGCGCGCTGTCCTCGATGGTGTGGTGCTCATCGATATGCAGGTCGCCATCGCAGTGCAGACTCAAAGCAAAGCCCCCGTGCTTGCCGATCTGTTCCAGCATGTGGTCGAAGAATCCCAATCCGGTAGCGATGCTCGGCTCGGCAACGCGATCCAGATCGACCTCGACGCGGATGCGGGTCTCCCGGGTGTTGCGCTCCACGCTCGCCGTGCGCGGCGCATCGGCAAGTACATGCGCAATTGCCGGCCAGTCCCAGTCACCGCCGAATTGCGGGGTGCGCAACTGGAACGCGCGAACACCCAGGGTGCGTGCGAAGCCGTTGTCGGTCTCGCGGTCGCCGACCATCGCCGAGCGCGACCAGTCGATGCTGCGATCCTTCAGATAATGCAGCGCCAGACCAATGCCCGGCTTTCGCGTAGGCGCGTTGTCGGATGGCAGACTGGTGTCGATCAGCACCTCGCGGAAGCTCACGCCCTGGCTCTCCAGCACCTGCATCATCAGCTCGTGCGGGCCGTCGAAATCCGCCTGCGGGAAGGCCGTCGTGCCCAGTCCGTCCTGATTGGTCACCATCACCAACTGGTAGCCGGCATCACGCAGCTTCAGCAGCGCCGGGATCACATCGGGGATGAAGCGCAGCTTGTCGAGACGATCAAGCTGGAAGTCTTCCGGCTCCTCTACCAAGGTGCCATCGCGATCAACGAACAGGATCGGCGTCAACGTGCTCATGCGCCCGTCTCCAGCGAGTTGATCGCGTCGATCACACAGGTGTTCTGTGCGTGGCTGCCGACGGTGATTCGCAAGGCATCCTCCAGTCCTGGCGTCGCGCGCTGGTCGCGCACGACAATGCCGGCCGCAAGCAGTCGCTCAAAGGCGGCTTGGGCATCGTTGAACCGCACCAGCAGGAAATTGGAGCGGGACGGATAGACCCGGCGAACTCCGGTCGCGGCCTGCAGTGCGACAAACAGTCGCTCGCGCTCGCCGATCAGATTCACCACACAGGCGTCGGTCGCCGCGCATGCCGATGACTCCAGCGCGCGACAGGCCAGATCGATGCACGGAGAGGGCAATGGGTACGGTGCCTGACAGCGCTGCAAAACCGTGATTAGTGCGGCATCGGCCATCACGCTGCCAATGCGTGCGCCGGCCAGGGCATGCGCCTTGGACAGGGTCCGCAGCACCGCGATATTGCGTTGACGGGCGAGCAGCGACATCGCCGACGGCGCTTGAGTGAACTCACCGTAGGCTTCATCGACAACCACCAGCGCGCGGCCTTCAAGGGTGCGGGCCAATGTTTCGACGGCATCAAGCGGCAACAGATTGCCGGTCGGATTTCCGGGTGAGCACAGGAACACCAGTTTGACCGCTTGCGTCTGGGCCGCTTGCGCGATCGCCTCGAAATCACAGGTGAAACCGTCCGCACCATCGATCAGCGGTACCTCGACCACCCGGGTGCCATGCAAGCGTGCACACACCGCGTACATGCCGAAGGTCGGTGGCGTGACCAGCACCGTATCGCCGCCCGGCCGACACAAGGCACGCACGAGCAGATCGATGGCCTCGTCGCTGCCCCGACCCACCAGTAGCTGCGATGGGGCACATCCATACCGCTGTGCCAGCGCGGCGCGCAATCGGTTGGGCTGTGGATCGGGATAGCGGCGCAGCGTGTCTCCCCCATCAACCACATTCGGCCACGGCGATTCGTTCGCGTTGAGCCAGATGTCGCCATCCAACGCTGCCGTGCGCGCCGAGGAGTAGCCGGAAAAACCGGCCAGGTCACTGCGGACCAGCACGAGTGGATCGGAAGGCATCGTTACGGTGCTCATGCCACGTCCAACCGTCGCGTCACCGCCAAGCGATGCGCATCCAGGCCTTCGGCGCGGGCCAGCTCCACCGCACACGGGCCGATGGCACGCAGGCCTTGCTGGTCGACCTCCTGCACGGTGATCGCCACCTGGAAGCTGGCGACATTGAGGCCACCGACAAAGCGCGCAGCGCCACTGGTCGGAAGGACGTGGTTGGTTCCACTGCAGTAGTCGCCCAGCGCTTCCGGTGCCCAGTCGCCCAGGAATACCGAACCCGCGGCTTGCACCTGAGGCAACCAGGCGCGTGCATCGCGCAATGCCAGGATCAAGTGCTCCGGTGCGTAGTCATTGCTGATCGAAAATGCCTCGTCCAGCGCCTCCACCTGGATCATGCGTGCGCACTGCAGCGCACGACGGGCGATGTCTGCGCGGGGCAAGTCGACCAGCTGTAGCTCGATCCGGGCGGCGACGCGGCTGATCAAGTCGGCGTCGTCGCTGATCAGGATCACTTGCGAGTCCGGCCCATGCTCGGCCTGCGACAACAGGTCGGCGGCGACAAACACCGGATTGGCACCGGCATCGGCGATCACCAGCACCTCGGACGGGCCGGCCGGCATGTCGATCCCGACGCCGCCCTCCAACCGGGCCACCTGGCGCTTGGCTTCGGTCACGAAGGCATTGCCCGGGCCGAACAACTTGTCACACGCCGGCACGCTGTCGGTGCCCAACGCCATCGCCGCGATCGCCTGCGCGCCGCCGATCTTGAATACCTTGCGCACCCCGCAGCGTGCTGCAGCCACCAATACCGCCGGATCGACGCTGCCATCGGATCGCGGAGGCGTGCACAACACGACGTCCCGACAACCCGCGAGCCGCGCCGGAATGCCGAGCATCAATGCGGTCGATGGCAATGGCGCCGACCCCGCCGGCACATACAAGCCAACCCGTCGGATCGGTCGCAACATCCGTTCGCAGCGCACACCCGGCGCCGTCTCCACGGCGTATGGCGAGGTCATGCCGGCGGCGTGGAACTGTTCGATACGACCGGCGGCCTCGTCGATCGCCGCGCCCAAGGCGGACGATATGGCGGTTTCGGCGGCAGAGAACTCGGCCCCGGTCACGGCAAAATCATCCAGCACCACACCATCGAAGCGTGCCGTCAATGCACGTAGCGCGACATCGCCACGCGTGCGGACATCCTCGATCAGCGCTGAAACCACCTCGGCGATTTCAGCGCCGCTGACCTGCGCCGGCCGCCGCAATGCCTGGTGACGCTCGGCCGGACCCAGCTCGCCCCATCGCAACACGGTCGATTGCACGCGGCCACTGTCCACCGCGCTCATGCCAGCATGCCCTCCACCGGCAATACCATCAGTCCGCAGGCACCGGCCCGCTTGAGCTCCTCCAGCCGCTGCCAGGTCAACGCGCCGTGGCATAACGCCTGCAACGCGAGATGATCGGCGCCATCCACCTGCATCACCGTCGGCGACTCGGCATCGGGCAACAGCGGCAGCAACCCCGGCAGCAACTCCCGCGAGGTCTGGAACAGCAGCAGCTTGCTGTGGCGGATGCGTAGTGCGCCATCCAGCCGGCGCAGCAGCAGCTCGACCAACTCGCCGCGCGCTGCGTCCAACTCGTGGACAGGACCGGCCAGCACGGCCTCGCTTTCAAACAAGGTCACCACCGGCTTGAGCTGGTTCGCCGCAAGGGTTGCGCCGCTGGATACCAGATCGCAGATCGCATCCGCCTGACCCAGCCGCGGCGCGATCTCGACCGAGCCGGACAGCAATGCGACCTGCGCGTCCACGCCTTCGCGCGCCAGCCATTGTCCCAGCAGCGCCGGGTAGCTGGTGGCGATACGCTTGCCGGACAGCTGCGCCGGGGACTGCCATTCCCAGCTTTCCGGGACCGCCAGCGCCAGCCGGCAAGCACCGAAACCCAAAGCGCGCCATTCGCGAAATGCCGAGGCACGACCGGCGCAGATCCGCGCGCCATCCTGCTCGGCCAACACGTTGCGACCAACGATGCCGAGGTCGCACACGCCATCGGCAATCAGGCCGGGGATGTCGTCGTCGCGTACCAGCAGCAGGTCGACCGGCAAGCTCTCGCCGTAGCAAAACAGGCGGTCACGACTCTCGCGCCAGCTCATACCGCATGAGGCGAGCAGCGCTCGCGCGGGTTCGGCGAGGCGGCCGTTCTTCTGGATCGCGATACGCAAGCGATCGCGGGTGGCGGGATTGGGGGGAGTCATCAGGAGTCCAAAAAAGTGATTGCACGTACCCGGCCTGGGCCGCTCTGAGTCGCAGGCGCGGTCCACCGGCAGGCGCGGCCGTGTCAGGCGTGTCGTGTCAGGCGGTGCCGGCCTCGGTACGGCGAATGGCAGTGGCGTACCCGCCTGCGCCGTATTCGATCGTCCGCGCAACGCGGCCAATGGTGGTCACGCTGACCTGGGTGCGTTCGTGGATTTCGCGGTAGGGAATCCTTTGCAACAACAACGGCACCACCAGCCAGCGGTCAGTCATGGCTTCCAGCTCGGCAGGCGTACACAGATCCAACAGAAATGCCCGAACCTCGGCAGGACCGCGCAAGGCGGAAAACGCCGATGCCAGGGGATCCAACTCGTCGGGTGCATCCTCGGTTTCGGCAATGCGGCGCTTCATCTATTTTGTACCAATGTATTAACGTGCTAGTACATTAATGCGATGCACTCTATCCGTCAACCGAAATAGAGCGCTACGATGCGGGTGCGAAGGCGAAGCAGTGTTTCCGCGGGGGCAACGATGAAGTGGAACGGGATGGGGATCGGCTACGGATTGCTGCTCTGGTTGGTATTCGCCGGCCAGGGTGCTCACGCTTTTTCCGCCACGCCCGCCAATGCAGCCCTACCCACCCTCGAGCTGGACGCCCAGGTTTCCCGGCTGGATCTGGCGCCGTACATCGGCTACTACCACGACACTTCCGGTGAAGCAGATCTTGCCCAGGCTCGCAACCTGTTGCGGGACGGTCGTTTCGCACCACTGCCAGGCGGCAGTACGACGTTCGGCTTCCAGCCCGGCGCCTATTGGTTCCATGCCCGGATCAGCAACAACAATCCGCTCGAGCCGCGCTGGTTGCTGGTACAGAAATATCCCCTCAGCGACCACGTCGACGTGTATACGGTGCATGCCGACGGCCGTGTAGACCATCACGCCGGCGGGGACTGGCTGCCGTTCGATGCGCGCAGCATCCGCTACCGGATGCCCAATTCCTGGATCCACATGGCCGACGGCCAGCCGGTCGACCTGCTGGTGCGGGTGAGCAGCCAAAGCTCGATGCAGGTGCCATTGTGGTTGTATACCCCGGCCGCCTTTGCCGAAGCCTCACGCGACGGCCAGTTCGGGATCGGGCTCTATTACGGCATCCTGCTGGCGTTGTTCGTCTACAACCTGGTGCTGTGGCTGCGGCTGCTTGATGCGGGTTACTTCTGGTACCTGCTGCATATCACGGCGTTTGGGTTGGTCCTGTTTACCCTCAACGGACTGGGCTTCGAGTACCTGTGGCCCGACTCGCTCTGGCTGGCCGACAAGTCGGTACCGCTGTCCATCTGCCTGGCACAGATCGGCATGCAGCAATTCGCGCGGCACTTCCTGGAGCTGCGGCAACGTTGGCGGTTCGGCGACTACATCGGTTTGGCGATGATCGGGTTTTTCGTCCTGCTCGGGATTGCCTCGTTGTGGCTGCCCTACCGCATTGCCACCCCGCTGGCGTCGGCCTCGGTGTTCATCAGTATTGGCTGGATTGCCGTTGAGTCGATCGTGGTCATGCGTACTGGCTACAAGCCGGCGCGGTTGTTCCTGCTGGCATGGGCGTTGTTCCTGATAGGCACTGCCATGTTCGCGGCGGTGGCGTTTGACCTGTTGCCGAAGAACTTCATCACCGAATACGGCGTGCAGATCGGATCGGCCAGCGAAATGCTGCTGTTGTCGATCGCGCTGGGCTACCGGTACGCCGTGCTGCGCACCGAAAACGAGCGCATCGTGCGCGAGGCAGGCCAGGAGCTGGAACAGACGGTCAGGCGCCGTACCACCGAGTTGCGCAACGCCTTGAGTCAATTGGGCGATGCGCATGCACGCCTGCGCGAGACCAGCCAGCGCGACGGACTGACCGGGCTGCACACCCGCGCCTATTTCATCGAACGCTTCCAGCACTTGATGCTTCAGTCGCACCGCCAGCGCCAGCCGCTATCGCTGCTGCTGATGGACCTGGACCTGTTCAAGCACATCAACGATAACCATGGCCATCTGGTGGGCGACGAATGCCTGCGTTGGACCGCCCGCACGATCGGGCAGACCCTGCGGGCACACGGCGCACTGCTGGCCCGGTTCGGGGGCGAGGAATTTGTGGTCGGATTGCCCGGGCTGGGCCTGCAGGAAGCGATCATCATCGCCGAAGAGATTCGCCAGAACCTGCGTGACGCCCCATGTTTGAGTGAAGACCGGCGGATCCGCGTGACCGTCAGTATTGGCGTCCACCAGCTGGAGCTCGATGGCAGCACCAACATCTCCCCCGCCCTGAAGCGTGCGGATGAAGCGCTTTACCGGGCCAAGGGCGATGACCGCGATTGCGTGCGCTGGCGCTGAACAACTGTCGTCATCCCACACCAAACCGTCATCCCCAATACACCTTCATCCCCAATACACCTTCATCCCCAATACACCTTCATCCCCAATAAACCGTCATCCCCGCGAAGGCGGGGATCCATGGTTGTCGGGTTAAAACCCGACCTACACGCCCCAAACCCGTCCGCCCCGAACACCAGGCCGCTGGGTTGACCAAACCTTCCCTAGAGCGTGCGCGCCGCCGCCAGCACGTCACCATCGACGACCAGCTGTACTGCGGCTGCCACATCACCGTCCAGCGCCCGATCACGTTCCAGGAACGGAATGCGCGCGCGAATTGCCGCATGCGCTGCTGCCACCGCGTTGCCGGGGCGGAACGCTTCGGCATCGACCAACTGCACGCGCAGCGCCTCAACCTCGGCGATGAAGCTGGCCTGGTCACTGCCATCGTCGCGCGGCCCGCCCTGGACCTTGGTTGCCAGCGCGGCAGCGTCGCCGCGGCGCGCCAACTCGCAGGCGGCGTTGATCATGCCCAGGCGCAGGTCCAGCGCCTGCGCGGCGGTGTACAACTCCAGCCCGAGCACCTTGCCCAGGTCGTCCGCCATCGCCAGCACGTGACGGGCCTCGTTGGCGCCCATCGAGACATGGTCCTCGGCGTTGGCGCTGGTCGGGATCGAGTACACCGACGCCGGCATGGCGCGGCTGGTCAGGTCGTTGACGATCGCCGCGGCGGTGTACTGGACGATCATGAAGCCCGACTCGGTTGCGTCCTCGTTGCCGATCAGGAAGCCCGGCAGGCCGTCGTTGGTGGCCGGGTCGACCAGCTTGTTGAGGCGGCGCTCTGAAATGCTCGCCAACACCGGGATGGACGCCTTCACATAGCTCATCACCAGCGCCAGCGGCATGCCGTGGAAATGGCCGGCGGAAATCACCTGCTGCTCGACGTGCTCGGCCTTCGCATCCGGGAACACGATCGGGTTGTCGGTCAATGCATTGAGTTCGATCTCCAGCACCCGCGCGGCCTGGGCGACCGCATCGCGAACCGCGCCGTGCACCTGCGGGATGCAACGCAAGGAATAGCTGTCCTGCGGCTGGTGCTTTTTGCCGCCGCGGAACGGACGGAACCGGGTGTAGAACTTTTCCCGGCCGTGGCGCTGGTCCAGCGGCACCCAGTCCCAACCGATATCGAAACGCAGTGCCTGCGCGTCGGGCGTGTCCCAGGCGCGCGGCGACCACGGCTTGAACCGCGGCACGAGGTGATACGGAATATCGGCCAAGGTCGAGCCATCCAGCAGCCGGCGCAAATGGGCGGCGACCTCGACCTGTCCCGGATGCGGACGCAAGGCGTGGACTTCCTCGGCGAAGGCGCCAAGGCGGCCCGCAAATGCATCGATCGTCATCGCCGCGGCGAGGTCGGCGGTGTCCAGCAAGTCTTCCAGCTTCGACAGCGCGAGCACGCCGCACGCCAGCATCTGCGCGGTGCCGTTGTTGAGCGCCAGACCCTCCTTGTAGGACAGCGTGACCGGCTCAAGGCCAGCGCGCTCCAGTGCTTCCGCACCCCCGACACGCTCGCCCTGGTAGAACGCCTCACCGCCGCCCAGCAGCACGATGGCCAGATGGGACAACGGCGCCAGGTCGCCCGAAGCACCCACCGAGCCCAGTTGCGGTACCACCGGCACGATTCCGGCATTGAGCATCGACACCAGCGCCTGCAAGGTCTGCACCCGGATACCCGAGTGCCCGCGCATCAACGTGTTGATGCGGATGCACAGCATCGCGCGCACGACTTCCGGCGCGAATGGCTCACCCACACAGACGGCATGGGTGACGATCAGGTTGCGCTGCAGTTCCGCATGCAGCGTCTCGCCGGTCGGCTCCTCGCCGGGCAATGCTTCGCGCACCCGGTGTGCGCCCAACAGGCGGTCGGCGTTGCTGCCGAACCCGGTGGAAACGCCATAGATCGGCTCCTCCCGGCGCACCTGCTCGGCCAGGAAGTCGGCCGCGCGGGCCACCGCTGGCAACTGCTCCGCGGCCAGTTCGACCTGCGCACCATGGGCGACGGCAACCAGTCCGGCACGTGTCAGCGAACGACCATCCAGGCATACCGGCTTCATGGCTTCACCTCCGGTTGCGCCAGTTCGACCCGAAGCGTGCGGGCCAGATCCGTGCGCGCCACCTCGAACTGATCGGCGCGCCGCAGGTCCTTGATCGTCACGGTGTCCTTGGCGATCTCGTCCGCGCCCAACACCACCACGAAGCGGATGCCGGACCGATCCGCGTACTTGAACTGCTTTGCCAGCTTCGACGACTCCATCACCACCTCGGTATTGAGCCCCGCCTGTCGCAACTCATTGGCCACGGCCAGACAATGCGGCAACGAGTCCGCGTCCATCTGGGTCACCAGCACCTGTACCGTGCTGGCCGCACTGTCGACAAGGCCCGCATCGCGCAATTGCCAGAACAGCCGGGTCAGGCCGATCGAGATCCCCACACCCGGCAGTTTCGACTTGCTGTACTGGCTGGCGAGGTTGTCGTAACGCCCGCCCGAGCAGATCGAGCCGATCTGCGGATAATCATCCAGCGTGGTCTCGTACACGGTGCCGGTGTAGTAATCCAGCCCGCGCGCAATCGAGAAGTTCAGCGCGTAATCGGATTCCGGAACGCCCATCGCGCGGACCAGCCCGAGCACCTCGCGCAGCTCCTCACGACCTTCGCGCAGCGAGTCATTGCCCTCGCCCAATGCGTCCAGCTGCGCCAGCGCATCGGCATGGGAAGTCGAGCGCACCTTGACGAAATCCAGGATCGTATCGACCACCTCCGTAGACAGGCCAAAACCCTCGCCCGTCAGCGTCTCGCGCACATGATCCGGACCACGCTTGTCGAGCTTGTCGACCTCGCGCAGCACCCGCGCCTGCAACTCGCCATCGGCCACGCCCTGGGCCTCGAAAAAGCCGCGCATCAACTTGCGGTTGTTGAGCTGGATGGTGAACTTGCCGATTGCCAACGCCGAGAACACCGCGTGGATCACCGCCGGCATCTCCGCGTCGAAGCGCACGCTCAGCGTGTCCTTGCCGATCACGTCGATATCGCACTGGTAGAACTCGCGGAAGCGCCCGCGCTGGGCGCGCTCACCGCGGTAGACCCGCTGCATCTGGTAACGCCGGAACGGGAACGCCAGATCGTGCTCGTGTTCAGCGACATAACGTGCCAATGGCACGGTCAGGTCGAAGCGCAGCGCCATCTCGGGCAAGCTCCCGGCGTTCTTCTCCAACGCGCCGGTCGATTGCACGAAGTACACCTGCCGCTCGGTTTCGCCGCCCGACTTGGTCAGCAGCACCTCCGACAGCTCCATCACCGGCGTCTCCACCGGCAGGAAGCCAAAACGCTCGAAGTTGCGGCGGATCGTGTCCAGCATCCGCTGGAAGGCGATCTGGTCGGGGGGTAACAGCTCCATGACCCCGGGCGGCGTGCGCGGCTTGATCAAGCAAGACTCCTGGTGACGACGGTCGTGAAAAGGTTCGGCTCACAGTTTAGCGGCCCGGCTCTCTTTCCGCCTGCAGCGGTACTTGCCCCTTGCGTACTACCGGCCACAGTCCTACAATTTGCGGCTCTGCAGTCGGGGTGTAGCTCAGCCTGGTAGAGCGCTACGTTCGGGACGTAGAAGTCGCAGGTTCGAATCCTGTCTCCCCGACCAACTGTTTGATCCTAAGCGCCTGAAAAGATTCGTCTTTTCGGGCTCTTTTCTTTGGGGTCAGCACCTCGATCAGGTCGGATCTCGAACTCATCGACCTTCTTACTTTTCAATCACTTGGCGTTGCTGAATCTGGCTTCGTCCCAAGGATGCCGTTTCTATCGTCCCATCTTCGCCCCACGCCTTTGGCATCAACAGGTTGAGTCTCTGACATCTACGCTCAATGCGTAGATGTCTTATGGAACCAGACCCGCAGAGCGTCTACTGGCACCCAACATCATGGCTGCCATGACAGGAGAGCAAGACCTGCGTGCATCAGTCGGCGAAGATCGAAGGGTAACGGCGTTTTAGATCATCCACATCGATCACAATGGCTGTAGGCAGCGGACACGCGCCGAGATCGATCGCGCCATCAAGGTAATCGGCCAGAAACCTTCCCTTGACTGTGATCGTGGTGCCGTTCAAGGCCTCCTGCTTAACCATCAGCGCGTCCGGATTGGCGACGGTTAAGCAATAGCCTTCGTAGGCTTTGGGATCGAATGTGGGATCCTCAGCGTCCCATCGACGTCCAAATTCGGCTTTCAAAGCCTTGGACTGATACAAATTGTGGGCTTCTGGCACGAGCGTCAGAAAGCCCTCTACCGTGACAGTCTGCTCGTGATACCGCTGCGGGTAGGTATTCAGTTCACTGGGCGACACAGTCTCGGGACTAGTGGACGCCAAATGAGCGCAGCCGGCCATCACTAAAACGAAAGCCAAGACCGGAACGCGTATGTTCGTCATGGTCAGTCCTAGGGGTTGTGGAACAACTTCTGCTCGTTGTTTAAGTTGCGCTGAATTTGGTTCTCTTGACCACCACTCATCCCGCCCTGGGGGTAGGAGAACTGGAGTTGCCCGTTGTTGATTTCGTGCCAGCCCACTTGCCCTTGAGAAATCGTGGCGGTCGGCATGCCAGCCTTCAAAGATTGCGTATCGCCGTAGCCGCCGTTGAGTTTTGGCGCGTCCACCATGCCATTGGATCTGTTCGGTCCACCATCGATGTGGCCGTGGATGACACCCATGGCATTCTGCGGGATAGCTGCTGACGCGGTTGCGCCCGTCCCATTACTTGTGCTCTGGATGCCTTGTGCGGGGTGGGCCACCGGCTTGCCGTTTGCGTCAGGCACAAAGAAACCCAGACTTTCCTTCGAGCCGGATTTAACAGTGAACTGGGGCACGGCCGCGTTGCCGGCTGCGCGCAATTCTGGAGACGCCACTACTGTTCGCCCATTCGACTTGACGGGATTGTAGGTGTCGGCCGTGATGTTGCACTGATTGTTGGCGCATGACTTGGCCCGGCCATCTGGATCCGTGAACTTGTAAGGATTGTTGTCCACATAGTAGTAGCGGTTGAAATTTGCACCCGTGTTCGCGTTAGCTTTCACGGGATCCACCGACACGAACCGCGCCGATGCGTCAAACACGAGTGCGCAGAGCGCGATGAACAACAGCGTTGGAACGGTCTTGCGCATCATTGCCCCCTTCGCGCCTTCTCGCGCTGGATGGATTGTAGATAGTTGGCTTCCTGCTCTGGCGTCTTTTGCGACCACCCCAAGGCTTCGGCCTTGGCGAACCACGCCAGGTTCTCCCGGCTCAAGCGTTGGTAGTCAGCGATTTGTGCCGGCGGAATGTCGGCGACATTCGGATACTTGGACGCATAGCGCTGCTGCAGCTGAAGGTAGTAGGCATTGGCCTTCCACACCAAGGCCACCGGGTCCCGGGGGTTCGCCTCCAGCGCAAGTTCGGCCACAGCCATCAGCGCGTCTCCGTCCTTCTTGGCCCCGTAATGCTCCATCAGGGAGCTGGCTATGACGCCTGCTCCCTCGCGCGGCGTCAGTGGACGCAAGTAGAGCCCGTTCTCAATCGCTTGCTCGGAAATCCCCGTTTCGTGCTCGTAGCTGCTGTCGTATTTGAAGCCGCCCGCGGTGGCCTCAACGTTCAACCAGGCCTGCTGCGTGTCGTCGGCAAACTTCACCATGACGTGGTTGGGCGCCGTGGCCAAAGCTACGGGCAGGCCAAATCGCTGCCCCAAGATGACAATCAGGATGGGCATGGACACGCAGTTGCCCTTACGCGTTGCCAGATAAGTCGCCAGCTGCTTGTTCGTCGGGTTCTTGCCCAGCGGGTCGGACAGGTCGTAAGTGAAGGGCCGACCTTGGTTCCAGGCCCCTGGCTCATAGAGTGTCTTGAGCAACGCATCGAGAACTTGGCGCGCTGTGGGGTTGGTGGGCACGTTACCGCGAACGGCGCTTTCCCATTGATCCAGCTGTCGGCGCACGGCGGCCACGTCTGTGCT
The DNA here is from genome assembly GCF_054052125.1 of Lysobacter sp. A378. Lineage (NCBI taxonomy): Bacteria > Pseudomonadati > Pseudomonadota > Gammaproteobacteria > Lysobacterales > Lysobacteraceae > Lysobacter > Lysobacter sp. A378. Next base: position 257,554 of record NZ_JBSVRK010000002.1, on the reverse strand, counting down.
CGGGTCGATGAGGCGGTCTACCGTCAGCTTCGTGGCAGCATAGTCGACGCGGTTGTCTGGAAGTTGGAACAGAACGCGCAACGGCGCGAGGTCAGCCGCGCACGCGAACGGCGCTACCGACGCCAACAGCACGCCCAACACCCAGCCGGTCCAGCGGTGGAATCGTGTCCCCATGCGTTTTCTGCGTCCCCATTCTGCCTGCGCACCATAGCGCTGACCGGGACTTGCTGCCACAGCCCAGAGGAAGTGAGCAGCTCATTACGAGTGAATGGACCGTCACCCATCGTCCCATTCTCGTCCGACACCGGGACGATTCTCGGCTGAAGCCCCTGCCCTGCAAGGCTTTCCGATGCAAAGTGCAGTAATTCAGCACGTAGAAGTCGCAGGTTCGAATCCTGTCTCCCCGACCAATCAGATCAATGTCTTGGGCCACCCTCGCCGGGTGGCCTTTTTCGTGCGCGGCGAGTTGAGGGCGTGCGCAGTCCATGCAGCCGCCGCGCTTACCAGCTGCCGATGACCTGCTGCGTGGCCAGGCTGGACAGCGCCACGGCGACCCAGACCCCGAACCCCAGGCCTATCGGTCGCCAGCCGGTGGCCGCCATGCGGCGCAGGTTGGCCGACAGGCCGATGGCGGTCAGCGCGATGATGATCAGGAACTCGGCGCCGTCATGGATCGCCGGTTGCCACGCTTCCGGAATCCACCCCATCGTGCGCACGGCCGACGCCACCATGAACCACACGATGAACCAGGGAATCACCTTGCGCAGGTCGAAGTCGCCGCCGCCCTGCTTCTTGTGGCGCCATGCCTCGATCGCCGCCAATACCAGGCACAGTGGAATGATCAGGGTGGCCCGGGTCAATTTGACGATGGTTGCGTAGTCGCCCGCCACCTGGCCGTAGCTATAGCCGGCGGCAACCACCGACGAGGTGTCGTTGATCGCTGTCCCGGCCCACAGGCCAAACCCCTCTGGACTCATCTGCATCCAGTGTCCCAATGCGGGAAACACCAGCACGGCCACCAGGTTGAACAGGAAGATGGTGGAGATGGCGAACGCGGTTTCGTGCTCGTCGGCCTTGATGATCGGCGTCACTGCGGCGATCGCCGAACCACCGCAGATCGCGGTGCCGGCACCGATCAACATCTTCAGCTTTGATGGAATCCCCAGCAGCCGTCCCAGCAGCAACGCCGAAATGAAAGCCGCGATGACGCTGACAACGGTGACGGACAACGACTCCATCCCGGTCTGCGCCACCTGGGTAAGGCTCAAGCCAAGCCCGAGCGCAACAATCGACCATTGCAGGATCTTCTTGCCGGCAAACCTGATGCCGGGCTGGCAGGCGGCCGGCGGTGGCGCACCCAGGTTGCTCACCAGCACGCCCAGGATGATGCCGAATACCGGCCCGCCCACCAGCGGCAGCCATTGGCCCAGGCCAAACGCAATCACGGATATCACCACCGACAGCAACAAGCCCGGCCACAGACCGGTGGCCGGTGGCGGAGCCGCATTGGTGACGATGTTGTCGGAGCTGGCGGCTTGGGTGGTCATGGGTGTCCTGACAGTGGATCCGAATCAAACCGCGTCAGGATAACCAGTAGACCGATATAAGCCTATTTGAAACCACTTGCCGGCCATATCACCTGAACTTATTTCATCGTCGAGCCTTTCCCGGGGTGCTACGCAGCAACCTTGGGCACATCCTCGTGGCGAGTCTGGCCATCGCCGCGGACGACATAGCGCTCGATCGTCAGCGATTCCAGCCCCATCGGTCCGTAGGAATGCAGGCGGGTGGTGGAGATGCCGATCTCGGCACCCAGGCCCAACGCACCGCCATCGTTGAAGCGCGATGACGCATTGACCACCACCGCCGAGCTGCGGATCTCGCGGATGAAGCGATCGCACGCCGCAGCATCGGTGCTGACGATGACCTCGGTATGGTCGGACGTGTGGCGCTGGATGTGGGCAATCGCCTCGTCGATGGAGTCCACCACCCGCACACTCAGGATGGGCGACAGGTACTCGGCGTCGTAATCCTCCGGCGTCGCCGGCACGGCATCCGGGAACAGGGCCCGGGTCCGCTCGCAACCACGGATCTCTGCGCCACGGGCGGCCAACTCGGCCAACGCACCGGGCAGCCATTTTTCGGCGATATCGGCGTGGACCAGCATCGTCTCCAGTGCATTGCAGACGCCGGGGCGCGAGAGCTTGCCGTCGATCGCCAGCTTCACGGCCAGCTCCAGGTCCGCGGCACGATCCACATACAGGTGGCACACGCCCTTGTAGTGCTTGATCACCGGGACCCGGGCGTTCTCGGCCACGAAGCGGATCAGCTTCTCGCCGCCACGTGGAATCGCCAGGTCGATCAGGTCGCTGAGTTGCAGCAGTTCCAGCACGTGCTCGCGGGCCGTGTCCTCGACCAGCGCCACCGCTTCGGCCGGCAGGCCCTGCTGGCGCAGCGCGCGGTGCAGGCAGGCGGCAATTGCGATATTGCTGTCGCGCGCCTCCGAGCCACCACGCAACAGCACTGCGTTGCCGGCGCGCAGGCACAGCGCCGCAGCATCGGCGGTCACGTTGGGACGGGCTTCGTAAATCATTGCGATCAACCCCAGCGGGATGCGCACTTTTTCGACCAGCAGGCCGTTCGGGCGGGTCTCGCTGCGGGTCACCTGGCCAACCGGATCGGGCAGCTGGGCGATCTCGCGGATCGCGGTGACGATGCCGGCGATACGCCCGTCATCCAGGCGCAGGCGGTCCAGCATCGCACCGGTGGTCCCTGCTGCTTCGGCGCGTTGCATATCGGCGAGGTTGGCCTTGAGGATGTCATCGCTGCCGGCCGCAACCGCGTCGGCCATGGCGTCCATCAATGCCACCCGTTGGGCGGAATCGAGGCTGGCAATGACCTGGGAGGCGGCGCGTGCGCGCTCGGCTAGTTTGCGGACGTATCCATTAGTGACTGTTCCACTCATGACGTTACTCCTTGAATTATTCACTGGTTGGTACCGCCGCGGCGGCGCTCAACAGCACCAGGTCGTCGCGGCGGATGACCGAATGGCCGTTATCGAAACCGAGCATCGGCGCGATATCGCGGCTGTGGTGCCCCGCGATGCGCTCCAGGTCGCTGGATTGGTACTGGACCAGCCCGCGCGCGAGGCGACGATGGCCCGTCGCGGGCAGCACGTCGACCATGGCAGAGCGCGAGAAATCGCCTTCAACCGACAACACGCCACCGGGCAGCAACGACGCGCCGTGTTCTGACAGCGCCTTGGCGGCACCCGCATCCACGCGCACCACGCCGCCACTTGGCGGGGTGTGTCGCAGCCACATCTTGCGTGCGAGCAGTCGATCACCATGGGCCGGAATGAACGTGCCATGCAGGCGGTCCTCGCCGAGCGCCGAAATGGTCTGGGCATCGTGGCCACAGAACAATGCCGTCGCGATACCCGCGGAAGCGGTCTTGGTCGCCGCTTCCAGCTTGGTGTACATGCCACCGGTGCCGAGCAGGCCCGCACCACCCTGCGCCATGCGCATGATTTCGGGAGTGATCTCCTCGATCCGCGGCACCGGCCGTGCGCTGGCGTCCTCACCGGGATTGGCGGTGTAGAGCCCGCCGGTATCGGTGGCGATCAGCAGGATGTCGGCGTCGACCAGGGTCGCAATCGCGGCGGCCAGGTTGTCGTTGTCGCCCAGTTTCAGCTCGTCGATGGCAACGGTATCGTTCTCGTTGACGATCGGCAGCGCACCGATGCGCAACAGCTCGTGCAACGTGGCCTGTGCGTTGAGGTAGCGGCGCCGGTTGCGCAAGTCGTCATGGCTGAGCAGTACCTGGGCAACAGGCTGCTCGACCAGCCCTTGCCACAACGCCAGCATCGGGGTCTGCCCGATCGCGGCCAACGCCTGGCGTTGGGTCACGCCCATGCCGTGATTGGCCAGCAAGCCTCGGCCCGCAGCGACCGCACCGGACGAGACCAGAAGCACCTCGCGCCCCTGGTCACGAAAGCGGGCAATCAATCCGGCCAGCGCGGCGGCGTTGCGCTTGCCCAGCCCGCCCTTGCCATCGGTCAGTAGACTACTGCCGACCTTGATCACCGCGCGTCGCCAGGGCGGGAGTGGTTGTTCGGGGAATATGGAAGTCATCGGTTTGGGTGGCTCTCCATTGGAATGTTCGCGAGTGGGCGATGGACCCGGCAAGGCCCTGGCATCAACATTGCCAGGCAGCAAGGCATCGACGAATCAGGCGCTTCCCGCAATCATCCGACCCGTGTGGAACGGGTATTGCCTGCAGTGGGGGAGCAGTCCTGCGAAAGGCAACCCTGCGGCGCCATCGCCCCCGGCCAGCGGGCCGGGAAAGTGCGGATCCGAACATCGGAACGTCAGTAGTGACGCCGGAAAACCGGATCTGCCAAGCGACGGAGCCTAACACTTCAGCCCCGCCAACCCCAGCATGCGGTTCATCGTGTGGTGGGGCCGCGCTCACTACGGCAGTTGTTGCAAACGGTCGCGGAGCGTCTGCAGACGCAACTCTCCGGCCGCACCGGGTGACACGCGAGCGGCAAGGCTGGCTTCGGGATTGCCCGTGGCCCAACGCGCCGGATCGGCCGCCTGCTGGTAGGCATTGCGGAACGGCACGCCTTCGCGGGCCAGATCGATCGCCAGGTCGGTCGCGTACATCGATGGCTCCAATGCCGCGCGCATCGCGTCTGGTTTCCACTCCAGGTTACGCAGCAGGTCAGGCAGCAATTCCAGCGCCCCCAGGCCACGGCCAAACGCATGGAAGATGGCACCCTTGGTGAACTGCAGGTCACGGTGGTAACCCGACGGAAGCGACAGCAGCTGTTCGACCTCGGTTCGCCCAGCCGCAACGCTGGCGTAGCTGGCGCGCATCAACTCGATGACGTCCGGGTTGCGCTTGTTCGGCATGATCGAGCTGCCGGTGGTGTACTGCGCCGGCAGCGTGACGAAGCCGAACTCGGCGCTGGTGAACAGGCTCAGGTCCCAGGCCAGCCGGCGCAGGTCGAGCATCGCCGAACCGAGCGCCTCGATCGCCGCCATCTCGAACTTGCCACGCGACAGTTGGGCATAGGTGGCCGACAGTTGCATCCGGCCGAAACCGAGCGCCTGGGTGGTGTGCTCGCGTGCGAGCGGCAAGTTGACGCCATATCCGGCGGCACTGCCGAGCGGGTTGGCGTCGACCCAGACCAGGGTGTCGCGCGCGCGGATGGCGTCGTCGATAAAACCCTCCGCCCACGCCGACCACCACATGCCCGCCGAAGACACCACGGCGCGTTGCAGGTGGGTATAGCCCGGCAGCGGCAGGCTTGCCTCGACCTCGGCCCGGGCCAATGCGACCTCGGCGCTTTCGCGGCATAGCGCACTCAACCTGAGCAGCCGATCCTTGAGCCACAGACGGGTCGCGACCAGGACCTGGTCGTTGCGGCTACGGCCGGTGTGGATCTTGCGGCCGGCGTCGCCGAGTCTCTCGATCAAGCGCGCCTCGATCGCGGAATGGCCGTCCTCGTAGGTGGCGTCGAGCACGAACCCGCCTCCCTCGAAATCCTTCGCCAGTACATCAAGTTCGCGGATGATCCCGGCCAGTTCATCCGCGTCGAGGATCCCGATCTGCTGCAGCCCTTCGGCATGCGCGACGCTGGCCTGGATATCGAACCCGAAGAACTCGCGGTCGAGGATAACGTCGTCGCCGGCGCAGAACTGCTGGATGCGCGCGTCGACCTTGACGCCGGGTTTTTGCCAGAGGAGGTCGGTCATGATGTCTCTACCGTTGATGGGGGGCCTGTAGGGCGGGTTTCAACCCGCCATTTCATCGATAACGTTGGCGGGTTGAAACCCGCCCTACCCTGGGATTCCGGTCAGCTCGGGCAAGCCGAACGCCCGGTTGAGGTTCTGCAGCGCCTGCGTCGCAGCGCCCTTGAGCAGGTTGTCTTCGGTTGCGACCACCACCAGCCGTCGCCCATCGTCGGACAGGGTAAATCCGCCCACGTCCACATGATGCGCGCCGGCGATCGCGCTGACCCACGGCGCTTCGTCGAGCACGCGCACCAGCGGTTCATCGGCATAGCGCTGGCGGTAGCGCTCGATCACTTCGTCGCGATCGAACGCCTGCGCCAAATGCAGGTTGGCGGTGATCGTGATGCCGCGAAAATGCGGCGCCACGTGCGGCATGAATTCGATCGGATGACCGAGGCGATCCGCCACCTCGCGCTCATGCACGTGGCCGGTCAGCGCGTACGGAATCAGGTTGTCGCGCAGCTTTTCCGGGTCGTTCTTGTCCGACGGCGCGGTGCCGGCACCGGAATACCCGGACACGCCGAAGCATTGCACCGCCCCGTCCAGGACGTCCCGCATCGGCGCGATCGCCAGTTGCATCGCGGTGGCGTAGCAGCCGGGATTACTGATGCGTCGCTGGCCTTCGTAGCTGTCCCGCGTCAGCTCGGGCAAACCGTAGTACCAACGGTTGTCAAAGCGATAGTCCGCTGACAGATCGATGATCACCGGGCCAGCCGCCCCATCGCCGCCAGCCGCCTTGTCGAAAGCTTCGACGCATGACGCGGCCTTGCCATTGGGTAGCGCCAGCACCACGGCGTCAGCACCCAATGTCGGCAGTTGTCCGAAACTCGGCGCACTGAAGCGAAGATCGCCGGTGTAGGTATCGCTATGGTCGGCAACACGCTGACCATCAAGTCCGCGCGAGCACACAAAGGCCAGTTCGAACCGCGGGTGCACGGCGACCAGCCGGATCAGTTCGACGCCGACGTGGCCACGCGCACCGACGATGCCAATCTTGATGGATGGTTCAGTCATGAAAATGCCGTCCATGCAGGGGCCGGATGCTCATGCGGCCTCCAGGGGTTCAAGCAGGGTCGGCGCGCGATCGCGGCAGTGGGCGACGCAGCGGGCGACGTCGTCGAGATCATCAAGTCCGTACCAGAACACCTTCCACTGCTCCTGCTTGTAGTGGCCATCGGCCTCGGCGTAATAGAACGCATTGACCGGGTTGCCGTGGCGTGAGCGCCAGAACAGCCGCGGATTCTGCTCGCGCATCACCAGCCAGACGGCGCGACCGAGACCCTCGCCCTGCGCTTCGTCGAGCACCGCGAACTTGTCGAGGTAGGCGTGGCCATCGACGTCTGTGAGGATGATCGCGGCGCGGTAGTTCTCGCTGACGTAGGCGCGGTGCAGCGCGGTACGCTCGAAATAGTCCGGCGCCAGCCGGCGGCCGAACGCGGATTCGATCAGCGTGCGCAGGCGCGGCAGGTCCAGTGCGTCCCAGGCATCGACCTGCAACACCCGCTCGCCACGCCGGACCAGCGTGCCCGAGCCCTTGTGGGTGAACAATTCCTTCGCGAGCTCCGCCGGCTTGGTGATCGACACCGATGACGACAACGGGAGGCGGTCGAGCAACTGCTTGATCTGCTCGATCTTGACCCGCATGCCGCCGTTGACCCACGGCTGCGCGAGCAGGTGCTCGTACTCGGTCGACAGGTTGATCGAATCGATCACCCGGCCGCGCTCGTCGAGCAGGCCGCCGGTGCCGGTCAGGAACACGATCTTGTACGGCTGCAGTACCTGCACCAGTTCGTTGGCGGCGAAGTCGGCGTTGATGTTGACGATCTGGCCGCCGTCGGTCTCGCCGAGGCTGGCGATCACCGGGATCGAGCCGGCCTGCAGGCTGGCCTGGATCGGCGCCAGGTCGACCCGCTTGACTTCGCCCACCAACCCGTAGGTGTCGCGGTCGAGGTAGTCGGCTTCGAACACACCCGACACGATCGAGGTCGCGCGTGCGTCGCCGCGCTGCAATGCTTCAACCAGTTTGAGGTTCTGACTGTGGAAGACGCGACGCACCACCGCCAACGCCTCCGGCGAGGTGACGCGCAGGCCGTTGACGGTCTGCTTCTCGATGCCGGCGGCGGCCATCGCCTCGTCCAGCTGCGGGCCGGCGCCGTGGACGACGATCGGGGTCAGGCCAACGTCCTGCAGGAACGCCAGCGACGAGGTCAGCGCATCGAGGTCGTCGCGCAGCACCGCGCCGCCAACCTTGACCACCGCGAAGCGCGCCGCATCGAGCTGCGAGAAGCGCTTGAGGTACTGGCTGATCTCCTTCGCGCTGGCCATGCTGGAGAGCAGCCGCACGATGGTCTGGCGGGTCTGGATGTCGTGGGAGGTGGGGGGAATGGTCATGGGATGTTGGCGTCAAGAATGCGCGCGACGGATTCGACGTAGCGTTGCAGTTGCTCCAGCGCCACCCACTCGTCGGCCGTATGCGCCTGGGCGATATCGCCCGGCCCATAGACCATCGCGGTCAGGCCGGCGGCCGAAAACAGCGAGGCCTCGGTCCAGAAATCGACCGCGTTGCCGATCGGCAGGTCGAGCGCCTCGGCAAGGTCGCGCGCTTGCAGGCGCTGGTCCTCGGCCGTCGCAACACCCTCGATAGAAGCCGCGCCCGATGGCAGCGACGGGCCACGGAAGGTTTCCTCGTAACGCTCAACCGCCCCGGCCTCGACCAGGCTGCCGAAACGCGCATGCAGCCCGTCGATCGACATCGACGGCAGCGGCCGGAAGCCGAACCGGACCTCGGCGCTGGGCGCGATCATGTTGGCCTTGATCCCACCCTCGACCCTGCCGATGTTGAAGCGCAACCCGGTCAGGCCACCGAAGCGCTGATGCGACTCCGCCTCGACCAGGTCCAGCGCACGATTGCCCCAACGCATCGTCTGGTGCAACGCGCTGGCGTCCATCGCGTTGGCGCCGGAGGCATGGCCGGCACTGCCGCGGAACCGCATCAGCACCGAGCTGATACCGCGATGGGCCAACACCGCCTCGCAACCGGTGGGCTCGGCCACGACCGCCTCGGTAAAGCCATGTGCGCTGGCGAGGAAGGCCGGGATGCAGCGCGCGTCGTTGGCCTCCTCGTCGGTGCCGAACAGGAAGGCGGCGTCACCCCTGGTCACAGCGGCGGCAGCCAGCAGGCCGGCCGCCGCGCCCTTGATGTCGCAGGCACCCAGACCGATCGCGCGGTCGTCGGTGACACGCAAAACGTGCGGATCTGCGGTCCATGCCGGTGAGTCCGGCACCGTATCCAGGTGGACGTTGAACAGCCTGCGCGGGTTGCCGCGCACCGCCAGCATCGACACCGCGCCGTCGCCGTGATCGGTGACGTCGATGCGGAAATCGGGCAGTTGTGCGCGCAGGTAGTCGAAGATGCCATCGCTGCCGATCCGGCGCGGCGGATTACGGGTGTCGAATGACACCAGAGCTTCGAGGTGGCGGAGGATGTCGGGGAGCAGGCTCACTTCCGATTGACCTCCGCCCACAGCGTGCTGCTCATGCCGAACAGCTTGATGAAGCCCTCGGCCTCGGCGACGCCCCAGTCGGCAGCCTGCGCGTAGGTCGCGCCCTTGGCGTTGAGGATGTGCTTTGAGTCGATCGCGACCGCGTCGACGATGCCACCGTGGGTCTCCAGTACGACCGTGCCGTTGACGGTCGACTGGCTGGAAGCCAGGAACGCCTCCAGGTCGGTCTTCAGCGGGTCATGGAAGAAACCCTCGTAGACCAGTTCGACCCACTTGCGCGCGACCTCGGGCTTGAAGCGGTTCTGCTGCTTGCTCAGCACCGCCTCTTCCAGCGCACGGTGGGCGACCAGCAACGCGGTCAGGCCCGGCGCCTCGAAGATGATCCGGCCCTTCAGGCCGATGGTGGTGTCGCCGGTATACAGACCGCGGCCGACGCCGTATTGCGCGAACAAGGCGTTGAGCCTGGCGAGCATCACGTGCCCGGCGATCTTCTCACCGTCGAGCGTGACCGCCTCGCCGTTCTCGAAGCCGAGCGTCACCCGCAATGGCTGGTTCGGCCACTCGTCGCGCGGCTTGCACCAGCCGGTCGCGCCCTCGCCCGGGGCCTGCCATCGATCGATCTCGCCGCCGGACATGGTCAGACCGAGCAGGTTCTCGTTGATGGTGTAGGCCTGCTGCTTGGCGCGCACGCCAAAGCCGCGCTGCTCCAGATAGGCCTGCTCGTAGGCGCGGACCTGGGTGTGCTGTTTCTGGATCTCGCGGATCGGCGCGACGATCTCGTAATCGCCCAGCGACTTGACCGCCAAATCGAAGCGGACCTGGTCGTTGCCCATGCCGGTGCAGCCGTGCGCGATCACACGCGTGCCCAGCTCGGCGGCGCGCGCCAGCGTGGCCTCGACGATCAGGTAGCGATCCGAGACCAGCAGCGGGTACTGCCCCTGGTAGCCCTCGCCCGCCCATACAAACGGTTTGACAAATCCGTCCCAGATCGCCGGGCCACCATCAACCGTGACGTGGGACGCGACGCCCAGTTCGGCCGCACGTTGCTCGATGAAGGCGCGCTCGTCGTCGTCCACGCCGCCGGTATCGCCGAATACGGTGTGCACGGCGTAACCATGCTCTTGCAGGTACGGCACGCAGAAACTGGTGTCGAGTCCCCCGGAAAACGCGAGGACGATGTTCTTGTCGGTCATGGTTTGTCTCGTGGCGAGGCAGGACGGGTCAAGACCCGCCCTACGGTTGGTTGATGAGGGTGGTCATGATGGATTTTTGGACATGCAGGCGGTTCTCGGCTTCGTTGATGGCGATGCACCGCGGCGAGTCCATCACCGCGTCGGTCGCCTTGACGTTGCGGCGCAACGGCAGGCAGTGGCTGAAGACGGCGCCGTTGGTCAGCGCCATCTTCGCCTCGTCGACGATGAAGTGCTGGTACCGGTCGCGAATGGGTTTTTCCGGCGCCCAGTTACCGAAGTACGGCAGCGCGCCCCAGCTCTTGGCGTAGACCACGTCGGCACCGGCATAGGCGCTTTCGATGTCGTGGCTGACCGCCAGCGAGCCGCCGCTCTCGGCCACGTTGTGTCCGGCCCAGCCCATGTAACGCTCGTCCAGCACGTACTCCGGCGTCGGGCACAGCAGCGTCACGTCCATACCCATCCGGGTGGCGATGGTCAGCGCCGAGTTGGCGACCGCGGTGTTGAGCGGCTTGGGATGGTAGGTCCAGGTCAGCACGAACTTCTTGCCACGCAGAACCTGCCCCGGACTCGATCCGGGGTCGGTCGTGCCGAAATGCTCCTGCAGCGCCATCACGTGCGCCAGCTCCTGACACGGATGGGTGATGGTCTCCATGTTGATCACCGGCACCGGGGAGTACTTCGCGAAACTCCTGAGCACCCGATCCTGGCGGTCCAGCGACCAGTCGACGAATTTCGGAAACGCGCGCACGCCAATCAGGTCCACGTAGCGGCCCAGCACTTGCGCGACCTCGGCGATGTGCTCCTCGGTATCGCCATCCATCACCGTGCCCAGGTCGAACTCGATCGGCCAGGCGTCCTTGCCCGGCTGCAGCACCACCGCATGACCGCCGAGCTGGAATGCACCCAGCTCGAAGCTGGTCCGGGTGCGCATCGAGGGGTTGAAGAACACCAGTGCGATCGACTTGCCCTCCAAAGGCCGGCCGCGCAGCTGACCGCCGGGTTTGCCGGCCTTGAACCCGGCCGCCTGCACAAGCAGCGCATCGAGCTCGGGGCGTGACCAGTCCTGGGTGTTGAGGAAGTGCTTGATGGGCATGACTGAGGGATCCGTGGGAGAGAAAAACAAAAAGCCCAGCTCGGAGGCTGGGCTTTTTCGTGTTACGCCGGATGCGGCGTGCGTGCGAGCGGCTACCCAGCCAGGTCAGTGGGCAACAACGGTCGGCGCGCGCGCGAGGTCATCCCCGCCGCCATGTAGGCAGAAGTCAGGATGTCAGCAGGGGCGCGAAGCTGGTTCATTGATGGAGGGCATGCTGGCACGTGTCGGCCAGCGGAGCAAGCATCCGTCACTGACTGCGCGAGCCTGACACCACCGGAGTCACCCCGATCCGGATCCGCAACCGGTTACCCGGATCATCGGGCAAGCGCGAGCGGTATTTCGAGCCCTTGTACACATAGTCGACGTCGTAGGCGATCGGGCGACGGAATTCGCGCTCGACGGACACCGCCTCGCAATCCGCCGCGGCCATTTCATCCCGCGTCTCCGTCGGCTGCCGGCTGAGCGCATCCTTGACCGCCCCCACCACGCGCGCCAAGCGCGACTCGCCGTCAGCCTCATCCGCTGGGGTCGGCACGCATTGCTCCTCGACGCTGGTAGCGGTCAGGGTCTGGTAGATCGGGGTTACCCGCAGCACCTGGGCATAGGCGAAACGGACGTTCTCGGCCTGGATCACCGTGGTGTCCTGCGCCCACGCCGAACCCATCACCAAGGCACACAGCAGGATCGTCAGTGAAAGGCGCAAACGCTTCATCGTGTCGCTGGACTCGAAGAACACAAGGAGACAAGTGTATTCGCCCATCAGGGCAGCCGGCTGAATCAATGCTGTCGTGCGGCACCTTCCGCGCGGGCCGGTAGCTGCGCAGGCTAGAATGGAGCAACGCCATTGACCTGTCCCCATGAGCCTGCACCTCTACAACAGCCTGAGCCGACGGGTAGAGCCGTTCACGCCGCTCGATTCTGCCCGCCCGACGATGTATGTGTGCGGCCCGACGGTCTACAACTACGTCCACATCGGCAACGCCCGCGGCCCGGTGGTGTTCGGCGTACTGGCCCAGTTGCTGCGTCGGCGCTACGGCGCGTTGGCCTACGCGCGCAACATCACCGACGTAGACGACAAGATCAACGCCGCGGCAAACGCCCAGGGTGTGCCGATCTCGGTCATCACCGATCGGTTCTCGGCCGCCTACCGTGACGACATGGCGGCGCTGGGCGTCGCGCCGCCGGACATCGAGCCCGAAGCAACCGCCCACATCGGCGAGATCATCACGATGATCGGGCAACTGATCGACTCCGGCCATGCCTACGCCGCCGAGGGCCACGTGCTGTTTTCCGTCGCCAGTTTCGACGGCTACGGCAAGCTGTCGCGCCGCCACACCGAGGACATGCTGGCCGGCGCGCGGGTCGAGGTTGCCCCCTACAAACGCGATCCGGGCGACTTCGTGCTGTGGAAGCCCTCCGGCAACGGCGCGGGCCCGGGCCCGGGCGCGGGCGCGGGGTCAGATTCTGAATCAGCGCCGGGCCAGGCGCTGCCCGGCTGGGAGTCGCCATGGAGTTACGGTCGCCCCGGCTGGCACATCGAGTGCTCCGCGATGGCGGCCGCACACCTGGGCGAGACGATCGATATCCATGCCGGCGGCGTCGACCTGCAGTTCCCGCACCATGAAAACGAGATCGCCCAAAGCGAATGCGCCCATGGCGGCAAGCCGTTCGCCCGGTGGTGGCTGCACAACGGGATGCTGAATTTTGGTGGCAGCAAGATGTCCAAGTCACTGGGCAACATCGAGAAGATCCACGACCTGGTTCTCGCCCACCCACCGGAAGCCCTGCGTTACGCGTTGCTGTCGGCGCACTACCGGCAACCGCTGGACTGGTCGGACGGCTTGATCGAGCAAAGCGTGCGGACGCTCGACCGGCTGTATGGGACGCTGCGTGCGCTGGCCGATACCGAGGCGACGGCCACGATCCCGGCGAGTCTGGAGGCCATCCTCGACGACGACCTCAACACCCCGCAGGCGCTGGCCGAACTCGCCCGGATCGCCGGCCAGGCACGCAAGGCGGTAGCGGTCGACGACAGGGCCCGGCTCAAGGGCGAGTTGCTGGGTGCCGGCCTGGCCCTGGGGCTGTTGCAGCAAGACCCCCAAAGCTGGTTCGCCGGTAACGCCGATGACGACGGCGACGATGCGCGTATCCAGGCGTTGGTCGATGAGCGCGGCGCGGCCAAACAGGCCCGGGACTTCGCCCGTGCCGACGCCATCCGCGACCGGCTCGCAGGCGATGGAATACTGCTGGAAGACACCCCGGCGGGCGTACGCTGGCGCCGCGACAACAGTAGCCGCCACCAGGATTGATGCCGTGATTGCCACACCGTTCCCGCTTGAACCCACTACCACCGAGGCTCAAGACGCCATCCGTGACGAGTTCGCATTCTTTGACGACTGGTCGCAACGCTATCAGTACCTGATTGACCTGGGCCGCAAGCTGCCGGACCTGCCAGTGGAGTGGAAGACCGAAGAACACCGCCTGCATGGCTGTCAGTCGTTGGTCTGGATCGTCGCCCAAGGCGATGCCGACAAGCTGGATTTCCACGCCATCAGCGATTCAGCCATCGTCTCCGGCCTGGTCTACCTGGCGCTGCGGGTCTACTCGGGCCGCAGTGCGGCCGAGATCGCAGGGACCGGGGCCAGCTACATCACCGACATCGGCCTGGCCAAGCACCTTTCGCCCACTCGGAGCAATGGCCTGGCCGCGTTGCTTGGCTTCATCCAGGCGCAGGCCACGGCGCAACTTGGCGGCGAGCCGGAGCGTTGACGTGCACAGGTCAGGCTGGCTGCACATGCCATCCACGCTGAAATAAAAAACCCCGCATTGGCGGGGTTTTTCCTTGGATCAATCCAGTGGCTCAGTCGCCCATTTGCTTGCGCAAGTGCTCCCAACGCTCCTGTGCATCAAGCGTCCGCTCGGCGGTAAGCCGGGCATCCATGCGCTCCAACCCGATCTCCTCGCCGGTGTCGGCGCAAAAACCGTACTCGCCCGAGTCGACACGCTTCAACGTACTGTCGATCTTGCTGATCAGCTTGCGATAGCGGTCGCGGGTACGCAGTTCCAGGGAGTTTTCGGTTTCGCGGGTGGCTCGTTCAGCCTCGTCACCGACATCCCGGACTTCGTCCTTCAGGTTTTCGATGGTCTGCTTGGACTCCTCAACCAGGTCTTCCCGCCACTGCAATAGACGCTGACGGAAGTATTCCAGCTGCAAGGGACTCATGTACTCCTCGTCGTCACTGGGCGTATAGCCCTTGGGGACGATCGGACGGCCACTGCCTTTTTCTGTTTTATATGGCACGACTTTGACTTTACCTCGGGGGGTGGGGGTTTGCGACTTGGCCGCAACGGCGACGGCCACCTTGCCCAGCCGTCGCCTGACCGGCACGGCTGAACGGGGTGCCGGCGATTCTGCCGTCTTCTTCGCGACCGGCGCCCTGGATTTTTCTACAGCCACCGTCTTGGCGACTGGCTTCTTCACTGCCGCAACCTTCTTGGCGGCCGGCGTCTTCACCGTCGCGGCTTTCTTGACGACCGGTTTCTTCACCGCCGCAGCCTTCTTGGCGACCAGCTTCTTCACCGTCGCGGTCTTCTTGGCGACTGGTTTCTTCACCGCCGCGGCCTTCTTGGCAGCCGGCTTCTTCACTGCCACAGCCTTCTTGACAACGCCTTTTTTCACCGCCGCGGATTTTTTCACGGCGACTGTTTTGACGGCCTTTTTACTGCTTTTGGCGACCTTCGTCGCGGTTTTTTTCATTGCCACGAGCAACTGTCCTTGATGTTGATTCCCTTGTGACGGGAAAGCGCGCTGTTATACCCTGCTCCGGCACCTGCGGCAACCTCGTCACAAACAAGGTGTTTCAGGTTTACGCGGGGTCTGATGGCAAACTGCCTTCGACCCCGACCGGGTCGGGCACGGATCCGGCCCATCCTACCCTCCATCCGTCGTTCGTGCCCGTATTCGAGAAACCGTGATCGACCGTCTGCTCATCGCCTTGCTGCGAGGCTACAAACGCTGGGTCAGCCCGCTGTTGGGACCGCGTTGCCGGTTTCATCCCACGTGCTCGGAGTACGCGATACAGGCCATCGCCCGGTTTGGCGCCTTCAAGGGCAGCTGGCTTGCATTGAAGCGGATACTACGGTGCCACCCGCTGCATCCGGGCGGCAACGACCCGGTGCCGCCCGCGCGCTGACTCGTCCCCGACAACTCGCCCAAAAGGATCCCCATGACCGCGCCATCAACGCTTATCGTCAATGCCCGTCTCGTCAACGAGGGCCGTGAATTCGAGGGCGACCTGCGCTTCGAGGAGGGACGGATCACCCAGATCGGCAGTGGCCTTTCCGGCCGGACCAACGAGACCATGATCGACGCAAACGGTCGCCGCTTGCTGCCTGGCATGATCGACGACCAGGTCCACTTCCGTGAGCCGGGCCTGGAGTACAAGGCCGACATGGAAATTGAATCCGGCGCCGCGGTTGCCGGTGGACTGACCAGCTTCATGGACATGCCCAACACCAGCCCGCCGACCCTGGATGCAGCAGCACTGGAGAACAAGTACCAGCGTGCGGCCGGCAGGGTACGCGGCAACTATGGCTTCTACATGGGCACCAGCACCACCAACCTGGAGGCCATCCAGCGTCTGGATCCGCTGAGTGCGCCCGGGGTCAAGGTGTTCATGGGCGCGTCCACCGGCAACATGCTGGTGGACGATCCGGTGGTGCTGGACGCGGTATTCCGCGACGTGCCCACACCGATCATCACCCACTGCGAAGATACGCCCATGATCGAGGCCGCCACCGCCGTCTACAAGGCGAAGTACGGCGACGACATCCCGCCCGAGTGCCATCCCGACATCCGCTCACGCGAGGCGTGCATGAAGTCGACCCAGCTGGCGATCTCGCTGGCACGCCGGCATGGCACCCGGTTGCATGTTCTGCACATCTCGACTGCCGATGAACTGGCGCTGTTCGAGGCCGGCCCACTCGTCCGCGCCGACGGCAGTCGCAAGCAGATCACCGCCGAGACCTGCATCCACTTCCTGCGCTTTGACCGCAATGACTATGCCCAGCTCGGCCACCTGATCAAGTGCAACCCGGCGATCAAGGACCCGGCAGACCGCGAGGCACTGGTCCGCGCCCTTGCCGACGATGTCATCGATGTGCTCGCCACCGATCACGCGCCGCACCTGCTGGAAGAGAAGCAACGGCCCTATACCAAGGCGCCCAGTGGCCTGCCGCTGGTCCAGTACGCACTCAATGCGGCGTTGGAACTGGTCCACGAGGGTCACCTGAGCACCGCCCAGGTGGTGCAGAAATTCGCCCATGCGCCGGCGCAGCTGTTCGACGTCAAGGGTCGTGGCTTCCTGCGCGAAGGCTACGCTGCCGACCTGGTCCTGATCGATGACAAGCCGCTCACTGTTCGGCGTGAAGACGTGTTGTCAAAATGCGGCTGGTCGCCGTTCGAGGGCCGCACTTTCCATACCCGGATTGCATCGACCTGGGTCAATGGCGTGCTCGCATGGGACGGCAGCCAGCTGGTGGGCGCCGCCAACGGCCAGCGCCTGGTTTTTGATCGATGAGGGCAATGCCACTGGTGGTTGCGCTGGCGTTTATTGTCGGTGCCGGAAGCACGACAAGGCCAGCCTGCGCCGCCGGTTCATCGCAGGACACCCGGCTGCCAGCAGTGGAAGCGGTGCAGGCCGATCGCCGCGTCGTGTTCCCCGGTTCCGTTCCCCAGGGCTCTCTGGTCATTGGCAAAGTGCCCTCCGGCAGCACCGTCCATTACGCCGGCCGTGACCTGCGGGTCACGTCCTACGGAACGGTTGCATTCGGTATCGCCCGTGACGAGACCGGCCCCGTAATCCTGCAGGTGTCAGGAGCCAATGGTCGGCAGCAATCGGTCAGCATCACCATCACACCGCGTGACTTCCCGACCGAGCGCGTCAACGGTGTGCCCGGCAAGACGGTCACACCTCCGCCCGCAATCGCCAAGCGCATTGCCCGCGAACAGGCCGCCGTCGCCGCGGCGCGGACCCGCGACGACGCACGCACCGGCTTCGCGCAAGAGTTCATCTGGCCGGTTCGCGGGCGGATCAGCGGCCGGTTCGGCAACCAGCGCATCTACAACGGAACGCCCGGCTCGGCCCATTCGGGCATGGACATCGCCGTTGCCAGCGGCACGCCGGTCAAGGCGCCGGCCGCCGGCGTGATTTCGTTCAGCGACGACCTGTACCTGACCGGCGGCACCATCGTGCTGGATCATGGCCACGGCATCAGCTCCAACTTCCTGCATCTGTCGCGCATGGATGTCTCGACCGGCGACATGATCGAGCAGGGCCAGGTCATTGGCGCCGTCGGCGCGACCGGGCGCGCCACCGGGCCACACCTGCACTGGGGGATGAACTGGCTGGACGTGCGGATCGACCCGCTACTGGTTCTCGACCGGGGCAAATGATCGCTGCACTGGTTGTGCAGGCCGTTGCGTGCCAACCAGTTTCGTGTTGCTCACGATGACGTCGTTCGCGCCACATGCAACGACCGGCTGCCGGTCACCCGGTTACGGCCGGCGGACTTGCTCGCGTACAGCGCAGCATCCGCGCGCTCCAGCAGCTGTTCAGCGTTCTCGTCCCCGACAAGCTCGACCACGCCCAGACTGAGGGTGGCGTCGAGCAATTGGCCGTCGATCGACAGCGCCCTTGAACTGACCGCCGACCGCAGGTTCTCGGCAACGCCCACCGCCTCAGCCAAACGGGTGTTGGGCAGCACTACAAGTAATTCGTCACCGCCCCAGCGGCCGAGCAGGTCGTAGGTACGCAAGCGATTGCGGATACGCAGGACGATGACCTTCAGGCAAGTGTCGCCGACACCGTGCCCAAATCCGTCATTGATCTGCTTGAAATTATCGACATCCAGGAACAACACCGACAGGGGAAAGCCATTGCTGCGCGACTCCGAGACGCAAGTCCACAATCGCGTTTCTATCGCCTGGCGCGACATTGCACCGGTCAATGCATCAAACCCCGCCAACTGGCTGGCATGGTCACGATCGCGCCGCAACTGCTGCATGGTATCGCTGAGCCCGATCAGGATGATCAGCCCGGACATCGCAATCGTCATCGGAAACACGTGATCCAACCAGGGCGGCGCTGGCCAAAGGTCGGCCATCGTGCCGACCTCAAACAGCATCAAGGTTGTCATCGGCAATATCGACAGCAACAACACATAGGCCGGCCGATAGCGGCGCAGGCAGCCGACCACGGTGGCAATCCATACCAGCCCAGTCGCCAACAGCAAGGCCAGATTGATGGTCGTGGCGATCCAGCTGGCGGCGTTGGCCAGTGCGGCCAGTGCCAGTGCGCCGAACAACGCGCCGCACAGTGCAAGCAATTGCTGCATCACAGGCTGGCGCACGCGCAGATCCAGATACCTGCCAACGAAGACCAGGCTGGACAAAACCGCAACGACGGCAAACAGCCGCGGAATCCGGGGGTCGTGACCGAGTAACGCGGCCAGGCTTGGGAGCAGGCGGATCTCCCCGCCGGAAGTCGCAAAATAAGCAGCTTGCGCAAGCAGCGTCAACAACAGGTAGGCGTAACTGCGCTCACCAATGCCGATCCACAGCCCCAATGCGAGTACCGCCAACAGCATCAGGCTGCCCAGCAGCGCCGTCCGCCATGCCACGTGGACCAGGTCGGCCTCGTGGACCGCACTCAGCGTATCTATCGAGACCGGCATCGAGACCGTCGCGGGAGCGTGGACCCGCAGGTAGATTGAATCCCCGGCCATCACCCCGTCCGTCAGGGGAAACACCAGCGCCCGGGTCGAGTAACCCAGGTCGGCTTCCGGCCCCACCCGCGCATGGATCGACGGTGTGGTGTGTCCCGGCCGCCAGACCTCGACACGTGTCATGTACGGCGATCGCATCACCAAAAGCGGTGCATCGAACATGCCGGCTGCAGACAATCCGGGAGCGACGCGGTCCACCGTCACCCGCCACCAGCGCGGCGATCGCTCTGACGCATGGATGATGTCGTCGGGAAGGGTGACAAAATCGTCATCCCTCTCGCCGGCGCTGACTTGCATGGCCGTCGGATCGGCGTCCAGCCGGGCGACCGTCACCGATGCCAAACCTGACCGGATGTCGGGATTCAATGTCGGTGCAGCGGCCCCGGAGCCGCCCGAGGCGAGCGACAACAACGCAAACAGACAGGCCATGGCCAGACCCAGCCATGCTGCCCTGCGATAGCGCTGACCCCAGCAAAACCCCATTCCGCCCCCCTAGCCTGCGTATGCTCCGAGCATAACGCCGAATCGACTCAGTGGCGTGCCGCGTTCCAAGCCAGCCACAACGTCGCCCAGGGCGATAGCGGCCGGTCGGGATCAGACGCCTGCAGGCGCGCTTTCGCCAATCCTGCCCACAGGCGCCGGCAACGGCTCGCGGCGAGGTGGTCCGGCCATCGCCTGGCCAGCTCGTTCGCCCATGCCGCCCGCGGGTCGCCAGCACCCGCCAGGGCCAGCATGTCCAGTGGTACGTGGGCATCACCGGGCTGCGCAAAACGGGCGTGCAGCAGGGTTGCCATCACCACCTCCCCATCGCCCTCATTGCCGGCGACGGCAAACAGCGCCGCATCGATGTTGGCGATCGCATTGGCGACCGATGACAACCCGCCGAACGCTTCGTCGATGCTGACGGGCCGGTCGCGGCTATTGGCCAGCGCTGGCAGTTCAGCCGCCAAACCGTCCCATGGCGCCGGGTAGCGCTGCAACACCACGCCCAGCGGATGCCGACGCGCGCCACGGCCCCAGCCAACCAGCTCTTCCTGCCACCAGGACAGTTTGGCAGCGCCTGGCCGCGGGTCGCTGCCGCCCCATGCGGCATCGGTCAGTTCTTGTTGGAGCGTGGCCCAGGCCAGCGCGCACTCGCGTTCGGAACGCGTCACGAAAACCTCAGCGACACTCCATTCGGGCCAGCGAGCTCGCCATTTCCCGATGAAATTGTCCAGTGTCTGGGCCTCGCCTTCGTCGGCGACGGGCCGTTTCGCGTCCGGAGCGCCCTTGATGCTCATGACCTCGATGACCCTGATGTCGATGGGGATGACGTCGACGGCCATGCAGACGCTTCCCACAACTGCTCCGGTGACGCGACCATCACGTCGCCCCGCCAGGCCGCAGGATCATCACCGGGCAGCCGATAGCCCCATAACGCCACCACCGAAGGCATGCCGGCGGCGCGCGCCGCGATGATGTCGCGTTCGTCGTCGCCGACATACACGCAATCGGCCGGGGCAATGCCCATGCGCTGCGCAGCAGTGACCAGCGGCAAGGGATCGGGCTTGCGCGCCGGCAGCGTGTCGCCACCAATCAACACCGCGCAACGGTCCTGCCACCCCAATAACGGAATCAACTGGGCAGCCAGGTACTCGGGCTTGTTGGTGACGATGCCCCAGCTACTGCCCGCCGATTCCAGCTTCGCCAGCATCGCCTCGATTCCCTCGAACGGTTGGCCGTGACGGCCGAGCTGGCGCTGATAGTGATCCAGGAAAGCCGGAATCCATGTCTCGCGCTGCGCCGGGTCGACATCGGGAAACGCGGCGGCGGCCATCGCACGTGCGCCTTTTGATACGTGCGGGCGCAAGCCGTCCATGGGCATCGGCGGCAAACTCCGCTCGACGCGCATCGCGTTGATCGCCGCCAGCATGTCCGGCGCACTGTCAAGCAACGTGCCGTCAAGGTCGAACAGGACGGTCCGGGGAAATTTTGCGGTCATTCGGGTTTGCGTGCGCAGGCCAGGTAGTTGATATCCGTGCGCTTCACCACCCGCGCTGCGTTGCGCCACGGCTCATACATCAAGCCGCTGACATCCTCCAGTTGCAGCCCCGCCTCACGCAACCAGGCGCCCAGCTCGGACGGCTTGATGAAGTCACGGTAGCGGTGGGTGCCCTTGGGCAGCAGACGGGCGACGTATTCGGCCCCGACGATCGCCAACGCAAACGCGGCCGGGGTCCGGTTGAGCGTGGACACGAACAGGCGACCACCCGGTTTGAGCAGGCTCGCACAGGCCTGGATGATCGCGCCCGGGTCGGGTACGTGCTCCAGCATCTCCATGCAGGTCACCGCGTCGAACCGCGCCGGCATTTCAACTGCCAGTGATTCGACCGACTGCACCCGGTAGTCGACCTCCACGCCGCTCTCCAGCCCGTGCAACCGGGCAACCTTGACCAGCTCCGGCGCCAGATCGATCGCCGTCACCCGCGCGCCCTCGCGTGCCAGCGCTTCGCTGAGCAAGCCGCCACCACACCCCACATCCAGCATGTCGGCGCCCGCCAGTGGACGACGCGCAGCGACATAACCCAGGCGAGCCGGATTCAGCGCATGCAGCGCCTTTTGCGGGCCCTGCGGGTCCCACCAGCGGTTGGCCAGCGCACCGAACTTGTCCAGCTCGGTCTGGTGGAAGTTGTCATTGGGCGTGGCGGATGGTGCAGTCATCGGATTCGGTTCCAGGATCGTGGCGGCTCAAGGATGGATCGCGGCGATCCGTTGACGCCATTGTCCTGCATTGGCGATCAGCGCCGCCGCATCAAGCCCGACCAGCTCGCGTTGACGCAGTTTTGGTTTGCCGCCGATCCACACGTCGGTCACCTGATGCCGGCCGGTGGCGTAAACCAGTTGCGAGACCACGTTGAACAGCGGCTGGCTCTCGATCTGACTCATGTCGACGCACACCAGGTCGGCCTGCTTGCCGATCTCGATCGATCCGATCTGCGTATCCAGCCCCATGGCCTTCGCGCTGCCCAGGGTCGCGGCGCGCAACGCACTGGGGGCACTGAAGGCTGCGGCATCGCCGGCCACGGCCTTGGCCATCTGGGCTGCCGTGCGGGTCTCGCCGAACATGTCCAGGTCGTTGTTGCTGGCCGCACCATCGGTGCCGATCGCAATATTGACGCCGGCCTGCTCCAGCTTGCCGATCGGACAAAAGCCGGACGCCAGCTTGAGGTTGGATTCCGGGCAATGCACCACGCTGACGCCGCGCGCGGCACACAGCGCGATCTCCTCGTCGAGCAAGTCGGTCATGTGCACCGCAATCAGGCGGTCATTGACCAGCCCAAGCCGGTCCAGCCGCGCCAGCGGACGCTGACCGTACTTCAGTTGCGACTCGGCGACCTCGTGCGCGGTCTCGTGGCAATGCAGGTGGACCGGGATGTCGAGCTGGTCGGACAGCATCCGGATCCGCTCGAAGCTGGCATCGGAGACGGTGTACGGCGCGTGCGGGACGAATGCCATCGACACCAGTGGGTCATTGCGCCACTGGTCGTGGACCTCCCCGGCACGGTCAAAGTACTCATCGTCACTGGCCGCCCAAGGCGTGGGGAAGTCGATGACCGGCAAGCCGACCCGGGCCCGGAAACCATGTTGCTTGTAGACCGCGGCCTGGACGTCGGGGAAGAAGTAGTTCTCGTTGGCGCAGGTGGTGCCGCCACGCAACATCTCGGCAATGGCCAGGGTCACGCCGTCCGCCACGAACTCCGGGCCGATCACCTCGGCCTCGATCGGCCAGATGTGGTCTTGCAGCCACTCCATCAGGGGCAGGTCGTCGGCAACACCGCGCAACAGCGTCATCGGGTTGTGGGTGTGGGCATTGACCAGGCCCGGCATCAGCACCGCGTCGGGGCGCGAGACGGTTTCCTTCGGGCTGTAACGCGTGCGGGCCTCGGCTGTCGGCAAGACTGCCATGATGACGCCGTCCGTCACCGCGACGGCGTGGTCTTCAAGAACAACGCCGTGCGGCTGGATCGGTACGACCCAACCGGCTTCGATCAACAGGTCGCAGGGCTGGGCCGGGATGTCAGTGTGCATGGGTTCTCTTGTTTACCTGGTCATTTGACGCGGCTGACGTACTCGCCGGAGCGGGTGTCCACCTTGATGATCTCGTCCTGGCCGACAAACAGCGGCACGCGCACGACTGCGCCGGTCTCCAGGGTGGCCGGCTTGCCACCGCCGCCCGAGGTATCGCCGCGCACGCCGGGGTCGGTCTCGGCGATCTTCAGCTCGACGAAGTTCGGCGGGGTCACGAAGATCGGCGTGCCGCTGAGCAGGGTCACGATGCAATCCTCTTCGCCCTTCAACCACTTGGCGGCGTCGCCGACGCCGTTCTTGTCGGCCTGGACCTGCTCGAAGTTGGTCGGGTCCATGAAGTGCCAATGCTCGCCGTCGGCATACAGGAACTGCATGTCGGTATCCATCACGTCGGCGGCCTCGAGCGAGTCGGTCGCCTTCATGGTGACTTCCTGCACGCGGCCGGACTTGATGCTGCGGTACTTCACCCGGGTGAATGCCTGGCCCTTGCCCGGCTTGACGTACTCGGTATCGACGATGACGCACGGGTCATTGTTGACCATGATCTTCATCCCGTTTTTTACGTCGTTCATGCCGTAAGAGGCCATGCTGAAACTCCTGCGCTGTAGATGGCAATGATGGCGCGGCCCGTGCTGTGCCGCGGGCCGCTAGAATATCTGGCTGTCTCCGGTCACGCCGGTCACAAGCGAAACTGGAATCGAATGATACCCGCAGCCCCCATCGCCATGCAGCCAGCCCCTTCGCGACCACCTCGCTGGCAGCAGCTGTGGCGCGACGCGGTGCGCGACCCGCGCGAGCTGCTCGACCTGCTCGGCCTGGATCCCGCCGCAATGGGCATCTCCGACGCCGCCGCGAGCCAGTTCGCGCTGCGCGTGCCGCGTGGGTTCGTCGCCCGTATGCGCCACGGCGACCCGCACGACCCCCTGCTTCGCCAGGTCCTGCCGCTGGATGCGGAAATGCAGCCAAGCCCAGGCTTCAGCCTGGATGCGGTGGGTGACGGGGCGGCCAAGGCCGGCAGCGGGGTGATCCGGAAGTATCGCGGGCGCGCCTTGCTGGTCAGCACCGGCAGCTGCGCCATCAATTGCCGCTATTGCTTCCGGCGCCATTTCCCGTATGCGCAGGAGACCGCCGCGGCCGGTGGCTGGTCCGAGGCGGTCGCGCTGATTCGCGCCGACCCCACGATCGACGAGGTGATCCTGTCGGGTGGCGACCCGCTGTCGCTGTCGAGTGCAAAACTCGCCGAACTCACCACCGCGCTCACCGACATCGCCCATATCAAGCGCCTGCGGATACACACCCGGCTGCCGGTGGTGCTGCCGGAGCGTGTCGACCAGGCGCTACAGGACTGGCTGTGCACCCTGCCCTGGCCGGTCGCGGTGGTTCTTCACGCCAACCACGCAAATGAATTCGATGCCGATGTCGATGCCGCCGTCGCTCGAATGCGCAACACCGGCGCCACGGTACTCAACCAGGCAGTGCTGTTGCGCGGGGTGAACGATTCGGTCGACGCCTTGGCCGCGCTGAGCGAGCGCGGGTTTGCCGCTGGGGTGTTGCCGTATTACCTCCACCAACTGGATCGCGTCCAGGGCGCGGCCCATTTCGAGGTCAGTGACCAGCGGGCCCGTGAACTGCACGCAGCACTGTGCGCCCGGCTCTCGGGTTACCTGGTCCCGCGGCTGGTCCGTGAAACCGCCGGCGACAGCGGCAAAAGACCGTTGTAGACCGCAACCGACGTCTCAACCTGATGCGCATGCATGGACGCTTGGGACAGGTTCTGGCATAAGCTGTCACAAGCTGACCGGATCAAGCCCGTGTTGCGGCACTTCGCCAGGCGCGGGTGCCCAGCCACCAATGGGCACCAAGTCACGCGTCCGGCAGCGCAAGGGGGGCATCATGCTGGTACAAACTGACAACAATGCCGTGGTTGCGGACAGCACTTCCACGGTCGGGGCACCATCCGATTTCAATGCAACGGTCCGCGTGGCTGCGCGGCAATCGTCGATCCATCCGGACCAAGGGGACAACATGCAGGCGGTGAAGAACACGATGCTCAGGCTGCTGATCGTCGACGACAGCGTGGAGGCTGCCGAAGGCATTACCAACGGCTTGCGCAACAGTGGTATTGCCGTGCGCCCCAGCCGTCCTGAACACGAAGCGGATTTCGCCGCCCTGTTGGCCAATCAACCCCACGATCTGGTCCTGGTGGCCAACGATGCGCATATCGTTCCACTGGCCCAGGTGATGGCGCAGGTCGACGCCACCGGCAAGGACCTGCCGGTGGTGGTGTTGCTGGACTCCATTGACGGCGACAGCCTGGTCAATGTCATCGCGACGGGGGCGCGCGCAGTCGCCCTGCGCAACCGCCTGGCACATATCGAGACGGTCGTGCGCCGTGAATGGTCCGACCTGGAAGCGCGCCGCGACCTGCGTCGGCTGGAATCGCAGGTACGCGAAACCGAACGTCGCTGCGATGCCCTGATCGACTCGTCGCGCGACCCCATCGCCTATATCCACGAAGGCATGCACATCCGCGCCAACGATGCCTATCTGGAGACGTTCGGGTTCGACTCGTTCGAGGACATCGAGGGAATGTCGCTGCTGGACATGATTGCTCCACAGCACGTCGACGAGTTCAAACAGCTGCTGAAACGACTGGGCAAGGGCGAGTCGGCACCACCGCGGTATGAGACCGAGGCCTGCGCCAGCGATGGCAGCAGCTTCCCGGCGGTGATGGAGTTCACTCCCGCCAGTTACGAGGGGGAAACCTGCCAGCAAGTCGTATTGCGCCGACAGGAGCTGGATCCGGAACTGGTGCGGGAGATGGAAGCTCTGCGCCATCGCGACAACGCCACCGGCTTGCTCAACCGGGCGACCTTCCTGCGGGAGCTGGAGGACACGGTCGCCGATGCTGCGCGCAACGCGACCAGCCATGGCTTGCTGCTGGTGGAACCTGATCATTTCGCCCACCTGCTGCAAGACATCGGCCTGGATGCGGCCGACGACCTGATCGCCGCCTGCGCCCAGCGCCTGCAGGGCGTACTGAGCGAGAACGACATCGCCGCACGCTTTGGTGAACACCAGTTGGCGGTATTGCGCCGCGGAAGCGATTTCAACGCGACCCTGGCCCTGGCCGAATCGGTGCGCAATGCATTCGCCAACCATGTGCTGGAGACCCGGGAACGATCGCTCAACGCAACCGTCAGTATCGGCGGGGTCCAGATCGGGCAGAAGATCGCCAGTGTCACCGAAGTGCTGGGCAAGGCACACCAGTCCGTGCAATCGAATGTCGGGGTCGGCGGCAACCGGGTCGATATCTTCGACCCCGGTGCGGTCGACCGCGCCGAGCAGGAGCGTATCGAGGCCTGGGTCGAGCGCATCCGCGATGCCATTGATGGTGACAACTTCGTCCTGCATTACCAGCCACTGGTGAGCCTGCACGGCGAGCCCCGGCAGATGTACGACACCTACTTGCGCATGCGCGGTGAGCACGACGAGCTGATCCAACCACCGGCATTCCTGCACATTGCAGAAGAGCACGGCTTGCTGTGGGAAATTGACCGCTGGGTGGTCGCCAATGCGATCGCCAGCATTGCCCAGCAGCTCAAGGCCGGCCAGCGCACCACCTTGCTGGTGCGTATCACCGAGGTATCGCTGCAGGACGACAGCCTGTTGCAACACATCCAGGAGCAGCTGGCCAGGCACGCAGTGGACGGTGAATTGCTGGTGCTCCAGTTATCCGAGTCAAAGGTGTTCACCCACCTCAAAGCCGCCCAGGTGTTCCAGCAACAGGTCGCGAAGATGGGAGTGCGGGTGGGACTGGAGCAGTTCGGCAGCGGGCTGAACTCGTTCCAGCTGTTGAGTCATTTTGACGCCGCATTGCTGAAGTTCGATCCCAGCTTCATGGAGGACCTCCCGGCGAACCCGGAGTCCCAGCGCCGCATCCGCGAGATTGCCGACAAAGCCCGTGAGTCGGGAAAACAGACCATTGCCGAGATGGTCGAGGATGCCGCCAGCATGACGGTGTTGTTCAGCGCGGGTATCGACTACGCCCAGGGACACTTCCTGGCCAAGGCCGGACCCAGAATGGATCACGAATTCAACTAGCGCTGCGTTGCACAACAGAAGTTTCATGCTTGCCTACTAGACTCTTCCAGCAAGGGAGCACCATCCCGATTGCACCCGCCATTGAGGAGAGACAGGACATGCAGTCACGCGTCGCATTGGTCACCGGCGGTACCGGCGGCATTGGAACCTCGATCGTCAGGCGATTGGTCAACATGGGCCACAAGGTCGCGACCAACTTTCGCGATGAGGCCCGTGGTGCTGCCTGGCAAGCCAAGATGAAAGACGCGGGCATCGACGTCGCGCTGGCACCGGGCGACGTGTCCAGCCCGGAACAGGCCGCCGCATTGATCCAGGAAGTCGAGCGCCAGCTCGGCCCGGTCGACATCCTGATCAACAACGCCGGAATCACCCGCGACTCGACCTTCCACAAGATGACGGCGCAGCAATGGAACGACGTCATCTGCACCAACTTGAACTCGTGTTTCAACGTCACCCGGCCGGTGATCGAAGGCATGCGCGCGCGCAGGTGGGGCCGGATCGTCCAGATCAGCTCGATCAATGGCCAGAAGGGCCAGTACGGGCAGGCGAACTACGCCGCCGCCAAGGCCGGCATGCACGGCTTCACCATCTCGCTGGCACAGGAAAACGCGAAGTTCGGGATTACCGTCAATACCGTCTCGCCGGGTTATATCGGCACTGACATGGTGATGGCGGTACCCGAGGAAGTGCGCGAGAAAATCATTGCCCAGATCCCCACCGGACGTCTCGGCACGCCCGATGAGATCGCCTACGCGGTGAGCTTCTTCATGCCTGACGAGGCGGGCTGGATAACCGGCGCCAACCTGTCCGCGAACGGCGGTCAATACATGGGCTGGTAACGTCGCAGCGCCGGCCGGCCTTGTTGCAAGACCTCACCTGCTGGGCCATGCTGCAAAGCATCATGGCTTCCGGTCCGATTGTCCCATGTCCTCCAATCGCGTCATCAAGAAATACCCCAACCGTCGGCTCTACGACACCGAGATATCCAGCTACATCACGATCGAAGATGTGCGGCAGCTGATCATCGATGGCGAGGATTTCGAGGTGCGTGACGCGCGTTCGGGTGATGACCTCACCCGCCAGGTGCTGTTGCAGATCATTACCGAGCATGAGCAGAACGGCGAGCCGATACTCTCCACGCAGCTGTTGAGTCATGTCATCCGCTTTTACGGTGACTCGATGCAGGGCTTCATGGGCAATTACCTGGAACGCTCGATGCAGACCTTCCTGGAGCAGCAGCAACAGTTGCGCAAACAGCTCGGCAACTCCGTCGGGCAGACGCCATGGTCGATGATGAACCAGCTGACCGAGCGCAACATGGCGCTATGGAAGGAATTCCAGCAGAACCTGTCCGGCAGCGTCGGGCAAGCGCCGACGCCACCGGGCAAGAAGACCGGTGACAAGTCCAGGTCCAAGTCCTAGACGCCGCCAAGCTCCGCGCGCTGCGGTTACCTGGCCGCCCCCTGGCAATATTTCTCATAGAACCCAATAGCCTGCGGCATCAGGGCTTGCAGCGTCTGGATGCGGTTGGCGGGGTCTGGATGGGTCGAGGCGAACTCTGGCGGACGTTCGCCGCCGCCCAGTTGCGACATCCGCTCCCACAGCGGTATCGCCGCACGCGGGTCATAGCAGGCCGCCGCCGCCAACATCAGCCCGACCTCGTCCGCCTGGGTTTCGTGGCTGCGGCCATACGGCAGAATCAGGCCGTACTGGGCCCCTGCCCCCAACGCCGCCATCACCGCCTGCTGTTGTTGCGGGTCCATCCCGCCCACCGCCATGCCGGCGGCCACCTGCCCCAGCTGCACCAGGTTCTGCTGGGCCATGCGCTGTGAGCCGTGGCGCAACAATGCGTGTGCAATTTCGTGGCCCATCACCACCGCCATTGCGTCCTCGGTCCGGGTGATCGGCAGCAGCCCGGTATAGACCGCCATCTTCCCGCCTGGCAGGCAGAACGCGTTGGCCTGGTCGGACTGGATGACGCTCACGTCCCACTGGAAGTCCTGATATGAGGTGGGGGCTGGTTGCTGGTGCTGGGCGGCCAGGTCCGCGGTAACCTGCGGCACCCTGGCCACGAGCCGCTGGGCGATGCCGCGGACCTGCTGGCTCACCGGGTCGCTCGCCGGAAGCAACGCACCTTGCGCCTGCGCGTCACCCAGCACCTGCTGGTAGGCATTGGCACCAAGCTCCGACTCTTCAGCCGAGCTGGCGCCATAGTGCGCGGTCTGGCCGGTATAGGGATCGGTCTGGGCACTTCCAAACCATTGCCAGGCCGCGTAGCCGGCGAACAGCAACAATATCCACCAACGGATGCCACCGCCGCGACGCTTGCCAGCCGGCGCTGTACGGCGCCGGGAACCCAACAGGGAACCGATATTCATTCCACGCTCCTTATTTCCCGGAACTCATTACGTTCAGATCTCGCGCACCACCCGGAAGCCGACCCGGGCGTTGGTGGTGTTGGCGTCGCTGCCAAGCCGCCACGCCGAACGCGTCTGGCTTGGCGAGCTTGCCCACGAGCCGCCACGCACCACCCGGTCCCGGCAGCCTGGATTGATCCAGGCGCGGCCGTCAGACGGCGCGCGCCGGTAGCTGTCATGCCAGCAATCGCCCACCCACTCGCTGACATTACCGGCCAGGTCGTGAAGACCGTAGGCGTTGTCCGCATACGAGCCAACCCGCGCAGGCCCCCACGACCCGTCGCCATAATCGTCAAAGGCATTGCGCCAACCACGTCCAGTGGGGGATTGGTCGAGTCCGCCGGTAAAGTTCCCGGCCTTGGATGGTGGCGCACCGTCGCCCCACGGAAACCGTGTCTGGCTGCCGGCGCGCAACATGTATTCGAACTCCGCCTCACTCGGCAACCGGTAGTGATGACCCGTCTGCTCCGACAACCAGCGGGCATAGGCTTCGGCGTCCTTGGCGCTCACATGCACGACGGGCTGGTCATCGGCCGCCGGAGCGCCGGTGTAGTCCGAGCGCCAGTCCACATGGCTTCGGTGCACCAGGTTGCCGCTGCGCTCGTCGTACACCGTGGAGCCCTGCCGCCGACTGGCGCGTGATTCATAGCCGGTCGCAGTGACAAAACGGCGGAACTCGCCGACGGTGGTTTCATTGCGCGATACCGCCAACCCGCGGTCAAAACGGATGCTGCGCACCGGCAGTTCCGACTCGCTCGCGTCCGGCTCGTTGTCACCGGCCCCCATCCGGAACGCGCCATGCGGAATCACCACCATCTCCGGGCCACGGCCACCGTGCTCAAGCGCTTCGGTGAACGCCTGCCCCGGGCGAAACAGCCCGTAGTGCGTCACCAGCTCGATCTGCTCGCGCAACTCGATTGCCGCCGGGTCGCCGGCCGGTGCGATCCGCAGCAACGTTGCCAACTTGCCACGCGCCACGTCGAGGCCGTCCTCCTTCGACAACGCAGCAATGCCCTCGTCGCGCAGGTTGCCCACCCGCGCGCCGCGCTGGCGCGCTATCCGTTGGCGCGCCTGCTCTGCCGTGTCCATGTCCGGTCGCACCTGGGCGGCATGTCCCAACCAGGTTTCGGCAGTGGCGTAGTCGTCACCCTCGGCTGCCAGCTCGGCCTTGCGGATCAAGCCGCTCTCGGCCGCGGCCAGCCCCTGCCTCGCACGTGCATCCGCGGGACGCAACGCCAGTGCCTGGCGGAAATAGCCTATCGCACCGTCCTGGCCGTCTTGCCCCTGGTTCAACGCGCGCTCGCCGCGCAGGTTGGCTTGCCCAGCCTGGTCGGCGCGGTCCAGCAATTCCAGGTACTCGATCACGCCCTCATCGGTCGGCGCAACCGCCCGGGCAACCGCGGCGACCTGATGGGCATGACGCAACTGCTCCGGGTCGGAATCGATTCCCCCCAGTGCGGCGCTGCCCTGGGCCAGCAGAGCCTCCAGGGCGCGCTCCAATCCGGCCAGGACCTCGGGATCCTCCGGTGCGATATCCCGCAGCGCCAGGTACGACGGGATGGCATCGTTCGCGTCACCGAACAATTCGCCCTGTTCCAGCGCGAGTTGCGCGCTTTTTTTCAGATCGGCGGCACTGTCGGCATCCACTTCGACCGGCGGTGCCTGCCAAGCGGGTACGGGCGAGACTTGCTGGTCATCGCTGATGGTGACGACCGGCACCCGCGGGCCGGCAGCGGCTTCCGGATCGGTTGATGCAGAACGCTCCGTGTCCGGCTCGTTCGCACAGGCCGCCAACAGCAGCGCGAGCACCGTGGCCGCTACCCACCGCACGGGTCGTGACGCGGGTGACTGTACTGGCAATCGTGCTTGCAATCGTCCTCCTGCCCTGCGAACCATCGGCGCCGCGCCAAGGGGCACGGTGAAAGTAGGCTATTGTCACCCGCCCCGGCAATCTGTGTATCGGAGCCGCTCTCACGTGCCAAGTCCCGCCATGCCTCCATCATCCACTCCCGTCTGGATCACCGATCCCGCCGAGCTGACCGCCCGCCTCGCCGATCGCCCGGTGCGTATCGCCCTGGACACCGAATTCATCCGCGAACGCACCTATTGGCCACAGTTGGCACTGGTGCAACTGGCGCTGGAGCGCGACGGCGTACTGGAGATCCTGCTGGTAGACACGCTTGCGCCGGGAATCACGCAGGCACTTGCACCGATCCTTGTCGACGAGTCGGTCCTGAAGGTCATGCACAGCCCCAGCGAGGACCTGGTGGCCTTCCAACACGCCTGCGCCGTGGTACCGCAGCCGTTGTTCGACACCCAACTGGCAGCCGCGCTGGCGGGCATCGCCGGTGGCATGGGCTACCAGAAGCTGGTCGAGAACCTGACCGGGATTGCCCTGGCCAAGGGTGAGACGCGCTCGGACTGGCTGCGCCGGCCGCTGTCACCGTCGCAGTTGGAATACGCCGCGGACGACGTTCGCCACCTGTTCCCGATGCACGATGCCCTGGCCGGCATGCTCGACCAGCTCGGTCGCAGCCAGTGGCTGGCCAGCGACGAGGCGCGCACCGTTGCCAACGCCCGCAACGCCGGGCTGGAGCAATGGCCGCATCTTTCAATGCGCAGCGCCCAGTTCCTCGACCTTGACGCCCAGCGCCGCCTGGTGCGGCTGTTGCGTTGGCGCGAGGCCTACGCTCGCGAACACGACCGCCCGCGCAGCTGGATCCTCGACAACGAGCTGGCGGTTGCGCTGGCCCGTACCGTGCCGGCGGATCCCGCCGCGCTGCAAGCCGTGTTGGACGCCCACCCCAAGGCACCGCGCAAGCTGGGCGAGCCCATCTGGCAGGCACTCACCACCCCGTTGCCCGACGAGGCCGACCTGCCCGACGCGGGACTGGCGGAAAAACGCGACAAGAACCGTTTGCGGCAACTGCAGGACGCCGTCACCGCCCGCAGTTCGGAACTGGGCTTGCCTGCCGGCGTTCTGGCGTCGCGACGCTATCTGGAGGCACTGCTGGATCACGGCGAGTGGCCCGATGCCCTGGCTGGCTGGCGCCGTGAAGTATTGGAACCCAGTCTCGCCCCGTTGCTGCAAAAATAGTCGCGGGTACTGGCGCTGGTGCCCGCACGCCGCTACAATTTCAAGCTTCGTGGGGCGGTAGCTCAGCTGGGAGAGCGCCACGTTCGCATCGTGGAGGTCAGGGGTTCGATCCCCCTCCGCTCCACCACGAAACATTCCGGATAGCCTCCGGATACAAAAAACCCCGCCCAGTGCGGGGTTTTTTGTATCCGGCTTGTATCCAGCGCACCAACCATGCCTAACGTCACTTGACGGCATATAGCGTGGCCAGCACAGTCGATTGACACGTTTCTGGGGCGCGTTAACGATGGATAGACGACAGTTCCTTACCCTCGGCAGCCTCGGCGTCGCCGGCCTGGCGCTCCCCTCATGGGGGCACGCCATTGCCGCCGAGGCGCTGTTGGATCCGCTCGACGTGGCAGTCAACAAGGCGCTCGCCGATACCGCGCTGCAGGCGGCCACGGATGCCGGCGCGTCTTACTGCGACGTGCGCATTGGCCGCTACCTGCGCCAGTTCCTGAGGACCCGCGAAGACAAGGTCGAAAATATCGTCAACACCGAATCCACCGGCGTTGGCATCCGCGTGATCGCCAATGGCTCCTGGGGCTACGCGGCAACCAACGACCTCACTGCGGCAGGCATCGCCGATGCGGCCAGGCAGGCCACGGACATCGCCCAGGCGAACGCCAAGACCCAGACCGCGCCGGTGCAACTGGCCAAGACCCCGGGTCTGGGCGAAGTGTCCTGGAAGACACCGATCCGCAAGAACGCGATGGCGGTGCCGATCAAGGAAAAAGCCGAGCTGTTGCTGGGCGTCAACGCCGATGCCATCCAGGCCGGCGCCGACTTCGTCAACTCGATGCTGTTCCTGGTCAACGAGCAAAAATACTTCGCGTCCACCGATGGCTCCTACATCGACCAGGACATACACCGGATCTGGGTGCCGATGACGGTCACCGCCATCGACCGGGCCAGCGGCAAATTCCGTACCCGCGACGGGTTGTCCGCACCGATGGGCATGGGTTACGAATACCTCGACGGGAATGCCGACGACCGCTTCGTCCTGCCCAATGGGGTGGTCAGCTACGGCCAGTCCTACAACCTGCGCGATGACGCGATTGCCGCAGCGAAGCAGGCGCGCGAGAAGCTCAACGCGCCCTCGGTCAAGCCGGGGAAATACGATCTGGTGCTGGACCCCTCGCACACCTGGCTGACCATCCATGAGTCGGTCGGCCACCCGCTCGAACTGGACCGTGTACTGGGCTACGAGGCCAATTACGCCGGTACCAGCTTCGTGACCCTGGACAAGGTCAGGGATCACTTCCAGTACGGCAGTGAGCACGTCAACATCATCGCCGACAAGCTCGAGCCCGGCAGCCTGGGTGCGGTCGGGTACGACGACGAGGGCGTCAAGACCAGGCGCTGGGACCTGATCCGCGATGGCAAGCTGGTCAACCTGCAGGGCACTCGCGACCAGGTACACCTGCTCGGCCAGGACGCCTCGCATGGCTGCAGCTACGCCGACTCGTGGTCGAGCGTGCAGTTCCAACGCATGCCCAATGTCTCGCTGGCCCCCGGCAAGGACCCGCTCAGCGTTGCCGAGATGATCAAGGATGTCGAAAACGGCATCTACATCGTCGGTGACGGCTCGTTCTCGATCGACCAGCAACGCTACAACGCGCAGTTCAGCGGCCAGCTGTTCTATGGCATCAAGGACGGCCAGATCACCGGCATGCTCGAGGACGTGGCTTACCAGATGCAGACACCCGAGTTCTGGAATTCCTGCGCCGGGGTCTGCGACAAGAGTGACTACCGTCTTGGCGGCACGTTCTTCGATGGCAAGGGCCAACCATCGCAGTCGTCGACCGTCTCTCACGGATCCAGCACGGCACGCTTCAATGGCGTCAACGTGATCAATACAGCACGCAACCTGGGCTGATGGAGAACCCTGCACGATGATGCACCGTCGCGATTTCCTGAAAGCATCCAGCGCCGGTCTGGGCTTGTTGTTGCTGCCTTCGTTCGGCCATGCCATTGCCGCTGAAGAGCTGACCAGCCGGCTCGACGCCGCCGTGAACAAGCGTCTCGCCGACGCCGCGCTCAATGCGGCCAAGTCCGGCGGCGCAAGCTATTGCGACGTGCGTATCGGGCGCTACCTGCGCCAGTTCATCACTACCCGCGAAGACAAGGTCGAGAACATCGTCAACACCGAGTCGGCCGGCATCGGCGTGCGGGTGTTGTCCAACGGTGCGTGGGGCTTTGCCGCAACCAACGAGTTCGGTACCGACGCGGTGGCCGCAGCCGCGCTGCAGGCGCTTGCGATTGCGAACGCCAACGCGAAGATGATCACCACGCCGGTCCAGCTGGCACCGGCGCGTGGCGTCGGCGACGTGTCGTGGGCGACGCCGATCCAACGCAACGCCATGGCAGTACCGGTCAGGGACAAGGTCGAGTTGCTGCTGGGGGCCAACGCTGCAGCGCTGTCCGCCGGCGCCAGCTTCGTCGCGTCGCGGATGTTCCAGGTCAACGAGCAGAAATACTTCGCGTCGACGGACGGCTCCTACATCGACCAGGACATCCACCGCATCTGGACGCCGTTCACGGTCACCGCGATCGACCAGGCCAGCGGCAGGTTCCGTACCCGCGACGGGCTGTCCTCGCCGATGGGCATGGGATACGAGTTCCTCGATCCGCAGCCGGAGCACCGCTTCGACCTGCCTGGTGGCGTGGTGATGTATTCCGATTCCTATGACATCGTCGCCGACGCCGCCGCGGCGGCGCGCGATGCCCAGGCCAAGCTCAAGGCGCCGTCGGTGAAACCGGGCAAGTACGACCTGGTGCTCGACCCCAGCCACCTGTTCCTCACCATCCATGAGTCGGTCGGCCATCCGCTGGAACTGGACCGCGTGCTCGGCTATGAAGCCAACTACGCCGGCACCAGTTTTGCCACGCTCGACAAGTGGCGCTCCGGCGATTACCACTACGGCAGCGACCAGGTGACGATCGTCGCCGACCGGACCCAGCCGCATTCGCTGGGCGAGATCGGCTACGACGACGAGGGCATCCCGGGCCAGCGCTGGGACCTGATCAAGGACGGCGTCCTGGTGAATTACCAGGCCACGCGTGACCAGGCCCATATCATCGACGAGGCGCACTCGCAGGGCTGCTCCTATGCCGACTCCTGGTCGAGTGTGCAATTCCAGCGCATGCCCAATGTCTCATTGGCGCCCGGCAAGGCCGAATTGACCCCGGCGCAGATGGTCAAGGACATCGACAACGGCATCTACATCTTCGGCCGCGGCTCGTACTCGATCGACCAGCAGCGCTACAACGCGCAGTTCGGCGGCCAGTTGTTCTACGAAATCAAGGACGGCCAGGTCACCCGCATGATCGAGGACGTGGCGTACCAGATCCGCACGCCGGAGTTCTGGAATTCGTGTTCGGCCATCTGCGACCAGCGCGACTACCGCCTCGGCGGCTCGTTCTTCGACGGCAAGGGCCAACCCTCGCAGGTCTCGGCGGTCTCGCACGGGTCCAGCACCACACGCTTCGACGGTATCAACGTCATCAACACGGCACGCAGCCTCGGCTAGAAACGCCAGGCACGCATCAACCAGGAGTTCCGCAGATGGGTATGCTCACCGAACAGGAGGCCAAGGCGATCCTCGACAAGGTCATCGCGCTGTCGACGGCCGACGAATGCACCGCGACCTTGGACGGCTCGATCGATGGAAACGTCCGTTTCGCACTGAACAACATCTCCACCAGTGGCGTGGTCAGCGATACCAGCCTGGCGGTGCAGGTGGCGTTCGGCAAACGCGTGGGCGTGGCGACGATCAACGAGTTCGATGACGCCGCATTGAAACGCGTGGTGCAACGCGCCGAGGAGTTGGCGAAGCTCGCCCCGGAAAACCCCGAGTTCATGCCCGTCATCGGCAAGCAGGACTACAAGCCGAGTCCGACCTTCACTGCCGCGACCGCCGCGATCACCCCGGCGTATCGCGCCAAGGTCGCTGCCGATTCGATCGAGCCGTGCAAGACCCAGGACCTGGTCGCCGCCGGCTTCCTCAATGATGGCCAGGGCTTCCATGCCCAAGCCAACAGCAAGGGCAATTTCGGCTACCAGAAGACCTCGGCAATGGATTACACGTGCACCGTGCGTACTGCCGACGGCACCGGCTCGGGCTGGGTGGCGCGCAACCTGGCGGATGTGAGCCAGTTCGACGCCAGCAGCGACATCAAGACCGCGATCGCCAAGGCACGTGGTTCCGCCGATGCCAAGGCGCTGGAGCCGGGCAAGTACACGGTGATCCTGGAGCCGGCGGCGGCCGCCGGGCTGGTCTCGTTCATGATGCGGTTCTTCGATGCGCGGCGCGCCGACGAGGGCCGCAGCTTCCTGTCGAAAAAGGGCGGCGGCAACAAGCTCGGCGAGCAGGTCTACGACCCGCGCGTCAACATCAGCTCCGATCCATGGCACCCGGAGGTGGCGGTGCTGCCGTGGGACGGCGATGGCTTGCCGCGCGAAAAAGTGTCATTGGTGAAGGATGGCAAGATCGCCAACCTGCAGTACTCGCGTTACTGGGCCGACAAACACGGAAAACGCGCCCCGGGGCAGCCCGGCAACCTGCTGATGGAAGGTGGTGACAAGTCCACCGCCGAGCTGATCCAGAGCACCGAGCGCGGCGTGCTGGTCACGCGCACCTGGTACATCCGCATGGTCGATCCGCAGACCGTGCTGTTGACCGGCCTGACCCGCGACGGCACGTTCTATATCGAGGACGGCGTTATCAAGTATCCGGTCAAGAATTTCCGCTTCAATGAGTCGCCAGTGATCATGCTCAACAACATCGACGAACTCGGCCGATCCGTGCGCGTGGGTGACGAGTCGGACTTCGTGATGATGATCCCGGCGATGAAGCTGCGTGATTTCACCTTCAGTTCCCTGTCGGACGCGGTCTGAGCCACCATCGAAAAAAGAGGTCGCGGCCGGCCGCAGCATTTGCATGAACAGTCTTGAGCACCGCCGCGATTTCCTCCGGTTACTGGCGGGCAGCGCCGCCGCGGTCCTGGTCACGCCATGGCCGCGAGTCGCAGTTGCGGCGAGCGCCAACTACGATTTCTGGTTCACCCGATTGCGTTACGAATCCGGCGACTGGGATGTCGATCAGCGCATGCCGGCCAACATGATCACCTCGTTGATCGACTACACCAGCCTGCGGGTGGACCCGGAAGAGCACGTGCTCGACCTCGCCGATCCGAAGATGCTGATGGCACCGTTTTGCTACCTCGCCGGCCACAAGCTGGTCGAGTTCAACCCGGCCGAGCGGCGCAACTTCGAGCGCTACGTCCGCAACGGCGGCTTTATTTTCGTCGACGACTGCAACCACGACATCGATGGGTTGTTCGCCAAGTCGTTCGAGGCCCAGATGGCATCGATCTTCGGCAGCAAGGCACTCAGGAAACTACCCGACAGCCACGCCTTGTACCGCAGCTTTTTCACGTTCAAGGATGGCCCACCGGCAACCTCGTTCGAGCTCAACGGCTGGGGTGATGATCTGGTCCACGATTACCTCAAGGGCATCGAAGTGGATGGCCGTTTGGGAGTGCTCTACAGCAACAAGGATTACGGCTGCGAATGGGACTACGA
Organism: Lysobacter sp. A378; assembly: GCF_054052125.1. Lineage (NCBI taxonomy): Bacteria > Pseudomonadati > Pseudomonadota > Gammaproteobacteria > Lysobacterales > Lysobacteraceae > Lysobacter > Lysobacter sp. A378. The sequence goes on along the minus strand of NZ_JBSVRK010000002.1, from coordinate 218,867 downwards.
CTGGCGCAACAAACGCTTCCTGGCCGAGGACAACACCAAGCTTGCCGTCAATATCGCGATTTATGCATTGACCGCATGAGACAACCGGAACAACCATGAACGATACGCCGACCGGCACCCCGACAGAAACAGACATCCAGGCCGAGCTGGCCCAACTCGAGACCCTGCGTCGCGCCATCGCGCAGGCGATCGTCGGCCAGGATGAGGTGGTGGAACAGTTGCTGATCGGCCTGCTCGCCGGCGGCCACTGCCTGCTGGAAGGAGTACCGGGCCTGGGCAAGACCTTGCTGGTGCGCTCACTCGGCCAGGCGCTCGACCTGCAATTCCGACGCGTGCAGTTCACTCCCGACCTGATGCCAAGTGACATCATCGGCACCGAGATACTGGAGGAGGATCACGGCACCGGACAACGCCACTTCAAGTTCCAGCGCGGCCCGGTGTTCACCAACCTGCTGCTCGCCGACGAGCTCAACCGCACGCCACCAAAAACCCAGGCAGCGCTGCTGGAGGCCATGCAGGAACGTACCGTCAGCTACGCCGGCGTCACCCATCCGCTGCCGTCGCCATTTTTTGTGTTGGCAACGCAGAACCCGCTGGAGCAGGCCGGCACCTACCCGCTGCCGGAGGCGCAGCTTGATCGCTTCTTGTTGCATGTGCGGGTGGAGTATCCGACCCAGGCGGAAGAACGCGAGATCCTGGTCCAGACCACCGGCACCCACCAGGCCGAAGTGCCGCAGGTGATGCACGGTGAAGCGGTATTGGCCTTGCAGGCGCGCGTTCGCGAAGTGCACCTGGGCGACGACTTGCTGGACTGGATTACCCGACTGGTGCGTGCCAGCCGGCCTGACGACAACGCCCCACCGGAAATACGCCGGTGGGTGAAATGGGGAGCCGGTCCGCGTGCCGGGCAATCGCTGGTGTTGGCTTCCAAGGCCCGTGCGCTGTTGCACGGACGCCTGGCCGCCACCCGCGAAGATGTCCTCGCACTCGCCGCCCCCGTGCTGCGTCACCGCCTGTTGTTGTCCTTTACCGCCGAAGCCGAACAGACCCATGGCGACGAGGTCATTGCGGCCCTGCTGACCGCCGTGCCATTCGCGCCGCGCTGAGGCAGGTGACGCCGTGGCGCATCCGCCGACCCCTCTGCCAGACCTGATCCCACCGGATGTCCGTGCTCGGCTGAAGAACATCCCGCTTGTCGCGCGACAGGCTGCGGGTGCACAGGGCTTCGGCCAGCATCGCAGCCACCACCGCGGCGCCGGTCTGGAGTTCGCGCAGTACCGTGCCTACGAGCCCGGCGATGAGTTGCGCCAGATCGACTGGAAGCTCTATGCGCGCTCGGATCGCTTCTTCGTGCGCGAATCCGAGCGCGACAGTCCGCTCGACCTGTGGCTGCTGATCGACACCAGCGCCTCCATGTCACAGGAAGATGCCGCCCGCCCCGGCTGGTCGCGGCTGGATGCCGCCAAGTCGCTTGCGGCCTGCCTGATCGAGCTGGCGGCAAGCCAGGGAGAGCGCTTTGGCCTGGCCATCATTGGCGGTGGCCAGCTACGGTTGCAGGGCATTGGCGCCGGGCCACGCCACCGTGATCGCTGCCTGCTTGAGCTGCAGTCCCTGGCCGCCACTGGCACCTGGCCCGGCGAAGCGCGATTGCGGCCGCTATGGCAACACGTCGGGGCACACACTTTGGTTGTGTCGCTCAGTGATGCCTTCGACGAAGCGGTCGCGCACCTGCTGGAGCGCCTTGCCACGGCGCGGCGCGAGGTGCTGAGCGTGCAGATACTGACCACCGAAGAACGCGACTTTCCGTTTCGCGGCGGCTGCCGTTTTCAAGACCCCGAAAGTGGCGAGGAAATGCTCGGCGACGGCAATGACATCCGCGACGGCTTCATTGCCCGCTTCGCCGCGGCACGTGCCGCCCTGGCTTCGCGCCTCGCCGCCAACGGCATCCGCCATGTCGAATACATGCTCGACGAACCGCTCGACCTGCCGCTACGCCGGCTGTTCATGGGCGCACCCCGCCCATGACGATATCGCTGCTGCTGCCGCTCAGCCTGGCAGCTCTGGCCGCGTGTCTGATACCGCTGCTGATCCACCTCGCGCGGCGCAGCGAGCAACGGCTGGTGATGTTCGCCGCCTTGCGTTGGCTGCAGGCAAAACCACAGCCACGGCGCAACTACCGTTTCGAGGAAATCCTGCTGCTGTTGCTGCGCCTCTTGCTGCTGGTAGCGCTGGCGTTGCTGCTGGCCGAGCCGGTGTTGTTCGGCCGGCCGGACCGGACACCGTGGATTGTGGTGGCGCCCGGCGTCGACGTCGCAGCGGCTCGTCGGGATATCGGCATGGCCGATGCCCACTGGCATCGATTGGCGCCAGGGCTTCCACTGCTGGATGAGCAGGACACAGACAGCACTGAAAAGCCCGCAACAAACCCCTCCTCCTTGAGCAGCCTGCTGCGCGAGGTCGACGCGACGATACCGGCCGGCACGGCATTGACCGTACTGGTGCCACCGGTGATCGTTGGTGCCGATGCCGAGCGCCCCGTGCTCAGCCGCAATGTCGACTGGCGTGTCGTTCCGGGATCCGGTACGGCAACGCCCGCGCGTCCGGTGCCCCCCGCGACACCCTCGCTGATGGTGCGCCATTCGCCAGAGCGTACCGCTGCGTTGCGTTACCTGCGTGCCGCGGGCGAGGCGTGGATGGCACTGGATCGGGGCACCGACCCGGAAACCGACCCTCCGGCCACGACGCCAGTCCCGCCAGTGACCATCGCGCTCGCGGCCCAGCCGATTGATGTCGACCAGCGATACCTGGTCTGGCTGGTCCCCGGCCCACTCCCCGACAGCGTGCGTGAGTGGATCATCGCCGGCGGCAGTGCACTGCTGGACGCCGGCACCACCGCACCCGATCTGGCGGATGCCCCTGTCCTGTGGCGTGACGCCGACGGCCCGATCGTGCGCGGTACCAGCCTCGGCCGTGGACGCGTCATGCGCCTGGAGCGCGAGCTGGTGCCGGCGGCAATGCCGAGCTTGCTTGAACCCGACTTTCCGATCCGTCTGCGACGGTTGCTGGTCGGCGAACCACCGCAACCGACCCTGGTGGACGCCACCGTTCACACGCCCCGGAGCGGTCGTGCGGACTATCCCGAAGAACCGCGTCCGCTCGCGCCGTGGCTGGCGATGCTGGTGGCGCTGGTGTTCCTGATGGAGCGCTGGGTGGCCGGTGGCCCGCGTCGCAAGCCCGTCGCATGAGTACCGCCAACGCCCGCTTGCAGCATGCCCGTGGCCTCGCCCGCCGTCGCGCGATGGGGACCGCGGTGCTCGCCACGTTGCCATGGCTGCTGGCGGCCATCGTCCTTGCCTGGCGCGTGAACGCATCGGTCTGGTCGCAGCTGCTGGTCGCCGCGACGCTGATCGCCTCGCTTTGGCATGTCTGGCGCAGCGGACGCGGCTTTGATGATCACTGGTTGGCACGGCTTCTGGACGCACAGCGCGCCGACATGGAGGACAGCGCGGCCTTGCTGCTCCCGCAGGCCGCGCCAACCAGCGCGCTGGGGCGCCTGCAACGCGAACGCCTGCGCCAACGCATTCAGGACCAACCCACCCCGGATCTGCGAGCCCCGTGGAAAACACGCCAGTTGCTTGGGGGCGCGGCATTGGCCGGCGCCTGCATCGCTGCGATCGTGCTCTATCCCGGGCTGCCGCAAGCCACGCTCCACCCTGCCGCCTCTTCGGGGAAGCACGCGGCGGCGGCCCCGGCACGCTTGCTCGATCAGCACATCGGTATCCAGCCGCCGGCCTATACCGGCCTGCCGGAGCGTACCGTCGATACCTTGGCGGCCAAGGTGCCGGAGGGCTCGACGCTGCAATGGACATTGCACTTCGCGCCGGCACCGGAGCAGGTGGAGCTGGTCTTCCACGATGGCCGGCGACTCGCCTTGGAGCGTGACGGCGATGACTGGAAAGGCACGCTTCGCATCGACAAGCCAACCCTGTATCGCATTCAAACCGATCAGCCACTGCCACCGGTCCAGGCAGGTCCTCATCGCCTGGATGTGGTCAACGACAATCCTCCCCAGTTGCACGCACTGGAGCCGCAGCAAACGCTCACCCTGGCCACACCGGGGCAACGGACGTGGACGCTGGAGTTCGAAGCCAGCGACGACTACGGACTGTCACCGGACGCGCGACTTCAACTGACCCGGACCGAGGGCGATGGCGAGAACATCACCGCCCGCCAACACGTCATCACCGTGCGCGGACGTGGCGACGCCCGGCACAAGCGCTACCGCCATCAGATCGACCTGACCACGCTAGGCCTGGCTGCAGGCAACGATGTCATTGCCAAGCTCAGTGTCAGTGATCGTCGCGCCCCAAAAGCCCACACCACCGACAGTCCGAGTTACATCCTGCGCGCGCCGGCGGTCATCATCCCCAGTTCCAGCGATCTTGAGGGCGTGGTCAAAAGGGTGATGCCCGCCTACTTCCGCAGCCAGCGCCAGATCATCATCGATGCGGAGGCCTTGCTGGAGCAGGTGCACGGGCTGGCGCCGGACGTCTATCTCGAAAAATCCAACACCATCGGCGTCGACCAGCGTCTTCTGCGACTGCGCTACGGACAGTTCCTGGGCGAGGAGACCAGCGGTGAGCCGCGGCTGATGGTGACCGCCGACGCCCAGGATGAGTACCTGGCAACGCTGGGGGGTGACGAGACCGATGCGTCGACCACGGCGGCGGCCGGCCACGATGAGCACGGCGACGAGCACGCCGACGCGTCCGACGTGTCGCGACCGGCCACGTTTGGCGAACAACAGGACATGGTCGAGGAGTTCGGCCACACCCACGATCACGCTGAAGCCGCGACCTTGCTCGATCCGACTACGCGCAAGCTGCTCAAGTCCGCGCTTGATGAAATGTGGCAGTCGGAGCTGAACCTGCGACAGGGCCGGCCTGAACTCGCCTTGCCCTACGCCAACCGCGCGCTTGGTTTCATCAAGCAGGTTCAACAGGCCGAGCGGATCTACTTGCCGCGCGTGGGCAGTGAGCAGCCGCCAATCGATCACGAGCGGCGCCTGAGCGGCAAGCGCACCGGTCTGGCCGATCGCGGGGACCCGCTGGAGCCGGCGGCCGGCACCGATACCACCGTCGTCAATGCGTGGCGCGCGCTGGCACCGGTTACGGCAAGCCAGGACACGACCCTGGATCTCGACGCGCTCGGGCACTGGGTCGCATCAAACGACATCGACACCTCCGACCCGTTGCTGCTGGCCGCTGCCATCGATGCACTGCGACGCGACCCAACGTGCGCCGACTGTCGCCAACAACTTCGGCACTTGTTGTGGCCATTGTTATCGCGGTCACCCGCTGCCACCGGCGAACGTCCGTCGCCAGGACGCGTGGGCGACGCCTATCTGGATGCGCTCGGGCGCGCGGGTGAGCAATGAACATCTCGTCACTCGACTTCACTGTTGTCATAACCGGCGTTCTCGCGCTCGCTGTCGTGCTCGCCAGCGCGCGCAGCCTGTGGCATCGGCACCGTCAGCCGCCGTCTTCACGCCCCCGCGTCTGGCGCACGGTGGTGTTGCTGTTGGCGCAAGTTGCCAGCGCCTGGCTGCTCTATCAGGTGCTGTGCCCACCCCCTGTCGCACTTACCACCGGGACGCTGGTCGTGCTGACCGCAGGGGCGAGCGAGGTGACCGGACAGGCGCCTGCCGATGCCCGCGTGATCGCGTTACCCGAATCACACGCCGACACCGACACCCGGCCCGATGCCGAACGCTTCGGCGATCTCGCCAGCGCATTGCGTCATTACCCTGCCACCAAGCGACTCCGTGTGGTCGGTGCCGGCCTGGTCGCACGCGACCGCGATGCCGTACGCGGATATCCGGTCGAATTCCACCCAGCACCACTCCCCGAGGGCCTGCTCGAACTGCACTCCCCGACGCAGGTGCCCGTCGGCCGTCAGTTCGCCATTACCGGGCGTGCGATGGCGCTGGATGGCGGATCGGCGGAACTGCGTGACCCGGCAGGCGGCCTTGTGTCCCGCAGTGCCATCGAGGACAAGGGTCGCTTCGAACTGCACGCCCGCACCCGCAGCGCCGGGGTGACGTCCTATCGGCTGCAAATACGCGACGCCGATTCGCAGGTGGTGGATGACGTGGTCGTCCCTGTGCAGGCAACCCCGACCCACCCTTTGCGGGTGCTGATGATGGCGGGCGCACCGAATCCGGAGTTGAAGTTCCTGCGCCGGTGGGCGCTCGACGCCGGGGCCGAGCTCGACACCAGCATCAGCCTGGGCGCCGGCTTGCAGATTGGCACCACAGCCTCCGATTTACGCCCCGCCGCGCTGGACCAGCTCGACCTGCTGGTGCTCGACCATCGCCGCTGGCATGGACTGGGCCGCCGCGACCGCAGCGCCCTTGCCGCCGCGGCGGACGGTGGGCTCGGGGTGTTGCTGCGCCTGGACGGGCCGGTCAACGGCGCGGATCGCAACCATCTGGAGACGCTCGGCTTCTCCGCATCAACCACGGCCACGCCACGTGAGATCCGACTGGCGCGCAGCGACCTCACCGAAATTGGCACAGACCCTGCCACAGACACCGTAGCCACCGCCGACAACGACACCGCCGCATCGCCGACCTTGCATACCAGGTCCCCACAACTATCCGCCGCCGATGCGGTCACGCTTCTGGCCGACGCGTCCGGCGCGCCCGTGTCCATCTGGCGCGCGCATGGGCGCGGCCGCGTCGGCGTATCCATAGTCAATGACAGTTATCGATTGGTGCTGGCCGGGCGCGACGATGTCCACGGGGATCTGTGGAGCGATGCGTTCACCACCCTGGCGCGTCCGGCCCCGGTCGGCTCCCCGCCGACGGTGGACGCCGCCGCTCCAGGCCAACGCAGCGTGATCTGTGGCATCGGCGAGCAGGCCAGCGTTCTGGTGCCGGGCGGGCACTCCGCCCCATTGACGCTTGATCCGGCCAGCGACGGCGGCCATTGCGCCGGGTTCTGGGCCGATACCAGCGGCTGGCACCAGCTCCGCGACGCAGACCGCACGTTGCCGTTCTACGTCCGCGAGCCGTCCGATGCGCCCGGTCTGGCCGCCTACACGCTGCATGAAGCCACCCGCGCCCTGGCCGCGCCTGCCATCGCCAACGCCGATACCCCGGCGTTGACCCATGAATCGGCAGCCCGATCGACCCGGCTCAGCCCGCGTTTACTCTGGTTTTGCGCGTGGTTGCTGCTGGTAGCGGCGTCCTGGTGGCTGGAACGCGCACGGCGGGGCCAGCCTGCAGCCCGCCCGGGATCCACCTGAGTTCCGGCCCGCCGTCCATTCGTGCGAAAATTACCGTTTTACGGCCCCGTAGCTCAGCTGGATAGAGCGGTCCCCTCCTAAGGGACAGGTCACACGTTCGAATCGTGTCGGGGTCACCAGGTTTTTTCCAAGGAGTTTCTTCATGACCCACCCCGTCCTCACCGCACTCGGCCTGACCGACAACGAATCAGGCACCTATCTCGGCAATGGCGAATGGGCCACGTCCAGCGATGCCGGCATCCTGGAGCCGATCAATCCGACTGATGGCGAGTCGCTGGCGCGGGTCAATGCCACCTCGCAGGCCGACTACGACAAGCTGGTCGAGCGCGCCCAGGCGGCGTTCCAGGTCTGGCGTACCACCCCGGCGCCGCGACGTGGCGAGGCCGTGCGCCTGTGCTCCGACGCGCTGCGCGAGAACAAGGATGCGCTGGGTTCGCTGGTCGCGCTGGAAATGGGCAAGTCCAAGCCCGAAGGCGACGGTGAAGTCCAGGAAATGATCGACATCGGCGAGTTCGCTGTCGGCCTGTCGCGCCAACTGTATGGCCTGACCATGCCGTCCGAGCGTCCCGGCCACCGGATGTACGAGCAATGGCATCCGCTGGGTGTCGTCGGAGTAATCTCGGCGTTCAACTTCCCGGTCGCGGTGTGGGCCTGGAACGCGCTGGTCTCGGCGGTCTGCGGCAACATCACCATCTGGAAGCCGTCGCCCAAGACCCCGCTGTCGGCGATCGCCTCGATCAAGATCTGCAACGAGGCGCTGAAGAAGGGCGGCTTCCCGGACATCTTCTTCCTGTTCAACGACGACGATAACAAGCTGGCCCAGACCTTTGTCGACGACAAGCGCATCAACCTGGTCAGCTTCACCGGTTCGACCAAGGTCGGCCGCCACGTCGGTGAGCGCGTCGCCAAGCGCATGGGCCGCTCGCTGCTGGAGCTGGGCGGCAACAACGCGATGATCGTGGACGCCAGTGCGGACATGAAGCTGGCGATCCCGGCGATTGTGTTCGGCGCGGTCGGCACCGCCGGTCAGCGCTGCACCAGTACCCGCCGTGTGTTCATCCACGAGTCGATCTATGACGACGTATTGGCCAAACTGGTGACCGCGTACAAGCAGGTTGAAAGCAAAACCGGCGATCCGATGGACACGGCCAACCTGATGGGTCCGCTGAACAGCGCCGAAGGCGTGAAGGGCTACCTGGCAGCGATCGAGAAGGCCAAGGCGGCCGGCGGCAAGGTTGAAACCGGCGGCGCGGCCATTGACCGCAAGGGCAACTTCGTCCTGCCGACCCTGATCACCGGCCTGGCCAACAGCTCCGAGGTCGTCCAGACCGAGACCTTCGCGCCGATCCTGTACGTGATGAAATTCAGCACCTTGGACGAAGCAATCGATATGCAGAACGACGTGCCGCAAGGCCTGTCCTCGGCGATCTTCACCGAGAGCCTGAAGGCGGCCGAGCAGTTCCTGACGGCGCGCGGATCCGATTGCGGTATCGCCAACGTCAACATCGGCACCTCGGGTGCGGAAATCGGCGGTGCGTTCGGTGGCGAGAAGGAAACCGGCGGCGGTCGCGAGTCGGGTTCCGACGCGTGGCGCGCCTATATGCGTCGCCAGACCAATACCATCAACTACTCCGACGAACTGCCGCTGGCGCAGGGCATCAAGTTCGACCTGTAAGGCAAGCCACCGAGACCAGCACGATGAACAGTCCGGATCATCCTTCGTCGCTGCCCCCGCCCGCACCCGTTGCGGGCGGTAGGCGAACCAGTGTCCTGGCCATCATCAGCCTGGTCGCGGGCCTGCTCGGCTGGACAGTATTGCCGTTCGTCGGCAGCATCGTGGCGATCGTTACCGGCCATCTGGCACGCAGCGAGATCCGCAGGGATCCCGGGGTGATGGAGGGCGATGGATTGGCCCTGGCCGGGCTGGTGCTGGGGTACGCGATGGTGGTGATTGCGGTCTTGTCAGTGATCGCCATGCTGCTGTTTTTTGGCGGGCTGGCGGCATTCTTCGCGCTCGCCTCCAACTGGGGGTGAGCATGTACGGGTTGGCACGCCCGCTGTTGTTCACCATGGACGCCGAGCGCGCCCATGACCTGAGCTTGCGGGCGCTTGACCTGGCCCATCGCAGCGGCGCAACCGGGATGCTGGGACGCTTACCGGAACCGTTGCCGACCCGTGCCTTCGGGCTGGAGTTCCCCAACCCGGTCGGCCTGGCCGCCGGGCTGGACAAGAACGGCGAGCATATCGATGCATTGCTGGCACTGGGTTTCGGTTTCGTCGAGATTGGTACCGTGACCCCGCGGCCCCAAGCGGGCAACCCAAAGCCACGCATGTTCCGCCTGCCCGGACAGAAGGCGGTGATCAACCGGCTGGGCTTCAACAACGCGGGCGTGGACGCGCTGGTGCGCAATGTCGAACGGGCGCAACGCACGGGCAAGGGTTTGTTGGGCATCAATATCGGCAAGAACAAGGAAACGCCCAACGAGATTGCCGAAGGCGACTACATGTATTGCCTGTCGCGGGTCTACCAGTTGGCGGACTACGTGACGGTCAACATCTCCTCACCCAATACCGCCGGCCTGCGCGAGTTGCAGGAAGAGCAGATGTTGCGTCGACTGATTGGCACCCTGCGTGATGAGCAGGAGCGTCTTGGGGCCAAGCACGGCCGCCGCATCCCGATGCTGGTCAAGATCGCGCCGGACCTGTCCGATCACGATATCGAAGCCTGCGCGCGGGTGCTGGCGGAACTGGAAGTCGATGGCGTGATCGCGACCAACACCACCGTGTCGCGCATCGCTATCGAGGGCGCTCGCCATGCCGGGGAGCAAGGTGGCCTGTCGGGGAAGCCGCTGCTGGGCCCATCGACGACAGTGCTGCGGATGATGCGCACCCGGCTGCCCGAATCGATCCCCTTGATTGGCGTCGGCGGCATCCTGTCGGGTGCCGATGCGGTGACCAAGATGGCCGCCGGGGCGAGTCTGGTGCAATGTTATTCGGGGCTGGTCTACCGCGGTCCGGCGCTGGTGCGCGAGTGCGTGGAGGCGATCCGCCGGCGCAAGTTCGCACCCAGCAGTGGCCCGATGCCACCGGCTGCATGAATTCATCCCCCCGCATCCTCCGACAGGTACCGTTGCAACCGCGCAACACCCTGGGCGTGGTCGCCTGTGCCAGCTTGCTGGCGGAAGTCGGTGATGCGTCAGCGCTGCCGGGATTGTTCCAGCACGACGAGTTTGCAGGCCGCTCACCGCTGGTCCTGGGTGGCGGCAGCAACCTGCTGTTCGTGGAAGATCCGCAGCCACCACTGCTGGTGTTGACCGGTCGCGAGATCCGAGTGGTCGACGACTCGGGTGGCGGGGTCGTCTTGCGTGCCGACGCCGGAACGCCGTGGCATGGTTTCGTACTGGACACGCTCGCTCGCGGCTACGCGGGGCTGGAAAACCTCGCGTTGATTCCGGGCAGCGTGGGCGCGGCGCCGATCCAGAATATCGGCGCGTACGGGGTCGAGGTGTGCGAGCTGATCCACGCGGTCGAGGCGTTCGAGCCGGCGACCGGGGCATGGCATCGCCTGGATCGCGACGCCTGTGCATTCGCCTACCGCGACAGCCTGTTCAAGCGGCAGCCGGACCGTTTCATCGTCACCGCAGTGGAGTTCGCGCTATCGCGCACGTCGACACCGCGTACGTCGACAGCACGACTGGACTACGCCGGTATCCGGCAGGAACTCGCCGCAATGCAGGTTGATGTGCGCGACCCGAGCCCGCGCCAGGTCGCCGATGCCGTGATCGCGATTCGCCGTCGCAAGCTGCCCGACCCGGCGGTCATCGGCAATGCGGGCAGCTTTTTCAAGAATCCCATCGTGCCGACGTCGCAGGCGCAATCGCTGCTGGCGGAGCACGACGCACTGCCGGTGTTTCCGGTCCGCGACAACGACCCCGACAATGACTGCCGCAAGCTGTCGGCCGCGTGGTTGATCGATGCCTGCGGCTGGCGGGGGCATCGCGACGGTGACGCCGGTGTTGCCGCATCGCACGCATTGGTACTGGTCAACCATGGCCATGCGAGTGGCCGTCAATTGTTCGGGCTGGCGCGGCGGATTGCCGATTCGGTACACGCTCGCTTTGGCGTGGCGCTGGAGCCGGAGCCACGCATGATCGGAGCACGATGGTGAGCACCCCCAAGGCGTCCATGCCGGTACATACGCGTGCGGCGTTGTTGATGCTTGGCAGCACCGGCTTCTTCGCGCTGATGGTGATCACCATCCGCCTGGCCTCTGAATCACTGCATACCTTCGAGGTCGCATTCTTCCGCAGCTTCTTCGGCATGCTGGCAGCACTGCCACTGGTGCTCAAACATGGTCCCGGGCTATTGCGGACGCAACAACTACCCCGCTACCTGGTGCGTTGCGTGCTGGGCACGCTGTCGATGTTTTGCGGCTTCTGGGCGATCGGCAACCTGCCACTGGCCGAGGCGGTATCGCTGTCCTACTCCACCCCGTTGTTCGTGACCATCGCGGCGGTGCTGTGGTTGGGCGAGCAGGTGCGGGTACGCCGCTGGAGCGCGGTCGTGCTGGGTTTCATCGGCGTGCTGGTCATCGTGCGCCCCGGCACGGCCGAGTTCAGTGCCGGGACGCTGGTCGCGGTCTCGGCGGCGGTCATCAGCGCCATCGTCGCGATCCAGATCAAGCAGTTGTCGCATACCGAACCGGCGGACCGGATCGTGGTGCTGACCACCATCTTCTGGGTGCCGATGTCGCTGGTACCGGCACTGTGGGTGTGGGAATGGCCGCAGGGCATCACCTGGCTGTGGGTGATCGCCGCCGGCATCCTGGGGACTGCCGGGCACATGCTGTGGACCCGTGCGCTCAAGCTTGGCGATGTCTCCGCGCTGACGCCGATCAGCTTCGTGCAGTTACCGATCGTGGTGGTGTTCGGCTTCTTCCTGTTCGGTGAGAGCCTGGATCGCTGGACCGTGATTGGCGCGACGATCATCCTGGTTGCAAACGGCTACATCGCCCATCGCGAGGCAAGTCTCGCGCGTCGCGCGGCGACCTCGGCACCGAGTACTGCGGTCAAACCGGGCCAGTAAACGGCCTGTGCTGCGGGCGGAACACCGCCAGATACGCGACCACCGCCCAGACGCTGGCCGCGGCCCAACCGGCAAGGATGTCGGAGGGGTAATGCACGCCAAGGTAGATTCGCGAGAAGCCGACCAGCAGCACGAACGGCACCGCGCATGCCACCACCGGCCAGCGCCAGCGGGTGTGCCACAACACCAACACCAACACCCAGGCCAGGGTCGCCGACCCCATCGCGTGTCCGCTGGGGAAACTGTAGGTGAGCTCGGGCGTGATCGACTCCCACAGTGATGGCCGGTCGCGCGCGAATATCAGCTTGGTGCCAACGTTGAGCAGGCCGGATCCCGCCAGTGCGATCGCGGCAAAGGTCGCCGCCCGCAACCGCCTCAACAGCAGTAGCGCCAGCACCAGCGCGATGTCGAACGGCACCACCCCATGCAGGTAGCCGATATCGGTAATGGCAACGAAGAAACGATCCAGGTCCGGTGTCGCCAGCGCGTGGGCGAAACGCAGGACCGGCTCGTCGAAGCCGATCACCTCGCGCTCGTGGATGTCCCCGGCCAGCTCGGCAAAACCCCACAGCGGCAACAGCAAGCCGATGAATACCAGAAGCAATCGCCAACCGTACCGCCGCGACAGATCGGTAACGAGGTGCCGCTCCGCGCGGAGCGTCTCGCCGACCGCGGGAAGCTTGCGCTCAGTCGGCCCTGTTGCCGCCATAGTGTCGCTCGACATAGGTGTCGATCAGCCCGACGAACTCATCGGCGATATTCTCACCACGCAGGGTCACGGTCTTCTGGCCATCCTCGAACACCGGTGCCGCTGGCGCCTCGCCGGTACCGGGCAGCGAAATGCCGATGTTGGCGTGGCGTGACTCCCCCGGCCCGTTGACGATGCAGCCCATCACCGCGAGGGTGAGGTTCTCGGCTCCTGGATGGGTGACTTTCCACTGCGGCATCTTCGCGCGTACATGTTCCTGCACGGTCTTGGCCAGCACCTGGAAAAACTCGCTGGTGGTGCGACCGCAGCCGGGGCAGGCGGTGACCATCGGGGTGAATGCGCGCAGGCCCATGGTCTGCAACAGCTCCTGGGCGACGATGACCTCGTTGGTCCGCGACTGGCCCGGGTCGGGCGTCAGCGAAATACGGATCGTGTCGCCGATGCCCTCCTGCAGCAACACTGCCAGCGCGGCGCTCGAAGCGACGATGCCCTTGCTGCCAATGCCGGCCTCGGTCAGGCCCAGGTGCAGTGCGTAGTCCCCGCGGGTCGCCAGTTCGCGGTATACCGCGACCAGCTCCTGCACGCCGCTGACCTTGGCGCTGAGCACGATGCGATCGGCCGGCAAGCCGATATCGACGGCCCGCGCGGCCGAGTCCAGTGCCGAGCGGATCAGCGCCTCGCGCAGCACCCGTCCAGCGTCCCAGGGCTTGGCGCGCAGCGCGTTCTCGTCCATCAAGTCGCGGGCCAACGACTGGTCCAGCGAGCCCCAGTTGGCGCCGATCCGGACCGGCTTGTGGTACTTGATCGCCAGTTCGATCAAGGTCGCGAACTGGCTGTCACGCTTCTTGCCAAAACCGACGTTGCCCGGATTGATGCGGTACTTCGCCAACGCCTCGGCACACGCCGGCTCTGCGGTCAGCAATTGGTGGCCGTTGTAATGGAAGTCGCCAATCAGCGGCACCGGGGCGCCGATCATCGCCAGCTTGTCGCGGATCCGCGGCACAGCGGCGGCAGATTCCGCGTTGTTGACGGTGATGCGCACCAGTTCGGAACCCGCGCGCCACAACTCGGCGACCTGCTTGACGGTACCGGCGATGTCGGCGGTATCGGTATTGGTCATCGACTGCACCACCACCGGTGCGCCACCGCCAACGGTCAACCCGCCGATCCTGACCGCACGCGTCTGCAGGCGCGGCCGGGGGCCAAAGGCGGCGTGGGAGCAAGGCAAGGCGACGTCCTGGTTCATCCGCTCATTGTACCGCCGCAGGCAGGCGTTATATGGCAACAGTGACGGCGGCAATGCCGTTTGCCCGTGATCCGCGTGACCACTCCCGACCGCTGGGTTACCTTGTCCAGCCACCCTGCCCTGTTGCCATGACCCTCGACGATCCCAACCACGTCCTGACCCCGAGCCAGCTCAACACCCTGGCGCGCGACCTGCTGGAAGGGGCATTCCCGCTGGTGTGGATCGAGGCGGAGCTGGGCAACGTGGCGCGTCCGTCTTCCGGACACCTGTACCTGACTCTCAAGGATGCGCGGGCGCAGGTGCGTTGCGCGATGTTCAAGCCCAAGAGCAGCTGGCTGAAGTTCATCCCGCGCGAAGGCATGCGCGTACTCGCGCGGGGCCGGCTGACCTTGTACGAGGCGCGCGGCGAGTACCAGATGGTACTCGACCACATGGAAGAAGCCGGCGAAGGCGCGCTGCGCCGGGCATTCGACGAGTTGAAGGCGCGGCTGCAGGCCGAGGGCCTGTTCGACGACGCGCGCAAACGGCCATTGCCGGCGTTTGCATCGCGTATCGGCGTGATCACCTCGCCCACCGGCGCGGCGGTGCGCGATGTCCTGAGCGTATTGGCACGCCGTTTCCCCCTGGTCCAGGCCGAGGTCTTGCCGGTACCGGTACAAGGTGCGACCGCCGCGGCGCAGATCACCCGGATGCTGCAGCGCGCCGCCGCCTCCGGCCGTTACGACGTGCTGGTGCTGGCCCGTGGCGGTGGTTCGATGGAAGACCTGTGGGCGTTCAACGACGAACAGCTGGCGCGGGCGATCGCCGCCTGCGAGGTGCCGGTGGTGTCGGCGGTCGGCCACGAGACCGACTTCAGCCTGGCCGACTTTGCCGCCGACATGCGGGCACCCACGCCATCGGTCGCGGCGGAATTGCTGGTACCCAACCGGGATGACCTCAACCGCCGCCTGCGCGCGCTGGATGCACGCCATGCCAACCTGCAGGCACAACATCTGCGCCAGGCGATGCAGCGGGTGGACCGCGCCGGACTGCGACTGAACGCACAGCGCCCGCAAGCGCGGCTGGATGGCTTGCGCCGACGCCAGCTCGATGCCCTGCGCCGGCTCGCCGCCGCATGGCGACAACGGCTTGAGCAGGATCAGTCCCGCCTGCGCCACGCCGACGCGGTACTGCGGATATCCCATCCGAAGCGGCGTATCGATCGTTTGCGCGAGCGGCTGGCGGCGGTGTCGCAGCGTCCGCAGGCGGCTATCGCCCGGCGACTGAGCCACGATGCCCTGGCACTGCGTGGGCTTGCACGCTCGCTGGAGGCGATCAGTCCACTGGCCACCGTCAGCCGCGGCTACGCCATCGTCGAGCACCCTGACGGCCGCCTGGTTCGCAGCGTGTTCGATGCCGAACCCGACGACCATCTGGAAATCCGGCTCTCGGATGGCCGGCTGCAGGTCCGGGTCGAAAAGCCGCACCAGGCGCCCGGTAAATGAACCCCAACCTGCTCCGCCACGGGCTCAACCTGTGGCCGCCATTCCTGTTCAGCGGCATCCACGTCACTGCCATTGGCGCCCATTACCACCATGCCCATGTCGAGCTGCGCATGCGCCCGTGGAACCGCAATTACGTTGGCACCCATTTCGGCGGCAGCCTGTTCGCAATGACCGATCCATTCTGGATGCTGTTGGTGATGCAATCGCTGGGGCGCGACTACATCGTCTGGGACAAGGCCGGCACGATCGACTTCATGAAGCCGGGCCGGGGCACGGTACATGCGCGCTTCGACCTGGAGGCGACGGTTCTGGACGAACTGCGCGAAGCGACCGCCGACGGCGACAAGGCCTTGCGCTGGTTCGAGACCGGGATCACCGACGCGCAGGGCGATATCGTCGCCCTGGTACGCAAACAACTGTACGTGCGCCGAAAACGTCGTACCTTTGGGGATATCGAACCGGACCCATGAGCGCTATGCTCGTCGCTCGCGAGACAGGGGGGCCGCGCGATGCCGCATCCGCCAGACAATGAAATGAGCACGCAACCGCTGCCCGAAGTTCGGGGCTATCGGCTGCTGCGCATCATCAATCATGGCGGCATGTCCACGGTGTACCTGGCCGAACAGATTGCCCCGTCACGCGAGGTCGCGATCAAGGTGATGGCGCCGCAGGCGTTGTCGGATGAAGTCAGTCGGCGTCGCTTCGAGAACGAGGTCCGCACCATTGCCAGGCTGGAGCATCCCCACGTGGTACGCATCCACGAACTGGGGCGCACCGCCGATGGCCTGCCGTATTACACGATGCCGTACCTGTCGCGTGGCCACCTCGGCCAACGCCGCTTCCTGCTCGACAATGGCGAGCCCGACGAACCTCGCATAATCGCGACCTTGCGCACGGTGCTGTCTGCCTTGGCGTACGCGCATGGCCGCGGCGTGGTGCATCGTGATGTCAAAGCCGAGAACGTGCTGTTTGACGACGGCGAGCAACCGTTGCTGGCCGATTTCGGGATTGCGTTGCGACGCGGCTTCGGCCCGCGGGTGACGGCTATCGGCCTGGCGGTTGGCAGCACGGCCTACATGGCACCCGAACAGGCACGCGGCGAGGAAGTCGACGGTCGCGCCGACCTCTACAGCATGGGTGTGCTGGCCTGGGAAATGCTTACCGGCCACTTGCCGTTCGAAGCCGCTGACGCCTTGTCGATGGCCGTCATGCATGCGCAGGACCCGATCCCGAAATTGCCGGCGCACCTGCGTCATTGGCAACGTTTCATGAACCGTGCGCTGGCCAAACAGCCCAGTGAGCGATTCGAAGATGTCGGCCAGATGGCGGACATGCTGGCCCGGGTAGAGCAGCGCCAGGGTTGGCCGCGACTCGCCGTGTTCCGGGAGCGCATCACCGGCCAGCTGGCGGACATGCCACGTTGGGCGTTGGCTGTTACCGCCCTGGTGTTCGTGGCCATTGTCGGCAGCGCCCTGTTGACCCGCAACGACGGCGTCAATGGGTTCTTCCGCGCTGGCGCGCCGATGATCGAAAACACCGTCCAAACCGATCCAATCCCATCGATGTTGCGCCCCCTGCCCGAGGCGCCCGTGCAAGCGGCATTGGACAATGCGCGCAGGCAGATCGTGCAGCGCAATCTCACTGCACCAGAGGGCAACAACGCCTATGCCAGCGTGGTGAAGGCGTGGCAGGCCGAACCCGACAACCGGCAAGTGCAGGCGGTGGCTGACGAGCTCACCACCGCACTGGGCGCCGAATTGCTACTGAACCTGCGCAACGGCAAGGACACCCGCGCGAAGGAATACGCAGCCCGTGTGCAGCAGCTGGCCGACGATACCGGAACCCCCGTGTCGCCTGCTCGCTCGCAACTGCAATCGGACATCCAGCAGGTCCTGCAGCACCGGGTCGAGCGGGCCGCCACCCATTTTGACAGTACGTTGGCGACCGCTGTTGCCGCCCTGGCAGGACCGCTTGGATTGCCGGACGACGCCGCGGCCAAACTGCAACGCCTGGCCTTGTCGATCCCAAGGTCTGGGCAGCGATTGCCGGGTGACCCTTCGGGCGCGGTGGTGGCAACGGCCGGCGTAGCGGTCAGTCGCAAGCCGGTCAGCGTCGATGATTACTCCCGCTTCGCCACGCTCACCGACCGTCCGGCCGCGCGCTGTCGCGAGCGCGTATCGCTGTTGCGCGTGCTCGCACCACGTGACTGGCGAGATCCCGGGTTCGACCAGGACGAAGAAAACCCGGTTGCCTGCGTATCGTTCCCCGATGCACAGGCCTATGCCGAGTGGTATAGCCGCCAATCCGGGCATACCTATCGTTTGCCATCGACTGCCGAGGCCGATCAGCTGGCACCGGAGATCAGCGGCAAGCCCTTGTCGTTGTGGCTGCTTGACTGCGGTAGCAGCTGCAAGCAGCGCGAGGCTGGCGGCGCGTCATGGCGCAGCCAGGCTGCGAGTCGGGCGCTGAATACCGACCGTGGCTATGACGATGTCGGGTTCCGGCTGGTAAGGGAGCTGTAGCATCCGTCCACCGATGCCGCGCCGCCCCATTTACAATCGCGCCATGCGCACTCCCCCTACCCTGAAGCGACTGTTCCTCACTGGACTGCTGACCTTGTTGCCGCTGTGGCTGACGTGGGTCGTCGGCAAGTTCGTGTTCGTATTGCTATCGGACACCAGCCGGCCGATCACCGGGCCGATGCTGACCCGGCTTGCCAGCGACTTCCCGCACTTCGCCGGTTGGCTGGCGCAGCCCTGGGTGCAGACGGTGATCGCGCTGGTCGCAACCTTGCTGGTGATCCTGCTGTCGGGGATCATGGCCCATCGGGTAATCGGCCAACGGTTGCTGCGCTGGTTCGAAGCCGTAATCGGGCGCATCCCGTTCGCCAGCACCATCTATGGCAGCGCGCGGCAACTGCTGGATATCCTGCAGACCAAGCCCGACGGCACCCAACGGGTGGTGCTGATCGACTTCCCACACGACCAGATGAAGTCGATCGGCTTTGTCACCCGGGTGCTCAAGGAGCAGGGCACCGGCCGCGAACTGGCCGCCGTGTACGTGCCAACCACGCCGAACCCGACCTCGGGCTACCTGGAGATCGTCCCGGTCGAGAAGATCACCCCGACCGACTGGACCGTCGACCAGGCGATGAGCTTCATCATCTCCGGCGGCGCGGTGTCGCCTGACTCGATCCCGTTCTCGCCACCTGCGCGGACTGATGGCGGGAAGACCACGTAGCGATCGCGGGTGACTTTTGGGCCATGCCATGCGCGCCGTGAGCGATGAGGCTCGACGATTGTGCTTGCCGGCCCATCCAATCGGAGAATGCGATGAAGTCCAACGTCACCCGCTCCCTGCTCGCCGTTGCCCTGGTCGCCGCAATGGCCGGCTGCAGCCCCACCCCCGCCAACGATGCGGCCCAGGCCGAGCCCGCCACCGAACAGGCCGCAACCGACAAGGCCGCCCAACTCAAGGAGATGTACGCCCAATACTGGGAGGAGTACCTCAAGCTCAACCCATTGGCGGCGACTTTCCAGGGCGACCCGCGCTACAACGATCAGATGCCGAACTACCTGTCCGAGCAGTACCGGCAGAAGTCGCACGAGTTCACCCAGCGCTGGCTGGACAAGGTCGAGGCGATCGGTTCGGACGGGCTGGAAGACCAGGCGCTGCTCAGCTATGAGATCTTCGTCGAGGATGCCGAGGACGAACTGGCCAGCGAACAATTCCCCGGCTGGATGCAACCGATCAACCAGTTCTACAACCTCGCCAGCATGGCGGTGCAGCTTGGCTCGGGCACCAGCGCGCAACCGTTCAAGACCGTTGACGACTACGCCGCCTGGCGCAAGCGCGCCGCACAGGTGCCGGTACTGTTCGACCAGGCCATCGCCAACATGAAGCTCGGCGTCGAGGCCGGCGTGGTGCAGCCCAAGGTGCTGATGGACAACGTGGTTGACCAGCTCGACGCGTTGATCAAGGAAAAGCCCGAAGAAACCCTGTTCTGGAAGCCGATCGAATCGATGCCCGAATCATTCGCGGACGCCGACAAGGAGCGTATCGCGGCGGAATACCGCGAAATGATCGACACCGAGCTGATGCCGGCATATCGCGAGCTGCGCGAGTACATCGCCAACGATTACATGTCGCACGCCCGCGACACCGTAGGCATGGCCACGTTGCCCAATGGCGAGGCGTGGTATGCGTTCAACGCCCACAAGTCCACCACCACCGACCTGAGCCCGAGCCAGATCCACCAGATTGGCCTGGACGAAGTGGCCCGCATCCACGGCGAGATCCACAAGGTGATGAAGGAAGTCGGCTTCAAGGGCACGCTGCAGGAGTTCTTCGAGTTCATGAAGACCGATCCGCAGTTCAGCTTCGACAGCGAGGAAGCGCTGCTGACCTACTACCGTGGCCTCGAAGACAAGATCAACCAGAAGATCCCGGAGCAGTTCTCGCTGATCCCCAAGGCCGGTTTCGAGATTCGACCGGTCGAAGCGTTCCGGGCCAAGTCCGCGGCCGGCGGCTCGTACATGACCCCGAGCGAGGACGGCAGCCGTCCCGGCATCTTCTACGTCAACACCTATGACCTGCCGACCCGCAAGACCTGGGATGCGGAAGACCTGTACCTGCATGAGGCGATCCCTGGCCACCATTTCCAGCTCGCGCTGCAGCAGGAGCTGACCGACCTGCCCGACTTCCGCCGCTTCGGCGGCCAGACCGCGTTCATCGAGGGCTGGGGCCTGTATGCCGAGTCGCTGGGCAAGGACCTGGGCGTCTACGAGGATCCGTACAGCTACTTCGGCTATCTGCAAAATGAACTGTGGCGCGCGATCCGGCTGGTCGTCGATACCGGCCTGCACAGCAAGGGCTGGACCCGCCAGCAGGTGATCGACTACATGCTGGAGAACTCGGCGGAAAGCGAGACCCAGGCCACGGCGGAAGCCGAACGTTACATGGCGATCCCGGGCCAGGCACTCGCCTACAAGATCGGTGCCCTGAAGATCCAGGAACTGCGCGACAAGGCGGAAGCGGCGCTGGGGGAGAAGTTCGACGTGCGCGAATTCCACGCACAGGTATTGAAGGACGGCTCGGTGCCACTGGACGTACTGGAGGACAAGCTCAACCGCTGGATTGACAGCGTGGAATAACCGCCGCGCTGACCGCATCGCGCACCTGACCGCACAGCCGGAAGTTGTCTCACCGCCGGCTGCTGTCAGGTGGCGCGGTTGACATAGATGCGCAGGCCGGTGCTGTTGTGATGCAGGCGCAGGAAGCCGGCCCCATCGAATACATCGGCGTGGAGCGGATTCGAGTAGGCGATGAGGATGCGTCGCGGTTCTGCCTCATGGGCGGCCTGGATGTTGGCCAGTACCTGGCGCATCACCACCTCGTCGAACGGGTTGTAGAAATAGCAGAACAGGTCACCTGCCGGTGGGCGAAAGGCGACGGCATCCATGCAGAACAACTCGATCGCCCTCGCCTTCGCATCCCGGGCCGCGAAGGCGGCGATATTGCACATGGCCTCGGCGTACAGCGATTCAAACAGTTCGACCCCAACCACGCGGCGAAAGCCAAGATCGGCGGCCAGCACCAGTGCGCGACCCTTGCCGGCGCCGTAGTCGATGAATGTGCAAGCGGTCGGATCGAATGGTTGTGCGGCACTGACCAGACGCCGGAACTTGCCGAACGCCAACGGCGCATAGAACACCGCGTTGGCCGAGTGCTCGTGGCCAGGATCGCAGGCCACGGACTCGGCAACTTCGACCTGGCCCACGGTTGCGATGCCAAGCCTTCGATCCAGCCGCAGCTCGGCCTGGCCACGCAGCCAGACCGGCACCTTGCCGACCACGCCGAACACGCCGTCGATGCGGACCTGCCGGACCAGCTTGCGGATAAAAGTCACCATCGTCAGCTGTCCTGCTCCAACCAGGTCATATGCAGGACGGGCATTGCCTGCGGGGAGATATCCGGGTTGAGCCACATGCCAATGAGCGGTTGTCCGCTGCGGGCGACGAAGCCCGCCGCGCGCCAACCGGCCATGGCCTGCTCGTCGGCCGTAAGCAACAGGTGGATGGCGCTGCGTCGCTGCGCCCGCGCTGCGGCGACCAGGACCCGGATCAGCTTGGGGTGGATCCCTGTCATTGCATCAGCAGCCCAGTAATCCAGCACTTCCAGCGGTTGATCAAGCGCGGCATGGGCATCGCAGGCAAACCATGCCACCAGTTGATCGTCGTCGTCCGACACCAGCAGGTAGCGCGCGCGGCCCGCCGGCGGCATGTCAAACCGCCAGCGCAACAATGCGTGGTCGCGCACGCTGGTCAATGCGCAGGTGTGGGTCGAGCCATGCCACAGCGTGTCCATGCGCGGGTCGCTGTGCTCCGACCAGCGCCAATGCAGGTCCGACACGACGCCGCCGGCCAGCAGGTCCCGCAGCCGCACCGCCGAATCCACCAGCGCACCGACCGGACGCGCTATGGCCACCGGCAGCCTGCGTTGCAGGTAATCCCCGTAGCGCAGCACCTTGGCGTGTCGGCTCAACGTGCCCAGTACGCTGAAGCCTGCCCGGCGGCTGACGCCAACCGCGCTCGGCCGTGGCAGCCCGTACAACAGGTCGAACCGCCCTCGTGCGGCTTCCAGCAACGACTGCTGCAGCAGCAACGCCGGGCCCAGGGTGCGGTGGCCGGCAGCCACCGCAAAGTACGCGACGACCCCGGCGCGAATGGCCTTGCCTTGCCAGATCACCGGCCGCGGACCGGCGCTGATGACACCGACCAACTCGCCATCGGGATCATGACGCAACAACTGGATGATGGCCGGGCCGTCCGGATTGTCGCGGTAGAAGTGGTCGTACTTGTCGGGCGCAATCGCCGGCGGTCCGAAATCACCCTGCCAGAGGGCAATGATCGCGTCGCGGTCACGCACCGCGTCACCCGGATGCGTGCTGTAGCGCATGACCTCCACCACCTTGGTGTCGGCCACGGTGGTAACCGCGCCGCCCGTCGTGCTCATGGAGATGATTCGGCGCGGCGGGTCAGCAGCCGCTGCAACCGTTTGCCGTAACGCAACAGCATCCGGTTGGCCAGGGTGTTGCGCAGGATGGCGTAATCGCCCAGCACGCATTCACCGGCCCACAGGTTCGGAAACATGGTGTTGTCCGCCACCGTGCAGGAGTCGACGGCAGCCAGCTGGGGGTAGCGCTCGCGGATGTGATGCATCTGGTACAGCTCGATCAGGATGCCGGGCGAGTACCGCGCATAGGCTTCGTCGTAGGCAATCTTGAAGGTGAAGGCATGGGCACCGCTCAGGAAGTTGCACTTCATCGCGATGGGCTTGCCATCCAGGTCCAACGCCAGCATGTGCAACTGGCCGCGGGCGTGGGCGGCCTGGCAGGCGGCCAGCAGGAAGGTGCGGCCTGGATCACTGGCACCCATGGCGGTGCCCGCGCGGCCTTTCCAGCCACTGGCTTCGACCCGCAGGAACTGCTCGATCCATGTCGCAAGGTCGTCGTCCCTCGACATCACTCGGTAGCCGACCTCGCCCTCATCCCCCAATCGTCGCTCCTTGCGCCGGAGCGTGCTGCGCTGTTTGGCGGACATGTGTTGCGGGTCGTCCGGCACGTTCAGGTGATACATCGCACGGGTCCAGCGGGTACACCGCGACAGCAGTCGTCCGCGCCGCGCGATCCCCGCATCCAGGGCCGCCGCGACGGCGCCATCCATGCGGATGTTGACCAGCTCGATAACACCGGCGGGAGCGTCGCGTGCGGCCAGCCAGTCGAGCATGGCATCGACCGCCGCCTGCACATGGTCGCGGTGCAGCAGCGGCGCAGACAGGAAGGCATAGTCATGCGTCCATGAGCGCAAGGTGGGCTCAGGCATGCGCTTGAAATGCGCGTGATGGGCCAGCGGCAGCAACCCGATAAGCTCACCTGCGGCATCACGCACGGTCAGCAGTTGCAATGCCTCCGTCGACAAAAACATCAGCGCGGGGCGCAAGCACCAGCTTTCGTAGAAGGGGTTGGGTTCGGCCGCCTCGGCCGCAAGTTGATCGATCTCCCCCGCCAGTGCGTCATCAACGCAGTCCACCTGCGTCAGTTGCGCCCATGGAGCAGGTAGTTCGTTCATGGTTGCACTGGTCACGGACACGCTGGTTCTCCCCGGGTTCGCGGTCACAGGAACCGCTCTCGGTGGGAATAACGCAAAACGCGCCATGAGGTGGACACCGGTGCGCAATTTTTTGTCGCGCCACAACGCAAACGACCCGGAGGTCATCCGGGTCGTTTGCTGGATCGTTTCAGGCAAGCGTTACGCCGTAGCGCCGCTGCCCGCCGGGTGGCTACCCGTACTCAGCCGCCAGTGCTTCAGGCGCTGGAGCCGTCCCGGAACGAACCGCGTCCGCCACGACCACCGGCCGGTGCCGTGCGCTGTCGCGGGCCGCCGGCATGGGCATGACGCGGAGCCGGCTGGCCATGCGAACGAGCACCGCCACGCGGGGCATTGTTGCGTGGAGCGTTGTTGCGCGGCGGACGGCCCGCACCGGCATTGTTGCGCGGGTTCGGGATCGCCACGTCCAGACGGATCGGACGGCTGGGCTCGTAGCCCGGCACCACCACCATCTCGACATCCTTCTTCAGCACATGCTGGATCTGGCGAAGCAGGCCGCCTTCGTCGTGCGAGACCAGCGACAGCGCCTCACCGGTGGAACCATTGCGGCCGGTACGGCCGATCCGGTGCACGTAGTCCTCAGCGACCATCGGCAGGTCGAAGTTGATCACCAGCGGCAAATCAGGAATGTCCAGACCACGTGCGGCGACATCGGTGGCGACCATTACCCGGGCACGGTTCGACTTGAAGTCACGCAACGCCTTCTGGCGCTGTGACTGGCTCTTGTTGCCGTGGATGGCGACCGACTTCAGGCCGGCGGCTTCCAACTGTTCGGCAAGCCGGTTGCAACCGTGCTTGGTACGACCGAACACCAGCACCTGGTCGCCCGGACGCTTGGCGATGATCTCGATCAGCAGGTCGCGCTTGCGGCCGCTGTCCACCGGGTGCGCGCGGTGGGTGATGGTGTTGGCGATCGCGTTGTTGGTGGCGACCTGGACCTGCTTGGGATCGCGCATGAACTGCAACGCAAGCTGCTTCAGCTGGCTCTCGAAGGTGGCCGAGAACAACAGCGTCTGCCGCTGCGCCGGCACGCGGCCGAGGATGCGCTTGATCGCGGGCAGGAAGCCCATGTCGAGCATGCGGTCGGCCTCGTCGAGCACCAGCACTTCGATCTCGTCGAGCTTGACGGTGCCGCGCTCGATGTGGTCGATCAGCCGGCCCGGCGTGGCCACCACCACGTCGATGCCGCGACGCAGATTTTCGACCTGCGGGCCCATGCCGGCGCCGCCGAAGATCGTGCAGAAGTTCAGGCGCAGGTGTTTGGCATAGCTGCGCAGGCTGTCGTTGACCTGCACCGCCAACTCGCGGGTCGGCACCAGGATCAGCGCGCGCGGCTTGCGCGAACCGTTCGGCGCGGTCTGCTTGGCCAGCCGGTTGAGCAGCGGCAAGCCAAACGCGGCGGTCTTGCCGGTGCCGGTCTGGGCGCCACCCAGCAGGTCGTGGCCATCCATGATCAGCGGGATGGCCTGGACCTGGATCGGGGTCGGGCTGGTATAGCCCTGTTCGGCAAGCGCGCGCAGCAAAGCAGGCGCAAGGCCGAGGGATTCAAAAGACATGTTGTAACTCCGAGTAGATAAAAAACCGCATGGAATGCGGCAAGACCCGGAGCGTTCCCTGAAACCGCGCTGCGAGTATTCAATGTGACGGTGCCGGATGCTCCGGACCGTGTCGGCGCGACGAAAGACGTGCGGGATAACGTCGTATTGGGCGGTCCCCGCATGCAGGGAACTCGCACCAGATACGACAGGCAACCTGGGAAACGTAAGGCAGCCGTGCGCTGAACAGGCGAATCCTACGTGAAAATCTCCGCCTGCGCCAGCACCCGAAACTGCCCGTTCATTTTTGCGCCGGGTTACTTCACCGACACCCGCTTGCGGTTGTCCGACGACACCCGGTCGATCAGCTTGTTGTAGGGGTCGAAACCGGCCTCGTACGGCAACTGGTCGACCACCACGGTCAGCGCCGGCGATCCATCGACGATGTGCTGCCGCTCGAGGTACAACACCTGCTCATCGGCCTCCTCGCCCGAGGGCCCGCGAGCGAATACCCCGACCTCGATCCAGTCGTCGAGCTTCGCCGCGGTCTCCCTGCCCTCGCCATCTGCGTACAGCTTGGCCGCATGCAGATTCAGGGTGACTTCGTACTTGCCGTCGTCGCGCTTGACCGCGGTTGCAGCATCTACCCGGTTGTCATAGAAGCTGATCTTCTCGAACAGGTCGGTGATCAACTGCTGGTGCTCCGGCGCGGCCTCGGCGCGGATGTAGCTCAGCAACTCGGCCGAGGTGGTGAACGGTGCGTGCTGGTAGGCCTTGTCGGCGATGAAGCGCGACAGCGCGCGGTTGAGCGCGTCCTCGCCGATCTCGTCGCGCAACCGGTAGAACACCAGCGAGCCCTTGCGGTAATGGATGTACTGCTGATTTTCGACCCGGTACAACGGCAGCTCCTCGATCATCTCGCCACCGCGGCTGGACAGGTAACGGTCCAATTCGTACTTGAGGAAGCGACGCATCCTGTCGCGACCGTACTCATGCTCCATCACCATCAGCGCGGAGTATTGCGCCAGCGATTCGCTGAGCATGGTGGCGCCCTGCACGTTCGCGCCGATCACCTGGTGCGCCCACCATTGATGCGCGATCTCGTGGGCGGTGACGTAGAACACGTAGTCGATCGCGTCCTCGTCGCGCAGGTCGGCGATGAAGCCGATCGACTCGGAGTACGGGATCGTTCCGGCGAAACTCTGGGCGAAGCTGCTGTAGCCGGGGAACTCGATGATCCGTACCTGCTCATGTTGGTAGGGACTGAAATTCGCCTCGAAGTAAGCGAGCGACTTCTGTACCGACTCGACCATGCGGTCGACGTTGTACGGATGCTTGGGGTCGTAATAGACCTCGATCGGGATCTCACCGGGCGTGCCGGCCTTGTAAACGCCCTTCCTGACCTCCCATCGCGCCGACAGGGTTGCATGGAAGTCCAGCATCGGCCGCTGCATGGCGTAATCGAAGCAACGCCGGCCATCGAGCAGGTACTCCTTCTGCAGCACGCCCGGAGCGAGCGCGACCTGATCCGGCGCCGTGCACACCGTGGTCTTGAAGGCGATCCAGTCCCCGTCGTCACTGATGTAGGTGTTGGCCCGCGCAGCCTCGTCTTCCAGCTTGGCCATGCGCGGCACGTCGCCCATCCCGCGCTTGCGCCGCTCGTTGCGGTCGGCGATCTGGAAACCTTCGTTGTAGCCGAAGCTCGGCAACATCTGCGAGTTGATGAAGGAGCCGTTCTCGACCACCGCGGTGGAGGCGGTGTCGTTGCCGAAACCCTCCTGTCCGAACTCGACATCGAAGCTCAACTCGCGCTGCTCGCCTGGCTGCATCGGCTCGGCCAGACGGTAGATGCGGTAATTGACCGGCTCATCGTTGCTGACCAGTTCCGCTTCGCCGAACGCCAGCGCATGCAGCTGCGTATACGGATACAGCTGAATATGGATGTCGTTGATGGCCGCCGCGTGCGGATTGCTGATGGTGTAACTGCCGCGGATGCGCACGCGCTGGTCTTCCGGGCGCAGATCCACCTGCGTGCTGACGGCGCTGATGCGCGGTTGCGGCAGATCCCGGTACTGGCGGTACTGCTCCTCGTAACGCTGCTGGCGATCCTTGACGGCATCACCGGCGACGTACTCGTTGCGCACGTTGGTGTTCCAGAAGATGAAACCACCCAGCAGCGCGAACACCACCAGGCTCGCCGCCACCGCAACGCCATGACCGCCCATCAACCGTTGGCGCGCCAGCTTGAAGCGCTCGCGCCGGCTTGGTGATACCCCACGCACCCAGAACGCTGCCGCGACCAGCAACAACACCAGCAGGCACACGCCCCAGTACGCGTGGAACCACAGCCGCGCGGGCAGGAAATGGCCGTAGCCGTTCATGTCCGAATACGGCGCCTCCGGCGCGCTACCGTAGTTGTAGAGGTTGTGATCGAAGTCGAGGTAGCCCAGCGTGCCCTGCGCCACCAGCCAGGCGATCAGCAGGCCGTAACCGATGAACTTGTTGTTGCTCAGCACCTGCAACACCAGTGCGAGACCGGCGATCAGCACGAATGGAATCGAATCCAGCAACGACGCCTTGAGATACAGCGCTGGCTCCAGCGCGGTGAATCCCTTGCCCAGTTGCATCGCCATCGCGGCCAACGCACCGACGGCCTGGAACGCCAGTACCACCAGCACCAGCGCCGCCATCTTCGCCGCCAGCGGCACCCAGTTGGGCACCGGCAACGCGTCGGTCACCTCGTCGATCTTCGCCCCCCGCTCCTTCCACACCAGCTCGCCGGCGTAGAACATCACGATGATCAGCAGCATGAACGTGAAGCTGCCCTGCAAGGCCTGCAGCATCAGCGAGGTGACCGGGTAGACCTTGGTGCCGAACATGCTCTGGACGACGCTGGCACTGCCGCTGAAGTTCGCCACCGCCAGCACCAGCATGATCAGGAACGGCACGCTCTTGAACACGCCGACGCTGTCGAACCGCCACTGGCGCAGGAACTGCCGCCACGCCACCGATGCTCCGGTGGCAGGTACCACGCGCGGCGCGATCATCGAGCTGGGGCGCGCGGTGACCGCAGCGGCCGGCGCGGTAGCGGCACGACGGGCACGACGGGCACGACGGGTAAACCAGCCCGCAAACCAGCCCTTGCCAGTACCCGTCCGCTGCGGCTTGAACAGCGCAAACGTCGCCACCACCAGCCCCAGAGCAATCGCCACCCACAGCGCGCGGTTGGCAAGCAGGTAACCGGTCACGACCGGCAACTGGGTATTGTTCTCCGCCGCCGACCAGTAGCGGACGATGCGGCGGAACGCCGTGATACCGAACGGATCGAGCAGCGTGGCCAGCCAGACGTTGTCCAGATCGGCCGTGAGCCGGCCCGACATCACATACAGCACAAAGAAACCGATCACGCCCAGGTACACCGCCAGCAGGCTGCGCGTGGTCACCGCCAGCAGCGCCAGCAACGCGCCGGTGAACAGCAGGTTCGGCAACACCAGCACGCCGAAACCCCACACATACGGCGCCAGCGAGAACGCGCCCAGACGCTCGGGATCGACCCACGGCATCAGCGGGCCGATCATCAGTCCCAGCGCGACCATCAGGTAGACCACGCAGCACGCCGCCACCGCAGCGGCGAACCGGCCGATCAGGAAATCGCGCTTGCGCATCGGGCTGGAGAAGAACAGGTCGGCGGTGCCCAGCTCGAAATCACGCAGCAGCGCGCCACTGATGAAACTGACGATCACCAGCAGGCCGAGCACGGTGAACACGCCCAGAAAGGTGATGATCACGGTCGGCGCGTTGCGGTTGATGTTGCCGACCGCGCTGCCGATCTGGATCGCATCGCTGCTGGCCGCGCCGAACGCGAACAGGCCGAACATCAACGCCATCAGCCACAGCAACGGCGCGCGCAACTGCTGCTTCAGCTCGAAGCGGAAGAATTCAAGAATCATGTCGTGACCCCGCTCAAGCCGCTTCGGCGCGGGATGCCGTCTGCCGAGCCTGCTGGCGCAGGCGCTGGAAGTAGACGTCCTCAAGATCCGGCGCGACCTGCTCGAAACCTCCTTCCGGGCTGTCACTGGCAAACACGTGGATCACCGGATGACCCGCCACCAGCCGGGTCGACAGCACCGTGTGGCTTCTTTCGTACTCGGCCAATGCCGCCTTGGTCACCTGCTTGCGCCACACCTGGTTGCGCAGCGCCTCGATCGCCGCGTTCGGCTGGCCGGTCAGCAACACCTGGCCCTTGTTCATGATCGCCATCGTCGGGCACAAGTCGGTCACGTCCTCGACGATGTGGGTGGACAGGATCACCGCGACGTTCTCGCCGATCTCCGCCAGCAGGTTGAGGAAGCGGTTTCGCTCCTCCGGATCCAGACCGGCGGTGGGCTCATCGACGATCACCAACCGCGGGCTGCCGAGCAGCGCCTGGGCGATGCCGAAACGCTGGCGCATACCGCCCGAGTAGGTGCCCAGATTTCGCTTGCGCGCGTCCCACAGATTGACCTGTTGCAGCAGGCCATCGACCACCTCGCGACGCTGCTTGCGCGCGGTCAGACCCTTGAGCACCGCAAAGTGCTCCAGCAGATCCTGCGCACTGACCTTCGGATAAACACCGAAGTCCTGCGGCAGGTAACCGAGTTGACGGCGCACCGCGTCCTTGTCGCGTAGCACGTCGATCGGCTTGCCATCGGCACCGTCGAGCGTGACGGAGCCACTGTCGGCCTCCTGCAAGGTCGCCAAGGTTCGCATCAACGAAGACTTGCCCGCGCCATTGGGACCCAGCAACCCGAACATCCCCCGCGGAATGTCGAGACTGACGTCATCAAGTGCGTGCACGCCGTTGGCGTAGGTCTTGCTGAGTTCACGGATACTGAGCATGAACGCCCCCCGATATGGTGATGTAGCGAACCATAACACCACTCCAGCCCCCATTGCCATGACTTTCCGGCAATGACCTTCGACACACCCGTCAGTCCTGCAGGAGGTCTAATGTCGACCGGTCCCGTACTTGAAAGAAGTACTCTTCGGGGCTGTCATTCCTCAATGCCACCGGCCGGAGTCATACGTGAGCTTGAACAAACCACAAATCCTGTTGCTGTCCCTCGCCATCGCCACTGCCGTGGCCGCCTGTTCCAACCAGGACGCCGCCACCGCTGACGACGCCAGCGCCAAGCCTGCCGCTGCCGCTGACGCCAACTCACTGACCATCGACGAGAGCGCGCTGCCACCGGTCAACCGGTTCCAGATCTCCGACCTGGACAAGTCCAAGGATGCCTGCACCGACTTTGGTGGCTACATCAACGGCACCTGGTTGGCAGCCAACGATATTCCGGGCGACCGCACCAGCTGGGGCGCGTTCGAGATGCTCGACGAGCGCTCCACCGCAGTCCAGCACCAGCTGGCCAAACAGGCCGCTGCCAATGACGATGCCACCGGCGTGCAGAACATCGTCGGCGACTTCTGGGCGACCGGCATGGACGCCGAGCAAATCAACGCCCAGGGTATTGCTCCGATCCAGGACAGGATCGACGCAATCGCCGCACTCGACAGCCAGCAGGCGGTCACCGATTACCTGCGCAGCAGCGCAGCGGAAGGTGAGAATTTCCTGTTCTCGTTTGGTGCCGAGGCCGACTTCAAGAACTCCGACATGAATATCGCCTACGCCGCCCAGGGCGGACTCGGCCTGCCGGACAAGTCGTACTACCTGGATCCCGACAAGGCCGACAAGCTGGCTGCCTACCAGGAGCACATCGCCAAGGTATTGGAATTGTCCGGCGTGGAAGTGGCACAGGCGGCGAAACAGGCAAGCGACGTGATCGCCTTCGAGACCCGGCTGGCCAAGGCTTCCAAGTCCAGCGAAGAGATGTCGCGTGATGTCTCGTTGTTCTACAACCCGGTCAGCCTGGCCGAAGCCGACAAGCTGACCCCGAACTTCCAGTGGACGAAATTCTTCGAGTCCCAGGGTGTCGCCGCCCCGGAGATGTTCTCGCTGGCCATCCCGGCCTTCCACGAGCAAGTCAGCCAGATGCTGGCCGACGTACCGGTCGAGCAGTGGCAGTCCTACCTGCGCTTCCACACCGTCGACGGTGCCTCGCCGTTCCTGAGCGACGCGTTCGTGCAGGAGAACTTCAACTTCTACAACAAGGCAATGCGCGGCCAGAAGGAGATCAAGGACCGCAGCAAGCGGGTGCTGAACACGATCGAGGGCGAAGTGGGCGAAGCCCTGGGCCAGATGTACGTCAAGGTCGCCTTCTCCCCCGAGTCCAAGGCGCGCATGGAAACCCTGGTCAAGAACCTGAGCGACGCGCTGAAGGTTCACCTGGAAGGCCTGGACTGGATGAGCGATGAGACCAAGGCCAAGGCCATGGAGAAATGGGGCAGTTTCACGCCGAAGATCGGCTACCCGGACAAGTGGCGCGACTGGACCGGGCTGGAGACCGACCGCGACAGCTACATCGGCAACGTGATGGCGGCCAACCAGTTCAACTACCAGTGGAACCTGTCCAAGATCGGCCAGCCCGTCGACAAGACCGAATGGGGCATGAGCCCGCAGACCGTCAACGCCTATTACAACCCGCTGGCCAACGAGATCGTATTCCCGGCGGCAATCCTGCAGCCACCGTTCTTCGATCCCGAAGCCGGCGACGCGGTCAACTACGGCGGCATCGGCGCGGTGATCGGCCACGAGATGATCCACGGCTACGACGACCAGGGCAGCCGTTTCGGGCCGACCGGCAACTTCGAGAACTGGTGGACCGAAGCGGACTCCAAGGGCTTCAGCAGCCGTACCGACAAGCTGATCGCGCAGTTCGACGCCTATGAAGCGATGCCGGGCAAGCACGTCAACGGCAAGCTCACCCTGGGCGAGAACATCGCCGACCTGGGCGGGCTGGCGGTGGCTTACGACGCGATGAAGCAGGCAACCGAAGGCACCCCGGACCCGATGACCGATGGCATGACCCGCGACCAGCGGTTCTTCGCCAACTGGGCCACCGTGTGGCGTCGCAACTTCACCGACGACGAGCTCAAGGTACGCCTGACCACCGATCCGCACGCACCGGCGAACTTCCGCGCCATTGGTGCGCCGTCCAACATGCCGCAATTCGCCGCGGCGTTTGAGTGCACGCCCGGCCAGCCGATGGTTCGCGGCGACGACAAAAAAGTCGTCATCTGGTAATCGTGCCGGGCCCTGGTCAGGCCTGACAATGCAATGACCAGCGAGCGAAGCAGAAGCCCGGATTCGTTCCGGGCTTCTGCTTTTTGCCACCCGCGTTCAGTGGTCAAGGCCCATCCGTTGTTAGACTGGCGCGATCATCTGGACGGAATCCGCAATGACCCTTCGACCGCTCTGTTGTGCCCTCGCCCTGGCCTTGACTGCAGGCTTCGCTTCGCCGGGTGCCGTCGCGCAGGATACTGCCACCGCGTGCAGCGATTTTCATGCTTTTTCCAACAGCGGATGGCTCACCGCCAACCCCCTGCCCGCCGGTTCGGACTCCGTCTCCGCGCTGGGGCAACTGGGGGAGCGCGCGCGCCAGCAACAGATCAGTTTGCTCAATGCCGCCATGCAGTCACCCGAAGGCGATGTGCAGAAGCTGCTGGGTGATTTCTGGGCCAGCGGCATCAGTGAAGCCCAGGTCGAGCGCGACGGCGCCCAGCCATTGGCGCCCCTGCTGGACAAGATCATCGCGGTAAAACGCTCCCAGCACGTCGCCCCGACCATCGCGGCCCTGCATCAGGTAGGCATCCCGGTAGCATTCAACTTCGGCGCCGACATCGACCTGCGCAACCTGCAAAGCCATATCGGCTACTTCAGCCAAGGCGGACTGGGTCTCCCCGATCCGGCCTATTACACCCGCACCGATGCCGCGACCCAGGCGTTGCTGGCCCAGTACGACACCTACGTGCAGAAGATCCTCGCCCTGACCGGCGTGAAGGAGAAGGACCTGGCCGATCAGGCGCAACTGGTGATTGACCTGGAGACCCGCATCGCCCGGCTCTCGCTGCCCTTGTCCAAGCTGGAGGATCCACGCACCAACTACGCGCCGGTTGCCACCGAAGGACTCGCTGCGCAGTACCCGAACCTGCACCTGGATCAGTTTCTCGAAGTCCAGGGCGTCACCTCGCCCACGGTATCGGTTGCCAACCCGGAGCTGCTGACCGGTATCGACACA
Organism: Lysobacter sp. A378; assembly: GCF_054052125.1. Lineage (NCBI taxonomy): Bacteria > Pseudomonadati > Pseudomonadota > Gammaproteobacteria > Lysobacterales > Lysobacteraceae > Lysobacter > Lysobacter sp. A378. The sequence goes on along the minus strand of NZ_JBSVRK010000002.1, from coordinate 185,161 downwards.
TTGGTCGATGAGCTCAAGCCCGAACAATGGCGTGCCTATCTGCGCTGGCAAGTGGGCGATGCCATGGCACCGTACCTGTCCAAAGTCTGGCGTGACGCGCACTTTGATTTTCACGGTCACCTGTTGGCCGGCACCAAGGCACCGCCGCCACGCCAGCAACAGGTACTGGATGCCATCAACCTCGCCGCCGGCCCAATGCTGGGGCACGAGTACGCCGAAAGGTACCTGACCCCGGAGGTCAAGGCGCGGGCACTCGAAATCGCCGGCCACGTCCGCGACGCGCTTGGCGTCGCCCTGCAGGGCGACTCACGCCTGGGGCCGGAAGCCCGGACAGAAGCGGCTGCCAAGCTGGCCGCGCTGAAGATCGAGATCGGCACCCCGGCGCGGGATCTCGACTACACCGTACAACCGATGGGTCGGGGCAGCTTCGGCGGCAACATGCTGATCGCCTCCACCTGGCGTCACCGCGAGGAAATGCGACGGATCGGCGAGGACAATGCCGGCCGCCGCTGGAACGTGTTGCCACAGCAACCTGCACTGGCCTACGACCTGGCCCACAACCGCTTGATAATCACCGCGGCGGTGCTGCAATCCCCGATAATGAACCCGATCGCACAGACCTCCGCCCAGTACGGCAGTTTTGGCGCACTGGTCGGTCACGAGCTCAGCCATGGCTTCGATTCGCGCGGTCGCTTCGTGGACGCCGCCGGGGAGCTGCGCGATTGGTGGGGCCCGCAGGAACTTGCGGCCTGGGATGCCACGGCAAACCAGCTGGCCGCGCAGTACGGAGCCTTCGACTATCCGGTGCTGGAAGCGACCAAGGTCAATCCGGCAGCGGTCCGCAACGAGAGCGTTGCCGACCAGGCCGGAGTCGAGTTGGCGTGGACGGCTTACACCGCTGCGACACCCGATGCCGACAAGGCATCCGGGAAAGCCTTCTTCGAAGGTTGGGCAGCCCTGTGGCCGAAGCATATGACTCCGGAGATGGCCGCCCGCAGCGCCGTCAGCGACGTGCACGCCCCCGGCGTGTGGCGGACCAATGGCCCGTTGATGAACCTGGGCGAGTTTGGCGAGGTCTACGGTTGCAAGGCCAAGACGTCCATGCAATACAAAGCCGATGACCGGGTCGTACTCTGGCCGCAACACGACTGAGCCAGGACTGGGTCAGGCAGGAAAACGGCGCGGATGAAACCGCGCCGTTTTTATTTTACCGTTCTTGTTCCACTGTTCCTGGTTCACTTTTCCTGTTCAGCTATCTGCTCGCATCAGCGTACGACGCGTGGCCGCGGTGGCCCACGACGGCCAAACGGTGGCTGGCCCCGCCAATACCGGATCAGCAGCCAGCCAAACAGCATCCCGCCCAGATGGGCAAAATGGGCCACGCCGGGCTGGTAACCGCTGAAGCCCAGCATCAGCTCGATGGCGCCATAGACAATCACCAGCGTGCGCGCCTTCATCGGGATCGGCGGGATCAGCAACATCACCCGCTGGTGCGGAAACAGCATTCCGTAGGCCAGCAGCAGGCCGAACACGCCGCCCGAGGCGCCGATGGTCGGATAGGCGGCGCCACCGTGTGACATCGTCCAGGCCCCGACGATCAGCTGGCATACCGCCGCGCCCGCCACGCAGCCCAGGAAGTAGGTCAGGAACCGACGCTCGCCCCAGGTGTGTTCCAGCGGCGCACCAAACATCAGCAACGCGATCATGTTGAACAGCAGGTGGGTAAAGCTGCCATGCATGAAGCCGTAGGTGAGCAACTGCCATGGCAGGAACTCGTTGACCATGTAGGCGCTGTCTCCGCTGCTGATTGGCCAGAGCATGAACGACGCCAGTGCAGCGTCACCCAGCACCATCTGCAGGACGAAAACCAGTCCGTTGGCAATCAACAGCGCCTTGGTGACGGGCGGCAAGTTGGAAAACATCGCATCTCCTCAAAGGTCGTTCAATGGTAGCTGCTGGGCGCGGTTTCCGGTTGGGAAGCCAGTCGAGGACATGGTGTTCACGTGGTCGACTGACAACCCCGCTGGCATATCCCTCAGTCTCCCTGCCCGCCCCAGATCTGCTCATCCAGCGTCGCGGCGGCACGCAGACCGCGCACCCGCCCTGCCTCCACCACCACCCCCTCGGCCCGCAAGCGCTGAACCTGCTCGGCAAGCTGGGGTGAGTCGGCAGGGAAAGCGATACGCCCGTCCGAGCGCAGGACCCGGTGCCAGGGCAGGTCGGGGTCGTCGTTGTGGCTCAACAGGCGGGCCACCATGCGCGCACGCCCGGGGAGCCCGGCGCGACGCGCCACCTCGCCGTAGCCGGCCACCGAACCGCGCGGTATTGCCCGGATGACGGCCAGGATTCGGGTGGGAGCATCATCTTGCATCGCGGTAGCATAGTGGTCCCGACCCGGAGTCGCCCATGCACAACCTCCAAGCGATCCAGCAGCACCTGGTTGCCGCCGGCTTCCAGATCAGCTTGCCGCACGAAGGCGTGGCCTGCATCGAGCTGTCACTGGACAACGGCAGCCGCCACCAATCGATCTTCCTGTCGGAACTGGACGACGACGATGGGCGTCCCTACCTGCGCGTAAGCAGCTCGGTGGCGCCGATTGCGGGCCTGGATGCCCACCGCGCCCTGGTATTCAACTGGCAAAGCCGGGTCGGCTACCTGGCCATCGGCGACATGGGCGGAGAACGCTACCTGCAACTGTGCGAAAACCGCCCGTTCGACGGACTCGATGGCGCCGAAGTCCACCGACTGGTACTGGAGATCGGCGGACTCGGCGACCGCATGGAACGCTCCCTGTCCGGTGAGCGCGACCTGCTCTAGGCCCAGCCGGCGGCGGCCAACACCCGGAACGACAGGTACGCGATACCGCCGGCCGCGGGGATGGTCAGGATCCATGCCCAGATCATCCGCTCCACCATCGTCCACTTGATGGCATTCAGGCGTTTGGCGGTACCCACGCCCATGATCGACGCAGAGATGTTGTGGGTGGTGGACACCGGGATCCCCAGCGAAGACGCAATGGTGATGACCGTCGCCGCACTGGCCTCGGCGGCAAAGCCATGGATCGGATGCAACTTCACCAGTTTGTGGCCCAGGGTCTTGATGATGCGCCAGCCACCGGCAGCGGTACCGGCCGCCATCACCGCGGCGCAGGTGAACTTGATCCACAGGTCGATGTCGCCATTGACCAACGCATCCTCCGAAGGGTGCAGGAACGCCAGGAAGCCCGGCAGGTCATCCAGGGTGCCATCGGACTGCGCGGCGACCAATGCCAGGGCGATGATGCCCATGGTCTTCTGGGCGTCGTTCATGCCGTGCGCGAACCCCATGTAGGCCGCGCTGCCGATCTGCGCCTTGCCGAAGAACGCGTTGACCCAACGGGTCCGCGCCAGTCGCGCCACCAGCCCACCGGCCCGCGCCATGGCCGAGATGATCGCGAACAACACCCCCATCAGCAGGAAGCCGCCGACGAATCCCGCCACCGGCGAGGTCACCATCGGCACGATCACCTTCCACATCACGCCGGCGCTGCGGTACCAGGGTTCCACCGGGACCGAAAAGATGATCGCGTCGAAATTGTTCGCGGCCGCCGCCAGTGCCGCACCCATCAGCCCACCAATCAGGGCATGCGAGGACGAGGACGGCAGGCCGAGCCACCAGGTGATCAGGTTCCACACGATGCCGCCCAGCAACGCGCACAGGATCAGCTGGGAACTGACATCGACCACGGACGCATCGATCAGGCCAGACGCAATCGTCTTGGCCACCGCGGTGCCCAGCAATGCCCCCAGCAGGTTGGTACTGGCCGCCATCGCGACCGCCTGCGCCGGCGACAGCACCTTGGTGGCGACTACCGTGGCAATCGAGTTGGCGGTGTCGTGGAAACCATTGATGTACTCGAACACCAGCGCCACGAACACGACTATCAGGACCAGGGTCAACATCCCGGGAGCCTCAGGAGTTCTTCAGCACGATGTCGTACGCCACCACCCCGGCCTCGCGGCAACGGTCGATGGCCTTTTCGAGGATCTCGAAGAACTCCTTGAGCAGGAACATTTGCAACGGCTCCAGGTCCCCCGAGTAGATATCCCGGTACAGCTCAAGCATCAACCGGTCCGCCTCGTTCTCGATCGAGCGCAGCTCGTCGTTGAGTTGTTTCATCGGCGCCAGCTTGATCTTGCGCAGCTGCTTGACCATCTTGACCACCACTCCGGCCGCCTGCTCCAGCATCGCCGCGCGCGGCGCGAAGTCGATGTGTCCCAGGTGCTGCACGGCCAGTGAGTAACGGTCGGCAAACTTCTCGGCCTGCTTGTTGATCTTGTGCAGTGCGGAGCTCAACGCCTCGATATCTTCGCGCTCGATCGGGGTGATGAAGCTGTCGACCAGCTCCTGGCTGATCTGCCCCGAAGCATCGCGCTCGCGCTGGCGGGCGAGCTTGAACGCATCCAGCGCCGGCTCGGCGTCTGCGCTCCTGAGCATCTCGTGCAACGCCTTGGTACTGTCGTGTGCGGCAACCGCAGAAGCCTCCAGCAGCGTATAGAACTGATTGCCTTGGCCGAACATGGTTTGCAGGGAGAACATCAGGGAGGGACCTCGTCGTGCTGGCGGCAATGGGTCGCCGGAATGTGCGGGCAGGAGTGCCGCAACCGGACAGCGGTGGAGGCGACGGCGGAATTATGACGGTTTCGTGACCTTCACGCCCAGTCGGGGACTCTCAACGGGCCCACGGGCACCACCTGCTAAAATTCGCGAGCGCCGCATCGGCGCGCTTATCCGACATCATTTCTCCATGGACGACGACTCCAAACCTCCGCCAACAGTCATTACGCCGCCATTGCGGCGACACGTGTGCGCCCCCTTCACCGCCAACCCGGAGAGGTCGCAATGCTGGAGTTCCTGATTGTCCTGGTCCTGATCGCGTTCAACGCCTTCTTTGCCCTGTCGGAAATGTCGGTAGTCACCTCACGCCGGCCCAAGCTGCGCCAGATGGGTCGCTCCAGTCCCAACGCCCGCAAGGCACTTGACCTGGCCGAGCACCCCGACCGCTTCCTTTCCACCGTGCAGGTGGGTATTACCCTGATCGCCATCCTGACCGGCATGTTCGGTGGCGACGCCATCGGCAACGCGATCGGCAGCTGGCTGGGCGAGAAGATCCCGGCCCTGGGCAGTTACGCCCGACCGGTTGGCGTGGTGCTTGCGGTCGGCCTGATCACCTACCTGAGCATCGTGCTGGGCGAGCTGCTGCCCAAGCGCCTGGCGCTGCTGGCACCGGAGAAGCTGGCCAGCTTCATTGCACTGCCGATGCACTGGGTTTCACGGATCGCGACTCCGGCGGTTTGGCTGCTGATGGTCAGCACCCGCGGCCTGCTCAGGCTGCTGCGGCTGGACCGTAGCCAGGCCACGAACATCAGCGAGGAGGAGATCCGCCTGCTGGTCAGCGAGAGCCACGAGCAAGGCGTGATCGATGCCGACGAGCGCAAGATGATGCACCGTGTGCTCGGCTTGGGCGATCGCACTGCCGACAGCCTGATGACTCCCCGCACCCGCATCACCTGGCTGGATGCCGGTGCCCCGCTGGAGGTCAACCTGGAGACGATGCGCAATGCGCCCGTCTCGCGCTTCCCGGTGTTGCGCGGTACCGATCAGGACGTGATCGGCGTGGTCGAAGCCAAGTCGCTGTTGCGCGCACTGGCGCCCGGGGTGGCGATCGACCTGTTTGGCAACATGCGCGAGGCATTGTTCGTATCCGAATCGACCCACGCGATGAAGCTGCTGGAGATCTTCCGCGAGGAGCAGCAATCACTGGCGCTGGTGGTGGATGAGTACGGCGACGTAACCGGCCTGGTGACGGTCAACGACGTGATGGGAGCGGTCATTGGCCGCGTCCAGGCGGGCATGGGGACGACGACCGAACACCAGGCCGACCAGGCCAGCCCGGTGGTGGAGCGCGCCGACGGCTCGTACCTGATTGATGGCAGCCTCCACGTCGAGGACCTGCACGAGCTGGTCTCCGGCTCCGTGCCAGGCGACGAGGAGCACGACTTCCATACCGCCGCAGGCATGGTGATCACCCACTTCGGCCGCATTCCCAATGTCGGCGAGCAGTTCGCCTGGCCCGGCTGGCGGATCGAGGTGGTCGACCTGGATGGCCCGCGCATCGACAAGCTGCTGCTGTTCCCCGAACCCGAGCAGGATCCGGACAACGATGAGACCAGTGGATAGGCAACAGGCCATCCGCGAAGCGGGGACGCGTGCGCTGCTGGACGCCTTTGCCCACGGCGAGCAGGAACAGGTGGTCAAGCTGGGAGAGGTGTTCGCCGGCCTTGGCAAGCGGTCCTTCGGCATGCTGTTGTTCGTTGCCATCCTGCCCGCGTTCATCCCTGTTCCAGGGGTGGCAGGCGCGATCAGCGGACCGCTGGTCATCCTGGTCGGAGCGCAGTTGCTGCTCGGCTTGCGAACCCCGTGGCTACCCCGGTTCGTCGCCTGCCGCGGCCCGCGCCGACAAACCCTGGCGCGTTTTCGTGACCGGTTGTCACCCTGGCTGGCCCGGTTGGAACGCGTGGTACGACCACGCTCGCCCGCCTTGCTTGATCATCGCCTGGCCAACGCGTTCACCGGCTTGCTGCTGGTCGCGCTGGGACTGCTGCTGGCCTTGCCGATACCGCTGACAAACTATCTGTTTGGCGTCTTGCTGCTGTTGTTCGCGCTGGCATTGCTTGAGCGCGATGGCCGCCTCATGGCGGTTGCGTGGTTGGCCGGTGCAGCGGCCGTTACGGTGTTTGGATTGCTGTCGGGCCAGATCGCCGCGCTCATCACTCCGTGGATCGACCTGCTGTTCTAGCAGAGGTGCTAGCCCAGGCCCGATGCCATAGGCGGCTGCGCCCGCAACATCTCATGGAATGCTTCCAGGGCCATCGGGTGCCCCAGCCAGTACCCCTGGGCCAGGTTGCAGCCACGCTCGCGCAACAACGCGTACTGGCTTTCCGTCTCCACGCCTTCTGCGACCACCGGAATTCCCAACGAATGCGCCATCGCGATGATCGCGGTGGTCAAGGCAAGGTCGTCGGGGTCATGCAGGATGTCCGCTACGAAGCTGCGATCGATCTTGACGCCATCGATCGGCACCCGTCGCAGATGGCTCAGGCCGGAGAAGCCGGTTCCAAAATCGTCCAGCCAGACACGCACCCCGCGTGCGCGCAGTTGATGCAACATCTCGCTCGCATGCGCCTCATCACCGATCATCGCGGTTTCGGTCAACTCGACATGCAGCTGTTGCGGGGGCAACCCGCTATCTCCCAGCGCCGCGGCGACCACGTGCGGCAAGTCGCCACGACGCAGCTGCCGTGGCGAGACATTGACCGACACGAACAGCGGCTCCCCACTGGCCGACATCGATTGCCAGTGAACGGCGTCCCGACAGGCGACCTCCATGACCAGCGGCCCGATGGTTTCTATCAGCCCGCTCTGTTCGGCGACCTCGATGAATACCGACGGAGCAATGGATCCCAGCTCCGGATGGTTCCAGCGCAGCAATGCCTCCGCTCCGACCAGGATGCCATCGGCGAGCTGGAAGATCGGTTGGTACACCAGGCTGAGCTCCCCGCGGTCCCAGGCATCACGCAACTCCGCTTCCAGATGCAGCCGCCGCTCCACCGCCTGATTCATCGTCCGGCTGTAGTAGCGGATGCAGTTCTTGCCCGCGGCCTTGGCCTGGTACATCGCGATATCACCGATTTTCATCAGGGTCGCGGCGCCGGCCGCATCCTGCGGAAACAGGCCGATACCGATGGAAATCCCGAGGAAGACATCGCTGGCCCGTAGTGGCAAGGGGATCGCGACCTGCTCCACCAGCATTTCTGCCAACTCGCTGGCGACGGCGCGCAACTGGTCCCCATCAGCCGCCTCAAGCAGCACCAGGAACTCATCACCACCAAAGCGTGCCACCAGGGCCTGCTCGCCGGCCACCCGCGCGACAACCTTGCGGATGCGATTGGAGACCTCCAGCAATACCTCGTCCCCGACGTCATGGCCCAAGGTGTCGTTGACCCGCTTGAAGTCATCAATATCGGCGAACAACAACGCCAGCTGTCGGCCCGAGCCACGCAACTGCACCAGGCGCTGGTCCAGCGCCTCCCGGAAAGCGAGGCGGTTGGCCTGGCCGGTCAGCGCGTCGGTATAGGCCATCTTGCGGATGTCGCGGTCATGGCAGGCGATACTCTCGCTCATCCGCGAGAACGCGCGCATCAGGTCGCCAAGCTCGTCGTTGCGATCACTGGCCGGCACCTGTGTTCCGAATGCCCCACCCTCGATCGCACGCGCTGAATCGGCCAGCTGGCGGATAGGACGTACCAGCCAGCGATGGATCGACCACAACGTGACGCCGCCCAGGGCCAGCACCGCGACACCCAGCAGGCCAATCCAGAACAACTGCCGCCGACCCAGTTCCGACAGGCTCTGGCGCAAGCTGGCTGCCCCACGTTCCTGGTACCCGCGCACGACGTCGAGGTCGTACCCGATACGGACCCCGCCCAGGCGATTGCGGCCGACCAGGATCGGCGCCGACACCTCCATGATTGTGTCGCTGAACTGTGTATGCAGCGCCGTCGTTGCAATGGCCTGTGCCGCCAATGGATCGCTCATGTGCCGACCGTAACCGGGGATCTCGTCACTGCCGTCGTGCAGGACGTTGCCGTCTTCATCGAAGACAGTGACGTAGGCAATGCCGGGCTGGCGCAACGCGTCGCCGATGAGCGCTCCGACCTGGTCCAGGTCGTGGTAATAAAGCGGGTTCGCCAGCGACTCCGCCAATGGCCCGACCATCCCTTCCGCCCGTCGATGCAGCGTCTCGATGGTCATGGAATGCATCGCCGCCCGGCTGGCTGCCTCGACCTCGTACTGGGTGCGGTTCTGGCGGTGCAACAACAACGCGATCAGCGCCACCAGCACTACCATCGCGACCAGCATCAGCGATGCGACCCTCGCCTGCAGCCCGTAAGCCGGCTTGAAACGCAATGGCTTCATTCGACCTTGGCCCGTACGTGGCGGACGCCGGACTGGATGTGATCCAGCGCATGGCGGGATTTGGTGTCGATCGGCAAGAACCCCGTAGTCCCGAAAAATTGCCGTAGCGCGGCGCTGGCGGACGGATCGCTGGCCGCGCCCAGCAGCACTTCCTTGAGCCGTGCCCGCACCGCCGGGTCCATGTCCGGGCGCAGCATCTCGACCGCACGCGGGTAGTCCGGTGTGCGGCCGATCACCAACAGGTCGCGTCGGAAGGCCTTGGGCATCCGCTCCGGGTTGTCCCAATCCAGGTTGCTCATCACCCCGGCATCGACCACCCGTTTATGCACCCAGGTCGCGATGTTTCGCTCCGAACGCGCGAACAGGTAGCCCAGCGCGTCGGAATCGATCGAATCGGTCGGGGAAAGCAGTATCTCCAATGTGATTCCGAGCCCCAGCAACTCGCCTGCCGGGACAAAATAGGCACTGGTGGAGGACGGCCGCTGGAAGGCGATGCAATGCCCGCGCAAGCCGTCCAGGCCGGTGATGCCGCTGTCACGCCGGACGAAGAACACGCTGTGGTATTGACTGTGGCCGCCACGCTCGGTCAAGACCAGGGGCTGGGCGCCGGCACGCTCGCGCAGCAACATGCCGGACCCGGCGGTCTCGGTGACCCAGTCGACCCGGCCGCGGCGCATATAGCTGGCCATCTGCTGGGCATCACGCGCCATGAGTACGCTGCCCTCACGGATCCCCACGTCAGCCATCCGGGGCACCACATAGTCCAGCAACGGCTTGAGCTGCTCGTAGTGGGTCGCCGGATCGTCGCTGATCCGGCCCAACACCAGCACACCGTCGTCCGCCATTGCCGGCGACAACGCGCATCCGAACACGACCAGCAGAGCCAATACGGCCCGCTGAAGCGTTGCGATCACTGCAGAACTCGCACAGTAAGCCGGCCAACCCGAGGCAATGTCACAGGATAGCCCGAAAATCCTGCTCGCCACCCTCGACGCGCGCCCTCAGCGTGCCGGCTGCACTCATCGCTTTCCCGCCAGGGTTGCCATGCGGGTGGCATCCGCCAATACCCCGCGCAACAAGCGCACCTCCGGCTCATCCAGGCTTGCGCGCATGAACAATCGGCGCAGCTTGCGCATTGCCGATGCCGGCGCCCGGCCCTTGTGGAAATCGATCGCATCCAGCGTCTCGCCCAACTGGGTGAAAAAGCCCTCCATCTGGGCGTGCGATGCAGGCAACTGATGAGCTTCGTCCGCTACAGACGGTCCGGAGGCGGCCAGCAGCGCCAACCGCACCTCATAGGTCAGCACCTGCACCGCGGCCGCCAGGTTCAACGAGCTGTAGTCCGGGTTGGCGGGGATATGCACCGCGGCATGGCACAGCTGCAACTCGTCGTTGTCCAGGCCGGTACGCTCACGGCCGAACACCAGCGCGACTTCCTCATCGGCCGCCGCCCGGGACACCAGGCGCTGGGCCCCTGCGGCAGGCAGCAACTCGGGCAACATTATGCGACGGGTACGCGCGGTACAGCCGACTACCAGCCGGCAGTCGGCAACAGCCTCCGCCAGGCTGCCGCAGACCACCGCGGCAGACAGCAAGTCGTCGGCACCGGCCGCCAGCGCGAACGAGTCCCCGTTGGGCAATTTTTCCGGCGCGACCAGGACCAGACGGGCCAGCCCCATGGTTTTCAGCGCGCGAGCCGCCGAGCCGATGTTGCCCGGATGCTGGGTCCCGACCAGCACGATACGGATGCGATGGGCGACGGGAAGCGGAGCGTGTTCGGCAATGCGCGTGGTAGTCATGACGGCAATGGTAAACTTCCCGGCCGGCCACGGTCTCCATCCGTGTCATCGCCGGCTGCTCTTTTCCCTTGTCAACCCTTCCTTCACCTCTTTCGCCCGAGGCCGTTTGCCATGCAGAAACCCGCCGTCACCCTCATGGTCAAGGCCGCCCGCTCCGCCGGCAATGTGCTGTTGCGCCACATGTACAAGCTGGATGCGTTGAACGTGGTCGAGAAGGACCGCATGGACTTCGCCAGCGAAGTCGACGAGCTGGCCGAGAAGGAAATCATCAAGGAGTTCCGCCGCGCCACCCCGGACTACGCGATCCTTGGCGAAGAGGGAGGGCTGATCAAGCCCAAGAGCGGGAGCTCCCGCTTCACCTGGGTGATTGACCCCCTGGACGGCACCAGCAACTACCTGCGCGGGATCCCGCACTTTTGCGTATCCATCGCGCTGGTCGAGGCCGGCGAGCCGGTCCACGGGGTGATTTTCGACCCGCTGCGCAATGAGCTGTTCACCACCAGTCGCGGCAGCGGCACCACGCTCAACGACAAACGCGTACGGGTCTCTGACCGCAAGGACCTGACCGGGGCCATGATCCTCACCGGGTTTGCCCCGCGCGAGCGCGCCCGTGCCAGCGCACAGCTCAAATGCATCGATACGCTATTCACCGAGATCGAGGACATCCGCCGCAGCGGCTCCGCCGCGCTCGATCTGGCGTACGTGGCCTGTGGCCGCGCCGATGCCTACTTCGAGGCCGGCCTGAAGCCGTGGGATATCGCCGCTGGCGCACTCATGGTGCGTGAGGCGGGTGGCAAGATCAGCGACTTCCGCGACCGCACCACCGGCCCGATGGACGCACGGGGCGTGGATCCGCGGCCGCTGCTGGCCGGCAACATCAAGGTCACCGGACTGTTGCAGCAGCGCATCGTCAATACCGGTTATGCGGCCGCGTTTGATTGAGTCAAAACCGCACGGACGAATGAACAATGAACACCCACGAAAAAGGCCGCGGAATCCGCGGCCTTTTTCGTGGGGGCAATCGCACGGTTACGGTCGCCGGGCCAACGCTTCGTCGTTCTTGGCCTTGGGCATCAGGTCCTGCTTGGTGATCTTCAGGAAGCCGATGGTCAGCAGCGGGGACGCCACGAAGATCGACGACAAGGTGCCCACGACCACGCCGATCATCATCGACTCGGCCATGCCCCGCAGGGAGCCGCCACCGTACAGATACAACGCCAGCACGGTCAGGAACGCGACCACCGAGGTGATGATCGTGCGGGACAATGTCTCGTTGATGGAGGCATTGATGATCGTGCGCGGGTCGGCGCGCATGGTTCGGAAATTCTCACGGATTCGATCGAACACCACGATGGTGTCGTTGATCGAGAACCCCAGCACCGACAGGATGCCCGCCAGCACCGTCAGGTCGAACTCGTGGCCGCTCAACGCGAACCAGCCGGTGACGAGCACCACGTCCTGCAGCGACGCAATCACGGCAGCGACCGCGAATTTTTTCTCGAACCGCATCGAGATATAGATCAGGAAGCCGACCACGACGAAGATCACCGCCCAGATCCCATTGAGCGCCAGCTCCTTGCCGACCTGCGGACCGACGAAGTCACTGCGCATCACCCTGCCGGGATTCTCAGGCGTTGACACGGCCTTGGTGATGGCCTGGGCCGTCCGCGAGTCAATCTGGGCAGCCTCGTCTTCGCCTTCCTGCTCCGATTGCAAGCGAACCAGGATATCGTTGCCCGAGCCAAAGCTGAGCACCTCGGCATCGCCGTACCCGGCGTCCGCAAGCCGGGTACGCGCATCGTTGATGTCGATCGGTTGCTCGAAACGCAACTCGGTGACGGTACCGCCGGTGAAGTCCAGCGCGAAGTTGAAGCCGTTGAACACGATCGACCCGACCGATACCAACAGCAGAATGATCGACAACGAAAACGCTGCAGTGCGCAGGCGCAGGAAGTCGATGTTGACGTTTACCGGGATGAGGTTGAGTTGTTTCATGATCGTTTCCCGCCGTCAGATCGCAAGGGACTTGAGCTTGTTGCGCTTGCCGTAGATCAGCGTGGCCATCGCCCGCGAACCCGACACCGCCGTGTACATCGATGTCGCGATGCCTACGATCAACGCCACCGCAAAGCCCTTCACCGGACCGGTACCGAAGGCGAACAGCGCCACGCCGGCCAGGATTGCGGTCAGGTTGGCATCCATGATGGTCCCGGTGGCTTTCTCGTAGCCGGCGACGATCGCCGATTTGGGCGGCATCCCGTCACGTAGCTCTTCGCGTATTCGCTCGTTGATCAGCACGTTTGCATCCACCGACAGGCCGACCGTCAACGCGATACCGGCCAGGCCAGGCAAGGTCAGCGTGGCCCCGAACAGCGACATCACCGCGACCAGCATCAGGATATTGAGCAGCAACGCCAGGCAGGTGATCAGCCCGAACATGCGGTAGTACACCAGGAAAAACACCAGCGCGAAGGTGAACGAATAGCTCACCGCAGTCAGACCCCGCGTGATGTTTTCCCGACCCAGGCTGGGACCGACGATGCGCTCCTCGACGAAGTCCATCGGTGCGGCCAGCGAGCCCGAGCGCAGCAGCAGCGCCAGATCCGCCGCTTCCTTGCTGCTGTCCAGCCCGGTGGTCTGGAACTCCTTGCCGAACACGCCGTTGATGTTGGCCACCGAGATCACCTGCTCGCTGACCCGGGTGCTGCGCACCTCTTCGCCATCAACCATGCGTACCTCGGGGATACGCTCGATGTAGACCACGCCCATCGGCTTGCCCACGTTCTCGCTGGTGAAGTCGAACATGCGCTGCCCACCGGCACTGTCCAACCGGACCGAGACCGACGGTGTGCCGGATTGCGGATCCATCCCCGAGGTAGCGCCAATCAACTGGTCACCCGAGGCGATCACACGCTTGTTGAGCAGGATCGGCACCGGCTTGCCATCCGGACCGAGCTCCTTGCGGTAATAGACCTTGGCCTGCGGCGGCACGTTGCCCGAGGCGAGCGCGTCATACGCGTTGCCTTCAACCACGGCGCGGTATTCCAAGGTGGCGGTGGCACCGATGATGCGCTTGGCCTGGGCGGTGTCCTGCACGCCCGGTAATTCAACCACGATCCGGTCATTGCCCTGGCGCTGGATCAGCGGCTCGGACACGCCCAATGCGTTGATGCGGTTGCGCAAAGTGCCCAGGTTCTGGGTCAGCGCGTCGGCCATCATCCGCTGCAACTCGGCGTCGGGCACCGTCAGCGTCAGGGTCCGGTCATCTTGATTCAACTGCAGCGCCGGCTGGCTGGCGCGGATCTTGTTGAGCGCATTGGCAGCGTCGGCCGCGTCGGCCAGACGTACCACGATGGAATTATCGGGCCGGCGGGTCACCGACTCGTAACGCACCCGGCTATCGCGCAACACCACCCGGGTGTCCTCGACGATGGCTTCCATGTGCTTGTCCAGCGCCGCCTTCTGGTCGACCTGCATCAGGAAGTGCACGCCGCCCTGCAAGTCCAGGCCCAACAGCATGCCGTCGGCACCGATGGCGGTGAGCCAGCCGGGGACGGTGGACGCCAGGTTGAGCGCGGTCACGTAGTCGCTGCCCAGCACCGGCGCCAGTGCATCGGCGGCCCTGGTTTGCAGCTCGGTGCCAGGCAGGCGCACCAGCAGGTTGTCACCGGCCAGCTCGACTTGCTTGACCGGGATGCCCGCCTTCTCAAGCGTGCTGCTTACCCGGTCGGCCAGTGCCTGGTCGACGGGTGCACCGCGGCTGGCGGTGACCTGTACCGAGGGATCCTTCTGGTAAAGGTTGGGCAACGCGTACAGCGTGCTCAACACGATGGCCAGCACCAGTACAACGTATTTCCAGCGCGCGTAAGTCAGCATCGATTGCCCCTGCGGCGACCACCCCGGCCACCAGACGTCAAAAGTAGTGTTGGCCGATCAGGCCGACTTCAAGGTGCCCTTGGGCAATACGTTCGCAATCGATCCCTTCTGCACGCGGATGCGCACGTTGTCGGCGACCTCCACGGTGATGAAGTTCTCTCCCAGCTCGGTCACCACGCCGGCCATGCCGCCGTTGGTCAGCACTTCGTCGCCCTTGGCCAACTGGCCGAGCATTGCCTTGTGCTCCTTGGCGCGCTTCATCTGCGGACGGATCATCAGGAAGTACATGACGCCGATCAGCAGGATCGGGAACAGCAAGGACATTCCAAAGCCGCCAGCCGCCGGCGCAGCGGCTGCATGGGCGGGAGCAATCAGGAGATCAAGCAGGTTCATGTGGAAATTCCGTAAAGGCTGAAATTAGCCGGGGATTATGTCACGGCAGGGCACATACCACTTGCCTGGTCGTGAGACGGGTTGAAACCGGTTGAAATGGGGCTTGCACGCCACTACGGCTGACGCGCGAGATAAAAAGACTCCCTGAACGCAGCAAAGGTTCCCTGCCCGATTGCCTCGCGCATCTGCGCCATCAGCCGCTGGTAGTAGCGCAGGTTGTGCAGCGTACCCAACATCGGCCCGAGCATCTCGTTGCAACGGTCCAGGTGGCGCAGGTAGCTGCGGGTGAAGCCGCCGGCGCAGGCGCGGCAGTCGCAACCCTCCTCGATCGGCCGCAGGTCGTGCTCGTATTTCGCGTTGCGGATGCGCACCGTGCCGGTCGAGGTGAAGAAGTGGCCGTTGCGTGCGTTGCGGGTCGGCATCACGCAATCGAACATGTCGATGCCGCGCGCCACACCTTCGACCAGATCCTCCGGCCGCCCCACGCCCATCAAGTAGCGCGGACGGTCGGCAGGCAATTGCGGACAGGTGTGCTCAAGCATCGCGTTGCGCTCATGCTCCGGCTCGCCGACCGCCAGGCCGCCGATCGCGTAGCCGTCGAAGCCGATCTGCTTGAGTCCTTCCGCCGAGCGTGTACGCAGGTCGTGGTGGACCCCACCCTGGACGATGCCGAACAACGCCGCATCGTTGCCGTCGTGGGCTTTGCGGGAACGCTCGGCCCAGCGCAGGCTCAGTTCCATCGACTTTTTCGCGACATCCGGCGTCGCCGGGTACGGCGTGCACTCGTCGAAGATCATCACGATGTCCGAGCCGAGCACCTTCTGGATGTGCATGCTCTCCTCGGGTCCCAGGAACACCTTGCGGCCGTCGATGGGCGCGGCGAACGTCACCCCGGCCTCGGTGATCTTGCGTTTGTGCGCCAGCGAGAACACCTGGAAGCCACCGGAGTCGGTCAGGATCGGGCCATCCCACCGCGTGAAACCGTGCAGGCCGCCATGTGCCTCGATCACCTCGAGGCCTGGCCGCAGGTACAGGTGAAACGTGTTGCCCAGGATGATCTGCGCACCCAACCCGTGGATGTCATCGGGAAACACGCCCTTGACCGTGCCGTAGGTGCCGACCGGCATGAACGCCGGGGTCTCGACTGTGCCGCGCGGAAAATCCAACCGGCCGCGGCGCGCGGCGCCGTCGGTGCCGAGCAGTTCGAAGGACATGCGGCTCATGGCTGCTGCTCGGTGGTGCGCTCGGGCCACAGCAGCATCGCGTCGCCGTAGGAGAAGAACCGGTAGCGCTCGCGGATCGCATGCGCGTAGGCCGCAAACACCCGATCCTTCCCGGCGAACGCGGACACCATCATCAGCAAGGTGCTCTCGGGCAAATGGAAGTTGGTGACCATCGCATCGACCGAGCGGATCCTGTAGCCGGGCAGGATGAACAACCGGCTCTCGCCGGCATAAGGACGCAACTCGCCCCCGGGATTGGCCTCGGTAACTCGCATTGCCGTCTCCAGCGCGCGCACCACCGTGGTACCGACCGCAATCACCCGGCCCCCGGCAGCGCGCGTGCGCCGCACCTGCCCGACCAGCCCAGCGCCGACATTCAGCCACTCGCTGTGCATCACGTGCTGGTCCAGGTCGTCAACCCGCACCGGCTGGAACGTGCCCGCGCCCACATGCAGGGTGACGTGGCCGGAATCCACGCCCCGCGCGGCCAGCCGCTCCAGCAACGGCTGGTCGAAGTGCAGCCCTGCGGTGGGCGCGGCGACTGCGCCGGTCTCGCGTGCGAACACGGTCTGGTAGCGCTCGGCATCATCCGCGCCCGGAGCACGCTGGATATAGGGCGGCAATGGCAACTGGCCTGCGTGCAGCAGCCATTGCTCCAGCGATTGCCCGACATGGAACCGCAGGCGATAGAACTCGCCATCACGCCCCAGCACTTCGACGTCCCCACCCGCATCCAGGGCGATCCGCGCGCCCGGCCGGGGTGACTTGCTGACGCCCAGTTGCGCGCGCGCCTCATCGCCACCCAGCAACCGCTCGATCAAAATCTCGACCCGGCCACCGGTTGCCTTCTGCCCGAACAGGCGCGCCGGAATCACCCGGGTATCGTTGAACACCAGCAGGTCGCCAGGCGCAAGCAGATCGGGCAGTTGGTGGAATATGTGGTCTTCGATGCCACCCGGCTCTGGCGGCACCAGCAGCAATCGGCTCGACGAGCGTTCGGGCAACGGCGCCTGGGCAATCAGCGCCTGCGGCAACGCATAATGGAAATCGGATTTTTTCAAGGCGGATCTTCGAGGCGACTTTCGGGCAGACGGGCGCGGTGACAACCCACCCGCGCCGGCCGCATAGTGTAACGACGGTGGGGGTTATGCCCAATACGGCCGGCATGATAGAATCATGCAACTAATTGAATCAAAACGAAAAACACCCTCGTGTTGAACTCCTGAGCGCTTATGCCGGGCTACTTTCGACACCGCAATCGACCCCGTGGAGGAACAACACCGATGTCCAGCACCACCAACGGCAACGCCATTGTCAGCAAACTTGCGCCACTGCGCGCCCACGCCGGCTCGCGCCGTACCATCGGCCTGGACGATGCTGTTCTGGCCAGTTTTTCCACCGATGCCGACCTGATCGAGGCGGTCGATGCCGCGGTCGCCGAATACCACCGCGTCAAGGGTGATTTCGCCGACCTGCTCGAGCTCGACGAGGATGCCCAGACCCACGCCATGCAGGCGGGTTTCATCAACTTCTACCAGGACGACGCGGTCAATCCCTATATCGCCCTCACCGCACGCGGGCCGTGGATCGTGACCCTGAAGGGCGCGGTGCTGCATGACTCGGGCGGCTACGGCATGCTGGGTTTCGGCCACGCGCCGGTCAAGGTGCTGGAGGCGATGGCCAAGCCGCAGGCGATGGCCAACATCATGACTCCGAACCTGTCCCAGCTGCGCTTTAGCACCTTGCTGCGTGAAGCGATCGGCTTGGGCCGCGACTGTCCGTACGCGAGCTTCATGTGCCTGAACTCAGGTTCCGAATCGGTCACGCTGGCGGCCCGCATCGCCGATGCCAATGCCAAGGTCATGACCGACGAAGGCGGCCGGTACGCCGGTCGCACCACCATCAAGCGGGTCGTGGTCAAGGGTGGTTTCCATGGCCGCACCGAGGGTCCGGGCTTGTACTCCAATTCCTCGCGCAAGGCCTACGAGCAGTACCTGGCCAGCTACCGCGGCGAGAACAGCGTGATCGTGATCGCGCCCTACGACATCGACGCGCTGAAGCAGGCGTTCGCCGATGCCGACGCCAACAACTGGTTCATCGAGGCGATGTTCCTGGAGCCGGTAATGGGCGAAGGCGACCCGGGCCGCAGCGTACCGGTTGACTTCTACAATGCCGCCCGCGCGCTGACCAAGGCCCATGGCGCGCTGCTGCTGGTCGACTCGATCCAGGCCGGACTGCGCGCCAACGGCGTGTTGTCGATCGTTGATTACCCCGGCTTCGAGGGCGTCGATGCGCCCGACATGGAGACCTACTCCAAGGCGCTCAACGCCGGCCAGTACCCCTTGTCGGTTCTGGCGGTCAACGAGGTGGCCGCGAATGCCTACAAAAAGGGCTTGTACGGCAACACCATGACCACCAACCCGCGCGCGCTGGACACGGCCTGCGCGGTGCTGGAAACGGTTACTCCGGCCCTGCGCGAGACCATCCGCGCCCGCGGCGCCGAGGCGATCCAGAAGCTGGAGGCGCTCAAGGATTCGCTGGGCGGGATGATCACCAAGGTCCAGGGCACCGGCCTGCTGTTCTCGTGTGAGCTGTCCGACGACTTCAAGTGCTTCGGCACCGATTCCACCGAAGAGTGGCTGCGTGAGCACGGCATCGGCGTGATCCACGGCGGCGCCAACTCGCTGCGTTTCACCCCGACCTTCACCGTCACCAGCGCCGAGATCGACCTGCTGGTCAGCATGGTCAGCCGCGCCCTCAAGGAAGGCCCTCGCCTCAATCAGGCCGCGGTAGCCTGACCGCCACCACGTCAGACACTGCAAGCGCGTACTGAAAAAGCCGGGGCAACCCGGCTTTTTCACGCCAGCATCAATACGATTGAAATTTTTGATCGCTCGTAGCTAGAGTCGTGCGGTTTGCCTATCGCTTTGATCGAGATAATCGAATGGCATATCAATGGCGCGCGAGGCAGACTCGTTGGCAACACCAAGCCAAGCCGCCTGGATCCGTCCCAATGCGGCGCTGACCATCGACATGAGGAAGACGACCATGACCCGTTCCGACAACACGTCCAACAGCAGTGCGCCCAACAGCGGATCGACCACCGGTGCCGGCGCGCCCGCCCCGAGCGACCGCAACTCGCTGAGCATCGGCGCCGACGGTCCGATCCTGCTGCACGACGTGCACTTCCTGGAGCAGATGGCGCACTTCAACCGCGAGAAGGTGCCCGAGCGCCAGCCGCACGCCAAGGGCGCGGGTGCGTTCGGCGTGCTCCAGACCACCGAGGATGTCTCGAAGTACACCAAGGCGGCGCTGTTCCAGAAGGACGCGTCGACCGACATGCTGGCGCGCTTCTCCACCGTCGCCGGCGAGATGGGCAGCCCCGACACCTGGCGCGACGTACGCGGCTTCTCGCTGAAGTTCTACACCGATGAGGGCAACTACGACCTGGTCGGCAACAACACGCCGGTGTTCTTTGTCCGCGACCCGATGAAGTTCCCCCACTTCATCCGCAGCCAGAAGCGCCTGCCCGACTCCGGCCTGCGCGACAACCACATGCAGTGGGACTTCTGGACCAACAATCCCGAGACCGCGCACCAGGTCACCTACCTGATGGGCGAGCGTGGCCTGCCGCGCACCTGGCGGAACATGAACGGCTACGGCTCGCACACCTATATGTGGATCAACGCTGCCGGCGAGAAGTTCTGGGTCAAGTACCACTTCCACACCGAGCAGGGCATGGCGTTCTTCAATAACGCGGAAGCTTCCACGATGGCGGGCCAGGACGCCGACTTCCACCGCGGCGACCTGTTCAACGCGATCAAACGCGGCGAGCACCCCAGCTGGATCCTGTCGGTGCAAGTCATGCCGTACGCGGACGCGAAGAGCTACCGCTTCAATCCGTTCGACCTGACCAAGACCTGGTCGCACAAGGACTATCCGCTGATCAAGGTCGGCACCATGACCCTGAACCGCAACCCGGAGAACTTCTTCGCCCAGATCGAGCAGGCCGCGTTCTCGCCGGGCAACACGGTGCCGGGCATCGGCCTGTCGCCGGACAAGATGCTGCTCGGTCGCGCGTTCGCCTACGCCGACGCCCAGCGCCACCGAATCGGCACCAACTTCCACCAGCTGCCGGTCAACCAGCCCAAGGTGCCGGTCAACACGTACATGTTCGACGGCCAGATGACCTACCACCACAGCGGCAACGCGCCGGTGTACGCACCCAACAGCGGCGGCCGCACTTGGGCCGATGAAACCGGCCCGGTGGCAGACGGCTGGGAGACCGACGGCGAGATGGTCCGCAGCGCCTACACCCTGCACGCGGAGGACGACGACTTCGGCCAGCCCGGCACCTTGGTGCGCGAGGTCTGGAACGATGCCCAGCGCGCGCAGTTTGTCGATCAGGTCGCCGGCAGTCTGCTCGGCGGCGTCCGCAGCCCGGTGCTGGAACGCGCGTTCGAATACTGGAAGAACGTCGACCCCGCGACCGGCCAGCAGATCGAGGACAAGGTCCGTTCCGGCAGCGCGCCGGCACCGGCCGAGGGCATGGGCGAGGGCTGATCACCGGCTCGTATGCATGATCGCCAGCTCGTGAAGCGGTCTCGGCCAAGGCCGCCGCAACACGACCGATTGCGACCAGACCGATCGCAACACCCCGGCCTCGCGTGCCAGTCACGCGGGGCCGTTTTGTATGCCCGTGGCGTCATCCAGGTCACGGACATCCGGTAGGGTTTCAGCGCAGGGCGGAAAGCCGTTGGTCAATTCCGCGTAGTAGGCTCACGCACACAACTACTCTCACTGCCGGAGTCCACCGTGGGTATTTCAGCGCAAGCAACTTCACCCCGGGCTTGGCCTGCCTACGTGGCCGCCATCCTGGTGCTGCTGTGCGGGGCGTTCATGGCGATCGGCGGCGGCCGACTGCTGATGCTCGGCGGCAGTCCGTATTTCGTGCTCGCGGGCATCGGCCTGGTGGTCGCGGCGGTGCTGATGTTCCGCCGCCGGGCCGCCGGCACCTGGCTGTATGCGTTGGTGATGCTGGCGACGCTCGGTTGGGCGCTGTGGGACGTGGGCCTGGAGTTCTGGCCTTTGGTCTCGCGGCTGTTCGCGTTCGGCGTGCTGAGCCTGCTGGTCGCGCTGGCCTGGCCCGCGCTGACGGGTACCCGCAATCGCGGCGTTTGGGTCGTCGCCGCCGTGCTCGCCGTGGCCCTGCTCGCCACTGCCATCCGGGCGTTCCAGCCGAGCCCGATGGTGCAGGCCAGCGGTCCGTATCCGGCGGTGACGCCGGTATCGCCGGCGGCGGCACAGAAGGAATGGCGGCATTGGGGCAACACGACCGCCGGCACGCACTTCGCGGCGCTCGACCAGATCAACCGCGACAACGTCGGCCAACTGCAGGTCGCGTGGACGGCGCGCACGGGCGACATCCCCGAGAGCACCGGCTCTGGTGCCGAGGATCAGAACACGCCGCTGCAGATCGGCGACACGCTGTATGTGTGCACCGCCTACGGCAAGGTGTTGGCGCTGGACGTGGACACCGGCGAGGAGGCGTGGCGGTTCGACCCGCACGCCACCGCGCCCAACTGGCAGCGCTGTCGCGGCCTCGGCTACCACGAGCAGCTGGCTGGCGCGGCATCGGCGAGCGTCGATCCAGCCAGACGCCCGGCCCTTGCCTCGGCGAACTGCAGCAAGCGCCTGTTCCTGCCCACCATCGACGCCCGCCTGATCGCCCTGGATGCCGACAGCGGCCAACCGTGCGCGGACTTCGGCGACAACGGTACGGTCGACCTCGGCATCGACATGGGCCAGATCAAGCCCGGCTACTACCAGCAGACCTCGACCCCGCTGGTGGCCGGCGACCTGGTGATCGTCGGCGGCCGCGTCGCCGACAACTTCTCGGTCGGCGAACCGCCCGGCGTGGTCCGTGCCTACCACGCGGTCACCGGCGAGCTGGCCTGGGCCTGGGATCCGGGCAACCCCGCCACCACCCTGCGCCCGCCCGAAGGCGAGACCTACACCCGCGGCACGCCCAACGTGTGGTCGGCGATGGCCTACGACCCCGCACTCGGCCTGGTGTACCTGCCGACCGGCAACGCCACCCCCGACTTCTGGTCCGGCCATCGCAGCGAACTCGACGACAAGTATTCATCGGCGGTGGTCGCGGTGGATGTCGCCACCGGCCGGCCGCGCTGGCACTACCAGATGACCCACCGCGACCTGTGGGACTTCGACATCCCGGCCCAGCCGTTGTTGTACGACGTGCCCGACGGCAACGGCGGCACCCTGCCGGCGCTGGTGCAGATCACCAAGCAGGGCGAGATCTTCATGCTCAACCGGGTCACCGGCGAGCCGATCGCCGAAGTCGTCGAAAAGCCGGTGCCACAGGGCAACCTGCCCGGCGAGCGCTATTCACCGACCCAGCCGTACTCGGTCGGCATGCCCTCGATCGGCAACGAGACCCTGGTCGAATCCGACATGTGGGGCGCCACCCCGTTCGACCAGCTGCTGTGCCGGATCCAGTTCAAGTTACTGCGCCACGAGGGCGTGTACACCCCACCGGGGCTGGACCGCTCGCTGCAGATGCCCGGCTCGCTGGGCGGCATGAACTGGGGCGGCGTCTCGGTCGACCCGACCACCCACACCATGTTCGTCAACGACATGCGCCTGGGGCTGGCCAACTACATGGTGCCGCGCGCGGACGTCCCGACCTCCGCCAGCGGCATCGAGATGGGCATCGTCCCGCAGGACGGCACGCCTTACGGTGCGATGCGCGAGCGTTACCTCTCGCAGCTCGGCATCCCCTGCCAGAAGCCGCCGTTCGGCACCATGACCGCGATCGACCTGGCCAGCCGCGAGATCCTCTGGCAGGTGCCATTGGGTACCGTGCAGGACACCGGCCCGCTGGGCATCAAGATGCATCTGCCGATCCCGGTCGGCATGCCGACCCTGGGCGGCTCGCTGGCTACCCAGTCCGGCCTGGTGTTCTTCGCCGGCACCCAGGACTACTACCTGCGCGCACTCGACGGCCGCACCGGCAAGGAATTGTGGAAGGCGCGGTTGCCGGTCGGCAGCCAGGCGGGACCGATGACCTACGTCTCGCCCGATACCGGCCGCCAGTACGTGGTGGTGACCGCCGGCGGTGCCCGCACCTCGCCCGACCGCGGCGACTATGTGATCGCCTATGCGTTGCCGGAGGGTTCGGCGGATCGTTGATCCTGGTTGCCGTGGGCATGGCGAGGGCTGATCACCCGCACGTATTGACGCCGGCTTGTGAAACACCCGGCCCCGCGTGCCTGTCATGCGGGGCCGTTTTGTATCCGGCGCGTGACCACCGCGCCCGGAGCTCCCGCGCCGAATCGACACTGGAACCCGATTCGGGGGGATTACCGGCGGCTACGCATTCACCGCCAGTTGGAACGCCACCCCGCACGCCAGCCCTGTCACCGCACCGACGAGGACTTCCGAAATCCGGTGTCGGCGCAGTACCAACCGCGACCACGCCACCACCACTGCGGCCGCAAGCAACCCGGCGAACGCCACCGCCTGCGGCCAGACGATGCACGCCGCGAACATCGCGAACCCGACATGCAAAGAGATCTTGAGCCGGCCGCGCAGCACGTGGCCGGCCAGCACGATCACCCCCGACAAGCCGATCGCCGCGACTACACCACGATCCGAACCGGCCGCCGCGAGTATCGCCGCAAGCCCCAGCAGCACCCATGCGGCGAACCGGTTGAGTTGCGAGCGCTCGTGCGGTTGCGAGGCATCGATATGCGACCAGCGGCCCGAGCGGGTCTGCAGCACGCTGTAGATCATCACCACCGCGGCCGCCGCCAGCGTGAGCCCCAACGCCTGCCACACCCGTCCCGGCGCCGGGCCGCCCGCATTAGTGGCCACGGCGGCTGCGACCATCATCACCACCACCGGGTGGATCAGGATCGACACCAGGCGCGCGACCCATTCCCAAGTCGGTTTCATGCCGTTGCCGGCGCCGCCTTCCCCGCCTCCAGGCGCGCCCCGGCGAGCGTGCCGACGGCATGCGCCAGGAACGGCATCACGAAGTGCCGCGGCTCGAAAAGATGGATGGCGCTGGCGAGGCCCTCGGCGCTGGCCACGTCCACGCCCGCAGGCGGCGGAATCAGCGACGGGCCGAGGGTGACGAGTGCCAGGTTGACGGCACGGCCGACGACGAACCCGACGACGACGGCAATCACGTTGCGCAGCAGGTGGGGCATGGCGGGTTACCGACGAGTGGAAGATTGGCCTTGGAGCGTCGAAACGATCAGGCGTTCTCGAGCCAGGCCTGTACGGCCCGGCCGAACGCCGCGCCCTGCCGTGGATCGGCGCCGAGATAGAAGTCCGGCTCGATCAGTTCGGCCTCCATCAGCAGCCAGCGGCCGTCCGTATCGGGCAGGACGTCGATGCGTGCGTACAGCAGCGGCGTGTCGATCGCAGCGAGGGTTTGTTCGGCCAGCGCCAGCGCACCGGCCGGGGGTTCCGGCAGTGCGGTGTAGATGCCGCCGTACTGCACCTGGATGCGGAACTCGCCCGTCACTGGGCGCTTGTTGACTGCATGGCTGAAGCGGCCGCCAAAGAACAGCAGCGAGGTTTCGCCTTCGGTCTCGATGGTCGGCAGGTACGGCTGGATCATCGCGGCGCCTGCGGGGACATCGTGAGGGGCTTCGTGGAGACGATCGCCGCGGCCCAGGCGCTGGGTCTTCCAGCCACCGCCGGAGACGGTCGGCTTGACGATCAACTGCTCCGCGCCGGTGGCGGCGAATACCTTCTCGAGCTGGGCCGGCGTCACCCGGTCTGTCCAGAGGGTGGGCGGGGTCGCGATGTCCCGTTGCCCCAGCCTCTCCAGATAACGCTTGTCCGAGTTCCAGGCCAGTACTGCGGCAGGATTGGCCAGCGCGATCCCGTCGGCGTCCCAGGTCCGGCAGGCGTGAAGCCAGCGGGCGTGATCGTAATGGTAGCCCCACACGATCAGCGGAAGGACCAGCGCAAACCGCTTCAACCCGCTGCTGTCATCGACATGGGCCGTCCATGGTGTCGGCGTCGCGGTCACGCCGCTGGTTTCCAGCGCGCTCTGGAGACGGTGCAACACCTCCGGCCACAGCTCCGCGAAAGAGGGGTCGGCGGGATCGGGGGTGAGGATGGCGACTTCGGTCATCGGTGCTCCGGTACGTGGCGCATGCGTGGCGATTTTCGGCGTTGGGGAACCGGCGCGATCCATGCTATCCGGATCAGGTCAACGTATGCACGAGGTGACGAGTGGAAGCTTGGCGAGCTTACCGCTGCGGATCACTCTTCGTCCGGCCATTGGCTTGCCGCCAACTGCCGACGCAGCGTCTCCGCATAAACCTCCCTGACCCGCTCGTCTGGCGTATCTGGCGCATGCGGATAGACGCGCAACATCCCGTCGCCGACCGGCGCGGATGCACATGGAAATGCAGGTGCGGCACTTCCTGGCCGGCCGCCTCGCCGATGGAATGCCAGATGCCAAGACCCTCGTTGGCGAACGCCTCCCCGACCGCCCGTGTCACCCGCGTCAGCATGGACATCACCGCCGCGCCGGTGGCGTCGTCCAGCTCACGAACATCCGGCAAATGACGCCGCGGAACCACCAGGACATGGCCCGGGCTGAACTGGCGCAGATCGACGAACGCGACCACCAGATCGTTCTCGCAGACGATGCTCGCGGGCTCGGTTCCGCGGACGATCCTGCAGAAGGGACAGTCGCTGCTCATGTGCGACAAACGGACTCGATGAACGCCATGACTTTCCCCTGCTGCTGGTCGAACAATCCCCTTGACGGCAACCGCAGCCGGATCCGCGGTGCGCCTTGCACGATGTTGCTAGACAGGAAACTCCCCGTCCAGGTAAAACCAGCGGCCATCCACGCACGCGAAACGGCTCACCTCGTGCAGCCGTACCGCGGGAGCGCTGCCAACCTTGTAGCGGGCCACGAACTCCACCACCGCGCTGCCATCACCGGCATCGGCGTGGCGCTTCACGTCCAGCCCCAGCCAGCGCAGACCCGGGGTGTCGTCCAGGTCGAGCGAGGCTGGGCGGGTGTCAGGGTGCCAAGTGGCCAGCAAGTAGTCACGCAGGCCCAGCACATAGGCGCTGTAGCGCGAACGCATCAACGCCTCGGCGGTGGCGGCCGGGGCACGGCCCTCGTGCAGCGGCTGGCAGCAGGTCGCATAAGCGACGGACGGGTTGCAGGGACAGGACTGGGGCATGGAGAGTCTGGAATCACGCCGCGCAGCGGAGCCGCGGTCGGCTGGATGAATGGTCAGGCGCCTTGCTTCGGATAAAGCACCATTTGAGTACAACGGAAAAGAGCGATGGTCTTGCCGGACTCCCGGTGCGTGACCACGACATCCCAGACCTGGGTGGTCTTGCCAAGATGCACGGCTTTGGCAGTGCACTCGATCGTTCCATCACGGGCGGTGCCGAGAAAGTTGGACTTGAGTTCGATCGTGGTGAAACCTTCTGCTCGTTCCGGAAGATTGGCGACGCACCCATAACCTGCGGCGGTATCGGCCAGGGTGACAATGCTGCCGGCATGCAGGAACCCGTTGGGCGCCATCATCTCCTTGCGCACCGGCAGCTCCGACGTGACCTCTGACGCAGAGATACCCGTGATGACGATGCCGAGATGACCGGGG
This sequence comes from Lysobacter sp. A378, assembly GCF_054052125.1. NCBI lineage: Bacteria > Pseudomonadati > Pseudomonadota > Gammaproteobacteria > Lysobacterales > Lysobacteraceae > Lysobacter > Lysobacter sp. A378. Next base: position 158,179 of record NZ_JBSVRK010000002.1, on the reverse strand, counting down.
AGATTATCGGCGCCGATTTTGTTGAAGTAATCTGGATTCAGCATGGGCATGGCTTCAAACACCTTTGTTCTTGTCATCCCAGGGCATGGGTTCCCAAAGCTCGGTCTTGTTTCCATCCGGACTCCCCAAGGGTACTTCCTTCAGGCGCGGGAGCGCCGCGCAACTCGCCCAGCGGCGGAATGACCAGCGTGGTGTATTCCTCATAGTGCGCGTCGGGCAGGTCGCGCAGGGCCAGGCGCTCGATCCGGGGGGATCCGATCGGCAGCTGCGCCGCCTCGTACAGGATCACCTCGTGCTCTGCCGGGTACCAGCGCAGCAGCTTGTCGACCAGCGCCTGCAGCCCTTCGCGCTCGGCATGCAGGCGACGGCACGACAGGTCGCCGGACAGGGCGACCTGCCAGAGCAGCACCAGGCCGGCGGTATCAGGCCGGCGATCGTAGACAAGGAAATGGGTCGCCTCCATCGACTGCACGCCGCGGTGGCCCGGGTCGATCCCGAGGTCGGCGTACAGGCAGGCTTCGGCGGAAATCCCCGGCTCCATGCGCGCCGGAATGCCCTTTGCGCGGGCCTTGCGAAGCACCCCATGCGGCACATCGGCAAACACTCCCGGGTGGCCGTAGAACACCGCACAGACGTGCTTGCCGGCCTCCACCTCGGCCATGATCACCGCGTCGATCTCGCGGTAGATCTCGCGCCGGTCCTTGTCGGGCGCGTAGTAGACGCCGAGGTTGATCGCATCGGGGCGGAAGCCGTGGATCATGCCCAGCGCGAACGGGTCGACCAGGCAGAACACGACCTCGGCTTCGCGGATTTCCGACAGGCAGCGTTCGCTGGCGTGGCGGCCGAACTGGATCCCGCTGCCCACCACCACCAGGCCTCCGGCCGAATTCGCGGCGGAGCCGGCATCCCCGCTCGCACACACCACGCGGTCGCGACCGTCGTGCTTGGCGCGGTACAGGGCCTGGTCGGCCTCGTGGATCAGCTGCTCCAGCGTGGCGGTGCCAGCGCTCTTCGGGCAGATCCCCGCGCTGAGGTTGAAGCCGAACGTCTGCCCGAACACGGTGATCGGTTCGATCCTGGCGCGCAGGCGCAGCAACAGCGCCTCGGCTTCGACCACGTCGGCATCGAGCAGAATCGTGAACTCGTCGCCGCCGCTGCGCCCGGCGATGCCGCGCGCACCGACGACCTCAATGATCCACGTGCCGAGCGAACGCAGCGCCTCGTCGCCGGCGGCGTGGCCGTAGCTGTCGTTGACCTGCTTGAACAGGTCGATGTCGGCGACGATCGCCGTGAACGGCCGCCCGTTGGCGCGTGCGTGCGCGAATGCCGTCTCGCCGAGCTTGCGGACCTGCTGGTAGTTGTACAGGCGGGTCAGGCCGTCGCGCTCGGACTGCCAGCGGTAGCGACGGCGCTCGCGGATCGAGCGGCGCAGCAGGCCGAACAGCAGGACCGCGGTGACCAGCAGCCCGACCAGGCCGACGCCGAGCAGCAGCTGCCGGCGCTGCGTCGCGGTGACCTGCAGCGCCGCCAGCTCCTTTTCGGCTTCCAGCAGGGCGATCTGCTGCTCCTTCAAACGGGTATCGAACTCGACCTGCAGGTAGACCAGGCGGCGGTCGCGGGCGTCGCGCTCGGCCACCTTCGATGCCGACATGGACAGCCGGAAATGGGCGAGCGCCCGGGCGAAGTCGCCGCGCCGCTCGGCCAGCCTGGCGAACAGGTCCTCGGCCTCCGCGATCGCGAGGTGGAAGTCCTGGTCACGGTAGTAGCGCAGGGTGTCGGTCAGCAGCATCTCGGCCTCGTCGAGCCCCCGGTTCAACTCGATCAGGCTTTTGGCCACCTCCAGCCTGGCGCCCCAGGCGCCGGCCGCGAAGCCCGCCGCCCCGAAGTCCGCAAGCGCCTGGCGGGCCCAGCCCAGTGCCTCGGCGTAGCGCCCCTGGCTGGCCAACATCTTGCCGACGCCGTACTTGCCGTTGGCAATGAACACCAGGTCGCCGGCGCGGGTGCAGGCCTCGATCTGGCGATGTCGCCATGCCTCCGATTCGCGGAAATTACCCGCGTGATCCTCGGCCATGGCCACGTCGGCCAAGGCCAGGCACAGCGCCCTGGGATCATTTCCGGCTTCGACGGTTTCGAGGGCACGCATCGCCAGGTCCCGCGCCTTGTCGGTCTCGTAGACGAGGGTGTGCAGATAACTGGCGGCGCCGAGCAGCCCGGCCGATTCCGCGGGGGCCTCATCCAGGTACGACAGGCCCTCGCCCAGCCAGGTGAATGCCAACGTCCAGTCCTCGACGTTGGCGGCCATGCTGATGGCGGTGGTATAGACGCGCACACGCAGCGCCGCAGGCAGGTCCTGGCGCAGCAGCTCGGCCAGGCCCTGCAGCGCGGCGGACTGGTTGCCGGCGAGCCCGAGATTGCGCAGACGGACGAACTCGATCCGGTGGCGCTGCTCCTGCGAGAGCGCATCCAGCTGCGATGCCAGGCCCTCGATCTTCCTGTCGGACTCACGCCAGTGCGCGGTGACCGCCAACCGCTCGATGTCCTGGACCTGCGCCTCCAACGCGTCGTCGGCGAACACCGGCGTGGCGGCGAACACCAGTAGCAGGAGGGCGATGGAGACTAACCGGCTCATGCAGTCGCGAGCATTGGCGGCGTAAGGCGGCCAGCTACTCGTAGGCCTTGATGATGTGGTTTGTGGCGAACTTTCCGTCCGCCAGTCCAGTGAGCCGCTTGATCGCAGCGTAATCGCTGGCGAGCATTGCCTTCTGCTCGGCCCCGGACAGCCCGGCGCGCCGGACCACCGCGCCCGGATCCTTTGCATACTCCGCGGCCAGTGCGGCATCGCTGCCGAGTTTCCGCATCAGTACGAGCAGTTTCGACATGTCCCCTTCCCCCTTGAGTTGACCAGACATCCACTGCCGCATGCGCAGGATCGATCACCCCAGTCCCGCCATCAAGCCATTTGACCCTAGCATAGGCCCGTGTCCGTCTCCGTGGAGCGCGCCGGGGTACCAGCCGCCGTCAGCCGGCAGGCTCCTGCGGTGCCGCGTAAGTGCCCACCAACCGCGCTTTCCCCACGACGTGGCCACGCATCGCGTTGAGCAGCGCGTCGCGGCCGGTGTCGGGCGCGAGGTCGAGCGCGGCATCCAGTGCAAACACCTGGAAGTGGTAGTGGTGCAGGCCGGTCCCCGCGGGTGGCCGAGGGCCGAAGTAACCGGTTGATGCGTGGTCGTTGAGGCCCTGGCGCATGCCGTCCGGGTCGGCCAGCCGCGGTTCCGCGGGCAGGCCTTCGGGGAGCGACGTCGCGCCGGCCGGAATGTTCCAGGCCACCCAGTGCACGTAGGGCGCGGGCCGGTTGGCGTCGGGATCCTCCATCACCAACGCATAGGTCCGCGCACCCTCCACGGGCTGCCAGGCCAGCGCCGGCGAAATGTCCTCGCCGTAGGCACTGTGGCGCGCCGCGATTGGCTGGCCGTCGGCGAAAGCCGGCGAGCGCAACGCGAACTCGCCGGCGTTGGTGGCCTGCGTGTAGGGGCTGTCGAAGGCGAGCGCCACGCCATCGCCCTGGCAACCCGGGGCGATGGCCGCCAGCAGGGCGGCGAGAGCGATCGGCAGGATGGTACGTCGGGGCGTGCGGTTCATGGCGCGATCCTCGAAACGGATAGGTAACTTCCCTTCGCAGGCTAGCGCACGTCGCGTTGCGCGGGTGCGAAACCGTCAAACGCGACGTTCCCCTACCCGCGCCAGTTCGCGTGCGCGCGCCAGAACTCCACGCTGCCACGGTAGGCCTCACGGTCGACAGCCACGCCTGAGCCGCCTTCGGCAACGCCCAGCGCATTGCGCATCATCGTGATGGGTGCCATCGGCGTTTCTTCGGGCTCTACCGTGTACATGCACCCCACCACGCCCCAGTCGGCGTCGATCACCGTGCCCTCCTTCGCCAGTTGGTCGCGGCGGTAGAGGATGGGAATGAGATAATCCGCCACTGGGGGTTCGAGGCCCTCGAACCAGCGCACCAGCACCGGCAGTTCATCCTTCGTGCGCGCCTCGTAGTCGGAGCGCAGCAGGTGGCGGTTACTGTCGGTAATCGGCACCGCCAAGCAACGCGTCGACGTCCAGTTGCGGTGCACATGCAGCTTGCAGAACGGCGCGTAGCCGTCGAGCACTTTCAGCGGCGGCACATCGTTGAGATGGCGCTCGAATTCCGCGGGCGTGCAGTCCTGGATGGTGTTGCCACGCGACGCGCGCGGGAACAGGCGCGTGCGGGCGAAGTCGGTGAGGACGATGGACATGGACGCCCCGCCGCTCAGATGTCGAGCACAATTTTGCCGAAGTGCTTCCCACTCTCCTGATGGCGGAATGCAGCCACCAGGTCGTCAAGCGCAAAGTGGCGATCGATGACCGGGCGCAGCGTGCTGACGTCGAGCGCACGCACCATGTCCTGCTGCTGGCGGCGGCTGCCGACCACGAACGCCTGCAGCCGCAGGTGTCGCGCCAGGGCCAGGCCGAGCGGCAATTTGCTGTCCATGCCGGTCAGCACGCCGATGACGGCGATGTGGCCGCCCACGCGGGTCGCCAGCATCGACTGCACCAGCGTCTCGGGACCGCCCACCTCGATCACGTGGTCCACGCCACGGCCACCGGTCAGGCCGCGCACGGTCATGCCCCACTCCGGGTCCTTGCGGTAGTTGATCACCTCGTCGGCGCCCAGCTCGCGCAGGCGCTCGAGCTTGGCGTCGTTGGACGAAGTCGCGATGACCCGCGCGCCGGCCTGCTTGGCGAACTGCAGCGCGAAGATCGACACGCCGCCGGTGCCCTGCACCAGCACGTCCTGCCCTGGCTGCAATGCGCCGTGCTCGAACAGTGCGCGCCAGGCGGTCAGGCCGGCGGTGGTCAGGGTGGCCGCCTCGGCATGGCTCCAGCCGCGCGGCGACCGGGTGAACGCCATCGCCGGCGCGGTCACCTGCTCGCGCGCATAGCCGTCGATGCCGTCGCCCGGCACGCTGCCGAAGCCCTCGGTCTTTGGCTCGCCGTCCAGCCAGTCCGGGAAGAACGTGCTGACCACGTGGTCGCCGATGGCGAACTCGGTGACGCCCGCGCCGACCACGGTCACTTCGCCGGCGCCGTCGGACATCGGAATGCGGCGTTCCTTGGGCGCCATCGCGCCACTCACCACACCGTAGTCGTGGTAATTCAGCGAGCTGGCGCGCAGGCGCACGGTGATCTCGCCGGGGCCGGGCTCGACGGCCTGGGACGTGGCGATGGTGACGTGGTCGAAACCGCCGCCGGCGGGGATGTAGAGGGTCTTGATAGTCATGTCGGCCAGTCTAGACTCCCGGCCGCGCCGGCGGCGACAACGGGTGGGACAGTGAGTTTCCGCCAATGACTCAGAACCGCCAGAGCAGATTCACCGACCCGGCATTCTCACGACTGCCATCACCAAACTGCCCTGCATAACTCACGCCCAGTGTGGCGTTGCGAGAGATCGCAACATCGGCGCTCAACTCCAGCATTGCCACATTGCGCGCAATCGCCGTTCCAACAATGTTGAACGGCTGACTGCCATTGAACGCCAGCGTGCTTTGCGAGTTGATTGAACCCAGCACATGCCCCCAGCCCAGGCTGCCGCGCACCGTGCCCTTGCTCTCACCTTGCATAAACGGGGCCTGCAACCGCACGCCCAGGGTCGTGCTGGTCTGATCATCGGTTTTGGCTTGCCCGCGAAGTGCGGCCGAGCCACCGGATTCACTGAAGGCGCGCGTGTTCAACTCATTCCACGCCACGCCGGCAAAGGGTTCCAGCGTGGTCGTACCCATCGGCCATGCATAACCCAACTCGGCCGCCATTTGGCGGGTGTTGGCGCGGTAGTCGGCGTTGAGCTCCTGGCTCAAACCCGCTGCCGCGATGCGGCGCTGGCTGTCGATGTCATGCCAGGAGTAACCACCACCCGTCAGCAAGTTGAGTTTTCCGGTACCGACCTCAAACGCTTTGCCCGCGTAGAGCGTGGCGCTATAGCTGTTGATCTGGCTCTTTGAGTTACGTCCGTCGACGCGCAGTGTGCTGTCGGTATAGCCCAACACCCCGCCCACGCGCCACGCATTGCCGATCACCCTATCCGCGCCGCCAAATACTCCGCTGGTGCGCTGTGCTGTACTGGCTGCGTTGTCGTTACCGTCCATGCTCAACCAATTACCGACAACCTCCGCCCACGCCGGCAAGCCATCGGCTTGTACGCCAAGCGTACCCGGCTCCGCCATCGCGGTTAGATTGCTGCGCAGGTGCTTGAACGACAGCGCCCGGGTGCCGGCGGCGCTGCTTTGCAGTGCGGCACCGGTGCTGGCATGAATCTCACCGGACAGGTTGTCGAACACCGCCGGTGGCGCGCCCTCCGCAAGGGTTTCGATACGCCGATACAAGTCATCGACGTTGCCCAGGCTCTCCAGCGCGTTGGCAGTGGCGCGCTGGTTGGACGTGTTGGCGGCATCGGCAAAACGCATCGGCTGCGCGGGTTCCGTGGGCACCGTGGGCACCGTGGGCACCGCGGGCACCGCGGGTTCCGTGGGTTCCGTGGGTTCCACCGGCGCATCCTTGCGTACCAATTCCATCGTCACCGCGTTGGTCGCATACGCCAGGCTCGGGGTGAGATAGGCAAACACCGACTGCACTTCATCGAACGTGCCGAACACGCCCTGGTCGGCGCTCAGAATGGTGTAGCCGATACCCGCCTGATAGCTGCCACCGGGGCCCACATGCATCACGGTGCCACCGGCCAGTGTCGCGGTGCCGGTCACATTGGCCCGGCTGCTGTTGGCCGAGGCCGGATCAGCGAAGACCAGATAATGGGAGCCGGCCGCCATCGTCAAATTGCCGTCGATCGTCAGCGGTGCGCTGACATCGCCCGGCATCAGACTGCCGCCTGCCGCAACATTCGTATTACCTACCGTGCCGCTGCCGCCCAATAGGCTGCCTGAGGCGACGTTGAGCAGGGAGGACGAGGCAATGGAGCCGGCAACCAACAGGGTGCCTGCGTTCAACGCAGTCGCACCTGTATAGGTACTGATGCCCTCCAGCCGCAAGACACCCGCACCGATCTTGGTCAGCCCGCCGCTACCCAATCCACCGTCGCTGATCACGCCGGCGATCGTATCGTTCTGATTCAACCCGCCCAGCGTCAGGGTCTTGTCACCCAACACCACCGCGCCCGCACCCGACAACGAACCTATGCCGATGCCCGCGCCGGCAAGCGCACTGATATCCAGCGTGCCACCGGCATTGTTCTGCAGCGTGGCCAGATCCGCCGTCGAGTTACCGAAAAATTCGATCACGCCATCGGCGTTGTTGATGATCTGTCCCTGTCCCGCCGAGCTCTGATCAACAAACCACATCACGCCATCGGCCAGATTGACGAGGTTCGCGTTGCCGGCGCTGGCGTCGTGCAGGAGGACGGTTGAACCCCCATCGCTATTGAACAGCGTGGCATCGGCTGCGCTGGACGTACCACGGAAGTAGGTGCTGCCACCCTTCTCGTTATGGATGTTGAGCGATTGCGCGCTGACCGGGGTCGCGCCCATGGCGAGAAAGTCCAGCACGCTGCCGGCCCCGCTGACCTTGACCGCCCCGGCCCCCAAACCACCGGTGGTCATGACCGTCAGGTTTCCGCCCTGCACCTGGGTACCACCGGCGTAGGTATTGGCTTGGGTCAGCGTGACATTGCCGGCGCCCGTCTTGACCAGAGTGCCTGCGCCATCGATCACGCCACGCAAAGTGAGCATGCTGCCGGCGGCCGCATCCACGGTGCCCGCGGTGGTCAGCGTGATCGCGCGGCTGCTATCGAAACTCGCGGTGCTTGCCAGCGTGCCGCCACTGAATGTCAGTCCACCCGCGGCGCTACCCAGATTGGCATCGCTGGACACCGACAACACGCCAGTACGAAGCTCGGTGCCACCGCTGTAGGTGTTGCTGCCGGCCAGGACCAAGGTACCGAAATCAGACTTCACCAGGCGGCTGGCGCCGGTCAGCGCCGAGGCAAGCGTGGCCGTCATGCCTGCGCTGCTGGTCAAGCCGGTGCCCACGCGCACGATGGTCTCGCCGCCCACGCCTTGAAGCGCGATCGCGTCGCCTTCGATCCGATAACCGTCCGTGGTGAACTGCATGCCGGTGACGCCAATCGCGCCGGCCGCGTTGTCCACCGTGACCGTATCGGCCGCGCCCTGGAAGACTGCAAATGTCGGATTTGGCTGGAACGCACCGTTGGCTGCGGCACTAGCGTCAGTCCAGTTGTCACCGTCAGCGCGCCAGGAGCCTGCGCCGCCATCGATCACGCCATTGTTGTGGAGCGTCGTATTGCCGCCATCCCAGAAGCCGAGATCTGCACCCGCCGCGGACACCAGATTGATCTGGTTGGCGGCGGCGGTCTGGACATGGAAATCGCTGGCTGTCATCCCGCCCGGCATGAGGCCGATCGCAAGGCCGTTGTCGGTCAACGTGCCCGCGTAGTCGAACAGGCGATAGACGCCTGCACCAAAGCCGCCCTGGTTGGCCACATGGAGGGTGCCGTCCAGGATCAGGTTGCCTGCCACATCAAACAGCGCAGCAGTCGGCGCACCACCCAACGCCACCTTGATCGCACTGCCGTCGTCCAGAGCGAGGTTGCCGCCGATGGCAAGCGTCTGGCCTTGCGTGCCAGCCAGCACCGCGTCACGGGAGATCGCAACATCGCCGCCAATCGTGCCAACACCGGCAAGCGTGCCGGCCGCATTGGCAAGGACATCGCCGCTGAAATGACCGTCCACCTGAAACCGGCCGTTGCTTACCGTTGCCCGATCACTGGCCAACTGGTTGGTCACCACCAGCGAGCCACCGCGCACCGTGGTGCTGCCGCTGAAAGCCGAGCTGTCGCCGCTCAGCGTCAGCGTGCCCGCGCCCTGCTTGTTGAAGCTGCTGGCCAATGCCGATGAGAATCCCGTGCCCACCCCGATATTGAAGCCCGCGGTGTCAAACCAGGCGCCTTCGGCACCCACCGCCAGCGTGGAAAAACCTGACAGATAATCCGACTGGTTTTCCATCGCCTGCGCGATGCCGCCGTTGAAGTCGAGCGTGGCATTGCCCGGCCCTTTCATGATCTGACCGGTGCTGAGAACGCCACGCCCACTGGTGCTGTCGCCATTGAGGTTGAGCGTGCTGGTTGCTCCAGCGGCCGTACCCATGGTGATGCTTGGACTGACTACTTGCCCGCGCTTCTCGATGGTCAACGTGCCGGTACCGACGTGGCCCAGATAGAGGTTATCTAGATTCGTCCAGATCGAACCCGCACCGGTGACTGTGACCGTGCCGACGCTATCCCCCCCCAGACCTAAATAACCGACGATGTTGGACACCGTGCCGCCATCGGCAATGGTCAAGCTACCTTGACCTACGGAACCAACCTGTAGTTGGCCAGAATTGATCCAGCTCGATCCCACACCGGAGACAGTGGCGCTACCACCTGCCAGCTCCGTCCCTATGAAACCGGTGCGGCTTTCAACCTTGCCACCATCCAGGACATTCAGCGTGCCGGAGCCGGCACCACCCACCATAAACTGGTCCAAACTCGTCCAAATCGAGCCGGGACCGGTCACGGTCAGGGTGCCGGTGCTTCCGGGCCACTGACCGATCATCACAAAACCCGGGTTGCGAACCCTGCCGCCCTGCTCGACGGTCATCGTGCCGCTGCCAGCAGCGCCCACAATGAAAGCGCTTGAATTCGTCCACGTCGAGCCCACGCCGGTCACCTTGACCGTGCCGTCACTTCCCGCGTGCCTTCCGACAAAAGCCCCGCCGCTGGAAACCGTGCCGCCGCCCTCGATGTTCAGCGTGCCAACGTTGGTGTCGCCAACAGAAATGGTGCCCGCGACGTTCCATGGATCCGCGGGGGCCGGAAAAGCCGGCGTCACATCGCCGCTGACGGTCACCGATTGCGCGAGGCTGGGCTGCGCACAAACCAGGGTGGCGAGCACCACAGCCACGGCCTGGGCAAGCGGAAGCAGGCGCAGCCCACCGTTGTGGGACCGCTGGGCTTTCTTGGGGTACTTCATTGTCGGTTTCCTGATTGCTTGAATGATCAGCAGGCATGTATCCCCGCATGTCTTGGCTGACAGCCGGGCGCGCAGCGTCGATAGAAGCTTCCGCCCCGCTGACGATGCAGACATCCACTGGTATGCCCCTGGGGGCCGGTGTCACGTTGTTCCCATGCCAGACGCGCTTGGAAGCAACGCCGCGTGCACAGATCACGGCATGCTAGACAGCCGCAGGCCATTGCCCAATCCTGCTAATCAGCAGGATTGCACCCTGTCATTGCAACGGGGTGGGCAACCCGGATCCCATCACAAGGGAACTCCGGCGGTGTTGCATGACCTCAGCCGGCCGGCTCATCCCGCAGCGGCTTGAGCCACAGGCTCATCAATCCCGCACGGCCACGCACACCGAGTTTCCGGAAGATGCCGGTGATGTAGGAATGCGTGGTGGACAGAGCGAGGCCGAGCTTTTCAGCGATCTGCTTTTCCGTAGCATCGGAAAGTAGAAGCTCCAGCACTTTCTGTTCGTGCGGTGCTAGACCGGCCACTGCAGGCACGTCCCGCATGGTTGGCGCCTTGATGCGCCTCAACCCGGTGATATCACGGGCAACCCCGATACGCAGGCCCTCCGCTTCCAGCCACCGCGCCGACCACATGAGGTGGACTTCTTCACCGTTCTTGTGGAGATAGCGGTTCTCGAACCCGATCCTCTCGTTGGCCTTCATGACATCACGTGCTTCATGCAGGGTCTTGTCCCGGTCCACCGGCGCCACGAGATCCAGCATGGATCGTCCGACCATCTCGTCGGGCCGGTAGCCGAAAATACTCAGGCAAGCAGCGCTTACGTAGGTGATCCGATGGTTGGAATCGACCATGAAAACAGCATCCGGCAATCGGTCATAGAAGCTCAATGCACCGTCACCCATTGCCATGCTCATTTTTTCCAAAGGACGATGCCGAAGCATGTTACTTGAAGCAAGAGAACTGAACGCTCAAAACGCTTCCTGATCCCGGCGCCAAGTGATGTTGACCCAGCGGGCATTGGTCGCCTCGTCTGTCACAAAAATTTAATCTGCCAACGTGAAGGAAACCGCCAAGTGCACCGTCATCAATGGGGTACATCCTCCCAACAGGAATCCCGCAGTGCGCTCAACCTCCTCCCGCTTGGCCATCTCGATCGCCGCCGCCATGGTTGCGATCTCTCTTTCAGCCCCCCTGCATGCACAAGACCAGGTGCATGAATTCAACGTTCAACAACAGGATGCGTCGAGCGGGATCCGCGAGTTCGCGCAGCAGGCTGGCATCCAGGTCATCGTCTCCGGCGACGACGCTCAAAACCGCATCGTCAATGGCGTGTCGGGAACGCTGCCACCGCGCGCCGCACTCGACCGGCTGATCGCCGGAACGGGACTGACGGTTCGCTCGTTCGACAACAACGTCGCGGTCCTGGGCCCGGAACCCCCGGCGACACCAAGCGCCACCGAGGCGTCCGGGGAGGATATTTCAACGCTCTCCAACGTGGTGGTCACCGGCTCGCGCATCGCGCGCCCGGAACTGGAATCGTCGATGCCCATCGGCGTGATCGACATGGACCGCGCCATGAGCCAGGGCAAGACCACTCTGTACGAAACCGTGCTGCAGGACGTCGCGGTCGGCCCCGGCAACGGCCCCTACAACAGCTCACCCGAAGGCCAGTACGACGGCGGCATCGCGACCATCGAACTGCGCAACATGGGCGTCGCCCGCTCGCTGACGCTGGTCGACGGGCGTCGTCGCGTGTCCAGCGGCCAGTCCTCGTCGGCTGTCGACATCAACATGATCCCCGCCGCGATGGTCGAGCGCATCGAGATCATCACCGGCGGCGCGGCCGCGGTCTATGGCGCAGATGCCGTGACCGGTGCAGCCAACATCATCACCCGGAAAGATTTCGAAGGGCTGGAGTTCTCGGCAACCACCGGCACCACCCAGGACGGCGGTGGCGACAAGACCCAGTTCTCGGTCGTGGCCGGCACCAGTTTCGCCGACGGTCGCGGCTCCATGATGTTCGGCGGCACCTGGGCGAAGAACGACCCCATCCACTACTACGACCGTTATTCGAAGGGCACGAACCTCAGCTATCAGGTCAACCCGGAAAACACCGGACCCAACGATGGCATTGCCGACCGCATCATCCGTTACAACACCACCAACATGTACCTGCAGCCGGCACCGACCATCTACGCGGGCGGGGACACGTATCTGTTGAACCCGGACGGCTCGGCCTACGTGGGCGCCTACGACACCTGCCATTCCGGTTGCGGCACTTCGCGCGATGGAGGCGATGGCGGAATGCCGCAGAGCCAGCACTGGAGCGACTTCCTGATCGCGCCGATCGAGAACGCGTCCCTCATGGGCCGTTTCGACTATCAGTTGACCGACCGGCTGAACTTCGGCATGAACTTCGACTACGGCCGCTCCAAGTACGATTCCTACCGCCGCCCGTACCGCGACGACGACCGCCTGACCTGGCTCAACGGTGCCGGTGGCGCGGTTGCCTACCTGGACAACCCGTTCCTGCCCGACTCCTTTCGCGACGTCATGCTGGCCAATGGCCTGGAATCAACGGTCGTGCAACGCAGTTATGAAAATTTCGGCCAGATGACCGATCACAGCGACCGCCAGACCTTCAACATCGGCAGCTCGTTGGACGGCGAGATTGCCGCTGGATTCCAGTGGGAAGCGTTCTGGCAGCATGGCCGCAGCACCAATGACATCCACGCGAACAACGTACCGATGGCCTCACGCCTGCTCACCGCCCGCGACGTGATCGCCGATGAAAACGGCATTCCGGTGTGCCGCGATGAAGCCGCCCGCGCGCTCGGCTGCGTGCCGCTCGACGTCTTCAGCACTGAAGAGCTCAGCCCGGAACTACGCGACTGGATGATGGCCACGCGCCGCAAGCATCGCGAACAGAGGCAGACGATCTTCGGCGGCAGCCTGGCCGGCGAGCTGTTCTCCCTCCCGGCCGGTGAGGTGCAGGCAGTGCTCGGCATTGAGCACCGCAAGGAATCCATCCACAACGTCGACGACAATGGCGCCGCGGCGCCGGCCAATGAACTGTCGCACCTGGGCACCTGGGCACCCTACGAGCCGGAACTTGCAGCTTCCAACGACGTGTCCGAAATCTACGCCGAACTGGTGGTCCCCGTGTTGAAGGATCTGCCCTTCGCGCACCGCCTGACCGTGGAAGGTGCGTACCGCTATTCGGACTATAGCGACTTCGATTCCACCAACACCTGGAAGCTGGGAACGAGCTGGGCACCGATCGAGAGCCTGACCTTACGCGCCACCAAATCCAGGAGCGTGCGCGTTCCGAACTTCGGCGAGTTGTACTCCGCCCGCGCCGTGCAGGAGATCGGCGTGCGCGATGCATGCCTGGAAACCAGCTACCAGGCCAACCCGACCCGCATGGCCAACTGCGCGGCGCTGATGCAGCAACTGGGCGTTGACACGCCCTACCTGCCCAGCGAGATCGGAACCGGCCACGTCATCACCGGCGGCAGCCAGGACGTCACCCCGGAGATCTCCGACAGCGTCAGCGCGGGCCTGGTCTGGCAGCCGCAGTTCGTGCGCGGCCTGGACCTGACCCTGGACTACTGGAACATCAAGCTCGACAACATGATCACCGCGATCTCGCGGCAGAACATCCTGAATCTGTGCATGGACCTGCCCAGCAGCGACAACGAGTTCTGCGATCGCATCACCCGTGATTCGCGCGGCTACGCCGAAGGCGTCGATACCAGCTACATGAACGTGTCCGAGTCCGAGGCCAAGGGCATCGACCTTGGGGCGAACTACCGCTTCGACCTTGGCCCGGGCCGGCTGAGCCTGGGCCTGCGCGCCAGCTACCTGCTCAAGTACGAGACCACCACCCTGCCGGGGGTGGACACCAGCCGGATCATCTACGACGGCGGCTACCAGAACCCGGACTTGCGCGGCAACCTGTCGATGAACTACGACATCGGTGACTGGGAAATCGGCCTGAACAACCGTTACTGGGGCAAGGCGCTCAACTACACCAACGTGTCTGTCGAAGCCTACGACGGAAACAGGCTTCCGGCGCGGCTCTACAACGACCTGACCGTCGGTTGGCACATAAACGAGCACGCCACCTTCCGCGTGGGCGTCAACAACCTGTTCGACGCCCAGTCGCCGTATCGGCCGCGCACCTACGAGGGTGGCGGTGGTGTTTACGACGTCTACGGCCGCTACTTCTACGTCAACGCAAAGCTCAGCTTCTGAGGTCGATCCGTTGGGACGACGACGCCACGCCACGGCGGCATGGCCTGTGAAGCAACACTTCAGATCAGGAGACGCACATGAACATGATTGCAAACAGCCCGCTTGCAAGCGCGCTGACCGCGCATGGCAGGAACTGGTGAACCTGTTGCAAACCGAATATGCGAACCGTCGAGGAGTAGAAAAATGAAGCGTACAAACATGTGTGTGCTATCCGCGAGCCTGGCCGTGGCGCTGTCGGCCTGCGCCATGCCCAATACGGTCTGGGCAGAAACGGTCGCCCCGGAGACAGCCAGCCAGCCGTCCATCGCCGCACACCGGGGCGGGGCGATGCATCGCCCCGAGAACACCATCAGCGCGTTCGACCACGCCATCGAGCTGGGCGTGGATGTGCTGGAGTTCGACATGGTGATGACCAGCGACGACGAGCTGATCGTGCATCACGACGCCACCATCAACCCCGACATCTGCATTCCCGACCCGAGCTCCGACATGGTGGCCGGGCCGGTACGTGGCCTGACCCTCCAGCAGACCCAGCAGTTCGACTGCGGCACGAAGGTGCGCGACATCTATGCCGTGGAAGGCCATGTGGCGGTTCCGGGTGCGCGTATCCCCACGGTGGATGAACTGCTGGGACGCTTCCGGAGCAAGGACGTCGTCTTCTACGCCGAGACCAAGATGCCCAAGCCCACGCCGGGCATTGCCGATGTCGATCCGGTGACGTTCGCGACCCTGGTGGATGCGGTGGTCCGCGCTCACGGATTGCAGGACAGGCTCATCCTGCAGTCCTCCGATTACCGCACCATCGACGCCCTGCACACCATCAATCCACGCATCCGCACCTGCCTGCTGGGTGCGCACAACTGGGGCCATCGCGATTTCCTGACAACGCTGCAGCAGCACCATGCAACCTGCATCCTGCTGCGCGATTCCATAGTCGGCAAGGAAGACGTGCGGGCGTTGCAGGACGCGGGCGTGCAGGTCTATTCGGAAGTCGTCGACACACCGGAGGCCTGGCGCAGGTACCTTGACCTCGGCGTGGATGTCCTCTTCACCAACCACCCGGAAGGCGCGATCAAGTTCGTGGAGCGACAGGGCCAGTAATCGGACAAGGCCGCGTCGGCTTCACTTGATCCGTTATGACATCGGTGCGTCCCGACGCCATTCACTCGGGTGGGTGGCCCGCAGTTACGGGGCGCGTTGCGCTTCGAGAATGATGATTCCATCCCCATGGCCCACTTTCGCGCCTGCAATGGCGGCCGCGGCCTGGGCGAAGTGCTCAGGTTCATTCGCCTTGAACAGACCGACGACCCTGACGTCGCCGATGGCCGGGTCCCGCACGACGATCTGGGTGCGATTGACGCGGTTGAAGCGCTTCGCCGCGGCCAGGATCGATTCGTTATCCAGTGATATCTGCCCGGGGTTCAACGCCTGTGGCATGGTCGCGTCGGGGTCCAGCGTCACCTGGTCGCCAGCGTTGAGGATGATCGCCCGGTCAGCCTGGCCGTCCGTCCAGACCAGTACGCTGCCCTCGGACACCTTGACCGCCGCACCCGAGACGCCAACCCTGGCGACCGAGTACACCGTACCCACCGCCTGGGCGAACACCCCGCCGGAGCGGACCTGGAACGGGCGTTTCGGATCCTTGACCACATTGAAGACGGCTTTATGGCTTTGCAGGGTCACGGTGCGGGCGCTGTCCGTCATCTCCACTGCGACCCTCGCACCGCCGACGAGGGTGACAATGCTTCCGTCCGCCAGGTCGATGTCCTGATGGGAGGCGGTCGGAGACGACTTGGTCGGCCAGAGCCTTCCCGGCGCGACGGCGATCGTCGCGAGCAGGCATACAGCGATCGCCGCAAGGGCGAACCGGCGACGCCGGGCGGTCGGCGCCTGTTTCGGTCCATAGTCGTTGTCGTTATCCGACTCGAGCACCGACGGGCCGCGTGCCACGGCGGTTTCGATCACGTGAAGTGCCGCCCGGGCGCGCAACAGGGCGCCCCGATGACGGCGGTTGGCCTGCAGCCACGCCTCCAGATCGGCGCGACAACGGTCCGTCATCCGTCCATTGCTCAGCCGTGCTGCCCATTGCGCCGCTGCGTCCTCTGTCTGGTTGTTCGAATGGGGGTGCTGCAACTCTGTTCACCTTCGCCTTGCTCGTGCGTATCCAGTTCCGATACTGCTTTCAGGAGGCGCCTGATTCCACGCACGATATGGTTTTCGACGACGTTCTCACTGACTCCCAGCCGGCGTGCTGTTTCCGCCTGCGACAATCCGTGTACCCGACGCAGTTCTATCACCTGACGGCAGGTCCAGGATAGTTGCGACAGCAGTTTCGTCGCCCGCTCCAGCTCCTGGCTTGCCTCGGCGGCCCGGTCCGGCGTTGGGCCATCATCTATGACGTCCAGCCACTCGATTTCCGTCATCGCACGCGTGTTTTTATATCCGGCCGAGCGGGTCATGTCGATTGCCACCGCCCGGGCCGTGGTGAAGAAGTAGGACCGACCGGCGCGGATGTGCGCAACGGAGTCGAGTTCGGATATCCGGCAGTAGGCCTCCTGGATCACGTCGTCGACGTCGATCGCCCTGCGCCAATGGCGGATGAGCCAGCTGCGAACCACGGGTTCGTGCGGAAGGATTTCCTCCGCGACCCAGACTGCGATGCTGTTGTTGTCGGTGTGCATTGACGGACGCGGCTGAAAAGAGTGCATCGGAAAACGATGTGCACACGACGTTGCTGGCGCAGCGCATATGCGAAGTGCCCGACGATAGCGCTCAGTTGTGCAAGGGCTGTTACATCCGTCGCCGTGCAGCCAATGCCGGCGACTCCGGCGATCGTGCCGCCACGGACACCCAAACAGGCCGCGTTGGAGGCCTGGCTCAGGCACGGTTGACGGCCTGAGCACCCTGTTCCGCCAACGCCTTCCACGGGCCGCACTGCTACAGTGTCGGGAGCCTCATTTCAACCATCAAAGGGAGTAACCGCCATGGCTGTCACTGTCGACCGAGTGCCGCAAAGGGTGCTTCACCCCTTTCATGCGTTCCTGCTTGCCGGGGCCGTCCCGCTGTTCCTGGGCGCCCTGCTGAGCGACATCACGTATGCCCGCAGCTACCAGATCCAGTGGAGCAACTTCGCGTCCTGGCTGCTCGCCGGCGCGCTGGTCTTCGCTGGCTTCGCGCTGTTGTGGGCCGTCATCGACCTGCTCCGTGGCGATCGTCGCGGCGGGCGCCCGCTCGTCTACGTCCTGCTTCTGCTGGCGACCTGGGTGGTGGGCTTCATCGACTCCCTGATCCACGCCAAGGATGCGTTCGCGATCATGCCGACCAGCCTCATCCTGTCGGTGATCGTTGCCGTGCTCGCGTGCGCGGCGACCTGGCTCGGGTTCTCCAACCTTCGTACCGGAGGTGCAGCATGAAACGCCTGTTGACCGTCGTTGCCATGACGGCCCTGCTGGGCGCATGCGGCGGCAGCGACCCGGACTCGGCCCAGTACGGTGCTGATCCGACCCTCCCTGCCCCGGAACGCGGGCTGTTGCCCAATATGACCATTGCGAAGCCGGCGCTGTGGGGCGACCAGCTGCCGACCGTGCCTCAGGGCTACACGATCGCGGCCATCGCCACCGACCTCAACATCCCGCGCCAGACCCTGGTACTTCCCAACGGCGACATCCTGGTGGCCGAAGGCCGGGGCGGCGGCGCGGCGGCCCTGAAGCCGAAGGATGTGATCGCCGGCCGCATCAAGGCCAAGGGCAACACCACGGTCAAGAGCGGCAACCGCTTGACGTTGCTGCGCGACACCGATGGCGACGGCAGCTACAAGGAGCGGACCGTCTTCGCCGAGAACCTCAACGCGCCCTACGGGCTCGCGCTGGTCGACGGCCAGCTTTACGTGGCGAACCAGGATGCGCTGGTGCGCTTCGATTACCGCGATGGCCAGACCACGGCCAGCGGGGCGCCGGTCAAGGTCACCGACCTGCCGTCGGCGATCAACCATCACTGGACCAAGGCACTGACCGCCAGCCCGGACGGGCGTTTCCTCTACGTGGCCATCGGCTCCAACAGCAACATCACCGAGCGCGGGATGGATGCCGAAGTCGACCGCGCTCAGGTGTGGCAGGTGGACACGCAAACCGGGGCGCACAAGGTCTATGCCACCGGCCTGCGCAACCCCACCGCACTCGCCATCCAGCCGGGGACGGACGTCTTGTGGGCGGTGGTGAACGAGCGCGACGAGCTCGGTCCCAACCTCGTCCCCGACTACCTAACCTCGGTCCGCGAAGGCGGGTTCTACGGCTGGCCGTACAGCTACTGGGGCCAGAACGTTGATCCGCGCGTGCGGCCGCAGAACCCGGAAAAGGTGGCCTCCGCCATCACTCCGGACTACAGCCTGGGGTCGCATGTGGCTGCGCTGGGTCTGGATTTCTCCACGCCCACGATGGGTGCCCAGTTCGCGGACGGCGCGTTCGTCGGTGAGCACGGCAGCTGGAACCGCAAGGATCCTGTCGGCTACAAGGTGATCTTCGTGCCGTTCCGCAACGGTCGCCCCTCGGGCCCGCCGGTCGACTTCGCCACCGGTTTCCGTGGCGAAGACGGCAAGACCCGTGGCCGCCCGGTCGGCGTGACCGTGGATCCGCGCGGCGCACTCATCATCGCCGACGACCTGGCCAACACCATCTGGCGCGTGGCCCCGGCCCGCTGACCGACAACGATCCACGAGGCCATGCAGCAAACAGGCAAAGGTATCCACGGTGAACAACGACAAGCGCCCCAGCGCCGGCGATAACGCAAGGATGCCGGTGTTTTTCATCCCGCATGGCGCGGGCCCCTGCTTTTTCATGGATTGGAATCCGGGCGACACCTGGACCGGCATGGCGGGCTTCCTCAAGGGTGTGGCCGATACGCTTCCGGCCCGGCCGAAGGCCATCGTGCTGGTCTCCGGGCACTGGTTGGAGCCGCAGTTCAGCGTCACCGGCCACGCCCGGCCGCCGCTGATCTACGACTACTCCGGCTTTCCGCCGCACACCTATGAGCTGACGTATCCCGCGCCCGGCAACCCGGAGCTGGCGGCGCAGGTCGCTCAAATGCTTGGCCCGGATGGGGCGGCGATCCGGGTGGATGGTAAAAGCGGCTTCGACCACGGCATGTTCATCCCGCTGAAGTTGATGTTTCCGGCGGCGGAGATCCCGGTGATCCAGCTGTCCCTGCGCCGCGACCTGGACCCGCGTGCGCACATCGAAGCGGGCCGCGCACTGGCGGCGCTCCGCGACGAGGGCGTGCTGATCATCGGCAGCGGCATGAGCTTCCACAACATGCGCGGCTACGGCGATCCGCGTTTCACCCCGATCTCGGCCGAGTTCGACGCCTGGCTGACCACCGCGGCGGAAAGCTCGCCGGCGCAACGCAACGCCCTTCTGCAGGAATGGACGCTCGCTCCACACGCACGCGACTGCCATCCGCCGGGCGGCGAGGAGCACCTGCTTCCACTGCTGGTCGCCGCCGGCGCCGGCGATGACTCGACGGGGCGCAAGGTCTATTCGGAGACCGTCATGCAAACCACCATTTCAGCATTCCGCTTCGGCTGAGCAACCAGCGCGCGCGCCCGCGGCACCGCGGACAAGCCGCAGGCGGATGATCCCGATGTCGATGATCCGGCAGCCGGGCAGTGTATGCACGCTAACGCTTGAGTCTGCGGCGCAACAGAAGAGCGAGTACGAACGCCAGCGCCAGTGCACCGGCTGCTATCCAGAACCACCGGCCAGAACTTCCGGTCCGCAGAGAGTCTTGGCCGGCCGCCTGCAAGAGCCCTGTGGTTTGGGTTTCCAACTCCGGCCTGGTCGCCAGCTGCCACCTGCCATCCTCCAGCTCGACATGCCCCGACAACTCGGGAAGGCGCAATTGCCGCCAATGGACACGCAAATCGCCGATCTTGGGATCAAGCGGGTTGTCGGAGCTTCCAAGACCGTCGCCTTCCGGTTGGAAGGTGGCCGCCAGGTTGGCCCGCAAGCGTGAGAAACCCGGCCGAAAATCCTCCCATTGCCCCAGTGTTTTCAGCACTGAGAGGTCGAGCGGCCTGCCATCCAGACTGGCATCGGTAGCCCACCAACGCTGGCCTTGCAGTGGAATCTCCCCAGGGTTCTGGTGGCCCGGCGCGAATGCGGAGGAGTCGACCAAGGCCGGTTTCCAGACTCGCTCATAATCGCCATTGCGATCGCGGTACCACTGGAACATCTCAACCCGCCGGTCCAATCCGAACTGGTCGGTGCGCACGCCGAACTCGGTGTCTTCGAGCACGCTGCCGGGCACCGGTTCGCCCACCGGCTTGGCGACGACCGCCTGCGCCGGCGCCGCCGTGCGGCCAGGCACCTGCGCGCCGACCGGCCACGGCGCAAGTGTCGCCACCGTCACCAGTACCCATGCCGCCAGTCCAGGCCGCCAGTTCATGCGGCCAGCGTCCTCGCCCGTAATTCCGCCACCTCGTGGCTGGTGCCGAACCTGCCCTTCTCGTTGCGGGTCACCTGGGCCAGCGCGCAACCGGGATCGTGGGTAAAGAACAGGCGCACGTTGCGCGCCATCTTGTCGGCCAGGAAGGTCTTTTTCTCGTCGATCAGCAACTCGGCATTGCGGTCGTAACCCATCGTGATCGGCACATGCACCCACGGCCGTCCGGGGACCAGGTCGGCGCAGAACACCACTCCGCCCTGGGATTGGCCGTCGATGACTTCCGGCCCGACGATCTCCGCCAGCATCAGGCCCGGCGTGTGGCCGTCGCTGTAATGGAAGCGCACCGCCTTGCCGAGGGTCTGCGAGAACTCGCCGTCGACCAGCTCAAGCTTGCCGGTGGCCTCAAGCAATCCCGGAAGCTCGGGGATGAAGCTGGCGCGGTCGCGGGCGTGCGGCGCGGTGGCACGCTGCCAATGCTCCCGGCCCACCACGTAAGTCGCATTCGGGAACACCAGCCGTGCCGGTTGGCCTTCTTCCCACGGGGCAAGCAGGCCACCGGCATGGTCGAAGTGCAGGTGCGACAGCACGATTACATCGATGTCCGCCGGCTTGAATCCGGTTTCGGCCAGCGAGTCGAGCAGCACGTGGCGGTCCTCGACCACCCCATAACGCTCACGCAGCCTGGGCTCGAAGAAGGCACCGATGCCGGCCTCGAACAACACCGTCTTGCCCGCCAGCGGGCTGGCCAGCAGCGCGCGACAGGCCAGGTCGATGCGGTTTTGCTCATCGGGCGGCGCCCACTGGCTCCACATCGCTCGCGGCGCGTTGCCGAACATCGCCCCGCCATCGAGTTTCTGGCTGTTGCCGATCAGCGACCAGAGTTTCATCGTCGACTCCACAAGCTCGCAGCCGCGGCTGCATCCCGATCATGATGGGCGATCGGGATGCGCAAGGAAACCGTCGGCCCGGCAATCAATGCTCGTCGAGCTGTACCTCGGCCGAGCCGACCGGATTGCGTGGATCGGTACCGCCGTCCAGGGTGTCGGTCTGTTTGTCCCAGGCAACGGTTTGCAGGTTGCCCCAGGTACCCTCGCCAGCGTTGACCGTGTGGCCCATCGCCTGCAGAGCCTTGATGGTGCCGGCATCCAGCGCGTCCGGCTCAGCAGCAATCACGTCAGGCAGCCACTGGTGGTGGATGCGCGGCTCGGCGGCGACCTGTTGTGCGTCCAGACCGGCGTCATAGCCAAGGATACCGATCAATACCTCGGTGATGATCCGGCTGCCACCGGGCGCACCCAGCACGGCAAGCTTGTCTGGCGACTCGATGAAGGTCGGGGTCATCGAGCTCAGCATGCGCTTGCCCGGCTCGACCGCGTTGGCGGCAAAACCCATCACCCCGAACGCATTGGGCGTACCGGGCTTGAGCGCGAAATCGTCCATCTCGTTGTTGAGGATCACGCCGGTCCCGGGCGCAATCAACCCGGAGCCGTACAACAGGTTGACGGTCTGGGTTGCCGAGACGATGTTGCCTTCGGTATCGATGATCGAGAAATGGGTGGTCTCGTCATCCTCGAAGGGCACTGGCTGGCCGGAAAGCAGCTCGCTGGGAGTCGCCTTGTCCGGGTGGATGGTCGCGCGCAGGCCGGCCGCGTAGGCCGGATCGGTCAGCAGCGCGATCGGCATCTGCACGAAATCCGGGTCGCCAAGATAAATGGTGCGATCCCGGTAAGCCCGGCGCATCGCCTCCACCAGCAGATGGGTTCGCTCGGTCTGGTCGAGCTGGGACAAGTCCCACGGCTGCAGGATCTGCAGCATTTCCGCCAGTGCAACCCCGCCCGAGGACGGCGGCGGCGCGGTGACTACCTGCCAGCCGCGGTAATCGAACCTGATCGGTTCACGCTCGCGCACCTGGTACCCGGCCAACTCGGCGGCAGTCCAGTGACTACCCTCTTCCGCCACCGAGGCGAGTAGCTTGTCGGCCACCTCACCGCGGTAAAAACCGTCATGGCCATGCGCTGCCAGCAACTCCAGCGTGCGGGCCAGGTCGGGCTGCTTGAGGATCTCGCCGACCTTGGGCGGATCGCCATCGGCCAGGAATACCTCGCGGGTTCCACGGTAGCGCTCCATCACCTCGCTGCGACGCGCGTAGCCCTTCTCCAGCCGCTCGTATATCGGGAATCCATCACGGGCAACACGGATCGCCGGCGCCAGCGTAGTTGCCAGCGGCAGCTCGCCGTATTCCTGCGCCAGCACGACCAGCGCGGCCGGCAATCCCGGAATACCGGCCGACCAAGCGCCGTTGGTCGCCCGGTCGCGATCCAGTTCGCCGTCCTCGTCGAGGTAGGCCTCCGGCGTCGCCACGATCGGTGCCGTCTCGCGTGCGTCGAGGAATATGTCGCGATCGGTACTGGCGTCGTGGAGCAGGAAGAAACCACCGCCGCCGAGCCCGGAGCTGATCGGCTCGACCACCGACAACGTCGCTGACACCGCAACCGCCGCATCGAACGCGTTGCCGCCCTGGGCAATGATCTCCAGCCCAGCCTCGGTCGCAAGCGAATGACCACTGGCGATCACCGCCCCGGGAGGGGTGTTGGTGGCGGCTTGGGGCGCTGGTGCCTGCTCCGGCGAGCTCGCGCACCCGGTGAGGCCAACGGTGAGTGTGGTGAAGGCCAGCAAGCCAGCCAGCGTCAGCGTTCGTGGTGTATTGCGCATCAAGTCGCCCTCTTTGGCGTCGCAGGGTTTACCCGGTACCGGTTTGCAGCTTCAGCAATTTGCCCAGCAGCTGCTCATGGGTTTCCGGGAAGTTCGGGTCCGGGTCGATACATTCCACTGGGCAGACGACCACGCACTGCGGCTCGTCAAAATGTCCCACGCACTCGGTACACAGCCCCGGGTCGATTACATAGATGTCTTCACCCTGGGTGATCGCCCCGTTGGGACAGGCCGGTTCACAGACGTCGCAATTGACGCAAATCTCGTTGATCTTCAGGGCCATGGCATGACGCGGCGCCGTGGCCCGCGAAAGGATCCGTTGATTACAGTTTCAAGGATGTCTGTCGAAAGAAGACTACTTCGCCTCGACAAACACGTATTCGACACCGGCCGGCTCAACGGCAGCCTTGACCCGGTCATTATCGACGGCTTCACCGATGAACAGCAGCCTGACGTTGTTCATTGAACCCGGATCGACCTTGGCGAAAGCGCCGACCACGATATCGGCCATCATCGCCGACTCGGGTGAGCCAAACGCCACCAGGTTGCCTTCCACGATGCCGCGCTGCATCGCGATCTCGATCTCTTCCTTCAGGCGCTCATGGGCACCCTCGAAGCCCGCACTGTCGCTGCCGGGCAAATAGTAGAGGTACGGGCTGTTGGTGACCTCGCCCATGTTGCTGGTCACTACCTGCGACAGATAGCTGCCCCAAGCGTTGTCGTCATTGGTGGTCGGCGCAGTCAACGGTGCCTTCGCCACGGCTACGATTTCTTCGGCCTTGTCGGCCTTGTCGCAGGCCGCCAGCAGCGGCATCGAAAGCAGAGCAATCAGGATCAGACGGGTGGTGGTGTTCATGGCATTCCCCTTCGGTCAAATATCAAGTTTCAATTGGACAACGTCGATTTGAAGCTGCGTCGGTTTGATCGGCGTCGATTTGGAACGGCGTCGGTACGGCAAGTGCTCAAGCGTCACTACGTTGCCATTGCGTTTGCAGCGCCTTGGCAACGGCTGGCGGCACGAAGCCGGAGACGTCGCCCCCGAGGCGGGCAATCTCGCGCACCAGCGATGATGAAATAAAGCTGTATTGCTCGGCCGGAGTCAGGAACAGCGTTTCCACCTCCGGTATTAAATGGCGGTTCATGCTTGCCATCTGGAACTCATATTCGAAATCCGACACCGCGCGCAAGCCACGCAGCAGTACTCCTGCCCCCAGACCGGACACGAAATGGGCCAGCAGGGAGTCGAACCCGCACACTTCCACGTTGGCGTGGTGGCCCAGCGCCTGTTGCGCCAACTCGACCCGAAGCTCCAATGGCAAGGCAGGACTCTTGCTCGGGCTCTCCGCCACTCCGACGATGAGCCGGTCAAACAATGGCGCGGCGCGATCGACCAGATCGATATGGCCGTTGGTCACCGGATCGAAGGTTCCCGGGTAGACAGCGATGCGGTGGCGGGCCGGTGTCATTTGATGGCGGGCTCAAGAAGATTGGAACCCGGGTTTTCCGGGGTTGAGGGGAGTGTATCAACCGAGACCGGCGTCCTGCTGGTCAGTCGTGATGCCGGCACGCCGATACACGGCATACCGCACCTCGCGGGTACGGCCCTCGCGGTGCAGTATCCACCCGTGCGGCAGGACAATGGGCTCGGCCAGCGGTGCCTCGACATACAGCCAGGCATCGTTGGCCAGCACCGGCAGCAGTCCCGCCAATACCGGCTCCCACTGCCCGGAAGCGAATGGCGGGTCAACGAACGCGATATCGAAGCTGGCGCGCGGTTGCGCCGGCAGCCAGACCAGTGCGTCCGCCCGGATGACCTTGGCGACCTCGCCGCCCGGCAGCCGCTCGGCGGTCGCCTGCAAGCTTGCCGCCAGCTGGGGGTCGCGCTCGACCAGTACCGCTGACGCCGCGCCACGGGAAACCGCCTCCAGCCCGAGTGCCCCGCTGCCAGCAAACAGGTCCAGAACCCGTGCGCCGGGCAAGGCCGGCATCAACCAGTTGAACAAGGTCTCGCGGACCCGGTCGGATGTTGGGCGCAGCCCGCTGGCGGCACCCACCGGCAGCTTGCTGCCGCGCCAGCGCCCGGCAATGATCCGGACCTGGCCGGGGCCACGGAACACGGGACGGGCGGGCTTTGGAGCGGGTTTCTTGATCATTCGCAATGACAGGCCAGTGCTAGCATGTGCCTATTCTCGCGCATTCGTGAAACCAACCGTCGATGGTCAGCCTCTTCCGCCGAAAAAAGCCAGGGACCGGTCCGTCCGAGCGTCGTTACAGCACCGAAGAACTGGCGGCTGCGTTCCCGAGCCCGGCACCGGCGAGCAACGAGTCTTCGGCACCCGAGGCTCCTGTCGTACCGGTTCCGGCTCCAGCGGCGGCTCCGGCCTCAACTCCGCCGCAAGCTCTGGCACCAGCTCCCGCTCCCGCTCCAACTCCGGAACCCGAGCCGGCCCCGGCGCCACCTGGCTTGCCCAGGCCTGCGGACTTGCCGCAGCCTGCCGTTGCGCCGAGTCAGCAGGTCGCCTCGACACCGGTCATCCATCCTGCCGCATCGGTCGACAAGCCGGTCGCTGCCGACCGACCGAGCTGGCGCGAGCGCCTGCGGGGCACCGGGTTCGCCCGCAGCTTCGGCGGACTGTTCCATGGCAACCCGAAACTTGATGACAACCTGCTCGACGAGATCGAGACCGCACTGATCATTGCCGACGTCGGGGTAACGGCGACCACCGACCTGGTCGAGGACCTGCGCAAGCGCATGAAGGCACGCGAATTCGCCGATTCGCGCGCCTTGCTGCAAGGATTGCGCGCCGACCTGGTCGCATTGCTGGCGCCGGTTGCGGTGCCACTGTCGATCCGCAACGACGCCCGTCCATTCGTGATCCTGACCGTGGGCGTCAATGGCGTCGGCAAGACCACCACGATCGGCAAGCTGGCGCGCCGGTTCAAGGACGAGGGCCGGTCATTGATGCTGGCTGCCGGCGATACCTTCCGTGCCGCAGCGGTGGCACAGTTGCAGGCCTGGGGCGAGCGCAACCAGGTGCCGGTAATCGCGCAAGGGCAGAACGCCGATGCCGCCTCGGTTGCGTTTGATGCATTGCAGGCCGCCCAGGCGCGCAACATCGAGGTATTGATCGCCGATACCGCCGGACGCCTGCATACGCAGCAAGGCCTGATGGCCGAGCTGGGCAAGATCAAGCGGGTGATCCAGAAACTCGACCACGATGCGCCACACGAAGTGCTGATGGTGATCGATGGCACCACCGGCCAGAACGCGCTGTCGCAGTTGCGCCAGTTCAACGCTGCCGTCGGGGTGACCGGGCTGGTGGTGACCAAGCTGGACGGCACGGCCAAGGGCGGCGTGGTGTTTGCATTGGCGCGCGAGTTCGGCATCCCGATCCGCTTTGCCGGCATTGGTGAGCGCCCGGAGGACCTGCGCGTGTTCGATGCCGAAGCCTTCGTCGACGCGTTGTTGCCCGAGGCGATCGGCGCCTAGCGCCGGCGGCCTGCGCGTGGGCGCCCCAGCAGCGCCAACCGGGACCGAGCGAGGAGCCCGCCAGTGGCGAAAGATCATCGCCAAGGGTGCAGGCGCGTTCCTGCTGTTGATGTTCGCGCTTACCCTCGGCTGGTTCACCCGCCCCGGCCAGGTCGCGGATCTGATTCTGGAACGGGTCGGGCAGGCATTGGGATTGGAGATCACCTCCAGCGGCGCAAGTGAGTACCGTCTGCGCGGTACCCCCAGGCTTGTGGTGCGCGATGTCATCGCCCGCCAGCCGGGCGCCGAAACACCGTTACTGACCGCCGAGCGCATCTACCTGTCGCTGCCGTGGACGACGCTGCGCGCGGCCGGTGGAGACCTGACCGTGCAGCGCGCGGAACTGGACGCGCCACGAGTCGACCTCGCCGCATTGCAGCATTGGCTCGACAGCCGGCCACCGGGCGGGGAGTTTCGCATCCCGACCATCACCGATGGCGTCCAGGTCACCCGGGGCGAGATCATTGGCGACGGTTGGTCGATCGACCGGATCGGTCTGGACACGCCATCGCTGCACCCGGAAAGTGCGCTTGCGGCTCGAATCAGCGGCAGGGGTCGCTTCGGCACCACCATCGCCCCGTTCGACCTGCAGTGGGCCCTGACTCGGCCAACGCTGGATGCGGGCCTTGGCGCCGCCGGCATTGTCACCGTGGTCACGCCCGACTGGCGCCTGCCGATGCAGTTGCAACTGTCGGGACAACTGCACGATGGCGATGATGGCCTCGGGCTTGACCGCTTCCAGGCGGGCGCCGACATCCGCTGGTTGGATCGCAGCCCTGCCGGCTCCCGGGATCTGGCGTTTGCCTATGGCGTTGCCGGGCCGCTGCGTTACCGCGCGGGCAACATCAGCATCATTCCCATGGGCACCGTGCTGCGTGGCGGCGGGCCGATACCGAGCTTCGATGCCCGTGGTGCTCTTGCCTGGGGCGACACGTTGGCATTGCAACTCGACGGTGTAATCGCCGAATGGCCTGACAGTTGGCCGGCGCTGCCAGCGCCACTGGGCCAGTCGGGCTCACCACTGCCGTTCAAGGTCGACTACACCGGCCCGCTCGATCTGTCCGGGGTCACCTCCCTGCAACTGGAACGTGATGACACCCGCCTCGACAGCCGCTTGCAATTGCCTGCAATCCTGGATTGGCTGGACCAGCTCGACACCGGCACCCCGTTGCCGCCACTCAGCGGCACCCTGGTTACGCCACGCATCGAAATTGCCGGCGCAACCCTGACCGGGGTGGAAATCCGGTTCGACAATGGTGACGACGAGCACCCGGGCGATTCCGAAGACAGCGTCGACCCATGACACCGGAGCCAGCCGACTTTGCCGGACGCCTGCTCGTCTGGTTCGATCACAACGGGCGCCATGACCTGCCCTGGCAGCATCCGCGCACGCCTTACCGGGTATGGCTGTCGGAGATCATGCTGCAGCAGACCCAGGTCAAGACCGCCGCGCCCTACTTCGAGCGTTTCGTGGCGGCGCTTCCGAGCCTGCCCGCCCTGGCCGCCGCGCCGCTCGACGATGTCCTCGCACTGTGGTCGGGACTGGGTTACTACACCCGCGCCCGCAACCTGCATAACGCCGCCAAGCTATGCATGGAACGTCACGACGGCGACTTGCCACGTGATGTCGACGCGTTGATCGCCCTGCCCGGCATTGGCCGCAGTACCGCCGCGGCGATCGCGGCGCAAGCCTGGGGCGACCGGCACGCGATCCTGGATGGCAACGTCAAACGGGTGCTGGCGCGCTACCACGGTGTGACTGGCTGGCCCGGCACGCCGGCAATCGAGAAGCAGCTGTGGGCGCTGGCAGAGTTACATCTGCCCACCTCGCGTCTGCGCGACTACACCCAGGCCCAGATGGACCTTGGCGCGACCCTGTGCACGCGCAGCAACCCGCGTTGCGTCTCATGTCCACTGCAGGGCAATTGTGTTGCGCGTATCGAAGGCCGCAGCAGCGAACTGCCAACCCGCAAGCCAGCCAAGGCCATCCCGCAGCGCCACGCGCACGTACTCTGGCTGCAGGACGTCGATGGCCGGGTGCTGTTGCAGCAACGCCCGCCGGTAGGCATCTGGGCCTCGCTGTGGACCTTGCCGCAGGCCGACGACGAGGCGGGCGCACGCGACTGGTTCGCCCGCCACCTGGCGGGTGACCTTGATCACGACGGGTTCGACCAGGGAGAAACCCTGCCGACCATCGCCCACGCCTTCAGCCACTACCGGCTGGCACTGCAACCACGGCGCTGGCGCGGCGTTACCCTGGGCGGCGCGGTGGGCGACAATGCCGATCTGCGCTGGGTCGCCAACGGACAATTGGGGAGCCTCGGCATCCCCGCGCCCATCCGCCGGTTGCTGGAAGCCAACTGAGCGCGCACCCGATCCAAGGAGAACTGGTAATGGCCCGTACCGTCTACTGCGAATACGAAAAACGCGACGCCGAAGGACTCGATTTCGCACCCTGGCCGGGCGACGCCGGCAAGCGGGTATATGCCCATATCGGCAAGCCGGCCTGGGCCAAGTGGCTTGCGCACCAGACCATGCTGATCAACGAAAACCGCCTGTCGCCGATGGACCCCAATCACCGTGCCTTCTTGCAGGAGCAGATGCTGAAGTTCCTGTTCGAAGGCAACGTCGAGCAAGTGGCGGGCTACGTTCCGCCCGAAGGTGATTGAGCCGCGCTACTTGCCTTCAACATCGTCGCGGGCGGCGTCTTCGGCCTTCTTCAGGGCTTTGACATCCAGCGGCAGGATTTGCTGGATCCGGCACGGGAAGCTGGTGACTCCGGGATCGAGCACCACCACGCTGTCCATCCCGGAAAAGACCGTCCCACCCTGCCCGCTGAAACTGATGGCGTGCCCGTATTCCAGGCCCGGACAGCTCCCGCCCAGCTCCAGCAGATAGGCCTGGTTGCGCCGGGTCCAGACCGTCAGCGCGCTATCGCCCAGCGGAGTCCAACTGTAGAGAGTGCCAAAATTGTGGAAGCTGTTGACCGGTGCCCCGGCATGCGCCCGGTGGATGTCCAGGCGTTGATCGTCGGGCAAGGTCGCGGTAGTGGCGCAAGCGGTCAGCAGCGCTGCGACGGCGACCGAAAGGAAGATACGTTTCATGTCTGCTCCCGGGTTGGCGAAGGAGGCGTTCAAGAGTGCATGGTGCACCGTGAGTTGCGATGAGTCTGGCACGAGCGCGCGCGCATTCAGCTCACATCCGGCTTGCCACCTACGCCATCAGCCCGCTATCATGCCGCTCCTTCACGGCCAGCCCGTGACAGGGCCGGGTAGCTCAGTTGGTAGAGCAGGGGATTGAAAATCCCCGTGTCGGGGGTTCGATTCCCTCCCCGGCCACCATTTGGTGGCGTGTGAGATGCAAGCCCTGCAATGCTGTCGAGCACTGCGGGGTTTTTCGTTTGTGAGGGTGAGCCATGGAGGCTTAGTAAAATTGTCCGGCCCCGTAGGAGATCGTCTTGGAGCTGAGCCCCGAAGATCAAATTGTCATGGGCGCCGCCAACGCATACGCGCAAGCCAATCGGAAGGCTATTGCCGCGGAGCGGACAGACCCCCATGTCTACCTATCTGAAAAGTCGCCAGTCTCTGTCTTCATGGCCGGGTCACCTGGCGCAGGGAAGACTGAAGCATCGATAGAACTTCTGGCCCAGCATGGAGATCGTGTTCTACGGATCGATCCGGACGAGCTGCGGGAATTGCTGCCCGGCTATGAAGGACACAACGCCAGCCTCTTCCAACGAGCTGTTTCGACCTTGGTGAATCGGATGCTCGATCTGGCATTTAAGCAAAGTCAGACGTTTTTGCTCGATGGCACACTCACCAACTACTCAATCGCTGCCCACAACATTGATCGGTCGCTACAGCGAAAGCGCGTCGTTCAGATCCTTTATGTGTACCAGGAGCCTCACCAAGCCTGGGAATTCGTTCAGGAACGGGAAGCTCTTGACGGGCGGCACATTCCTCCAGAACAGTTCATACACCAGTACTTCGAAGCGCGTAACGTTGTGAACAGGCTGAAGAAGACTTTCGGCCGTTCGATCAGTGTAGATCTACTACTCAAGAATATTGACGGCACCAACGGTATGTACGTCGACAACATCGACCTGATCGATGGGCACATTCCTGAAAAGTACGACGAAACGGCCCTACGCCGGATCCTGAGCACCATCTAGAGAAATCAGAAAATGTTCGATTTATTCAAGACCAAGAAGGTATCGTCCACACCCTTCTCTGACTTCATTCGCAATGCCTCTTCCAAAGAGAAGAAGAAGGTCTACAAGGTCGTGCTGGTCAAAGCCACCGAACGCCAAAAGAGCATCATCGAGAAGCGCCGTGCTGAATCCGGTAGCTCTACGAGGACGTTCCACGCACAGTCGCGGTAACTCTTGATCCGCCTTCTAATTGCAGAACCCCGCTTTGCGGGGTTTTTGCTTTTGCCCATCGTCATGCAACTGCCCGCACCATGCGCCGTAGTATCCTCGACGAAACAGACACCATCGGGGACGAACAATGACTACCACGCGTTGGACAAGCTGGCTCGGATTGGCATCGTGCGTATTGCTGCTGGCAGCATGTGCCAGTGGCCCGGTGCGGCGCGTGTCGGAACCGTCCGCACGCATCCAGCAGTTGACGGTCCTGGCCGATGGCAGCTGGTCGGCCGAGTTGCGGATCGAGAACTTCAGCAGCATCCCGATGCGGTTCGATTCATTGCGCCTCGCCCTTGAGGTGGGCGACCAGGAAGCCGGCGCGCTGGCGGCACAGCCGGCGGTGACCATCGGCCCGGAATCTGCCGACGTGATCACCGTGACACTCGCCCCTTCGGTCGCTGCAAAGCTTGAAGTCGCCGATGCACTGGCCCGCAACCAGGGTCTGGATTACGCGCTTGAAGGAACCATCACCGCGACGCCCGACGATGAGCGCCAGCGTGAATACAAGATCGAGCGCAACAGCACGTTGAGTCCGGCACCGGGACTACCTGGCGTGTTGCGCTGAGCAGCGGGCAGCCAGACTCCCGTAATTTGCGGTCCATCCAAGCTCCCGATCCATCCAAGCCTTCGCCCAACCGAGGTCCTCGATGAGCCAGTACAAAGTTCCCCTTCGTGACATGCAGTTCGTCCTGTTCGATGTGCTCGACAGCGAGGCCGAGTTCCAGCGGCTGGGCTTCACCGATGTCAGTCGCGACCTGCTCGACGCGGTCCTGGAGGAGAGCGCGAAGTTTGCCGAGAACGTGCTCGCACCGCTCAACGAAGTCGGCGACCGCGAAGGCTGCACGTTCGACAAGGCGACCGGTGCCGTCACCACGCCGACCGGCTTCCGGCAGGCCTACCAGCAATACGTGGAGGGCGGCTGGACCGGACTGGTGTCATCGGTCGAGTTCGGCGGCCAGGGCCTGCCGCACCTGGCTGGCTTCGCGCAGAAGGAAATGATCGATGCCGCCAACCTGGCCTGGGGAAACTTTCCATTGCTCTCCCACGGCGCCACCGAGGCACTGCTGCACCACGGCGAGGACTGGCAGCGCGAGGTATTCCTCAAGCCCTTGGTCGAAGGCCGCTGGACCGGCACCATGTGCCTGACCGAGCCGCATTGCGGCACCGATCTCGGCCTGCTGAAGACCCGTGCCGAACCGAACGACGATGGCAGCTACTCGATCACCGGGACCAAGATCTTCATCACCGCCGGCGATCACGACCTGACCGAAAACATCATCCACCTGGTGCTGGCGCGGCTGCCGGATGCGCCCGCCGGCAGCAAGGGCATCTCGCTGTTCGTGGTCCCCAAGATCCGCATTGCGCGCGATGGCAGTACAGGAGACGCCAACGCGGTGCGTTGCGGCAGCATCGAGCACAAGATGGGCATCCACGGTTCGGCGACGTGCGTGATGAATTTCGACGGCGCGCAGGGCTATCTGGTCGGCAAGCCGCACAAGGGCATGGTCGGAATGTTCACCATGATGAATGCCGCGCGCCTGGCGGTGGGACTGCAGGGGCTGGGCCTGTCGGATCGTGCATTCCAGAACGCGTTGGCCTACTCGCGTGAGCGGTTGCAGATGCGCTCGCTGTCGGGCCCGAAATTTCCCGACAAACCTGCCGACCCGATCATCGTGCATCCCGATGTGCGCCGCATGTTGTTGACTTGCAAGGCACTGGTGGAAGGGGGCCGGGCCATGAGTTATCACGCCGGGCTGCAGATCGATATCGCCCAGAACGCCACCGACCCGACCGAGCGCGAGCAGGCCGATGCGCTGGTGGGTTTCATGACCCCGATCGTGAAGGCCTGCCTGACCGAATGGGGCGTGGAATGTACTTATCACGCGGTGCAGTGCTACGGCGGCCATGGCTATATCGCCGAGAACGGCGTGGAGCAACTGGCCCGCGACGCGCGGATCACCACGCTATATGAAGGCACCACCGGGATCCAGGCGCTGGACCTGGTCGGCCGAAAGATCCTGCAGCTGCAAGGTGCCGGGTTGAAGGTAATGCTGGGCATGATCGAGCAGTTCTGCAGCGACAACGCGGACAACGCCGCGGTCGCCGAGTTCATCGCACCGCTGCGCGCCCAGGCCGACGAGTGGCAGCGGCTGACGATGCAGATCGGCAAGCGTGCGGCCACCGACCCGGACGAGATCGGTGCGGCCGCCTACGACTACCTGATGTACTCGGGCTATGTCGCCCTCGCCTACTGGTGGGCGCGCAGTGTTGCCGCCAGCGAAGGGTCAACGCAGCCGGAGGGATTCAAGGCCGGAAAACGCGAGACCGCCCGGTTCTATTTCGCGCGGATCCTGCCGCGTACGCTGGCCCACGCAGCGGCGATCGACAGTGGCAGCAATTCGCTGATGGCGCTGAACGCAGGACAGTTCGACGCCTGAGGACGGCGCAACCCGTCGCAAGCGCGCGCAGGCCCGATCCAAATCGCCACAAATCAGGTATATGCTCGGTTTCCAATGGAGATCGACACAGCACCGTTATCGCTGGTCCGCTCTGGAATCCACGCCGGATACAGCAACCGGCCGGACCCGGGTGATCCCCCGTTTGGCTCGTCCACGCTCGACTCGCGCCACGCACTGGAGCATCTCAACGCGGTGCGGCTGCTGTCGCTGGATGCCTACGGTCAGGCACTCAGCTGGATAAACTGGCAGCAGGCCGCATGCCTGTATGCCCGCGATGCGGTGGCATGGACGCTCGGGGACCCGTGTCTGGAAGTCCACGGTGGCTTCAACCGGCTCAGTGGCCAGCACAGCCTGCTGGAGCTGCACCCGATCGTGGCGGCACGCGGGCATGCCCGCTCCCGCGCGATCAACCCCACCCCGTCCCTGACCAACCCGGCCCTGTTCGCCCGTGACGCTCACCTGTGCCTGTACTGCGGCGACGAGTTCCATCGCCCGCAGCTGACGCGTGACCATGTCATGCCGGTATCCCGCGGCGGCCGCGATATCTGGGAGAACGTGGTCTCCGCCTGTTTCCACTGCAACTCGCGCAAGGGAAACCGCACCCCGCAGCAAGCCCACATGCCATTGCTCGCCGTACCCTACCGGCCCAGCTGGATCGAACACCTGATCCTGTCCAACCGCAACATCCTGGCCGACCAGATGGCGTTCCTGAAAAGCCAGTTGCCCAGGAAACATGTCCGCTCGTTTTCCTGAGCACAATGTTTGACGCCTGCAAACGGTTCCGCAACACTGGCGGATTGAAAAATTGGATTCGATAATGGCCCTTACCCTTGGCCTGACCGGCATGGATCCGGCGACCGAAACTTCGTTAAAGGCCGCTTTCACGGATGCCAATGGGCGCTTGGGCTCCGCATGGCAGTTGATGCCCGCCGCCGCGGCCGAGTACGTCGTCGTCGATATGGACAGCATGTACGGGCCAATGAGCTGGTTGCGACTGCATGCGTCGGGCAAGACCGTGATCGGACTGACGTCGGCGCCGCGCACCCAGGCCGATCTGCTGCTGGCCCAGCCGTTTGATGCGGGCTCGCTGTTTTCCCTGCTCTCACAGATCGCGCCACAGCCGGCCGCCGCCGTCGCACCCACAAGCACGACTACGGAAAAGTCGCCCGCGACCGATTTGCCACCGGCTGCACCGCCAGTAGACAAGACAGCCAAAACGCCATCGCTTGACGAGGTACCTGCCGCCGCAGGCCCATCGCCGGTGGCGTCGGAGACGCTCGATCCCGTCGAGCCGCCCGGCCTGGCTGTAGCCGCCGATGTCGCACCGGCGTTGCCCGACGACGAGCCAAAGACCGGGCCGGACGCTCCAGCCGATTCGGAACCGTCTACATTCGCCGAGTGGCTTGCTTCCGGGCGTCTTGCCAGCCAGGTCAAATTCGAGCGTGACGGTCTGGCGTTGCTGGTCGATACCGCCCGCAACCAATACTTTGGCCCCAGCAGCCTGAAGCCATTGGCCGCTCATGTAACCAGCCAGGCCGATGCCGACGATTTCGTCTCCGTCCCTGATTGGGACAGCGAGATAGCCAGGATTGGCGCATCGCAGCCGTTGACGCGACTGGTCTGGTACGCAGGACTGCTGTCGAGCCAAGGCCGCCTGACGCCGGGATTCGACCCCAAAGCGCGTTACCAGCTGTTGAAATGGCCGCAAACCGAGCGCGAATACCCCAAGCATTTCCGGATTGCGACCACCATGATGAAAGGCCCGACGACGTTGCCTGACATCGCCGAGGCAAGCGGGGTTTCCATCGCGGAGGTGACCGACTTCGTCAACGCCAGCCTCGCCACCGGTTTCGCCGATATCGAGCGCTTGCCCGAGCCGGCACCGGAGCCGCAAAAATCCGGCGGCCTGTTCGGACGCCTGCGCGGACGCTGAGGGCCACTACCGCTGCCAGTCAGGTCCCACCTTGCTCCGTTCCAACGCGAGCGGGACAATGGCGTACTACCGTCCGACTCCGTATTGATGATTGATTCGCAACGCTACCCGCGTCTGTCACGTATCCAGACCCCCGCCGACCTGCGCCAGTTCCCCGCCGAGGAACTGTCTGCCATCGCCGGAGAGCTCCGTGCGTACCTGATCGAGCAGGTCGCTCAATCGGGCGGTCATTTCGGCGCGGGTCTGGGCGTGATCGAATTGACGGTCGCATTGCATTGGCTATACGACACTCCCACCGACCGACTGGTCTGGGACGTTGGCCACCAGACCTACCCGCACAAGATCCTCACCGGTCGCCGGGACCAGATCCACACCGTCAAGCACAAGGACGGCGTGGCGCCCTTCCCCAAGCGCGACGAGTCCGAATACGACACGTTCGGCGTCGGCCACAGCTCGACCAGCATTTCCGCCGCAATCGGCATGGCAATCGCGTTGCAGCACGTCGGCGACGAGCGCAAGGTGGTTGCGGTGATCGGTGACGGCGCGATGACTGCCGGCATGGCATTCGAGGCGCTGACGCACGCCGGCGGCATGGGCAACGACCCCGGCGGCGTTGAACCCAACGTGCTGGTGATCCTCAACGACAACCAGATGTCGATCTCCGAGAACGTCGGCGGCGTGACCCGGATGCTCGGACGCCTGACCGGCAGCCGCACCCTCAACGCCCTGCGCGAAGGCGGCAAGAAGTTGCTGGGCGACAAGAACCGCCCCCCGGCACGCTTCATCCGCCGTTGGGAAGAGCACTGGAAAGGCATGTTCGTGCCGTCCACGTTTTTCGAGGAGGTCGGCTTCCATTACACCGGTCCCATCGATGGCCATGACATGGAAGCACTGGTCGCCACGCTGAAAACCCTGCAAGGCATGAAGGGCCCGCAGCTGCTACACATCATCACCACCAAGGGCAAGGGCTACGAGCCCGCCGAGGGCGACCAGATCGGCTACCACGCGGTCAGCCCGTTTGATCCGGACCTGGGCATGATCAGCAAGACCGGGGCGAAGAAGCCGACCTATACCGACGTGTTTGGCGACTGGATCTGCGACATGGCCGCCGCCGACCAGGCATTGCTGGGCATCACGCCGGCGATGCGGGAAGGCTCCGGTCTGGTGCGCTTCAGCAAGCAGTACCCGCAACGCTACTTCGATGTCGCCATCGCCGAGCAGCACGCGGTCACCCTGGCGGCGGGCATGGCCTGCGAAGGCGCCAAGCCGGTGGTTGCGATCTATTCGACGTTCCTCCAGCGCGGCTATGACCAATTGGTACACGATGTGGCGCTGC
The DNA here is from genome assembly GCF_054052125.1 of Lysobacter sp. A378. Classification (NCBI taxonomy): domain Bacteria; kingdom Pseudomonadati; phylum Pseudomonadota; class Gammaproteobacteria; order Lysobacterales; family Lysobacteraceae; genus Lysobacter; species Lysobacter sp. A378. The sequence continues at coordinate 121,016 of NZ_JBSVRK010000002.1, read as the reverse complement.
AGGAGCTGGACGTGCTGTTTGCGATTGATCGCGGCGGCGTGGTCGGCCCCGATGGCGCCACCCATGCGGGCAACCTTGACCTGAGCTACCTGCGCTGCGTGCCCAACATGGTGGTGATGGCGCCAGCGGACGAAAACGAGTGCCGGCAGATGCTTTCCACCGGCTTCCGCTTCAAGGGCCCGGCGTCAGTGCGCTATCCGCGCGGCGTCGGCCCGGGCGTGGAGGTCCAGGCAAGCCTCGACACCCTGCCGATCGGCAAGGCGCACTTGCGCCGCGAGGGCTCCAGCATCGCACTACTGGCCTTCGGCGCACTGGTCCAGGTTGCCGAACAGGTGGGCAGCGAATTGGGACTGAGCGTGGTCAACATGCGCTTCGTCAAACCATTGGATCGCCAATTGCTGCTGGAACTGGCGGAGACCCACGAAGGCTTTGTCACCCTGGAAGACAACGTCGTCGCCGGTGGCGCCGGCAGCGGCGTGGCCGAGCTGCTGGCGGCTGAGGGCATCACCCTTCCGATCCTGCATCTGGGCTTGCCGGACGCTTTCCAGCACCACGCCAGCCGCGAGGAGTTGCTGAGCGAAGCCGGACTGGATGCGGACGGCATCCGCGTGGCCGTACTGGCGCGCTGGCCGGCATTGGCTGTCACGTCGTCCGGCGGGGCGGCCAGGACCGCCTGACCAGGGATCGCCTGACCAAGGCCGCCTGAAAAGCAAACGCCCGGCAATGCCGGGCGTCGCTGGAATCAAACGAATTGGTCGGGGCGGCCGGATTTGAACCGACGACCACTTGTCCCCCAGACAAGTGCGCTACCAGGCTGCGCTACGCCCCGAAGTCTTGCGGTCCGCCGTGGGGCGGGCGGTGAGTATAGCCGATTACCGTGGAATCCGAACCACTATCGTGGCTTATCGCCGCAGCAACTGCAGCACTTCTTCCAACTCCATACGCACCTGGCGGACGATCTGCGAACTCAGCGCCGACTCGTCCTTGGCGTCGTCGCCCTCCAGCCGCAACCGCGCCCCGCCGATGGTGTAGCCCTGCTCGTACAGCAAGCCGCGGATCTGGCGGACCATCAGCACTTCATGGCGTTGGTAGTAACGACGGTTGCCACGACGCTTGACCGGCTTGAGCGACGGGAACTCGGTTTCCCAATAACGCAGTACATGGGGCTTCACGTCGCACAACTCGCTGACTTCACCGATGGTGAAGTAGCGTTTGGCCGGAATCGGCGGAAGCTCGCGGTTGCTGCCCGGATCAAGCACGTGCGGCCCCTGCGTACGATTCGACACGTTCCTTCAGCTTCTGGCCTGGCCGGAATGTGACCACGGTCCGGGCCGAGATCGGGATCTCCTCACCGGTCTTCGGGTTGCGGCCCGGCCGCTGGCTCTTGCGCCGCAAGTCGAAGTTGCCAAATCCCGACAACTTGACCTGCCGCCCGGACTGCAAGGCTTCGCGCAGGGAGTCGAAGAACGCATCGACGAACTCCTTGGCCTCGCGCTTGTTGAGACCGACCTCGTCAAACAGTCGTTCGGCCATTTCAGCCTTGGTCAACGCCATGATCCATTTCCTTCCGATAGCCTATCGCCGCACGATTGCCGTTTTGCACCATCGCGGCCAACTTGCCGCGACCATCAACTGCGTAGCGTGGCGCCGTGCTCCGACTGCAACGCCGCAGTGACCGCAGTAACCACCGCATCCACGTCGGGCTCAGTCAGCGTGCGGGATTCTTCCTGCAAAATCAAGCCCATAGCGAGACTCTTGCACCCTGATTCAACACCCTTGCCCTGGTACTGATCAAACAACACCAGCTCACGCAGCACGGGACCCGCAGCGCCACGGACGCTGGCGGAAACCATCGCCCAGGAAACATCATCGGGCACCACGAAGGCCAGGTCACGGCGCACTGACGGGTACCTGGACAAGGCCGCTGCACGTGGCAGCGCGCGCGCGGTCAGCGGCGCCAGGTCGAGCTCGAACGCCACCACGTCGCGATCGATTTCCATCGCCTGTTGCAGGCGCGGATGCAATTGGCCGATCCAACCCAGTGCGATCGCGCTGCCTTTGTCGTCAATGCGGAAGACGTCGGCGCAGCGGCCCGGGTGTGCCCAGCCCGGCTGCGACGCCCGGTACTCCAAGCGGGCCCCCGACAACGCGGCCAGACTCTCCAGGTCGCCCTTCAGGTCGTGAAAACCCACCTCGCGCTCGGCCACGGCCCATTGCTCGATGGAGACATTGCCGCAGACCGCGCCCGCCACTCGCAGGCGCTGATGCGGCGCTTGTCCGCTGGCCACGGTGAATACATTGCCCAGCTCGAACAGGCGCACACGGGACTGCTGGCGTGCGACATTGCGGCCCAGCGCGGCGACCAGTCCTGGCAGCAACGAGGTGCGCATCACCGCGAGCTCGGCGCTGAGCGGATTGGCCAGCGACACCGCGCCATCGCCCAAACCCCAGGACTGCAACAGCCCGGCGTCGACGAAGGCGTAGTTGATGGCCTCCAGGTAATCGCGCCCAACCAGTTGCCGACGGATGCTGCCCTCGTCCACCGTCGCCTCGCTGGGCGCGGCCAGCCGCAAGGCGCCGGACGGCAGGGTCGTGGGGATCGAGTCGTAGCCGTGGATCCGTGCTACTTCCTCGATCAGGTCTTCTTCGATCGCGATGTCGAACCGCCGACCCGGTGCGGTGATCTGCCAGCCCTCGTCACTTACCTCGACGGCCAGGCCCAACGCTTTCAGGATCTGCTCGACCTTGGCATCGGGCACGTCCAGCCCCAACACGCGGGCAAGCCGGGCGCGACGCAGATTGATCGGCTGTGGTTGTGGCAGGTGTTCCGGCAACGCTTCTTCCACCACCGGACCGGGCATGCCACCGGCAGCATCAAGGATCAACCGGGTTGCATACTCGATCGCCGCACGCGGCAGCTCCGGATCCACGCCGCGCTCGTAACGGTGCGCGGCGTCGGTGTGCATACCGATTTTGCGGCTACGGCCGATGATCGCGCTGGGGGCGAAATGGGCAGACTCGAGGAATACGTTGCGGCTGGCGTCGGTGACCCGCGTATCGAAGCCACCCATCACACCGGCCAGCGCAACCGGCTTGTCGGCGTCGGTAGTGGCCAGGAACTGCTCATCGAGCTGGACCGTCCTGCCATCCAGCAACTTCAGGCTTTCCCCGGCTTGCGCCCAGCGCACACCGATCGGCCCGGCCAGCAGGTCCAGGTCGAAGGCATGCATTGGCTGGCCCAGTTCCAGCATCACGTACTGGGTCACGTCGACCAGCAGCGACACCGGGCGCACGCCACTGCGGCGCAAGCGCTCGGCAATCCAGAGCGGGGTCGGGACGGTGCCATCGATGCCTTCGATCACCCGACCGCAGTAACGCGGTGCAGCGGCGCCGGCACTGAGCTGGATCGCAAGCTTCGTCTCGACGGTAGCGGGCACCGGTTGGATATCGAATGCGGCAACCTCCCCGTCCAGTGCCGCGGCAACGTCAAACGCGATCCCGCGCACACTGAAGCAATCCGCCCGGTTCGGAGTCAGCTTGATCTCGATACTGGCGTCGGGCAGGCCGAGCAACCCGGTCATCGGTGACCCTGTCACGGCATCGGCCGGCAGTTCCAGCAGGCCGGACGCATCGCCATCGGTCCCCAGCTCCTTGGCCGAGCACAACATGCCAAATGACTCCACCCCACGCAGCTTGGCCGGCTCGATCTTCATCCCGTCCGGCAACACGGCACCCACCTTGGCCAGCGGTGCCTTGAGGCCAGCGCGCGCGTTGGGCGCGCCACAAACGATCTGCACGATCTCGCCATTGCCGACGTCGACCTGACAGACCTGCAAACGGTCCGCCTGCGGGTGCTTGTCGGCGCTGAGTATCTGCGCGACCACCACGTCATCGAGCGATTGCCCCAGCTCGGTGACCTCTTCGACCTCCAGGCCAATCGCTGTCAGGGTTGCGACCAGCTCATCGTGGCTGGCTTCGGTTGGTACGTGCTGGCGCAGCCAGTTTTCGGAGAATTTCATCGCTGTCCACTACGCGGGATGGTCACGCGAACTGCCTCAAGAAGCGCACGTCGTTGTCGAAGAAGCTGCGCAGGTCGTCAACGCCGTATCGCAGCATGGCGAGACGCTCCACGCCCATCCCGAACGCGAACCCGGTGTACTTCTCCGGGTCGATACCGACATTGCGCAGCACGCTTGGATGGACCATCCCGCAACCGAGCACTTCCAGCCAGCGGGTGCTGCCGTCGGGCTGCTGCCAGGCGATGTCGACCTCGGCGGACGGCTCGGTGAATGGAAAGTAGCTGGGCCGGAAGCGCATCTCGAAATCGCGCTCGAAAAACGCACGCACGAACTCGGCCAGGGTGCCCTTGAGGTCGGCGAAACTGGCAACCTCGTCGATCAACAGCCCTTCGACCTGATGGAACATCGGGGTATGGGTCTGGTCACTGTCACTGCGGTAGACCTTGCCGGCGGCGATCATCCGCAACGGTGGCCTACCGCCCTTGGCAAGCAGGTCCATCATGTAGCGCACCTGCACGCCCGAGGTATGGGTGCGCAGCAAGTGCCTGTTGCCGCCGGCCTCAGCGGCATCGTCCCCGGACATGTAAAAGGTGTCGTGCATGGCCCGCGCCGGATGGTGCGGCGGGAAGTTCAGCGCCTCGAAGTTGTGCCAGTCGTCCTCGATCTCCGGACCGTCGGACAACTCGAAACCGAGGCGCCCGAAGATGTCCGTCATGCGCTCCAGGGTGCGGCTGACCGGGTGCAGCCCACCACAGGCGGCATCGATACCAGGCAGGGTAACGTCCACCGTTTCCGCCGCCAGGCGTGCATCCAGCACTGCGGCGGCCAGCGTCACCTTGCGCGCCGCCAGCGCGGTGGACAGCATATCGCGCGCCTTGTTGATCTTCTCGCCGGCCGCCTTGCGCTGGTCGCCTGGCAGGCTGCCCAGTTGCTTGAGCTGGGCAGTGATGCTGCCGGATTTGCCGAGCAAGGCCACCCGCAATGCCTCGATCAGCTCGGGCGAATCGGCGGCGGCAATATCGGCCAGTGCCTGTTCGGTCAATTGTTCGATGCCGCTCATCTGCAATCCCCAGAACCAAACATGGGGAAGGACTTGCGCCCTTCCCCATGCGTGTATTGCGTTGTCGGCTCACTGCGTCGCGGGATCAACTCCCGCACGCGAGCGACGCGACACCTTACGCTGCGAGTGCGCCCTTGGCTTTCTCGGTCAGCGCGGCAAAGCCTGCCGCGTCGTGCACGGCGATATCTGCCAGCACCTTGCGGTCAAGGGTAATGCCGGCCTTCAGCAGGCCATTCATGAAGCGGCTGTAGCTGATGCCATTGGCGCGGGATGCCGCATTGATGCGGGCGATCCACAGCGAGCGGAAATTGCGCTTCTTCTGCTTGCGGCCGATGTAGGCGTACTGCAGGGCCTTCGTGACCGCCTGATAGGCGACGCGATAGACCTTGCGGCGGGCGTGATAGTAGCCCTTGGCCTGCTTCAGGATTTTCTTGTGACGCCTACGCGCCTGTACACCACGTTTGACTCGTGCCATTTCTCAGTCCTCCTCAGGCGTACGGCAGCATGCGGGCAATACGGCCGGCATCTTCGGCGCGAACGTGGTTCGCCTGCCTCAGGTTGCGCTTCCGCTTGGTCGTCTTTTTGGTGAGGATGTGGCTACGGTTGGCGTGGCCGCACTTGAACTTGCCGGAAGCGATCTTGCGAAAACGCTTGGCCGCTCCACGGTGAGTCTTCATCTTGGGCATTGCGAATGTCCTTTCGGGTTTCTGTAACTGACCTGGGCGGTGGCATGGCCACACTTTCCGTCCTGCCCGTGCCGGCTCGTAAGCTATTGATCCGCAAGCGAATCAACAACAGGTCCTGACAACAACTGCAAACAACACCGGTTCACCCGGCCGACCATTATGCCGGCTGGGTTTCATGGTTGCAATGCGTGATGCTACTTCTTCTTGGGCGCGATCATCATCACCATCTGCCGGCCTTCCAGGCGCGGACGCGATTCAACGACAACGTCCTCGCCAAGGTCCAGCTCGATCCGGCCCGCCATCTGGCGGCCCAGCTCCTGATGGCGCATTTCGCGGCCACGGAAGCGGATGTTGACCTTGATCTTGTCGCCCTCTTCCAGGAAACGGCGCATGTTGCGCAGCTTGATCTGGTAGTCGCCTTCATCGGTAACCGGGCGGAACTTGATTTCCTTGATCTCGACCTGTTTCTGCTTCTTCTTGGCGGCGTTGGCCTTCTTCTGAAGGTCGAAGATGAACTTGCCGAAATCCATGATGCGGCAGACCGGCGGATCGCCGTGAGGCTGGATCTCGACCAGGTCGAGGCCCTCTTCCTGCGCAAGCTCGAGCGCTTCGTCGCGCGAAAGCACGCCGACCATCTCGCCATCGCTGCCAATCACACGCACCTTGGGTACGCGGATCTCCTGATTCTTGCGGTTCCGCTTGTCGGGGGTACTGATGTTGCAATCTCCGGTATGGGTCGAGCCAGCCGCGCGTGCATCTGTGCACGTGCGAATGGGCCATTATGAACTACGTTGCCTCAGCGGATGTCTTCACTGCGTAAACGCTGGGCGAATTCGGCGACGGTCATCGACCCCAGATCCTCCCCTCCGCGTGCGCGCACCGCGACCTGGCCATTTTCCTTCTCGCGGTCACCGACCACCAGCAGGTATGGCACGCGCTGCAGCGTGTGCTCGCGGATCTTATAGCCGATCTTTTCGTTGCGCAAATCGCTGGCCACCCGGAACCCTTGATCCGCAAGGGCTTTGAGCGCTTCAGCGACGTAATCGGCTTGGGCATCGGTGATGTTCATCACCACCGCCTGCACCGGCGCCAACCAGGCCGGGAAACGGCCCTCGTGGTGCTCGATCAGGATACCGATGAAGCGCTCCATCGAGCCAACGATCGCACGGTGCAGCATGACCGGGTGTTGGCGCTGGCTGGACTCGTCGATGTACTCGGCGCCCAGTCGGGCCGGCATCATGAAGTCAACCTGCATGGTGCCCAGTTGCCAGGTCCGGCCGATCGCGTCGCGCAGGTGATACTCGATCTTTGGGCCGTAGAAGGCGCCCTCGCCGGGCAGCTCCTCCCACTCCACACCGGCCGCGCGCAAGGCGCTGCGCAAGGCATCCTCGGCCTTGTCCCAGGTCGCGTCGTCGCCCATCCGCGGCTCGGGACGCAGCGCCAACTTGACCTGCACGTCGCGGAAGCCGAAGTCCGCATAGACCGCCATCGCCTGGGCGTGGAAGGCGGTGACCTCGGACTCGATCTGCGCCTCGGTGCAGAAGACGTGGCCGTCATCCTGGGTGAAACCGCGCACGCGCAGGATGCCGTGCAACGCACCCGACGGCTCGTTGCGGTGGCAGGCGCCAAACTCGCCGTAGCGGATCGGCAGGTCGCGATAACTGTGCAGGCCGTGATTGAACACCTGCACATGGCCGGGGCAATTCATCGGTTTCAGCGCGTAGGTGCGCTTCTCCGACTCGGTGAAGAACATGTTCTCCTGGTAGTTGTCCCAGTGGCCGGATTTCTTCCACAGCTCCACGTCCAGGATCTGCGGGCAACGCACCTCGGCGTAACCGCTTTGGCGATAGACGCCGCGCATGTACTGCTCCACCACCTGCCAGATCGACCAGCCCTTGGGATGCCAGAAGACCAGGCCGGGCGCCTCTTCCTGCAGGTGGAACAGGTCCTGCTGCTTGGCGATCTTGCGGTGGTCGCGCTTCTCGGCCTCTTCCAATTGCAGCAGCCAGGCCTTCAGGTCCTTGTCGTTGAGCCAACTGGTCCCGTAGATGCGGCTGAGCATCTGGTTGTTGTGGTCGCCGCGCCAATAGGCACCGGCGACCTTCATCAGCTTGAATGCGCGCAGCTTGCCGGTGCTGGGCACGTGCGGGCCACGACACAGGTCGGTGAACTCGCCCTGGCTGTAGAGCGAGAGAGCCTCGTCAGCCGGGATCGACTCGATGATCTCGGCCTTGTAGTGCTCGCCGATGCCATTGAAGAAGGCGACCGCCTCGTCGCGCGACTTGACGCTGCGACTGACTGGCTGCGCCTCCTTCACGATCTTGAGCATCTCCGCCTCGATCGCCGGCAGGTCCTCGGGGGTAAACGGGCGCTCGTAGGCGAAGTCGTAATAGAAGCCGTTGTCGATCACCGGGCCGATGGTGACCTGCGCGCCCGGGAACAGGCGCTGCACGGCCTGGGCCAACAGGTGGGCCGTCGAGTGGCGCAGCACTTCCAGCCCATCGGGGTGCTTGTCGGTGACGATCTCAAGCGATGCGTCGCGGTCCATACGGTAACTGGTGTCAACCAGCTCGCCATCGACCTTGCCGGCCAGCGCGGCCTTGGCCAGGCCGGGGCCGATCGAGAGGGCGACATCGGCGACGGAAACCGGGCTGTCGAATTCACGGCGCGAGCCGTCAGGAAGCGTGACTGCAATCATGGGTATCTGTGGGGCTCTTGCAAGAAGGACGGCCGAAAAGCTCGGCACAAATAAAAAAGACGCCCCGAAGGCGCCTGCGCGGTGCGGAAGCTTCGGGCGGAATCAACAATGTGCGCTGGTAGTGCTCATGTCACACGCTCGGCCGGCGCGTTGGCGCGGGCCACCCTCGAAACGGAGCCGGCTGGATAGCCGACCGCTATTGCAATAGTTGGGGACAAGCCGCCGCAAGTCAACGGCAGGACGGCGGGCGATAAAAAAACGGCCAGAGCCGAGGCGCTGACCGTTCTTGAACCACCAATGTGGTGGGCGGTGAGGGTTTCGAACCCCCGACCCCTACCATGTCAAGGTAATGCTCTACCACTGAGCTAACCGCCCGTTCGTCAACTTGCGTGAAGTCGACGAGAGGGCGCGCAGTTTAGCCCGGTGCGGAGGTGACGGCAATAGGGTCGTGAGGATCTCACGCCCCAAACCCCTGCTCCTTCATCAGTCGCAGGCGATCGCGCACTGCGCCTGCCTGCTCGAACTCCAGGTCGCGGGCGTGCTGGTACATCTGTTGCTCCAGCTTCTTGATGCTTGCCGCCAACTGGCCGGGGCTGAGCGCGGCGTATTCCGCCATTTCCTCGGCCACCTGGCGCGCCTTGTTGCGGCCCTTGAGCGCGTCCGGATCGACCCGGGCGCCTTCCATGATGTCCATCACCGCCCGGTTGATCGAGGTCGGCGTGATCCCGTGCTCGGTGTTGTACTCGACCTGCTTGGCCCGGCGGCGGTCGGTCTCATCGATTGCCTTCTGCATCGATTTGGTCATCTTGTCCGCGTACAGGATCGCCTTGCCGCGGACGTTGCGGGCGGCGCGGCCGATGGTCTGGATCAATGAGCCGGCCGAGCGCAGGAAGCCCTCCTTGTCCGCATCCAGGATCGCCACCAGCGACACCTCCGGCATGTCCAGGCCCTCGCGCAACAGGTTGATGCCGACCAGCACGTCGAACTTGCCCAGTCGCAGGTCGCGGATGATCTCCACCCGTTCCACCGTGTCGATGTCCGAGTGCAGGTAGCGCACCCGGACGCCGTGCTCGGCGAGGTATTCGGTGAGGTTCTCGGACATGCGCTTGGTCAGGGTGGTGATCAGCACCCGGTCGCCCATGGCCACGCGCTTGGTGATCTCGCCCATGACGTCGTCGACCTGGGTCGCGACCGGACGGATCTCGACCTGCGGGTCGATCAGGCCGGTCGGCCGCACAACCAGTTCGACCACCTGCCCTTCGGACTTCTCCAATTCGTAATCGCGCGGGGTCGCGGAGACGAAGATCGAGCGCGGCGAGCGCCCTTCCCACTCCTCGAACTTCAGCGGCCGGTTGTCCAGCGCGGACGGCAGCCGGAACCCGAACTCGACCAGCGTCTCCTTGCGCGAGCGGTCGCCCTTGTACATCGCGCCGATCTGCGGGACGGTCACGTGCGACTCGTCCAGCACCAGCAGCGCATCCGGCGGCAGGTAGTCGAACAGGCACGGCGGCGGCTCGCCGGGCATGTGGCCGGTCAGGTGGCGCGAGTAGTTCTCCACACCGTTGCAGAAACCGACCTCGGCCAGCATCTCCAGATCGAACTGGGTGCGCTGTGCGAGCCGCTGCGCCTCGACCAGCTTGTTCTGCTCATACAGGTGCTCCAGGCGGACCTTGAGCTCCTCCTTGATCGCCTTGACCGCATCCAGCACGCTGCGGCGCGTGGTCACGTAGTGCGACTTCGGGTAGATCGTGTAGCGCGGCAGCTTGCGCAGGGTCTCGCCGGTCAGCGGATCGAACGCGGTGACCGCTTCGATCTCGCCGTCGAACAGCTCGATCCGGACCGCCTCCATCTCCGACTCCGCCGGGTGCACGTCGATCACCTCGCCGCGCACCCGGTAGGTGCCGCGCCGCAGCTCGGTGTCGTTGCGCACGTACTGCATCTCGGTCAGGCGGCGGATCAGCTCGCGCTGGTCGATGCGCTCGCCCCGCACCATGTGCAGCACCATCCGGAAATATTCGTTCGGGTCGCCCAGCCCGTAGATCGCCGACACCGTGCACACGATGATCGCGTCGCGCCGCTCCAGCAGCGCCTTGGTCGCCGACAACCGCATCTGCTCGATGTGCTCGTTGACCGAGCTGTCCTTCTCGATGAACGTGTCCGACGACGCCACGTAAGCCTCGGGCTGGTAGTAGTCGTAGTAGCTGACGAAGTACTCGACCGCGTTGTTGGGAAAGAACGACTTGAACTCCCCGTACAACTGCGCCGCCAGCGTCTTGTTGGGCGCCATCACCAGGGTCGGTCTCTGCACCTGCTGGATCACGTTGGCAATGGTGTAGGTCTTGCCCGAGCCGGTCACGCCCAGCAACGTCTGGTGTGCCAGGCCGGCCTCGAAACCGGCCACCAGCTTCTCGATCGCCTGCGGCTGGTCGCCCGCCGGGGAGTACGGCGAGACCAGCTCGAAGGTGCCTTCGCGCTGGCGCGAACCCGGGAACCGGTCGCCGGGCTGTGGCGCTTTCCGGCCGGATTGCGTCGGGGGTGTCGCCATGTGGGTTTCGTCGTTCATCGTGTCGAAGCGTCTGGCCGCCAAACCCCAAGTGTAGGACCCCACCTTGATGGGGGCAGGGGCGGCACTTCCCTACCCCGGCGCGGGCAGGTGGCCGATAACCATTCAGCCCAGCGCGCGCGACCCTGCAGGCTGTCCGAATGGAGTCGGCCGATGAAGTCCGTGGCGAAAGGATTCACATTGCTTGAGTTGATGGTGACGTTGGCGGTGCTGGCGGCGGCCTTGGGGGTCGGTCTTCCCGCTTTGGCCTCCGTTATCGAACGCACGCGAGTCGCCAGTACCTATCACCTGCTCACCGCATCGCTGATGGCCGCCCGAACTGCCGCGGTCACCCGGTCGGAGCCCGTCACCGTCTGTCCCAGCAGCGATGGGATGCGATGCCGGGGCGACCAGGTCTGGGAGGGTGGCTGGATCATCTTTGTCGACTCGGGTCGTACCGGGCAACCGAGCGGCGCAGCCTCAGTCTTGCGCCAGATTGACGCTATCAACGGCAATCTTTCCCTACGCACCACCAGCGGACGCCAACGCGTGCGCTACCTCCCCAGTGGCCGCGCCTACGGCAGCAACGTCAGCCTGCGACTGTGCGGGCATGACGATGAGCGATTGATCGGCGAAGTGGTAGTCAACAATGCCGGCCGCGCACGTACTCAACGCGCCACCGGATACGAGCCCTGCCCCTACTAATCGCCTGCGGACCCACTACGATTGCCACTCTGTAGCGTCATGAGCCCTTGACCCCTGCCACGTACCGCTTACAATGCCCGTCCCCGCCCGAATAGCTCAGCTGGTTAGAGCACTTGACTGTTAATCAGGGGGTCGCTGGTTCGAGTCCAGCTTCGGGCGCCATACAAAAACAAAGGCTCGCATTGCTGCGAGCCTTTGTTTTGCGTGTCAACTATGTACTGTTTGGCGTCACCAACACCTTTCGACCGAGCCACTCGTACTGCTGATGCTCTTCACCCCAGCCTGATTGATGCTCAAAGCTCCGCACTGGGTATCCTTCTCCTGACTGCCCTCGGGGCTGGCGGTAAGGTCATAACCATCTGCATCGTCATTCGCCAGGGCGATCGTGTAACGGGCCGTGCCCGTATGCGGTGACTGACCGAAAGCACCCATGTTGAAGCCGGCGTAAGTGTTGTTCACTGTGCGATGGCGCTCGAGCAACTGGGCGGTTTCCATCAAGTCGGCCTTGGCTTGCCCGCGATGCCCCTTTCGCACGCTGTCCGCGTACGAGGGGTAGGCAACCGCCGCCAGAATCGCGATTACGGCTACCACGATCATCAACTCGATCAGCGTAAAACCGGCGACCTTCCCCTTGCCGGTGTTCGAATACATATGTCGCTCGGTAATGTTCATCAGCGCACCTGCCTCCATGATTGGCGACCACACGCTCTCCATCGATACAACGGGTCAGCGCCTGGCACCACCACCATCACGTCGCACCGCCCCTCACCAAGAAGTGCATCCAACCTGGCTTGGTACTCGGCCTCCGTCTCGCCTGTAACGGGTGAAAGCCTATCCAAACCCGGACTGGCGAAAATCCCGATATCCATGACCGGTGAGCTACCACCCACCGCCAACTCCATCTTGCCGGTGCCTTGCGGTGCCGGATCCCCGTCTTCTTTGCGGAAGCTGCCCAGGTCACCTCCACCCGTCAGGGCTTTCAAACCATACAAGGCGTTGGCGCCACCGCCTGCGCACGGATCCGTGCTGCTGGGTGCATAGGTTGGGAACAGGAACGTCCCACCCTCCAGCCGCGGTCGCCCAACGACCCGCTCTCCGGCAGCAACATTAGTGCCGGCGGAGTTTTCGATTTTGCTGTCCAGGTCCAGATACCAACCACTTTGGTCCCCGTAGTAATTGGGATCGATGTTCGAAACGACGCCGGTGCCTGCATCCAATGTCTGAGCTTGCAGATTGCTCCTCACCAACGTCGTCGTGCCGGCGTCGCCTATATCCAGCACGCCGTAGACCGATTGCATATCACTATTGGTCTTGTCGTTGATGTTGCCAACTGCCTCAAACATGAAGCTGCCGGTGCCGAACAGCACCATCACGCCACCCTTTGGACCCAGCGCGACCTCAAGGCCGCCGGTGATAGGCTGCCGCTTGCCTTCGCTGTCCTTGGCCGTGAACACCGGCAAACCGGATACTTCAAACGAGCCGCCATCAGTAAGGTCGAAACGCCAGATATTGCCGTGCAGGTCTCCCCCATAGATCGTATCGACAAAGCCATCACTGCCTTCGCTGACGACGCCTTCGGCGATCAGCTTGCGATCGATCGCAACGATGTTGCCCAGGCCGTTGGGTCGAGAAAGACCACCGGTGCTCTCCTTGGCTTTGACCGTGGTGACCGCGCCGGTGCCAATATCAACCACGAACAGATGCGCACTGCCATCGGCGCCGGATACGCTGCCGTAACCATTGCCGAAGACCGCTTTCCACGCAGTCGACCCGTCCTTGGCCCGTACCGGAACGATCAGGGGTTTGGCCAGTACATGGCCGATTTCATTCCCCGTCGTCCCCCCGGATTTGTCACTGATCTCCCACAAGACGCTGGGAGCTGCGGTGCTGTTCGGCGTGGTCGCGTCAAGCGCAAACACTCCCTTGCCGCCCGCGCCAGGCGCGCCTACCAAGACGGTATGCCAGGCATTGCCGTACATCGCGTCAGAAACGGTGATCTGCCCATCCACGTAATAGCGATGCTGGAAGTCCTTGATATCCGGGAACAACAGGTTGCCCATGTATCCCACTGCAGTGGCGGGGATATAGGCGAACGTCTCTGCTCCGCTGTCACCATTGAACGCGTGCAACATGCCGTCGTTGGCACCGACGTACACCGACGTGCCAAGCGTGGACTTGGTGGCCAGATAGTCTTCGTAATCGTATGGGTCGCTCTCCTGGGCGGTCGCCCCCGTCCCCAGCAGCGCTGCATAGCCATAATTGTCGCGCGGGGAGGCTACCACTGGCGCCGAATTGATGATGTCGCCAAGCAGGGTGGTCCGGGTCCGCAGCTTCTTGCCAGTACCGGCATTCGACGTATCGCCGCGCAGATAATCGATCGCCTCATCACGAGTAGCCACCGTGCTGAGGCGGGTGCTGCAGGTACTGGTCGAAGGGTAATCGGCGCACAGACTAGCCAGCGTGAGATCAGTGTTCGTCTTGGCGAAGCTGCTGACCGTGGGCTTGGCCGTACCGGCCGTGGTCTTGCCGAAATAGATGTTCCGGCTGCCGTGCGCCGGGAGCTCCTCGCTAGCTTCCCACTTCAGCGTCGGCTCCAAAGTTCCGGTCGCGGCTGAGTAGGCCATCTCGAAAGCCGTCAACTCACCGTACCAATCGGTTCCGTCGACTCCAAACGATGGCGATAGCGACAAGGAATCGCCGCTTACGCGGGCGCCGCTGACAGTGAGACTGCCTGACTGGCCCGCTTGTGCCGACACTGCCGACAGCACGGCACTCATTGCATCGGTGATCTTTCCCGGTGTAGTGGCATTAATGAACTTGCCACGCGTGTTCATGGTTGCGTGCCAGATCTCATCTACCGTACTGGGGTTGTTGTCTTGGCGCGCCTCCCACGCGGGCGAGGGCTTTTCGCCAGAAAATACCTGTTCGGTTGCCACTGAGCCGTCGCTGGTGCCGTCTGCGAGTACACCATACGTGCTACCAAACATATCGCCCTTGGCGCCCAACGTGATTCCATAAAAATTCATGTGCAAATTTTCCTGACAATCCAGACGTTCGTCAGGATTGGCGCCTTCACACGCCAGTGGGCGAGGCACTTTGCCTGCCTGGAGGTCGGGTCGCAATGGCGAATTACCGGACCTGTCCAGATAGAATGACGTCACAATATCCGCAAGAGTGTTGGAATGCGTATCTGCGAACGGCGCACCCATCGCCCCATCGGCGTTACTGATCTCTGCGCTTGGCCCGCCGCCATTGCTATAACCATCAGTAAACAGCATCCCAGCGTTCTTCTGGCAACTCGTCTGGATAGGTGCGTTTTCATCCCTGCGCTGGAACTGGTCACCAATGTGCTGCACAGCGTTGCGGTTGGGCGTACCGCCATTAGCATTCAGCGCCAGCATCTGACCATACAGTGCCGCTTTGTCCGAAGGCACGTCCATGTCACGCATGGTAACGTTGCCGTAGTTCGAGTTAATTGTGAAATACCCCACATTCAATTTGCTTACGTCCCTCATGGAGCGCGTGAGGCCGGCGATCATAGCCCGTTGGCGATTACCATAAAAAGAGAACCAGTTGGCATAGTTCTGCTTGGCTGCAGCACTTGTCGGCTCGTACTTCCACAACGCACATCCTGGTCCGCACGCGTCGTTAACTTTGATCCCGTCACTGTACCCGTCCAGCGCCTTCAGGGTTTCCAGATAGACAACCGCAGCCGGGCCATGGAAATAGGCGCTCCTGCCATCCCCGCGCGCCCAGTAATATCCCCCATTCCCAACAGTATAATTATTTCCATTGTATCTATACTGTGTTCCCGGAGACAGATACATACCATTCTGCATCCTATAGCTATTTTCCGTGTCCAGAGAACTGGAAAACAGGTTCACGGTCGAACCCTTAGTCGGATGGATGCGGGTATTTGCTACGTTGGCATCGGGGTAATTATTACCGTCAGCTTGCGTCCATGGCTGGTAAGTTGCGTCGGGATCAAAATACGAAGGATTCCAGTCCGGTGACCTAGCAAATCCGAGCGAATCCAGGGGCGCAATCCCATAATAAGCTCCCCCAATACGATCACCAGGCGACACGTAAAGATAGTTGCAGCTCCCGCTAGTCCGCAGAGCTGTATCAACCCCCGACCCACTGAAGAAGCTATCCGCATTAGTGCTCCAGCACGCCTCACCGTCGCTGCCCGGAAACAAAGTTTGAAACGTCATTGACCCCGAGTCATCAACCGCCATGATAAAAGCGGGTGTAGCCCCACCGCCGAGACTAAGCGGACTCTGGGTCAGTGTGCCTTCACCCTGAGCCGGATCGTTGACGCCGGCAGGGCTGATGGTGGCCAACGAGGCCGCAATCAGGGCGCTCAAGGCAAGTACAATGGTTTTGTCATTCATGGCTAGGCCACTCACGGAATAAAGATGGTATCGACGGCAGCGTCGGACGTTGCACCGGCATCAGGGGAATATGCGGTCACCTGGTACATCTGGTCAGTTTTCTCGCTTTCCGCGCGCACGCCCGTCCCCAGTGAGCCACCGGGTGTGCATCGGTCGATGCGCCGGGAACGGCTGACCGCTACAGGCGTAGTGAGCGCGGCTTGGTCTTCCGCCCACGCCACCGGGTCAAACGTCGGGTCGCAACGCTCCTGATCGGAGATGAACATTCCACCGCTGTTGAAGTCCAATTCGATCTCCGCCTCCAGGGCGCGCGCTTCGCTTTCTGCCAATTGGAAGGCGATATTGGTAGCGCGGTAATTGGCCGACATACGCTCCTGTAACATGGCGATCTGCATACCGGCAACACCCAACAGCGCAAGTAACACCAGGAATACCAGTGCTACGTAGAGCACGGCGCCGCGTTGGCGCGCAGGCGGGCACAAAATAGTCTGCATCGTCATGCCCTCAATTTCCGTACAAGCGGTTGCGCAGTGCAATCGATGATTCATAGACCGAGCGATAGAAGGTGTCGCCGGCCGGCGGTGTCATGCTGACTCCCAATACCGATGGTGCATTGATGGCCTGATCGGCTGCCGCCGGATCACTACTGCGCATCAGCATGCCTACCTGGACCATGCCAACGCGGCGCCAGTCGTTGGCCTGCGCGTAAGTCGGGGCAGCGGCTGCTCCGCCGATATCGGCGGCGACGGTATTGCGGGTGATATAGCCCGTTGGGCGCGTACCGGGAGCACTCTGATCCCTGCCATAGATCAGCTGCAACGACTCCACGCCCTCCACCAACTCCTCGCTGACGTAAGCTCCAATACCATTTGCCGCCGCGCGGAACAGCGATGGTCCACCGCCAGCGCCCACACCCACGTAATAAACCAGGCTTTCTGCACGATACAACGTGGCTTGACTCGGCTGATAGGCCTCGACACCGCCAAACCCGCTTTTATTTGTCAATGACCCACCGGCCGAAAACCCTACCTCGCCAGTACCCGCATCCAACAGCTTGCCGGAGAATATCGTGGCCTGCGCACAGTCGGAGATGCCAAACAGAGCCGTCGCATTGACCACCAGATCATTGGTCACATCGGTCCCCGCGCTGGCCGGCGTAATCGAGGCCGCGACCCCGTTACTGGCCGTCACGTTAAAACCTGCGGCACCATCTTGGAGGCTTACTCCAGCTGGAGCAAAATAATGCATTACCAGTATGTCGCTGTTGGCAACCGGATTCAGGTTTTCGATCTCGGTCGGCAGGTTTGGCAACCACAAGTTCGCATTACCCGCAGCCACTGTAGTGGTCGGCAGAGTAATGGTGTCACCGGGTCCGGAGCTTGCGGCCTCGAAACCCTGGATACCCATGTCAAAGCGGAGCGGAACCGAGGCGGCTACATGGTTAACGTCATCAGGGAGGAACTTGAGATGTACGCCTTCCATGCCCTCCTGCATGCGCGCCTGATCGTTGACACAACCCAGGTGCCCGGCCATGCGCAAGTCGCGCTGCATTGAGTCCATCGCGAAACGTGCGTTCTCCTGAGTGCGGGCCACGCCGGATGAGAGCTGATAGGCCGCTCTCGATGCGGACATCACCTGCACCAAGCCCAGCAATAGCACCACACCAATCGCCATTGCGATCAGCAACTCGATCAGCGACAGGCCAGCAGTTGCCGCGCGGGGAGATAAGCGAGGCGTACTCATAGCCTTGTCTCAACTTCGAATGTGGTGGTCTTGTCCGGCGCACCGGCATCCGCACTGTCCTCGCGACCGACGTCATCCGCCCACGACACGGCAACTGTTACCACATCACCAACAAAATCAATCTTGGCAGTGCCATTGGGTAAATTTGATACCACTTCGCACTTCCAGCGACTGATATTGTTGCTGTAGTTACCGCTTGTGCCCCGGACGCACCCAGTCGCCGGAACCACCACTGGAAAATCAGCGTCATCGATAAACCCGTACCGACGTGCGGCCACGCTATTGGAACGCATCATATCCAGCACTTCATACGTCAGATTGGTTGCCATGGTGCGATGTTGAGCACTTTGCGTATAACGGACGCTCAGCACTTGCAAAAAAGCCAAGCCGAGCAAGCCAAACGCCAACAGCAGCAGAGCTATAAGCACTTCGATGAGTGAAAATCCCTGGGCTCTCCGGATGCTACCCGCTCTGGTGCGTCTGGCTTTGAAGTTGAGGTTCATTGACACGCCTCTTTGCTCATACGAGTTTGGCCGCTACGCGAGACGTGGATGCGACGTTGCAATTCGGCATCATTTGGGCAGTCCGTGGGCCTCAGCACAACATCGATCGCCGAAACCACCCGACCGCGTCTGTCAAAAGCAACCGCAGGAACCGCGGCGGCCCCGCCCGTGGGCGCTGCAGTAAATGACAGGCTTGGTTTCGCTTCGAAATAGCGGATTGCAGTGTCCCCGGTGGACCACACCCCGGTCGCGTCGTTGTCGCCGAACACCAGTACCCCGGCATTCCAGTCGCTGCCGCTGCACGCGGACCCATCGCCTGATGGACACACACCTGCGCCACTGTTGCTACGGATGGCCTCGGTGCGTGCAAGGTTGAAAGATGCGATCAAGCTGTTGGTAGCCGTGGCAACGCGATTCGACCGGAGTACGCTGGTAAATGACGGATAGGCGAGCGTCATACCGATCGCCGCGATGGCAATGGTGATCATCAACTCAACCAAGGTGAATCCGGCGCTACTTCTTGTGCGACACATAGTTGCTCCCCAGCGTCTGTATGGGCATCCTCACTGAACATTGCTCATGGATACAAGGACAAGGCGATAGGCGGTCGTATCGAGTCCGTGGGCGTACGTTGGATCCGGATGGACTACCCTCACGTCCATGCACAAGACCGCTGCTACCTACGACCCACTCGACGCGCTGTGGCAAGCTCCGGCAGTTCTCTGGATGCTGCTCGCGGGCGAGGGTGTTGCGGTTGTGCTGACCCTCGCACCCGGTATTGAGGATGATCGCTTGCGCTATTTCGGCCTGATATCTCTGGCGATCCAGTGGATATCGCTGAGCACGCTGGCAGCGCTGTATCTGATGAGACGCCCGCTGGCCCATTTGCGGCCGCCCCATGTAGCCTACGTTGCCTTGGCATTGCTGGTCGTCTTTACCTTGACGATCTCCAACCTCGCGTGGTTCTTCTTCCGCGACGTATGGTCGTTATCGGCAGATAAGTGGAACGGGATGCAATGGCGCCTGACCGGCATCGTGCTGGCCGTAGGCCTACTCGGACTGGCCGCCTTCCAGAACCATTGGCGCGGCCGGCTCCACGCGGTCCGCGCCAAGCAGTCCGAGCTGCAGGCGCTGCAGGCGCGCATCCGGCCGCACTTCCTGTTCAACACACTCAACACCGGCGCGGCGCTGGTGCACGAGCGGCCGGAGGAGGCGGAGCGGTTGCTGCTGGACCTGGCCGACCTGTTCCGCGCGGCGTTGGCGGGGCCACGGCAGATTTCACTGGAAGACGAGCTGTCGCTGGCGCGGCGGTATCTGGAAATCGAGGCGCTGCGCTTTGGTGATCGCCTGACGATTGGCTGGCATTTGCCGCGCGAGTTGCCGGCGGTGACGGTGCCGGCGCTGTCGATCCAGCCGTTGGTGGAGAACGCGATCCGGCACGGGGTGGAGCGGATGGCCAGCGGGGACATCGACGTCAACGTGAGCACCATGCCCGACACGGTGGTGGTGCGGATCAGCAACCCGCTGCCACCGGCGGGCGGGCTGTCGTTTGCCGGTCACCAGGTCGGGTTGAATGCCTCGCAGGTGCGGATCGAGGCACTAACCGGCGGCCGCGGCAGCGTGCAGACGCAGGTTGAGGCGGGACGGTTTATCGCCACGGTACGGTTGCCGGTGGAGGGGTGAGCGTCGAGGTTTTTCGGCGCTTGAATATCAAAGTCCATGGATCCCCGCCTTCGCGGGGATGACGGTCAAAAGAGGGATGACGGTCGAAAGGGAGATGACGGTCGAAAGGGAGATGACGGTCGAAAGGGAGATGACGATCAGAAAAGGGGGATGACGGTCAGAAAATAGGGGATGACGGTCAAAAGCCGAATTGCCCAGGCCTTCCTGGGTGGCAGGTGACTCAGGCCACGACCCGATAACACGGTTTGTAATCCCCGGCGATCTTCATCCGGCGCTGCTCGACGAAGGCGCGCAGCAGGCCGTCCAGAGACGCCATTATCTCGGGGTCACCATGGATCTCGAACGGGCCGTGCTCTTCGATCCGGCGCATGCCGTCCTCCTTGACGTTGCCGGCGACGATGCCGGAGAACGCGCGGCGCAGGTCGGCGGCCAGTTCATGCGGCTTGCGGCCGTGGTGCAGGTCCAGTGCGGCCATTGCTTCATGGGTCGGGACGAACGGGCGCTGGAACTCCAGCGGCACGTTGATCGACCAGTTGAAGAAGAACGAGTCGCGCTGCTCCAGGCGGTGTTCGCGGACCTTGTGCACGCCGTTGGCCATGCGCCGGGCGGTCGCGACCGGGTTGCCGGTGATGATCTCGTAGCGCTTGGTCGCGGCTTCTCCCAGGGTCAGGCGGATGAACTTGTCGATCTGCTCGAAGTACGGCGCCGAGGCGGTCGGACCGCTGAACACCAGCGGGAACGGCACGTCGGCGTTCTCCTCGCGCAGCAGGATGCCCAACAGGTACAGGATCTCCTCGGCGGTACCGACGCCACCGGGGAACACGATGATGCCGTGGCCGATGCGAATGAAGGCCTCCAGCCGCTTCTCGATGTCCGGCATGATCACCAGGTGGTTGACGATCGGGTTGGGCGACTCGGCGGCGATGATGCCCGGCTCGGTCACGCCGATGTAGCGCATCCGGCGCTTGCGTTGCTTGGCGTGGGCGATGGTGGCGCCTTTCATCGGCCCCTTCATCGCGCCGGGGCCGCAGCCGGTGCAGATGTCCAGGCCGCGCAGGCCCAGGTGGTAGCCGACCTCCTTGGTGTAGAGGTACTCCTCGCGACTGATCGAGTGGCCGCCCCAGCACACCACCAGATTGGGGTCGGCGGGCAGCAGCACGTGCGCGTTGCGCAGCAGGCCGAATACCGCATCGGTGATGCCGTTGCTGCTGTCCAGGTCACGGCCGGCATCCACGCCCAGGTCGATCGCGTGATACGCCAGGTCGCGCACCACGGCGGCCAGCAGTTCGGCGACGCCGCGGATGATCTGGCCGTCGACGAAGGCCATCGCCGGGGCGTGTTGCAGGTCGATGCGCACGCCGCGGTCCTGCTGGTGGACCTGGATATCGAAGTCCGGGTACAGCTCCTGGGCGGCGCGCGGGTCGTCGGAGGCACTCCCGCTGGTGAGCACGGCCAGCGCACAACGGCGCAACAGGTCGTGCATGCCGCCGGCAGAGGCATCGGCAAGGCGGGCGACTTCCGCACGCGACAGCAGGTCCAGGCCACCGCGTGGATGGATGCGGGCGTTGACAGTCGGCAAGGTCGCGTTGGTGGGGGCGGTCATTGGATTCCCTTGGTTATGGTTTTTCTGGTGAAGACTTTAGCGCACACAAAAACGGCCGGGTTGCCCCGGCCGTTGGATTACTGCATTCCGAGTGTGATCAGAACTTGTACTTGAAGCTCAGCATCGCCGACCAGCGCGAGATACCCGGGTTGGAGCGGCCTGCGCCGTCCTGGATGTTCTCGTTGTCGGTGAAGCCGCTGAAGTTGTAGATGTACTTGCCGGTAGCCGGATCGATACCGGCGTAATTGGCCACGCGGCGGGTCGCATAGAAGCCGTAGTCCTCGACCACGCCCCAGTCCTTGTTGAGCAGGTTGCCGAAGTTCATGATGTCCAGCGCGATCTCGGCCTTGTGGCCCTTGAAGAACGCCGGAATCTCTTGGCTGATGCGCACGTCGAAGGTATTGACCCAGCTGGCCCGGAACTCGTTGGCCGGAGCCACCTGGCCACGGTAGCGCTGCAGCTCGGGGGCGCTGGTCGCCATCCAGTCGAAGAAGTCCTTCTCCATCTCGGCGCCACCGGTCCACATCACATCACCCGGGCCCGACGGCACGTAGAACAGGTCGTTGGTCTCGGCACTGTCGCCGTTGACGTCGTTGTAGAAGATGTAGCTGTACGGACGACCCGAGCGGCCCTCATAGAACATGCCGATGCTGGTGGTGTTGTCGCCGAACAGGTCCTTCTGCCAGGTGACCGCACCGGTGAAGCGGTCGCGGATCGCGTAGCGCGAGTTGTAGCCGACCGGCTCGTTGGTGTTGAACACCAGCGAGTTGTTCCAGTTCGAGGAGTTCTGCGAGCTGGTGGCCGGGCTGAACTCGGTGGCATCGGTGTGGGTATAACCCACGCTCCAGCCCCAGTTCTCGACCATCGGCTTGGACAGCGAGAGCGTCAGCTGACGCGCCGAGCCCTTGTTGGTGTTGCGGATCACGATGGCCTGATCGACACCCGGGTTCTTGTTGGCGCGGTTTTCTGCACCATTGAGTCCCGCATCGATGCCGAAGTTGCCGGCATTGGCCGGGTCCAGGCCAGCCGCGTTCCAGTAGATCATGCGGCCGTCCTGGCCCTGATAGGTGGCACCGCCCACGTCGATCCGGTCAAACCACAGCGCGTCCTTGTTTTTGGTCACCAGCAACTCGGCCGAGCCGACCAGTCCGTACCACGGCAGTTCGTGGTCGATCGCCAGGTTGGCCTTCCAGATCGACGGCAGGGCCAGGCCCGGCGCCATGATGTCGGCGGTGATCAGCGGGGCGCCAGCGTTGCCGCCCACGACCGTCGGCGGCAGGCTCGCGTCAAACCCCGGGGTGTCGGGGCCGCGGAAGTCATAGGAATCGAAGTTCAGGCCGGTGTTCTGGAACGGGCCGGCCAGCCAGACGTTGGGGTTGCCGCCCTGGAACAGGCCCACGCCGCCGCGCAGCTGGGTCGGACGATCGGTGTCGAAGGTGTAGTTGAAGCCGAAGCGCGGCTGCACCAGCTTCTTGTCGAGGGTGACGGAGTTGTCGTAGCCGTAGATCTCCTGGATGCGCGAGTTGTAGATCGGGCTGTTGTCGAACTCCGGCATGTCCACGCGCACGCCGAACATCAGGCTCAGGTTGTAATTGACCGCCCAGTCGTCCTGGATGAACACACCGGTATTCTTGAAGTTGTACGCCGCCGGGATGTCCGCGTAGCTGCCACCCGGACGCGGGGCGCGAACCTGGTAGCGCGAGGGATTGTTGCTCTCGAAGTCCTCGATGCTGTCGAAGGTATAGACGCCGTTGATGTCGCGGCCGTAATAGTTGAGGACGTCGTTGTCCTCATAGTCGAAACCGAACTTGATGGCGTGGTCACCGGCATACCAGGTGCCCGCGCCGAACAGGGTGGTCTGCTCGGTGTCGACCACGTTGGCGTGGCGGTTGCGCTCGGTGCCGAGGTTGATCTCGTTTTCACCGTCCTTGATGATGATGCCCGGCAGGTTGGCGTAGGTGGACGCGATCGACGAGTAGTCGCGACGCGAGACCTTGAACTCGGTGGTGAAGGTGTCGCTCCAGTTGCTGAAGAGCTCACCGACCACGCTTTCGAAGGTCTTGTCCTGGTCGTACCAATGGCTGCGCAGCGAGACGCCGTCGTTGCCGAAACCCGGAATCTGCGGCACCGACTGCACCAGCTTGCTGTAGCGCAGCGCGGCGCGGTGATCGTCGTTGATGTTCCAGTCCAGCTTGAGCGCGTATTCCTCGATATCGGTCTCGGCGCTGGCCGGCGGGGTCATGCCACCGGCGTCAAAGCCGTAGCCTTGGGCTGCGGCCTGCACGCGGGCGATGTCGGCATCGGTGATCTCGCCACGGCCGTACGGGGTACCCACTAGGCTGACGCCCGGGGCGGTACGGGTGAACTGCTCGTAGTTGGCGAAGAAGAACAGCTTGTCCTTGATCAGCGGACCACCCAGGGTGAAGCCGTAGGTCTCTTCCTTGTCGAAGCCCTGGAACTCCTCGCCCGCCAGGTCCTCGCGGACCCAGTCGCCGTCACGCATGGCGAAGTAGGCCGAACCGTGGAACTCGTTGGTGCCGGACTTGGTGACCGCATTGACGATCGCGCCGGTGCCGCCGGCGATGGTGGTGTCGTAGTTGGCCAGGTCGATGTTGATCTCTTCGATCGCATCCATCGAGACCGGCTGCCGCATGGTCGGCATGTTGTTGGCTTCCAGGCCGAACGGGTCGCTGCTGTTGACGCCATCGATCCGGATCACGTTGAATCGCGAGTTCTGGCCGCCAGCCGAGATCGCGCCGTCACCCTTATCGGTCTGCGCGATGCGCGGGTCCAGGCGGATGTAATCCTGGATGTTGCGGCTGGCCGACGGCAACGCGTCGATCTGCTCCTGGGTGACGTTGGTGCCGGTGCCCATCTTGGTGGCGCTGAATATCTCCGAGCCGCCTCCCATGGCAACTGCCTGAACCGTCGTCAGGGTGGTGACATCGTTGTCGAGTTTCACATCAACGGTGCTCACCTGGTTCAGGGCCAGGTACACGTCGTCCTCCGAAGAGGACCCCGCACCCGCCTTGTTGATGGTGATCGTGTACGGCCCACCCACGCGCAGGCCCCGCGCGGTATAGCGGCCGCTGGCGTCAGTAGTGACACGACTGACCGTGCCCGATTCATCATGCACGATGGTGACCTCGGCGCCGACGACCGGCTGGCCGTCAGTACCAGACACCTGTCCACCGAGGCCGGCGGAGGTGCTCTGTGCGAATGCAGGAGCAGAAGCAAGGACAACGAGCAGTCCCAGGGTGAGCTTGGACAACCGGGCGCGGCTGGGGTGATTCATGACGGAGGGCCTCAAGGCGTTGGGTAACTTGACTTGACCATCGGTGGGGCGACGGCGGGGTTTTCTTGGGTGTTGACGCAACAAACTGGTGGCTGCCAGTTAACGTTAGATTAACATGGCGACATACTAATGCGGATGTTTTACAGAATTGTGACGGTCTCCCCCCAGCCGCTGGATCATGTGTTTGCCCTGCCGCCCCCCGGCAACGCGCTGTTCAGGACGCGACGCCCAGGTATCCGACCAGTCCGTCAAGGAACATCTGTACCGAGATCGCGACCAGCAACATGCCCATCAAGCGCTCGACTGCGCTGAGCACGCGCGAGCCAAGCCACTTGTACAGATAGGTCGCCGAGAACAGGATCGCCGCGGTCACGCCCCAGGCGATCAGCAGCGCCAGGCTCCACTCACCCAGGCGGTCAGGCTCGTTGCTGCCCATCAGCAGTACCGCGGCCATGCCGGACGGGCCGGCAATCAGTGGGATGGCCAGCGGCACGATGAAAGGCTCACCGTCAGGCAACGCGCCCATCAGCCCCTCCGGCGGCGGGAAGATCATCCGGATGCCGATCAGGAACAAGACGATACCGCCGGCGATCGCGACCGAGTCCTGGCGCAGGTGCATCACTTCCAGCGCGTACTTGCCGCCCCACAGGAACAGCATCAGCACGACCAGGGCGATCAACAGCTCGCGCGCCAGCACGAAGCGCTGACGCTCCGGTGGCAGCGTGCGCAACAGGCTCAGGAAGATCGGGATGTTGCCCAACGGATCCAGGATCAGGAACAGCAGCAGCGCGGCGGAGGCTATGGTCATGCGACGACGCTCACGGCTTGGGTGCCCAGACCTGGCCGCGATGGATCGCGCCGGCGCTCGACAACAGGGTCACGCAGGATTGCGCATAGGCTTGGGGGTCATCGGCCAGGTGCATGGTTTCCTCGACATAGGCCTTGGCCCGCAGCGGCGTACGCATCGGCCCGGGTTGCAGCCCGCTGACGCGTACCGGCGAGTTGGCCAGTTCCGCATGCAGCATGCCGACCAGGCTGGCAAGGCCATGCTGGGCGAGCCCGTAACCACCCCAGAACGCCTTGCCTACCCGGGCCAGGTCGTCGATGGCGAACACCAGCGCCGCATCTTCGGCTTTTTCCAGCAACGGCAGGCAAGCCTGGCTGAGCCACCACGGGGCGGTCAGGTTGACGTGGATCGCGCGCGCGAACGCGGCGGGATCGGTATGCAGCAACGGGGTCAATCCGGAAAAATCGGCGGCACAATGCAGCACGCCATCGAGGCGTCCGAGCTCGGCATCGATGCGCGTCGCCATCTCGGCGTAATCATCCGGCGATGCGCCTACAAGGTCCAACGGGTACAGCAAGGCTGCAGCGCCGTCGGCCACGATCGCGTCATGGACCCGGTTCAACCCGGGCAGCTTGCGACCCAGCAACACAACAGTCGCGCCCGCGCGCGCGCAAGCCTTGGCGGCCACACTGCCCAAACCACCATGGGCGCCGGTCACCAGAATCACACGGTCATGCAAGTCCGGCGTAGCGGAAGCAACGGTGTGCGAATGAGCAGTGCTTACCGAGCTCACTACGCCTGGTTCTCCGCTTGATCCTCGGCCTGGGTCTCGCTGATCATCCGCGCCAGCTCACCCGACTCATACAGTTCGACGGTGATGTCGCAGCCGCCGATCAGCTCACCGTGGATGAACAACTGCGGGAAGGTCGGCCAGTTGGAGTAACGCGGCAGGTTGGCGCGGACCTCCGGGTCCTCCAGCACGTTGAAGGTATGCAGACCGGTGGCGCCGGACGCCTGCAACACCTGCACCGCGCGACTGGAGAAGCCGCACATCGGGAACTCCACCGTCCCCTTCATGAACAACACGACCGGGTGGCTCTCGACCTGGGCCTGGATCCGCTCGATCACCGACATTGGCGCGCTCCTGGGTTTGGCTTGCCGTGACCGTTGACGACCACGCAACATGGGGTGGGGATAGAATGGGGATTGTAATCTTTTGCTGTCCCCCAGAGTCACTTTCATCAGGAGCCCGCCAATGGCCATCGAACTGCCTCCCCTGCCCTACGACAAGAACGCGCTTGAGCCGCATATCTCGGCGGAGACGCTGGACTACCACTACGGCAAGCATCACAAGGCGTACGTCGACAACCTCAACAAGATGATCGAGGGTACCGAGTTCGCCGACATGCCGCTGGAGGACATCATCCGCAAGTCGCAGGGCGGCATGTTCAACAACGCCGCGCAGGTCTGGAACCACACCTTCTACTGGAACTGCCTGTCACCCAACGGCGGCGGCGAGCCGACCGGCAAGGTGCTGGACGCCATCAACAAGGCCTTTGGTGATTTCGCCAAGTTCAAGCAGCAGTTCAGCGACACCGCGATCAAAACCTTCGGCTCCGGCTGGGGCTGGCTGGTACAGCGCGCCGATGGTTCGCTGGCACTGGTCAGCACCGCCAACGCCAACACCCCGCTGACCGGCAGCGACACCGCGTTGCTGACCTGCGACGTGTGGGAGCACGCCTACTACATCGACTACCGCAACGCGCGGCCGAAGTACGTGGAGTCGTTCTGGAACCTGGTCAATTGGGACTTCGTTGCTTCGAACATGAAGTAACCGGACGGTTGATGCGCAACACGAACGGCCGGGGCGACCCGGCCGTTTTTATTTTTTCTGGTCGCCCTGCAATCTGGCGATTACCGGCGAGACTTGCGCCTCGCGCCCAAGCGCTGCGCCGACCCTTTCCAATGCGGTGACCAGCTCGTCGGTGGAATCGGCGCGCAAGGTGGCATGACCGACCTTGCGCCCGTCCCGCGCGGCCTTGCCGTAGTCATGCCAATGGCCCGATGGCTCGCCCAGTATCGGATTGGCCTCGGGCATCGCGCCGATCCAGTTGAGCATGCAAGCGTGGCCGAGCATGCGCGTAGAGCCCAACGGCCGACCGAGCACGGCACGCAAATGGTTCTCGAACTGGCTGGTCTCCGCGCCCTCGATGGTCCAGTGCCCGGAGTTGTGGACGCGCGGCGCAAGTTCGTTGGCGAGCAGTTCACCGTCGCGGCAGAACAGTTCCAGCGCCAGCACGCCGACATAATCCAGCGCATCGGCCAGCTTGCGCGCATAGGCAAACGCACGCTCGGCCAGCGCTTCGTCGACGCTCGCCGGTGCCAGGCTGGCCGACAACACGCCGTCGACG
Organism: Lysobacter sp. A378; assembly: GCF_054052125.1. Lineage (NCBI taxonomy): Bacteria > Pseudomonadati > Pseudomonadota > Gammaproteobacteria > Lysobacterales > Lysobacteraceae > Lysobacter > Lysobacter sp. A378. The sequence continues at coordinate 92,887 of NZ_JBSVRK010000002.1, read as the reverse complement.
TGCCAGTTCTCGGTCAGCGGCCAGGCTCGGAACTCGCCGTCACGGCCGCGCACGGCGACCACGCTCAACTCACGCTGGAAGTGGACGAAACCTTCCAGGATCAAGCCGACCTTCGCCGCCTGCGCGCCCAGTGCCACCCAGGCGTCGTCGGCGTCGCCTGCGGTGCGGATCCGGAACTGCCCCTTGCCGTCATAGCCCAGACGCCGGGTTTTCAGGATGCACGGCAGCCCGACGCTGGCGATCGCCTGGTCGAGCTGTTCGCGGGTATCGACCACGGCGAAGTCGGGCACCGGGATGCCGAGCTCGCGGAACAGGGTCTTCTCGGCCAGCCGGTCCTGGGCGGTACCCAGCGCGCGCGGGTTGGGGAATACCGGGACCCGATCGACCAGCCATTTGGCCGACTCGGCCGGCACGTTCTCGAAATCAAACGTAGCCACGTCGATACGGGAGGCAAACTCGCCCAATGCCTCCTGGTCCACGTAGTCGCCCACCACCATCGGCGCGAACTGGCCGGCGCAGGCATCGGCAGCGGTGTCCATGACCAGGAAACGCAACCCCAGCGGAGCACCCGCCAAGGCCATCATCCGGGCCAGCTGGCCACCACCGAGAATGCCGACCGTGCTCATCGACGCGGGTCGTCGTTGCGGGCGACGTCGTTGGTTTGCCGTTCCCGGAACTGGGCCAGTGCCTCGCCGATCGCCGGATACTCGACCGCCAGCATGGCCGCCGCGAACAGCGCCGCATTGGCCGCGCCCGCATCACCAATGGCGAACGTGGCCACCGGAACACCGGCGGGCATCTGCACGATCGACAGCAGCGAGTCCATCCCGTTGAGCGCCTTGCTCTGCACCGGCACGCCCAGCACCGGCACCGTGGTCTTGGACGCCAGCATGCCCGGCAGGTGCGCCGCGCCGCCGGCACCGGCGATGATGGCGCGCAGGCCGCGACCGGCCGCACTGGCGGCATAGTCGAACAGCGCATCGGGCGTGCGGTGCGCGGAAACCACTCGCACCTCGTGGGCAACACCCAGCGCTTCCAGTCGTGCGACGGCGTGCTGCATCGTCTCCCAGTCGGAGCGCGAACCCATCACGATGCCGACCAGCGGCCTCGGTGCGGTGTCTGTCATGGTTGGACCCTGCGGCAAAACGGTATTCTACCGGGCATGCACGCAAGCGCCATGCGTGTGCACATCCCGAATGAACTGGAGACTCCCACCCCATGGACCGCAAGTTGCTCGATCTGCTCGTCTGCCCGATCACCCGCCAGCCATTGGCCATGCTCGAGGGACGTGGGCTGCAAGTACTGAATGACGCGATCGCCAGCACCACGGTATCCCGGGACGACGGCAGTCCCCAGACCGAGCCGCTGCGCGAGGCCCTGGTGACCGCCGACCGCAAACGCGTCTACCGGGTCGACGACGGCATTCCGGTGTTGCTGGGCGACGAGGCGATCATGACCGCGCAGGTCGATGGATTTCCGTCGGCATGACGGCCGACTTCCATCCGCCCCTTGCTGCGATTGACGCTGACGTCGCCAGCGCGTTGGCCGAAGACCTGGGCAGCGGCGACGTCACTGCTGCGCTGCTGCCCGATGCCGCCGACACCGCCTACCTGCTGTGCAAGCAGGACGCCGTGGTGTGCGGGCGGCCCTGGTTCGATGCCTGCCACCGCGCGCTGGACCCGCAGGTCCGTATCGACTGGAAGGTAAACGAAGGCGACCACGTGACCGCCGGCACCGTATTGGCGCTGCTGAGCGGCCGGGCGCGCGCGCTGGTCAGCGCCGAGCGCACGTCATTGAACTTCATGCAGACCCTGTCGGCGACCGCCACCACCACCGCGAGCTACGTCGAGGCGGTAAGCGGCACCCGGGCAAAAATCCTCGACACCCGCAAGACCATCCCCGGTTTGCGCCAGGCGCAGAAGTACGCCGTGCGTGTCGGCGGCGGCACCAACCATCGCATGGGCCTGTTCGACGCGGTGATGCTGAAGGAGAACCACGTGCGCGCGTCCGGCTCGCTGACTGCGGCGATCAACGCGGCGCGGTCCGCACAACCGTCGCTGCCCCTGATTGTCGAAGTCGAGACCCTGGCGGAACTGCGCGAGGCGCTGGAGGTGGGTTGCGACCGCATCCTGATCGACAACTTCGATGCTCCCACCCGGCGCGAGGCCGTCCGGATCAACGCGGCGCATGCACGTCGGGTGCCGCTGGAAGTCTCCGGCGGGGTCGACCTGCCCGGTCTTCGCGCCATTGCCGAGGACGGCGTCGACTGCATCTCCATCGGCGGGCTGACCAAGCACGTGCAGGCCATCGACCTCTCGCTCAAGCTCGGCTCGCCGCCGGCGACGGGCTGACCATGCCGACCCTGCTGATCATCATGCTGGTCGCCGGTGCCGCCTTCGCGTTCTGGAGCGCGGGACGTGGAGCGGCCGAGCGCGCGGAAGAGGTGGGACGCGACGCCTGCAATGCGGCGGGGGTCCAGTGGCTGGACCAGAGCGTGCATGCCATTGGTCTACGACTGTGCCGTGGCCATGATGGTTGGCTGGGATGGGAACGTACGTTCCGCTTCGACTATTCCCGCGACGGAGAGGACCGACACGTCGGCCGGCTGGTATTGCGCGGCAACCGCCTGGTGTCGTTTATCGGACCGGTCAGCCCGCCTACTTGACCACCCTCAGGTGTCCGCCACGGCGCGGCCCGGGCCCGTCTGGACCATCGTCGGGACCATCATCACGATCGCCGTTGGCAGACGAGGCCTTGTCCGGGTCCTTGGGCACCGCACTCAAGGACGGGCGAGCGGGCTCCGCAACACCATCATCGGTGTTGGACTGTCCTGTGCCGGCCGAGTCGATACCGGCGCCATCGGCAGCACTGCCCGCACCGACATCATCGGGCAAGGCCATGCCGTGGCCGGTCTCACGTGCGTAGATCGCCAGCACCGCACCCACCGGTACAGATATGGACTGGCTGACACCGCCGAAACGGGCGCTGAACCGAATTGACTCGTTGCTCATCTCCAACGCGGAAACGGCGCGGTCGGCAATGTTGAGCACGATCCGACCGTCGCTCACTGCGCTGACCGGCACCCGGACATCCGGCGCGTTGGCATCGACCAGCAAGTGCGGCGTCATGCCGTTGTCGGCGATCCATTCGTACAGCGCCCGCAACAAGTAGGGGCGATGACTGGTCATCGGGAGGCTTTGTTCACTCATGGGGGCAGTTTAAGCCAACCGGCCCGGCCAGGGCACCTGGATCGATGCCCATTTCGGGTGCGATTTTCCGGATCAGCCGGATCAACCAGGCAACTCGTTCAGCCGCCGCTCTTGCTCGGTCAGGCTGCGTGCAAAGCCCGGATTACGGAAGATCCGGCTGCCGTAATCCTCGATGGACTTGCCATCCTTGGGCAGCGCCACGCCCAGCGACGGCAGCCGCCAGATGATCGGTGCCATCGCGCAATCGGCCAGGCTCATCTCGGCGTTGAGGAAGAACTTGAACGCCTTGAACAAGGGCACCGACGCGACCAGAAGCTCTTTCAGCCGCTTGCGGCCGGCATCGGCCTGGGTCTTGGTGCCCATCTGGATCGCTTGCACCTGCGGCACCCAGTCGATTTCCAGGCGCAACGTAGCCAGGCGCAACCGGGCCCGTGACAACGGGTCCACGGGCATCAACGGCGGGTGCGGATAGCGCTCATCGAGGTACTCGCTGACCACGCTTGCCGCGTACAGCACCAGGTCGCGCTCGACCAGGGTCGGCACGGAATGGTAGGGATTGAGATCGATCAGGTCTTCCGGTGGATCCTGGGGATCGACTGGAATCAAATCGTACGTGACACCCTTGGCCGCCAGCACCAGCCTTACCCGATGGCACAACACGCAATCGTTCGCGGAAAACAGGGTAAGGGCATTACGCATACGTGGGCTCGCCGCCATTATCGACCTCTCCAGCACCCGGAATCCGCCGGATACAAGACGCTGCCCACCCAGCGTGGGCAGTCGTCACGGCCTCGAGCAACGCACCCTCACAGCCGGCCACCAATCGCCGGCTGCTCATGGGCAGGTGCGTCTGACTAGTCCACGTCCCGCCAATACTCTTTGTTCAAGAGCCAGGCGAACAGCGTGAACACCGCCAGGAACAAGACAACCCACACACCCAGGCTCTGGCGCTTGAGGGCAGCAGGTTCACCCGCGTACTCGAGGAATGCAGTGATATCACGTACCGACCGATCAAAGGCCGCCGGGTCCAGTGACCCGGCCTGGGTGATGGTGAGTCCATTGACCACCTTGTCACCAGTGACCGGGTCGGGATCGCCGTACTCGGCGTGTTGCAGTCCTTGCAGCTTCCACAACGGGTTGGGCATCGATACGTCCGGGAACAACTTGTTGTTCCAGCCCAGCGTTGCGGATTCGTCCAAGTAAAACGACTTCAGGTAGGTATACACCCAATCACTGCCGCGGGAGCGGGAGATCAGGCTAAGGTCCGGCGGCATCTTGCCGAACCAGGCGGTTGCCCCGGCCTCGGGCATCGCCACTTCGATATGGTCACCAAACTTGGCGTCGGTAAAGACCAGGTTGGACATCACCTGCTCTTCGGTCAGCCCCAGATCGGACGCCAGGCGCGAGTACCGCAGGTACTTCAGCGAATGGCAAGCCGAGCAGTAGTTCATGTACAGCTGGGCGCCGCGCTGCAGCGAGCCTTCGTCGTTGAGATTGGTCCCGGCCTGCAACAGGCCTCCGCCGCTGGCCGCAAACGCGGCAGCCGAAACCAGCATGCCGGCGGCAAAAACGGTGATCCTGCCAATGATGGACTTATTCATGCATCGTTACCCGTTCCGGTACCGGCTTGGTCTTGTCGAGCTTGCTCCATAGCGGCATCGTGATGAAGAAAGCGAAGTAGAGGAAGGTCAGCACGCGGCCGATCTGGGTCTCGACCGGGTCGGTTCCAGGACCCGAGCCAATCTTGCCCAGCCAGACGAAGCAGACCACCAGCAGCGCCAGCATGGTCTTGGTGATCCAGCCCTTGTAACGGACCGACCTGACCTTGCTGCGATCCAGCCAAGGCACCGCGAACAGGATGGCGATCGCACCAAACATCACCATCACGCCGCCCAGCTTGTCGGGAATCACCCGCAACATCGCGTAGAACGGGGTGTAGTACCAGACCGGCTTGATGTGCTCCGGAGTGACCAGACGGTTGGCTTCCACGAAGTTGTCATGTTCCAGGAACCAGCCACCAAACGCGGGTGCAAAGAAGATGATGAACGCGGCAATCATCAGGAACGCGCCGATCCCGACCAGGTCGTGCACGGTGTAGTACGGATGGAACGGGATGCCGTCGGCCGGCTTGTTCGCGTCCCAGCGGTTGCCCTTCGGACCTTTCTTGATCTCGACGCCGTCCGGGTTGTTGGAACCCACCTCGTGCAACGCACCGATGTGCAGCACTACCAGCAACAGCAATACCAGCGGCAGTGCAATCACATGCAGGGCGAAGAATCGGCCCAGCGTCGCATCGGAAGGCAGGTAGTCGCCCATGATCCATTCGGTCAGGCCCGAACCAATCACCGGGATCGCGCCAAACAGCGAAATGATCACCTTCGCGCCCCAGAACGACATCTGGCCCCACGGCAATACGTAGCCCATGAAGGCTTCTGCCATCAGTACCAGGTAGATCAGCATGCCCAGGATCCACACCAGCTCACGCGGCTTCTGGTAACTGCCGTACATCAGCCCGCGGAACATGTGTATGTACACCACGACGAAGAACAGCGAAGCGCCGGTGGAGTGCATGTAGCGGATCAGCCAGCCCCACTCCACGTCACGCATGATGTACTCGACCGAGGCGAACGCCTCCGCCGAGCTGGGCTTGTAGTGCATGGTCAGGAAGATGCCGGTGAAGATCTGGTTGACCAGCACCACCATCGCCAACACGCCGAAGTAGTACCAGACGTTGAAGTTCTTCGGGGCGTAATACTCGGTCATGTGCTTGCGGTAGACCGGCATCATGCCCGGCGCGCGCTCGTTGACCCAATCCATCACGCCATTGGCGCTACGGGTGAAGATGTTCGCCATGACTCAGGCTGCTCCCTGGTTGGAAGACGGGGGATCGAGGCCGACCACAATGGTGACGTCGTCCTTGTAGTAGTGCGGCGGCACAACCAGGTTGGTTGGCGCCGGCACCCCCTCGTACACGCGTCCGGCCATGTCGAATTTCGACTTGTGGCAGGGGCAGAAGTAGCCGCCTTTCCAGTTCGGGTCGAACGGCTCGGGCCGGATCTCGGCCTTCATCTCCGGCGAGCAGCCCAGGTGTGTGCAGATGCCGACCAGAACCGAGACCGCCGGCTTGATCGAGCGCAGCTCCGGATGCTCGGCAATGACATACGCCGGCTGCTGTTCCGGGTTCTCCGACATCGGGTCGCGCAGGTGGTCGTCCAGGGTGGGCAACGCCTGCAGGATCGCCTCGGAACGACGCACGACCCAGATCGGCTGGCCACGCCACTCGCGCATCAGGCGCTGACCCACTTCGAGTGCGCTGATGTCGACGGTGATCGGCGCACCGGCCTGCTTGGCACGCTCGCTCGGGTTCCACGACTTGATGAACGGCACCGCCAGGAAACCGGCGCCCACCGCGCCTACCACGCTGGTGGTCGCAGTCAGGAACCGGCGGCGCCCCAGGTCGGCAGGTTTGCTGACCGGGTTACTGACGGATCCACTGGCAGGATCGTGATGAGGATCATTGATCCCTGGATTGGCCATCCGGCACTCCGTAAAGCTGGTAATCGACGTTCCGCCACACTACCGACCCGATTGGTGACGGTTGGCGGCTCATAAAGGCAGGAAGTGTAACGGAAGGATGAACAGCTCGACAATCGTCGCGGCGTTTTGACACGTCCTATTGCGCTGCCCGGTACCGGTCGGCCAGCACCCCGACGCGCTTCACATAGCGCTGGGTCTCGCTATACGGCGGCACCCCCTTGTACTTGTCCACCGCGCCTTCACCGGCGTTGTATCCCGCCGCCGCCAGGGTCAGGTTTCCATCGAAGCGCTTCAGCAGCCACGCCAGGTACTCCACCCCGCCAAGGATGTTCTGGCCCGCATCGAAGGCGTTGCCCACCTTGAAACGGCGCGCGGTCGCGGGCATCAGCTGCATCAGGCCCTGCGCGCCGACCCGCGACAGCGCGTTGGGGTTGAACGACGACTCGGCATGGATGATCGCGCGCACGATTGCCTCATCCACCCCGTGCTTGGCCGCCGCGGCAGCGATCTCCGCGCTGTAGGCCTGGGTATTGAGCCGGACATTGCTGAAGTTGACGCCCGAAGCGGTCCCGCACGCGAAACAGGTCTCGAGGAAGCTGTACTTGATCGTGCGCACCGGCCCCGCGCGTGCCACGCCCTGGGGACGCGCGCTGGTGTAGTGACGCACGCCATCCTTGATGTAGGAATACACCTGCCCCTGGACTCGCCGGGCGCCTTTCGACCCCGGCGTAACCGAGCTGACCGGCGCAGCATTGGTCATCAGGCCGACTTCGGCGCCGGCGGATGCGTCCGTGCTGATGCTGGCTGGCGCGCCTTCGATGGAATGGGCTGCCGTGGCGCTGCCGACCGTCGCCGGCGTGCTGGGTGTTTGCGGTGCGCTGATCGACGAAACGCCCGTCCCGGAAGTCGCGCCGCCGGTATAGCGGCTTATCGGACTGCACTTGGCGCCCGAAATGCGCTTGCTGACGTAACTGCGGACCCCATCATCACTGTCGCAGCGATACACGGTACCGGCGACCACGGGCGTGGCAACCAGCAAGCAGGCAATCCCCAACAGTGCGATACCCCCCCTCATGTCGCGAGTCTCTCCTTTAGCGCGCGCGTTGCCAAGCACCTCACCCCTGAAACGGGACCAACGCCCCGATGCGGCCGCGGCAGCGGCAGCGGCTAGACTACCCGGTTCCAACCACCTCCGGCGCGGATTAACCGCCGCCCCTCCCGGAACCCGCCATGACCGATACCCCTGCCCGCGGCAAGCTTTTCATCCAGACCCACGGCTGCCAGATGAATGAATACGACTCGGCCAAGATGGCCGACGTCCTGGCCGCCAGCGACGGACTGGAACTGACCGCCGACATTGAAGAAGCCGACGTGATCCTGGTCAATACGTGCTCGATACGTGAGCGGGCGCAGGACAAGGTGTTCAGCCAACTGGGCCGCTGGAAGGCCCTCAAGGACGGCGACCGGCAGGTACTGATCGGTGTCGGCGGCTGCGTGGCCAGTCAGGAAGGCTCGGCAATCATCAAGCGGGCGCCGTATGTGGACCTGGTGTTCGGCCCGCAAACGCTGCATCGGTTGCCGGAACTGATCCGCGAGCGTCGCCAGACCGGGCAGCCGCAGGTGGATATCAGCTTCCCGGAGATCGAGAAGTTCGACCGCCTGCCGACGCCACGCGCCGACGGGCCCAGCGCGTTCGTGTCGATCATGGAAGGCTGCAGCAAGTACTGCAGTTTCTGCGTGGTGCCCTACACCCGCGGCGAGGAGGTGAGCCGGCCGTTCGAGGACGTACTGGTCGAGGTCGCCCAACTGGCCGCGCAAGGCGTGCGCGAGGTCAACCTGCTGGGACAGAACGTGAACGCCTACCGCGGCCCTTATGGCACGGAAGCCGAGTCGAACGAGGAACAACTGGTCGCTGATCTCGGCCTGTTGATCCGTACCATTGCCCGGATCGACGGCATCGACCGGATCCGCTTCACCACCTCGCACCCGCTGGAATTCTCCGACTCGCTGGTGGAGGCCTACCGCGACGTGCCGGAACTGGCCAACTACCTGCACCTGCCCGTCCAGGCGGGCAGCGACAGGGTGCTGGCGGCAATGAAGCGCGGCTACACCACGCTGGAATTCAAGCAGAAGATCCGGAAATTGCGGGCGGTACGGCCGGACATCTCGATCTCCTCGGACTTCATCGTCGGCTTCCCCGGCGAGACCGAGGCGGACTTCGAGAAAACCATCAAGCTGATCGAGGATGTCGGCTTCGATCAGTCCTACTCGTTCATCTATTCACGCCGTCCCGGCACCCCGGCCGCCGACCTGGAAGACCACACCAGCGATGCCGACAAGCGCACCCGGCTGGCGCGGTTGCAGGCGCTGGTAAACGCCAATGCGAAGACCATCAGCGAGGCCATGGTGGGCAGCGTCCAGCGGGTGCTGGTCGAGGGGCCATCGCGGCGCGATGCGAACGAGCTGACCGGCAAGACCGAAAACATGCGCTCGGTGAACTTTGCCGGTCATCGGCGGCTGGTCGGGCAGTTCGTGGATGTCGTGATTACCGATGCGATGAGCAATTCGTTGCGCGGTCGCGTTGCGACCACCGGCACCGACAGCCCCGTGAGCGTTCTTCACCAGCCGTCCATGTAACCTCAATTACAGTACCCGAACGCCCTGCCATGCAAGGCGCCCATTTTTTCTCATGTGAGGCCATCCCAATGTTGCGCACACTCGTTATCGCCGCTGCCCTGTCCCTGGCCGCTCCGGCCGCCTTCGCCGCCACCTGCTCGGTGGATCTGGAAGGCAACGACGCCATGCAGTTCAACAAGAAGGAGATCGACGTCAGCAAGAGTTGCAAGACGTTCACGATCAACCTGAAGCACACCGGCCAGCTCGCCAAAAACGTGATGGGCCACAACGTGGTAATTGCCAAGACCGCCGATATGCAGGGCATCGACGCAGACGGCATGAAGGCGGGCCTGGATGCCGATTACATCAAGGCTGGCGATGCGCGGGTGATCGCCCATTCCAAGGTGGTCGGTGGTGGCGAGAGCACCTCGATCAGCTTCGATCCGGCCAAGCTGAGCGCGGACCCGAACTCGTTTTTCTGCAGCTTCCCCGGCCACTCGGCATTGATGAAGGGCACGCTCAACCTGGTGCCGTGATTCCAGCCGCATGTTCCCTCGACGGCCGCCTTTGTCCAAAGGCGGCCGTTTTGTTGCCACGTATCATCCGTCCATGACCGCTCCAGCCAAACCCCATACCAGGGGCATCCGAAAATCGCCCGCACTGCCCAAGCTGAAAGCCCGTCCGGCAGCCAAGTTGCGCAAGCGTGGCGAGGAACGGGTCGACCGTTTCCTGGAAGCGGCGACCCAGGTCTTTCTCGAAAAAGGTTATCGCCATGCACGCCTGAGCGAGATCGTCAGCCGTGCCGGTGGTTCGCTGGCCACCTTGTATCGCGTGTTCGGTGACAAGGAAGGCCTGGCGCACGCGATCATCGAGCGGCAGGCGGAAAAATTCACCCTCGTGTTCCACGACCTCTGCCTGTCGGCCTTGCCGCCTGAAGAAGGCCTGCACCTGCTGGCCCGGCGCTTCGTGGAAACCATGGTGTCGATGGAGTCCCAGGTACTGCACCGCACCATCATCGGCGAGGGGCACGCTTTCCCCGAATTGCGCGACTGGTACTTCGAACACGCCATCGGTGCCACCAATCACATCCTCGCCGAGTACCTGCTCCAACAGGAGACCGCGGGCCGGCTGGTGCTGCCCCAAGGACCAGAACTGGCCGCGATCCAGCTGGCGATGCTGATGGTCGGCGACCTGGTGTTGCGCATGTCCAGTGGCCACTTGGTGACGCCGGATGCAGCGACCGCCACCCAGGCCGCCGAGGCTGGCGTGGATGCTTTCCTCCAGGGTGCCCTGCCGCGCTGAGGCCGAGCCAGAAAACCCGCACCACTTTCCACTTGACTCAGGCTGAACGAGACCTTTATGGTCGGCATGTAATTCCGATTACGCCAGCCAGCAAAGAAGGTGAGGTTCAATGCGTATTCTCCTGGGTCTGGGTCTGGCGGCAGCCGCCGCTGCCGTACTTGTCGTCGCCGGTTGGCAGGCACCCGTGGCCGCGCAAAGCACCGCTCCGACGGACAATCCATACAACCTACCCAGCACGCACTTCGGCAGCGAAGGTCCGGTCGCCGGCCACGGCTTCGATGTGCCGCCCGGCTTCGCCCATGCGCGTGTAGCGAGCAACCCGCTGGCTGCCGACGCCACGCCGATCGGCGAGCAGACCTGCAATTCCTGCCATGCCCGCGAAGAACAGAACTTCGCCCATACCAGCCATGCGCTGGGAATGAAGGTCGCGCTGGCAGCCAACCCCGAAACGCCGACCTGCGAGGCCTGCCATGGCCCGGGCTCCAAACACATGGAGAACCCCGCAGCCAAGGGCGCGATCATCGCCTTCACCAAGGACGGCGGCACGCCGGTCCCCACCCAGACCGAGACCTGCATGGGCTGCCACTCCGGCGGTCCGCGTGACCAGTGGGTGGGCTCGGTCCACCAGCGCAATGACCTGTCGTGCAGCGATTGCCACAATCCGATGGCGCGCCTGTCCGCAGAAGGGCTGATGGCCAAGCCGTCGATCAACGAGACCTGTGCGACCTGCCACAAGGACATCCGCCAGCAGTTCAACCGCCGCTCGCACATGCCGCTGCCAGAAGGGCAGATGGCCTGCGTGGATTGCCACAACCCGCACGGCGGCTTCAACGAGGCGCTGCTCAAGACCGACACCGTCAACGAGACCTGCTACCAGTGCCACGCCGAAAAGCGCGGGCCGTTCCTGTTCGAGCACGCCCCGGTACGCGACAACTGCCTGAACTGCCACATGCCGCACGGCTCCAACCAGCACGCCCTGCTGGTGGCCCCGATCCCGATGCTGTGCCAGCAGTGCCACTCACACGTCCGCCACCCCAATGACCTGCTGACCAGCCAGTCGCTGGGCATCGGGTCCGCGCCGGACGAGCGGCTGATGGGTCGTGGCTGCATCAGTTGCCATTCGCAGATCCACGGTTCCAACAACCCTTCCGGACCACGACTTCACAAGTAAAGGGAGTGCCGAGCCATGCACGGACATCCACGACTGCTGCCGTTATCCCTGGCAGCCCTGTCGTTGTCGCTTGCCCTCGCCCCCCTTGCCCATGCACAGGACAGCGGCGCCGGCGTCGACCTGCAATTTGGCACCGCGCTGGACCCGGCCGGCCTGTCCGCACGCAGCTGCGACCCCGATGGCATGAGCTGGCTGGCCGGCGATGCCAAACGAACGCCGACCGGCTATCTGTACGGCTGCACGCCCACCCCATACGGCCTGGACTCGACTGCCACGCTGGACGACACCTGGCTCGGGGGCGGAACGCTGTCGGTCGGCTACCTGCATCTCACGGGTGACCAGGCCAACACCCAATGGCGTCGATTCACCAACTGGGACGACGGCTTGGTGCTCAGCGCCGACTTCCGCCTGGTGCGTCCCGACCAGGGCCGCTACATCGACTTGCGCGCCACCCGCATCAACGAGGACAGCCAGTTCTATCGCGCCGTATTCGGCCAGGCCGGAAAGTACCGCGTGCAGGCGTTCGTGCGCTCGCAACCGAACATCCTCAGCGGCAACGCCCGCTCGATATGGGATGGCGTGGGCAGCCAGCACCTGACCCTGAAGGACGGTCTCACCGTCAACGGCAGCACCGTCGAGCAGGTCTCGGCGGTGTCGGCAGCGCAACCTTTGCAGACTTTGAAGGTGGTGCGCGACAAGCAGGGGCTGGGAATCCAGTACCTGCTCAACAGGCAGTGGACGGCCACGTTCAACGCCAGCCACGAATCGCGTGATGGCGCGCGACCGTTTGGCGGGCCGTTCTTCTTCAACTATCCGTTCCCGGACAACGGCGGCATCTACGAGATCCCCCGGCCGATCGACGACAGCACCGTCAACGTGAATGCCGGCCTGCGCTTTGTCGGCAACGACTGGCGCATGCAGTTCGACTATTCCGGCTCGTTCTTCCGCAACGCGTACACCGGTTTCGACTACGAGATTCCGTACACCACCTGGTCGGTGGTCGGAGTGCCCACCCCGCAGGTTCCGCTGGGCCAGTACTCCTACGAACCCGACAACGACTACCACCACGTCTCCGGCACCTTCAGCCGGCGGATCAAGTGGAATGGCGATTTTTCGGTAAAGGCCGCGTTTGGCACCTCGCGCCAGAACGACAGCCTGCTGCCGCCGACCAACTGCCAGGGTCAGGTCGGCATCCCGATTCCCGGCTTCCTGTATGACTGCGCGGACTGGAACACCACCGCCTCGCTGTCGCGCCAACGCGCCGACCTGGCCATCAACACCCAGCGGCTCGACTTGCGGGTGGTGCTGCAACCGGCCACCGGCCTGAGCTGGCGCTCCACCGCCAAGTTCCACCGCGAGGATTATTCGGGCACCTACTGGGCCTACAACCCGCTGACCGGGCAATACGGTTACATCGCCGAGAATGGCGCGATGGGCAGCGTGGTGCCGGGCGAGATGGGCGTGTGGGACCCGGGTGCCAACGCCTCGGTGCCGACGCGGGTACGCAACCTGCCGCTGGACAAGGAAACCTGGGAAGCATCCACCGGCGTCAATTGGCGGATGAACACGAAGAACACCCTCGGAGCGGGCTACACCTTCACCCGCACCGAACGCACCAATCGCGAGTTCGCCACTGTCCAGGACAACGAGCTCAAGCTCAACTGGACCAACCGTTCGATCGACTGGCTGAACTTCCGCGCCAATTACGCCTTCCTCGACCGCTCGGGCAACGACTACAACTCCAACCCCTACTCGTTCACCCTCTCGCATGACATGCCCGGCTATGTCCCGCCACCGGGCGGCACGCCTGCGCATACGATCGCCGAACTGCGCAAATACGACGTGGGCGAACGCGAGCAGCACAAGATCGACCTGATGGCCACGGCGACGCTGCCCAACAACATGACCGTCAGCGCCTCGATCCGCGGCGACTGGAACGACTACGACGCCCAGGCCGGCCGGCAGCAATTCGATACCCTCGGCACCAGCCTGCAATGGGAGTGGCAGCCCGTCCCGGGCCGGGTCGCCGGCGCGTGGTACGGCTATGACGAGTCGGACCTGGTGTTCGCCAACGCCAACGACGTGGCGATCACTCCCGACCCCAACCTGGACGGCGCGACCTACCAGGACGGTGGCCGCTGGAGCACCAACGACCGGCAGCGCAACCATTACGCAGGCGCGAACTGGTCGCAGCGTTTCGGCAAGGCCACCTTCGATGCATCGTGGAACTGGACCTACACACGCGGCATGACCCGCTACGATTTCGCCTCGGCCGACGCGATGGCGTACCCGCAGCTGGTCGCCAGTGCCAACGGCGCGTTCCCGCCGATGATCTACCGCTCCAACTCGCTCAGCCTGTCGCTGTCGTTCCCGATCAACGACCGCATCGGGGTCCGCCTGTTCAACACCTACGAACGCGCGCGACTGTCCGACTGGCACTACCTGGGTTTTGACCAGAGCCGGGTCTACGACCACCGCGTCTACACCGACGGCGGCCCGATGGATTACAGCGTCAACATGTTCGGCGCGATGCTGGAGGTCCAGCTATGAAACTTGCAGTGCCTGCCTCTATCCTGGCCGCTACCCTGCTGGCGGTACTTCTGGGCCCGGCCGTGGCGCAGGCGCAGGAGTCGCCAACGAGTGATTCGGCGCCGGCCGAATCCCCTGCAGAAGCGGAAGCCCCGTCGCCGGATTATCTCGACTTGCGCCGCGTCGCCAGCATCCATGGCGATGCCGCCGCGGGGCAGGCAAAAAGCGAGCTGTGTGCTGCCTGCCATGGCCCACAGGGCATCGCGATCGCGCCGATCTTTCCGAATATTGCCGGCCAATCGGCCGACTTCATGTATTGGCAACTGGTCGAATACAAGCGCGGCGTGAATCCCTCGCCGATGACCCCCCTGGTAGCGAACCTGTCGGATCAGGACATGCGCGACCTGTCGATGTACTACGCGGCCATGCCGGCCGATGGGGCGCCTTCAAGCGGACAGGAAGCACCGGCCGCTGCAGCCGACCCGGCTCAGTTGCAGTTGGGTGAGCAGTTATATCTGTCCGGCGATCCGGGCAAGGGCATTCCGTCGTGCCAGGGCTGTCACGGCGCCGATGCCCGCGGTCCGGCGGCGGCTGACCGGGTAAATCGCAGCGGTCATCACCCCTATGCCGGCTACCCGTCGCTGCGCGGACAGCAGGCCGCCTATCTGCAGGCCAAGCTGGGCGCCTATCGCGACGGGAACATCGGCGACTCCACCTCCGACTTCGTCATGACCGGGGTCGCCAAACAGCTGGATGACGCCTCGATCCAGGCACTGTCGACCTGGTTGTCGAGCCTGCCGGCAACCGATCGGTAGCGGTCAACCGCCTGACCGCTACCAACCCGGCCGCGAGCATGTGCCGGCAGACAGCGGAATCAGGGCCCGGCCGCGCTGTAGACCGCCTCCCCGTCCACGTATGTGCCCAACACCGTCAGTTCACGCAACTGCGACGGATCGATCGCCAGCGGGTCCTGCGCCAGCACCACGAAGTCGGCGCGCTTGCCGACCTCCAGGCTACCCACTTCATCCTCGTTGAAGCCGGCATACGCCGCGTCCAGGGTGAATCCACGCAGGGCCTCGTAGGCGGTCAGTTTCTCCTCCGGCTGCCAGCCACCGAGCGGCAGGCCTTCGGCATCGGTGCGCGTGGTCGCCGAGTACAGGCCCAGCCGTGGATCAACCGACTCGACCGGGAAGTCCGAGCCCAGGGCAAGCCGCGCTCCGCTGTCGCGCAACTCGCGCCACGCATACGCCCCCTGAAGCCGCTCCGCGCCAATGCGATCCTCGGCCCAGGGCATGTCGCTGGTGGCGTGGGTGGGTTGCATCGATGCGATCACCTGCAGGCGTGCCAGCCGTGGCAGGTCCTCGGGCGAGAGGATCTGCGCATGCTCGATACGCCAGCGATGGTCGCCACTGCCGTCCTTGCCCAGTACCCGTTCATACGCCTCAAGGACCACATGGTTGCCACGGTCGCCGATGGCATGGGTAGCAACCTGGATGCCACAACGCTTGGCTTTTTCCGTCACCTCCGCCAATTCATCCGGTTTGACCATCAACAACCCCCGGTTGCCTGGATCGTCACTGTAGTCGGCCAGCAAGGCCGCACCGCGACTGCCCAGCGCGCCGTCGGCAAACAGCTTGACCGAGCGCATCTGCAAGCGCCCCGACGGGTGCCGGTAGGCGCCGTCACGGCACAACATCGCCAGTGCATCGCCGTCACCGGCCGCCATCGCGTTGATGCGCAACAGCATCTCGCCACGGTCCGCCAGCTGCTGGTAATGCTTCAGCCCTGCCAGCGAGACGCCCGCGTCGTGCACGCCGGTCAAGCCATGCTCGACCGCGGCTTGCATGCCCAGCGCCAAGGCGTGTTCCTGCGTGGCGGCATCGGGCTCGGGTTCCTGCGCGTCGATCAGTGCCATTGCCCCATCGACGAACACGCCGCTTGGCTGGCCATTCGCATCGCGCTCGATCTTGCCGCCTTCGGGCTGCCAGTCGCCGGTCAGGTCACGCTCCACCAGGGCCATCGCGGCACTGTTCGCCCAGCCCGCATGGCCGTCGATCCGCCGCAGCCACACCGGGCGATCCGGGAACAGGGCGTCCAGGTCGGCGGCGGTCGGGAATCGCTTCTCCGGCCAGTCGTTCTGATCCCAGCCAGCTCCCAACAGCCAGGCGCCATCGGGCAGTTCGTCGGCAAAATCGCGCAGTCGTTGCAGCGCTTCCTCCTTGCTGGCGGCATCGACCAGGTCCGCCTGCAGTTCGTTGAACCCCAGCCCCGCCACGTGGCCATGGGCGTCGATCAGGCCCGGCACCACGGTGGCCTCGCCGACATCCAGGCGGCGGGCATCCGGATAGTCCCGCAGCAGCGCATCGCGCTCGCCAAGCGCCACAATCGCGCCGGTGTCGTCGAATGCCAACGCCTCCACACGGGGCTGCGCGGTGTCCATCGTATGGATGCGTGCCGCCGTCAGTACGGTGACTTCGGCGGCCAGTACCGGTGCGGCCAGCGGCATGACTGCGGCGAGCAACGCTGTCTTCAGCAGGATATTCCGGGTCTTGCGCGTCGCCTGCATTGCCATGCCCCTTATGAGTGAGTTCCGCCACTTTGCGAAAACCTGGCGCCGGGTGCAAGCTGACATGCCAATGGAAGACAGTTTGACGATGGCACCAAGCACGATTCACGAGTTCACGCTGGACCCGCCCGATGCCCAGCGCCTGGCCAACCTGACTGGCCCATTCGATGCCCATATGCGGATCATCGAGCTGCGTACCGGAGTTGAAATCTCCAACCGCGGCAACGTGTTCCGGTTGGCGGGCACCAAGATGATGATGCGCAAGGCCGAAAAGGTCCTGCGCGAACTATGGGAAGAAGCCGACGGCCCGGTCCTGGACGAGCATGCGATCCATCTTGCCCTGATCGGGCTGGACGTCGCCCATGCGGTGGAGCAGGACATCCAGCCGCAGGAAGTCGTGATCCGCGTCAAAAGCGGAACCATCCGTGGTCGCGGCGCCAACCAGGCCCGATACCTGCACGCCATAGCCACCAACGACATCAATTTCGGCATCGGCCCGGCCGGTACCGGCAAGACCTTCCTGGCCGTTGCCAGCGCGGTGGAGGCGCTCAACGAATCGCGGGTGCAGCGATTGGTGCTGGTTCGCCCGGCGGTGGAGGCCGGCGAGAAGCTCGGGTTCCTGCCCGGCGACCTGTCGCAGAAGGTCGACCCCTACCTGCGCCCGTTGTACGACGCGTTGTACGAGATGCTCGGGGTGGAAAAAGTGCTCAAGCTGCTGGAGCGCAGCGTCATCGAGATCGCACCACTGGCCTACATGCGCGGACGCACCCTCAACGACGCCTACGTGATCCTCGATGAGGCCCAGAACACCACGATCGAGCAGATGAAGATGTTCCTGACCCGGATCGGCTACGGCAGCACCGCCGTGGTCACCGGCGACCTGACCCAGAACGATCTGCCCAAGCACCAGAAATCCGGTTTGCAGGATGCGCTGGACGTGCTGCGCGAGGTCAATGGCCTGTCCTTCACCTTTTTCGAATCCGGCGACGTCGTGCGTCACCCGCTGGTAGCCCGTATCGTCAACGCTTACGAGGCGCGCGATGCGAAGGACGCCCAGACCGGTCCGTCCAGCTGAACCACATGAGGCCCAACCCATGACCCTCGGTCCCACCGTACTCGACGTGTCAGTCAGCTACGGCCTGCCGCGCGCCGGCATCCCGGCCGCGGTCAGCTTCCGGCGCTGGGTCGCCGCCGCACTGGACGGCCGGATCCGCCAGGCCGACCTGGCGATCCGCCTGGTCGACGACAAGGAAGGCCGTGCGTTCAACCGCCACTATCGCGGCAAGGACTACGCCACCAACGTGCTGAGCTTCCCGGCGGATTTGCCCGAAGGAGTCACCCTGCCACTGCTGGGCGACTTGCTGATCTGCGTTCCGGTGGTCGCCAGGGAGGCACGCGAACAGGGCAAGCGGCTCAACGAGCACTATGCCCATTTGACTGTCCACGGTGCCCTGCACCTGCTGGGCTGGGACCACGAGGACGAGCGCGAAGCGGAATGCATGGAGCAACTGGAGCGCGAGATCCTCGCCACCCTTGGCATCTCCGACCCGTACCTGATCATCGATTGATGCCCAGCCACCCCCATTTGATGCGCTAAACTCACCCCGACGCCCATCCCCCGGGCGTATTCATGAAACTGATCAATGTCCGAGGACGATAGTAGTACCCCCACCCACCCATCCGCGCACGATGCGCCGGAGCGGAACGACAAACGCCGCTCCTGGTTTGACCGGATCAGCTCGGCGCTGTCGGGCGAGCCGACCTCCCGCGAGGACCTGGTGGAGCTGTTGCGCGATTGCCAGACCGACGGGCTGATCGAGTCCGACACGCTGACCATGATGGAAGGCGCGATAGCGATCTCGGATTTGAGCGTGGGCGATGTGATGGTCCCGCGCTCGCAGATGATCATGCTGCCGGCGAACGGGTCTTTCATGGACCTGATGAAGCAGGTGGTCGAGTCCGGTCATTCGCGCTTCCCGGTGCACGGCGAGGACAAGGACGAGATCATCGGCATCCTGCTCGCCAAGGACCTGCTGCTGGGAGTGGTCACCGATAACGGCCCGGCCACCATCCACCAGCTGATACGACCGGCGGTGCTGATACCCGAGTCCAAGCGGCTGAACATCCTGCTGCGCGAGTTCCGCCAGTCGCGCAACCACATGGCGATCGTGATCGATGAGCACGGCGGCGTCGCCGGCCTGTTGACCATCGAGGACGTGCTGGAGCAGATCGTCGGCGAGATCGATGATGAGCACGACGAGGCCGAGGATCCGGACGCGTTGATTGCCGCCCAGGCCGATGGCCAGTACGTGGTCGATGCGCTGGCCCCGATCGAGGACTTCAACGAGCATTTCAATGCCGATTTCGACGATGACGAGTACGACACCATCGGCGGACTGGTGATCGCGGCGATCGGCCATTTGCCGGAGGCCGGTGAAGAGCTGATTCTCGGACGGTTCGTATTCCGGGTGTCCAGTGCGGACGCACGGCGGGTACATGCCTTCCATGTAGGCGTGCTCGGGGATGTTTGACCGGCGGGGGGTTGAACGGCTCGGGGTTGACCGTTGCGGAACGAGCCATGGCATCTTGATCCGCCTATGCCTGTTGGCGCTGTTGTGGTCGTGCGCATTCGCCGCCGCCGCCACGCCCCGCATTGGCGTGATCACCATGCAGCCGGGCGAGATTTTCTTCGAGCGTTTCGGCCATAACGCCCTGCTGGTCACCGACCCGGACACCGGTACGGAAATCTCGTACAACTTCGGTTTCTTCGACCCTACCGAGGACGACTTCATCGCCCGCTTCGTACGCGGTGACATGCGCTACCGCCTGGTGGCCCTGCCGTTGCAACAGGACCTGGCCTACTACCGCCAGGTCGGGCGTGGGGTCAGCCTGCAATGGCTGGACCTCGACCCGGCGGCCGCACAAGCGGTTGCCGACGCACTGGAGCAGAACGCACGTCCGGAGAATGCGGCCTACAGCTACGATTATTTCCTGGACAACTGCTCCACCCGGGTGCGCGACATACTGGACCGGGCGCTGGGCGGTGACCTGCGTCGCCAGATGGGCGGCTCGCGTGGCAGCACGTTCCGCAGCGAGGCGACGCGTCTGGCATCACCGGATTTCTGGATGTGGCTGGGCTTCGACGTTGGCCTGGGACCTGCGGCCGACCGGCCACAGGCGTTCTGGGCCGAGGCATTCATTCCGATGCGACTCGCCGACGCCTTGCGCGATGCCCACAATGGTCATGACGAACCCCTGGTCATCGAGGAGGTCGAACTGCTGCCACACCGGCTTGCGCCGGCGCCGCGCGACTTGCCGCGACCCTGGTGGCCGTGGCTATTGGCCGGAATCGCGACCGGTGCCGGCCTGGCCTGGCTCGGCCGCCATCGACCCCGCCTGGTGGCCGGGATCGCACTGCCGTTCTGGACGGTGTCGGGACTGGTGGGCGCCCTGTTGCTGTTTATCTGGTTCGGCACCGCGCACCAATTTGGCTGGGCCAACCAGAACCTGTTGCTGGCCAGTCCGCTGGCGTGGCTGTTGCTCCCCGGCGGTTGGCGAATCGCCCGCGGCCGCAAGGGCGGACGCTGGTTCGGCTACGTGTTGACGGCGATGGTGGCGCTGGCGGTGCTGGCATTGTTCAGCCATTGGATGCAGTTGCTGCCGCAGCGCAACCTGCACTGGATCCTGCTGCTGCTGCCCATCCACCTGGGCCTGCTGGGGGCGCTGAAGCGTCGTTGAGGTGCTTGCCGGCATCCCTGTCAACGGGTCAGGATGGCACTGATGAAGACTTCAACCAGCCAGCCGCGTGATCCCAGCCTGCCGGCGAGCGTCGTCAACTGCGCCGCCTACGACCGCCACGGTACACGCCGCGACATCAGCCTGGATGCCATCAGTGACGTATTGGCGGTCGACGACGGCAGCTTTGTCTGGGTCGGCTTGTACGAGCCTGATGATGCGATCCTCGACAAACTGCGCGAAGAGTTCGACCTGCACAGCCTGGCCGTTGAAGATGCGACCAACGCCCACCAGCGACCGAAGCTGGAAGCCTACGACCGCTCCTTGTTCATAGCGTTGCACACGGCGCAAACCGTCGACGGGCATATCCGCTTCGGCGAGACCCACCTGTTTGTCGGCGCGCGCTACCTGGTCAGCGTGCGCCACGGTGCATCCATCAGCTATGCCGCCGCGCGGGCACGGATGGAGCGTGAACCGGAAATGCTCAAACACGGTCCGGCGGCTGCGCTGTATGCCGTACTCGACATGGTGGTCGACCGCCTGGTGCCGATCGTCGACGAGTTCGGCAATGCCCTGAACGCATTGGAAAAAGACATCTTCGCCGACGAGTTCCACAAGCACACGGTCAGGAAACTGTACGACCTGAAACGCGAACTGACCCGGTTGCGGCTGGCGGTAGCACCACTGCAGGACATCCTGGGACATCTGGCGCGTCCGCGCGGTGAGCTTATCGATGAGGAAATGCAGCTGTACTTCCGTGATGTCCTGGACCATGCGGTCCGGATCAATGACCACACCGACACGCTGCGCGAGATGCTCACCGCCGCGGTCAATGTCAACCTCTCGTTGGTGACCGTGCGCCAGGGCGAAATGGTCAAGCGCCTGGGTGCGTGGGCCGCGCTGCTGGCCGCGCCAACCTTGATCACCGGCTGGTACGGGATGAACTTCGTCTCGATGCCCGAGTTCAATGCCCGCTGGGGCTATGCCGTGCTGATCGGCGTGGTAGCCGTGACGATGGGAGTGCTGTACTGGCGGTTCAAGCGCTCAGGCTGGTTGTAACGGACTTGTTGTGACGGACTGGTTGTGACGAATCAACCGGCCATCAGCTGCAACCCGAGCCCGGTGATATACGCGCAGTACGTGCCCAGCGCATAGCCCAGTACCGCCAGCAATACCCCGACCGGTGCCAGCGACGGATGGAAGGCGCTGGCGACCACCGGCGCGGACGCGGCGCCACCGATATTGGCTTGCGAGCCGACCGCCAGGAAGAACAGCGGTGCCCGGATCAACTTCGCCACCACCAGCAGCAGCAACGCGTGGACGCTGATCCAGATCACGCCCAGCAACAGCAGCATCGGCCGTTCCGCCAATGACTTCAGGTCCATTTGCATGCCGATGGTGGCAATCAGCACGTACAACATCACCGAGCCGATGTTGGACGCGCCTGCGCCTTCCAGCCGGCGCGCGCGGGTGAAACTGAGCAACACCCCGAACGTGGTGGCCAACACCACGATCCAGAAGAACTTCGAATCCAGGCTGTAGTCCTGCAGCCGCCACTCCGCCGGCAGCGACTGCACCCAGGTGATCAACGGGTCGGCGAGGAAATGCGACAGCCCGGTCACCCCCAGCGCAACCGCCAGGATCAGCATGAAATCGGCCATGCTGGGGATGCGCGCGTGCTCGCTCTGGTAGCTCGCGATGTGCACCTTGAGCTCCTCGATCGCGGAGGTGTCTGCACCCGTCCAACGGTCGAATTTCTCGGCGCGCGGCGCGAGGAACAGCAGGATCGCCATCCAGAAATACGCCACGATCACGTCGATCGCAACGAACTGGCCAAACAGCGTCGCATCGACCTCGAATACTTCCTTCATCGCGGCCTGGTTGGCGCCACCGCCGATCCAGCTGCCGGCGATGGTGGTCAGGCCACGCCAGGTTTCGCCGGCCACGGCTTGGGGATAGATCCAGCCCATTGCCCAGAACGCCACGAACGCGCCCAGCATGACCCCCACGGTACCGGTGAAGAACATGATCAGCGCCTTCGGCCCCAACCGCATGACCGCGCCGATATCCATCGCCACGCAGAACAGCACCAGCGCACTGGGCAGCAGGTAGTCACGCGCCATCGGGTACAGCCCCGACGCGGGTCCATCGATCAGACCGACGCTGTTGTAGATCGCCGGCACCAGGTAGCAGATCAGCAGCGCCGGTATGACGCCGTAGAACTTCTGCCAGAACCCGGTGGGCCGCGACGCGGTCCAGAACACGGCGCCAAGGGTAATCGCGAGCAATCCGAGGATCGCCGCATCACCGGTGATGACGGCGGTGGGGGGTGCAGCAATCATGCAGACTCCGGTATGGAAGCAAGGCGAGGACCGGCCCGCTGCATTGGCGCGGGCCGGCTCAGGTCGATGGACGGACTATTGGCCCAGGTGCTGCTCGAGCCAGCCGTTGACGGTGTCGTGCCACTGCACCGAATTGTGCGGCTTCAACACCCAGTGATTCTCATCGGGGAAGTACAGGAACTTCGACTCGATCCCCTGTCGCTGCAGCGCAGTGAACGCTCCCAGGCCCTGGCTGACGGGAATCCGGAAGTCCTGCTGGCCGTGGACGACAAGCATCGGCACGCGCCAGTCGGCGACATGGCGACTGGGGTTGAAGGTCTCGTAATCGGCGTCCTTGTCCCACGGGCTGCCGCCGTTTTCCCACTCGGTGAACCACAGCTCCTCGGTAACGAAACCCATCATGCGGGTATCGAATACACCGTCGTGATTGACAAGGCACTTCCACGCGCCGGACGACGGCGTGTGCCAGTTACCGGCGATCCAGTTGACCATGTAGCCGCCATAACTGGCGCCCAGTGCGCAGGCGTTGTCGCCGTCGAGGAACGCATACTTCTCCTGCGCGGCTTTCCAGCCCTTCTGCAGGTCCTCCAGCGGGCGATCGCCCCAGTGCTGGCTGATGGCATCGGTAAACGCCTGGCCATAGCCGACCGAGCCGTGGAAGTCGATCATCACCACCGCATAGCCTTGGCCGGCGTAGGTCTGCGGGTTCCAGCGGGTGCTCCAGCCATTGCCGAAGCTGCCTTGCGGGCCACCGTGGATCAAAAAGGCGACCGGGTACTGCTGGCCTTCCTGGTAGTTCCAGGGCTTGAGCACATAGCCGTGAACGGTGTCGTTGTTCCAGCCAGTGAAGGTGAACTGCTCGAACTCGCCGAAGGTCACCTCAGGCAGCATCTGGCCGGCGCTGGGGGTGATCGCGCGTTCTGCCGCGCCGTTGATGCCGCCGACGAAAACCTGGGCGCCACTGTCCAGGCTGGCCCGGGTAAATGCCAACGTGCCGCCGGCCAGTTGCACCGAACCGATGCTGCCGTCGCCGGCGATCGGCGTGACACCGCCACTGTCGACGTGGACGGCAAACAATGGATGCTCGCCGGTGTCCTGCGCGGTCACGTAAAGAGTCTTTCCGTCCGCGGACACCGCGATGCTGTCGGCGGAACGATCCCACTGCGGTGCGATCTCCCGGCGTGCGTTGGTGACCAGGTTCAGCTCCATCAGCCGGTAACGGTCGGCTTCAAAACCCGGACGCGTCATGGCCCGGTAAAACAAGCTGCGACCGTCGGCGCTGAATACCGCACCGGTGTCGGTGGCAAGGTTGTCAGCCGTCAGGTTCTTCGAAGCACCGCGACCATCGGCGCTGACCTGGTACAGATCGAAATTGGTCGACCATGGCTCGCTGCGGTCGCTTTTGCGGGCGCTCATCACCAGCCATTGGCCGTCCGGCGACCAGATGTAGTCGCTGCTGTCACCAAACGGTCGCGCCGGGACGTCGCCAATGACCTCGGTGGCAACCGCCGTAGCAGTGGTCGTCAATGCCTTGTCGTCCGTCAGTGTCGCCACGAACACGCGATTCAGACGGCCATCGCTCCAGGCATCCCAGTGACGGACGAACATGTGGTCGTAGACCACCCCGGTTTCAGGGCTGGATTCGCGTTCGTCCAGGCGCTGCTTGCTGCAGGCAAGGTCGCTGCCGCAATCAACGAAGGCCTCGACGTTGAACGCCACTTGCTGCCCATCGGGTGACAACTGGTAGCCGCCGACATCCAGGGCGAAGTCGGTCAATTGCCGGGCTTTGCCTCCCTCGGTCGGGACCGCATACAGCTGCGAGCTGCCCGACTGGCTGCTCAGAAAATACACGCGCTTGCCATCGGGTGAGAACGCGGGGGAATTGACACTCCAACCTTCCGGGGTCAACCGCACCGGCGGCGCCGAGTCGCGGGTGACCAGGTTCTCGATCCACAGCGAGGACGACGCCTTGTTGGCGTCGTAGTCGGTCACGGCCTTGGCAAATACCACCAGCCGACCATCGGGAGATACCGCCGGCGAGGAAAAACGGTCCAGCGTCGCCAGGTCGATCGGCTGCAGGCCACGAGTCTCCGCATGGACAGGTTGACCGATCGTGGGCAGCGCAACAGCGATCAGCAATGGCAGCACGGCATGGCTCAAACGCATGGACAGTTCCCCTTTTTTTTCAGATCCCGATGGTAGGCCCGGCGGCGCAACCGCCGCAACCGCATCAATTGGTGGCCGAAGGATCGGCTTTGGCCCCGGCGCGATAAAGCAGCCAACCCACCAGGGCCAGCACCGCCAGACCCACCCATTGGCCGAAGTTCAGCGCATCCGGCAAGGCCAGCACGTCGGCGCGTCCCGACACCACGATGGGGATCGCAATGGCAATGCCCATCAATGCCTCACCGGTAATCAGCCCGGCCGAGAACAACACGCCGGGCCGGTGGATGCGGTCCTTGCCGTCCTCATCGTCGGCGGCCAACTTGTGCCTGCGCTCCACGAAGTGCGCCAACAGGCCACCCAGGAAGATCGGGACCATCAGTTCCAGTGGCAGGTAGATGCCGATCGCCGCAGCCAGCACCGGCACCCGGAACTTCGAGCCGCGTTTCTTCAGCCACTCGTCAAGCCCGATGACCAACGCGCCGATCGCCGCGCCCAAGCCAATCATGAACCACGGTAGCTTGCCGCCGAACATGCCCTTGGCCACCGATGCCATCAGCATTGCCTGTGGCGCCGGCAGCGGGTTGGGATGCGCGTCGGTCGGCGTGCCGATGCCGTAGGCGGCCGAGAGCAGGTTCAGCACCGGCGCCATGATCAACGCGCAGGAAAACGCGCCAATGGCCAGCATCAGCTGCTGCTTCCACGGCGTCGCGCCGACCAGGTAGCCGGCCTTGAGGTCCTGCAGGTTATCGCCGCCTACTGCCGCAGCGCAGCACACCACTGCACCGATCATGATCGCGGCGACCGCGCCGATCGGCGAGTCGCGCCCAAGCATGAACACCAGCACCAGTGAGGCGAAAAGTATGGTGGCGATGGTGATGCCCGAGACCGGGTTGTTGGACGAGCCCACCAGTCCAGCCAGGTACGCCGACACCGAGACGAACAGGAAACCGGCGACGATCATGATGATGGTCATCGGGATGCTGACCAGCCATTGCCCGACGATCGCCTGGTAGAGCGCGCCCAACGGGATCACGAACACCACCAACGCCACCAGCATCCACTTCATCGGCAGGTCGCGCTCGGTCTCTGCCACCACCTCGCCGCTGCCCTTGCGTGCGGCCGCGATACCACTCTTGATCCCCGATACCAGCGACTTGCGCAGCGAGAACAGGGTCCATATCCCGCCAATCAGCATCGCGCCGACGCCGAGATAGCGGATTTTTGCGTTCCAGATCGTGAACGCCGCGTCGGCCGCGCCCTGGCCGGCCAGCTCGGCGGCCAGCACCGGATCGGTGCTGGCGAAGAAGGCGTAATACAGCGGAATCGCGATATGCCACGACAACACCGCACCCGACACCACCACGATGCCGACGTTCAGGCCCACGATGTAGCCCACACCCAGCAATGCCGGCGACAAGCCGGTACCCAGGTAGGCCAGGACCTTGCCGTTGCCCAGCAGCCCCGCCTGCACCCAGGCGTCCGGAATGACCCGCAGGCCGCTGCTCGCGGCCAGCTTGACCACCGCCCCCACCACCCCGGACAAGGCCAGGATCTTCAACCCGGGACCCGGGCTGTCACCGGCCTTGAGGACTTCCGCAGCCGCCTTGCCCTCGGGGAACGGCAACGGATCCTCAACGATCATCGACCGTCGCAGCGGCACCGAGAACAACACGCCCAGCAATCCACCCAGGCCGGCAATCGCCAATACCCAGGAATAACGGAAGTCGTCCCAGTAGCCCAGGATGATCAACGCCGGAATGGTGAAGATCACGCCGGCCGCGATCGACGAGCCGGCCGAGGCACCGGTCTGGACGATGTTGTTTTCCAGGATGCTGCCGCCGCCGAGCAGACGCAGCACACCCATCGAGACCACAGCGGCCGGAATCGCGGTAGCAATGGTCAGGCCGGCAAACAGTCCCAGGTAGGCATTGGCCGCAGCCAGCACCACCGCCAGGATAATCGCCAGTACGACGGCGCGGAAGGTCAGTTGCGGTGGTGATGCCGTGGTACTCATCGAATGCTCCTTTGCTACGTCGACCCGACCGGTGCAGGAAAACGCCGGCCTGCAAAAACACAAGCTGCCGAGAATAGCCGAGAACCCGCAGCCAGCACGCGTGCCGATCGTCAGCCGACGGTCGGCACCAGACTCCAGCGGATCCCGGCTATTCGGCCTCCCCGGCTCCGGCCCCCTTACCGGTGCCGCCACCCAGGCTCCGCGACAGGAAGGCCAATAGCCGGACGTAGTACTCCCGGCGGTGCGACTGGAGATAAAACCCATGACCCTCGGTGTCGTAGTAGAGGGTTTCCACCGGCACCCCGGCCCTGCGCAGCACGCGTTCCATCATCTTGCTGTGCGCGATAGGGGCACGCTCGTCTTCGCCGCCGGCGGCCAGGAAAACCGGCACCTTGATCCGGTCGGCCAGATTGTTGGGAGAGACGGCGGCAAGCTGGCCGCGATCACCGATCCACTCACGCAGGTAGGTCTCGCCTGAGCCGCGCTGCTGGATATCGCCGTGGGTGTGCATCGTCGGCAGGTCGTAAACGCCGACGTAGCCCGCAGCGCATTGGTACAACGATGGCTCCCGGGCGACTCCCATCAACGCGGCATAAGCACCGTAACTGGCCCCATAGATGCAGATCCGCCGCGGGTCCGCGATGCCCTGGTCGATTGCCCAGCGGGTCGCATCGGTGAGGTCGTCCTGCATTGCCTTGCCCCACTGTTGCGCGCCAGCTGCGGTAAAACTCTTGCCGTAGCCGCCCGAGCCGCGGAAGTTCAGCCGCAGCACCGCATAGCCGGCGTCGGCCAGCAATTGCACCTCGCTGTCAAAGCCCCAGGTGTCGCGGATGCCAAAAGGACCGCCATGCGGCAATACCACCATCGGTTCCGATTTGCCGTCCGACCCGTTGGGCAGCGTCAGGTAACCGTGCAACGGCAGGCCATCGCGGGCGTTCAATTCAATCGTCCGGGTCACTGCCATCTGGCTGGGATCGAACCAGTCAGCCCGGCTCAACAGCAACTCCGCGCTCTTGGCCTGCTTGTCGAACAGGTAAAAGTCGCCGGGATTGCGGTCACTCCAGGTCTCCACCAAGGCGATCTTGCCGTCCGCGGTCTGGGAGTTGATCAACACCGGCTGGTTACCGAAGGCAGCCTCCAGGCTGCGATACAACCTTGCCTCGTCCGAGTCCTCGTCGAAAAATGCGGTACGCGGCTTGCCGTCGTCCAGCAACACGCCCACCGGGACCGCACTGCCATTGCGATAGATGACCTGGGCCGGGTCGACGTTGTCGTCGCGTTGGACCAGCTTCCGGGTCTGTCCGGCGATGTCGAACGCGATGATCGCGTTGGGACCGCTGGTTTGCTCGGCTTCCAGATAGGCGATCTGGTCGTTGGCATCAAAACCGATCGGCCACTGGCTCAACCCGGTTTTATTTTCATCGTTGAGCAGCTGCCAATCCGCACCATTACCGGCGCGGTAATACAGGCGTTCGCGGTTGTCGGTGTTCATCCCGACGGCAAACCGGACAACGCCCTGGTTGTCGGCAACGAACCGCGCGTTGCGCACCGGCGCACTGGCGACCTGCACGCGGCGACCGCTGTAGACGTCCAGCAGCTCGGCGCGGGTGTACGGGTCACTGTTGAATGGACTGACCGAAATGATCACTTTCCGATCATCATTGGGCAAGTCATCGACCAGGAACGCAGCGACGCGTTCGGCTTTTTTCGACTGGATCCGGGTGCCCGGCCCCGCACCCTGGACGCGCTGACCCACCAGGAATTCGACCTGGCTGCCATCGGCATTGATGGCATACAACTCACCGGTAGCCTGGGGCTGGTCGAGCGCACCCAACTTCTCGGCCATGCTGATCAGTACCCGCTCGGGGTTGACCCAGGCGAAGCTGGCAACGTGCGTGTTTGCCCCCAACACGAACGTCGCGCCGATCGAGTGGTCGCTGCGTCGCGTAATCACCAGTGCCGTGCGCTCGCCATCATCCAGGGGCACGGTAGCGGCATAGTAATCCCCGCGCGGCGAGATCTTGATCGCGTTGAAACTGTCGGTCCTGACAAAGCGCCCGACATCAACGGTTGTGGTGGTAGTGCTTCCCGTAGCGGTAGTGCCCCCATCGGCCGCCAAGGCGGCCGTCGAGAACAGCGCGGCCGCCAACAGCGCAGTACTGACCATGACTTTCAATATAGATCTCCCCTGGCTAGCGCCCCTGCAGGCAAGACTACTGCACCAACGCTGTCCGCTCTAGTCGCGCGAAACGGGGCCCAACGTGGTGGCGAGCGCTTGCCGCCAGTCCGGAAGTTCGACCCCGTACTCGTCCAGCAGACGGCGGGTATCGAGCACCGACCACGACGGACGGGCCGCGCGCGTGGGGAACTCGGCGGTGGTGATCGGTAGCACCCGTGGGCCCTGATCGATCATCCCGCGATCAGCCGCCCCGGCAAAGATCGCCTCGGCAAAACCGTGCCAACTGGTTTGACCGGCACTGACCAGATGACGCACGCCTGACTCGGCGAGCCCCTGCTCCAGCACGGCCGCGGTAACGTCGGCAATCAGCCAGGCCGGCGTTGGTGAGCCGATCTGGTCGGCAACCACGCGCAACTCATCGCGCTCGGCACCCAGGCGCAACATCGTGCGCAGGAAATTGGCGCCATGCAGGCCGTAGACCCATGCGGTGCGCAGGATCAGATGACGGGCGTGGGTGGCGGCAATCGCCTGCTCGCCAGCAAGCTTGCTGGCACCATAAACGCCCAGCGGCGAGGTCGGGTCATCCTCGCGGTATGGGCGTTTTGCGTTGCCATCGAACACATAGTCGGTCGAATAGTGGATCAGGCTGGCGCCAGCCTGCTCGCAGGCCGCGGCCATGCGCCCGGGAGCTTCGGCGTTGATACGGAACGCCAGGTCCGGCTCGTCCTCGGCGCGGTCCACGGCGGTGTAAGCCGTTGCGTTGACCACGGCCTCGGGCGCATGGCGCTGGATCAACCGGTCGATCGCTTCCGGGTCGGACAGGTCCAGCGTCTCGCACCGGCCGCCCTCGGACAGGCGGCCATCGCGGGTACTCACCACCAGCTCTCCCAGTGGCGCCAGGCTGCGACGCAACTCATGGCCGACCTGGCCGTTACCGCCCATCAACAGGATCTTCAACGGCTCACTCCGGTGGATCAAACGTCGGCAGGCAATCGTCGGCAATGTCGTCCAGCAGCGGCGCTTTCATGTCCTTTGCCGACAGCACCGGTACGCTGACCGGCCAATCAATCGCCAACCGCGAGTCATCCCAGCGCAAGCTGCGATCGGCCTGGGCGTCGTAGGTCGCGGTACATAGATAGGTGAACACCGCCCGCTCGCTCAGTGTCACGAAACCATGGGCAAAGCCTTCGGGAATCCAGAGCTGGCGTTTGTTATGCGCGCTCAGCACCACGGCGGTCCAACGACCGAAATGTGGCGAGCCACGACGGATGTCGATCGCGACGTCCCAGACCTCCCCTTCCAGCACGGAGAGGTACTTGCCTTGCGGATTGGGCCACTGGTAATGCAGGCCGCGTAATACACCGCTGGTGGAACATGAAACGTTGCCCTGCACGAACGCCGGCTGCAGCCCGTGCTCGCGCATTCTGTCGTGGTTGAACGACTCGTAGAAAAAGCCACGCTCGTCATTGAGCACCCGCGGCTCGATGACCACGCACCCGGGCAGGTCGGTCTGGATCAACTTCAATGGCAAGCCTTTCAGCGGTGACGGTCGAGACCGGTACCGGGCAGACACCTACCCGGTCATGGACGGCAGGGCAGGTTCCTAGAACGGGATGTCGTCATCGGCGAAGTCCGCGCCAAAATCGTTCGACTTGGCCGGCGCAGCCTCGCGACGCGGCGCTTCCGAACTTGCCGCCGGTCGGGACGGACGCTCGCTGCGGTCGCCACCGCCACCACCGCCGCCTTCACCACGGCCACCGAGCATCTGCATCTCGTCGGCAACGATCTCGGTGAAGTACTTTTCCACTCCGTCCTGGCCGGTGTACTTGTCGTAACGGATGGAGCCTTCGATATAGACCTGGCTGCCCTTGCGCAGGTACTCGCCGGCGATCTCGCCGAGCTTGCCGAAGAAGGTCACCCGGTGCCAATCGGTGCGCTCGATCTGCTGGCCGTCCTTGTCCTTGCGGGAGCTGCTGGTGGCCAGGCTGATCTTGGTGATCGCCATGCCGCCTTGGGTGTACTTGGTCTCTGGGTCGTTGCCCAGGTTGCCGACCAGAATCGCCTTGTTGATACCACGTGCCATGGGTGCGGTCCTTTTGGGTCGCCGCGGGCGGCGACGGGCAGTCCAGTATACCGATCCAACCGCAGACCGCAGTCGGCAAACCCCGGGCCGCGAGGTAGGATTTGTGCGGCGGGTTCGCCAATCGCGACCCGGCCAATGCCGTGCTGGACCGCCTATAATTGCCGGTCCAGCGTTTCCGGTTCCGCCATGCACGCCGCCAGCAAATCCGTCATTCCCGGCCTTCCCGCCATCCAGGCCCTCGCCCACGCGGACATGGCCGCCGTCGATGCGCTGATCCGGCGGCGGTTGGCCTCGGACGTGGTGCTGATCAACCAGGTCGCCGAGTACATCATCGGCGCCGGTGGCAAGCGGCTGCGACCGATGCTGCTGCTGCTGGCCGCCGGCGCGCTCACCCCATCGGGCAAGGGTATCGGCGCCGAGGTCCACCAATTGGCTGCGGTGGTTGAATTCATCCACACCTCCACCCTGCTGCACGACGACGTGGTCGACGAGTCCGACCTGCGCCGTGGACGCCGTACCGCCAACGCGGTGTGGGGCAACGCGGCCAGCGTGCTGGTCGGCGACTTCCTGTATTCGCGCAGTTTTCAGTTGATGGTCGAGCTGGACAGCATGCCGGTGCAGCGAATCCTGGCCGACACCACCAACCTGATCGCCGAGGGCGAGGTCCTGCAGCTGTTGCACGTGCGCAACCCGGACACCGACGAAGCCGCGTACCTGCGCGTGATCGAACGCAAGACCGCGGTACTGTTCGCGGCCGCGACACGCCTGGGCGCGCTGCTGGCCGGCGCCGACGAAGCCACCCAGCAGCGCTTGCACGATTGCGGGCTCAACCTGGGCTACGCCTTCCAGATCGCCGACGACGTGCTCGACTACTCGTCCGATGCCCAGACCCTGGGCAAGAACCTCGGCGACGACCTCGCCGAGGGCAAGGCGACGCTACCGCTGATCCATGCAATCAGGCACGCCGATGCCGACACCGCCGTCAAGTTGCGAGCGGCCATCGAGCATGGCGATGCCGATTCATTGCCCGGAGTGCTGGCGGCGATCCACGCCACCGGCGGCCTGGAATACAGCCGCGAGCGTGCGCGCGATTACGCCAAACTCGCCGCGCAGGCGTTGGACGGGTTGGAAGAGAACAGCCACGTGGGCGCGCTGCGTGGTTTGATCGACTATGCGGTCAACCGCGACCACTGAAGGTGCCGCAAAACACGTCAACTCACGCCGAGTCCGGGGATGGTGCTGATCGCGTTGGGGTCGAAACCTGTCAGGGAGGCGAAATGGCGGCCGCGGGCAACGTAGTCGCGGTAGGGACCGAAGCTGGGGGCGCCGGGGGAAAGCAGGACAACGCCCTCGCCGCCAAGCGCGTGCTCGGCCTGCCGGACCGCTTCGGCCAGATCGGTGGCGGCGACTAGCTGGAAGCGGCCGCGCGCAGCCAGCGGCGCAAGCAGCTCGTGGATCCGTGGACCGTTGGCGCCCATGGTGACCACCGCAGCCGGGGCATGATCCGCCATCGCCGCGGCAAAGCCGGACCAGTCGACACCGCGGTCATGGCCACCGACCAGGATCGCAACCCGGCGGGCGCCGAAACACTCCAGCGCAGCCAGGCTGGCATGCGGGGTGGTGCTGATCGAATCATTGACGTAACTGACCGCGTCCCGGGTGCCGAGCATCTGCAAACGGTGCGGTAACGGCACAAATTCCATCGCGCGGCTGGCCAGCGCCACCGCATCCAGTCCGAGCACCTCCAGCACGGTCAGCACCGCGCACAGGTTGCCGCGATTGTGGCGACCCGGAAGTGGCAGCGCGGCGGTATCCATGACCCTATGATCGCCGCGATACAACGCGTCCTCGCGCAGGTGCCAGCCATCATCGCCTCCGAACCAATGCACGTCGCACCCGGGCAGTGACAGCGCCGCCAGGGTGGGGTCATTGGCATTGAGCACCGCGACCGGCGGCCGCGCGCCGGTCAGCAGCCGCAGCTTGTCCTCGATATAGCGCGCCTGCGATCCGTGCCAATCCAGGTGCTCGGGGAACAGGTTGAGAACCACGGCGACCTGCGGCCGGGCGCCGCTATCGGCCACGTCGCCGGTCTGGTAGCTCGACAGCTCGATCGCCCAGTAGTCCGGTGACGGTTGATCGAGCGACGCCTGCGGCCAGTCAGACAACTCCAGCAGCGGCAGGCCGATATTGCCGGCCAGCGCGGTGCGATGACCGGCGGCACGCAACAGGTGGGCGAGCAGCGCGGTGGTGGTGCTCTTGCCCTTGGTGCCGGTCACGCAGACGGCGTTATCCACGATACCGGCGGGGCCGGCATGTTCGGCAAACCACAGTGCCGTGCCACCGATGAAGCGGGTGCCCTGCCCGGCGGCGGCAATCGCCTCGGCGCGGTAGGGGCTGATGCCGGGCGACTTGACCACGACATCGAAGCTGGACAAGCGCCCGGCGCTGGCATCGGTTTCCACCGCCAGCCGGGCATCTCCCACGGACGCTGCGTCGGCAGCTTCATCATCCTGACAAAGCAGCGTCAGCGGCAATTCCGGCAATCGCGAGCGGATCGCACTGTAAGCGGCGCGGCCTTCACGGCCCCAGCCCCACAACGCAACGCGCTGGCCATCAAGTTGCGAGATGCGCACGCAATCGTTCCCACAGTCGCGGCGGAATCCGCTGCTCGTCGTCGGGCACCAACAGCGGCTGGATCGACAATCCTTCCGGGTCGAGTTGCGGCAGTATTTCGCGGGCGAAACGTTTGACCAGCGCATCCTCGCGCCACTCGGGACGCTCGGCCAGCGCGGCCATCGCTGCGCGCGACTCGCGGCCTTCACCGACACACTCGAACGGCTTGTGGTCGCGGTACTCCAGCAAGGCGTCGTAACCGGCGGCCTGGGCGCTGTCATCCAGCAGATTGCGGCCAAGGATGCCGACCAGCCGCGGCTTGCTCATGAATGGCGCCAGCGCGAGGAACACGAAATGGCACTTCGGGCAGACCCCGCACCAGCGGTTGGTCGGGCGCTCGCCAAGAATATGGAAGTTGCGGTTGCAACTGGAAAAATGCGCGTCGTAGTGATCGGTGCGGGTGAACTGGCGCGCAACCGCCAGCTCGCTCAACGGGCGCAGCAGCGAGTAATAGTGCAGATCGGCGGCAACGTGCTTCTCGACGTAGTCGCCAAACGCCGACTCGAACGCCCAGCCCTTCGACCACTGGTGGTTGACCTCGGTGGTGACCGTGCCGTCATCGGTAGTGATCAACGAGCCGTAGCTGGCCGAACGCTCGTTGGAGAACACCACCTGCCCGGCCGCCTGCAACAGCGCAGCCAGCACCAGGATCGCGGAGTTCACCGCCGTCACCGGAATGTGGCCGTTCCAGGCGCCCTCGCGGTTGTAATCGAACAATTGCGAGGCCAGCGCGCGACCGACGTTCAGTGTCGGCAAGCCGGTACGTTCCGCGCAGGCCTTGATCAGCTGCGAGCCGCCAATCCAGCTGACCGTCTGCTCGACCCCGAGCGCGCGCAACGCCTCGATGCTGACCAGCGAGTCCTTGCCGCCGCCAATGGCAACCAGCGCGTGCTCGCCCAGACCCACCGCGGGAGCGAGGCCGGAAGCGGGCTGCTTCCCGCTCGGGAAGCGGATCCGGCCATGCAGGTCCAGGCCATTGCGATACGCAAACTCACCCAGGCCATTGAGATAGATGGTCTCCAGCAAGGCCGCGGTGTCGCTGTCAATGGCGTACGAGTCGATCCGAATCTGCTCCGGCACCGCCGCCTTGTAATAGCTCACCCCGGCGATCAGGTGCAGCAGTTGCAGCGCCTTCTCCACCGCGGCGGCACGCGCGTCGTCCAGGACGAATGGCGCACCCGGCACGGTGATCGTCTCCACCAGTTCCGGACCGTCGTCAAACGCATAGACCAGCTGCGCCACCCCATTGGCGGGGTCGAAACTGCAGCGGACGAAACGGAACGCGTCGATCGCGTCACGCTGGAACTTCCAGTTACTCATTGCCATGCACTCATTAGCCATGCACTCATGCGCCGTGTACTCATTCAATGATGTCCTCTGCCGGCAGCGCCCGCAGGTTGTAGGTGTTGGCCATCGCCATGCCGTAGGCGCCAGTATCGGCGACCAGCACCACGTCGTCCTCGGCGGTGGCGGCCGGCAGCAGCCGGGCGCGGCCCAGCACGTCGCCGGTCTCGCAGATGGGCCCGACCACCTCGAAGGTTGCCGTCACCGGGTCGTCCAGGCGACTGAGGTTGTGGATGCCATGCCAGGCGTCGTACATCGCCGGCCGCATCAGTGCATTCATGCCGGCATCGCAGCCCACCCGGTGCACGCCATCCTTCTCGACCACCTGGGTTACCGACAGCAGCAGGACGCCACACTCGGCGGCCAGATAGCGGCCCGGTTCGACCACCAGCCGGTAGCGCGGATAGCTGGCCTTGATCTCGTCCAGGCCAGCGCCCCAAGCGGCGAGGTCGAAGTCATGGGCGTCGGGCGTGTATGCCACCGGCAGGCCACCACCGATATCGATGCTTTCGACGCTGGCGGCCGTGTCTGCCAGTCCGACCAGCTCGGCATACACCTCGCGCCAGAAACGGGGGTCGTCGATGCCGCTGCCCAGGTGGGCGTGCAAGCCGCTGATACGGATATCCAGCTGGCGGGCACGAGCGAGGAAGTCGTCGAACTTCGCCAATGGCAGGCCGAACTTGGCGGCGACGCCACCGGTGCGGACCTTCTCGTGGTGGCCGTCGCCGCGGCCCAGGTCCAGCCGCAGCCAGATAGTGCGGCCACGGAACACTTCCGGCCAGTTCTGCAGCGCTTCCAGATTATCCAGGGTGACGGTCACGCCAAGCGCAAACGCCGTCTCGTACTCCCGGCGCGGCGCAAAACTGGGGGTGAACAACACCCGCTGCGGGGACAGTCCGGGGACATGCTGGAACACGTGCTCCAGTTCTGCGGCCGACACACATTCCAACCCGAACCCCTCGGTCGCCAACACGCGCAAGACAGCCGGATGCGGGTTGGCCTTGATCGCGTAAAAACAGCCGTCGACGGCGGTGGCTGCCGCCACTTCGCGCGCGCGCCTGCGCACCGTGTCCAGGTCGTATACATAACGCGGCGTTCCGGCGCGGGCACGCTCCAGCAAGTGCTGACGCGCACCCAGCCACCAGGGTGTCCGCCGCCGGGTCTTGCCGTGGACGATCTCACGCCAGCTGGGACCAAATACCTCGGCATCCAGGGTTGGCATGGCGCCGCTGCGGATCAACTCGGCATGCAGCACCGGCAACAGGCCGTCGGCATCCGCCTCGTCGATCACGAAGGTCAGGTTGAGGTCGTTGGAGGATTGGCTGATCAGGTGCACGCGCTCGCGCCCGAATGTCGCCCATACGTCCGACAACCGGTGCAGCAGCGAACGCATGCCGCGGCCGACCAGGGTGATCGACGTGCAAGGCACGATCACCTTGACCCGGCACACCAGAGCCAGATCGGCGGCGAGCGCCTCGATCACGTTACTGGTGACCAGGTTCTCGCTGGGGTCCAGGGAAATGGTGACGTTGGTCTCCGACGAGCCGATCAGGTCGACCGACAGGCCGTGATGCTTGAACAGGTCGAAGATGTCAGACAGGAAGCCGACCTGTTGCCACATGCCGATGTTCTCCATCGACACCAGCACCACCCCGTCGCGGCGACTGATCGCCTTCACTCCGGGCACGGTCGCGATGGCGCCTTCGATCCGCGTACCCGGCAGTTCGGGGCGCTGGGTATCCAGGATCGTCATCGGCACTCCGGCGCGGCGGCAGGGACCGATCGAACGCGGGTGCAGGACCTTGGCACCGGTGGTCGCGATTTCCTGGGCCTCGGCGTAGTCCAGTCGCACCAGCAACCGGGCGTCCGGGACCTCGCGCGGATTGGCGCTGAACATGCCCGGCACGTCGGTCCATATCTCCACCCGCTCGGCGTTCAACAGCACGCCAAAACACGCCGCCGATGTATCCGAGCCGCCGCGGCCAAACAATGCGGTGCCACCGTCGGCATGACGGGCGATGAACCCCTGGGTCAGCAGCATCGGCGCCGGTTGGGCGGCAAAGCGCTGGCCAAAGCCGGGCTCGGCCTCGCGTTTGCAGTTCACCGACAGCCGGCCTGCCCACGGGCTCTGGTTGGGCAGTTCCGCCGCATCCAGCCACTCGCGCGCGTCGCACCAGCCGACATCCACGCCCTGGCTACGCAGGTAAGCCACGCCCAGCGTGGAGGACAGCAGTTCGCCCTGGGCCAGCATCTCGGCTTGCCACGACAGCGGCCGCGCTACTGCACACGGCGATTGCAGCAAGGCCAGCAGCGCGTCCAGACGCGCGCCCAGCACCAGCTCGGGGTCCAGCCCCAGCTCGACGCAGAACGCGCGATGCCGCTCGATCAGCGCCAGGCCCCGGGCGTCGGCATCGTCGCCGTCGCAGATCGCCTGCAGCTCATTGGTCACGCCCGACAGTGCCGAGACCACGACCAACACGCGCACGCCACTGTCCGCCATGCGTTCGCCGGCCAGACGGCCGATGGTGTCCCACCGCTCACGTTGCGATACCGAGGTCCCGCCAAATTTCAATACTGCCCATCTATGCGCTTGAACCACCAATGTGTCCTCGACTGAACCGGTAGCGCGCGCCGGTCTGGGTGAATAAAACGGGGTCTCGTCCTGATCCGATGCCTGCGCCACAAGCACAGGGTGCAGACCCGATGCACACGGGCCGGTGCAGAGGGAATGCTGCTTGACCCACTGCTTCGATACAACCCTTTAGAATCCAGCGTCCGCCGATTGCCCGGTTGACGCACTGTCACCCATTGCTCCGGCTACACCCACAGGATGCCTCACCGCAATGACGTTGCGCCGCTATTTGCAATTGGATGTGTTCGCCGACCAGCCGGGCGCGGGCAATCCGCTGGCCGTGATCCTGGATACCGAAGGCCTGGACGATGCGGCAATGCAGGCCATTGCCCGTTGGTCAAATCGTCCCGAGACGACGTTTGTATTTGCCCCCACGGTGCCGGGCGCGGATTACCGCATACGGATATTCAGCCCGCAGCGCGAAGTCCCGTTCGCCGGCCACCCCAGTGTGGGAACGGCGTTCGCGGTGCTCGACGCCGGCATGGTGGCCGCAAAAGGAGGCCAGGTCGTGCAGGAAGGCATCGGCGGCGTGCTGCCGCTCGCCGTCCACGGCGAAGGCAGGCAACAGACAATTGCGGTGCGCACACCGCGGGCACAGGTGACCGAGGTTGCCGCGGTCGATGACCCTCGGCTGACAGCCGCCCTGAGCGGCTTGCCAGCAGGCAACCTGCCTCCGGCACTGATGGACGGAGGACGCCGCTGGTGGCTGGTCGAAGTCATTGATGAGGCGGGCTTGCGCGCTGCCGTCCCCGATTGGCCCGCAATCGCCAAGCTTGCCGCCGCCACCGGAAGCATGGGGATATGCGCGTTCGCGCGCGCCGATGACGACCACGATTACGACTTGACGGTGCGCGCCTTCGTCGGCGCGGGAGCGCCGTTCGAGGACGCCGCTTCGGGCGCGGCCAATGCGACCATCGCCGCCTGGCTGGCCCACAACCAGCGCCTGCCCGGCCGCGACGGCCGCTACGTGGCCAGCCAGGGACGCGAGGTTGGATTCGACGCGCGGCTGCAACTGCACGTGGACCGGGACGGCGAGGTCTGGTCCGGCGGTCGGGTATGCCCGATCGTGCGCGGCAGCCTTCACTGGTAAGGCCGGTACGGGTCAGGCTTTCAGTGTCGCCTGCATCGACATCGGTACGGCGCTCAATGCCTTCGATACCGGGCAGTTTTCCTTGGCATCCTGGGCAATCGACTGAAATTTGGCCTCGTCGATTCCCGGCACCCGGGCCTCGACCGTCAGCCGGATCTGCGACAGCGACGGCCCGTCCTTCATCGACAAGTCGACCTCTGCACGCGTGTCCAGGCTGTCGGGCGGATGGCCGGCCTCGGTCAGCTTGGCCGACAACGCCATGGTGAAGCAGCCCGCGTGGGCGGCGGCGATCAGTTCCTCGGGGTTGGTACCGCGGCTTTCATCGGTATCTCCGT
The DNA here is from genome assembly GCF_054052125.1 of Lysobacter sp. A378. Taxonomy (NCBI): domain Bacteria; kingdom Pseudomonadati; phylum Pseudomonadota; class Gammaproteobacteria; order Lysobacterales; family Lysobacteraceae; genus Lysobacter; species Lysobacter sp. A378. The sequence continues at coordinate 53,364 of NZ_JBSVRK010000002.1, read as the reverse complement.
CGCTGAAGCGGCTGTTGAAGCCGTAGCGGGTCTTGTCCATCAGGCCGCTCTGGGTGCTGAGCTGACCCTTGCCGGTCTTGAAGTCGCCTTCCCAATGTGCGGTGGCGTGGCGTGAAATGCCCATGTTCGGTTTCCTTTGCGTGTCAGGGGAAACCACAGGCTAGCGGCGGGAGTGTTAGCGCAACATGTCGACGGGCCTTGCGCGCAGCCAGCCATCGCGACTGCGCGACCCTCGACTACCGGCAACCACTTCGCGCTAGCATCGATACAGCCCGCCACGGGCGTCGTCACGCTAACCCGCCATTCACGGTCGCCACGTACCGTGCGAACGAAACCTGCAAGGATCGATCATGCGCAAACCGGTTGCCTGCAAGTCTGTTGTCCGTACCTGCGTCGCCATCTCGACGTTCGCCTTGATATGCCTGTTGTCCGCCGGCTGTTCCACCCTCAACGCGCTTGGCATGATGCTTGGCAGCCAGGTCACGTTTACCCAGCCGCAGTTGCAGCACTCGCTCAACCGCAACTTCCCGAAGCAATACGAGCGTGTGGGCGGCCTGGTGTCGCTGCGGCTGACCAATCCGACCCTGTCGATTCCGCATGACAACACCCGCCTGCGCCTGAGCTTCGACATCCGCTTGTCGGCATTGGACAGCACCAGCCTGACCGCCCTCGGGCATTTCACGCTGAGCAGCGGCCTTCGGTTCGACCACGACACCCTGGGACTTCATCTGCGCGACCCGGTAATAGAGTCGGTCGACCTGCCAGGACTGGGCGGCGTGATGAATACCACCTCACGCGAGCTGCTCAGCGCCTGGCTATCCGACTACGCCCGCGAGGAGCCGGTCTACCGGCTCGACAACAGCCTGCTGGAGCGCATCAGCGCGCGCCGGATCGAGTCGACCGATATCGAGCGCGGCCTGGTCGTAGTCAAACTCGACGAATAACGGAGTACCGACCGCATGAACGGTTTGCACACGACGATTGGCCTGGGTGTCTTGCTGGCCTTGGCCAGCTGTCTGGCTGGCTGCGGTGAGCGCTCGACTCCGGTGAGCCACGACACCGCCAGCACCGAAGGCCTGCCCGAACCCGGACCTTCCAGCGACAGCGTCACCGGCATGCCCACCCAGCCGGGGCCGGGACAGATCGGGTCGCCCCCGCCGCTGAGCCCGCCCGCGATCGATGCCGCGACCGGCAGCGACGGCAAGCCCGATGAGGACGGCGGACTGCCGCTGTCGGCTCCCACGCCCGGCATGTCACCGGATCTGGAATCGCGCCCCGAAGAGCCCGGCCCGGACCAGGCGGTCGCGGTGGTGCGTGAGTATTACGAGGCAATCAACGCCGGCCAGCATGACCAGGCCTATGAGCTGTGGTCCGGCGACGGCAAGGCAAGCGGGCAATCGCCAAAGCAGTTTGCCGATGGCTTCGACGATACCGTCCAGATCTCGGTCGAGGTGATGGCGCCCGGCCAGGTCGGCGCCGCCGCCGGCTCGCGCTACATCGAGGTTCCGATCGCGCTGCGTGCTACCCATCACGATGGCAGCATCCACCAGTATGTGGGTGCCTACACGTTGCGCCGGGCCGTCGTCGACGGCGCCACCCCGGAGCAGCGTGCATGGCGAATCGCATCGGCCGACATCCGTGAAGTCCGGCCGTGACAGGCGAGCGGGCTGTGCACCGCATCGTGCTGGATACCAATGTCTGCCTCGACCTGTTGCTGTTCAACGATCCACGCGTGAGGGCGCTGAAGGCGGCGTTGCGGGCCGGTGACGTGATCGCGGTCGGCAACCACGACTGTCGCGCCGAATGGCTGCGGGTGCTGCGTTACCCGGTGCTGAAGCTGGACGAGGATCGCTGCACCGCGATGGTCGCGGCGTTCGATGCGGTGACGACGCCGTTGCATGCCATGGAGGCAGCCACCGGCTCGCGGCCCGACGTCGCCCTGCCCCGCTGCAGCGATCCCGACGACCAGAAATTCCTGCAACTGGCGTGCGACTCGGGTGCCCGCTGGCTGCTCAGCCGCGACCGTCACCTGTTGTCGCTGGCGCGGCGCTGCAAGCGCGAAGGCCTGTTCGAGATCACCACCCCCGACCAGTGGATCGCCCCAGACAACCCCATACAGGAGCGACCGGTCCGCGCCCTTACAACTCGAACCGGTACGACAGCTTGACCAGCAACTGCTCGCTGTCGCGCAGGCTGAAGCTGTCGAGCAACTGCTCCCGCGGCCCGACCGAGAACTCGTCGAGCATGTAGCCGCCGCGTCCGTAGACTACATACAGGTCCGACAGCGGCGCGAGCATGTAGCGGTAGCGGACCTGGAAGCCGAGGTTGCGCAGGCTGAAGTCGTCGACCTGGTTGTCCGCCAACGTGGGATCGACCGCCAACGCGTGGCCATCCGCACCCACCCGCACCGCCCCGGTGCGCTGCGCCTCCAGCCCGATCGCCTGCAACTTCACCCGTAGCTCCTGGCTCTGGCCGATGCTCCAGTCCAGCCCGGCGTTGAACTGCAACGAATGCTGCTCGAAGCGACCGACCAGGTTGTCGCGCTGCCAGACCAGCCAATCCGGCGTGTACTCGGCATAGCCACCAACGAACGCGCTGAGGGCGTCGCTGAAGTAGTAGGTCGGGGAGAACTCCAGGCTGTAGCCAACCTGGTCATTGCCTGCCAGGCCACCGCTGCCGGCCCAGGCATCGAACTCCCACGCCCAGTTCCCCTTGCGCGGCCGGTCGCGCTCCCAGGACAGGCTGACGTTGCCCGGCAGTTGCAATGGATTGTCACCCCGCGTCAGCAGGTCGTCGTAGTGCGGCGCGTTGACGTTGAGCTGCAGGTACTCGGCGCCGCCATCGCGACGGTCGCTGGAGCGGATCAGGCGCAGTTGTCGCTGCAACCGCAGGCCATGGTCGTTGTCCATGCCGATGATGCGGCCGCGATAGTCGTGCGAGGCGTAGGCCGAATCCGGCGACAGTCCGGTCAGGCGGCGACTGACCTGCCAATGCCCGTAGTTGAGGTTGTTGCGACCGAGGTAGCCAAAATCGTTGACCTCAAGGTCATCGCCAAAATGCATCGCCAGCCACTGCTGGCGCCAGCCGTTGCCCATTTCATACTCGACCACGGTGGTCGCGCCGCTGCCACGGGTGGTCTGCCCGGCCTGCTCGATGTCGCTGCCGACCATGTTGCTGGTGATGGTCAGTGCATCGGTCGGTCGCCAGCGATGGTCGATACCAAGCACCCGCGCCTCGCGGTCCAGGAACGGCCGCAGCACCTGGGTGGCCAGCAGACCGACGTTCTGGCGCTGGAAATCATGATTGAGCCGCAGCGCGCGGAACGAGCGGCCGGCCTCGCCATTCTCCTCGGCTGCCATCAGTCCATAGTTGGTCGCGCCAAAACTGCCGTTGAGCTTGACCGCCGCGCCAATGTCGCCGGCACCGCTACCGTCATCGGCAGGCCCGCCGACCCGACGGGTGTAGATCAGCTGACTGTCGTCGATCAACAGGCCGAAGTTGAAGATGCCCTGGTTCTCGGTGAAGAACGGCCGCTTGTCGCTGAAGAAGGTCTCCTCGGCGCCGAAGTTGACCACCAGGTCGTCGCTCTCGACCTGGCCGAAGTCGGGGTTGATGGTCGCGGTCAGCTGGGTCTGGCCGTTGGGCTTCCAGAAGATGTCCGCGCCGGCGTCGAAGTCACTGCTGCCGGCAACGTTGTCGTACACCCCGACCGCGTACGGCGTGATCGCGAGCAGCGACTGGCTGTAGGCCGGCAACTCGATCCGGCGGAACTCGGACAGGAACCGCGGGCGCTGGAAGCTCGCGCCCGGCGCGGCGACGCGTTCGCCGGTCGAGCCGATCACCCGGTCCAGGTACAGGCCGACCGTGCGGGTACCGCCGTCGGCCTTGCGCATCGGCGCGATGTACCACGGAATCAGCATCTCGACGCTCCAGCCGGCCTCGTCCTCGCTGACCGCGTGTTGCCAGCTGCCGTCCCAGTCGCTGCTGTAGCTGCTTTCATTGGTGATCACCTCATCGGCGATACCGCCGGCCAGGGTGACCATGAAGCTGTAGCCGGTGCGGCCGTCGCCATCGAAGTCAATCGCGACGTTGACCCGGTCGACCTGTGCATCCTCGTCGCGACGGGTGCGGGTGCGCACGCGCGGCACGTCGGCCGCCTGCAGGCTGCGGAACGCCACCGCCAACCCGTCCGGCGTGGCCAGCACCCAAGCTTCGGTGGGGTACGGCGATGGCTGTAGCGACAGCGGCTGGGTCAGCACGAAGTCATCGAAGTGGCGCGCACCCCGCCATTCGACCGGGTCGATCCGGCCATCCAGTTCGATGGTGCCAGGCTCGACTGTCGCCGCTCCGGTTGTCGCCGCTACCGCGGCATGAAGCGGCAGGGCCAGCATAACGAGGAGGAACAGCATCGGGAGCAGGCGCATGCAAGGGCCGGAAAAAGCAGCATTGGATATAAAGACAGGCTGGCGCATCAGGTGGCCCCGAAAACTGTGTGTGTACGGTTGGCGCCTCGGCTGAGGCCCAGTGTTGTAGTTATGTATATCAGTACACATGACAGTATCCTATCCCCCGAAGGTCACGCATCGACCAGCATCGGGTTGAACACCGCTCCGATCGCGGTCAGGACGCTCGAGGCAGCGTCCCGCCGGCAGACTGTCGCGGCTGCAGATTCGCATCAGGCGCATGGGCCTGAATCTTCGGACAGGTTGGCCGGCCGGGTACTTCGGCCTATTGCATGTACCAGCCGTGGCTGACCACCAGGCTTTGCCCGGTCAGTGCGGCGCTGGGGAACTCGGCGAGAAAGCGCACCGTCCTGGCGACGTCTTCGACCGTGGTGAAGATGCCATCGACGGTTTGTCCCAGCATCACGTCGCGGACCACTTCCTCCTCGCTGATGCCGAGCTCTTTCGACTGTTCCGGGATCTGCTTGTCCACCAGCGGCGTGCGGACAAAGCCCGGGCAGACCACGTGGCTGCGCACGCCGCGCTCGCCGCCTTCCTTGGCCAACACCCGCGCCAGGCCCAGCAGACCATGCTTGGCGGTGACATACGGCGCCTTCAACTTCGACGCTTCATGGGAATGCACCGAGCCCATGTAGATGACCACGCCGCCGCGGCTCGCCTTGCCGCTGCCATCGTCCTGGTACATGTGCGGCAACGCCGCCTTGGTGGTCAGGAACGCGCCATCAAGGTGGATCGCCAGCATCTTCTTCCAGTCGGCGAAGCTGTAGTTCTCGATCGGATTGACGATCTGGATGCCGGCGTTGGACACCAGGATATCGACCGCGCCGAACTGATCCACGACCTGCTGGGTGCCGGCATTGACCGCCGCCTCGTCGGTGACGTCCATCGCGACACCGATGGCCTTGCCGCCGGCCTGCTCGATCTCATCGGCAACCGCTGTGGCGCCGTCAAGATTGATGTCGGCAATGGCGATCAACGCGCCGGCACGCGACAACTCGAATGCGATCTCCTTGCCGATGCCGCTGGCCGCGCCGGTGACGATGGCAACCTTTCCCTGGATCGAACTCATGCGCTGGCTCCTGCTGTGTTGGGATGGCGCGATGTTATCGAATGGGCTCAGTCCTTGCGCGTGTTCTTGCGCTTGGGCTGCAACATGGTGCCGGTGCAGCTGCCCGCGCCGCAGCGGCATGTCCAGATGCGTTTCATCCGCGCGGTGTGGGCCTCGGCCAGGGTAATGCCGTAGTTGTAGACCAGCTCCTGGCCCGCCGCGATGTCGTGGATCGCCTCGATGAACACCCGGTCCTTGCTGCGGTCATCACCGTCGTGTTCTTCCAGCAACGCCTCGCAATTGGGCTCGCAGCTGTGGTTGATCCAGCGCGCGACCCCGCCGCGATAATTGGCATCGATCACGTACTCGTCGTTCAACGTGAACAGAAAGGTGTGGCCGGAGTCCGGGTCGCCGGTATCGCCGGCATCCACCTCCTGGTGGGTACGACGCAACCCCTTGTACTCGACAATGCGCTCACCCTTGGCGATGGGCGCGACGGCAAACACACCGTTGCCGTGGATGGCGGAGTGGCGGGCGATGATCTTTCGCGGCATACGGTCTTCCGGGGGTAGAAAAGGAGTGAACCGCCAAATGTACTTGGCCCCCGCCCCGATAATCCGTACAATAACGGTACTGATTGAGGGTCCAGCCATGTTGCGTGTCACCCGACTCACCGATTACGCCACCGTCGTGCTCACGGTACTGGCCGCCGATCCCCTGGTCGTGCTGAGCGCGCCCGAGCTCGCCGACCGTGCCGGGCTGGAGACGCCAACGGTGAGCAAGTTGCTCAAGCCGCTGGCCCAGGCGGGCCTGGTGGAGGGCTTCCGTGGTGCCAACGGTGGCTACCGGCTGGCCCGTCCGGCCGGAGCGATCACCCTGATCGAAATCGTCGAGGCGATGGAAGGCCCGTTTGCAATGACCGAATGCAGCATCCACGAAGGCAATTGCGAGATCGAGGATTCATGCAACGTGCGCGCCAATTGGCGCTACATCAACGATGTCGTGGCCGATGCGCTGCGCGCGGTAAGTCTGGCCCAGATGCTGACGCCGCTTACGGCCCCCACGCCACCCCCTCTTTCCGACCCGAAGCGCATTGACCTTCGTCTCTCCAACGCATGACCGACAGTAGGCAGCCCATGGCCACCGAAACCATTGAAAACCCGACTTCACGCACGCCTCCAGACGCGGCGACCGCGCAACAGGCGGACATGCCCAACCGTGAAATCCATGAACAGCTTGGCCGCAAGTACGAGGCCGGTTTCATCACCGATATCGAAACCGACAGCCTGCCGCCAGGACTGAACGAGGACATCATCCGCCAGCTCTCCGCGATCAAGGAAGAGCCCGAGTGGATGACCGAGTGGCGCCTGCAGGCCTATCGCCACTTCCTGACGATGCCGATGCCTGACTGGGCCAAGCTGAACATCGCGCCGATCGACCTCCAGGCGCTCAGCTACTACTCCGCGCCCAAGGGGCCGAAGTACAAGTCGCTGGACGAGGTGCCGCAGGAGCTGATCGACACCTACGACAAGCTTGGCATCCCGTTGCACGAGCGCGCCAAACTGGCCGGCGTGGCGGTGGACGTGGTGTTCGACTCGGTCTCGGTCGGCACCACTGTGCACAAGGAGCTCACCGACAAGGGCATCATCTTCTGCTCGATGTCGGAGGCGATCAAGAACCACCCGGAACTGGTCAGGAAGTACCTGGGTACGGTGGTGCCGACCGGTGACAACTACTTCGCCGCGTTGAATTCGGCGGTATTTTCCGACGGCAGTTTCGTGTTCATTCCGGCCGGGGTGAAGTGCCCGATGGAGCTGAGCACCTATTTCCGCATCAATGCCGGCCACACCGGGCAGTTCGAGCGCACCCTGATCATCTGCGAGGACCGCGCCAAGGTGTCCTACCTGGAAGGCTGCACCGCACCGATGCGCGACGAGAACCAGCTGCATGCGGCGGTGGTGGAGCTGGTCGCGCTGGAAGAAGCCGACATCAAGTATTCCACCGTGCAGAACTGGTACCCGGGCGACGAGAACGGCGTCGGCGGCATCTACAACTTCGTGACCAAGCGCGGCGAGTGCCGCGGCGCGCGCAGCCGGATCCACTGGACCCAGGTCGAGACCGGTTCCGCGATCACCTGGAAGTACCCGTCGTGCGTGCTGATCGGCGATGACTCGTCCGGCGAGTTCCACTCCGTCGCCCTGACCCACCACCGCCAGCAGGCCGACACCGGCACCAAGATGATCCACATCGGCAAGCGCACCAAGAGCACGATCATCAGCAAGGGCATCAGCGCCGGCCACGGGCAGAACACCTACCGTGGCCTGGTCAAGATCGCCTCGTCGGCGGAAGGCGCGCGCAACTACACCGAGTGCGACTCGCTGCTGATCGGCAAGCATTGCGGCGCACACACCTTCCCGTATATCGAGGTGCGCAACCCGACCGCGACCGTCGAGCACGAGGCCACCACCTCCAAGATCAGCGACGACCAGATGTTCTATTGCCGCAGCCGCGGCATTGGCCAGGAAGATGCGGTGTCGATGATCGTCGACGGCTTCTGCAAGCAGGTCTTCCGCGAGCTGCCGATGGAGTTCGCGGTGGAAGCCAAGGCGTTGCTGGAAGTGAGCCTCGAAGGCTCGGTCGGCTGAGCCGAATTTCAAGAAACATCACGAGAACACAATCATGTTGAAGATCGAAAACCTCCATGTCCGCATCGGTGACAAGGAAATCCTCAAGGGCCTCAGCCTGGAACTGCAGCCCGGCCAGGTCCACGCCATCATGGGCCCCAACGGCTCGGGCAAGTCGACCCTGGGCAACGTCATCGCCGGTCGCGAAGGCTATGAGATCACCGAAGGCTCGGTAACGTTCAAGGGCCGCGACCTGTTGTCGCTGGAGCCCGAGGCGCGCGCCGCCGCCGGGGTGTTCCTCGCGTTCCAGTACCCGGTCGAGATCCCGGGGGTGAACAACACCTATTTCCTGCGGACGGCACTCAACGCGCAGCGCAAGGCGCGCGGCGAGGACGAGGTCGATTCGATGCAGTTCCTGAAGCTGGTGCGCGAGAAGCTCGCAGTGCTGCACCTGAAGGACGAACTGCTGCACCGCGGCGTCAACGAGGGCTTCTCGGGTGGCGAGAAAAAACGCAACGAGGTCTTCCAGCTCGCCTTGCTGGAGCCGACACTGGCAATCCTGGACGAGACCGACTCGGGTCTGGACATCGACGCGCTCAAGACCGTCGCTGCCGGCGTCAATGCGCTGCGCTCGCCCGACCGGATGTTCATGGTGATCACCCACTACCAGCGCCTGCTGGACTACATCAAGCCGGACGCGGTGCATGTGCTGGCCGATGGCCGGATCGTGGAGAGCGGCGGGCCGGAACTGGCGCTGGAGTTGGAAGCGCACGGTTACGAATGGATCAAGGACCGGATTGAACCCAACATGGCCGCGCCGGAGGCGGTTGCCTGATGAGCGCCCTGCTCGACTCGCTTGCCTCATCTTTCGACACCCTGCCCGCCCGCGATGCCGGGGGCCTGGGTGACCATCGCCGTGCCGCGCTCGACGCGGCCCTGCGCGATGGTCTGCCGCACTCGCGCGTCGAGAGCTGGAAGTACACCCCGTTGCGGGCGCTGGAGCGTCGTGCGTTCGCACCCTCCGCGGGCACCGCCTCGTTTGATCGCGAACTGCTGGCCGGCATCCCCGCGCCGCGAATCGTGTTCGTCAACGGTCGCTTCGATGCGGCCGCGTCCGACCTGGCCAAACTGCCGGCCGGGGTGAGTTTGCAGCCACTGTCGCAGGTGCTGGACAGCGGCGACGCCCGCCAGACCAGTTTCCTGGCGCGCAGGTTCGAACGTGGCGACGAAGTGTTCGCCAAGGTCAACGCGGCGCTGGCCACCGAAGGCATGGTCCTGCGTGCCGAAGCCAATACCCGCGCGACCGCACCGGTGCACCTGGTATTCATCGGCGCTGCGGCCGAAGGCGATCAAGCCTGGCATCTGCGCCATTTGATCGAGCTGTCCGACGGCGCCGAGTTGAGTGTGGTGGAACACCAGCTGGCGGGCGCCGAGCACCGCCATTTCGCCAACACCTTGATGCATGTCCATGTCGGCGTCGGCGCCCGGTTGTCACATGCCCGGGTGCAAGCCGAAGCCCCCGGCGCGACGCTGATCAGCCGCACCGATGCGGTGCTCGCCGAGCGCGCCGAATACCGACGACTGGACCTGGAGCTGGGTGCGGGCCTGTCGCGCCACGAGCTCAACGTGCTCCTGCAGGGCAACGCATCCAGCCTGCACGCCAACGGCGTATTGCTCGGTGCCGGTCGCCGGCACGTGGACACACGTTTATCGATCGACCATGCCGGTCGCGACACCAGTTGCGAACTGACCTGGCGCGGCATCGGCACCGACCGGGCCCGGGTGGTGTTCCATGGCGGCATCGAGATCCGCGAAGGTGCCGATGGCACCAATGCGATGCTGTCCAACAAGAACCTGCTGCTCAGCGAAGGCGCGGAAATCGACACCCAGCCGGTGCTGGTGATCAACGCCGACGAAGTACAGGCCGCGCATGGCGCAACGGTGGGCCAACTGGACCCGACGGCGATGTTCTACATGCGCTCGCGCGGGCTGCCGGTCGAACAGGCGCGTGCGCTGCTGACCGCGGCATTCTGTCGTGAAACCCTGGCGGTGTTCGAGGACATCGGCACGCGCGAGGCGGCGTCGGCACGGCTGGATCAGGCACTGGCGGAAACGGTGGCAATGGCATGAACGTGGAAGCCGGCACGCCCCACGCCAGCGGACTGCCCGACCAGCATGCCCGCGAGCCCGCATCGGATGACGTTGCAGGCAACGCTGTCACACCGATCGACTGGGCCCGGGTGCGCGCCGATTTTCCGTTGTTGTCCCGTCAGGTCCACGGCAAGCCGTTGGTCTACCTGGACTCGGCCAACACCGGTCAAAAACCTGCCGTAGTGATCGAGGCGGTGGATGACTTTTATCGTCGTCACAATGCCAACGTCAGCCGCGCCGTCCACGCGCTGGGCTCCGAGGCAACCGACGCCTACGAAGGCGCCCGCGACAAGCTGGCGAAGTTCCTCAACGTGCGCGCGAACGAACTGGTGTTGTGCAGCGGCACCACGTTCGCGATCAACCTGGTCGCCTGGAGCTGGGCGCTGCCGCGCTTGCGGCCCGGCGACGCCATCGTCCTGACCCGGATGGAGCACCACGCCAACATCGTGCCGTGGCAACTGGTCGCCGAGCGCACTGGAGCGACCTTGAAGGTCGCCGAGCTGGACGAGCATGGCGATCTCGACCTTGCCCAGTTGTATGGCCTGCTCACCCCGGAGGTGAAGCTGCTCGCATTGACCCACGTCTCCAACGTGCTGGGCACGGTCAATCCGGTGCGCGAGATCTGCAGGCAGGCGCGCAAGCGTGGCATCGTCACCGTCGTCGATGGCTCCCAGGCCGCGCCGCATCGTGCGCTCGACATCGCGTCCATCGGCTGCGACTTCTACGCCATCACCGGCCACAAGATGGCCGGACCGACCGGCACCGGCGTGCTGTGGGCACGCCGCGAGCATCTCGAGTCGATGCCCCCGTTCCTGGGTGGCGGCGAGATGATCAAGGAGGTGCGTTTTGAAGGCACCGTGTACAACGACGCGCCGCACAAGTTCGAGGCCGGCACGCCGAACATCTCCGGCTTCATTGGCCTGGGCGCGGCGGTGGATTACCTTTCCGCCATCGGCATGGGCAACATCGAGGCACGCGAGCAGGAACTGCTGGCCTACGCGACCGACAAGCTGTCGCAAGTGGAGGGCCTGCGCATCTTCGGCCATGCCCGCGAGAAGGCGGCCGTTATCAGCTTCCTGATCGAAGGTGCACACGCGCACGACCTGGCCACCCTGCTCGACCTGGAAGGTGTGGCGGTGCGCTCGGGCCATCATTGCGCGCACCCGCTGATGCACCATTTCGGGGTGCCCGCAACCTGCCGCGCGTCGTTCGCGTTCTACAACACGTTCGCGGAGATCGATGCGTTCGTGACCGCGCTGGAAAAAGTCCGCAAGCTGCTGCTGTAGCCGCTGAGTCCATTCATGCCATCCATGCCCGAAGCCACCTTCCGCAACGCCATCGCTGCTGACATCGACTCGTTGGTCGCCTTCGTCACGGCCGCCTACCGTGGTGACAGCAGCCGCCAGGGCTGGACCACCGAGGCCGACGTGCTCGACGGCAACCGGATCGATGCACAGGTGCTGGGTGGCGATATCGAGCGCGATCGCAGCCGGATCCTGCTGCTCGAGCGTGGCGGCGAATTGCTTTCCTGCGCTCACGTCTGCGAAGACACCGGTGCTGGCTACTTCGGCATGTTCGCGGTCAAGCCGAGCCTGCAGGGCGGCGGCATCGGCAAGCGGGTCATGGATGAGGCCGAGCGCGTGGTGCGCGATGACTGGCAACTGCCGGTGATGCGGATGACCGTGATCGACGTGCGTGCGGAGTTGATCGCGTTCTATGAACGACGCGGGTATCGCCGCACCGGGTTATTCAAACCGTTTCCGTACGGCGACGAGCGCTTCGGCATCCCGCGGCGGGATGACTTGCGGTTCGAGGTGTTGGAAAAACCCCTCCGCGGGACGACGCCATGACCGGCTGGACCCGCGTCTGTACCACCGCCGAGCTGTTACCAGGCGAATCCACGGTCGCCTGGGATGGCGACACGCCGATCATGGTGGTCAATTTCGATGGCACCTACTACGCCTTCGAGGACCGCTGCTCGCATGAAGACTTCGAACTGTCCGCCGGCCGCTTCGACGGCAAGGAGGCGACCGTGGAATGCGTCCTGCACGGCGCCAAGTTCGATGTCCGCGACGGCCGCGCATTGTGTCCGCCCGCCTACGAGCCGGTGGTGAATTTCCCGGTCAAGGCCGACGACGGCGTCGTCTGGACCCGCGACGACCGCTGAACAACGGCGGCGACGCCACCCCCGAACCGGTGTCAGGGGCCTGCTCGCAGGCGGCCTCACGGGCGTCATTTTCCAATTATCTATTGCGAATAGTTCTCAATTGCGTTTAAATGACGCCCCTCGAAACCGTCATTGACTTGCGTAGTCATGCGCCGCCCTCCGAGCGCAACGCGACCCTATACAAGGCATGGAAATGAGCCACATCAAAAGCCGCAAGCATTCGTCCCGGTTCGCGGCATCCTCGCAATCGCTGACCGCAGTCTCACTCATCACCGGCCTGGCGCTGGCAGCACCGATGGCCGCATCGGCACAGAACCTTGGCGGCCCCGCCGCCGACGTACTCCAGACCACCGAACTGGACGAGATCAACGTCCGTGGCAAACGCGGCAAGGTCTACTCATCGGGCAAGCTGTCGTCGCCAAAGTTCAGCCAGCCGCTGGTCGACACCACCCAGACCATCAACATCATCGGCAAGGACCTGTTCAACGAGCAGGGCGCGACGACGCTGACCGAGGCCTTGCGCAACAGCCCCGGCGTCGGCACGTTCTACGCTGGCGAGAACGGCAATACCACCACCGGCGACGCGATCTACCTGCGCGGGTTTGATACCTCCGGCAGCATTTTCGTCGACGGCGTGCGCGACCTTGGGTCGATCTCCCGCGACGTGTTCAACATCGAGCAGATCGAGGTCGCCAAGGGCCCGGCGGGCACCGACAACGGCCGCACCGCCCCCACCGGCGCCATCAACCTGGTGACCAAGCAACCGTTCGGACGCAACAAGTCATCAGTGACCGCGTCCTACGGCAGCGCCGACCAGAAGCGGGTCACCGCGGACTGGAACCAGACCTTCGGCGCGGCCAATGCGTTCCGCCTCAACGTCATGGCGCAGGACAGCGGCGTCCCCGGCCGCGATACCATCGAGAACAAGCGTTGGGCGATCGCGCCGTCGCTGGCCTTCGGGCTGCATTCGGCGACCCGGGTGTACCTGAATCTGCTCCATGTACAACAGAACAACCTGCCCGACGGCGGCGTGCCGACCATTGGCCTGCCCGGCTACAGCTCACCGGACCCCACCCGTCCGGAACTGGCGGCCGCACCGCCGGTGGATCCGCGCAATTTCTACGGCACCTTGTCGGACTATGACGATGTCACCGCCGACATGGCCACCTTGCGGGTCGTGCACGACCTGTCCGATGACACCCGGCTGACCAACACCACACGGTGGGGACGGACCCGGCAGGACTACATGCTGACCGCTTTCATGGGCTCGACCGCCAACCTGGTCACTCCGGATATCACCGACGCGGGCAGTTGGACCATCGCCCGCTCACTGCCGACCTTCAAGGACCAGAGCAGCCGGATCATCACCAACCAGACCAGCCTGGCCACGCGCTTCACCTCCGGCAGCGTGCAGCACGACCTCAACACCGGTCTGGAACTGACCCGCGAGAACCTGGCCACCCGCGGCGTCGACGAGCTTGCCGGCACCGCATGGCCAGCCGCCAATATCTATGCCCCCAATCCGGACGTCAGCGGACTGGCGTGGGAGCACAACGGCGCTCGCGGCGATGGCCAGACCGACACCGTCGCGCTGTATGCGTTCGACACCATCACCTTCAACCCGCAGTTCGAGCTCAACGGCGGGGTCCGTCTGGATCACTACAAGACGGCCTTCAGCAGCCTGGTCCCGTGCGGCGGGCGCCGCGGTCCGGACTGCGGGGCCCTTGCCGACGGATCGATCGCGCCCGGCGTGGATGCCGAGGTCTCCGACACCCTGGTCAACTGGAAGGTGGGCGCGTTGTACAAGCCGGCGTCCCATGCCAGCGTCTATGCCAACTACGCCATCGCCCAGCAACCGCCGGGCGGCGGCAACCTGGAATTGAGCTCATCGGCCAGCAGCGCCAACAACCCGGCCCTGGACCCGCAGAAAGCAAAGACCGCCGAAATCGGCACCAAGTGGAACCTGCTCGACAAGCGACTGTTGTTGACGGCCGCGTTGTACGACACCCGCATCAGCAACGAAGTTGTGCGCGACCCGGTCGACCAGCAGTACTACCAGAGCGGCCGCAAGCGCGTGCGTGGACTGGAGCTGAGCGCGGTTGGCAAGATCAGCAACGCCTGGTCGGTCTCAACCGGCTTTACCACCATGGATGCCGAGGTGCTGGAAGGCCCGACCGTATCGACGGACGGATCTCAGGACCTGGCCTACACGCCCAAGCGCGCGTTCACTGCCTGGTCGACCTACCAGTTGCCTGTCGGCCTGACCATCGGCGGCGGCGTGCGCTACTCCGGCGAGCTCAAGCGCGGCAACGATGGCGCCGTCGGCACGCCCGCCTATACCGAGGACTACTGGGTGGTCGACGCGGTCGCCAGCTACGCGGTCAGCGAGCATCTGGATCTGCGGTTGAACCTCTACAACCTGCTGGACGAGAACTACGTGGCGGCCATCAACAAGAGCGGCTACCGCTACACGCCCGGGATGCCGCGCTCGGTCATGTTGACCGCCAACTTCCACTTCTGAGCGAGCCACGCCATGTTGTTGCACGTCCCGGGAATCCTTGATCGCGACCAGCTTACCCGGTTCCGCCAGGCACTCGATGGCGCGCAGTGGACCGACGGCAAGGAAACCGTCGGTCCGCAAGGCGCGCAGGTAAAGCGCAATCTCCAACTCCCCGATGCGTCGCCGCTGCGCCAGCAACTGGGACAGGTGGTCTCGGCGGCGCTGGCGGCCAGTCCGCAGTACTTCGCCGCCGTGCTGCCACTGCGCACCCTGCCGCCGCGCTTCAATCGTTACGAAGGTGGTGGTCAATACGGGTTCCACGTCGACGGCGCGGTGATGACCCCTGCCGCGCCGCCAGGACAGCTCGCCGCCACCCTGCGCACCGACGTGTCGTGTTCGCTGTTCCTGTGCGAGCCCGACGAGTACGAAGGCGGCGAGTTGGTGATCCACGACACGTATGGCGAGCACGAGGTCAAACTGCCGGCCGGCGACTTGATCATCTATCCATCCAGCAGCCTGCACAAAGTGCAGCCGGTGACCCGCGGCGCGCGCCTGGCGGCGTTTTTCTGGGCCCAAAGCCTGATCCGCGACGATGGCCAGCGCCGGCTGCTGTTCGATCTGGACACGTCCATCCAGGCCCTGACCCGCTCCGGCGCCGACCCCGATGCACTGCTGCAGTTGACCGGCGTCTATCACAACCTGCTGCGCCGCTGGGCGGAGACCTGAGCCACACCACCGCATAGCGCCGCGCCAAACCCCATCCACCGTTGCCAGCAGGCTCCCGTCTGCTGACCTTTGCGCGCCTGCCCGACCGGCAGCCCGTGCTTTTCAATGACTCCCGTGACCCTTATGACCCTTGTGACCCTTGTGACCCCAACCCATTCCCGCACCCTGCGTCGGGCGACCCTTGCCGTCGCACTGCTGGCTGCCCTGACCCAGCCCGCATTGGCCGAAGGTGCCAGTGCCGCCGCCGGCGCGACCGACCTGGATGCGGTGGTAGTCACTGCCTCGGGGTTTGAGCAGATGGTGCGCGAGGCTCCCGCCAGCATCACCGTAATCACCCACGAGGACCTGGAACAAAGGCCCATCCACAGCCTGGCCGATGCGTTGGTCCACGTGGAAGGCGTGGATGTCGGCGTGGGCGTGGACAAGACCGGCGCTCCGCAGATCAGCATGCGGGGCATGCCTGCCGAGTACACCCTGGTGCTGATCAACGGCCGCCGCCAGAACACCTCCGGCAACGTCGGCCCGAACAATTTCGGTAACACGGCCAACAACTTCATACCGCCGATGTCGGCGATCGAGCGCATCGAGATCATTCGTGGGCCGATGTCGACCCTGTACGGCTCCGACGCGATGGGCGGCGTGGTCAACATCATCACCCGCAAGGTCGGCACCCAGTGGGCCGGCTCGGTGGGGGTACAGACCACCCGGCAGGAGCACGCGCAGTTCGGCGACTCGCATGGCACCAACTTCTATCTCGATGGCCCGCTGGCAGACGACCTGCTGGGCCTGTCATTGCAGGGCGGGTACTTCAAGCGCGACCAGGCCCGAACCACCTACCGCGATGTCAATGGCAACCAGATCGAACCGTGGATGGGAGCCAACCCGGTCAGCTACGACAACCACAATGTCGGCGCGCGCCTGATGCTGACACCATCCGACAACCATGACCTGTGGCTGGAGCTGTCCGGCAACCGCCAGAAGTACGACAACAGCGAAGGCCAGATGGGCACACTCGGCGGTCGTGGCTATGCGGAGGCCCTGCGCTTCAACCGCGACCAGGCGACGCTGGCGTGGGATGCGCGGCTCGCCTTTGGCACGCTGGAAACCAGCCTCCAGCAAAGCAAGACCGAGACCATCGGGCGGCTGCTTCCTGCTGGCACCGCTGATGCAGACGGTCCGCGCAAACTGGAAAACACCAACCGCGTCTTCGACACGAAGCTGATCACCGACATCGGCCCGAACAAACTCATCATCGGCGGTCAGTACCTGGATGCCGAGCTGGTCGATGGCATCGCCTCGGCGCCGTTCGGGTTCCATCAATGGGCTTTGTTCGCCGAAAACGAGTGGCGGATCAACGACACGCTCAACCTGACCCTCGGCGCACGCCGCGATGACCACAGCACCTTCGGCAGCCATCTCAGTCCACGTGCCTACCTGGTCTGGAACGCGAGTTCCAACTGGGTAATCAAGGGCGGCTACAGCGAAGGATTCCGCTCGCCGAACGTCGAGGATCTCACCGCTGGCATCAAGGGTTTTGGCGGCCAGGGCACGATTCCACTGATCGGTACGCCGAGCCTGCAGCCGGAAACCAGCGCGACCACCGAACTGGGCGCGTACTACGCCACCGCCAACGGCTTCAGCGCCAGCTTGACCATGTTCAACAACGACTTCGACGACAAGATCGCGCGCGGAACGCCGGTCACCAACTGCGCCTATGGATTGAGCCAGGCCGAGTACGACAGCGCCTATTTCGATGGCGCAAGCTGCGTCGACGTGGGCTATTTCCCGCGCTCGGCGACGCTCGGCCAAACGGTCAACATCGACAGTGCGGTAACCCGTGGCGCCGAGTTCGCCATGCAACTGCCCCTGGCCGATCGCTTGAAGCTGCTGCTCAATTACACCCATATCGACAGCGAGCAGAAGACCGGGGCAGCCAAGGGCGAGCCGCTGACCGATACACCCAGGCACCTGCTCAACGCCAGCCTCAACTGGCAGGCGGGCGATGCATTGGATATGTACCTGCGCGCCGAGTACCGCAGCTCGCGCTATCGCAGCGCCGACAGCGCGGTTCAGGAACAACTTGGCGATTACAAGCCGTACTCGCAATTCCACCTCGGCGGGCGCTACCAGCTCACCGACGCCGTCAGCCTCAATGCCGCTGTCTACAACCTGTTCGACAAGGATTTCGTTGATTACCTGCCGTATGACGACAACGGCAGCGTCGCCTATGCCAACAGCCGCAGCACCAGCGAAGCCGGACGTCGCCTGTGGTTGTCGCTCAACGTGGACTTCTGAGCAATCGGCACGGATATCCCAATTGCGAGTGATTCTCATTGATAGTAAGCTGGTCTGAATGTCTGCTGCCTCCCCAAAAACTCCTGGAAACACCGCCACCCGTGGGTGGTGGCTGAAGACACTGCATCGTTGGCACTGGATGAGTGCCGCATTCAGTTTGTTTGCGTTGCTGGCATTTTCCGTCACCGGGTTCACCCTCAACCACGCCGCCCAGATCGAATCCACGCCGACGGTCACCAATCTTGTCGACACCCTGCCGCCGAGCGTCCTGGGAAGTCTGGCGGGCGATTTCGATGATGCCGCTCCACTGCCACCCAGCGTGGGTCAGTGGTTGGCGGGCGAGATGGACGTGCGCGTTGCTGGCCGGCCGGTCGAGTGGTCCGACAGTGAGGTCTACATCTCGCTGCCGCGCCCCGGCGGCGATGCCTGGCTGGCGATTGACCGCGCCAGTGGGGAGTTGGAATACGAACGCACCGACCGCGGGGTGATCGCCTGGCTCAACGACCTTCACAAGGGCCGTAACACCGGTACGGCTTGGCGCTGGTTCATCGACCTCTTCGCCGTTGCCTGCCTGCTGTTCGCACTGACCGGTTTATGGCTGTTGCAAATGCACTCGCGCCAACGCGGCAAGACCTGGCCCATGGTCGGTCTGGGCGTGGCCGTGCCGGCGCTGTTGATTCTCCTATTCATGCACTGACAAGACAGGTATTTCCCAATGCGCTCGCCCTCACCTTCCGTGCCCCGATTGTTTGCGTCCAGACGCTTCCGGCCGCTGGTACTGGCCACCTTGCTGGTGCTTCCGGCCGCACTGCCCGCCGCCGAGCTCAACCTGACCGTGGAGATTCCACGGATGAACGTGGCCGAGTACCACCGGCCCTACCTCGCGGTGTGGATCGAGCGACCGGACCATACCGTGGCCGCCAATCTTGCCGTCTGGTACGACCATGACATGAAGGGCGACGAAGGCAGCAAATGGCTCAAGGACATGCGCCAGTGGTGGCGCCGCAGCGGCCGCTCGCTGTCGATGCCGGTCGATGGCGTCAGCGGTGCCACCCGTCCGGCGGGCCAACAGCAACTTCGCTTCGACGACTCCCGGGCGCCCCTGAAGGGCCTTGCACCGGGGAAGTACGAGCTGATCGTCGAGGCCGCGCGCGAGGTCGGCGGGCGCGAGGTTGTCAGCATTCCTTTCCAGTGGCCGGCGCAGGCGCCGCAGCAGATGCAGGCCGAAGGCGACAGCGAGCTGGGCCAGGTCCGGCTGTCGCTGGAGCCCTGAGCCCCGCTCCACTCCGAGCCGGGCCGGGACAGTCACCGACTGCACAACGATCAAACCACCTCAATCTCAATCAACAAGGACTCCCATGATGAACCTGCGCACTATCGCCATCGCCGTCTCGCTAAGCCTTTGCTTCGCTCCCAGCGCATTCGCCCACAAGGCCTGGTTGCGCCCCTCCGCCACCGTGTTCTCGGACGTGGGCAGCTGGGTGACCGTGGACGCGGCGGTCTCCAACGACCTGTTCTATTTCAACCACGTGCCGCTGCGCCTGGACGGGCTGCAGATCACCGCGCCCGATGGCAGCCAGCTGCAGCCGGCGAACCCGGCGACCGGCAAGTACCGCAGTGTTTTCGACCTGGAACTCACCCAGCCCGGCACCTACAAGCTGGCCGTGGTCAACGACGGCCTGATGGGGCGCTACCAGCTCGATGGCGAGGCCAAGCGCTGGCGCGGCGGTCCGGAGGCAATACCGGCAGGTGCCACTGGCGTGCAGGTGTCCCAGCGACTAGGACGCGTGGAGACCTTCGCCACGGTCGGCTCACCGACCACCACCGTGCTCCAGCCCACCGGCAATGGACTGGAACTGGTACCGATCACCCATCCCAACGATCTCTACGCCGGTGAAACCGCGACCTTCCAGCTGCTGATCGATGGCAAGCCGGCGTCGGGGCTGGAGATCGAGGTCGTCCCCGGCGGCACCCGCTATCGCGACCAGCAGAACCAGATCAACCTGGTCAGCGACGCGGACGGCAAGTTCGAGGTGACCTGGCCGGAAGCCGGCATGTACTGGCTGGAGACCACCAGCACCGACCAGCACACCTCCGTACCGGAAGCCAGCGAACGCCGCCTCAGCTACGTGGCGACCCTCGAAGTGTTGCCGCTGTAACCGATGCACGTCGGACTCGGACCCATGCGCATCGGTGCCCTGGCAGTCAGCCTGATGCTGGGGTGGCTGCTGTGGCCGCTGGCGGCGATCGCCATGCCACTGCAGACACTCGCCGGGCAGACGATGGGCACGACCTGGGCGGTGACGCTGCAGGCCGAGCCTGGCGGGCTGCCGGCACTTCGGCGCGGTATCCAGGCCGAGCTGGATCGGGTGGTCGCGCAGATGAGCACCTGGGAAGCCGACTCCGAGCTCAGTCGTTTCAACAACGCGGTCGCTGGCGCCAGCGTCGTGTTGCCGCCGCAACTGCACGAAGTGGTCGACGCGGCGCTGGAGCTGGCCGCGGAAACCCAGGGCGCGTTCGATCCGACGGTCGGACCGCTGGTCAACCTGTGGGGTTTTGGGCCAGGCAACAGCAGGCCCGGGAATGATCGCCAGCACCCGCCCGCGCCGAAGGCACTGGCCGCGGCGCGCAAGCGGGTCGGATGGAGACAGCTATCGGTCAACGCCGATGGCACCGCCACCCAGCCCGGCGGTGTCTATGTCGACCTGTCCGGCATTGCCAAAGGCTATGGCGTCGACCAGGTCGCACGGTTCCTGCTCGGGCAAAAAGTGGAGGCGTTCCTGGTCGAGGTCGGCGGTGAGCTCCGTGGCCATGGACGCAAGGCCGACGGCAGCGACTGGCGGATCGCGGTGGAACGCCCGGCCCCCGACGATACCGTCGATAACGACATCCAGCAGGTGGTTGCGCTGGACGGGCTTGCGATGGCGACATCGGGCGACTACCGCCGTTACTTCGACGACGCTGGTCGACGCTACTCGCACACCATCGACCCTCGCACCGGGTTCCCGGTGACACACGGCCTGGCGTCGGTCACTGTGCTGCACGAGAACTGCATGCAGGCCGATGCGTTGGCCACCGCGTTGACCGTGCTGGGTCCGGAGCAGGGCTGGGACTACGCCCAACGCCACGGGTTGGCGGTACTGCTGACGTGGCATGAAGGCAACGGATTCGCCAGCCGGATGACGCCTGCCTTCGCGAGCCACGTGCAATCGCAATGAGCACGATCGTCACCATGCACCCGACCAATGCGGCTGCCGTCCCGGGTCGACGCGGCAACCTGCTATTGGCGCTGATGCTGGTCGTGCTGGCCATCGCGCTGGCGGGTTGGCAGGTCGAGCCATGGCAATGGGTCGACCCGGGCCGGCCAAGGCTGTTGATGGCAGCTGCGGTGGTGCTGGCCTATCTGGGATTCATCGCATTGCTGGGCGAGACGCGTCGGCGTGCGACGGCGACGGATATCGACACCCAGCCAATGCTCGACCCCGACAGCGCCAGCCAAGGTTGGCTGGTGGCCTACGCCAGCCAGTTCGGCCAAGCCGAAGATCTGGCGCGACGGACCGCGGAGTCATTGCAGCAGGCTGGCCAACAGGCGGCGGTCGTCGCGCTGGAAACACTGGACGACCGCCAGTTGCAGAACGCCCGACGCGCCCTGTTTGTCGCCAGCACCACCGGCGAAGGCGATGCCCCCGATCCCGCGTCCGCTTTCGTGGAGCGGACCATGGGCCGGACCGATCTTCGCCTGGAGCATCTCAGCTACGGCGTGCTTGCGCTGGGTGACAGCGACTACGGTGAGTTCTGTGCTTTCGGCCACCGGCTGGACGCCTGGTTGCGGGATGCCGGCGCGCAGCCGCTGTTCGACCTGATCGAGGTCGATGACTGCGATCCCGGCGCGCTTCGTCATTGGCAGTACCACCTGGGCCAGTTGGGGGGTGACAGCGACCAACCCGACTGGAGCCGTCCCCGCTACCGCGCGTGGTCACTGCAGGAGCGTCATCTGCTCAACCCCGGCAGTCCGGGCGGTCCCGTGTTCGACGTGGCATTGCTGCCGCACGAGGCTGACGAGCTGACCTGGCAAGCCGGCGACATCGCCGAAGTCGGTCCACGCCACGGCGCCGCCACGGTCCAGGCCTGGCTCGACCGCGTCGCCCTCGCCGGCGACACCATGGTGAAAGACGCCGCCGGCCCGGTCGCGCTGGCCGAACTGGTGGCTCGCAGCCGGCTGTTGGCACCCGAGTCGATCAATGGCGACGCGGCCCAGGCGATTGCGGACCAGTTGCAGCCACTGCCCCACCGTGCCTACTCGATTGCCTCCATCCCCGCCGAAGGCAAGTTGCGGTTGCTGATACGACAGGTCTGGCACCCGGACAACACGCCCGGCATTGGCAGCGGTTGGCTGACCGCGCACGCCGACCCGGGCACGCGGATCGACCTGCGGATCCGCCGCAACGAGTCGTTCCATCGCCCCGCCGACGATCGGCCGTTGGTGCTGATCGGCAACGGCACCGGCCTGGCCGGGTTGCGGGCGTTGCTGTGCGAGCGCGTCCAGACAGGCCACCATCGCAACTGGGTCCTGTTTGGCGAACGCACGCACCAGCACGATTTCCATTACCGCGACGAGTTCGAGCACTGGCATCGCGAAGGCCGGATCGAGCGCCTCGACCTGGCGTTCTCGCGCGACCAGGAGCAGCGCCATTACGTGCAACACCTGGTGCAGGCCCGGGCCGAGGAACTGCGCTCGTGGTGTGAACAGGGCGCAGCAATCTACGTTTGTGGCAGCCTCCAGGGCATGGCACCGGCCGTGGATGAGGCACTTGCCCAGATCGTCGGCCGCCCTGCGCTGGAAGCGATGACAGCCGATGGACGCTACCGCCGCGACGTTTATTGAGGGGACGACTATTGAGGGGGCGAGCGCGGGCTGATCCGCATCACCAGAATCTCGCCGGCACCCTCAAGAACGTAGCGCACGCGCGCCTCGGAGGCGGCAAGGATGGCGGTATCGGCGGTCTGCATCGGCGCCAGCCCCGAATCGGCCGCGAAGCGCGCGTCGCCCGCGAGTACATGGACAATCCAGGTCGTGCCCGGCTCGCCGAAGATCACCATCGGACCCACCAGCGGCCGGTGCCACGACTCGGTTTCGACACGGTCGCGGCGCCACATCAGGTTGAAGTCCTGGGTGGGCCCATCCAGCAGCTCTCCGGTGACGCCACATTCGCCGGAGAAGCGATGGCGCTCGTACGGGCGCTGCAGGGTCACTGCCTCGCCATCGTCGAAGCGCAGCCGCACGCCATTGCCGGACAGCAGCACCAGCTCACGATCAACGCCGGGAAACGGCGAGAAGGCGGCATCACGTTCGATCTCGGCAATCGACAGCCGCCAGTCCCAGTCATCTGCCGGCCCGTGCCGAAGGATCTCGCGGGTCCAGCCGAGCTGGTTGCGCCAGCGCTCGCGCCGGTACTGGCTTGCCTGGATAACACTTGACCCAATAGCACGCGAATCCATGACTGCAGCTCGTGAAACGGGCATCCAGTCTATCCACGCACCAAGCCCTCGCCAACGACGTCACACCAACGGCGGCTGCTGACAAAGCTGCCGCCCGCCGCAGATCCCTCTGCGGCGGGCGGCGTACATCCCTGTCCAGGGTTCCCCCTGACTCCACGGGCAATCCGTGCCCACGTTGACTCCAACGCGTCCTGCTTGGGCGACCTACTTCTTGGAGCTGCCCACGGTGATGCGGTCGCGGTTCTTCTCGATCGTTTTCAGCCCGATGCCCTTGACCATCGCCAGTTGCTCGGCGCTTTGGAACGCACCATTGGTTTCACGATAATCGACGATCGCCTGGGCCTTGGACGGACCGACGTTGAGCAGCACGCGATCAATGGTGGCCGCGTCGGCGGTGTTGACGTTGACGGTTTCTGCAGCAAGGGCCGTGCCCGCCAACAGCAGCGAGAGGACCAACGACTTGGCAATGAGTGCGAGGCTTTTCATGACGAGACTCCTGTTGCGAAAATTGGGGTTTCCGTTCCTGCCGGCAGCTGTGTTGCCGGTGGATACAGTCTCCGTCTCGTCCAGCAACACCGCTATCGCCAAAGCCGCCATCGCAATCAGGGTGCAAGCCGCACCACCGGGTAGGAAAAGTCCTATCCGTGGCACCGGCGGTACAATGACGGCTCACTGGAAATACAGGTGCCCCCCATGGCCGCCAGCAAGATCGACACCGCCGTAGCCGAACGTTTCATCGCCGGCAAATGGGACGACGAGATCGTCCCCCAGCTGATCGAATACATCCGCATCCCCAACAAGTCACCGATGTTCGACGAGAAATGGGTCGAACACGGTTACATGGACCAGGCGGTGGCGTTGATGGAAACGTGGGCCAGGGCACAGGCTATCCCCGGCATGCAACTGGAGGTCGTCCGGCTGGAAGGTCGCACGCCACTGATCTTCATCGAGATCCCGGCGGCCAATGGCGGCAGCGATGAGGACTGCATCCTGCTGTACGGCCATCTGGACAAGCAGCCGGAGATGACCGGCTGGGATGACGACCTCGGCCCCTGGAAGCCGGTGATCAAGGGCGACAAGCTCTATGGCCGTGGCGGCGCCGACGATGGGTACGCGATCTACGGCTCGCTGACCGCGGTGATGGCGCTGCATGAGCAAGGCGTGCCGCATGCGCGCTGCGTGATCGTAATCGAGGCGTGCGAGGAATCGGGCAGTTACGACCTGCCGGCCTACGTCGACCACCTCGCCGAGCGTATCGGCAAACCCTCGCTGGTGGTCTGCCTGGATTCGGGCTGCGGCAACTACGATCAGCTGTGGTGCACCACGTCGCTGCGCGGGCTGGCGGGCGGCAATTTCACCGTCAAGGTGCTTGACGAGGGCGTGCATTCCGGCGACGCGTCGGGCGTGGTGCCATCGAGCTTCCGGTTGCTGCGGCAGTTGCTGTCGCGACTCGAGGACGAGAGCACCGGCCGGATCGTGGTCGAGGGGCTGCACGTGGAGGTTCCCGCCGAGCGTCTGGAGCAGGCCCACAGGTGTGCGCAGGTGCTGGGGTCGGCGGTCTACGACAAGTTTCCGCTGCTCGACGGGATGACGCCGATGAGTGACGATCTGGACGAGCTGGTGCTCAACCGCACCTGGCGGCCGGCCTTGTCGGTGACCGGTATCGATGGCATGCCGTCACTGGATTCCGCCGGCAACGTGTTGCGTCCCCACACCGCGGTCAAGCTGTCGTTGCGCCTGCCGCCAACCCTGGATGGAAAGCAGGCCGGCGAGCTGCTCAAGCAGGTGCTGCTGGACAACCCGCCCAACGGCGCGCAGGTCTCGCTTGAGCTGGAGAAGTCCTCCACCGGCTGGAACGCACCGGCGCAATCACCGTGGCTGACCCAGGCCATCGAGGATGCCAGCCAGGCCTTTTTCGGCAAGCCCTCGATGTACATGGGTGAAGGCGGCTCGATCCCGTTCATGGGCATGCTGGGCGAGAAATTCCCCGGCGCCCAGTTCATGATCACCGGCGTGCTGGGTCCCCATTCCAACGCCCACGGCCCCAACGAGTTCCTGCACATTCCGATGGGCAAACGCGTCACCGCCAGCGTCGCCCAGGTGATCGCCGCCCACCACCAGGCCGGCGAGCGCGGCGAGACCACCGGCGTGGCCGCCGCGGCCACCACCCTGGAACGCGGTGAGCACGGTTGTTGCTGAGTCGTCCGGCAACCCACTGCCGGTCGACAGGGCCCACATGACCGTGCCGGTTGTTGCCGAGTGTCCCGAGCGCGCGGCCGTGCGCCTGGCCTGGGCCCGCGCTGCCAGCGGCCACCCTGGCCTGGTGCTGGATCGCGCGTCCATGGATGCCGGTTTCCGCAGCTACTGGCGTGCGACCAACACGGTCGGCAGCGGCGACTTCGGCACCTGGATCGTGATGGACTCTCCGCCCGACAAGGAGGACGTGCGGCCGTGGCTGCGCGTGCGCGAGCTGCTGGAACGCGGTGGCGTGCGGGTGCCGCACGTGCTCGCGCAGGACATCGATGCCGGCTTCCTGATGCTGGAGGATCTGGGCATCAACACCTACCTGCAGGTGATCGGAACCGACAACGCGGACCAACTGTTTGATGCGGCCATCGCACAGCTATTGCGGTTGCAGGCCCTGCCCTGCCCTGCCGACCTGCCGGCCTATGACGAATCGATGTTGGCCCGCGAACTGCATCTGTTCGACCAGTGGTATCTCGGCCAGCACCTGGGCATCGCCCTGGATGATGGCGAACTGGCGACGCTCGAACACGTCTATCGCCAGCTGACCGATGCCGCGCTCGCCCAGCCGCAGGTGTTCGTGCATCGCGACTTCATGCCCCGCAACCTGATGCCGGTGCCCGACAACGACGGGGCGCAGGACACGGGACCGGCAGTGCTGGATTTCCAGGACGCCGTGCGCGGCCCGATCGCCTACGACGTCATCAGCCTGTTCAAGGATGCCTTCCTGAGCTGGCCGGAAGCGCACGTGGATGCGTGGATCGGCCGCTACCATGCGCGCGCACTGCAAGCCGGGCTGCCGGTTCCGGCACTGGAGCGATTCCGCCGCGATGCCGACCTGATCGGCGTGCAGCGGCACCTGAAAATCATCGGCATCTTCGCCCGGCTGTGGCATCGCGACGGCAAGCCCAAGTACCTCGCTGACGTGCCGCGGTTCGTGAGCTATCTGGAGATCGTACTGCCGCGCTACCCCGAGCTTGCGCCGTTGGCGGCGATCCTGCAGCGCCACGTGATCCCCGCGCTGGCATCACGGCCGTTCCGGGTCCCCGCCGGGTGAAAGCGCTCATCCTCGCTGCCGGCCTGGGCGAGCGCATGCGCACGCTGACCGCCCACACCCCCAAACCGCTGCTTCCGGCAAGCGGCAAGCCGCTGATCGTCTGGCACCTGGAGAGGCTTGCCGCATCGGGCGTGCGCGAGGTGGTGATCAACACCAGTTGGCTCGCCGAGCAGTTTCCACAGGTATTGGGCAACGGCGATCGCTGGAACCTGCGGCTGCATTACTGTTTTGAAGGTCCGGTGCCGCTGGAAACCGGCGGCGGCATGTGGAACGCGCTGGACCTGCTGGGTCATGAAGCACCCTTCATCGCCATCAACGGTGATATCTGGACCGATCATGACCTTGCCGACTTGCCGCGCGAACCCACCGGCCACGCGCACCTGGTGCTGGTCGACAACCCCGCGCACAACCCGGACGGCGATTTCGCCCTGGATGAGCGGACCCTGCTACACAGCGACGGCGAGGACCGGTTGACCTTTTCCGGTATCGGCATCTACCGTCCGGCGCTGTTTGATGACTGGCAGGCGGTGATCGGTGACGCCCCCGGCGCGCGCGAGCAACCACCACGATTCAAGCTCGCGCCCGTGCTGCGTGCCGCCATGGCACGCAGCATGGTCACCGGCGTCCACCACCGGGGCCGCTGGACCGACGTCGGGACTCCGCAACGATTGGCCGAACTGGATGCCGAGCTCAGAGCCCCAGCGTCTCGCGCAGGAACGGGACGGTGATACGCCGCTGAGCGGCCAGCGACGCCCGGTCCAGGCGGTCCAGCAACACAGCCAGTCCGGCCAGGTCGCGGTCGACACGCTTGAGCAACCAATCCAGCGCGGCGTCCTCCAGCAACCACCCGCGACGTCGTGCGCGTTGTCGCAGCACTTCACGGCGGCCTTCTTCACTCAACGGTTGCAGCCCGATCCGGCTGCATTGCGACAGCCGTGAGCGCAGGTCTGGCAGCACCAGCCCCAGGGCATCGGGATTGGCGCGCGCGGCGTAGATGATCCGGGTACCGGCCGCGCGGGCACGGTTGTGGGCATCGAACAGCGCCACCTCGTCGTCGCGCTGGCCACTGATCGCTTCCAGCCCGTCCAGTGCCAGCACATCGTTGCCTTCCAGTGCGTCCAGCGCATCGGCCAATCGCCCAACGGCGGCGACCAGCGGCAAATAGGCAGCGCGCCCGCCCGCCGCTTCGGTGGCCGCGCAGCTGGCCAACAACAGGTGGGTCTTGCCAACGCCGGTCGGGCCGGCCAGGTACAGCCAATCACCGGTTTTTCCCTCGACCAGCCCACGCAACTGCGCCAGTGCACCGGGCGGAGCGCCGACAAAGGTATCGAGCCGCTGGTCAGCCGGATAGCGCAGCGCAAGCGGCAACTGCGGCACGGTGCGCGCGGGCTTCACTCGTCCTCCGGCTCCAGCGGATACGGCCGCACCGGCGGGTAGCCCTCGCGGGTCACGATGGTCGGTGAATCGCCGGCGTACAGCCGGCTATGGGTGTAGCGCTCCTCGGCATAACGCAGCAGCACGTTGACCACCGCCGCGCAGGGCAATGCAATCAGCATGCCCAGGAAGCCGAACAGCTGGCCGCCGGCGAGCACCGCGAATATCACCACCACCGGGTGCAGTCCGATGCGGTCACCCACCAACTTCGGTGTCAGCCAATAGCTCTCGATCAACTGGCCGATGCCAAATACCGCCAATACCCCGGCGACATGCTGCCAGTCCCCATACTGGACGAGCGCCGCGACACAGCCCAGCACCAGCACGGTAGCCGGCCCGACATAGGGCACGAAGGTGAGTATGCCGCCGATGATGCCGATCAGGATGCCCAGGTCCAGCCCAACCCCCCACAGGCCAACCGCGTACATCACGCCCAAGATCAACATCACCAGGAATTGGCCACGCAGGAACCCCCCCAGCACGTTGCTGGACTGCATCGCCAACCTGCTCACTGTCTCCAACTGGTCGCGCGGAATCAGCGCGGCAACCCGCGCCACCAGCCGGTCCCAGTCGCGTAGTGCAAAGAACGTCACCACCGGCAACAGCACGACATTGGTCGCCATCCCGATCAGGGCGAATCCGGAGCGCGACATGTAGCCCAGCACGGTGCTGGCAAAGCCGCCGGCACTTTCCCAGTTGCTGCGGATCAGTTCGATCACGTGATTGAGGTCGAACCAGCCGGTAAGCTCCATCCCGGTCCTGGCTTCCAGCCAGGGCATTGCCGTGGCGACAACCCAGTGTTGGTAGCGCGGGACCGACTGCACCAGCGTCCGGATCTGATCCTGGATCATCGGCACCAGCAACAGCAGCACCAGCGCTACCAGCAGGATCATCGCGCTGAACACCAGCACCACCGCGACGTTGCGCGACCTGCCGGCGCGCTCCAGGCGGTCGACCAGCGGATCGCCCAGCCAGCCCAGCAACGCGCCCAGCACGAACGGCGTCAGCACCGGTGCCAGCAGCCACAACACCCAGCACAGGAACAAGCCCAGCGCCGCCCATTGCAGCCGCCGCAGGAAGCGGGCGATGTCTTGCAGCGCGTTGGTATCGTCCATCACAGCAACCGGTATACCGCAGTGCGGCGTGGGGCCTGGACCGGGCCTTCGATCGGCGCACCATCGACGGCGTCGATATCACTGCCAATCGGGATGGAAGGGTCCGCTGGCAAGTCGACACCAGCCAGCACCCCATCACCATCGATCATCAGCTCGAACCCTGTCAGGCCCGACACCAGTTCCAGGTTGAACTCCACCTGCTGCTCGCTGGCGCGTAGTGGAACCACCGCGCGGACTACCGACAGCTGCTGCAGGTAACCCGCCAGACGCAGGTAGTCATCGGCACTGTCCAGGCCGGTGAACGCCACCTGGTAGGTTCCGGCAGGGCCGGTCTGGCTGCGTTTGGCATACCGTTTCATCAGTGCATCGGCGGCACCGTCGGCTCCAGTGGCCATGAGCTGGCGCGCGTTGGCGCCAGACTCGGACCAGCTCGACAACACCTTGCCCTTGTCGACGAAGATCCAATCCGCCTTCCAGGCGCCGCCGTCGCGGTACAACTTGCCGATCAGCTGCATCGGCGGGCTGTAGCGTGCCGACCCGCGCGCCACCACGCCGCTGTCGCCGCGCCAGATCGCGCCCACCAGTGCCTGCTCGGCCGCGCTGCCGTTGGGCAGGCCGAGACGATAACCACGTTGCTGGGCACGATCGAGCACCGAGCGCGCCGCATCCGCCCTCGACAGGTCGACCAGCCTTGGCCCGCTACCGTCGTCAATGGCCAGCCATAACACCGGCTTGGGTCGCGGTTGCGGCCACACTGGCAAGCCAAGTGCGGCGGTCAGTGCGTCGACTTTCTCCTCGTCGAAGCGGACCACCAGGGTGGTCTTGAAACTGGGCGCACCGCTGGATGACAAGCCTTCGTCCTGTCGGTAGTCGTAGCCCAGCACATACTTGCCGGCCTGGCGCAGTTCCCGGGTGACGGCGGGCTCGGAGCCGACGTCGCGGTCGCCCGACAGTTTCCCCATGACCTGGGCCAGGCCACGGGAGAAGCCGATATTGCGCTCGGACTCACCTTGACCGTTGACCTCGACCTCGGCGGAATAGGCCCCACGCGCCGCCGCCCGGTCGCCCTCAACGCGCTGCGCAGCCGCGCCAAAACTGCACAGCAGCAATGCGGCTGTGCAGACCCAGTACAGCAGCCAGCCGGTGGACGCGTGACCGCGTTTGCGAGGCTGTATCCGGCCGTATCCGTCGTTTGCCACACCCGTTACGCACGCCATGGTCGTTCCCGTGTACTGGTTATCGTGCTGAAATGGTGCCGCACGGCGGCCGGCACGTCCATCAAAGCCGGTTGCCGGCGGCCGCGGCTGCTAAAATCGCCGCTTTCCCGTGCCGTCGAGCCTGCCGTGACCGTTCCCACCGCGCCCCCCAACACTCCCATGACCTATCGCGATGCTGGCGTCGATATCGACGCGGGCAATGAGCTGGTCGAACGCATCAAACCGCTGGTCAAACGCAGCTTCCGGCCCGAGGTGATGGGCGGGCTGGGTGGGTTTGGTGCCCTGTTCGACCTGTCGGGCAAATACAGGGAGCCGGTGCTGGTCTCGGGCACCGACGGCGTTGGCACCAAGCTCAAGCTGGCCCAGCAACTGGGGCGCCACGACACCATCGGCATCGACCTGGTCGGGATGTGCGTCAACGACGTGTTGGTGCAGGGGGCCGAGCCGCTGTTCTTCCTGGATTACTTCGCCACCGGCAAGCTCGATATCGAGACCACCGTGGCCGTGGTCGGCGGCATCGCCAAGGGCTGCGAGTTGTCCGGCTGCGCACTGATCGGCGGCGAGACGGCCGAGATGCCGGACATGTATGCCCCTGGCGAGTACGATCTGGCTGGCTTCACCGTCGGCGCGGTCGAGAAGTCACAGTTGCGTGATGGCGCGCGGGTCGAGGCCGGGGACGTGTTGATCGGCATTGCCTCGTCGGGCCCGCACTCCAATGGCTACTCGCTGATCCGTCGGATCTTCGACCGTGCCGGCCGTCCGGCCGACGTCGAGGTCGGCGGGGTCAAGCTGGTCGACGCGCTGATGAAGCCGACCGCGCTGTACGTCAAGCCGATATTGGCGCTGCTGCACGGTGAACACGGCGATGCCGTGCATGCGATGGCACACATCACCGGCGGTGGCCTGTCGGAGAACATCATCCGGGTGATCCCGGAGGAACTGGGTGTCCAGATCGAGGCGTCGGCGATCGTGCTGCCACCGGTATTCGACTGGCTGCAACGCGAAGGCAACGTCGCCGACGCGGAAATGTGGCGGACCTTCAACTGCGGCATCGGATTCGTGCTGGTGGTGCCGCAAGGCTCGGTTGCCGCCGTCGAGTCGGAACTCGACCGCGTGTCACTGGCGCATCACCGGATCGGCGAGGTCGTAAAATCCGGCAACCGCCCACGCATGCAGATCAGCTGACTTTCTCATCCACGTCCCAGACCCGTGATCCACAAGCATGTCCCATCCATCGTGACGCCCGGCCCCTTCCGCATCGCCGTGCTGGTGTCCGGGCGCGGCAGCAACCTGCAGGCGATCATCGACGCTATCGCCGGGCGGCACCTTCACGCAGATCTGGTCGGAGTGTTTTCCGACCGCCGCCTTGCGCCCGCATTGGAGCGTGCGCGAGCGGCCGGCATCCCCACTGTCGCGCTCAGGCCGCGCGACTTCCCGGACCGGGCCAGCTATGACCGGGCATTGTTCGAACGCATCGACCAGGTTGGCGCCGACCTGGTCGTGTGTGCCGGTTACATGCGCCTGCTCAGTGCACCCGTGGTCCGTGCACGACCCGGCCGGATCATCAATATCCACCCCTCCTTGTTGCCCGCCTTCAAGGGCTTGCACACCCACCAGCAGGCACTGGACGCGGGTGCCGATCAACATGGTGCCAGCGTGCACTTCGTTTCTGCCCAGCTCGATGGTGGCCCGGTGATCTCCCAGACCCGGGTGCCCGTCTTGCCAGATGACGATGTCGGGCAACTGACCCGGCGGGTGCTGGCCCGTGAGCACCCGTTGCTGCTGGCGACGCTGAAACTTCTCGCCAGTGCACGGGTCACACTGACCGACGACCAGGTATGCCTGGACGGGATGCCGCTAAGTGCGCCGCTGCAGCTGGATTCAGGTAACCAATTGCACATTACCGACCACGTCGCCGATTGATCACCGAGTCAACCCGCCGCGTCAACCCGCCGCATCAACTCACTGCGTCAAACCATTACGGCGAGCCCATGTCCCGACCACCACTCATCCCCTTGCTGACCTTGCTGGCTGCACTGTCATTGCAGGTCCCGGCACATGCGCGGGCCGAGGCAGCTGTTGCGGAGCCGTCCGCCATCGAAGCGAACACAACCACGATCGCGGCCGAGCCTGTACTGGAGTCGTTCGTCGCCAGCTATCTGGTCTACAAGGGCGGCAAGCAGCTGGGCGAGGCGACCATGCAACTGGTGCCACAGCAAGGCGCGCGCTGGCGGGTCGACCTGGTAATGCGGGGCACCCGTGGCCTGTTCGGCGTCGTCGGGATCAACGCCGAGCAAAGCACGGTGTTCGATCTGGCCGGCGAAACTTACCGCCCGCTGAGCCAGGCCACCGTCAACAAGAGCCTGTTCACGCGCAAGCAAACCGTGGGCATCTACGATTGGGCCTCTGGTGCGGCCCGGTGGCAAGGTGACGTCAAGGACACCCGCCGCCGCCCGATAGATCTGCGTCCCGGCGACATGACCGGCCTGTTGATCAACCTGGCGGTAATCCGCGATGCCGCGCCGGGCAAACAATTGGAGTATCGATTCGTCGACGACGGACGCACCCGCGATCATCATTACCTGGTCGCCGACGAGTACGAAAGCATCACCGTTGGCGACCTCCCGTACAAGGCGATGAAGGTCAGCCGGCTCGAGGATGGCGGCGACCAGACCATCATCTGGGTGGTCCGGAACGTACCAACCCCAATCCGGATACTGCAACGGGAAAATGGCGAAGACACCTACGACCTGCGCCTGGTCGAATACCAAGGAGTTGACTAGATGCGGTATACCAACCTGCCCATGATTTCGACCTCAGCCAAGCTGCGCGGGCTGTTCGCCGTCGCTGCGCTGCTGATTGCAAGCGCTCCGGCGATGGCGATCGAGCCGTTCACCGCCAATTACCAGGCCAGTTACATGGGCATGCAGGCCGACGGCAAGATGACCCTGGCACCGGCTGGCGATAACCGCTGGCGCTATAGCCTGGACATCAGCAATGCGCTCGCCAACCTGAGCCAGGTCACCGTGTTCGAGGAGCACGCCGGCCACTGGCGCCCGATCAGCAGCAAGGATTCATCCAAGGTATTGGTGAAGAATTCCGACAAGAGCGCAACCTACGACTGGAGCAAGGGTGTCGCCAACTGGAGCGGCGACGTCAAGCCCGACCGGGCGGGCCCGATCAAGCTGAAGGCCGGCGACATGGATGCGCTGTTGATCAACCTTGCGTTGGTGCGCGACCAGGCGGCAGGCAAGCCGCTGAACTACCGGCTGGTGGATGACGGCCGGGTCAAGCAACTCAGCTACAAGGTCACGGGCAAGGACACCATCACGGTTGGCGGAAAGGAGCGCCAGGCAACCAAGGTGGTCAATACCGATGGCGACAAGCAGACTGTTGTCTGGCTGGTGGAAGGCATGCCGATCCCGGCCCGGATACTGCAGCGCAAGGATGGCAAGGACACGATCGACTTGCGGGTGAAGTCGGTGCAGTAGACGTCCGGGCCGTCAACCGATGCGGCGAATTTTCGCGCCCAGGCCGGACAGCTTCTCTTCGATGTTCTCGTAGCCGCGGTCGAGGTGGTAGATACGGCTGATGGTGGTCTCGCCGCTGGCGACCAGCCCGGCCAGGATCAGTGACGCCGAGGCGCGCAGGTCGGTGGCCATCACCGGGGCCCCGCTGAGCTGCTCGACCCCGCGCACCACTGCCATGTGCCCGTCGACGCGGATGTCCGCGCCCAACCTCACCAGTTCGTTGACGTGCATGAAGCGGTTTTCGAAGATCGTCTCGGTTACCACCCCGACCCCATCGGCGATGCAGTTCATTGCCATGAATTGCGCTTGCATGTCGGTGGGAAACGCCGGATGCGGCGCGGTGGTCAAGTCAACCGCCTTCGGCCGGCGGCCCTGCATGTCCAGGGTGATGCGGTCTCCGGCACATTCGATCAACGCGCCGGCTTCCACCAGTTTGTCGAGCACGGCCTCCATCGTGTCCGGCCGCGCATGGTGGGCGGTAATACGACCACCGGTCATCGCCGCGGCCACCAGGAACGTCCCGGTCTCGATCCGGTCGGGTACCACCGAATGCGCGCCGCCGTGCAGCCGTTCGACACCATGGATCACGATCCGGCCGGTTGCCTCGCCCTCGATCCGCGCGCCCATCGCACGCAGGCACTCGGCCAGGTCGACGATCTCCGGCTCCATCGCCGCGTTCTCCAGCACCGTGGTGCCTTCGGCCAGCGTCGCCGCCATCATCACGTTCTCGGTCGCACCGACGCTGATCATCTCGAACACGTGCCGTGCGCCCTTCAGCCGTGAAGCGCGCGCGTTGATGAAGCCGTTTTCCACCGTGATTTGCGCGCCCAGTGCCTGCAGACCCTTGATGTGCAAGTCGACCGGACGCGAGCCGATCGCGCACCCGCCCGGCAGCGAGACTTCCGCGTGGCCGTACCTGGCCAGCAGCGGGCCCAGCACCAGCACTGAGGCGCGCATGGTGCGGACCAGCTCGTAGGGCGCCACCTGACTGTGCACCGTGGTCGGATCCACGGTGATGCCCCCGCTTCCACCGAGCGCGCGCTCGTCGATGCTGATGCCCGCACCGATCTCGGCCAGCAGCTTGGCACTGGTCACCACGTCGTGCAGGTGCGGGACATTGCTGATCGCCACCGGCGCATCGGCCAGCAGGGTCGCAAACAGGATCGGCAGCACGGCGTTCTTGGCGCCGGAGATCCGCACCTCGCCGTTCAGGACGTTGCCACCTTCCACGACGATCTGTTGCATGCTCAGCCCTGCCCGGCTTCAGCGGGCGTCAATGTTTTCAGTGCCAGGGCGTGAATCTCTCCACCCATGCGGTCACCCAGGGTCGCGTAGACCAGACGGTGCCGGGCCAGCGGCAGCTTGCCGGCAAATGCGTCGCTGACCACGGTCGCCTCGAAATGCACGCCATCCTCGCCGGATACGTCGGCGCGGGCGCCCGGCAAGCCGAGCTCGATCAGGGTTTTTATGGTGTCAGGATTCAAGGTTTCGGGTCTCAACGAAAGCGGCGAAATCGACTCGCCGGATGGAAGCAGGAATCGATCCGGATCGGACCACTCGCATGCATCCATCGCTCCATGGTGGGGACGGGTTCAGCGGATGGGGTACGCAGCCGGACAAACTGGGTAAAATCAACCCTCCCAGCCTAGCGGAAAGCCCCCTGCTCCGAAATGGCAACATCTCCCAGCCCCGTCCAAGACTCCCCTGGAACCGACTTCGCCGGCAGCGGTCGTCGCGTATTCGATATCGAAGCCACGGCCCTCGCCGCGGTGGCCGCCCGGCTGGATGGCGAGTTCAGCGCCGCCTGCCGGTTGATGCTGGACGTGCGCGGCCGCGTGGTCACCACCGGCATGGGCAAGTCCGGCCACATCGCGCGCAAGATCGCTGCCACCCTGGCCTCCACCGGCACGCCATCGTTCTACGTGCACCCCGGCGAAGCCGGCCACGGCGACCTGGGGATGATTACCGATGCCGACGTGGTCCTGGCGCTGTCCTACTCGGGCGAGAGCGACGAGGTGGCGATGCTGTTGCCCGGCCTGAAGCGCCAGGGCAACCGGTTGATCTCGATGACCGGTCGCAACAACTCCACGCTGGCGCTCGCGTCCGATGTCCATCTCGACGTCAGCGTCCCGGCCGAAGCCTGTCCGCTGCACCTGACGCCCACTTCCAGCACCACCGCCTCGTTGGCGATGGGCGATGCCCTTGCCGTCGCCTTGCTGGAAGCGCGCGGCTTCACCGCCGACGATTTCGCCCGCTCGCATCCGGCCGGCGCGCTCGGCCGGCGCCTGCTGCTGCACATCGCCGACATCATGCACGGCGGCGAGCAGGTACCCCGCGTCAAGGCCGATGCCAGCGTCAGCGAGGCGCTGGTGGAGATGAGCCGCAAGCGCCTGGGCATGACCGCCATCGTCGATGACGCCGGCAAACTGTTGGGGCTGTATACCGATGGCGACCTGCGACGCAGCCTGGACGACAGCGATGTCGACCTGCGCAGCACCCCGATTACCCAGGTGATGACCAGATCACCCCGCACGATCGGTTCGGGCGCGCTCGCGGTAGAGGCGGCGCAACTGATGGAGGCGCACAAGATCAGCGGATTGCTGGTGGTCGATCCGGACAACCAGGTGGTCGGCGCGCTCAATATCCACGACCTGCTGCGCGCCCGGGTGGTGTGAATCCATGCCCTATAACCTCCTGGACGACACGCCCGCGACGATTGTCGAGCGCGCCAAACGCGTGCGACTGGCCTGCTTCGACATTGATGGCACGCTGACCGATGGGCGCTTGCTGTTTGACAGCCAGGGCCACGAACTGAAGGCTTTCCACGTCCATGACGGGCTGGGCCTGGTGCTGTTGCGCCAAGCCGGGGTCGAAGTTGCGTTTGTCACCGCGCGCGCGAGCACGATTGTCGAACGGCGTGGTGCCGAGCTCGGCCTCACCGAAGTCCACACCGCGGTCAAGGACAAGCTGGCGCGGGTGGGTGAGATCGCGGCAAGACTGGGCGTCAGCCTGGACCAGGTGTCATTCATGGGCGATGACCTGCCCGACCTGCCGACGATGCAGAAAGTCGGTCTTGCCGTTGCGCCCACCAATGCCCATCCCTGGGTGCGCGACCGCGCGCACTGGTGCACCACCCTGGCGGCAGGCGCGGGTGCGGCCCGCGAGTTCTGCGACCTGGTGCTGGCCGCCCAAGGCCGGCTCCCGGCCCTGCTCGACGAGGGTCATGCCGACGCGCGCTTTAGCGGCCCGGTCCCGGCCATCGCCGCACGGGACAACGCGTGAACTGGCGCGTGGCCATCACCATGGTGCTGCTTGCTGGCGCTGCGATCAGTGGCTGGTCGCTGTGGACCAAGTGGGGCGACAACACCCCCGCTTTGACGGAGGCCGCCGGTGCCCGCCCCGACTACGTGCTCAACGACTTCGAACTGGTGGCGCTGAATGACCGGGGCCAGCAGTCGTTCACCTTGCGCGCGCCCCTGCTGACTCGCGACCCGGGTACCGAGTCGATGGAAATTGCCACACCCCTGTTCCTGATCCCGCCACAGGCGGGCAGCGATGGCGATGCCTGGCAGGTCCGGTCAAAAACCGGCTGGATCAGCGGCGACGGTGACGAGCTTCGCCTGCGCGGCGCGGTCAAAGCCACCAGCGAGGGCGGCAACGATGCTCCGGTCACCATCACCACCGAGCAGTTGAATGTATTCCCCGAGAAGGACCTGGTGACATCCGCGGTCGCGGTCACGATTAATCAGCCGGGCTCTATACTTCGCGGCAATGGGCTGGAGGTGGATCTGGCCAGCAAGCAATACACGCTCAAATCCAAGGTCAATTCCCGCTATGTCCCGTAACCATTCGATGTCATCCGTCCGCTGGCTACTGCTGGCAGTGCTGGTCGCTTGCAGCTCGTCGGCCTTCGCGCGCCAGTCCGACCGCAACCAGCCGATGGATATCAATGCCGGTCGCACGGTGGGCAGCCTGGACGACAGTATTCCCACGGTCATGTCCGGCAACGTCACCATCGATCAGGGCAGCCTGCACGCCGAAGCGGCGCGAGCGGAAATACAGACCAGCAACGGCGAAATCGAGCGCGTGGTGCTGACCGGCTCGCCCGCGACCCTCCAGCAGCAGATGGACGACGGCACCCGCATGTCCGCCGTCGCCAGCAAGATCGACTACAACGTCACCACCGATACCGTGGTGTTCACCGGCCAGGTCAACATCAAGCAGCCACGCGGCACGCTGAGCGGCGAGCGCGTGGTGTACAACATGACCAGCGGCCAGGTCACCAGCGGCGGTGAAGGCAATGGTCGGGTGAAGATGCGGATCATGCCCAAGACCACCGGCAGCAAGCCGCCCGCGGCGGACTCCGGCGCAAAGCCGGCGCAGGCCCAGCCGGACGAGAGCGACGGCAGCGACGCTGACAGCCCGGTGGAGGGCGGCTGATGCTGGTCGCCAAGGGGCTGCGCAAGTCCTATCGTTCGCGCGAGGTCGTGCGCGATTTCGGCCTGACCCTGGATGCCGGCGAAGTGGTCGGCCTGCTCGGTCCCAACGGCGCGGGCAAGACCACCTGTTTCTACATGATCGTCGGGCTGGTTCCGGCCGATGCCGGCCAGATCCTGCTCGATGGCAAGGACATCACCGGCGAGCCTATGTATGCGCGCGCCAAGTACGGTGTGGGCTACCTGCCGCAAGAACCATCGGTATTCCGCAAGCTGACCGTGGCCGACAACCTGCGCGTGGTGCTGGAGCTGCGCAAAGATCTCGACAAGGCCGGGCGCGAGCGCGAACTGGCCTCGCTGATGGACGAGCTGCAGGTCAGCCACGTCGCCGACCAACTGGGGGCAAGCCTGTCGGGAGGCGAACGTCGCCGGGTGGAGATCGCCCGCGCCCTGGCGGGCAAGCCGCGTTTGATGTTGCTGGACGAACCGTTCGCCGGCGTCGACCCGATCTCGGTCGGTGAGATCCAACGGATCGTGCGCCACCTCAAGAACCGCGGCATCGGCGTGTTGATCACCGACCACAACGTGCGCGAGACCTTGGGGATTTGTGACCGGGCGTATATCCTCAATGATGGTGGCGTGCTCGCGCAGGGGGCTCCGGACGCGCTGCTGGCCAATCCCGACGTCCGTCGCGTCTATCTGGGCGAAGCCTTCCGCCTGTAGCCGGAAGGCTTGTACCCGGTGCAGTCCATACCGGGCATGATGCATGTGTAGCGGCCGTCTCCACCATCGGGTCGCGTTGCCTTTTGATCATGAAGCCCCAACTACAAATCTCGCTCGGCCAACACCTGGTGATGACGCCGCAGTTGCAGCAGGCGATTCGGCTGTTGCAACTGTCGGCAGTCGAACTTGAAGCCGAGCTGGTCACCGCGGTCGAAAGCAATCCGCTGCTGGACTGGGCCGAGACCATGGTTGCGGACGGCCCGGGGGACTCGCCCGCCGCTGCCGGCGAGCAGGAATCCATCGGCCGCGATACCCCCGCACCCACGGAAGCGGAATGGAGCGGCGGCGATGGCGAGGCCTGGCACCAACGCTCCGGTCCACGCGACCCAGACGATGACGATTCAGCCAGTGACCAGGTGGCCGAGCCCGACAGCCTGCAAGACCACCTGCTGTGGCAATTGCATCTCAGTCCGTTGTCGCCACGCGACCGCCACATCGCGGTGAGGTTGATCGAGGCGATCGACGATGACGGCTACTTCCGCGAATCACTGGAATCCATCGCCACCGCGCTCGCCCCGGAACTGCAGGTGGACGACGGGGAAATCTGCACCGCGTTGTGCCAGATCCAGCGGTTCGACCCGGTCGGGGTCGGTGCACGCAACCTGGGCGAGTGCCTGCGCCTGCAACTGGAGCCGCTGTGCGGGGACACTCCGGGCAAGGCATTGGCACTGCAACTGACCGATGGTCCGCTGGAGCGCTTGCCGCGCATCGGTATCGCAGGGCTCGCCGCGCAGATGAAGCTGGCGGTCGAGCAGGTCGAGACCGCGGTGCAACTGCTGCGCTCGCTGGATCCGCGTCCCGGCGCCAGCATCGGCGCCATTGCCCATGACACCTACGTCTCCCCGGACGTGGTGATCTGGCGCCAGCATGGCCTGTGGCACGTTGCGCTATCGGAAAGCATGCGTCCACGGGTCAGCATCCACCGCGGGTATGAAGGCATGATCGGCAAAGCCAGCAGCGCCGACGCCAGTTACCTCAAGGGCCACCTGCAGGAGGCTCGCTGGCTGCTCAAGAGTCTGGAGGCGCGCGGTGAAACCATGCTCAAGGTGGCCCGCTGCCTGATCAGCCAACAGGCGGGGTTCCTGGAGTTCGGTGACAGCGCGCTGCGGCCATTGACCTTGCGCGAAGTCGCTGCCGAGATCGGCATGCATGAATCCACCGTCTCGCGCGCTGTCTCCCGCAAATACGCCCGCACCCCGCGCGGCACCATACCGCTGCGTAACTTCTTCGCCTCCGGCATTGATACCGGCGGCGGCGGCGAAGCGTCGAGCACCGCCATCCAGTCAATGATCCGCGAGCTGGTCGACGCCGAGAATCCACGCAAGCCCCTATCCGATGCGCGACTGGCCGATGTCCTGAAGCAGACAGGCATTCCGGTCGCCCGTCGCACCGTGGCCAAGTACCGCGAAGCCATGGGGATTTACCCGTCCAAGGATCGGGTGCGAATCGCCTGACTTGGACCGCCAACCGGCGTCTGGCTGGGCTATGCTGAACTCCCGTCGCGACGTTAGAGGAGTCCTCCCATGCGTATCGAAGTCTACGGCCAGCAGATCGACATCACCGCCGCCCTCCAGGATCACGTCGAAACCAAGCTCGCGCGCCTGCAGCGCCATTTTGAGCAGCCATTCGAAGTGCGGGTCCAGCTGGGCCTGGACAAGCCCGACCAACGTGCCGAGGCCACCATCACCTGCGCCGGGAGGACCTTTCATGCCGTCGCGGCAGCGCCTGACATGTACGCGGCCGTCGACCTGCTGACCGACAAGCTGGACCGGCTGCTGATCAAGCACAAAGACAAACAGGTCGACCAGCATCGCCGTGCCGAGAGCCTGGCGCGCATCACCGAACCCGGCTAGTCCCAATGCCCCTGCACCAACTGCTCCACAGCGACCGCATCGCGATCGTCACCGGACCCCACACCCGCGCGACGGTGATCGACACCGCCGCGCGGATGCTGGCGACCCGGGACGACTACCCGTCGGTCCGCGACAGCCTACGCTCACGTGAGCGCCTGGCCAGTACCGCGATCGGCCATGGCGT
Organism: Lysobacter sp. A378; assembly: GCF_054052125.1. NCBI lineage: Bacteria > Pseudomonadati > Pseudomonadota > Gammaproteobacteria > Lysobacterales > Lysobacteraceae > Lysobacter > Lysobacter sp. A378. The sequence goes on along the minus strand of NZ_JBSVRK010000002.1, from coordinate 12,038 downwards.
GGCGATTCCACACGGCCGGACCGGCTTGATCGGGCACGCCCGCGGGGCATTCCTGCACCTGCTTGAACCGGTCGACTTTGGCGCCATCGACGGCCAGCCGGTCGACCTGGTGCTGGCAATGGTGGTGCCCGAGCACTTCGTGCATGAGCACCTGGAACAGTTGGCCGAGCTGGCCGAACAATTCTCCGTTACCGGTTTTTGCGCCCGTCTGCGCCAGGCCGGCAACGTCGATGAACTGCGCCGCCGCCTGTTACAACCGCTCGCACACCACCAGGTGGCGTGATGCCGATACCGAGCGCGCGCATCAGTGCCAACGAGCTGTTCGACCAGCAGCGCGACCGCCTCAAGCTGCGTTGGTTTGCCGGTCAGGCGGGCGGCGATCGCATGCTGGAAGCGGTGGAAACCGTGGCCCGGCGGCCGTCGCTGGCCGGTTACCTGAACGCGATCTATCCCAACAAAGTGCAGATACTGGGCACCGAGGAACTGACCTGGCTGGATTCGCTGGACTCGCGCCACCGCTGGGAGACGATCGAGAAGATCATCCAGTTCCGGCCGCTGGCGCTGGTCATCACCAAGGGCCAGGACTGTCCTACCGACCTGATCGAAGCGGCCGAGGAGTCGCTGACCCCGCTGTGGGGCTCGGCCGCACGCGGGCACGAGTTGCTCAATCACCTGCAATACCATCTGGCTCGCGCCCTGGCGCCACGAATCACCCTGCACGGGGTATTCATGGAGATCTACTCGATCGGCGTCCTGATTACCGGCGATTCCGGTGCCGGCAAAAGCGAGCTGGCGCTGGAGCTGGTAAGCCGCGGTCACCGACTGGTTGCCGACGATGCACCGGAGTTCACCCAGATCGCGCCGGACGTGCTTGACGGTACCTGTCCCGAGTTGCTCCAGGACCTGTTGGAAGTCCGCGGCCTGGGGGTGCTGAACATCCGCCAGATGTTTGGCGACACCGCCGTCAAGACCAATAAATACCTGCGCCTGATCATCCATCTCACCCGTCCCAGCGAGACCAGCGAGCTCGATGGCATGGCACGGTTGACCGGCGATAACCAGACCCGCCGGGTGCACGACCTGGACGTGCCGATGAGCTCGCTGCCGGTGATGCCGGGGCGCAACCTGGCGGTGCTGGCCGAGGCCGCGACCCGTCTGCACAGCTTGCGTATGAAAGGCATGGACCCGGCGGCGGCGTTCATCGCCCGGCACAACAACTTCCTCGAACGTGGCACCAGCTGATGGCCAACACCCTGCCCCCTTCCTCGCCCTCCCCGCCGGAGCCGACCCGCACCAGATCCGCGGACACCCGTGCGGGCACCGACGCGCTGGTCATCGTCAGCGGCATGTCGGGTTCCGGCAAGTCGGTGGCGTTGAAGACGTTCGAGGACCTGGGCTACTACTGCGTGGACAACCTGCCGGCCGAGTTGCTGCCCGCGTTCGTGCGCAGCGCCACCGGCGGCTCGACCACGGCCAAGCTTGCGGTCGGCATCGATGTACGCAACAGCCACAGCGACCTGAGCAACATCCCGGCCTGGCTGTCGGAGGTTGGAAAGCTCGGACTGGACCCGCGGTTGATGTTCTTCGAGTGCCGCGACGATATCCTGCTCAAGCGCTACGCCGATACCCGTCGACGCCATCCACTGAGCCATCTGGGCCTGTCGCTTCCCGATGCGATTGCGCTGGAGCGCCAGGTACTGCGGCCGCTGCGACAGCTGGCCGACGTCGACCTCGATACCAGCGACCTGAATGTCCACCAGTTGCGGCGCCACGTCATCACCGAGTTCGCCCTGGGCAACGACAGCGCGGTGTCACTGTTGTTCGAATCGTTCGCCTACCGCCATGGCGTGCCGAAGGACGCGGATTTCGTGTTCGACGCCCGTTGCCTGCCCAACCCGCACTGGGACCCGATCCTGCGGCCGTTGTCGGGACGCGATGGCGCAGTTGGCGATTATTTCGCCTCCCAGCCACTGGTCAACCAGTTCGTGGAGCAAGTCAGTGGTTTCCTGGATACCTGGTTGCCGCGACTGCACGAAGACACCAGCCGCAGCTACATCACCGTGGCGTTCGGCTGTACCGGCGGGCGCCACCGCTCGGTCTATCTGGCCGAACGCCTGGCCCGACACGCACGTGAGCAGGGATGGGACGAGGTCGCGGTCCACCATCGCGAGATCGACTGAGCCATGGCCGTCGGCATACTCCTCATTACCCACGAAGGCATCGGTAGCGCCGTGCTGGCCGTCGCCTCACGCCTGCTGAGTCCGCTGCCACTGCGCGCGGAGGCGCTGGAAGTCCCGTTTGACGGCGACCCCGACCAGCTCCTGCCCGGCGCCAGCGCCGCCATGCGCCGGGTGGATGACGGCGACGGCGTGCTGGTGCTGACGGACCTGTACGGATCCACGCCCAGCAACCTGGCCGCCCGACTGGCCACGCTGGGCACTCCGGTCCGGCGGGTGTCGGCGTTGAGCTTGCCGATGTTGTTGCGGGTGATGAACTACGCCGAGCTGGACCTGGACCAGTTGCCGGCCGTGGCGGGGGCGGGCGCGCGCAACGGTGTGCGGCTGGATGACAGCTGATCATGGCGCTGGCACCGATGCAATGCCCTTCACTGTTGACTACAGCCCCGTGACCACCGCTTCTGGACCCTTGCCATGATCGAACGCGAATTGACCGTCTCCAACCGTCTGGGCCTGCATGCCCGCGCCACCGCCAAACTGGTGCAGCTGCTCTCGGGTTACCAGTGCAGCGCGACGCTGATTGCCAAAGGTCGCGAGGTCAACGCCAAGAGCATCATGGGGGTGATGTTGCTGGCCGCCGGTCAAGGCACCCAGGTCCGGTTGCGGGTCGATGGCGACGATGAATCGGCCGTCGCGGAGGCAGTCAGCGCGTTGTTCGAGCGTCGCTTTGACGAGGACCAATAGGATCAAACGGTTACGACAGGAGCTTCGCGGACAACCGGCCTCACGCGGCAACGCACTGGGCCGTGCCCGCGTGCGCCTGCCGCATGTGCTGGACGTGATCGAGGAGCGCATCGCGCCCGGTGCCGTTGACGCCGAGCTGGAACGACTGCACAGCGCGATCGATCGCGTACGCAACGACATGCACGGACTGCGCGACCAGTTGCAAGGGGCGTTGGCCCACGAGGTCGGCGAGTTCCTGGATCTGCACGCGCTGCTTCTGGACGATCCGGAGCTGCTCAAGGGGCTGGACGAGCTGATACACAGTGATCGCTACAGCGCCGACTATGCACTGCGCCTGCAACGCGATCGCATCGCCGCGGTGTTCAACACCATGGACGATGACTACTTCCGCAGCCGCCTGGACGATATCGACCAGGTGATCGGCCGCGTCCACGCCGCATTGCACCGTCGCGCCAGCGGGATGAAAGGCGTCGCCGGCGATATCCTGGTCAGCGACAACGTCGCCCCGGCCGAGCTGGCCCAGCTGCAGGCCCAGGGCGTGGTCGCGATCGTGACCGCCAGTGGCAGCCCGTTGTCGCATAGCGCCATCCTCGCCCGCAGCCTGCACTTGCCGCTGGTGGTGGGCGTGGCCAGCGTACTGCAGCGAATCAACGATGGCGACGCGCTGATCGTGGATGGCGGCACCGGCACGGTGATCCTGGAACCCGCACCGGCGGACCTGCGCCGCCACCGCACCGCGCAACGCGGCTACGTGCGCGAACGACGCGAGCTCAATCGCCTGCGTCGCGAGCCCAACCGGACCCGCGACGATACCGAAATCGAGCTGTACGCCAATGCGGAATCGCGCGCTGACGTTGCCGAGGCGCACGCATTGGGCGCCACCGGGATCGGCCTGTATCGCACCGAGTTCCTGTTCCTGCAGCGCAATGAACTGCCGGACGAGCATGAGCAATTCCAGGCCTATCGCGATGTGATCCTCGGGATGAGCGGGCGTCCGGTGACCATCCGAACCCTCGACGTCGGCGCCGACAAGGCGGACCGCACCGACCTGGCCCTGCGCGACGAATCAAACCCCGCGCTGGGCCTGCGCGGGATACGGCTGTCGCTGGCGCGCGCCGACTTGCTGGAGACCCAGTTGCGCGCCCTGCTGCGTGCATCGGGCTACGGGCCGCTGCGAATCCTGCTGCCGATGATCACCACCCGAGATGAAGTGCGCCAGGCGCGTCAGCACATCAAGCGCATTGCTCGCGACCTGCACGGCGAAGGCCATGAGATGGCCGGCCATGTCGCGGTGGGCGCGATGATCGAGGTTCCGGCGGCGGCGATCTCGCTGGCGGATTTCATTGGCGAGACGGACTTCCTGTCCATCGGCACCAATGACCTGATCCAGTACCTGCTCGCCGCCGACCGCAACAACGAGGCGCTGGGCGAGCTGTACACCCTGCTGCACCCGGCCGTTCTGCGGGTCTTGCGCGATGTGATCCGGGTGGCAAAACGGCGCCAGGTGCCGATTGCGCTATGCGGTGAGGTTGCCGGCGATGCCCGTTTTGCCCCGCTGCTGCTGGCGCTGGGGCTGGAGCAATTCAGCATGCATCCGACCAGCCTGCTGGAGGTGCGCCGCACCATCCGCGACTGCGACCTGGCCCGGCTGCGCGCCCACGCACCGGCATTGATGCGCGCGCGCGACCGCGGCGAGATTGAGCGTTGGCTGGACAACCAGCTCGGTCATTGACCAGCGGTTGTCCCGGCGGCCTCGCAACGACCCGGCCCGGCAGCGACCGCGGCCAGCAGCATGTCGGTATCACGATCGACCAAAATGAACACCATGCCGTCGGAGGTCCACGCGTCGGTCTGCTCGGTCCCCATGGACTCGTCGCTGCGAGCAAAAACCTTGCGGTCGTCCGCGCCAATCTGGATCTCGATCTTCGAGCTCATCGACAACGGCACATCCCAGTTGACCGCACTGCGATACGTGCCGTCCGGTGCACAACCCGGGCCGGCAGGGGTCACCGTGAACGTCACCCCCGGCTCCGCGAACGGCAGTTGCGTGGGCACCTCGGGTGCACTGCAAGCGGCAAGCATCAAACCGGCAAGGGCAATCGTCGCGTGGCAGACGAGTCGGAGCGTTGTGTAGCGCATGCTGGAAACCATGTCGAAAATAGTGGCGTATCAATACCACGAAGTCGCCAGCAACCCATATCGCTGGGCACAATCCCCGGGAGCAGGGATAATCCTTCGATGACCACATGAAGCTGGTCGCATCCGGCGCGGGTGCGGCTTCCTGACCAGGAGCACGCATGGCCGAAGCCGTCCGCCACGACAAGACCTCGCACCAATTGCGGATGCTCTCCGACGCCCTCGACAGCGGGCGGCTGGGCCCGGTACGACGGCTGGTCAATACCCTTTCCCCGGCCGAGATCGGCAACCTGCTGGAATCGCTGCCGCTGGGCAAGCGGGTCATCGTCTGGGGGCTGGTGGATCCCGAGGACGACGGTGAGGTCCTGGTCCACGTTGGCGACGAGGTGCGCGAAAGCCTGCTGGCGGACATGGACCCCGACGAGATCATCGCCGCGGTCGGCGACCTCGACATCGATGACCTGGCCGACCTGGTCGAGGACCTGCCAGACACCGTCATCGATGAAGTACTCAAGTCGATGGACCGGGAAAACCGCGAACGCCTCGAGCAGGTGCTTTCCTACCCCGAAGGCACCGCCGGGCGCCTGATGAACCCCGACGTGGTCACCGTCCGCGCCGACACCACCGTCGACGTGGTGCTGCGCTTCCTGCGCCTGCGCGGCGAGCTGCCCGAGCACACCGACCACCTCTACGTGGTCAGTCGGCGCCATCAGTACCGCGGTCGGATCGCCCTGGCCGCATTGCTGACCCACGAACCGTCCACGCCGATCAACCGCCTGCTCGACGACGAACAGCCGGCATTCGACGTGGACGAATCGGCCAACGAGGTGGCCCGCCAGTTCTCCGATCACGACTGGCTGAGCGCACCGGTGGTCGATGACACCCACACCTTGCTGGGCCGCATCACCGTCGATGACGTGGTCGACATCATCCGCGAACAAGCCGAACACCAGGCCTTGAGCGCGGCAGGTCTGGACGAGGACGAAGACATGTTCAGCCCGGCCCGGCGCGCGTTCCGGCGCCGGTTGATCTGGCTCGGTGTAAACCTGTGCACGGCGTTCCTGGCGGCCGGCGTGATTGGTCGTTTCGAAGGCTCGATCGAGAAGATCGTCGCGCTGGCCATCCTGATGCCGATCGTGGCGGGGATGGGTGGCAATGCCGGCACCCAGGTACTTGCGCTGATGATCCGGGGACTGGCACTGGGCCAGATCGGCGCCTCCAACGTCGGCGAACTGCTGCGCAAGGAACTTGCCGTCGCCCTGATCAACGGCCTGTGCCTGGGCATCGGATTGGGAGTTATCGTACTGCTGTGGTTCCGCGACCCGATGTTGTCGCTGGTGATCGGCGTCGCCCTGACCATCAACCTGCTGACCGCCGCCGCCGGCGGTGTGCTGGTACCGCTGACCCTGAAGCGGATGGGCTTTGACCCGGCGCTGGCAGGCGGGGTCCTGCTGACCACGATCACCGACGTGATGGGGTTCCTGAGCTTCCTGGGGCTGGCGACGCTGGTGTTGCTGCACTGAGCCACGGGGCATGGCAAACGCACGGGCTGCTCCCTGAAAGACTGGCCGCCCGTTTGTTCAATCCCTGTCCAGCGGACTGAGCACCCCGCCCGCTCCGCGACCCAACACGTGGGTATAGATCTGCGTGGTCGCTACGTCCTTGTGGCCAAGCAGCTCCTGCACCGTGCGGATGTCGTGGCCGTCCTCCAGCAGATGGGTGGCGAACGAATGGCGCAGCGTATGGCAGGTCGCCGGCTTGTCGATCCCGGCGCGTGCCCGCGCGGTCTTGACCGCACGTTGCAGCACGCCCTCGTCGACATGGTGGCGCCGCTTGCTGCCGTCGCGCGGATCCAGCGAATGGCGCACCGACGGAAACACGAATTGCCAACCGAGTTCGCGGCCGGCATTGGCATACTTGCGCGCCAGCGCATGCGGCAAGCTGACCACACCGAGACCCTGCAACAAGTCCTGCGCGTGTATCACCCGCACCCGCTCGACCTGCTCCCGCAACCGCTCGCGCAACTTGCGCGGCAACGGCACCCGCCGATCCTTGCCACCCTTGCCATTGCGCACGCAGATCTCGTTGCGACCGAAGTCCACGTCCTTGACCCGCAGCCGCACGCACTCCATCAACCGCATCCCGGCGCCATACAACAGCGCCGCCATCAGCCACACCTGACCATCGAGCACCGCCAGCAACCGGGTCACCTCATCGCGCGACAGGACCACCGGAATCCGCTGCGGCCGCTTGGCCCGCACCACCGACTCCATCCACGGCAACTCGATGCCGAGCACCTGCCGATACAGGAACAACAACGCCGACAGCGCCTGGTTCTGGGTGCTCGCCGCCACGTTGTCGTGCGTCGCCAGCGACGACAGGAACGCCTCCACCTCCACCACCCCCATGTCGCGCGGGTGCCGCTTGCGATTGGCCAGGATGAAACGCTTGATCCAGCACAGATAGACCCGCTCGGTGCGCAGGCTGTAATGCTTCAACCGGCACCGGGCCCGCACCTGCTCCAGCAAGCGCGGCGGACGATCAGGCGCCGCCTCGCTGCCAGATAACACCGCAATTTCGGGACGATAAGACATGACACCCCACAAAAGCCGCTTTCCCCAGCCAGCTTCCACTTCAAGCGACCGCGGCGTAAGTGGATAAGCCGCTGATATAGGGTAGGATTTCCCTGATTGACGGCGCCCCAGATTAAAGGCGACGATCCGATAACACCCCACTTTGGGGATCTACTAAGCGTTAGGCCACCTATGACACGTTCGCTGCCCCTGATAGTCATGCTTTTGCTTGGCGGCTGCAGTGAGCCAACGCCGGTGACCGTAGAGAATCGCTCTGACGTTCTGCTTCAATCGATCACTGTGGCCGGATCTGGCTTCACGCAGCACGTAGGTGATCTTCCGCCTGGCGCAACTGCCACAACGCAGGTCAGCCCATCCGGTGAGTCCGGCCTTAGCATGTCTTTCCGCGTCAATGGCAAAGAGGTTGCCTTGCCGCCCAGCGGCTACTTTGAGGGCGGCGGCAGTTATGCTGTCCGTGTAACGGTCACCCCAGAGCTGCGTGCATCCGTGGTCTCAGAGCTGCAGCAGTACTAGGCGGTGGCCTAACAATTCGTTCAAGCCGAACTTGCTTCGCTACACCAACAACATGGCAGAAAAAGCTTGCCATGTTGTTGGCTCCGCTACGCAAGTCGGCTTAACTCAGGCGTTAGGCTGCAGCATCTCGCAACCGGGGAATACATGGCACATCCACTTGTGCTTCCAATGGCAGCGCACGTAGCGCTTGCTGCACTCCTCTACGCTCTGCTTACCGTTGCGCGCGCTCCCAAAGTCTGGGGCATCGGCCAACGCGCGGACGGCTCCAATCCGTGGGCAGCTATTGAGTCCCGTATCAGTGCAAACCTATCCAATCAGTTCGAGTGGCCCGTCTTTTTCTACGCAGCATGCCTGCTGCTAATGCAAGGCCATCTGGTGAGCACTGCTGCGGTTGTTCTTGCGTGGGTCTTTGTCGTCGGTCGCTTGGCCCATAGCTGCGTTCAGATCCTCACTACAAACATCCGACTGCGCGGCTTGGTGTTCACGGTCAACTTCCTCGCTACACTCGGACTTTGGGCTGTGGTTCTTCAGTCCCGGTAGCCGGGGCAGCAGCCTAACAATTCGTTCAAGCCGAAACCGCTTCGTTACACCAAAGGCATGGCAGAAAAAGCTTGCCATGCCTTTGGCTCCACTACGCGGTTCGGCTTAACTCAGGCGTTAGGCGGCACTACACTTCAGGGCATCGGACGATTTATCAATGCCATACGGTTTGATTTTGCTAATAGTGGTTGTGTTGGTCACCGGTCGCTTCGTAGTTGCCTCGGATGCGTCGACACGGGCGAAATCTATTATCGCGATCGCCTGTGTCGCTTCAATTGTTGCGCCGCTCGTCTTGCCGCAGTGGCATCTCGTGAGTCTTTTGGCTCAAGTCATGCTCGTTATAGGTCTGGTACTTCACTCTAAAGTTCACGGCTAAATGGACGGCGATGGTATCTAACGCGCCGCCTAACAATTCATTCAAGCCGAACCCGCTTCGTCGCTTCGTTCAAATGAGCCGTTGACGGCGTTGCATCGGCATCCGGCCTGCACCGTGCGGGTCGGCTTAATTCCGGCGTTAGGCCTACTTAGGAGATATCGATGGCTAATCCAGTAGAGCACTTCTTCTCGCGCCTCGCATCAGCGGATGTCGAAGGTGCCCTCAAATATGTGCATGAGGACGCAGTATTCGAAGCTCAAGGTCCGAGCGATGTGCCCATCTACGGACGGTTCGAGCGAAGAGATGGCGTGAGCCGTTTTCTGACCATCGTTTCGGAGATGTTTGACACAGAGGTGTTTGAGTTTCGCAAATGGGCCGTAGTCGATGACTTTGTGTTCGCACACGGGTATATGCAGCACAAGCTTCGGAAGAATGGACATGTATTCAAAAGCGAATGGGCTTTGGTCTGCCAAATTGAGGAGGGCCTGATTCGTTCGTACAAGATGTTTGAGGACACAGCCGAACTCCAGGCGGCGTATTCCTAACAATTCATTCAAGCCGAACCCGCTTCGCGGGTCGGCTTAATTCAAGCGTTAGGTGCCTTACGAAGCTATGTCGCATTACAAACTCATCATCTTTGATTGTGACGGCGTCTTGGTCGATAGCGAACGCATCACCAACCAAGTGTTCGTTGACATGTTAAATGAGCTCGGACTTCCATTAACGCTCGAAGACATGTTTGAGCAGTTCGTCGGTCATTCCATGAACCAGTGCTTGGACAAGATCACAAGTATGTTGGGCAAGCCTCCATCTGCAGACTTCCTGCCGGCTTATCGAGCACGCACCAAGAATGCTCTTGAATCAGGCCTTCTTCCGGTTCCAGGCATAGAAGATGCACTTGACAAGTTAGCTCTGCCGACCTGCGTTGCCTCAAGCGGAGATCATGAAAAAATGCGCACTACGCTGGGCATCACAGGGCTTTGGCGGCGATTCGAGGGGAGAATTTTTAGCGTAACTGAGGTGGCAAATCCAAAGCCTGCGCCAGATATCTTTCTGCATGCAGCCAAAGAACTCAACGCCTCGCCCGCCAACTGCGTGGTGGTCGAAGACACGCCCACTGGCGTGGCAGCTGCGGTCGCCGCGGGAATGACAGTCTTGGGCTACTGCGGCTTGACGCCAGCTCATCGCTTGCAGGCAGCGGGGGCGCATCATGTGTTTGATAGCATGGACGCTCTTCCGAGCCTGGTGCAAAAGCCGTGGGGCGGCGCCTAACAATTCGTTCAAGCCGAACCTGCTTCGCTACACCAACAACATGGCAGGTAAAGCTTGCCATGTTGCCGGCTACGCTACGCAGGTCGGCTTAACTCAGCAACTGTCTTGAAGCGTGCCGCTCAAGCCAGTGCCAGACCCTCGGCCCGAAGCTCGTCACGCCGCCTTGCGTTGATGATCCCGAGCAGCTTCCGCATGCACGCCACCAGAGCCACCTTGCCCAGCTTTCCACGCGCTCGCAGCTGCTGGTAGTGCGCCTTCATGGTCGGATCCCAGCGTACGGCCGAGAGCGTGGCCATGTAGAGCGCGACGCGAACCGGCGCGCGCCCTCCACGGATCCGCCGCTTGCCCTGGCCCTGTCCGCTGTCCCGGTTCATCGGAGCCACGCCGGTGAGCTTGGCGATCTGTCTGCGATCAAGGTGGCCGAGCTCCGGCAGCAGCGCGAGAGCGGTGGCCTGGAACACGGGTCCAAGCACCTTGCTCGAGCGTAGCGCGGGCGTGGCGTGCGCCTGGATCAAGGCCTTCATTGTTTTCTCGATCGCGGCAAGCTCCCGGACCAAGGCGGCAATGGTGCGGGCTGCAAGCTTGCGGACGGAAGCAGGCGCCATCGCCGCCTGCTGCTTCTGGGCTTGGAGCAGGACGACCACCTGGCTGCGACGGCGCAGCCAATCACGCAGCTCGCGTTGCCAGGGCGGCGGTGCGAGGTAGGGGCGCAGACGGTCGGCGAACAGCCGGGCCATGAGCGCCAGGATCCGGGCGTCGATGTCGTCGGTCTTGGCCAGCTCGCCGGTGGCGTTGGCGAAGGCGCGGGTTGACCCGGGCAATCCACAGACCGGCATCGCAGCAGGCCTCGAGCAGTGGCTCCTCGTAGCCGCCGGTGGCTTCGACCACGATCCGCGTGGCCCCAAGTGCCTGTAGTCGCTTGACCAGCTTGGCGATGTCCGCCCGATTGTTGGCGAACCGGAGCACGCGCGGCTGCCCATCCACGGCCAAATCCAGGCTGGCCTTGCCCACATCGATCCCTGCTGCTGACATGTTCGTTCTCCGCTACAGTTGATTGGCCGAGAGCATCGCGCCCGAGGCCCACGCTTATCAGTTCGAGGGAAACCTCGATCAACTGTTCGGGCGCAGGGCGCGAGATCCGGCGTGCGGCCCCTGCTGAATTACGGTGGTCTGACACCGAGGCGTTATCGGGCGCGCACGTCGGGCTCTCGGCGCCTACGGTAGGGGAAACTCAAGACATAAGGCGTTAGGCGCCACATCCGTCATCGAGGCGAGTTCATGAAGCAACCACCAAACGACCTGCCGATCTATCGTGTGCTCACCGGTCCAGATGATGCTGCGTTCTGTCACCGTGTTAGTGGAGCTCTGGCACTTGGTTATGAGCTTTATGGTTCGGTTGCTGCAACTTTCGACGGCCAAAGAATCGTCTTGGCGCAAGCCATTATTTGGCCTCGCACAAAGCGCCAATTGTCCGGTACTAACCAATGATCGTTGGCGCGCTGCAAAGTGTGGCGCCTAACAACTCGTTCAAGGCGGACGGCTGCGCCGCCGCTTAACTCCAGCGTTGGGCGTCACCAGAACGAGTGCAGTCTTTCGCACTTCTGGGCGTCAGAATGACGCCGTCAGCATCGGGCAAACGCGCCGTCGGAGGCGCCTCTTTTCGGCCACCCCCGCGCTCTTGCGCCC